>CAVQPV010000052.1:0-146316 GCA_963714715.1 Pirellulaceae bacterium | reverse complement strand
CATCGAGTAGCCGGAACGCTCACGAAAGCAGCTCGTTGATAAGAACGCCGTCCCGATTGATTTGCACCGGACGGCCATCGGATGTGTGGAGTTCCCGAGCGGGATCGATGCCGAGCGTGCGATAGATGGTCCTCGCAAGGTCCGCTGGGGTGATCGGACGATCGGCCGGACGTTCGCCGTGCTCATCCGATTTGCCAACAACCTGTCCGCCGCGAATCCCACCGCCAGCCAGAACCACGCTGAAAGCTCGCGGCCAGTGGTCGCGTCCACCGCGCGGATTTAACTTTGGCGTGCGGCCGAATTCGCCCATCAAGATGACGAGCGTTGAATCGAGCAGCCCGCGCTGCGACAGGTCCTCCAAAAGCGATGCATAGGCCGTATCCAGTTTCGGAATCTTGCCGACACTGCCGCCGGTGTAACCTTCCCTGAGACGCAACACCAAATCTTCGTGCGTGTCCCAGCCACGATCGGTCACCGTCACGAATTTCGCACCCGCTTCGATCAGCCGTCGTGCCATCAAACAACTTTGCCCAAGCTGATGACGACCGTAACGGGCGCGCGTGGCTGATGATTCATCGTTGACATCAAACGCGGCACGCGCTTGCGGCGAAGCGATCAAACGATAGGCTTGATCGAACGACGGATCGCGCGATGTGGAGGAAGTTTCGGTCGATTTGGCGAAATCGTCGACCGCGTCGCGTAGTTGCCGACGCCGCGTGATACGATCTGTCGACAAGCCCTGGGGCAACGAAAGGTCTTTGACTTTGAAGTCAGCCTTGGACGGATCGCCTTCGACGACAAACGCGCCCGCGCTGTCGCCCAAGTAGCCGGCACCGGCCATCGCGTTTTGACGCTGGATGGCGATATTGGACGGCAACGATCCCGAATTCCCTGCGACATGCGTGATCACCGACGGCAGGGCGGGATAGACCAGTGCCGGCGTTGGCTTGTAACCGGTCAACAGATAGTGGCTGGCGAAGTTATGCTCGCCCAGCGTCGACGTGACGCTACGTATGATCGCCAGCTTGTCGACAACGCCGGCGGTTCGCTGGAAATGCTCGCAGATCTGAATTCCCGGCACGTTGGTTGCAATCGGCTCAAAGGGTCCGCGAACCTCCTGCGGTGCAGCCGGCTTCAAATCAAACGTTTCCAAATGGCTGGGTCCGCCGTCAAGCCAAATCAGAATGCAGGACTTTGCTGTCGCAGTCGTTGACGCCGCGGACGCTCCTTGTAGATCAAACCAATCACCGAGCGTCAATCCGAGCGCCGTCAATCCGCCGACGTGAAGTAGATCACGCCGCAAGATTCCGTCACATCGTCGATAAGTCTGGTGGTTCGTGGACATGGGGTTGCGTGCAAGGGCACGGCTGGAAGCCGAGCCTACGGAGGGATTTGCTGTAGCGGAACTCGGGAGAGTTCCGGAAGTCTTCCGACTTCCGCTACTGGTTGGTCATGAAGCTCTCGCTGGTCAACAGGCCCCAAAACAGATCCTCGAAGAACTCTTTGCGTTTCTTTGGTTCCTCGACGTTTGCTTCCGCAAATTGCTGCTGCCAATATAAACGGTTGGCCGCCGGACGTCCCAGCGTGATCAGGTAAAGCTTGTTGAGAAGCTCGTGATTATCGGGCTCTTCCGCGAGCATTTTTGCCAGCCGACCGTGGGGATCGCTGATTCGATCATTGATCAGCGGTCCGTTGATCAGATGTAGCGTTCGCGCGAGCGACGCCCCGGCGGCGCTCCCCGCAGAACAGTCGGTCGACCGATCACAACGCCCCAGCACGTCGAGCGCCGGTGATTCAATTCGATTGTTTGTCAAGGCAACCGCACGGATATTTTCCCGATCGCCATGTCGAAGCGGGATACCGGTCGCATCGCTGATCGCATCGGCAATCACTTCGGCTTCCAGTGGACGAGTCAACGCGTGGGAGAAAAACGTCGCATCGTCTTCGTTGCCCGGCACAGGATCCCTGCTGCGGCGGTAAGCTTGCGAGCGACAGATGGTTCGCAACGTGTGTTTCAAGCGAAAACCATGGTCGGCAAAATCACTGGCAAGCCAATCCAGCAAGCCAGGATTCGTCGCCGGATTCGTCGCCCGCAGATCGTCGACCGGCTCCACCAAGCCGCACCCCATCAATTGCTGCCAAAGTCGATTGACCGTCACCTTCGCCAGGTACGGGTTGTCGCGTTGCGTCAACCAATTCGCAAACTCGCTTCTGCCGTCGCTGTTGGGCTCCAGGTTGCGAGCACCCGGGATCCGCGGGATCGCAGCTTGGCCGGTGACGGGGTGCGTGACTTCGCCGCGATCAGACACCGTGACGACCCGACCGCGTTTCACTTTGGCAAACACCGCCGCCAAGCCGTGGTAATCGTCTTGCGTCCAATGGTCCAGCGGATGATTGTGGCAATTGGCGCAACGCAGCCTGGCGCCCATCAAGACTTTCGAGGCATGTTCAGCCAAGTCGCCCGGCGATGATCCGGTGCGCAAAAAATTGCTGGGTCCGTTGCGGTAGCTGTCTCCCAATGACGTGAGCATTGCCGCGGCCATTGACGTCATCGGAGTATCGCTGTCAATTTGTTCCGTGAGCCAATCGTGATACGCCTTGGCGCCTTCCACTTGCAGTTGTTTTGCATCGATCGACAGGATGTTGGCCCATTTCAATGCCCAGTAACGCGCATGCGCGTCGGAATTCAGCAATCGGTCGAGCAAATGATCGACCGATGGATCAGCCTGAAAGTCGCGATACTCTGCCAGTGTCGGCAATCGGCCAATCAAGTCCAAGGTGATTCGCCGCAAGACTTGACTGTCGGATGCGGGCGGCGAGTTTGGAAGCCGCAGTGCCTCGAGCTGCTCGTTGATGAAAACATCAATTTTGTTTTCGCTTGGTCTGGTCGTCGCAAGTTGCCATTCATCGTTCAAAGGCACCGTGATTCGAATCGGGACGACACGATCCAAGAAACGAGCGATGACAGTGTGAATGCCGCGACGCGAAACGGTCAGCGTCGCGGTCTGCGAATCGACACTGACGGCATCAGGATCATCCGCCGTCAATACCGTCGCCTTGGTGACGTCAGAAGTTTCGCCGTCGTCAAACGTGGCCGTCACGATGACGTTGATCGTTTCACTCGTCTTGGTCAGCAACACTTCATTTGGCTTGACAGCAAGTTCTGTGAGCCGTCGTCGCTCGATCCGCTGGCCGCCTTGCTGTATCCATTGCCGGACAAGTTCGTACGACACCGTTTCTTCCTCCAGTTTCAGTCCGCCCTCATGGCCGAGTTGTTCGGACGACTTACGCAGCAACAGGCTTCTCTCAGCATGTGCCAGATTGACACGCCTGCCTTGGAAAGCGTGCACGATCGCCGCATGGTCGCTGGCGGCATCGGCACCCAGCAACGAGAGTTTAAAACCGCCACGACCGATTGCGGCGCCGTGACAGGAGCCAGCGTTACAGCCTTGTCGAGTCAGGATGGGGATGATTTCGGTATCGAAATCGATGGCGGTGTCGGCGCGAAGGGGACTGCGATACTAGCGAGCAACAGCAGTGCGTTCATCGGTCGCATGAATTGCCTCTTCGGCGTGAAACGAGGCTAAGCACCTTGTCACAAATCTTGTGGTTAATCAGCCGGTGGGAGTTAGCCGAGTTAGCCCCGGTTTGGTGGCGGGGAAAACCGCGGCTAACGCCGTGCGGCTGATTAACTCGACAAGCGGCTTGTCGATTTAGTCGTTTCGCGAACTGTCATGATTAGCCGATGGGCGTTAGCCCCGGTTTTGTGGCGGGGAAAACCGCGGCTAACGCCGTGCGGCTGATTAAATCGACAAGCCGCTAACGCGCCCGCGGCTGATAAAACCACAAAGCAAAGCTGCTCAGTTGGCGTACTTGTCTTTCCAAGCTTTGATCGTTTTTTTTGCGGCTTCGGAACCAAGGCCACGATCAAGCACCGCAGTGGCCATTCGTCCCAAAGCGGCCTGACGTTGCTGGTCATCCCCCACCCACTGATCGATCACTTTCACGGCGTCATTCAAGTCGGATTGGCTGACGTCCGCTGCGATCACGTTTCGCATCATGCCCCGCAGGTCGTTTCCCTGCGGAGCAGCATTCTTGTCGCCGCCGCGCTGCATGTTCTTGGCCCGCATCATGCCGCCGGGATAGGCCAGTTTTTCCAGCTGTTCTTGATCGGGTGCCGGTTGTCCAACCAGTTTTGCCAGCTCGGCGGCGATCTTGGCGGCTTCGGTAACCGATGGTTGTACGAGGGCGAAGTTGGCGGTGACCTTGTTTTCTTTGGCAATCAGGATGGTGAGTTCAACGTTGCGATTGAGCCCGTAAGCACCGGGACCTTCACCGCCATCGACAGAAACTCCCACGGGCACTTTCAAATTCAAAGACTTGCGCTCGCGTCAGGTACTCCTCTGCTTGCGCCTTGTCGTCCTGCAGCCAAATGATTCCGCTGACCGCACCATTTTCGGTTTGGCTATCGGCGTAACTGGTGACCGCACGCGTGAGTGCGATGCCCGGGCGCGTCAGCTTATGCACGAACACCAGCAGCGTGGGCTTTCCTGCAGCCAACGAAACCGGTTCGGCTTCCTTTCCCGCTGCCTCGTCGTAGACCGCGATCACCTTGAACGGCGCCAGCAGCTCGCCGACTTGCGGGCCAGAGAAAACGGGGTCGTCGGCGGTGGCCTTTGCGCAACACAACCAGGCCAGGTAACAACACGCAACGACAGCAACCCATCGCATCGGCGATCCCCACTTTTGGTAGCGGAAGTCGGAAGACTTCCGAGAAACTCCAATCTATCGAGAACAAGCCAGGCTATCCATGGATGGTTGCCCGCGGTGGATCGGACCTCTTCCAAGTTCCTGGCCTACGACTCTTATCGTAACCGATCGCCAACAGCAGCGCTCTACCACGCCAAGAATCGCTTCAACAATTCGATGCCCGGTTCGGTCAGAAAGCTCTCGGGGTGAAACTGCCAGCCTTCGACCTGGTGCTGGCGATGCCGGACGCCCATGATTTGGCGTGTGCCGCCCGTGTCGGTCCAAGCCGAGACAATCAGATCCTCGGGCAGGCTGGAGGGTTCGATCACCAAACTGTGGTAGCGAGTCGCCACAAACGGGTTGGCAACCCCCACGAACAAGCCTTGGTTGTCGTGTTGAATCGCGTCCGTTTTGCCATGCATCAATTCGGGGGCGCCGAACGATTTGTCCACCAAGTGCTTGCCCAATCGATTGATGGCCAAGGCAGACCCCCAGCAGCGGAATTCGCCCCGCAAAGTGACGAACGCACTGGACGCTGATACCGGCTTCGTTGGGTGTGCAGGGCCCGGGCGAAATCAACAATCGCTCGGGTGAAAGTTCATCAAGCTGGGCGACGGTCAATTCGTCGTTGCGAAAGACGCGCACGTCGACGGCGGGATCAATTTCACCCAGCCGCTGAACGAGATTGTAAGTGAACGAGTCGTAGTTATCGATGACGACGACCATGGGGCAGTGTCTGTTGCTTGTGTCAATGGTAATTGTGCAGAAACAAAAAAGATATTCTTCTGCGATGAAAACGTAAACGCTCTTCTTTCAGCCCCGTTTTGCTGCCTATAATGTGGTCGTGTCGAATGAGTTGTCGAGCATGAATCAAATGAGACGCTGGCAAAATCGTACACAAACTTAGCGTGCTCCACGAGCAACTCATTGCCGGAGTGTCGGAGTTTTCGACGCCGTTTTTCATATCGATCATCATTCGGAATTACGCCAGTGCTTTCGGTTCGTCCCAAGGTTGCCGAGTTAGCCTTTCACGTTTTCAGCCGCTCTCTTCATCCTGAGCTGTATACGGTTCACAAGTCCAGACTTGTGGAACGTAGCCAATATCAGGCTCGCGTTGAGATCACCAATTGTGGACATGTGGTCACCTGGATGTCTAACGATGACAGCGTTGGCGGTGGATTGACGGTCTGCGAAGTTGCCACGGGTGCCCATCAACCGGTTCCCAAACGTCGATGTTTGCTGACAAAGGCGCTGAAGGGAAGTCGCAGTGAGCGTGTGAAATGTCGTGGCGGTATTGGGTATCGAACGCATTTCCAGCTTGAGCCGGTCGAGCCGGATCTTTTTTGGATGGTGCAACAGCAGCTGGGCGATTCGCCCACCGAAGGCCTGCTGCACACTTTTGATGCGAGCGGCCGCATGGCAATGGGCGCACTCAGTTACATCAACATCGAGACACGCGAGAAATCGATGTTGGTTCAGGCGATTCACACTTTCCCCGATGATTATGCGATCGTCAAAGTGGAATCGTTGTTTTCGTTGCCTGGCAGTTCCCAAAGCTAGCGTAGATCGGTCGCTTGCGAGATAACCACGACGATCTCGACACCGAGCAATCGGGTGGACGGCCAAACAGCCTGCTTCGAGCCGACATTCTTGGTGATCTGGTCGGCGTCATCGATTTAAAAGACGGGGCTGCCGTTCACGCAGTCGCAGGGCAACGGTCTCAGTATCGTCGCGTCGAAATTTTCGATCAGCCCGGCGATCCCCAGACGCTGGCAAATCATTACTGGTCGCTGGGGCTGCGGCGTTTGTATGTGGCTGATCTCGATGGCATCGATCGCGGGGTGATTCAAACGACGTTGTTGGAACGACTGCTGGCCAATGCAAATCGATGGGACGAGATCTTACTTGATTTGGGATGCGGTGATGCGGTCACAAAATCGCTTCAGCACGTCGGCAAGTTTCTGAAACAGTCGGGTGCAATGTATCGGATGATTCTTGCGACCGAATCGGCAAAGTTGATCGATCACTTGCCGTGTTTCACGGAGTTAATATCCCCGACCCGTTTGCTGATCGGGCTGGACTATCGCGACGGCGTTTTCGTCAGCGAATTTGGCGACGAACGGAGATGGGTCCAGGCCGCCACGGAGTTGGGCATCGGAGGAGCGGTTGTTTTGGACGTTGCGTCGGTCGGGACGGGTGACAGCGCCGCCGCGGTGAAGCAATGCCGGAAGCTGAAGTCGATCGATGCCACGTTCAGGCTCTATTCAGGCGGCGGGATCCGCAGCGGTGATGACGTCCAGGCGCTAAGAAACGCCGGATGCGATCGATTCCTGGTGGCCACGGCGCTGCATCGACTTCGCTCGTAGGCCAGAACTTCAATTCTCAAGCGATGGGAATGGCTTTCTCGAACCGCTCGATCGAAACCGCTCGCCCGGAATCATCCGATTCGACCAGCGCACCGCACAAGCGGACATCGCCGGTAGCCACGTAGAAATGGCACGGTTCGAACGTCCGCGTCGTGCGCAGCACGCGCTGGATATCTCGCCCGATAATGCTCTCGTACGGACCGCACATGCCGACATCACACTGGAATGCCGTGCCGCCGGGCAAGACACGAGCGTCGGCCGTGGGAACGTGCGTGTGTGTTCCCAAAACGGCGGTGACCTTACCGTCCAAGTACCTTGCCAGTGTCTGTTTGTCGCTGGTCGCTTCGGCATGAACATCCACCAGAATCTGGTTCGTTGTGTCGCCAATTTCTTCCAGCACGCGATCGATTGCATCGAAGGGGCAGTCCACCGGCCGCATGTAAACGCGACCCAACAAGGAAATGACAGCGAGCGATTGCTTTTGGCTTGGTCTTGACTAAAATCCATTGGCGACCCGTGGCATCACGGGGGTAGTTGGCTGGTTTGACGATGCGGTCGCTGCTCTCCAGCGTCTCCAAGATTTCTTTCCTGCGGTAAATGTGATCACCCAGCGTGATCGCGTCGACGCCGCTGCCCGTCAGACGCTGAAACTGACGCGGCATGATGCCGGAACCATCCGAAGCGTTCTCGGCATTCGCCACCAGCGCATCCAAACGCAACTCGGCGCGCAAGAATTCCGCATTTTGGAGGACAGCCGTATATCCCGGCTTTCCGACAATGTCACCAAGAAACAGAATCCGCATCTGTTGATTTCGTCATGAAAAGAATGGAAAAGCGATCATTGATGATACGCGAAAATCGCGGTTCGTATCGACCTGTCGGAGTGCCCTGTTGATTTTCGTATCGAGGGGCAACCAGCAGCGACAGCGACGCGGTTCCGGCAGGAAGGGCCGCCAAATGTTGAGCTAGGCCCGAATCTCGCCGTTCGCTAGACTTTGGACTGCGCGATTGGCGTCTCTGTCAATAGGTTTCCAACGGATTGGGTGTTCTTATGACGCATTACACCGTCGTCATCAGTGACGCGGCAGATCACGATGCCGGTTTTCGAGGCACACGATCATTTTGGTGGCTGGCAGGCCATTTTGGTGCCTACGCCGAGTTGGGGCTGTATTGGTTTCTGTGCGAATACTTTGGCCGGTCGTCGGTAACGCTCACGCGTCCCTCCGAGTTGCTGCGACTGGGGACAAAGCACAAGACGGATTGGTTGTTTGTCGGATTGCCGACCACGCTAAGTGAACAGCATTTGCAGCGTCTCGATTTCAACCGCATGGTCATGTATGACTCAACCGATTTGCACGGCGTGAATTTGGATTACTCGAACAAGTCGCTGTTGTTTTCTCACACCAATACCTGTTTAAAGAATTGGCGAGATGATCGACTGGACTATCCATGCGATATCGGACTGCTGCCGATCAAACGCCCACCGCTGAACAACAAGATGCACGCGGCGGTCCGCATGGCATCGGCAAAGAAACGCTGCGGCTTTGCCGCCGGCAAGAACTTTGATGTTGGATTTGTCGCGCGACCCACTGGTGACATGACCAAGAACCAGCGCGTCCGCTGGTTGATCGATCTGAAAAGCCAGCGTCCCGATCTGTCGTTGTGGGGTGGACTGGTTGGCGGGCGACCGTGGCAGGAGGTCGCGAAGAAATCGAAATCGTGTGATCTTCAAGTCTTGGAATCGTGTTGGCTGAACCGTCGCAAAATCGGATTCTTTCAATACTTTGCCGGATTGTGTCAATCGAAGGTATCGCTGGCTCCGGCCGGTTACGCACCCTGGACCTATCGGCATTTCGAGGCGATCTATGCGCGTTCGATCGTCGTGTCGAACGATCTGAGCCATCACGAGTTTCTGATTCCGTTCCCGCGCGAAGGGATGATCGAAGTGCCTGATGGCGGATCGATTGTCGATGGAATCGAAGCGGCCCTGAGGATGTACGAGACGTCGCCCGATGTCGTTGAGTCGAATGTGCAGCATCTCAACCGATGGCTGGACGATGGGTCTTATTCCCGCAAACGGCGTGAAACGGTCGATCGCTTCTGGGCTCAACTGGAAGGTGTCTAAGTCGCTCGCGGATTAAGTGCGATGCCTCGCGTTCCCACACCGTTGGCCGCGATTGAACTTGCTAACCTGTGCCCAGGCTCCGATAACGATCCAGCTTTCAACGTGTTTTAAACAGGGGGCTGAACACCGAACGCGGATGGATCCGTTCGGTCGACGCGACGACAGTCAAGAGGATGGCACCAACGGTGACGACGGAAATCAGGCCTGCATCATTTCGTCCATGCGGCGCTGGAGTTCTTCGTTGGAAACGTCTTCGATGTGGGTGGCCAGCGTCCAAACGTGGCCAAAAGGATCATGCAGCGTCGCTGATCGGTCGCCATAAAACTGATCCTGCAACGGTCGTTGGATGGTGGCGACCGCTGCGGTCGCCTGAGCAACCATGGCATCGACATCTTCGACATACAGGCAGATACCAACGCCCGCACTACCCGGCGACTGAGGTGCCAAAGCATTCATTTCCGGAAACTCGTCAGCAATCATGACTCGCGAATCGCCGACTTGAAACTCGCCATGCATGACCTTGCCACCCGGACCATTCAATCGCATTGTTTCTGTGGCGTTGAACGCTTTGGTGTAGAACTCAAGGGCATCGGCAGCGCCCTTGCAAATCAAGTAAGCATCGTGCGGAAAACAAGAGTCGTATTTTGCTCCGCAAAATAACGGGTGAGACGTGATTTCGCGGAGCGAAATTCGACATTAAATAGACGCACGATGCTAAGGGATGACCGAGTGATAGCCGTCGGGAGTTGGATTGACTGACATGGGAGAATCTCGCCGCGATTGAGGAGGTGGTCTTGCGTGCGTCTCGCAGTTAGCGCAACGCGTTATGATAAGGCAATCGGCCCGCCAGCGCGGCGTCAAGCAACGCCCGGGGGAAGCTGATGAGGAAGCGGCCTATGGGGTCGTGCGGACATCTAGTTGGACTGCGCCACCTTTATCAGCCGCGGGCGCGTTAGCGGCGTGTCGATTTAATCAGCCGCACGGCGTTAGCCGCGGTTTTCCCCGCCACAAAACCGGGGCTAACGCCCATCGGCTCATCATGACAGTTCGCGAAACGACCAAATCGACACGCCGTTAGCGTCCGGTTTTTGCGGGGTAAAACGGACAGAACCGTGGGCTGATGCGCCGGTAAAACGCGAGCTTTCGGTTCAATAGTGGCGCTGTCAATTCGCGGCGATTGCGACAAAAAACGACCGCGAAGCGGTCTCAGACGGTAGCCGTAGGTCGCGCAGCGCACCTACGGTTTGCAATAAAGCAAAATTAACATCGACCCCGAAGGCGTCACGGTAATGGGACGGTCAGGCTGCCTGCAGTGCGACGTTCCTTCGACTGCTGTCCGCTGAACGTGACTCGATCCGGTTTGTCGTCGCCGATCTTGATGGTGTAGTTGCCGTCGGCGTAAACGCGCGGCTGAAAACGATTGCCTTGGACTCGTACCGTATAAAGGATCTCGCCGGTCGCTTCTTCGCTGACCTGCACAACGGGGTCACTGCCACCTTCGAAGACCAGTTCTGGAAGATAGCCGGTAACCTTTCGGCCATCGTTGGCGTCCATCGACACCGTCATCGGCCAGCCTGGAAACTGTGCACTGTCACCTGCGGCGACGTCGGAGAATCGCGGCCAACATTCAAAGGTTATCGTGCGATTCTTTTTGTTAAACCGAACGGTGCCGTAACCATCGGCGCGTTGTCGTTCGTCTTTCGGATCTACCGGGTTGGCATAGGCGAGCATCGAGATTCGATTTCCCAAACCGTCCTTGAAGTCACCGGTCCAAGGCAACGGACTATTGGGGACCGGATGAGGGCCTGGTTTCTCATCCCGCGGATGCCACCAGCGACCGTAAATCGTATTCACAAGTGCCGGGCTGGTGTACGCGTACGGTCCGTCGCCGAACTGGTCGATACCGTGCTTGACCACGACGGCCAAGTGTTGATCACCACATAGATGCACGGCCCATGCACGGCGGATTGCTTCCAGTGCCCGGTTGCGAGGCGTCTGCGGCCAGCCGTTGCAATCCAGATCGGCGAGCAGTCGGCTATTAGGCCCACCATGCATGTGTACGGCGCCGCAAAACGCAGTTTGCGAAAGCACCGCCTTCATCGACGCGCCGGTCCAATCCTGCGACCAATCGATCAAGAATTTTTCTTGTCGACTGCCTAGCAACTCGAGCCCGGGCAAGTCGACCGTTTTGGGGTCGTACTTCTCGTCGTTGATGTGGTCCGGCCGCGGCCCCATCTCGGGAATCCGACCCGCCGGTCCGGTCTTGAATTTTCGATCTTCCAGAATGGCAAAGTCGACGCCGCCAACCCGCATCCGCGTGAAATAGACCGTGATGTCTCGATCGATTGGGCGCGGGGTCGACGGGATCGGGCAGATGCCACGTCTGCTGACGCTGAACCATGTTGACGTATTCAACGGGATAAAAATAACCGCCGTCCGCGTTGCCTTTCAAAGTCGACCGTTTCCCGTTCTCGCCCCATAGATTGGGGTGCCCCACGTCGTGGTCATCCGGAATGGTGATGGTCGGTCGGTCACGGATGACATCGCGAAACTGCAAGCCAAACTCGATCCAGCCCGCGGTGTGCTGCGTGTGACGGTACGTTTGGTCGCCGGCAAAGAACAGCAAATCTGGATCTTGAGCTTTCAGGTTGTCGATAATCTCCGGTCGCAACCCCGTCGTGCGACTGGAATTACACGACATATTGGCGACGACGATGACATCCTTTGCGACGGGATCCTTGCGAATCAGACCTTCGAAAGTCGCCCGTTTGCCGTGTCGCACACGATACGGCACGTCCTTGCTGTTGTCCCAGTTGTCGACCCGAAAGTGCGCACTCCAACCCGGATAGAGAACGGGTTGTTTCGCGACCTCTTTCCATTGGCCGTCTTGCTGGAACTCAAGCCGTGCTTCGCGCGGTTCACCGGGTTTCAGCGGGTAAAGCTGGGCGGTCAGCTTGAGGACGCCATGATCGTGCGTGTACAGAGCAAACGCGACGACTTCGTCACGCGGCACATCCATCGGCGGTGGCGCGTTCCGTCCCTTGGACGGTTTCGCGCTCCACCACTCTCCGACCGCGAGTGAATCCAGCAGCGGAAACTCAGAGCCGAACGGCCTGCGCCGCCTCGGGCTCGTCCGCAAGCAGTGGAAAATTTGGCACGCCGGCAAGTGTCAACACCAGGCAAGTCAAGCTGATTGGTGAACCAAAAAAAAGCATCACGGGATCGCGATCTAACAACATTCATAACGAAGTGGCACACTTGGATGTCTTGGAGGCAACGGATCGTATTTGTCGGAGGCCAACATCATAACCAAACCGTGTGTGGCTCATCGACGACTTCGCGATTTTGGACATTGCGGTGTTTTCAGCTACGATTTTCCGGCTAATCTTGATAATTCGTTCTCGCGGACCTGCAAGGGACTGCGGTCGGACAAGGACTGCGGCGACCGATATCATTTGTGACTGCGGCGCAATCGGTGGACAGGTGACATGGCGGAATTAAGCGACGACGTCCAACTCGACTCGCAAACGATCGAGCATTCGGGAATCCGCCGTGCGCTTGCTTGGGGCGTGCATTTGCTGACTGCCAGCGGCGTGGTCTGTTGCTTGTTGGCACTGGAGGCGACTTATGCCTCGCAGTGGCGAACCGCTTTGGCATGGCTCGTGCTGGCAGTCATCATTGACGCGATCGATGGTACGTTTGCACGTCTGGTCAAAGTCAGAAAGGTGTTGCCGGATTTCGATGGGACACTGTTGGACAACTTGATTGATTTCACCAATTATGTGATCGTGCCAGCCTTGATCATCCATCGCGCTCAGTTACTACCGGCCGAATATCTCATTCTGGATGGCGTGTGCCATCTGTCTCGCTTCGGCTTATCAATTCTGTCAAAACGACGCCAAGACGCCGGATCATTACTTCAAGGGATTCCCGTCCTACTGGAACATTGCAGCACTCTATCTGTTGTCGATGCACCTGAGTCCGCAGTTGAATCTGGCCATCATCGCCTCGTTGGTGCTGATGGTGTTCGTGCCGATCAAATACATCTACGTGACGCGAACCAAGCCGTACCACAAAATCACTTGGCCGCTGACCGTGCTTTGGGCGGCCATAGCGCTGGCGATCCTGTGGCAGTTGCCCGCGCCGAATCGGACGCTGGTATGGTCGTCGATGTTGTATTTCGCGTACTACTTTTTGCTGAGCTTGTACCTGACACTTCGACCGCGTCTTCAGTCTTGAATGACGTCGGTCTCGCTTGCAGTGGGCAACGGCGTGGGCCGGTCCAATCTTGCCGTCGCCCACGAAACCAACCAAATCGTTGCCAGTCCGCTGAGCATCGCCAGTGTGCGAAAGGGAAAGTACGTCGCGCCGTCCGCTGTCGTCAACGGGTACGGTATCCAAACCGGGATGCCCAAGATCGGTTCTCCGCCGCCGAGACGCAACACCAGACTCACGATTGCACCCGACAACGCGCCGATCCGGTTGGCGCGTCTGCTGTACAGAACCATCACCAGCTGTGGAAACAAAATCACGTAGACCAGATCGGCGCACAGGTACCACAGCGCATACACACTCTGCACCGAAAACGCCAACAACGTGGCGGCAACGCCAACCAAGACGATCGAGGCTCGCAACACATTCTTCATTTCGCGATCGCCGGCGCCCGGTCGCAGTTGCGGACGATAGACGTTCCAAACAAACATCGACGCAGCCGACAAGATGGATGAGTCGACCGATGACATCACCGCCGCCGCCACAGCGCCTAGCCCGACCGTGGCCACGACACCGGGCGTCAGGTACTTCAGTACGTACGGCAAAACCATTGCCGACTGCGGCGCGGACTCTGCCGCCGTCGTCGACCAGTCGGCCGCAATTCCGACACAGCCGATAATTACCGCGGGGATCGCCATCACGATACATCCGAGCGAAGCAATCAGCGACAATCGTACCGCGGTCCGTTCGTCGCGGGCCGCCAGGACTCGTTGAAAGTAAACCTGCCAGGGAATACCGCCCAGGCACAGCAGCAACGCCATATCGATCCACAACCAGACTTCTGCACCGCTGGGAAAGCCGGGCATTTGCGCGGCAGCTGCCTGGTAAACAACGTTCGCTCCGCCAACGCGCGTAACGGCAAATGGAATGGCGAAGCACAAACCCAACAGCATGCAGGCCAACTGGGCGACATCGGTGTAAGCCACCGACCATAATCCTCCCACGACGGTATAGCCGACCGCTACGGCGGCCGAGAGCAAGATCGAAGTTCGCACGTCAAAATCCAACACCGTTGCAAACGTTGTCCCCAGAGCGACCAAAATGGCAGCGCTCCAAAAAACTTCGCCAACCAAAGCCGGCAAAAACAACCAACCCGCTGCGTTCTTGCCGTAGCGTTGCTCGAACGGATCCAAGCAGCGTCGTGAACCTCTGTCGCCGCATTTGCCGCGCAAAGAACAGACCGCCCAGTACCATACTCAGCGCATATCCCCACGGTGCCTGCGTCCAGACGATCCCTTGTTTGGGATCGAAAATTGCTTCGGCGGTTCCGTTGATGTAACCACCGCCGACCCACGTTGCGGTCATCGTACAGACGCCGATCAGCACCGGCATGCCACGCCCGGCTAACAATAAGTTGGCAGATGATTGATCGCCGTCTCGCCGCCGCCCCGCGTAGACACCGATCACGAAGATCAACAGGTAGAAGACGCCAATCGAAAAAAGTTGCACGACGGAAAAATCCGCACGGATGAAAGTTGCCCGGTCATCAACGTGCAGAGTTTAAGCGACCAGCGGCAGATTAGTATCGGAATTCGACTGCCATGCCGGGCAGTCCATTGACGGCAGCGGGAATCAGGCGGTATTGACGGCAAGATCGTTCGGTTAACTCCGTCGCTTCCACCGCTAAACAGGCGACCCACCAGCCCATCACGGCTTGCGACATGTAGTGCTTGTCGTCGTAAACGCGTGAATATCCGGTCAGGGTGGAGCCGAAGTAGAAAGCTGACTTCCAGAACAGGCTCTCCGACTGTCTTGCTGCCACCAAAAACGGGATCGCACCAACGAAGGCGTGTCCGCTGACGCCATTATCGTCTGAATACGGTTTCCAGCGCGATCCGGCGCTCGATTCGCCCGGCCGCGAAGCACCGACGAACAGTTGCAGCAGTCCGGTCGCTGGGGCGCCCACCGCGTAGGCGCGAATCGATTGGCAAGCCCAGTCACCCACACAACGATTCCATAAACGGCGGTGGAAGACATGCTCCTGAATCGCATCCAATCCCCAGATCGCCACAATTCCCGGGATGATGTAGGCGTGATCACCCAGATGCCTGCCGAAGGCCAATGCATCTCGGTTGCCCCGAGCACTCGCTTGCACCGACTCTCGAATGTCTTCATCCAACGAGGTGTTCGACAAGATCGCGTGAATGCCCAGTCCAGCCGCCATGATCTTGGTGAATCGCCAGCTGTAGAAATGGCGATAGTCTTCCCCCACATCGCCAAAGAACCTCCACACCGGGCGGCAGATCTTCCGGTCCAGCAAGGGCCGATAGCTGGTGCAATCCGACCCCAACGCTCCCAACTGACCGATCGAGCAAACCCACGTCGGCTGCCACGAACACTCTTGGCAACAAACCGGCTGGTTTGCACCGCACATCTCTACATTTGAATATGCATCACCGACTTCTAGCGGCCAATTTGATTCCGGATCGCAGAACGAATCGCAATAGCTGGCAAGCTGAATCCGCTCGCAGTTAAGACAGCTGGGGATACTCTCCACGCCGTCCGGCTGATAGCCACACGGCATCACGCCGGAAACGATCGACGATTCATCGGAGAAAAGATCGTCAAAACTGCTTTCGCCAAACACCGTTGATCCCCACCCAAACGTGGCGAGCAAAAGCGAAGCGATGCTCCACGTCGGAAGAAAACCAAAACGTTGCAACATCAGGGGCGACGAATCCATGTCGATGGAAAGAGAGCGATGTACTTGATGTTTCGTCCCAGCCCCTTCGCTGGTCGGGCTTATTTGCCGCACGACGCAAAACCGTTACAGAACGTCAACTCGCCCTGATCGTCACACGTTCACACCCGTTGGACGCGGCAATGCGATGCATCGGCAAACAGGCCGACAGGACCACCTCAACGACGCGTTGCGGACCGCTGATTCCGCTGCCGAGATCCTCAAAGCCCAAGTCATCGGCAAAGCTTCTCAGTGCGGTATTGCATCGGTTTTGCCGGGCTTGAATCGTTCAAATCGGCACACGCGGTGACGTCGTGCGCCGGGAGTGAACTTCCGTGGACCAAGGTTGACGCCGGGTCACGCGTCGACGGCCGGTCCTGGTCTCGCCGCCGCGCCCCATCTGCTGCTGGGAATGAATTACCCCATCCTGAAGGAATGCACCGGGAAACTCGCGTGGAACAGCAACTGCAAAACCTTTCTTGCCGCACTGGCCCGCATACGGTATTTCTCGACGACCCAGATTCGCAAATGTGCAGATTCGCAGCGAAACACAGAACTCAGATCACAACGCCGGTGTCCTATGAATCACGCTCGGGAAGAGTCCCAACAAACCATCGACTTGTCGATCGTTGTTCCCCTGTTCAATGAGGAAGAATCAGTTGCCGCCTTGGTGGAATCGATTGATCTCGCTCTGCAAGATTTTCGCGAGCCGGATGCGGAATCCGAAGCGGCCGGCGATGATCCGGATCGAAACAGCCCCACTCTGAAGATGCGTCGCCCGCGCCGTTGCGAAGTCATCTTGGTTGATGATGGCAGCCTCGATCAGACGGTCGACGTTGCGTTGACGGCCGCCGCAAATGCAAGCATCCCGATTCAGGTGATTTCGCTGCAAAGAAACTTTGGCCAAACCGCCGCGATGCAAGCAGGCATTGATGCGGCGCGAGGTGAACTGATCGCCACGCTGGACGGTGACCTGCAAAATGATCCCGCGGATATCGTGGCGATGGTGCGGCACTTGGAGCAGGAAGACCTCGATTTGTTGGTCGGCCGCCGCAAAAATCGCCAGGACGGCCTGGTTCTGCGATTAATACCTTCTTGGATCGCGAACCGGTTGATTGCAAAAGTGACCGGCGTTCGGATTCGCGATTACGGCTGCAGCCTGAAGATCTATCGCGCCTCGGTCATCAAACGCGTTCGTTTGATGGGCGAGATGCATCGGTTCATTCCCGCCTGGGTCGCCTCGGTGACTCATCCATCGCGGATCGGCGAGATCGAAGTGAACCATCGGGCTCGCCAATTCGGCGTTTCGAAGTATGGGATCTCGCGAACCGTCCGCGTGCTGATCGACTTGCTGTCGGTGTTGTTCTTCTTGAAGTTTCGAGCCCGACCGGGGCACTTTTTCGGGACCGTTGGGTTGCTGGTCGGCACGGTGGGGGCGGCGATGCTCGAGCGCGGTGCTTGTTGCCAAGTACGGTTTCGGGCAAGACGTCGGCACGCGCCCGATGTTGCTGCTGGGTGCCTTTGCCATGCTCTCCTCCCTGCAGTTTCTTTGCTTTGGCGTGATGGCCGAAATGCTGTCACGAATCAACAACGAATCGACCGGGCACTCGACCTACGTGACTCGGCAAGTTCATTTCGTTGGACAAGATCCGCTGACACACGCGGACGCGGGCAAGTCGCTGCGTCGGGCAGGTTGACGATTCTATTACGCACCACTGTCTGGGCTATGTTGTTTCGACCTTTCAGGACAGTCTTTGCGTTTGTGCAAAAGCCAATCTGCTAAACATACTTCCAGAATGACAAAGTTAGTCGACTCGAATCAGCGTCAAACAAGTCCCGTTGTCTCGTCCAGCCCAAACATCACGTTCATGTTCTGGACTGCCGCGCCGCTGGCTCCCTTGGCCAAGTTGTCGATCGCGCAAATCAGTACGAGACGCTTGCCTGCATCACGCACGGCCATCTGGACGAAGTTGGTGCCCGAAACGTGCTTGGTGGCCGGTAAATGTTCCACCGGGACGACAAATGGGTGCGGCTGTATCGCGATTGCCAGCAATCCATGACCTCTTTTGCCGAGGCGTTTTGGGAGCGAACGTAAATCGTCGACAAGATGCCGCGGTCCATCGGCGTCAAATGCGGTGTGAACAAAACCTCGATCGGTTGGTCGCTGATGCGTCCCACCAGATCCTCGATTTCAGGTTGGTGTCGATGACTGGCGACCGCGTAGGCTGCGATCGATTCGTTGGCTTCGCAGTACAAAGTGCCGAGTTTGGGGCTGCGTCCGGCGCCACTGACACCGCTCTTGCTGTCAACGATCACGTCGGCTGAATCGACCAAACCGGCTTGTACAAGTGGCGCGAGCGGCAGAATCGCCGAGCTGGGATAGCAACCCGGATTGGCGACCACGTCGGCGTCGCGAATCTGATCGGCGAAGAACTCGGGCAGCCCGTAGGCGGTGTTGCCAACACGCTCGGGCCAAGGATGCGTGACGCCATACCATTTTTCGTAAACCTCGACGCTGGAGAGCCGGAAGTCGGCGCTGAAGTCGACCACCCGCGTGCCGTGCGTCACGAGTTCACGGACGGTTTTCGCCGACGCCCCGTGGGGGAGGCAACACATCACCAGATCGCAGCGCTCCGCTAGCGACCTGGCGTCCAGAGTTTCGATGGCGATGTCGATCCGCCCGCACAGCGATGGATGGACCTGCGAGAGGGGTTTACCGGCATCGGTTCGGCTGGTAGCGGCGACAACCTCGGCACTTGGATGGCTGGACAGTATTCGCGCAGCTTCCAAAGCCGTGTAACCGGTCGCTCCGACGATTCCTACTTTAATGGTCATGTTTTACAGTCCGTATTGATCGATAGCTTCGCGGTCGGCAGCCGTCTGTTCGTACATGTCCAGAATCAGCTGCTTGTCGCAATCGCGTTGCTGGACTTTTCGCCGTGCAAACATTCGTTCTTGAGTGCTGGTCATCACATCGGCTGGCAACGGAGCCGTTTGGCCAAAGAGCCGGGCATAGTTGACAAAGCTGGGCACGTTCGAGGTGGCAAAACCATAGAGCATGCTGCAAACGCCGATCACTTTGCCGGTAAAGATGCTGGTGTTGATTGCTGTTTTTGAGTAGTCGCCCATCACGCAGCCCAAGAATTGCATGCCGGTCGCGACCTTGTCGTCTCCATAATCAATGTTGATCTTGCCGTAGGTGTTTTTTAAATCGCTGTTGCAGGTGCCCGCACCCAGGTTGATCCAACTGCCCAGATAGCTGTGCCCCAAAAAACCATGATGCTGTTTGTTGCTGTAAGGTTCGATCACCGACGCTTCGACCTCGCCACCAATTTTCACGGTGTGGCCCAACGCGACGCCATCTTTCAGAGCAGCGTGTTCAATCACTCGCGTTCCGGGGCCCGCGTAGACGGGGCCGGAAAGAAAACAGAAAGGACCGACGTGGACGTTTTCATCCAACAAGATCGGGCCATCGTCGGTGTTGACGGAAGGATACTGCCCGATCATGGTACCGGGCCGTACAAAGACACCGTCGGCAGTCTCGGTGTAGTCACCGTCCGTCAATCGCCAGTTCATCGCACTGGGCATCTCTTTCATGTGACCGGCAATCACTTCGTGAGGCCAGTGAAAGGCAGCAAGGTTGATGTCCGACCCGGGAAGCGTCTTGGACAAGGCGATCAGGCGGTCAATCAGCGGCGTCGAAGCATCGGCCCAGGAGGTTTTTTCATGCGTTTGAATATCCTTCGGCGTGATCCGCCCCGCCAAGACTGCCCCATCTTCGGGATCAATGACAACCGTCGAGCGAGTGGTCTCGGCGAGTTTTTTCAGCGCCTGCTCGATGCCAACGCGTGGAACCAAACGGGCGTTGACCAACAACACTCCCGCCGGATCAATTCCCCCCGGCGGTGGCGTCAGACCGAAGTCCAATTGCTGAATCGCTTGCAAGTACGGCCGCACGACGATGCTCAGTTTGTAGCCGGGGCCTGCGTCAGCCAATCGCTTCAGCCAACCGATCAGCCGCAAGCTGGCGCACGTGATTTGGAAGGCGGGCCGAGCCAGTGTGATCGGATTCAGCCGGTGAACGAATTCGTCCTCGAAACAGATGATTTGCATTTCAACAAGCCGATGAAGGGCGGTTTGTAACGGTGGTGCAGTTTACCCGAATCGGGCCGTAAGTCTCTGCCCCTGAATTCACTGGCGGCACGTCAATTTCGGGGCTCTCCAACTAGACTTGCAAGCTGCGGAAACTCGTTTGTTTACCGGTTCGATGCGTCTCTGCTGGGCATGGATTCACTTTGCAAAAGCCTGCTCGCTGTACTCATCACGGCGACGACGATCTCGGGCGACAAATGCGCAGGTGCGGAAGAACCCCGGCAGCAGCCGGTCGCTGCCGAGCATCTGGTCGAACTGCTCGGTCACCAAGCCTACCAAACGCGCACACGTGCTCACCGACAACTGGCTGATCGCGGGCTGACCGACGAGGTGCGAGTGGCGCTGGGGCAGGGTCTGAAATCCAAGTCGCTGGAAAGACACGAAGCTTGCCGGCAGCTGCTGCAACATTTTGAATTTCAAGCGTTCAATCAAGAGCTGGAAAAGCTGACCAGTCCACACGTCGATGCCGGCGAAGTTCGTTTGCTCGGTTGGAGCCAGTTTTCCACCATCGCCGGTGACGACCTTTGGTCGCGGCGGCTTTACAGCCGAATCGCACGACAGCATTATCCGTTGATTCGCCAACTGCTGCGAAGCGAGCGTGGCAGCGCCAGGTCACGCGTCACTTTCTTTCCAGCGCCGATCCGTTTCGGCTGGCCAATCATGATGCGGTGAGCTGGGCGTTTCTTATGTTCTGTGACTCGATCGATATCGATCACGGTGGCCCAGATCTGTCACCAAATATCTTGAATTCGCTCAGTCACTCGGGGCTGGGGCCCAGTCGCGCAGCGGGCGGCGACATGTTGGTGATCCAGCGTTTGGTGGACCAGTGGATTGTCGTTCACCCGAATGTTGGCAGCGTGCGCGACCGCTTGCTGGTGGCAATGCGATATCAGTGCCAGTCGCGAGCCGCCGAGTTGAGTCAGCGAACTCTGGCGGACAACACAGCCGGCGCGTCCGCGCTGGCAACGGCAATGTTGTGTGCGAACGTGCTGGGGCAGGATGATCTTCGTCAACAACTGATTGCGAGACTGGACGACGACCGAACCGCCCACATTTGGCAGTTGATTGCCTCACGCAAAACCAAGATTCGCACCCAGGTTCGCGACGTTGCTCTGGCCTTGTTGCTGCATGATCGGGGCATCGATCCTCGCCATGTTGGTTTCATCGAACTCCAGGCCGACCCGCTGCTGTTGTTTCGGGATCATAGCCTTGGGTTTGCCGATGATCCGTCACGCGAGGCTGCCCATCAAAAGGGACGAGCCCAGCTGGGGATTTAATCGTCGCCGTGCTCTCCGAGCTCGGTATCGCTGTCCATACGGATTCTGTCGTGTCCGTCAAAGGCTTAGCCGCGAAGCGGCGGCAGCGGGTAGCCTGGGGTGAACCGACCGAGCGATAGCGAGCGTCGGTGTAACCCCAGGTGTACGAGTCCATGAAGACGTTTCCCCGCGGCGAATTGGCGGCGTAGCCGCCAATTCGCCGCGGGGAAAATCGGGTTGACTGCGACGTTTCCTGGGGCTGCGGAATGCTCGCTGAAACGAGCAATCCTGACCCCAGGCTATCTGCTGCCACTGCTACGCAGTTGTCGTTTGGTTGTGACAAATAAAAACGTTCGCACCTACTGACTGAAAACAACCAAGGCTTGTACTCCTCTCTCAACCGGGCACGCTCTCCCGGTCCTCGCCGACAACATCTGGCCCAGAAACATCACGCTGGTTCCCAGACCAGGATTTCGCCCTTGCCGGGCACGGACTTGTCGCCGCAATAGCGAGCGAAAGCACCTTCATCAGCCTGGCAGGGTAAATGCAATCCGAAACGCTCATGCAACTGCTTCGCGTACACGTTGACGAAGGTGGGATTGTACGAGGCACTTTTCAAAAACGTCGGCATCATCTGAATCGGCTTGCAGCGAAATGATCGTGCCGCGATTCATCCACGCACCGGTGCGAATTTCGGCGCCATCCATCAACACGATCGTGCCGCCCTTCATCTGCAAGCCGGCAAAATCGCGAACCTTGCCCCCGACCACGATCGTGCCACGTTTCATTCGCATCCCGACTTCGATGCCCGCCGTGCCGTCGATCACGATCGTGCCGTCGGTCATCCCGGCAAGACTGCCCCGGTAGGCCGCTCCGACCTGGCCGCCGGCGTTGCCGTGAATATGGATCACGCCGCCCGACATTTCCGCTCCGACCCAGTCGCCGGCGTTGCCGTGCACTTCGATTTCGCCGCCCGACATGTGCCGCACCCAAGTGCATGCCGACGTCGCCGTGAATCGTCAGCTTGCCACGCGTCATGCGGTGGCCGATCATGCGCACACGATGCATGTCACCGGACAATTTCGATCTCGTCACTTTTCTCGCCGTCGACGTCAAAGTAGTCGCCGAACGGTCGCTGTCGTTTGCCGTGATAAACGGTGCGCAGCAGCGATTTGCTCGTTGGACAAGTCGACGAACGAGATCGGGCGAAATCGTTTCCGCTTCCAGCGTGACCGTCGGTGATTCTTTCAGTGTCAGCTTGATCATTCGACGTGGATGCAGTCCTGAATGTCGGGATGTTCAATCCGTTCCATTTCGACCGGATAATTCTCAAACGACATCGTGTAACAATCCTCAAACAACGGCTTCAGAAACTCGTCGGTCTCCGGATCGTACGATGGCTGGACCATGAATTCGCGACCTTTCGGTGTGGCTCGAATGTCGCCCTCTTCGACGACAATCTCGCCTCCTTTGATCACGTAGCGTGGATGTCCAAACATCTGCTCGACATCGTCGTTTTGGCAATAAATCACCAAGATCGGCATCGCAGCCAAGACCAAGACTCCCTTTCTGCGGCAGCCCCAAGGCTCGTGCCGGACCGGCCGAGATGATCGTTGCGATTTCATACAGCGTGTACTCGCGATCGATCTCCGGCAACGTGATTCGCGTTCTTGATTCGCTTGGGCAGCTGTCTTCATGCACTCCTTGCGAAAGTCCGCTGACATCAGCAACTTGATGATCTCGGGGTAACGCCAAAAACATGCACCGTTGGGATGATCCGTCGACAAGAAGACTCGCCACGGATCATTGATCAGCAGCAGCAGTTCCAGCCCGACCGCCCACTGGACGGCGTTGACCAAATTGCTGGGCTTGTAAGTGTAAGGCACGATCCCGCAACCGGTTTCGTTTTCGACGTCCAAGTTGCCCCACTTGCGACCGGTCAGCTTGTACAACAGGTGTTGCCACGGTCCATCGGCCGTGATCGTGACGGTGTCACCAAACAAGCACGGCACCGGCGTCGGTCGTCATGTTCGGATGGTTGTTGAAGTATTCGGCAAGCTGTGCCGACTCGCTCCTCATCGTGTCCCAGCCGTCGCCGCCGTAGGCGTGATACTGCAGGTGAGCGAAATGGGCTCGATGACCTTCCAGACGCTTCATCGTGTCCAACGTTGTCGTCACGTTGCCGGGCGCGCCGAGATTGTTGCAGTGCAAATGCAGTGGATGCGGCAAACCGAGTTCGTCGACGATGCGAGCAAGTTCGGTGATCACCGAGCCGGCGGTCACGTTCTTGTACCCATCGATTGGCTCGCCAAGTTGACTGGCGTTCTTGCCGTATTTCCACGCCTTCACGCCGCCGGGGTTGACTGCTTTGACGCCATAAGCCTTGGCTGCGTTGATGTACCAGGCGACGATATGTTTGGCCCGTTCGTTCTCACCCGCTTCCAGCAGATCCAGCATGATCTCGTTGTTGGCCATCAACATCAGCGTACTTTTGTCGACGATCGGAATATCGCTGAGTTCTTCATGCGTATGCCGGGCGGACAGCACCGGTACGGCGGCTTCATTGACCGTCGTCCAGCCCATCCCGGCGTACAGGTATCCGGTCGCAAACGTCGTCGGGGCCATGCCGCCCAATCCGCTGCGAAGCGTTTTGGATCGAATGAAGGCTTGCGTGCGACGATGATCTTCGGGGGTCATGGCCCGCGCGAAGTTGACGGAGCCGCCCGCAACGTGTGTGTGAACATCGACACCGCCGGGAAAAACGATCATCCCTGTCGCATCGATCGTATCACCGCCATCGACCGATGAAACAAACCGCCCATCATCGATGCAAAGGTCCTTCACCTCGCCGTTAATCCCATTCGCGGGATCGTAAACCGTTCCGCCGGTGATTCGAAGCATGCAATGTTACCAAAGTAGCCATCACGCTCCGCGTGATGTAGGGCGACCGATAAATCTTCCTACAACCAGAGTTTAGTCGCAGAGTACGTTAGCCAAACGCGGCCATGTTAACACGCAGACCACGAACGAACCATCACGGCTAGAACGTGTTTCGAAATGCTGTTTGGTGCTTTCGTGAGCCGACGGCGCTCGCCCGGATATTGCATGTAGGGTGGGTCAAATTCGCGTAAGTCCTTGGTGGGTCAGCGCAAACGGCTCGAACTTGAGATCACACTCTGTCTTACAGCGGGGTGCACTGCGCGAATGCCGACCCACCTTTCTTCGATGTTTGCTCGACGCCACCCTACGCGGGTGCAATATCCGGACCTAGCCGCGTTAGCCTTTCCAAGGTCGTGAATAGCGGCAGCAAGAGATACCACCATCTGTAGTCGCTCAAGCCAATAGTCATTGCCTAGGCCAAACGCCCGCAACTGGCTCGCACCTGACGCATCGAGCACGGCAAGACTCGCGCTGTAAACATCCTCCAAGTGCCCACGCAGGAAAACCGAATCTGGAGGATTCTCGCCTCTCCAACTTTTGGCAAACAAGTTATTCATCGCGACAATCCCTTCCGTGAAATGAGGTACATGTTGCTGATGACAAACCGTTTGCCGCGGCGTCTGAGCAGGCTGGCACGCGTGTTGATAACCAATTGCATCGATGGTCCCTATCGACTTGAGATGCCTTGGTTTAGTTCATGGCGTTGACACGTCTGGTCAACAGCTCCGATTTTGACTGCGCGGGAGTGTTGCATGCTCTGCCGCTCTGCCCCTGCAAAACCGAGCTCGGAGAGCACGGCGACGATGAGGATGCTGATTTGCCGCCGCTTATGTTGTACCCTGATCGTGGGGGCTCGTGGGCGGGGGAGTGAGTTCTGCTTTATTCTCCCGGAAAGGCTTTAGGCTCCGCATTATTGGGAAACGAAATGTCGCAAAGCAGATTGATCACCGCTGATGAATTTGTTGAAGACAAAATCGTCTCGCTGCCCTGCGCACGTTAGCCCGGATTATTCGTCCTTGTCACGTGGTGTCGAGCAAGCGTTCATCAACGGGTGAGTCTGCATTCGCGAACAAATTTGCAACAGGGCAGTGTGCGAAGTCGAGTTTGATTCGTAGCGCTGACCCACCCTATCTTACGCGAATTTGACCCATCCTACGTGAACAATCCGGGTTAGAGTGGCTGCCAGAGAATGCTGTTACCGAACTCGGAGAGTTCGGCGACTATAGTGACTATGGCGACTATGGCTGCTCGGCTAGCATCTGCGGCCGCTCGGGGGCCCATTCACCCTTGTTCGCGATCGCTTCGTTGATCCGGCGCATGATCTCTTCGTCGCTGGGATACGGCGACTTGATTGCGGGGCTCAGTGGTAAAGGGATCTCGTCCATCCGATACGCCGTCCCCGGTGCAGCGATGCCCGCCGGCGCCGTCGTGATGTGGACCTTGGCAAGCCGGCTGGTGTGCGTCACGTGCGGATCCAATACGATCGTGGGGATGCGAGCCAAGTGATCAATCGCCGGCTGCGGCATCGTGGCCCCCGGATCGGCGCCAATGATGAAGGCACAATCGGTATCGCCGCGAACCAGCAGATCGACCGTCGAGAACTCGCCCGGGTTGTACCGCGGATAACCGCGGTTGTAAGTGATCCCAAAGGGAAATCCGGTTTGCCAACGCATGATCACGTCCGCACCCGTCACGTTGCCGTGCCCGCGCATCGGCATCGCGACGAACTTGGTGAAGGCGTTCATTTCGGCGGCGAGTGTCAACAAGGCAGCCGAGTTCATGTGTTTGCCGCGCGTCATCGACAAGCCCATGCCGAAAAAGATCACGCCAAACTTGGCCGCCTTCATGCGCGCGACGAAATCGTCCAGTTGTTCACGTGTCAAACCTGTCTCGGCAAGCTGAGCTTCATTGATAGGCTGATCTTTGATCAACGCGCGCAAGATCGTGATCAACTCGAAATCTTTCCCCGGCCGAACCTGCAGAAAGATATCCGCTGCTTTGACGCTTTTGGTTTCGCGGATGTCGACCAACACCATCGTGCGGTCTTTGCGACCCTGGGGCAGATACTTACTCTTCTGCATGATCGTGTACTTGGTGAAGTGCCGTGGATGACACTCCGCGGGATTGCCTCCCCAGTACACGATGAAGTCAGCCCGGTTTTTGACTTCGCCTAACGTGCAAGTGACCTTACCGCCCAACTGGGCGGCGATTTCCGTTGGACCGTGTCACAAAGATGTGTGGCTGTCGACGATGCCGCCCAGGCGGTCCGCCAACTCCACACACTCCTTTTGTGCTTCACAAGTCGTGTTGCTCATGCCGTACACCAGCGGCATGTCTGCATGGTAAAGGTAATCCGCGGCCGCCTGGATCGCTTCCTCGACGGTCGCTTCCTGGCCATCGACCAGCGCGTCGGGATACTTTCGCTCGGCGGTATGATTCAGAAACCAGGCTTTGCCCAGCACACACGCTTTCTTGGCTTGATGAATTCGAGTCTCGTCAGCATGCAGCTCGATGTCGTCGCAGACACATCCACAAAAAGTACAGGTCGCGTTCTTGACGACGTTCAATTCCATGGCGATCTCAGTAGAATTCCAGCGTTGTCATTCAGTGGACTGTTCGTCCGTATCAGCTGTCGGTGTGGGAGCATCCAAACTGGATGCGGGAACGGTAAACGTTCAGCCAAGTGCGCGACCTTGAAAACTGCCGCGGATTCTTCGTGGCATGAATCGCCCTGCTTCGACTTCTTCCCAAGCGGGCAACTTCGATTCCGAATCGTCTACTTGGAAGTGTGGCGATTCGGGGCCGTTGATGTCGTGTGTCATGATTCTCCTCGCTTTGTCAAACCGGTTCCACATCGACTTCCCAGCCTTTGGACGTCGGCATGCCGGTACCGTCGGTGCTGCCGCCCATCAGTTTACACGTCGGCGGACCATAAGGCACGAAGGCCATTCCCTCGGGGACTTTGCCCGGTTCGCATTTGAACTCAGCTTCGCCAAATTCGCTACGAATGCGGATCGCGTCGCCTTTGCTGACCCCCAGGACCTCCATGTCGCTGCTGTGCAGCGTGACCGTGGTGGTGATTTCCTGATATTCATCACCGTATTTGCCGACGTTGACCTGGACGCCTTGTTTGGCAGTCCGCATCGGATTCAGCAGTAGTCGGATCGTCGACATGAAGTTTTTATCGAGTTGAAGGAGCGTTCGAACGTGTTTTGAAAAGCGGTCTGACCCTTTGTGGGGGAGAGGTTACTGCAAGCTAAACTCGGTACCGGACAC
Organism: Pirellulaceae bacterium; assembly: GCA_963714715.1. Lineage (GTDB taxonomy): Bacteria > Planctomycetota > Planctomycetia > Pirellulales > Pirellulaceae > JBFJVZ01. The sequence goes on along the minus strand of CAVQPV010000052.1, from coordinate 118,500 downwards.
TTTTTTCGTTCATCGAGATCGGTTCAGGAGGGGGTCAGCCCCTTTTTTAAAACACGTTCTTAGCCGGATTCTACACGGAAGTCGATCAGCTCGCTATCGCGATCGCCCCGAGTGATGGGTGAATGCATCGGTGGCAATCTCCGCTCTTCGCCCGAATCGATTCGAGTATTCGGTCGCTCGGTCGGGCTTCGTCACGACGGAGCGTGACGGCTACGTTAGCCGATGCAAATGGAAATGGTGTGGGCCTAGCTTGCCACCGTAATTTCCTGCCGAAATTCGCAAGACGCCCGGGGACACTGCAGCAGCATCCAAGCCCGCTTTCATCGCCGCAGCGACAGCGGATTCAGAAAGACCGTCGATGACGATTTCGTAGACTGCCCTTTCGCCTTCCTCCAGAGCTGTTTCGGTTTGCCCAATCAAGCTGGGGCACCACTTGTCGTTCGTACTCGCTTTCAGCTGCGCATACTTGGAACCGACTTTCGATCCACTACGGACGATGCCTGCTGGGAACGGCATGATGCAATCAGGTACCCCGCCGACCGCGGTCGCCGCTGCTCGGGCTGCCGCCAAGGTCTCTGCCTGCGACGCGCCGCAGATCAGCAAGTTGCCGCCGCCGATTCCTTTCACGGTGCCAACCACATCCTCGCACAAGAATTCTCCGTCCATCACCGGCACACGCCAGAATCGTCGCTCGTCCAGTTTCTTTGAAAACTGAAATCCGTCGCCGAAGAAACGCAACTGGGCACCAACCTTGATGCGGTTCTTCTTCAGATCGCTCTGCAAACCGGAGTAACAGGCCGTCGTGGGACAAGTCAAAACGTTTTGACCGATCCGTGAAGTCACCGCAGCTTCGAGTGATTTTTTGTCGAAGGCAAATGCCAACGCCGCGACTCCGGGTCGGCCATCGATCGTCTCGTCCGCCGACAGCATCCGTTCGACGCCAACTTCCGCATCGCACCCGATCACGCTGGACGCGTTGCCACAAAACTCGCTGGCCGCGATCCGTACCAGTTCTTCATCAACGGCGGTAATGATCAAACGCGTCCCCATCATCGGGAAGGCTTCGGCAAACGTGTCGTCGATCTTGGGGAGTTGCGTCATGGTCGAAAGTGGTGGGCAGACTTTGTCGCAGTACAGGCGTTCGAGATCGTTTGGTTCAGGGGCACGACCGTCCCTACTCATTTTCCTGCGGCGTTTTGGCGGCAAGCCGCCAAACGCTGCGGGAAGGTTGTTCGCGGGTCGCTGTTCTGGGGTTACACCAGCCTCGCTGTCGCTCGTTGATTCACCCCAGGCTAATCACCTGCCACTGCTCCGCAGTTCTCCTGCTTCGTGTCAAATCGGTTCCTGCGAATCGGAACGGCCTCTTTCACGTACCCAGATCTTTGCGTAAAGGCCGATTCTACAAAGCCCAAGAGATTAACCGAATCGTCAAACATCGAACAGAAGGCGTCGCTGCTTTGGACTGGGCTGGGCGTGCTGGAAGTGAAGCGGGCGTGCTGGAAGTGAAGCGGCTAATAGGCGACAATAGTTTCTCCTTTCCTCGGCACTGTCAGGCCCATGAGCTATACCATCGTCGGCGTCATCGGTCACATTGACCACGGCAAAACGTCGCTGGTTGCTGCGCTGACGGGAGTCGACACGGACACGCACCCGGAAGAAAAACGCCGCGGTATCACGATCGATCTTGGATTCGCGTCATTCACCGATGGGGATCATCAATTCGCATTGATCGACGCACCCGGGCATCAGAAGTACATTGGCAATCTGCTCGCCGGTGTCTCGGGTGTTGATGTTGGTCTGCTGGTGGTTGCCTGCGATCAAGGCATCCAAGCCCAAACGCTGGAGCACGCCGCGATCTTGCAATCGCTGGGCGTTGAACGGCTGATCGTGGCGGTCTCGCGAATCGATCTGTGCGACGAGGTCACGCTGTTGGAATTGACCGAGGAACTCGAGGTGTTTCTGGCCGACTACGGTTTCAGCGAAATCCCGATCGTGCCGCTGTCCAATGTCACCGGCCAAGGGATCGATCAGCTGAAAGCAACGCTTGGCACGTTCGCCCGCAGCTCGGATCGGATTGCCGGCAACGCTTTTCGACTGCCCATCGACCGCGTCTTCAATGTCGAAGGCCGTGGTTGCGTCGTCGCCGGCACGGTCTGGAGTGGCGAAGTGGCCGTTGGCGACATTGTGCAAGTTGCCGGGACAACCGCAACGGCGCGCGTTCGTGAAATCGAAGTCCACGGGTTGGAAGTTGAAACTTCAAGACTAGGTCAGCGCACGGCAATGAACCTGGTCGGTGTCTCCGCAAGCGAACTGGCTCGCGGTGACGAACTCGTCGCCCCCAAGACTCATCCAACAGCACGTTGTCTGTTAGTCGAAACACAAATGTTTCGCGAGACTCAGCCACTGCGCTGCCCGGCGACGATTCAGATTCATACCGCGACGACATCGTGTGCGGCGAGAATCAGCGGTGCGAGAAAACTTGATGCCGGCGAACGGGCGATTGTCGTGGTGGAAACAGAACGCCCGATCGTTGCCACCTTTGGTCAACAGTGCCTGCTGCGAAGACCTTATCCCGTAGGCTCATTCGCTGGCGGACGCATTGTCGCCGCGGTACCGGCGACGTTACGAACCAAGCGATCGCTGGTCCCCTTTGGTCAAAAACTTTTGCAGGAATCGAAGACCGATCGCTTGTTGGCTTGGGTCGATTATTTGGGCGAATCGTTGTGTGTGCCTGCCTGGATGGAATCGCAACTGGGAATCGAACAAAGCGAGTGCGACCAGGTCATCCAGGAATTGGTACAGCAGCAACGGGTGATTCGCTTGGAGCCCGACGCGCGGTACCTGTTCTCGCTGGCGGCGGTTCAGAATTCGCTGCACTACGTCATGAAACTGCTGTCCTTGCAGGCCAAGGAAACCGACGACGCCTGGTCCGTCGAGGATTCCGTGATCGAGCGAGCACGATCCACGGGCTCAAGAGTGCTGATTCAATATTCGATCAATCAATTGGTTGCGGAAAAGAAGCTGGTCCGGCTGGGGCGGATGGTCGCCGTTGCCTCCGATGAAACGCGGCTGTCCAAAAAACAGCGGGCCTTGATCGAAGAAATCATTTCGGTTTACCAGAGTTCGCGCACACCGCCAACTTTGAAAGAGCTGGCTCGGCAAACGGGGACTACAATCGATTCGGTCAGCTCGCTGGTCCGATTCGTGACGCAACAGAACCTGCTGATTGACTTGGGAAACGGTTTTTTGATGTCTACCGAAGTCTTCCGACAACTTTGCCTGGAACTTCGCGATCTGTTCGATCAGTCTCCCCAGCAATCGGTCGCCTCGATTCGCGATCACTGGCAGCTGACCCGCAAATACGTGATTCCGCTGTTGGAGTACTGTGATCGGGTCGGCGTGACGACGCGAGCCGGAGATGCCCGATCGGCTGGGCCAAAGATCGGTGATTTTTTATCGGAGCAGTTGGTTGAGCAAGATTGAGCAGTTGAAGAGTCTGCCCGCCGTCGACGAAGTTCTTCGCTGCCACGCGTTGGCCGAGTTGCAGTCGCGGTGCCTGCGCCCGCAATTGGTCCGCTGGGTACGCGCCGCGATCGACGAATGTCGCCATCAAATTCTCGGCGCAGAGGACGGGACAGCCCATGCAGTGCTGGATGACGTGGTCAACCGTGTGCACCAGATGGCTTCTGCTGACGACGGCCAGACGATTCAACGGATCATCAATGCGACCGGGATACTGCTGCACACGAATCTTGGCCGTGCCCCGCTGGCCGACCGCGCGATCGAGCGCATGAATCAAGCAGCGGCGTACGCGAACGTCGAACTGAATCTGCTCTCTGGAAAACGCAGCAAACGAGGCGAGCGTGTTATTCGGTTGCTGGCGGAGTTGACCGGCGCGGAAGACGCCGTGGTTGTCAACAACTGTGCCGCAGCGACGATGCTGGTGTTGCAGGCGATTGCCGGAGGCCGCGAAGTGATCGTCTCACGCGGTCAATTGGTCGAGATCGGTGGCGGCTTTCGCTTGCCCGATGTTTTTCGTGCCGCAGGCGTGGTGCTGCGCGAAGTCGGCACGACCAACCGCACGTACCTGCGTGACTACGAAGACGCCTGTTGCGAACAGACAGGCGCCATCATCCGCGTGCACCACAGCAACTTTCGGCAAACCGGATTCGTCACTGAGCCATCGATCGATGAACTGATAGGCGCGCAGCGGCCGGATGACATTCCCGTGATCGATGATTTGGGCAGCGGACTGATCGATGACCTCTCCGAGTTTGGATTGACCGAGCCGTCGGTCCGCGAAAGCGTACGTGCCCGTGCGGACTTGACGTTGTTCAGCGGCGACAAACTGTTCGGCGGACCGCAAGCGGGCATGATCGTGGGGCGCAAACGATGGATCGATGTGATCGCCAAGCACCCCATGATGCGAGCGATGCGCGTCGACAAAGTGACGCTCGCAGCACTGGAAGCAACGGCCGAAATCCATTTGGCGGGCAACGCGATGAAAGAAATTCCACTGCTGCGAATGATCGCCACGCCGGCGGAGCACCTTCGCGAGCGGTGCCAGGCAGTGGTGGAAAAGTTGCCGATCGTGGTTGGCATCGACGTCCGTGTCGTCGCCGCTGATTCGCAAGTTGGTGGTGGATCGATTCCCGGCGTCAGCATCCCCAGTTACGCCATCCGCATCGCGGGTGTGGCAAGCGACGACCTGGCAAGAAAACTTCGTCTCGGCACGCCGGCTGTACAGTCTCGTGTCACCGACGATAGCTTACTGCTCGATTTTCGTTCGGTCGCTGAATCGGAAACGGATTTGTTGGCGACACGTCTGATTGATGTTCTACGCCCCAATGGATGAGCGATCTTGCAGTCGGCACGTCGTCCTCTTGGGCGTCGGTCACACCAACGCTCACGTCGTACGCATGTGGGGAATGAACCCGATCCCCGACACGGATCTGACTTGTCTGTCCAATCATTCGGTCGCCACTTACTCGGGTTTTTTGCCGGCCGTGTTGGCCGGGCAAAAGACCGTCGATGACATGCAAATTGATTTGGTCCGACTTTGTTCTTCGGTTGGTGCCAGGCTGATCACTGATGAGGTCAGCGGTCTGGACCACGAGGAAAACGAAGTCTTGTTCGCCAGTCGCCCGGCGGTGCCATTCGACGTGTTGTCGATCGGCATCGGATCCGTACCGTCGGTGCAGGGTGTTCAGATCGAAACTGATTCGCTGATCAAAATCAAACCGATGCAGACCTTTTTGGCCCGGCTGGGAGATGCGGTCAAGCGACTGGGCGAAAATCCGTTCAGCGTCGTGGTTGTCGGCGGTGGCGTCGCCGGTGTGGAAGTCTTGTTGTGCCTCCCGCCGTTTTTGCGACGGCACGCGACGGGGGCTTGTCAATTGTCGTTGATCACTAGCAGCGACGCTCTGTTGCCTGAGGTCGCTGAGCGGACGCGCGAAAAGGTCAAAGGCGAACTGGAACATCGCGGAGTCCAGATCACTACGGGTCGAAAAGTCGCGCGGATCGTGGCTGGGCAAGTAGAACGCGATGACGGCGCGATGATTGCCGCAGATTTGGTGATTTGGGCTGTCGGCGCCGTTGCACCACCGCTGCTTGCGAACCTGGATTTACCGCTGGACGATCGCGGTTTTTTGGCCACCGACGCATCGTTGCGTTCGACCTCAGGTCGCCCCGTTTTTGCCGTGGGTGATACTGGATCGATCGTCACACAGTCGCTGCCGAAAGCCGGTGTTTTCGCTGTCCGCCAAGGCCCCGTTCTTTGGGAGAACATCCAGCGATCTTTGGACGCCACGACGCTACAAGACTACGAACCACAGAGATCTTTTTTGAAACTGATCAACAAGGGTGACGGAACCGCCATCGGTCAATGGAAAGGGTTCGCCTTTGAGGGCGGTTGGGTGATGAGGTTGAAGAACCGTATCGACAGCCGGTTCATGGAAATGTACCGGCCGGCGCCGATGATGGAAGACGAACCGATGCAGTGCCGCGGTTGCGGATGCAAGCTGGGTGCGGGTGATCTGGAGTCTGCATTGGCGGGGTTGGGTGACATCGAACTGCAAGATGCGGCAGTCCTCGGGGAATCAAAGTTCGTCGGCTCGACCGACTTCTTTACCAGTCCGTTCCAAGATGCCTACTTGGTCGGCAGAATTGCGGCGTTGCACTCAGCCAGTGACATCATTTGTTCTGGGGCGTCGGTGTCCGACGCGCTGGCCAACGTTGTTGTGCCGCAAGGAGATGCAAAGACGCAACAAAGAGCGTTGAGCGATTTTCTTGCCGGTGCACGGTTGGAGTTTGACGCGATGGGCGCGAAGATCGTCGGCGGCCACACGATCGTGGGTCCGCGCATGGAAGTGGGCTTCACCGTGATCGGCAAACCGTTGGGCGAATCTTTGATCCGCAAAGGCAATCTGCGTGCTGGCGATCAGTTGTTGTTAACGAAACCGATCGGGATTGGCATTTTATTGGCGGCGCACATGCGAAGCGTTTGCCCGGCCGACGCATTCGAGTCATTGATTGACGTGATGTTGATGCGACAGCACGCATTAGCCACGATCGCGATCGCGTCCAAACTCACAGCGGGAACCGACATCACCGGGTTCGGCTTGGCAGGACACTTGATCGAGATGCTGCAGGCGAGCGGCGTCTCGGGTACGTTGCGGCTCACGGACGTCCCGCTATTGGCGGGCGTCGAAACGTGTTTGCGTGAAGGCATTGAAAGTTCACTCGCACCGGCCAACCGTCGCTTTGACGCCCAGATCGATGCGCCCAGTAGTGTGCGAGAGTCGTTGAGGTACGGAAGTCTGTTTGATCCTCAGACTTGTGGCGGGTTCCTGTTTGGAGCGGCGAAAGAGAACGTGGACGGATTCAGCAAAGCAGTCATGGAGGCCGGTCTGCCTGCACCGGTGTGCATTGGTGAAGTAGGTCAGGCGGAGAGGCAATCGAAAGCGCTGCGAGTCAGATGACACAGCGGCAGCGGTGGGCCAGTATTTGAAGACGGCGGGGCGAAGCAAGGAGGTGCAAGCCTGAGTTTTTTTCTGTGAGTTACGTCAGTGTTCGGTACGCACGTTTCTATTCGTCACCACGATACGCCAACTGCGAAGCAGTGGTAGCAGATAGCCTGGGGCCAGGATTGCTCGTCTCAGCGAGCATTCCGCAGCCCCAGGAAACGGCATCGTCAACGCGATTTTCCCCGCGGCGATTTGGCGGCGAAGCCGCCAAATCGCCGCGGGGAAGATGTTTTTGCGGGTCATGTTCCTGGGGTTACACCAGCCTCGCTGTCGCTCGTTGGTTCACCCCAGGCTATCGGCTGCCGCCGCTCCGCGGCTAAGAAGCCATCAGCCCTCGCCCACCCGCGCCGAACTGGAAACTCAGAACGTCACATCCTTGACGATCTACTTGTCGGACGTACACGACGCCGTTGTGGCAGAGATGTCACCAGGTCGCGGCGATCGCTGTTCCGCCGAGGACATCGTTGATGATTTCTCGCCTCGGCCCGGTCAGTTGGTTGATGGGATAGGCACGAGCCTGACCGTTGACCTCGACGCCAAGTACCAACTCGTTATCGTCGACGTTTGCCCGCGCCGCGTCCGCAAGCGGCGGCTCCGTGATCGCCGGCATCGGTTTTGCCAACACCGTCTGCGGACGATACTCATCGACTTGGGCAAGCGAAAGCGAAGCGAAGAGCAAAACTGAAGTCGCGACCACCCAGCGGCGGATCATTGCGAGGCCTCGCCGTTTTCGATTTCTTTCAAAATGGTGATCAATTCTTTGGCTGTCGCGCGATCTGTTTTCGTGCCATCGACGACACCGCGGATCACGCCGTTGGTATCGATCACATAGTTATCGAACTCCATTTTTCCAGAACTGTACATTTTGGACGATTTCTTCTCGGGGTCGATCGCCAGTGTGTAACTCGTGGCGTGTTTGTCCTTGATGATTTTGAGACCCTCGACACCTTTCGCTTCTTCGCGAAAGACAAACACGAGTTCGGCGTTCAAGGCCTGGAAATCATCGGCATTCTTCTGCAACTGGACCAGTTGCCGGATGCAGAAGGGTCACCAATGAGCACGGCTGAACATCAAGGCGACGTTTTTACCCGCCTTGGTCTTGTCGGAGAGTTTGAAACGATTGCCGTCGATTCCGGTCACGGTAAAGTCGGGTGCAGCCTGACCGACGGCAACGTTGTTGGTCGGGTCTTGAGCGTACGCACCGGCAGTCAGCATCACGCTCGCTGCCATCAGAAGTCGTCTCATGGGTTTCTCCAGGCAAAAATAGAGGGAAACACTGCGGTGATGAAAATCTTGTTGACGTGGTCGTACGAAGTTTGGTCTTGACTCTTCCGCGGAGCGGGAGGGTGATAGGTTTCTACCAGATAACGGGAGCCTTTCCCTGTAAATGAATGCCGAAAACCTGTTTTTCTCGGCAGAAACGTTCGGTTGATTGCCACGGTGTCTGGTTGTTTGTCGGCTCGGTGGCTCGTAGCATTGGGCGTTTGAGGAAGCGTTTGCTGGTCTGGTGACCGCCCCGGTCTTCAAAACCGGTGAGGCGTTGGAAACGGTGCCTGGTGGGTTCGATTCCCATCCGCTTCCGCTGCTGGTTTCGTTTTCCTAGGTAGTTGCGGCTTCGAGTGCTTTGTCAAAGCTTGATTTTTTGGGGTTGGCCGGGAAAAAGCAACAAAAGTGCGAAGCACGCGAAGGGCCGTTCCGGCTTTTGGTGTCTGCCGGGAAAAAGGGGTCAGACACCAAAAGTGCGAAGCACGCGAAGGGCCGTTCCGGCTTTTGGTGTCTGCCAGAAAAGGGGTCAGACACCAAAAGTGCGAAGGGCCGTTCCGGCTTTTGGTGTCTGACCCCTTTTTCCTAACCCTGACAAAGCACTCGCCGTACCAAGATAAGTCGAGGCACGGCAGGATGCCGAGCCTACGTATTTCAGGTAGCTGTCTTTGATCGTCGTCATTCTTCATTGCCACTTTGAACGCGGCGGCGTCACGCAGGTCGTCGAAAACCACGTCCGTTCGCTGCACGAGTCGCCCCGTGTCGATCGCATGGTCTTGGTCAGTGGTCAACGAGCGAGCGGGTTGTCGTCAGCGACCCTGTCGATGGTCGAGCGTCTGGAAGTCGAGGACTTTGATTACGACGATATCGAACTGCCCAAGCGATCGGCTCGTGACCGCGGCCAGCAGATCACTCGGCGGCTGCAGGAGCGGTTGGCTGAGGCGGGGATTCGCCGAGATGACAGCGTTCTTCACTGGCATAATCACAGTCTAGGAAAAAACACCGCAGCTCCCGCCGTGATCGCGGCACTGGCCGCAGCCGGCTGGCGGCTGTTGCTACAGATTCACGACTTTGCCGAAGACAATCGCCCGCAGAATTATCTGCCCTTGATCAAAGCGATCGGTTCACAAAGTTGCCAAGAGCTGGATGCGTATCTTTATCCGCGCGCTCCACAGATTCATTACGCCGGATTAACCAGGGCGGATGCCTCGGTCATTGCTTCGCTGGGCATCCCCGCGCAGCAGACGCATTGTTTGCCCAACAGCGTGGCGGCGCCCTCAGCGGAGTCACTCGACCACGCATCGGCTTTGGGCAAAGTACGCCAGACGTTCGGTATTCCGCCCGCTGCACGTTGGGCTCTCTATCCGGTCCGCGGAATTCGCCGCAAGAACGTTGGTGAGTTTTTGTTGCTGTCGCGGTGGCTGGCGGAGGATACGTTTGCCGGTTTGACGTTATGCCCCGACACTCCGGTAGAAAAGCGATCGTACGATCGTTGGAAAACGGTTGCGGGCGAAGTCGCGCCGCGGGCCGTTTTTGATGTGGCACACCACGACGGGCTTTCCTTCGCGGAGAATCTTGCCGCGTCGGAGTTCGTGATTTCGACGAGTGTTGCCGAGGGGTTTGGGATGGCTTTCTTGGAGCCGTGGCTTGCCGAGCGACGCGTGGTTGCCCGTCGTTTGCCGACGGTGACCGAGGATTTCGAGTCGCTGGGTGTGGATCTGTCACAGCTGTACGATCGCATTCCGGTTCCGGGCGACACCGAGTGGTTGCGTGGTTGCCGCCGGGAGATCGAGCAGGCGTTCGAGCAGGCGTGGTCCTTGGTGCCCGAAGACTTTCGGCCGATCGTTTCACGACAACACTCAGCAAGCAGACGAGGACATTGATTTTGCCAAGCTGACGCCGCTGCGGCAGATCGAAGTGCTGCGGCGGTCTGCCCGCGACAGTGACTTTGAACTTTGCCTGCAGACAATCTCACAACAGCTGCTCGACTGTCTGCAATGCGACGCGGCCGAACAACCAAGACTTGATCAAGCATAACCGCGACGTCGTTGCCCGTGAATACGCGGTACAGAATCAAGCGGCCGCCTTGCTGGCGATTTACGAGGACCTGTTGAACACGTCGGCCTGCCGGCCAGGTTGACGCGCCCGAGGGTGAGCAGACGGCTGTCGAGTTGGTCTCCCGCGTGCGGCCGTTTTTCCCTTGTCGCACAGAGAACCTGATGAGTGATCCCCGATGAATGACTCCGAGTGGCTCGAGGCGGTCGTTCGCAATCGTCAGCCGATGATGCCCACAGCGACCAACGTGCAACCGCAGTTGCAAACGTTGTCCTCAGTTCGGGCCGTCATCTTTGATGTGTACGGGACGTTGCTGATCAGCGGCAGCGGCGATGTGGGGACGGTCGACGAAGACGATCGTGGTGCGTTCATTGGCGAAGCTCTTGCCGCGGTTGGTTGTCGCGGCCGACGGGCGATCGCTGCCGACGATCGACGATTTGCACGCTCAGATTCAATTGGCCAACGAATCACGAAAGGCCATCGATTGCCCAAAACCGGAAGTCGACATCGTCGATGTCTGGCGAAACACGCTTGCGGCAAGTCGGATTGTCAGAATTCGCCGAACGACACCGAGGCGGTGGTGCGATTGGCGGCAGAGTACGAATCGCGAGCCAATCCGACCTGGCCGATGCCGGCCGCCGGGGATCTGTTGAGCAGGCTGAGCGAGAGCGATTGTGCCTTGGGAATCGTCAGCAACGCACAAGTATTTACGGTGAATCTGGTCCAGAATCTGGTCGGAGCGTCGCTTGCTGATGGCGGTTTTGACCTGAACCTCTGCATCTTTTCCAACCGCTTCCGCCAAGCCAAACCCGGTCCCCGTTTGTTTGATGTCTTGAGAGCTGCCCTGAAGCGACGCGGTCTTGAGCCTGGCCAGGCCATTTATGTTGGCAATGACATGCTCAACGACGTCTGGGCGGCCTCTCAGGCCGGGCTGAAAACAGCTTGGTTTGCCGGTGACGGTCGCAGTTGTCGTCCTCGCGATGACGACCCAAGATGCCGTTCGCTACGACCCGACATCGTGATCACGGATTTGATGCAGTTGCCAGATTGTCTGGAAATTGGTTAAAAGCAGACTAAGTTAACGTCGGGCGTGACGTGTTGGGCGATGGTGAAGTAGCGGTGGGACGCAGTGGCGGCATGTCCCGATAGGGAAAGAATCAAGCGAACGGATGGGCGTCAAAATTGGTTTTGTCGGAACGCGTTTCTCGGGCACCGACGGTGTCTCGCTGGAAAGTGCGAAGTGGGCTCGAATCCTTTGGGACCATCGCCACGTCAGTTATTGGTACTCGGGAATGAGCGACCGTGACGAAGACGCGTCGATGGTCGTACCACATGCGTATTTCGGTCACCCCGATATCGATTGGATCAATCGTCGCGCGTTCGGGACACTGACGCGGACGCCTGATGTGACCCAGCGCATCTACGCGTTGACCGATTACCTGAAAGGAACCTTGTACGAGTTCACCCGGCGGTTCGATCTGGATCTGCTGATCGTGCAAAACGCGCTTTGCATTCCGATGAACATACCGTTGGGAGTCGCACTGACGCATTTCATTTCGGAAACCGGTTTTCCCACGATCGCTCATCATCACGATTTTTATTGGGAGCGAGATCGGTTCAGTGTTTCGGCGGTCACAGATTTGTTGTGGATGGCATTTCCGCCGGCGTTGCCGCAAATCCAAAACGTGACGATCAATTCATTCGCCCAGGAAGACCTGGCACACCGCCGCGGCGTATCGTCGATGTTGGTTCCCAACGTACTGGATTTTGAAAACGAGCCCGAGGAAGCCGACGATTACGCCCAAGACTTTCGCCGCAATATCGGCTTGGACGAAGACGACATCCTGTTCCTGCAGCCCACGCGAGTCGTGCCCGGAAAGGAATCGAGCATGCGATCGCACTGGTCGCGGCGCTCCGCAACGACAAATGCAAACTCGTCATCTCGCACGCCAGCGGCGATGAGGGACACGAATACCTGACGGCGCTGCAAGAACTGGCCGAATCGAACGGTGTTCACATGGTCCTGTGTGATCATCAAGTTGGCGATAAACGTGTCGTCAATAAAAAAGGTGAAAAGGTCTACACGTTGGCCGACGCTTATTCGCAAGCCGACTTTATCACCTATCCAAGCATCTATGAAGGATTCGGAAACGCGCTGCTGGAGGCGTTCTATTTCCGCAAACCGGTCTTAGTCAATCGCTATTCCATTTTTGTCGCGGACATCGAACCGAAGGGGGCGAAAGTGATCACGATGGACGGCTACATGACGCGCGACGTGGTCAGTAAGGTCCAACGGATCATTTCCGATCGAGAATTTCGCGATGAGATGGTCGACTTTAACTACGAAATCGGTAAAGCTTTCTTTAGCTATAGCGTGCTGCGGCGCAAACTGCGGGCGCTGGTCACGAACTTTACCGGTCAAGAAAACCTCTAAGTCGGCCGCATATGCCCATTGATTCCGCGCACGGCAAGCCTGCTGAACGAAATCTACGGTCGGCAACCGCCGGAACTCGTCAGCACCATTGAGAAACTGATCGCTGACGGCTCGCCAGCCGGCGGCGATTCGATGTGGTCAGAACAAGACGTGGTGCTGATCACCTATGCCGATCAAATCCGCGATCCAGGCCGCTCGCCGCTGCAAGCACAGCAGCGGTTTCTGCTCGATCACGCCGTCAACGACGTGGTCAACTGCGTTCACCTGCTGCCGTTTTGTCCCTACTCCAGCGATGACGGTTTTTCGGTCATCGATTACCTGGCGGTCGACCCCGCGTCGGGGGACTGGAATGACATTGCCGACCTTGGCAAATCGTTTGACCTGATGTTTGATCTGGTTCTGAACCACTGCTCGCAGCACAGTCGGATGTTTCAAGGCTACTTGGCCGGCGAGAGCGAATTTGCAGATTTCTTTATCGATCAAGATCCCAGTGCGGACTTGTCTCAGGTCGTGCGACCGCGAAGTCTGCCCTTGTTGACGCCGTTCCAAACGGCAAGCGGCACCAAGAATATCTGGACGACCTTCAGCGCCGATCAAGTCGATTTGAATTATGCCAATCCCAAAGTCCTGGCGGCGATGCTGGAGGTCTTGGTCGACTACGCCAAGCGAGGCGCAAGAATCATCCGACTGGATGCGATCGCCTATCTGTGGAAGCAAGTCGGCACCAGTTGCATCCACTTGCCGCAAACACACGCCGTCGTTCGCTTGATGCGCAGCGTGCTCGATCAGGCTGCGCCCGGTACCTTGGTCTTGACCGAGACGAACGTGCCGCACGACGAGAACATCAGTTACTTTGGCAGCGGCGCTGACGAAGCCCACATGGTGTATCAATTCAGTTTGCCGCCATTGATGCTGGACGCGGTTCACAGCGGTGAGACGACGGTGCTGCGAGATTGGTTGGCGACCCTTGCGCCACCGACCGAGCAAACGACATTCTTCAATTTCACGGCATCGCACGATGGAATCGGTGTGCGGCCGTTGGAAGGCATCGTGCCGCCGGAGCGAGTCAATCGATTGGCAGAAATCGTTCGCAGCCATGGTGGGTTGGTCAACACGCGTCGCAACCCCGATGGCAGTGATAGTCCCTATGAATTGAACATCACTTATTTGGATGCAATTGCGGATCGCTCGAAAGGTCTCGCCCGCGGAACATTCACGTCGGTTTCTTGCCACCCAAGCGATCATGTTGTCGATGCAAGGCATGCCTGCGGTCTACTTTCACTCGCTGGTTGGATCTGCCCAACGACTTGGACGGCGTCGCATCATCCGGTCAAAACCGTCGGATCAACCGCCACAAGTACGATCGTGGAGAACTCGAAGCGGTCCTCGCCGTGCCCGATTCGCTTCAGCGGCGCGTGTTTGACGGATACCGAAAACTCCTTGTCGGTGCGAAAATCGCAACCGGCATTTCATCCCGCCGCAGCGCAACGCGTGCTGGATTTGCCCGGGGACGGTCTGTTGGGCTTCGTGCGGGAAACGTCCGCCGGTCAGCGGTTGGCAGTGTTGGCGAATCTGACTGACGATCCCCGTGAGATCGATGACTTTCGTGTTGAATCTGATTTGCGAAACGACGTGCTGGCGGTCGAGCGAATTCCAACCGGACAGCCGATCCCGATGCGTCCCTTTCAAGTCCGCTGGTTAACAGCGTAGGCTGGGACAACGAGTGCGTCCGGGTGAGGACCCAATGCAAGCCGGAAATTTTATGCAACTGACGCATCTGTTTGGCACGAACGTTTCCATGTGTCACAACAATACGAAAACTGCGTAGCAGTGACAGCAGATAGCCAACTGGGGTCAGGATTGCTCGTCTCAGCGAGCAATCCGCAGCCCCAGGAAAGGTCACATCCAACACGATTTCCCTGCGGCGATTTGGCGGCGTAGCCGCCAAATCGCCGCAGGGACTTTGTTTCACGGGTCATTTTCCGGGGGTTACACTAACTCTCGCTGCGCTCGGTTGGTTCACCGCAGTTGGCTACCTGCCGTCGCCACTGTGCGGCTAAGAAGACTGCACAACATCAAGGCTCTAAGCCGGACGCTCTCCAAGTCCTGGCCAACATTCAGTACATTTACTGTTCACTTCTCCCTCCAGTCAGGAACGAAACAATGCAAACCAAAGATGCGATTCGCGGTGCCATGGACTTGAGCTCGATGGTCTACAACGGTTACTTGGCTGACCTGGACGACCAGCAATTGATGTGTCGACCGGGGGAAGGTTGCAATCATCTCGCTTGGCAGACCGGACACTTGATCGCCTCCGAGGTGGGCTTGCTGGAAGGCATCTGTCCCGGCAAGGCGGCGAAACTGCCTGATGGGTTTGCCGAAGCCCATTCCAAAGAAACGGTGTCGTCCGACGATCCGTCCCAGTTTCAAACCAAAGAGCAATACTTGGAGCTGATGGGTCAAGTCCGCGAAGCAACGTTGCAGGCGCTGGAGGAGATCCCTGACGCGGACCTCGATGCCCCGGGTCCCGAGCACATGCGCGACTTTTGCCCCACGGTTGGCCACGTCTTCCTGTTGATTGGCACCCATCCGATGATGCACGCAGGGCAATGTGTTCCCGTTCGTCGCAAGTTTGGCAAGCCAATTCTGTTTTAGCAACCAGCGATCAGTGGCGTAAGCTTCCAGCTTGCGATTCCCAAATTCCGCAAGCTGGAAGCTGACGCCACGTGTTCATTCGGCCAGCGTCGCAGCCTTGTTCGCAATCGGCAGCGTGAAATGAAACGCCGTGCCTCGCTGAGAATTCGGGGTCGCCCAGATCTTTCCGCCATGGGCCTCGACGATGGATCGACTGATTGCCAATCCCAGCCCCATGCCATCCGCTTTGGTACTGAGGAATGGATCGAAGACGCTGTCGGCGATTTCGGGTAGCAGGCCCTCGCCCATGTCTTCCACGGCAACATCAATCCCATCATCAATGGCGGATGCCCGAATCGTCACGAAGCGTTCGCCATCGACGGATGCGAAGGCGTCATAGGCATTGTTCATCAGGTTCACAAGCACCTGTTGGATTTGAACTCGATCAGCAACCACGTCTTGAAGTTTGTCTTCCAAGGACAGGCGGACGGTGACGTTGTGCTGACGGGCTTCTGTGGCCGTGAGTTGCACGGACTCGTCAATCACGTCCTGGATACGTATCGCCGTACGACTGGTCTCCGCTTTTGTCACGAACGCTCGCAGACGCTTGATGATTTCCCCTGAACGAACCGCCTGCTCGGCGATCTGTCGCATCATTCGTAGAACTTCTTCGTTCTGATCTCGCCCACGTTGCTGCAACTGAAGTTCACAGGCCGTGGCAAAATTCGAGATCGCACAGAGCGGCTGATTGATTTCGTGAGCGATACCGGCCACCATTTCGCCCATCGTGTGGACGCGGGCAAAATGTGCCAATTGCTTTTCATGCGCACGTAATCGGTCCTCGGCAAACTGTCGCTCCTTCACCTCCATTTGCAGTAGCCTGTCCTTTTCAAGAGCCAATCGCTCGGCTTGCTTTCCGGCGGTGATGTCCGTCATGACCGTGCGGCATTGATAATGGTCGTTATTCTTTGGATCCCTTGAGCGACACATTTCCAGCTGCGCGTCGAACGTTGCGGCGGCCGTAAATCGTAGCTCCGTGCGCTGCCGGTTTCCGGTGGTGAGTACTTCGTTCAGATGCGCACTCAGTCCTGCTCTGGAGCCCACGTCGCAAAAGAGGGCTAGCCGCATGCCGATCAGCCGGGAACGCTCGTACCCGAGCATGTCGCAGGTGGTCAAATTGGCTTCGATGATCTCGCTATTGGCGTCAACCGTCAGGTAACCGACGGGAGCGAAATCGTAGAGGTCCAGATAGCGGTCACGCGAGTCTTTCAGTTCGAGGTGGGCGCGACGGAGTTCCTCGTTCTGGATCTCCAACTCTTCCTGATGGATCTCGAGTTCGTGCACTAGCCGCGCAACTTCGTCTGCGGACATTTCCCCCGTGTCGACGCCCGGTTGTGGAAGGTGCTGCTCCGCCCGTTCGCGCAGATCGTGCCACGGTTCGTGTCGATCGGCTGCGTCTTTGTTCATCAGTGTGCCCTGAAGTGAAGGACGCAGTGTATCACCGGAATCGAGGTCACGAAGGCCCTATATTCTGGATATCCGATAGCTGCTGCAATAAATCTGCCATCGATTCAACCTGCAGTTTCTCGAAGATGGCTTGCCGGCGTCGTTCGGCCGTTCGCAACCCAATGTTCAATTCGACGGAAATTGCCTTGTTGGATTTGCCGCGAATCATCAGGTCGTAGACTTGTTTTTCCGGGGAAGTAAGGCGAACCAGGCGTTCCACAAAAATCCGACGGCGCGAATTCTGTTCTTCAACCAGTTTCTGTTCGGTAATGTCGACACACAGGCTGTGAATGCCTTGTACCTTTCCGTCGGGCGCGATGTCCGGCACGAACATCATTTGCACCTGACGCTCACCGAAACGCTGATGGGTCAACCGCGACTCGAA
The DNA here is from genome assembly GCA_963714715.1 of Pirellulaceae bacterium. Classification (GTDB taxonomy): domain Bacteria; phylum Planctomycetota; class Planctomycetia; order Pirellulales; family Pirellulaceae; genus JBFJVZ01. The sequence continues at coordinate 101,198 of CAVQPV010000052.1, read as the reverse complement.
ATCGACTCGACGACCGTCCAGTACGTCGACCAGGTAATCCTCCAGCTCCTGATCACGAGAGGAGAATAGATTTTGGATGCGTTGACCGATCAAATCGCCACCCGACAAGCCGAACCATGGTTGGTAGGTCGCGTTGCTGAATTGAATTCGAAAGTTCGTGTCGAGATAGCTGATCAGCACGGGCAGGGCGTCGGCAAGCGACCTTAGATGCTCGTCCTTTTCAACCAGTGCCCGCTCCGCTTGCTTGCGATCGGTAATGTCCGTCATGATGATGCGGCACTGCCGAGCATCGGCATCGCCGACAGTGCAATTGCTGTCCAAGCGGGCGTCAAAATTTCCCTCCGCCGTGGTGAATTTGAATTCACCACTTTGACTTCTTGTATCGGACAAGACCGTGTCAATGTGATCCTGCAGCCCAACTCGTGAATCTTGATCGCAGTACAACGCCAGTCGCGACCCGATGATATTGGACCGTTCCTTGCCCAGCATCGTCGCCGCCGTTAAGTTCGCCTCAATGATTGACCCTTCCGGATCGATCGTCAGGTACCCGACCGGTGCGAAGTCGTACAGGTCGGCGTAAAGGTTCCTGGATGCTTGTAGTTGCAGGTGAGCGCGGCGGAGTTCCTCGTTTTGGATTTCCAACTCCTCCTGGTGGACCTCCAATTCGTAGACCAGTCTTTCAATCTCAGGGGCCGACATCTTCGCGACATCGGACGCCGCTTTTGGCACACGCTTCTCGGCCTCGTGGCGAAGAGTCTCAAACGTCATTGATAGATCCGGCTAGCGACAGGTCCTTTTCACCCATCTGCACGACCTCCTGCGCGGGGGGGTGAAGAATGCACCATTGATAATATCACACGCGGGACTCAGCGCGTTCTTTCTTCGAACGCCAAAAGAATCAAATCTGCTTCGCCGTCTGGACCGGTGATGCGGCGAGCGTTCAGCAGCAAGTGTTTAAGGCCGATGGTGGGAAATTCGTGTTCGACCTCGAAGTCGTCGAAACTGCCGTCTTTTGGCAGGATCGTCTCCAGCAACTCACGCAGCCCGGGAATGTCCCACTGTCCGTTACCAAGGTCGTAGATCAATTGGCCGATGGTCTCCTCAGGATTCACCTGAAAAGTGCTGTAAAAAGCCCGGTTGGCCGCGTGGACGCAAAGCTGATCGTCCAGAACGATCAACGGTTCGCGGATCGCATCGACGGTGCTCTCGGCATAGTCACGCGCCTGTTGATTCTCACGCTGGATCCGCTTCAGGTCATCAATATCGATGAACGTCATGACGAGCCCGTTGATCCGGTCGTCCACTGTGCGGTAAGGCAGAATCCGCATCAGCAACCAGTTCCCCGCTTCGGTCTGGACCTCCAACTCCTTGAACACCAGAGTCTTCAGTACCGCTTCCGCATCGGCGACCAGATTCTGGAGTCGCAATTGTGACGTCAAGTCACGGAGCGGGCGGCCCAGGTCCGTGGGAATCAAGTGGATCACGCGTTTCGCCTGTTCGGTGTACCGTTTGATGCACAATGCATTGTCCAGAAAGATGGTTGCGATATCGGTACTATTGAGCAGATTGGTCATGTCGTCGTTCGCTTGCGACAACGCATTGATCTTTTCTTGAAACTCGGCGTTGACCGTCTGTAGCTCTTCGTTCAGCGACTGCAATTCTTCCTTCGACGTCTCTAGTTCCTCGTTCGTGCTCTGCAACTCTTCGTTCGTGCTTTGCAGTTCTTCGTTGGTCGATGTCATCTCCTCATTCGATGCATCCAGTTCTTCGATCGTGCGTTGCAGCGATTCGCGAGTGTGTTGCAGTTCGCGCTGGAGTTCCTTTTCTCGGTTCGTACCACGTTTTTTCGACTTGGCTGGCGACTTCTGCTCCGGGATGGGCTGCGCGACAGCGGTGATCACTTGAAACGACACACGCAACAAACCTGCAATCGTCTTGGGCTCGGCGATCCGCTGCACGATCAGTTTGACCAGTTCGGTGTCGCCGTTGGTTTTCACGGGCACGTTATCGCGGACGACCGGTTCGCCTTGCCGAGCGGCTTGACGCAGCGCTGACGCGAGGTCCAGTTCCAGGCCCTCGCGAGCCATCGTGAGAATGTTTTTGGTGGGTCCGCCGGAAGCTAGTTCGAGAAACCGTCCGGTGCGGCCGTGAATGTGAATGATCTCCCCGTTGTCGTCGACGATCACCGTGGGTGGCACGAAATGGGATGCCAGCAGTTGCGTTACGGCCTCTGCGATCGGTGCCGACGGTGCTTCCGCTGGTCGGTCCGATTTCTTTCCGCCTCCCGAGTCGCGGCGTGATGCGGTGATGGGAAACTCCGCGCTGCGATTGGCCCGCAGCGGGGCATCTTTGCGACGGAAGACCTTGGCCTTGCCGTCCAGCGTTTGAAACAGGTCGCCGTATTCACCGATCGTTTCCGAGGTGCCGAGGAAAAGACAGCCACTGTCGCGCAGCGAATAATGAAAGAGCGTCAGGAGTTTCTTTTGCAATTCAGCTTGCAGGTAGATCAGCAGATTACGACAGCAAAGCAAATCCAGTTTCGTAAAGGGCGGATCGTGGATGATGTTTTGAGGCGCAAAGACGATCCAATCGCGCAGCTCCTTACGGACCAGATAGCTGCCATTTTGCTTGTTGAAGAATTTCGCCAGTCGCTGTGCGGAAACGTCGCCGGCAATTCCGCCGGGAAACAAACTGCCCCGCGCCGTTTCGACGGCGTCAGCGTCCAGGTCGGTCGCGAAGATCTGCACGGTTCGATGGACGTTCAATTTGTCCATGCACTCACGCAACAGAATGGCAATCGAGTACGCTTCCTCGCCCGTCGCACAACCGGGCACCCAGACGCGGTAGGTCGTGTCATCGACTTGTTCCTGCAAGCCGGGCAGAATTGCCTGCCGGGCCAACGAGTCGAATGCCCAGGAGTCGCGAAAGAAAGAAGTCACGCTGATCAGCAGATCCTTGAACAACACCTGAGCCTCGGGCTCGTGCTGATCCAGATAGCGGAGGTATTGCTTGGGCTCCGTCAGCTGATGGACGTTCATCCGGCGTTCGATGCGACGGCAGACCGTGCTTGGTTTGTAACCGGAAAAGTCGTGACCGCAGCGACGTCGCAACAGCAACAAGATCTCCGGAAGCGAAGCTTGAATGCTTGGCGATGGCGTGTCGACGGTGCGAGGCGTGCTGAGAAACGGTCCTCGCGCATAAGCGACCAAAGTCGCCGGCATTTTTTTGGGCGGCAACACATAGTCGGCCAGCCCGCTGTCAATCGCGTTCTGCGGCATCCCGGAGAATTTCGCCGACTCGACCGACTGAACCATTGCCATGCCCGATTCGCCCTTGATGGCCGAAAGCCCCACGGTGCCATCAGTTCCCGTGCCCGAGAGTACGATGGCCACCGCCTGTTCTCGCATCGCGTTGGCCAACGAGCGAAAGAAGTGATCAATGGGCAGCGGTGGAGCATGCCGCGGTGCAATATCCGACAGGTAAAGTTTGTTGTTTAGCAAATCAACAATCTTGCCGGGCGGGACGATGTACACGCGATTCGGTTGGACCGTGATGCCGTTGTAGATCGCAACCACGTCCATCGGCGTGCACTTGTCGAGCAGTTCGGGTAGCAGGCTGATTTGCTTGGCCGCTTGATGCACGACCACAACGAAGGCCATGCCACTGTCAGGGGGCATCGCCTCAATAAACTCTTCCAGCGCCTCGAGCCCGCCGGCGGACGCACCGAGCCCAACCACGGGGAACGGCGGTAAAGCCTTCGACGCGACCGTTGTTTTGCGAGCCGTTGCAGTTTTCTTTTTCGTTGCCGCTTTCTTTTTGACAGGCTTGTCGCGGTGGCTTGTTTTTTTCGCCGCTTTCTTTTTGGCAGGCTGACGCGCTGCACCGGAACGCTTCTTCTTGCTGGCAGCTGATTTCTTTTTGGCCAAAGAATGGTCCTTTTGATTCAGGGCTCAAACACAAGTTGGGATGTTTTTACAAGGATCGCCTTGAACGAGATTCTGGTGACGTTCTTTCCCGATATTCTTGGTAGGCACGGCAGGATGCCGCGCCGACGCGAAGAAATATCCTTAACGGCGTTGCCCCTAGCCCCCGGCCCTCTCCCCGAAGCGGGGTGAGGGGAGCCAGTCTGGTCGGGCACTTTGCGCGCTCGGCGTGATTACCGATCGGTCACTCTTGAAACACGAGGTGGACATTTCCATCAATCCAGTCACCCACACGCCGCGGTGGGCTACTCGCCTAATTGCTGCCGCAGTGTTTTCATGCCGCGATGCAACAGGCCCGCGATCGCACCGGTTGACTTGTCCAACTTCTCGGCAACTTCGCTCAGCTTCATGCCTTCCAAGTAATGCAAACGAACAGCCTCGCATTGGGACTCGGGAAGTCGTTCAATCGCATCGGCCAGCCGGATCACATTTTCACCATAGGAAACATTCTGGCTCGGTGTCGGGCCGTCGCCCGCCAACAGTCCTTCCAATTTCATCGACGACTGTGCCAGTTGCTGCTCCATCGATTGCTCGCGGCGAATGTCTCGTTTGTCGCGATGGAGATCGCGATCGAGATGGCACAGGTGTCGGGCCAGAATCTGCCGCAGCCAGGCTCGGAATTCTGGTTCGGTCGCTCCCCGAAATCCTTCCAGTCCTTGGCATGCTTGCAGCATCGCTTGCTGGACCATGTCGGAGGCACCGACCTTGGCCTGATACGCCTTTCGCATCTGGGTACGAGCCAGCATGCGTAAATAGGGTTCGTATTTGGCGACAATGGCCGGATCGGTGACGTCAATTTGCTCATCCGCGTCCGTCTGCTCGGTCAAGTCCGTCTGCTCGCCCAAGGCAACTTGTTTTTCGCGTTCGTTAGCTTCGCCCATGATTGGTCTCGAAATGGCAACCGTTTTCAGTTCCTTATCCTACCGCAACGGAAGGGCTCGCTGAGCGGCCCGGGAACGCGGATTTATCGTCAAAACACGTGATCAAGCACTTTGCGGTTCGCGAAATGTGGGAAAACCTGTAAAGTTACGTCGTCCGAATCCCAATGGAGTGGCCGTTCATGGCGCGCGAAGCAGTTTACCAGCGATCCGATATTAAATCGTCGACCGAAGCGATGGTGCCCGAGAATACCGAAGCGATGGTGCCCGAGGATCGGGACGGGTCGTTGCGTCCCAAGCGGATGAGTGAGATGGTCGGCCAGCGCGATGTGATCGAGCGACTGCAGATCGCGATCGATGCTGCTCGCGGCCGCGGCGAGCCGTTGGGGCACATTCTTTTCGATGGTCCGCCCGGCTTGGGAAAGACAACCTTTGCCACGGTGATTCCCTCCGAGATGGGCACCACGGTCGAATTGGCTAATGGAGCCGGGCTGAAAGCTCCCAAGGATCTGTTGCCCTACTTAACCAATTTGTCAGAACACGCCGTTCTGTTCATTGACGAAATCCACCGGATCCCCAAAGCGGTCGAGGAATACCTGTACACCGCGATGGAAGACTATCGAATCGACATCGTGTTGGGCGACGGAGTCAGCGCGCGAACGTTGAACTACGAATTGCGTCCCTTCACCTTGATCGGAGCCACCACGCGAGCGGGGATGCTGAGCGCGCCGCTGCGCGACCGCTTCCAAATCCGTGAACATGTCGGCTGGTACACCAATGACGAATTGCGTCAGATCGTCCTTCTTAATTCACACAAGTTGAACATCAAGGTCGATCAAGCTTCCGCCGATGTGATCGCCTCACGCAGTCGCAGCACACCGCGACTGGCCAACAATCGCCTGCTGTGGGTTCGCGACTATGCGCAAACCAGAGCGGGCGGTTCCGTTGATGACAAGGTGACCGTCGCTGCCCTCGATATGATCGGGATCGACAACCTTGGTTTGGACAAGCAAGATCGCGGCTATCTGGACACGCTGATTCGCGTCTTCGCCGGTGGACCCACGGGCTTGACCGCGATCGCTCATACCATGAACGTCAGCAGCGATACGCTCGAAGACGAGGTCGAGCCGTTCTTACTGCGGAGCGAATTGATCCTCCGCACGCGGCGTGGACGGATCGCGACCGAGAAAGCGTATCACCACCTCAAACGTACTCCACCTAGCGCCGGCGGCAACGCACAAACGCCTTCCCTGTTTTGATGGTGACGTTGTCCCCAACGCCTAAACGTCGACGCTGATGAGTGAACTGGAACTGTACGATTATCATCTGCCCCGCGAACGGATCGCGCAGGATCCGTTGCCGACACGCAGTGACGCGCGGTTGATGACTGTCGATCGCAGCACGGGAGAAATCGATCACTACCACGTCCGCGATCTGCCCGAGTTGCTGCGCGTCGATGACGCGCTGGTCTTGAATAACACGCGTGTGATCCCCGCGCGTCTGGTTGGCTACCGGACGAAAACGGGTGGCCGTTGGCAAGGACTGTACCTGCGCAGCGACCAGGAAACCGAACTTTGGGAAGTGCTGACGAAAACACGTGGCACGCTGGTCGCCGGAGAAACCATCACCGTGCAAGATCGTGACGGACGCGACGGCATGCTGTTGAAGATCGTGGCGCGAACGGATGAGGGACACCTGATCGTCAAACCGGAACTGCCGTCCGGTTTTGTAGAAGAATTGACACTGCACGAAGCCGCGGATTGGCTCGAGCGATTCGGGCGAGTTCCGTTGCCGCCCTACATTCGTGACGGGCACATGGTCGACGCCGACGTGGAGAACTACCAAACCGTGTTTGCCCAACCGCGAGGAAGTGTAGCAGCACCGACGGCAGGTTTGCACTTCACCAAGCAATTGATCGACAATATCGGCGCGAAAGGAACCGAAATCTGTGAGGTCACCCTGCACGTCGGGATCGGCACCTTTCGCCCGATCGCCACCGCTCAACTTGCCGATCACCAAATGCACGAGGAGTGGGGTCAGATCGATGCGGCGACGGCAGAACAAATCTGTGCGCGCCGTGAGCGTGGTGGTCGATGCGTTGCCGTCGGAACGACCAGCGTCCGCGTGCTGGAAAGCGCTGCCGCTGCCTGTGGTGGCCAGCTCAAGGCGTGGACCGGCACCACCGATCTGTTCATCAAACCACCGTTTGATTTCCAAGTCGTCGACGCGCTCATGACCAACTTTCACCTGCCACGCAGTTCACTGCTCGTTTTGGTCAGCGCATTTGCAACACGAAAACTTGCCATGAAGGCCTACCAGACGGCGATTGAACAGGAATACCGCTTCTATAGCTATGGCGACGCAATGCTGATCGTCTGATTCGTTGTCAGCATATGCTTCGTTCGCTTGCATCCAGTTACCCAATGCTCCACACTGACCGTTGAAGTCGGATCATGGGGTGCCTTCTCGGAAATTGAATCAATGCGTTGGATAGCAAACGTACTTCTCGTCGCTCTGGTGTGTGGATGCGGATCGTCGGACCGAGGAACCAGAACAGCCCCGCCTCCGGCGACTGAAGAAACCAAAGCGGCGACGAAAGCGAAACCGGCGGCAAGCGCAGCCGCAGCCGCTGGCCAGCTTGCTCAAACCAGTCGAAGGGAAAGGCCCGATCAAGATCGTTTGCAACATTCATAGTTGGATGGAGGGCTGGATCTATCCTGTGCAAAGTCCGTTTTACGCAGTCACAAACGAGCGCGGCGAGTTCTCGATCAAGGGTATACCTGCGGGCAAGTATCGCGTCACGATTTGGCACCCCTTCTTGGGTCGCAAGACAGAACGATTGTCCTTGAGAGCGGGTAAAATTGCCGAGCTGAATAACCAAGGCGGCGGATCTGATACCGACGCATTACAGCCGCTCGATTTGTCCCCAGACGAGCAGGCTGATCTGGTCGAATTCTTGAAACAACTCGCTGGCAAGCCGATCGCAGTCACTCCGCCCGAATTGCCAGCCTACCAACTGCGTTCTCTGGGAGAGTTTTAGGTGCGCAGGATCATTCAGTTTCGCCATGAAGACTCTTTTCGCGTTCCGACATTGGTCGTGATGGCCATCCTGCTGTTGGCGTTTTGCGTGACAATCGGATGCGGCCAAAAAGCAAAGGTGGCGAAGAAGCAATCATCGCAATCCACCGAGCAAAAACCCGATGCGACGATCGAGTCCGCCGACGTCGACGAACCGGCAACGAAGGCGAGTGAATCCGTCTCGCTGGCAGCTGCTTTTCCAGCACTCGCTCCTTTGCCAAAACTTCCCGTGCCGGCCGACAATCCGTTGACCGACGTGAAAGTCAGCCTTGGCAAGCTGTTGTTTTTTGATGATCGTCTGTCGGGTGATCTGGGCACCAGTTGTGCATCGTGTCACGATCCGCGCATGGGTTGGGGCGACGGCAATGCACTTTCGCGAGGCTACGCGGGCACGCAGCATTGGCGGAATTCGCAGACGCTCGTCAACACCGCTTTCCTCTCCAAGCTCTTTTGGGCCGGCGAGTCACCGAGTTTGGAGGCCCAGGCCGATAGCGCGATCACGGGTAATCTGGCGGGCAACGGTGATCCGGTGATGATCGAAGAGCGATTGGCGCAGATTCCCGTCTACGTCGATTTGTTCCACAAAGCGTTTGGAATCGACCGGCCAACTTACGAGCATGTGCTGAAGGCAATTGCGTCGTTCGAGCGCCAAGACCTCGTGTCAGCGGACAGCCCGCTGGACGAATACTTGGCCGGCGACCCATCGGCGCTCAGTGACGAGGCGATTCGCGGCAAGGCACTCTTCGAGGGCAAGGCGGGCTGCATCCAGTGTCACAACGGGGCCCTGTTGACCGACGAAAAGTACCACAACCTGGGCTTACCCGAGCATCCGCTGTTCACCAAAGATCCGCTCCGGCAGGTCTCCCTGCGATACCAACATTACATCGGGGGGTTCCCGAAGAAGTTTACCGAACCGCGAAGACGGACCTTGGTCTGTACTACACCACCAAACGCAAATCCGATATCAGCAGATTCCGAACACCGCCGCTTCGTTACATCTCCTACACCGCTCCCTACATGCACAACGGTGTGTTCGAATCGCTGGAAGAAGTGATTGAGTTTTACGATGCTGGCGGTGGAGATCACCCGGGCAAGAGCCCGTTGCTGAAGCCACTGAATCTGACCGACGACGAAAAGTGGGATTTGCTTGAATTCCTGGAGTCGATGAGCGGCGACGAGATACGCATGACGCCACCGGAGTTGCCCCCCTACGAGCCAACCAAAGTCGCCGCGTTCTCCGAACTCGGCCGCAGCATTGCCCAGCGCCAACCAACCAATGTCGCCGTGTTCTCCGAACTCGGCCACAGCACTGCACAGCGGCACCCAACCAAAGTCGCCGTGTTCTCCGAACTCGGTCGCAGCATTGCCCAGCGGCACCCAACCAAAGTCGCCGTGTTCTCCGAACTCGGTCGCAGCATTGCCCAGCGGCACCCAACCAAAGTCGCCGCGTTCTCCGAACTCGGCCACAGCACTGCACAGCGGCAACCAACCACCGGCGAAAACCCATGAATAACGCAACACCGTGCGACGCCAAATCCTGCCTTGCCCGGCGCGGCTTCCTAAAAACAACCGCCACCGGTGTCGCCACGATGTTGTTAGCCGATCTGTTCCCCGGCCGCGTCCAAGGACAGGACGCCGGCCAAAATGTTCAAGTCGCCTCCTACCCAAAGCTCGCCATCGCGAAACTGCCGGACGTACAACAAGACAAACCGATCGAATTTGCCTACCCGTCGGACGGTTTGCATACCGGATGTGCCTTGGTCCAACTCGGCTGCAAAGCGGGCGGCGGTGTCGGTCAAAATCAAGATATCGTCGCGTTCAGCGCCCGCTGCACGCACATGGGTGGTGACATGACCGACGGCTACGTCGCAGAGCACAAACTGCTTGGCTGTGGCGAACATCTTTCGACCTACGACTTAACACGTCATGGCATGCTGGTCGCCGGGCACGCCACGGAGTCGCTGCCGCAAATTGTCCTTGAGATCGAGGGCGAAACGATTTACGCGACCGCGATCGTGGGGCTGTTGTACGGTTACAACCAGAATCCAAGCTCGGAGACAGCGTGATGGCGAAGCAAGATGAAGCGCCGACCCGAGTCCCGCTGCCGCCTGAGGACGCCAACGTGGTGACGACCGCTTGCGACTACTGCATCGTTGGTTGCGGTTACAAGGTCTACACTTGGGCCGCAGGGACCGAGGGCGGTGTCGGGGCCAAAGAAAACGCCTTGGGTGTTGATTTTCCGACCGAGCAATTGACCGGACAGTGGATCAGTCCCAATGCTCACAGCCAGTGCATCGTCGGTGGAAAGAAACATAACGTTGCGATCATCGCCGATGCCGACTCGGCGGTCGTCAATGTCAACGGCAATCACTCGGTTCGCGGTGGTTGTTTGGCCAAGAAAGTCTATTCGCCCGATGGACTGACAAAGGATCGCCTGAGCCAACCGCAAATGCGGATTGGCGGCAAGCTCACGCCGGTCTCCTGGGAAGCTTGCGCTCGACGTCATGGCCGAAGTCAGCCAATACATTTTGGACAAGTTTGGCGTGACCGCGTGGGGCATGAAAACGTACTCCTATCAATACTTCGAGAATACCTACGCGATTTCCAAGTTAGCTTTCGAGTCAATCAAGACTCCGGCCTACGCGCCGCACGACAAACCAGGCCCCGGCAACGATACGGCCGGCATCGACGATACCGGACTCAACACATTCAGCGCATCCTACGATGACTGGGGCAAAGCGGATGTGATCTTCATCTCCGGCACCGATCCCTACGAGACTACGACTGGAAAGATAGCAACGATGTTTTCGAGCAAGCAGCGCGGTCCGGCCGCAAAGGGGTCCTGAATTATCATCCGCTGGTTCACTACGCGCAAAAACTGGGCAAACGTGGTCACGAACTGCTTCGTGAACTTGGCACGCATGGGATTCAAACGCCGATACGTTATCGCGAAGAATTGACGGAGCCCGACGAGTACAAAAGTACGCTGGCTTCTATGACGATCCGAATGCAACCGGGGCGATCATTGGGACAAAACGACTCCATGATCCGGAAATGGATTTTGGTGTTCCCGAAGGCCCCACGTGCACATGAAATGGATGTCGGCGTTTGGTTCGCACAGCGGCAAAGCAGTGCTTCACAAGACGCCTTGGGAATTGTTCGCCGATTTTTACGAGCGTGTGACGCCAAAGGAGGATGAGTTTTGGGTCACATCCGGTCGCGTCAACGAGATTTGGCAAACGATGTTTGACGACGCGCGGCGCGAATACATCACCAGTCGCTGGCCCGAGCAGTGGGTCGAGATGCATCCCGATGACGCGAAGCGACTGGGGATCGAATCGGGTGACGAAGTGCTGATCACCAACGACGATGTTTTGATTCAGAAAAGCGGTTTCATTGCCGTTCACAGCGATGAGGCTTCATTCACCAAGTTGGCAGAGAACGGCCACATTCGAATCGGCCGTGGCGAGATGAAGGGGGTTGCCATTGTCACTAGCGCCGTACGGCCAGGCGTTTTGTGGACCAACGCGTTGATGCCAGGATCTCCCGCCAATAGCCTGGTCCATCGAGTTCCCGACCCGATTACCAACCGCTACCGATTCAAGCTCGGCAAGGGGAAAATCAAGAAGATCGGTGAATCGCCCTTCAAAACTGATCTGACAAAAATGTCGTTCGCTCCCCGCACGGTAGTCGTTTGACGCTCGCCGTTCTCGATATACTAGCGGTTCGTCTGGCGACGGATCGCCTGTTGTATCGCATCAAACTGAATGGGAGCCCGAGTCCATTGCTTATTAAATCAGTCGCCCTGACATCCTTGCTCTTGTTGGTCCCGACCGTCACGTTCGCCGCCGACCGGGGCAAGGCGGCCTACACGGATGCTGAATCGGCCGGTGACGATTTCAAAATCCAGGGTGAATACAAGGGACAGCTCGAAACCGATGAAGGGCCCAAAGAGGTGGGGGGGCAAATCATTGCTCTTGGCAAAGGCAAGTTCCATATCGTTGGTTACATGGCCGGCTTGCCTGGCGAAGGCTGGAATCGCGGTGACGAGACTCCCACATTCGACGCCGAGTCCGCGAATGGAAAACTAACATTCCAAGTCGACGAGTCGCAGGTGGAAGTCGATGGTGAGAAAATCGAAATCATCAACGACGGAGAAACGAAACTCACTTTACGGAAAGTCGTTCGCGAAAGCCCCACCTTGGGGAAGAAGCCGCCCGAGGGCGCGACGGTTTTGTTTGACGGTACGTCGGCCGACCAGTTTGATAATGGCAAGCTCGTGGACGAGAACTGTCTCGCGGCAACCAACTGCTCCAGCAAGCTGAAACTTGGCGATCACCAACTCCACATCGAATTCCGTACCCCCTTCATGCCGGAAGCCAGAGGCCAGGGGCGCGGCAACAGCGGTGTGTATGTGCAGGGACGTTACGAAGTCCAAGTGTTGGACTCGTTCGGTCTGGAGGGTAAGAGCAACGAATGTGGCGGGATCTACCAAGTCGGCGAGCCGATTGTGAACATGTGCTATCCGCCATTGTCTTGGCAAACTTACGACATTGATTTCACAGCAGCGAAATACGATGACAGTGGCAACAAGACCGCGAACGCGCGAATCACCGTCAAACACAACGGGATCGTGGTGCACGACGACATTGAATTGCCCAGTCACACACCCGGGCGTCACAAAGAAGGCCCCGAGCCGGAATCGCTGTTTTTGCAAGATCACGGCAATCCCGTGGTCTTTCGCAATATCTGGGTTGTGCAAAAATAGCTCGTAGGCCGGGTCTCCCGACCCGGCGCAATCGGCGTGTCGATTTAATCAGCCGCACGGCGTTAGCCGCGGTTGTTCCCCGCCACAAAACCGGGGCGAACGCCCAGCGGCTCATCATGACAGTTCGCGAAACGACTAAATCGACAAGCCGCAATGGTAGGCCGGGTCTCCTGACCCGGCTCTTACAAAAGCCAACAACGGGTCCGGAGACCCGTGCTACGTAAAGGATTCGTCGATGCCATCGACCCAGGAAGAACAAATCTTAGTTGTCCCCGAAGCGGTGATCGATGAGATCGGTCGCTTCGAGGGGTTTGAATCGAATGTCGAACGATTCCTCGGACCGATCCTCGAGAGCGACCAGCTGTCGTTTCAGCCGCGGGGGCCGATGGAAACCGATCCCAGCTACAAGCAACTGATCCCGTACGTGCTGCTTGAGTGGACCGATCAAGACGGCAGCGTGATGTTGTTCACTTACACGCGCGGCGGCGGATCGGGTGAAGCTCGACTCCATGCCAAACGCAGCGTCGGCATCGGTGGACACATCAGTGAAGAAGACGCTGCGGGCGGCGCCGATCCCTACACGACGGGAATGCATCGCGAGTTGGCCGAAGAGATCAAGTTGGATTCCGGGTACCGCGAGACGCGCGAAGGTTTGATCTACGATCCGTCCAACGAAGTCGGGCAAGTCCATTTGGGAGTCGTGCATCGATTCGTTCTCGAGAGTCCGCATGTCGAGAGCAACGAACCCGATTTGGCCGAAGGCGGTTTCGTCGGCGTCGCTGAACTGAAATCGCAGATCGATCGCATGGAAACATGGAGCCAACTTGCGATCGAGGCACTTATTAAACAATGATCTACCTGGACAACCACGCGACGACTCGATGCGATCCCCGTGTGGTGGAGGCAATGCTGCCGTGGTTCTCCGAGCATTACGGAAATCCTCATAGCGGTGGTCACGAGGCCGGACGACGTGCAGGGGACGCTGTCGACGCAGCCGTCACCGAATTGGCATCGCTCGTCAACGCGCCGCCCGATGCGGTGGTGATGACCAGTGGTGCTACCGAGAGTAACAACTTGGCGATTCGCGGTGTTTGCACGCATCCGCGACAGAAACGACGGCACGTCGTTACGGTCACGACCGAGCATCCTGCCGTGTTGGATGTGTGCATGCAGCTGCAAGACGAGGGCTTTCGCGTGACGCAACTGCCAGTCCTCCAACGCGGTGATCCCAAAGCTGGCGTGGTTGACCTGGACGCCTTGGCTGATGCCGTTGACGACGACACGGCCTTGGTCTCGGTGATGTGGGCCAACAACGAAGTGGGTGCGATTGCACCGATGTCTGAAATTGCCGAGATCTGTCATGCCAAAGGGGCGTTGCTGCACAGCGATGCAACTCAGGCCGTTGGCCGAATTCCGGTTGATCTTCGCCAGGTTGACGTCGACCTGATCAGTGCGACGGCCCACAAGTTCTATGGTCCGAAAGGTGCCGGTTTTCTGGTCGTCGGAAATGGCGCTCGACGCGTGCGGATCAAACCGCAGATCATCGGAGGCGGACAGCAACACAATTTGCGAAGCGGCACGATGAACCCGGCAGGTGTGATTGGAATCACGACCGCATTGCGGCTGTGTGTCGACGAGATGGACGAAACTCCGGCGCAGTCCGAGAGCTGCGCGATCGATTGTTCGCTGCACTATCACAGCAAATCGATGGGCTCACGATCAACGGCCCTGAGCTGCAGGGAACGGATCGCTTGCCCGGGAATCTGAACTTGGTCCTGCCGGACATCGAGGGGGCCGCTTGGATTTCCGCGACGCCGGAAATTGCTTTCAGTAGCGGATCAGCATGCAGCACTGCCGAGTCGAAACCGAGCCATGTTTTGACGGCCATTGGTTTGCATGAATCGGAGGCGCGCCGCAGCGTTCGATTCGGGATTGGCCGATTCACCACGACCCAGGAGATCAAAATCGCTAGCAAACAACTGATCGATTCCTATCAGAAGGTGCGAGCTCTCGGGCTTTGATAGGGCACCCAGTTTGCCCAGTTCGTCATGACTTCGTTTTGTTCCGTGATTTACCAACCAAATCTCTCTTTACCCAAACATTGGGCCACGGTTACGATCGGCAGTGAAACTCGCGGGTAGTCGGCTGCGCCGATGCAGGACGCGTGACCCGAAGACAAACATCATTCAAGGATTGGAGCGATGGGCGGAGTTCCCTTGCTGCTGGTGGCGGTTGCCATGGGCATCACCTACGGTTGGCAGCCGGACGGCAATGGGGGTGTTGATTACACCATCCAGATTCCGCCCGAGCAAGTTGATCAATTGCGTCAAGGCGGGACGATCAGCAGTGCAATCGACCCGCAAGTTTGCGGTCACATTTCGCGTGTCATTGTCAAAGTTGGCAAAGCCCCGTTGCCGCGAATCACGCCCTCGGGACTTGTCGAACATCGCAGTTCGCCTGTGATCGTAGCGGCGCACAGCAGCGCCGCGGACCGGGCACACGTGCCAGTTCCCGAAATCAACTCGTCAGACGGACGCTCACCGCACAGTATCCTGTTGAAGCCCGACGCGAATGATCCCGGTCGCGGTCCGGGCATGGCACTGCCACCGTCGCTTGCAGGTGCTGCCGATACGGCTGCCCAGGCAAGCAACGGGCTTCGCGATGCGATGTCCGGATTGACGGCGGATCTCGCTACCCGAACTCGCAACGAAATCAATCAAGCTGCGGCACAAGCCCAGGCAGCAGGATCGCGCGAACGAGCGCTGCCATGCGCGAGGCGTTGGCCGCTCAAAACCCCAATCGAGACCCGCGATCTAACCTGGCGCCAGGGTCCGGCAACGCTCAGTCCGGTGCGCTCAATGAATTGGCCAATCACGCGAATACTGGCCAGTCGAACTCCACCGGTCGGAACAGCAACCAGCAAGTTCCTCCGTTTACCGGCCAGAGCAATGACGATGTTGCCCGCATTCGCACCGGCGGCCCGACGACGGCGCCAGCCAATACTCGCGACAAGAAATGGTATGAAATGAACGCGAATACGGGTCAGCGACGAGTGTCGACCGATCCAGTCAACAACAGATCCGCATGGCCTGAGTTGGTTGGTCCCCCGGACCCTCGTGCCGGCGAGCGACCAATGTCGGCCGTGCCAGGATTGGACGGCAGCGATCGACGTGGCGGATCGCAGCCCTTGGGGAGCACGCCAACGTTCGCACGAATTCCCGGCGAAGGACTTCGTTCGCCGGACTCACAGCGGCAAGCCGATCCAACTACACAGAATATGGCGATTACCGACTACGAACGTGCCCAATACCAGTTGCAATTACAGCAGCAGGAACAGCAGCGAGCAGCCCAGAATGCTGCCGGAAATTTCGGTTATCCAAATCGCGAGCGGACGTTTGACGGCACAATTGCGACGGCCAGTGACAATCGCGGGAACGGTTTCGGATTACCCAACACTCCATCAGGATTGCAGCCTGCGTCCCGCGAGAGTCTGGCGGACGCTGCCGCCAACCAGCAACCCTACGATCCTCGGCTGAGTCCGTCAGCTGTTGCCAGGCTGCCGTACGGCGCGTGGTCGATGGACGCTTACGGCAACCCGATCGATCGTGAGGGAAGGATTCTGGATCAATATGGGCGACCGGTCAGCCAGCAGCGAGCCATTGAATTGACACACGGCCGGACCAGTTCGCCCGTCAGTCTTGACCGACCCGTTGAAGATTCGTATGCCCGGTCAACAATCAGGACAGCGCAAGCAGGGCTGGCAAGTCGAGTGTCATTGGACCAGCCGTTGGATCGGACGGCACCGCGGAGAACCAGTGGAACGATTCAAGAAGACAACGACCGTGCCGCTATCTCTTCGGGTGATCGATTTCAAGCGAATTCGCGCAACGATTCGCCGCGAGATTATTCGAATCCCAACTCACTGACCAAGAACCGTCAAACGTTGGCCGCCCAACCGCTCTTCAATGGACTGCTGCTAATGTCGATCGTCGCCAATGTTTACCTGATCTTTTGGCTCAAGAACCTGCGGCACCAATTCCGCGACCTGGTAGCGTCCAAGCGCGCGACCGCTTCGGAAATCTCCGCTTAAGTTGAACCCCGCTTCGTAGGATGGGTCTCCTAACCTTGTCATTACCCACATTTCCTTGATCCTGAAAGGATCACAGACATTAGCCGTAGGTCGCGTAGCGCATCTACGGTCAATGTCTTTTCCATGTTTTCGACCCCGAAGCGGGTCGCAGACCTCCGCTGCCGCACCGCCCTGCGACGCCCTTCGGGGTCGACTCAGGTGGATCTGAACACGATCCGTAGGTGCGCTGCGCAGACCTACGAAGGCTTTTTAGCCTCCCGGCCGTCGAGTTTTCTCGCATTTTCTCGGCCCGCAGGCCGGCCTCAGAACCGCGTCCCCGAGGACTCTCCCTGCTGCGGGACTCCGCAATCCCTCTGAATTAGCGAAAATAACGCTGGCAATACTACCTGGGTGGGGGATAGGATGGAGGGCAGGTTACTCCCTCCGGGGAGCTGAGGGGTGCGGTCGACAACGTCTTGCTATCTGTTACCGCAGGTGGTCTTACGACATATGGTTCGGCGACTGTCGTCAATCCGATGATGCCGCACGATTACTTCACACAAACGAAAATTTTTTCTTGCGGGTTGGGAGTTGGATGACGCGGTAGAGGTACTGGGGTGTTCCCCCAACCACTTTCGAGTTACCCCGTCTGATTGAATTAGCAATCATCTGGGGGGCAGAAAACCGTGGGGCAGTTTGGCTTTTACGTAGGATTGGAGAGTGAATGACTACGAAACTATTAGTTGTCGATGATCATGAAGTGATTCGGTTGGGGCTCAGGATGATGTTAGAGAATACCGATCTCGAGGTGGCCGCTGAAGCAACTTCTGCTGCGGAAGCATTGGCTGCTGTTGAGAAGTCGGTGCCCGATGTCGTCCTATTGGATATTCGCATGGAAGGTGGTGACGGCCTGAATACTTTGGGACGTCTGAAACTTGATCACGCCGATTTGCCGGTTGTGTTGTTCTCGGCTTACGACAACCCGACCTACATTGCGCGTGCGGTAGCGTTGGGTGCCGCAGGCTACGTTTTGAAATCTGCTCCGCGAGAGCGGCTGATCGAAGCGTTGAAAACGGCTGCTGCAGGCGAATCAGCATGGACTCGTGAAGAACTCCGTCGCGTGACGGGGGCCTTGGCGACCCCAAGATTGAGCCAAGACATCGAAGTCCCGCTGACGCAACGCGAGAGCGAGGTCCTTCGCCAAATGGCTCAAGGCTTGACCAACAAAGAAATCGCAAAGATGCTTGAGATCAGTTACGAGACGGTCAAAGAGCATGTGCAACACATTTTGCGAAAGATCGGCGTGACCGACCGAACCCAAGCGGCTGTTTGGGCTGTTCGTAAGAACCTGGTTTAGGCAATACGACGTCGTTAGAGCAGTGGCTCGGCGACATGTGAGGGTTTCAAAAAAGCGTCGCTCCCGAGAGTGACGCTTTTTTTGTTGGTTCTCGTCCGCTCAAGCGGCCCGCACCGCTTGAGCGAGCAGCAATTGATGGGATAACGATACGGCCCTGACCAATTCTCCATTCATTCGCAGCCGCCGATGTCGATGTCCACCGCACTTCGCCATTTTGATCTTCAGCTTCGCACGGAAACCTACGCCTATCGGACGCCGATGAAATTTGGCGGCAGGGTGGTGACCGACGTAACCGTTCTCTCGGCCGACTGCCGGGCAGAAAGTGGTGTTGGCAACGCCCGCGGACTCGGCTCGATGACGATGGGAGTTGCCTGGGCCTGGCCGAGCGGATCGACCAAGGAAGGAAAAACGCTCGGCGATAGCGAGAAGTTGTCGATCGTGCTGGAGCTTGCCCAGCGGATCCAACAGGCGTACCTCGATTCCGATCAAGCGGGCCATCCGTTGGATATTTGCCATCGCCTGAATGCGGCGCGAGCGACGGTCGCAAGTGACCTGGCACGCGAGCGGAATCTGGCAGACGAGATTCCGCCATTGGCCGTGTTGCTGGCTGCATCGCCGATTGAAGCGGCCCTGTTTGACGCTCACGGCAAAGCGGCCGGCATGAGTAGTTATGCGCTGTTGTCGCGCGAGCATTTGCCAAATGATCTTTCGCATTACCTGGATGATTCTTATCGAGGTGTTTACCTGGGTGATTTGATTTCCGAAAGGCCTGTCGCCACGCTACCGCTGTATCACTTGGTCGGCGCGTTGGACCCACTGACCGCGGCCGATGTCGGCGAAGGTGTGGGCGATGGGTTACCCGAGACTCTGGGCGATTGGATCAAGCGAGACGGATTAACGCACTTGAAAATCAAACTAGCCGGCGACGACCTGGACTGGGACGTCGAGCGTGTCGCGGGTGTCTATCAAGTTGCCAGCGAAGTGCGTGACGGTGCCTGGTTGTTTTCGCTTGATTTCAACGAACGCTGCGAAGACGAGGCGTATGTGTTATCACTGCTGGACCGATTGAGCACTCAATCGCCAGCTGCTCTTGCCTGCGTCCAATACATCGAACAACCGACCCATCGCGACCTGGACAGCCACCCCGAGACGACGATGCATCGAGTCGCCGAGCGGTTACCGGTTGTCATCGACGAGTCGCTGGTGGATTTACGAAGCTTGAGAGTCGCGTTGGAACAAGGTTACAGTGGAATCGCCTTGAAGGCTTGCAAGGGTCACGCCGAAGCACTGCTGTTGGGCGCGGTTGCCTGTCACGAAAGCCTGTTCTTGTGCGTTCAGGACCTGACTTGCGTGGGGGCATCACTCTTACATTCGGCATCACTCGCCGCACACATCCCCGGGGTGGCCGCGGTCGAAAGTAACGGACGGCAGTATTCTCCCGCCGGGAATCAGCGCTGGATGGATCGCTTTGGATCGTTCTTTGAAATCAGCAACGGTGTGATTCCAACCTCACAGTTGGCGGGGCCTGGATTGGGCTATGGCCAAGACCCTGCTTTGCAGAGCGTTTAGGACTCGGCCGTCTTCGAGCGTTGGTGAAACCCCAGGGATGCGCGTTTTCCGTTGGTCGGGATTGCGACGAAAGACCCCGCTTCCGAGATCGTTTTCGCTGGCACGATCATTGGCGCACGATTGAGATCGCGCCTCGCTCCTGCTCCAGCGGCAGACCCGCCAACGATCGGCGAATCGCCGCCAAAGGATGACGGTCACTTTTTTGCATGCAAGTTCGCAGTTGGTCGCCGAGCGTCATTTGCGACACGCTGTTGGCGTCGAGCCCCGGACCGTACGCCAAGAACGCTTCGCCAGCTTCCATTCGGAACGTCGAGATCTCGCAACGTGAATCGATGTGGCTGGTTAGCATCGGGCTTTTGCCGTCCATCAACGGCCGGTATCCATATCGGCTTGAGATGATTGCGTTGATGTGACCGGCCGAGGCGACTTCGCCTTCGCCCGTTTCCGGATCGATTCTTGCGTAGAGCAGTGAAATCAGTTGTTCGCCCGTGCTGGTTTGCCATAACGTGTCGCTGATTCGCTGCATCAATTCCCGAGGTGAATGGCGGTAACCGGTATGCGCCGTCAGCGCCGCTCGGCATGTTGCCGCCGCCATCGCGCCGGCCAAGCTGCGATCGTCAGCCTCAGCCATGGCCATCATCAGAGTGCCGTCGGGTAACACGTCCCAAGTATGCCATCCAATGGCCCAGTCCGTTGCCGATTCGATCATTCCGTCCACCAGCCAGCCGTCGGCGAGTTTGGTACCCGTGGGCAAACCCATGAATTGCCACTGGGTCACGTCGCGAATCGCACGATTGGTTTGTCGTTTGCAGCTTTCCTGACGACTTGCTTTGGCCAGTTCCAACCGCAAGGCAAGCTGAGTGGATGCCATTCGTGCGGCGGCGCTGTGCGCTGACGTGAATTCACGGGCTTGATCAGCGAATAACCAAAGCGTCCCAATCGGGACAGAATCGTTGTGGATCGCGGCGCAAATCGCACTGCCCGCCGTTTCGGGACAATTCCACGTATCAAGGGGGGACTCTTGCAGGTCATCGATACAGACGACGCCTTGAACCAAAGCCTCCAAGTCACCGCGACTGCCGCGGAGATCACGCGGGGATTGTTCGATTCGATCGGATGGTAAGGCGAAAACGGCCCGCACCTTCAGCGTTTTTGTGTCGTCGTCCAACAGGTACATGGCTGCTGAATCGCATCGGCAGGCGGCCGCTGCATCCGCGAGCGTCTTTTCCAGCCCGGCTGCGAGCGACTCGCGCTGCTGATCGGTGGTCAAAACGGCGCGCAACGCCAACTCGGCTTCCTGTCGCCGCAGCGCTCGCGAGCATCATTTAATTCCTGTGTCAGGGAATCAGCGGCAACGGCCAACCTGGTCGCACTGCTCCGCGTGACGGCTGGGATCGACTCCAGCTGATCGGCGCCGGCCATGGGGTCGAAATCAACGGACGGTAACAGCAAGCGATTTTGCTGCTCGGGCGAATGGTTGCCCTGAATTCGCCATCCGGTCGCTTCCGAAAACGCTTGCCAGAATTCTTGCGTCGCGTCGGGTGTTGATACCTGATCGGGCTGCTGACAATGTCCGGGGCCGTGATGGATACGCAAATAGCTGGGGGTCGTCTTGGTCACAAGAAACGTCCTAGGTTGGCGAGGTGTTCGGCGGCGATCCTTGCCGAAGCGGGTGCCCAAGCGAATCCACTGAGACGGGGAGGGATGAATCAGTAGGAGACGAATTCGCTTGAGGCACCGAATCCTAGGGGGCTAGCAAATAGCATCGACCACGACGCCCAAGTTTGCTGAACGGATTGACCAGTAAAGTCAGCGAAGTCAACGACGAAGCACATGCGACCCACGTAATCGTCATGACCACCAAGATCGAGGACGCGGTCTTTTGGCGCACGAAAAAACCGAGGCCGCGTGATGCGACCTCGGCTCCAACTAAGTCAGTGTCAACAGCGATTCCATCGCGCGTTACTGTTCGATTTCATCCGTCAAAACGAATTCAGCGAACGGTACATTGCTGCTCTTGCCGCGTGTCGTCAACAAAGCCTGGTAGGCTCGGTAGTCGATGGTAGCGGACACAAATCGCGTCGCACCATCCGCGAAACCAGCGTTGAATCCCTCGACGTGAGCCGACGAGGGTCGGGCGAGATCAACGCAGTTGTTTGGGTCCATGGCCCTCGTGAAAACACCCGTCCTGCCCGTTCTTCCGCCGCCGTTGATCTTGTGAAAATCTAGAACCGGGATGCTGGCAGTCGGGCCGGTCACGCAGGCGTCACCAGGCAACGAAGGCGCGGGTTTGTCGTCCTCATAGTGCCAAACCATGCCGCTTGTGAACTTGGCCAGCATCATATTGTTCGTTGAATCGATGTCTTCCTTGGTCACGTCTGATTGTACGAGATTACCGCCATCCAAAAAGCCGGGCCGATACCAAGGCAATGCTTGGGCGTTTTCGCCGAACAACATCGTGCCGGACTTGCCATCCTTGATGTCTTCGAGAGTGAGGTCGGCGTCCGACCTGTCTGCCGCAATGAAAGGTGTCTGGGCTCGGGATGTTAATGCCAACATACTTGCAATTGAAGATTCCGTTGGCACGCGACTCTGCCTTGGCAAAACTGATGATCTGTATCGGAGGGCTCGCACCAGCGCGGATGTGCGACATGCCGGTGTTGGGTGTGTAACTGTTCAAGCCATGGGAACCGTTCAGGTTGGGATTGCTCGGACAGCGAAACACAGCCAGGTTGGGTGCAGCCAACGCATGGAAGCCAGTTCCCGACAACAGCGACGAAGCTCGCAGCTCGCCGGCACCATCTGAAATGACCGGGTATTTATCCTGAGACCAATGCTCATAGGTGCCCTGTGCATCGACGAACGGCAGCAAGGCAACACCATAACCGCCAACCTTCACGTGACGTGGCACCGAACCAGCGTTGTTACCGGGATCGGTCGGATCCATACCGCCAGGAAAGACACCAAACTTGTACAGGTACCCGGGCAGCCTTCCTTTGGAGGTCTCGTATTGGATGGCCGCCATCGCCAGTTGGCGAACGCGGCTACTGCACTGCATGCTGCGGCTTGATTCGCGCATCGCACCGACCGCGGGGAGCAAGAGCCCAACCAGAATTCCAATGATGGCGATTACCACCAACAACTCGACGAGAGTAAAACCGCGTGTCTGTTTCATCTTGCTTGCGCTCCGAGATAAGATTTTTTTGAGCGCTGATGACGCACGCCCAGGGGGCGGGAGAAGGGAGTCGTCGCCAGCTAACAAGTGCACGCTTGATTATCGCCAACGTCGGTCATTCATGCAAACGCGGTCATTTCGAGCAGTCAAGCCTGCAGACCAATTTCCAGCAAACCCCCTGATGTGGGTGCTTAGCTAACCCTCTGACCGATATCGGTAAACAAACCCGGTACCATTGCTTGTCCGCCCACGAAGGGCAGACCTAAGGGGATGGCCTAGGACAGAAACACCAACTAATCTGTGCTGCTGGCTTCGATTTGGAGCCAGTCCGTCGTCATCATGATTCCAGGATTCCACTGAATCCCCACAACCAATCTGCCATTCTTCGCAAATGACCACGATGGACTGGTTTCGGCGAGGATCATTGGATCGCAAGCCTCTTTGATTTATCTCGATTACAACCGAACCACTCCGTTGGCTCCATCGGTGCTGGAGGCCATGGAGCCCTACTGGTCCACGCATTTCATGCTGCCGGGTCAACAGCACGCCCACGCCCAGCTGGTCAGCGAGGGCCTGGAGACGGCACGAGAAGGATTGGCGTCGCTGCTGGGTTGCGAGCCGTTTGAGGTGATCTTTACCGGCGGAGGTACCGAATCAAACAACTTGGCCGTCTTGGGGATTCTGGCTGGCAAGCCGGCTGGACACGTCCTGGTATCGGCGCTGGAACACGATTCCGTGCTCGGTGCCGTGCGCAGCCTTGGTGCCACCTGGTCGGTGGAAACGGTGGAATGCGGTGATAACGGCCTCGTTGATCCCGAGCACGTGGCATCGCGGATTCGCAAAGACACCCAACTGGTCTGCCTGCAAGCCGCCAACCCCGTTCTCGGGACGCTTCAGCCGGTGCGTGAGGTCGCCGATATCGCCCACACTCGGGGGGTGCCACTTCACTGCGACGCGTCCCAGATCTTTGGCAAGCTTCCTGCCGATGTGAGCCAATGGCGAGCCGACACGGTCGCGGTCAGCGGACACAAGTTCTACGGCCCCAAGGGGAGTGGCGGATTGTTCGTTCGGCGTGGCTTGCAGATCTCGCCCGTGGCCTTCGGAGAGCCACGGGAAATGGGGCTTCGGCCTGGCGCCGAGAATGTTCCTGCCTGTGTCGGCTTGGGAGCAGCAGCCTCCCTGGCTGCCCGTTGTGCCGTCGACGTGTCGGATAACCTCGCGGAGCTTCGTGACCGATTCGCAGACGGACTTCGGCGCGTGGTCGATTCGGATCTCGCCATCCTTTGCCACGATGGACCGCGACTGCCCAACACGTTGACCTTTCAATTGAGATGCGAGGCTCGGTTGATTCAGGAGTGGGCTCGACACTTGGCGCTCGCGACTGCGCAATCCGACTCGCCGCCAGACGAAATGACGAGGATGCTGCAGGCGATCGGATGCAGCGAATCGGAGATCCGGCGGACGATTCGAGTCTCCGTTGGCTGGACCACCAGTCGTGATCAGATTGATCGCGCCGTCGAATTGATCGCGGAAGCTTGCGATAGCATTGCTGCCAACTAGCCCGATGGGCAAAGTTGGGGCAAGTCGCCCCGTCTCAGCTCTTGACTTCATGGCATTTCCGTTAACGCGTGGCGGGCCACCTGCAGCACCCCTCTTTTGGTTGACTTGGTCTTTTGGGAACGCGACGGGGGCGGCCAAAGGCCCTGCGAACAGTCGCCGCAGCCCTTGCTAGCAAATCAGGTTTCTTGCCAGCAAAAAATCTATCGATCGAATTGGCCGGGAAATCAGGGCGATTTCGGGTGACCTGGCGACAGCGACCCAAAACCACCGCTATGTGGACACCTAGGTTTTGCACATGAGTGCTGTGCCTGGTTTTCTGTGCACCGGGCTGGTGCCTTGGCGGTGTGCAGCGCGTGCCACGGGATCGCGCATGCTTGCATTTGGTCGCCTAAGTCCCATTGAAAGCAACTGTTACGGCGGAGCGTTTGACCATAGGGAAGGATCGACGAAACACATGCCCACGGGACTCGAAAAAAAGGATACATCCTCCCATGGCTCAAGCCGATTCAATATCGTCATCACTTCGATACGCTAGCGACCCAGTGCCGGATCAATCTGGGCAGCTCGCACAGCGACTCCAGCTCCCTGCCATCAACCAAGGGCTTCCGGTCGAACAGCGACCTCAGGAAGTGCTTCGCCTGGCCGAACAGGCGTTTTCCAAGACCGGAAATTGGGTGGTTTTTTACCGTGAGATGCTCGGAGTCGACGGCGTTGTTCGTCAGTTGTTCAGCGACAACGACGAAATGCGATACTTTGAAACCACACCCCAGTTCGCTGAGCTTCAGGAGATGATCGCGGCTGTTCGCAGCCAGGATTCGTCCAAAGGCGATTCGGCCGAGCCGGAGCGAATGATCACGATTCGACTACCGAAAAGCCTTCATGATTCACTCCGCATCGAATCGGAGGCTTTGAAACTGAGTATCAATAAGCTCTGCATCAGCAAGCTGCTTCAGCGAATCGAGTCGCGGTTCGTTCCGGTTCAGCAAGGCCGCCGCCGCGGTCGTCGCCCCGGTCCGCAAGGCCCGCGGAAAAAGACCGACGGCCAGCCGGCGGAACCTGGGACGCAAACGCAGGCAGTCGAACACCACTCAAACACCCCTCCTTCTGGAGGTCGATTTTAGGCTCTTCAGAGTAGGTGTCTGTTAGCTCTATCGGGCTATCCGCTTGAGTCTCTTGAGGGCGTCGATGCAGGATGCGTCGACGCCCGATTTCGGAGTTAGCGATGACGCTTGTTCAGAAAGCACTCTCCTCTGGGCCGTCTACTTTGTGGTTTTACCAGCCGCGGGCGCGTTAGCGGCTTGTCGATTTAGTCGTTTCGCGAACTGTCATGATGAGCCGATGGGCGTTCGCCCCGGTTTTGTGGCGGGGAAAACCGCGGCTAACGCGGCTAACGCCATACGGCTGATTAAATCGACACGCCGTTCGCGTCCGGTTCCCAAACCGCGGAAAACCGGGAGCTGATGGGACGAACCACTCAACGGGTGCCAATCTAGCTGGCATTGGCCGATAGCCTCTCTCTTTGGCGAACTCCAGCGAGTCAATCGCAGCCCCAGGTGCGCCGCCGATTCAAACCCTTTTCGCGGCTCGATTTGGCGGCGGAGCGGCCAAATCGAGCCGCGAAGAATTGTTGCCGGTCGTCCTACCTGGGGTTACACCGACACTCGCTGGCGCTCGGTCGGTTCACCCAGGCTAGGCTAGCTTCGCAAGCTGGAAGCTCACGCCACTTTTGAAGCCGCCAAGTGCAGAATGCACTTGTGCAGTGACTATGGAATGACGGTTGTCTGGACTTTCGCGACCACGCCGTCTGGTGTTCGCGCACTCACCGCCTCGACCACGAAGTCAAACGTCGTTGGCTGATTGCAAGTCATGACCAATTCGTAATCAATGCTCTCTCCGGGACGCATCGTTCGTATGTCAGCCAAGTCAATGATGCCAGCCTGGTTGCGAAACTGACCAAGCTCCGGGCTGCGACGTTGAGTAACGCGACTCACGGCGACTCCGTCCGGGAGCCGAAAGCGAATGCTGACTTGGCTGTCGGGCGAACTGGAATCGTTGACGATTCGTAAGGTATAGCGAATCGGTTCGTTGACACGCACCGGATTGTCAAGTGCCGCCAGCGACAACTGCAACCGCTCCGATTGCAGCGGCTGTGCGGGCACCGTTGGGGCGGGTGGCACGCGACTGTCACTGGGAGCCGGAATAGGAGCGGGGCCGCCGGGAATGGTTGGTGGCGGTTGCACGGGCGGAAGTTGTGGCGCGCGATCCTGTCCAACACCGCTGGGGATCTCGGCTCCGGGCAAGACCTCAAAGCTGAATGTCTCGTCGGATCTTGCACCTTCGGCACTGCGGACCGTCATCATGACTTGTGATCGAGGGTTCGCCTGTGTCGTTTGGAATTGCGCCTCCAAGATCACGGCTTTACCCGGTTCCAGTGTCGGAACGGTCCAACTGCCAGCAAGTATTGGCCGATGCGAGAATCATCCAATCCGTCCACGGTGGCACCGCGTGGCGACAACTGTGGATCGTACGACATGGTGACGCGGGTATTCGTCAAAGTGACTTGTCCGGTGTTCAACAACTGGCTGCGAACCAAGATCGTATCACCGACTTGCACACGTTGGCGACCAGTGATCGTGTTCGAGATTGCAGGTGTTGGCGGAATCGGGTTGATCACCGTCACGCAGCTTTGCGACTGAGCACGTTGTCCGCCTTCGGCGGTTGCTTCGACGTTAATGCAGCGACGACCCGATTCGGTGGGCACGAAGACAGCCGAAACCAACCAATCTTCACCCGGCTGCAGCGGACCGTCGGTTTTCGGCTTCTTGACGCTTTGGTTGCCAGTTTCCTGATGAATCATCAGGTCATCACCGGTCGCGACCAATTCCACATTCTGAAGCGGACGATCGCCCGTGTTTTTGACGTCGATGTTGAAGGTGACCGGCTGACCCGCCACGTATTTCGCCTCCTCTGGCTCGATCGTGATCGCCAGCGAAGGCTGATAGACGTCGATTCGCACGGTGTCTTCGGCGACCAATCCGGCATCTCCACGAGCCTGAAACGTCAACTGCGTGGGTGCTTGTGCGGTCACGTCGGCAAACAAATCCAGCTGCTGTTGCGGTGGAATCGTCCGGGATTTCCCAAACGATCGCAGAAGGCAGGTTTTGTGCGAATGCATCAGGGCTGTCGCCAAGCACGCCCTGTGGGATCTGCATGCTGACGCGGACGTTGTTGACCGGCTGATCGCCCGGATTAGAAACGTTCGCGACGACCTGAACCGGCACGTTGAAGGTTGCGAATTCCGGTGCACCGGCTCGAATCGCCAGTTGCGGTGAACTCCAGGTGACAAACGTTTGTCCGCTGCCCAACGACATCGTGGGAATGTTGTCGCTGACGCCGCCCGGCCGAATGACTTGCATGTCGATCGTCGCCATGCCGCTGGTGCCCGGGTTGGGAATCAACTCTGCGGTTGCGTTGCCCGAATCGTCAACCTCGACTTCGACGAACGATGATCCGTTCGTGCCGGCAAAGGTTGCCAATTCCGGCTGCATGATTTCGTAACGAACTTTCCAGCCGCTGGCCGGCAGCGTTCCTTCGGCTCGAGTCACGCGAGTGGTCAACCTGGCGGGCGTCCCAGCTGCGACAGAATCTGCGGTCCCGGGAATTGCCAGCGCGCATCGATCCAATAGATCGTTGCGGACGCTTTGCGGTTGTCCCAGCACTCGCTCTCCGGAGCCAAGACGGTGACATGGCTGGTGCCTTCACTGGGACTGCTGATCGAGATCCATGTTTGACCTTTTTCCAGTGCACGTCATCTTGCGGATTCAAGTTTCCGCGTGTGATCAGCGTGCGTTTGGTGCTGGTGACGCCGCGTGCGTACGAAGGATCTTGCTTTTCAGCTCGCTTGATGCCAGCCAATCGATGGGCGAAACCCGGAGCATCATCGCCGACTTGGATGAACGTCCCAACGCTATCAGGCGTCAACATCCACTCCAGCGGTTCGCCCATCTGCAAGTAACCGTCGGTACCGCAAATTCCGGACAACAACAGAACTTCACCGCCAACGGGCGCGACAATCTTTTGCGGTGTCAGCAGAATGCAACCGCGTTTGCCGCGTTTCGGCAATCTAGCGTGCTTTCCGTCGGCGGATTCATTTCCTCTCCCAGCAATACAGCACGCGGACCATCTTTGCACTCGCCATTGCAAGCTGCACTGGGCACGTACGGTTCGTTGTGCACGACGGCGCGGCGATTCTGCGGCCCCTTGACCGGTGCCGGAACCAGACACTTCGGCGGCTCGGCGGGTTCGGGAAATGCTGGTTTGGGCTAACGAAAATTGCGGCCAGAGACCGCAATGGAGTTTACTGCAGTTCCCAAAAAGTCAACCGCCTTCACCGGCCGATCCCGGCAGCGCGAGCGTGGTGGTGGTCGGCACGGCGCGAACAGTCGCGCTCCCGTCGGATCGATCGCCGGAAGACGAAGTCGGCTACAACCGCTGGCGAGGGCAATCAACAACGCAGCGCGACGAGCATCAGCCGCCCACAGGCAGGCTGATGGCGGCGGATCGTGTTTGATTGGCGTGAGCTTGCATCGTTTCGCACAAGCAAACACGTTATCGTGTTGCTCGCGTGTAAAGGGATTCGGTCTGGACAGAGTTTGTCCGCCGAACCCTACCACGCAGGTCGCGACGATGATGCCAAAAGGCAACACCCTTTGATGCAAAAACGCAACGCTTGGGGTGATGAGTCTTGTGGCGAATGTGCCGATCGATGAGGGCCAAAGCCGGCCAGCTTCGCCGGTCTCTTACAAGCTTGTCGTTCAGTTTCCGTGCTTCCAACGCTTTGACCGCTTCGCGGACACGTTCTTCAGCGTGCTTGGGAGCAACCAACGTTGCATCGGCTGTTTGCACCACGATCAGATCGTCGATATCGATCGTAACGATTGTGTGACCTGGCTTCGCCGTGGATGATCGAACCGTGGGTGTCGATTCCGATGTGCGATCCGACGACGGTGTTGCCGTCAGCATCCGGCTCATGCAGCCGCGAAAGTGCCTGCCAACTTCCGACGTCGTCCCAGGGGAAGGGGGCCTCGATGACGACCACGTTGTCGTAACGTTCCATCACCGCGTAGTCGATCGACTTGCCGACGATGGCGTTGAATTCTCGATTCCAGTGTTTGTCTCGAAAGAATCGCTTCCGAACGACGTCCTCGATCGCGCTCAGGTGGGCGTACATCTCCGGCTCGAACTTCGCCAACGCATCCAGAATGGTCGACGCACGCCACAAGAAGATGCCGCTGTTCCAATAGAAGTTTCCGGAGGCGAGATACTGCTCGGCGGTCTCCGATCGGGCTTCTCGCGAAATTGAACGACTTTTAGGCGGCGTCGTGCTGCCGGCGGAATTTGTCTCGGCAGCTTCGATGTAGCCGAATGATTCCGCTGGATAAGTCGGCTCGGATCCCAAAGGTCACAATCCGCATCGGATCCTCGTCAATCAGTTTTTCGCCGGCCTTGACCGCATCACGAAAACTCTTCGGGATCGACAATCACGTGGTCCGACGGCATGACCACCATCGTTCCCTCGGGATCCTTGTCGCGAACGAGCGCCGCAGCCAGTCCAACACACGGTGCCGTATCCCGTTTGCAAGGTTCTCCAATTACGTTTTCCGCGGCAGCTCCGGCAAGTTGCTCGACGGATCGCGCTCGGTCAGAATCTTGTTGGTCAAAATCAACTGTCGATCGGTGGTTACCAAGATCACCGAGGCGATCCGACTGTCGACTGAATCATCGTCCGATCGCCGTACAGCGTCAGCAACTGCTTGGGACGCAGTTGTCGGCTTGCCGGCCAAAACCGCGTGCCGCTGCCACCGGCCATGATCACTGCATGTAGCATCGTCGAATTCTCGTGGTTTAAAAGTTGATCGCCAACGAAGCGACTCCCGAGACTAACGTAGCGATCGGAGGTCGAAAAGATCGCGGTAGATTGTCGCTGTCCCGCGGCCTGCCGAGACCTTCACTCATTCATCTTCTCTTTCAGCAGTCGCAGGGCCGTTTGGAACATCTCCGACGTCGGGAGCCAACTCGGTTGCCAGCCGCAGTTGATTCAAGGCAGCCTCGTGATCACCGTTCAAATACAGAGCAAGCCCGTAGCGGTACTGCACGTCGGCATTGTCGGGTGCCAACGACGCGTCTCTTGCCATCAGCGGCAGCTCTGCCTTGCGTAATTCGTTTGCCCGATCGATGAATTGCCGTGCTTGCGGTCCCCTGGTTTGTTCGGCCACGCGTTCCAGCAGCGAGGCAAGATTGGTCCGTGCGCCGGTCATCAGCGGCTCGACTCTGAGTGCCGTTTCATAGGCCTCGATCGCCTCGGGAATTCGACCGCGTTGTTCGCACAACATTGCCCATCCCATGTGTGCGCCGGCACGATCCGAAGCCACCATCAAGCCCTGCTTGACTTCCTCGACCGCCAAATCGACGCGGCTTCGTTCCGAATCGTTCAGTTGTCCGTAGGCGCCTGAAGCGACCAAGACGCGAGCTGCCTCCGTGCGAACCAATCGCGAATCGTCATCAATCAGCGGCATCAGAGCACGAATCGTCGTCGATGGTGGCGCCGACATGAAAGCATTCAGCGCAGCAGCGCGCACGATCGGATTGGCCGATGTGTTTGGCCCATTCTTTGGCAATCGGGATGGCTGCGGAGGTGCCGGTCATTGGCAAGTTCGCTGATTGCCGTTGCCTTGGCGATCGTCGGGTGCCACTTCATTCGGGCTGGTCGAGCAGTCGCAGCATCTCCTTGACGGCTCCATCTTCGCCACGACGAAACGCCGACAATTGTCTCAGCAAAATGCTCCGGCGTCTTGCGTTCAGCGCCGTACCACTTTTCGCAAGCCTCATCGCACCAACGGTCTGTTTCTTTGATGGCGGCGGCGATCGCATCGTCATCGCTCGGCCAATAGCAGCCACTCGGCGTATTCTGTTGGCTCCAATTCTTGCTGCGTCGCTTCAGGTAACGTCTTCAATTGATCAAGGACATGACACTGGCTGCAAGCATTCGGCGTTCCCAGCTTGACCGACAGATCGGGCCGCGGCACTCCGCAGACTGTGATCGCGTCGGGGATCGACCGCCATGTAAGTCGTGTGCGGCATGTGGCAATTGACACACATCGCACCCGGCGTGCCCGGTGTGTGATGATGATGCGATGGCACATCGTATTTGCCGGCGGCATGTTGATGGCATGACGTGCAAGTCTCGTTGCCAGGATGTTTCAGCTGCAGTGAATGCGGATCATGGCAATCGGTGCAGCGGATGCCCTTGTGATACATCTTGCTCTGAATGAACGAACCGTAGACGTAGACTTCATCCTTGATTTGGCCGTCGGCGTGATAAGTGTCAGGTCTCAGTAATTCCAACGCGTAATGATCGGTGTAGTGGTCGCCCGGCCGAAAGTCGGCATTCAGCACGCCGCGTCGACTGTGGCAGGGAGCGCAGGTCTGCAGTTGCGGCTCCGGGTCGTCGCCCTTCAGTTGGGCGAGCCCGTAGCCATGATTGCGATCCCAAAACAGCGACCGGCTGTTGGCAAGTTCGACGTGCAGACTGCCGGGACCGTGACAGGCTTCGCAACTGACGTCGATCTCGGAAAACGTGGTGTGATAACGCTCCGATCCACGGATCATAGTTTCGTTTCAAGTTGGTCGAGTGGCATTCGGCGCACATCGTTTGCCAGCGTTGGGCGATGCCGGTCCAGTGCAGCGGGTCATCGGGCTCCAGTTTTTCGTTGACGTCGGGCGGTCGCAGATAAAACCATCGTTTCTTTTCAGTATCCCAACTGATTCGCAACACCTGAAGACGGGCGATTTCATCTTCGGCCATGTCATCGGTGCGATCGAACTCGACCATGTACTGCTGCAGCGGACCGAGCCGAAGACATACTTGACCTGGAAATCCTCCATCTTTCCGGTCGGTCCTTCGGTGTGCACCATGAACCGATCGCCGTCGCGAAACATGCGACTGGTGATTCCATCGTGCTCGAGCGTTGCATCGTTGAAATCACCCAACACGGTTTCGTCGGTGGCAACGTCCATCGCCAAGTCGTGATGCGATCCGACGAATGCGTCGGATTCGTTCTGATGACACTCGATGCAGGCCCCGCGGCCGACAAACGTGGCTTGGGCGTCGATCGGGTCTGCGCTGACCAATAGTCGGCAAAGATCAGCCCCGTGGCGGTCAAGACGAGTGCGCGCGGCGATGATCAGTGAAAAGGGACGCCTGGCAGATGTGTCGTTGGGGGATTGAGAACGTGGCATTCGGAGCCGTAGGCGTGAGCCTCGGGCCTTTCAGTTGCTGTCTTGATGGTGGATTCGTGTCCGGACGTTCCGATACTGGCTACGCTCGATTTCGACCGCACGTATTCTACGTGCTAACAAACGAACCGATTCGCGACGCATTTGATTCACTAAATCGCGACGAGTTTTATCGATTGGCTCGACTTTTTCCAGCTTGCGAGCGGCTTTCAGCAGGCATTCTGCCGCACGCGCTTTGGCGGACACCGATTGGTTTCGCTGGTCCTCGCGGATCGTCGCTCGGCTGCCGCGGGGTCCAGAGTCGAAGCCTGCCAGGATGCTTCCACCTTCGCTTGAATCAGCGTCGTCGAGAACGGGGTCACCCGTTTCGGGATGTTCGCCTTTCTTCAGCGCGTCGCCAATGATCTGTTGGACCTTGGCGTCGCGCTGTGGATTCGCTCGCACCTTGGGCGGCTGGAAGTCGGGAAGATCGGGCAACTCCAGCGTCTGTCGCGTGTCGGCGGGCGGCTGGGCGATCGTCCATGCCAGCGTGGGCAGGCCGATCAACGTGATCGACAAAATCGCGACAACAGTAGCGGAAACGAGCTGACATGGTTCCATCCTTTGCTAAGTCTGGGGTGGTGGCGGTTGTTGTCCGCCGACAGGCGGCCGTTTGGGGATCGCCGCAGGAGTCGCGGCGGCACGCGTCCGCGACTGGCCGTCGTTTGATCGGCATCAGGGCATGCTGTGACTGGTAAGCGACTTCGGCAATCAACGCATCGACTCGATTGCGACAAATGGCGTAAGCGGCAAGCGCGGGAATCGCGACGACCAAGCCACCAACGGTTGTGACCAACGCCTGATAGATCCCTTCGGCCAAGTCACCGGCGCCCGCTGCACCCCGAGTCGTGGCGACTTGCTGAAAAGCGAAAATCATTCCCGTGACCGTGCCCAGCAGACCGACCATCGGAGCGATGTTGCCGATCACGCGAAAGGTACTCGATTCGTCGCATCAGTCGTGCCGCTTGCTGGGCGAGTGAATCTTCGACCGCTTTTTCGACTTCCGGCCAACCGAACTCCATTTCGCTCAGGCCTGACAACAACACGACGCTCAAAACGCTGGGCGCCCTTCGACACGCCGCGTCCGCCTCGGCGACGCGGCCCGTCAACAGCGACTGACGCACCGTATCGCTACGCCGTCGGGCAAAATCTTCGACCTGCGAAGCGTCATGAACTGATCAAAAACCAGATAAGCCGCCGCGATACTGAGCGCAAACAGCACCAGCAAGATCATCACGCCGACGATGCCGCCGCTGAGCAGAATATCAAAGAAGCCATCGCCTGGGCTCGACCGACTGCCTCGCCCTGAGCGAGCAACGCACCGCAGCGGGTCAAGTGGCTGTCGCGATGCTAACATCATGTCGACTCCGACAACTCGGCCGCTCCCGCAGAGAGCAGGAATTCTGCATCGGCCAACAGCGGATCATCCCAACGCAACCGCAACACACCTTGTTGTTGAAGATGCTGGATCGACTCGTGATGTCGTTCGCGAATCCGTTGCTCGGCCCGCCCGACGCGTGATCGACTTTGGGCGATCGAGAGCACCAGCATGGCGAACAGATGCCGTGGGAAGAATCGAGACCAGCAAACTGGTAAAGATCATCGAAAATTCAGGCCTGGGAAACTCCTCCAGGTCGCCGCTGAGATTCTGTCAAAGTCGTAAAGCTGGCGCCAAAGTACTTGGTGTACAAAGCGACGATGGGCCCGGCCATCAAGAACCAAAAAACCAACGTCCCGATCGATCGCGCAGATGATCGCCATCGTACGCGACATCGTGACACGTTCTGCTTCCTCGTCAAAGATCTTTGTGAACTTTCTTGCAAGGCATCGATGCCGGAAAGATACGCAACCTGCGAACGAGAATCGTCGCTGGCCAATGACGTGAGGTCACTGAACGCTCTTGTCGCATCGCCGCCAGTTCTTCGCGGAAGCCGGCGGCAAGCGGACCCAAGCGGTCGGCAACGGCAGCCGCACTGCGACGTCGCAGCCCGTCGCGCATGTCCTCTTCGACTCCCTGCTGGGCGGCAAGATTCTTGGTGGTCGTCCAGACGGCGCCGACCAACGATGGCAGCGACCCGGAGATCGACAACAGGACACGATCCCAGGCGCCGTGAGTGAGATTCAACAATCCGAGTTGAGTTCGATAGGGAAACCAAATGGCGGCGGTGTCGGTCAGCAGCGAAAGCCTCAGACGTGATCGAACGGCAGCACGCAACGGGCCACCGCCACCCACCAAAGACTCGGCGACTTCTGCCGGCAATTTGGTTGCTTCTTCGTTCAGACGCCGCACTGCATGAGTCAGCCGCGGAAGCTGTCCGCTCAGCACGCTGTGCAGTGCTGCACGAAAACGACCGTCCAAAGCAGCCAGCCGCGTACTGCGTCGCCGATCACCTTCCCAAGAGTTCCCGATTTCGTCCGTCAACCGGCCAGCAACCATCTCGGCCGCGGCCTGCGCCGACGTTGTCCTCGTCACGTCCGTCAACTTCAAAGTCGTCGATGATCACCGGAGCAACGATCGCGCTGGCGGGCGCCGCTTTTCTGACGTGACCGACCAGCGTATCGATATCCGCGTCGAGGGTTTCATCCCGCTTTCGCACCGCATTGACGACGGGGATCACGACCGTTCCCTCGCTTGCCTCCGCCAGCATGCTGACACGTTTGACTGCGAAGCTGATCGCGGCGGACGACGACCAGCAAAACGGACGCCAGCGAGAGCGCTCGTGCAGCGACCGCGGCAATCGGCTTGCGATCATCGGTGGCCCCGGGGGCATCCACCAACATGTATCGTGCTCCGATCGACTGCATTTTCGATGCTTCGCAGTGCAAATATTGCTCATAACGCGGATCCAAATCCGCCGGTGGCGACGGACCGACCCACAATAGTTTTTCCGTCGCTTCGTCGGCGTTGTTGCCGCTGCGAATCGACTTGGCAACCGAAGACTTGCGGACCAGTTGGCGAATCAACCAGCTCTTGCCTTGGCCGGTCGCGCCGACCACGGCGACCACGCTGGCACCCGGGCTGCGATCTTGCAGAATCATCCGCCGTGCTTCCGCATGCTCATCACACAATTCCAGCACGTCACGACCCACTTGGCTGTCGCCCAAGACGCGTCATCGCAGCTCGTCGGACTCGCCGCAAAAATCGTTCGCCAGGGGCGCCCAATTCGCTGCCGGCAACGCTTCGTTTGTGGAGTGTATCGGGAATCAATTTCACTAGCCGGCCGGTCCGCTGCGGGGGATGAGTGCGTTGCAATTCTTGCTCGAAACTCGTCTTGAAGCGATAGACCGCAAGCGTCGGTCCAATCGGATCGCGTTTGGCGATCTGCGAGATCGGGCAATTTTTTCTTTCGATCCAGCGACCAAGCACCATGTCCTGTTTGCCTCGTTCTGGCGACGCCAAACGTATCACACAACACCGCTTGAAAATCTGCCAATTGCTGTCTGGCCGCCTGCTGGCCGACGTTTCGCGTGTTCTGTCCGCCCGCCCACATCGTCGACAATGTGGTCAGCCCCAGCGCGGCAAACAACTCCGGGATCGATGCCGAAGCGATCACGGTGGTGCCGAAGTCGATGGGGATCATCAGCACGCCGCCAAAGGCAGCCAACATGGCGGCCAACGGCGTGATGCCGGCGGTCAGTTTTTTGTGCATCGGGACCTCAGCCCACATCAGCCTGACGGCTTCGTCCAATCGTCGTGGATCGAGCGACGTGAAATCGTCGCGTTCGAATCGCGAGATCGCTGCTTCGGAGGCTTCGTCCCAAAGCGCGGAATCAACCGATTTCCCCGTTTCGTCAAACCACTGTGGCAGGGCAAACGCGCCGCCGTGCCGATCGATCGCTTGCCTGAAACGCTCAGGTGTCCAGCAGGCCGCCGTATTCTCCTTTGCGAAATTTCTCGCGGATTTCACCCGCGGTTCGCTGCGCGATGGCCGTGGGGGCAAGTTGTTTGACAAAGTCACCGGCACCGCCGATCACGCGTCGGGCCGCGGCATTCATGCGCACGCCCCAGCGAGCGTACCAGGGAGCCGTGGCCACAAATGACTCCGATAACTGGCGGACGATTCGCTCGGACTGATGCAAACGCAATTCGATCACGTCACCGCCGACCGCCCGATGTGCGAAGAACTCCAGCGAGGCGTTCAGCAAACAGTCTCTCGCTTTTTCGGTGACGGCGATCGATTGGTCGGCGTCGCGATCGATGATGGCGAAGCCCGATTCCCAAACGGCCGTTCGAAGCCCCGACTCCAACGCGACACGAAACTTTCTCAAACAACAGTCCGCGGTCGAGTCGATCCGGCAACGCCGACAGCATGCGATCATCGCTGATCGCTGCCGGCGGATTATCATCTGCGTCCGGCGACAAGGAAAAGAAGACCGGCCGCTGATCGTCCGTCTCCGTCGCTGCCGTCTTGATCGGCTCGCCCGCGGGAATGAAAGGACGACTGGCCGGCACATCAAAATCGTAGGCCGCGTAAATCGTCTCGATCCCGTGATTGCGGGCCAGCGGCTGAAACGTTTCGTACACCTGATCGGGCGTTTGACGCGGACGGATTTTGTTGACCGCCAGCAATCGTGGAATGCCGGGCATCAAGTCGGCAGCGATCCGCAGCAAATCGCCCAAGGTTGTATCACGCGATGACTCGGCCGAGGTGACCACGATAAACGCAGAACAGAGCGTGGCTGCTTTGCCCAGCAACTCGCGACGCGTTTCCGGTGATCCCAACCCGAACGCTTCGTCGGAAACGATGTCCGGGCAATCCAATAGCCCGATGCCTGCTTCGTCCAATCCAGGATCGGTCGCGACCAGCGGAACCGCCAAGCGCGACTCGATCGGCCAACGCGATTGTTGTACTGCAGCGTGCGCTTCGGCGGGCGTGTCGGCCAGCATTTCAGGAGCTTGTCCGACGACATCACCAATGCGGCTCATCAACAGTCCCCAAAGTTCATCGTCCGCACGCCACGCCTCGGGTAGCCAAAGCACGAATCGATGCGTTCCCTGATCGTTGTTGGTGCCGCGCAGCGTTCGGGCTCGACCATGCTCGCTTAGAAAGTTGGCGACCAGGCTGGTCTTGCCGCTGTTCAGCATGCCGGCGATCGCGACAGTGGGTCGGTCGATCAGCTTGGCGGCGGTGTGAAGTTGACGTCCCGCCGTCAGTAGCTTCGCGGCAGCCCTGTCATCGATCCGTCGCAGCGCATTCAAGAAACTCTCGCGACCTTCGCTGGGATAATCGCGAAAGATGACCGCGCGACGATCATCGTCCTCCAACAGCGATTGCAGGCTGGGCCAGTCAATCGTTTCGGTGTCGTGACTACGACTTAAGCCGAACATCGTCACAAGGCAGTTTTCTCGGAGGGCTGATCGATTGGATGGGCGTCCTGGTCCAGTTTGCCAACAGTGCTACCGGCCGGGGGGCGACTTCGCGCCGACCTTCAGCTGGCGAATTGACGCTGTCGCCGGGCCGCGAATTATCGTTGAAATCATCCAGATCGTCACGGGGACCATCGAAAACCGCTTCCCACCACTGGCAAGCATCCGCGATCGACCACAAGGCGGCGTCCTGGCACTGCAATAGCGCATCGGCCAATTCCTCTGCCGAGGATGGTCGTTCGTCTGGATCCTTTCGCAGGCAGCTCATCAACACGTTTTGCAAATCATCGGAAAGCTCTTGTCCGATGCGTTGGGCAGGCCGGACCGGCTCTTCGTTGAGTTGCTTTGCGCAAATATCGGCCGAACTGGGGCCATCAAAGGTGGGTAAGCCGGTCAGCAAGGTGTAGCCAACAGCACCGATCGAATAAAGATCGCTTCGCTGATTCGCTTTGCTCGCATCTCGCACGGCTTCCGGCGACATGTACAGTGGTGTCCCCGTCATCGTCGCGGTTCGTGTCAAGTCGATCGTTTCACGATCGATTTCTTTTACCAAGCCGAAGTCCAGGACTTTGACCAGATCATACAAGCCGGCGCGAGCGGTCAGCAAAATGTTCGCCGGCTTGATGTCACGATGCACCATCGATTGCTTGTGGGCTTCGGCAATCGATCCGCAAATCTGCAGTAGCAAATAGATCACGCGTTCGGGTGGTTGCCGTCCGTAATGATCCACCAGTTGCTGAAGCGAAATCCCATCGACGTACTCCATCACATAAAAAAAGGTGCCTTCGCTGGTTCGCCCATAGTCGTAGATCTCAATCGTATTGGGATGCCGCAGTTTGGCCGTCATTTGCACTTCGCGCTCAAACCGCGACAGCGAATGATTCGTCGCCTCGGTGTGCTCCAAGACTTTGATGGCGACATCACGGCGCAACAGCTGATGTCGTCCGTGATAAACCGAGCCCATGCCGCCGCGTCCGATCACTTTTCCCAGATCGTATTGTCCGAGTCGACGTTTGAGTTCTTTGCGAGCAACGCGGCCGTCAGCACTGCCCCGCACCAGACGCAGCAGGCAGCGACACTCCGATGCCCGCGAGTGCGACAACGATCAAGGCACCCATGAAAGCATTGCGCAGAATCCGCATCGTGCTGTAGGCCTCGGCATATTGCATTTCGGTAGCAATGCCGATGTTGTACTGCGGCAACCATCGCCACGATCCAATGACTGGAACGCCCAAATACGAGTTGTAACCGCTGACGTTCGACCCGGTTGCACCGCGTGTTGCCTGCTCAGCCATCACGGTCAGTGGCTGGCGAGATTTTCTGGCTGCCCGGGTGCGTGGTGAGGTCCAATCCTGGGTCGCGAAGCGAGATGTTCAGCGGGCTGGCAACCTTTGGGTCTGGATTCAACACCCCCGCGTTGCGGAGCGTGTCTTCAAAGCGACTTTGTGAGAGCAATGTGGCGTCGCGATCGAATGCGAACGTTTCGCCCGTTTCGCCGATCCGGGAGACGGTCAGAATCTGGCTGAATTGATCCAGCGGGTCCAGCATCAACGCAAAACTTCCCAGCGACTGCAGCCCTTCTGAAATCGGGGCCATCGCGAACATCACCGCTGCACCATTCTCGAGACAGCGGCCCGGAATCGCTGAGCGCGACCGGCGATTTGATCGGTTTGCAAATGATGCTATCGCCGCGGTCGAGTCGCTCTTGTGTGTCGTTGGGCAGCGGAAGACGGTTTGCGACCAGCTGCGGGTGGCTTGATGCGACCACACGACCGCGGAAATCGATCAACACCCAGCCGAAATAGGTTCTACCCAATGTGTTGGCCGAAATATGGCCAGCAAGTTCAATCGCGGCTTCGTGAGACTTCAAAGCGTTCGCGTCCCAGCTCGACTCCGCTGGCGACTTGATCGAGAAGTAATCGACAGCCACGAACCAACTCGTCGTTCGTGACGACGCGGTCAACGTCGGCACGCCGCTGCGACAACCATAGTTCCAGCGTCGAAACATTGGTTGCCAACACCGATTCAAGCGACTTACGTGTCAGCTCTCGCATCGATTGCCGCACCATCCAGCCAATCACCAAGGTTGTCAGCAACAGTAACAGCACGACGGCGGCAGCAATCAGCGGCGCCGCCTTGCGGGCTCGTTGACGTCCGCGCCGAGACGCGATGTGCGCCCGATCGCCAGGACGAGGCATCGTCGACTCTGGTCGAAGAAGATTTCATGTGTGCCGCTACTTCTTCCGTGCCTTGCGTTTTGCTTCCAGCAATCGCTCGGTGTAAGTTGGTCCCTCCGGCTCGTCTCTGGGGCTTCTGCGGACGGTGACTTTGATTTGGCCGTGGCGGAAACGTTTTCCAAGTCGACTTGATCGGCGAGCTGCGGCATCCACTTCGGTTGGCTCAAATCGCACGCTCGCAACGGCGACGCTCCAGCGAATCCCCCAGTGCTTCCTTGTTCTTTTTCAAGGCGTCCAGTCGCGCGGTCACCTGGGCGTCCTTTTCCGTTTGCTCGCCGCGGATTTTGTTGATCGCTTTGCCGACCCAGTCCAAATTAATCGAGACACGACGGACAAAGATATCTGCCAAGAAGATGCAGCAACCGGTCAACACAAACCAGGGCCAGGCGTCTTTGATGCTCCGGGCCAACGCCAATCCGCCTCGGAATGCGTTCGTGTCGATCAACTCTTCGCTCGGTTGATCATCCAGAGGCGCGGTCACTTGTCCCGGCTCTCCGCCGCGCGGCTCGATCGATGCCAACAGTTCGATCAACGCCAAGTTGGTTTCCCGGACGCGGAATTCATCGCTGTAGGGAACGGTGACGCCCGTGCGCAGCGGTGCCGCGCCTGCGCCCGGGACGACATTCACAAAATAACTGCCGGCCCCGCGGCTGGGAACGAACC
Organism: Pirellulaceae bacterium; assembly: GCA_963714715.1. Classification (GTDB taxonomy): domain Bacteria; phylum Planctomycetota; class Planctomycetia; order Pirellulales; family Pirellulaceae; genus JBFJVZ01. Next base: position 60,159 of record CAVQPV010000052.1, on the reverse strand, counting down.
GACGTATCGTCCGGGTGCCGTTTGACGCATGCTCAGCGGCACCGGTTTCAAGTCCGGGTCGAGCGCCGATGCGTTCATCTCCAAGAAATTCAAAAACGCGTCGTCCTTGTCCAACGCATTCACGACGACTTGAACCTCGACCGTCGCGAACTTGAGTCGAAATCGTGAACTTGCCCGTGTCGCCGGTCGGCCGCATCAGCCAACGCACCAGTTGGCTGAAGAACTTGTCGTAGTCGGCCCAGTCGGCCCAGGACGAAGCCCAACGGGCGCCGGCATCGGTCGTCAGCACCGCGGTTCGTCCCAGTCCGTAAGTCCAAACGGCCAGCACCGTCGCGTTCTCCGGCGTATCGGGTTTGGGCGATTGAATCAACACCTGGGCGAGCGGGCTGTCTTTGGTTTGCGTCAACACAAATCCGGAGATCGGCGGCAAGACGCGATCGATGCCATCCAACAACGCGTGCGGGAAGATGACTTCGGAGACGGCGCCGCCCGGGGGTTCGTATACCAACGGTCGCGATACTCGTGCGAGCTTCACATTGGAAGATTCGCGGCAGCGCTTTTCCATTGGCGACGGCGTAGTACTTTCCTCCCGTTGCCGTGGCGATGTTTTGCAGTCGCCGACTTTCGGTCAGTCCGTGCGAGGCGACCGCCACCGTACTGATCGTGATATTGTTCTGTTTGAACGAGGTAATCGTGCTGGGTGACGGATCGACGGGGTCGCCGTCGCTGATGATCACACAGTGTTTGATCGACGCTGGTGTCCGCGTCAGGCTGGCGACCGCCATTCGCATCGCGGGATCGAATTGAGGCATATCGCCCGGCGTCATGCGACCGATGCGGGCCAACATCGCCTTGCGATTTGGCCGACTTCCAGCAATCCGTGTTTGCCGCCCCACAGCCAGGCATCACCAGTCATCGTCCAGTGAATCACTCCGCCCCAGTCGGCCGGACCGAGTTGTTCGATCGCGGCGCGGGCGATGACTTTTTGCCAATGATTTCCGTCAGCCATTTCGCTGGCGTGCATGATCAGCGCGAGCGCACCGACCGCTTGAACCTTGCTGTTCTTGATCTTGAAGTCGACCGGCATCGCTTTTTCGATTTCGCTGCCCGTCCAGCCGCCGGCACCAAACGATTCGGGGCCACCGATCATCAGCAGCCCGGCCCCCAGTTGCTGCGTGTTTCGCACCAGCATTTCGATCTGTTCGTCCGTGAACGAGGTGATTTGATCGCTGCTGCCGCCGGAAACTCTTGGCACACCGGCCAAGATGACGGCGTCGTAAGCTTGCAGTTCCGCGATCGAACCAAAGAACTGATCATTGTACGTGGCGACGACTTCGATATTGGCGTCGCGAAGCGCATCGATCATCAAGTCAAAATCGCCCTTGCGAGCCCGGTCCTCGATAATCAACACGCGGCCTTTGCCACGAACGTGCGTGTAAGCGGTCGCGCTGTTGTTCTGGCTGAGCCCATCGTCTTCATCCGAGTCCGGGATGAACTCGGATTCGTAAATGTAGGAAGCCGGTTGTTCGATCGTGTGACGTAGCGGAAAAACGTTCTTGCCGGCATCCAGTGCCACCGGCTCTTCCAGCAACAGAGTCCTCTCGCCGCCCATCTTTTGCGTGACACGCAACTTGCCGCTCGCGCTGTCGCCGTAATTGTTGATCACGACGCGTGCCTCGAACGGTTGGCCTTTGCGAATGTCGGTTGGCAAATCGATTTTCTCGACCAGAACTTCGCTTTTGGCGTCCAGCATCACCGGCACGACATCGATGCCGATTCCGGACGCGGCGACGCGGGCGGCAAGTTTTCTGGCCTGCCCCAAGTTCTCGTTGCCGTCGGTCACGATCACAATTCGACGGGATGTGTCTTCCGACATCGAAGCCTGTGCCAGACTCAGTGCCGACTCCAGATTCGTTGCGTCGGATCGCTCCAGCAGACTCTCCAATCGACGCAGTGGTGGAATGTTGTCGTCGAACGGCGGGATACAGATCGACGCATCGCGGCCAAACACAATGATGCCGGCTCGATCTTCTCGGGCTCCGTCACGATGCCGCCGAACATTTTGAATGACGTAGTCCAACATCACCTGACGTTTGGCGATCGGGATGCTTTCGGATTGATCCAACAAGTACATCACCGTCATGCGGTCGCTGACCCAGACGAGTTGGACGCCCGCCAGGGCCAGTACGATCGCGGTCCATACGGCGGTGCGAAAGAATAACGCAAACGCACGTCGGAACTTGCCCAAGGCACCCAGTGACCGGTAGCCGATGTACCACAACACCGGCAATCCGAGCAACAACCAAAGGTAACCGGGGTGATCGAATCCAAGTCGAAATGGCATGTCGTTGGTCCGATTCTAGACGGTGTCTGGTGGAGGTCGCCCATAACGCACCGAGAGGGCGACGACAGCGATCATCCCAATGATACCCGTTCCGATCACCGAAAGCGAAACCATCGCAATCGGCAACGCCAAAACATCTGTTTCCCCTTGGGGTGCGAAAACGACCGCAATCACGCTGATCACGTTATTGACGAAGTGTCCAAGCATGGCCGGGAAAATGGACCCGCTGCGCCACGCGATGAATCCCAAGAAAAGTCCCAGCGGAAAGACAGCGATGATGTGCACAAAGTCCATGTGAAACACCGCAAACAAAAGTGACGCGATCAGAATTCCGATGGCGGGCCCCACCGTTTGCGTCAGACGCGTTTGGACATAGCCGCGAAACAAAAGTTCTTCGCAGATCGCCGGTGTGGCACCAATCATCAAAGCCAGTGGAATCAGGAAACCGCCGCTTGCCGTGCCCGCGAAAAACATCCGACATCATCTTCAAGTTCTCGCTCTCTTCGACAAACAAGCCGATTCCAAAAGACGAAACGAGACCGACCAGCGGCGTGGCAAATGCTGCCGCCACCCAACCCCAAAGTGGCCAATGACCGCGCACCAAACCGAGTCGTCGACGCGTTGGGATCGGCGAGATGGCAGCCGCCATCAACGATGGAATCAGCAAGGCTAACTGCGGAATGACAACGACAAGAAACAAACCAAGTCGAGACTGCGAGACGGCGCGGAACGATGCCGGGTCCCGCAGTAACTGGCGGTCCAGACGCCCATGCACGACCAGCAACGCCAAGACCAACATCAGGCCGCTCAGGAACATGAAGCCGGCCAGCGAGACCGCCGGAACGGCGAGTGTCGTCCACCAACGACGCGAAGGCTTCGTTTCACATGCACGCGGCAGCTCCGGCTTCGATGCTGGCCAGCGGTGAGCCGTACGGATTGACGTCCAACGCAGTCGGACCGATTCGAATCTCCGGTTCGGGATCGAATGGATCTTGCGGCTGCATCGGTGTTTCGCGAAAAGGAGCAGAGCAGAGAACTTCGTGGCAACCGCCTATGGTCGCATAAAAACCGTTTCCTGTCTAAGAGCTAACATTGGAGACTGCGAACCCGGGCCTGCGGCTAGTTTACGTCCCAACGTTGGGAGAGAATTTCGTCGGGGTCAGGCCGTCGGCATCGCCGTGCCTCGATTTTTTGTGGTGCCTATCTGGTCTGCCCACCTCCCGATGCATTAACATGCTCGCTGACCGACTTCCGGCACATCACCAGAATGAAGGAAAAACACGATGCCCCAAAAGACCGCGGACGCCCCGGACCTCGTCAAAAATCAAGAACTCATCGCTTGGGTCGAGGAGATGACGGCGTTGTGCAAGCCCGATCAGGTCCACTGGTGTGACGGTTCGCAAGAGGAATATGACGGTCTCTGCGAGGCCATGGTCGAAAGCGGCACGTTCACTCGACTCAATCCCGAACTCAGGCCGGGTTGCTTCCTGGCCCGCAGCCATCCCAGCGATGTCGCTCGCGTCGAGGATCGCACCTATATCTGTTCGCTCAGCAAGGGCGACGCCGGTCCCACCAACAATTGGATGGCGCCACGTGAGATGAAGTCGCTGCTGACGCCAAAATTTGATGGCTGCATGAAAGGCCGAACACTGTACGTGATCCCCTTTAGCATGGGTCCCGTCGGCTCGCCCATTTCACACATCGGTATCCAGATCACCGATTCGCCCTACGTTGTGGTCAACATGCGGATCATGACGCGGATGGGCTCCCACGTGCTCGAAGCGCTCGGCGACGGCGAATTCATCAAGTGTCTGCACTCGGTCGGCATGCCGTTGGCAAGCGGCCAAGCGGACGTTGCTTGGCCCTGCAGCCCGGACCCCAAAGACAAATACATCGTTCACTTTCCCGAAACGCGGGAGATTTGGAGCATTGGCTCCGGTTACGGCGGCAACGCGCTGTTGGGCAAAAAGTGCTTCGCCTTGCGCATCGCGTCGGTCTTGGCTCGTGAACAAGGATGGCTGGCCGAACACATGCTGATCACAGGGGTGAAGAACCCGGAAGGCGAGAAGACTTATGTGGCTGCGGCGTTCCCCAGCGCCTGCGGTAAGACCAACTTCGCCATGCTGATCCCGCCCAAAGAGTTCCAGGACGAAGGCTGGGAAGTGACGTGCGTGGGTGACGACATTGCCTGGATGAAGCCGGCCGCAGACGGCAAGATCTACGCGATCAACCCGGAAGCCGGCTTGTTTGGCGTGGCCCCCGGCACCAACGAAAAGACCAACCCCAACGCTATGGCGTCCATCCGCGAAAATGCGATTTTCACGAACGTGGCGCTGACCGATGACGGGGATATCTGGTGGGAAGGGATGACCGACGAGCCGCCTGCGCATGCCATTGACTGGCACGGCAACGACTGGACGCCCGATAGCGATCACCCAGCGGCGCATCCCAATGCACGATTCACCGCGCCGATCGCCCAGTGTCCCTGTGCTGACCCGGCGTACGACGATCCCAAAGGAGTGCCGATTTCCGCGTTCATCTTTGGTGGCCGTCGCAGCACCGTTGTTCCGCTGGTCTATCAAGCTTTCAACTGGGCGTTTGGCGTGTACACCGCGGCGACGATGGGATCCGAGATGACCGCCGCAGCCTTCGGTCAACTTGGCAAGGTGCGCCGCGATCCGCTCGCGATGCTGCCGTTCATCGGCTACCACATGGGCGACTACTTGGGTCACTGGCTCGATTTTGGTCGAAATCTGCCCAATCCACCCCGCATCTTCAACGTCAACTGGTTCCGCCGCGATGAGCAGGGGAACTTCCTGTGGCCCGGATTTGGCGAGAACATGCGAATCCTGAAATGGATCGTCGGACGTTCCAAGGGCAAGGCTGCCAGCATCGAATGCCCGCTGGGATGGATGCCGCAGTACAAGGACATCGATTGGCGTGGGCTGGACTTCACGAAAGAGCAGTTCGATCAACTGATGAGTACCAATCGCGACGAGTGGATCCAGGAACTTGCCTCGCACGATGAGTTGTTCTTCAAGCTGTACGATCGGCTGCCGAAAGAACTGACTTCGGTCCGCGAGCTATTGCTCTCCGGGTTCTGGCGTTCGCCCGAGACGTGGGAAATGCGCGTGGAGGAATAACCGCAGCCAGAGTGACCGAGTTTTGATCGGCGTGGCCAGGCGAAGCCCGCACGCCAGGCCTGCCCGTCAGCGACAAGGTGACCGCTTTGGCAAAGAAAAAGAAGAAAAAAGCGCAGCGCAAGAAGTCGGCGAAGGTCAAGTCGGCGAAGGTCAAGTCGGCGAAGGTCAAGTCGGCGAAGGTCAAGTCAGCGAAGGTCAAGCATCAGCGAAGGTCAAGTCAGCGAAGGTCAAGTCGGCGAAGGTCAAGTCGGCGAAGGTCAAGTCGGCGAAGGTCAAGTCAGCGAAGGTCAAGTCGGCGAAGGTCAAGTCAGCTGGCAGCACTTATACGATTCATTTGATTGCTGCCGCGACGGGAGAATTACTGAGCGGCCTGGTCTCGGTGGCGATGACACAGTTTCCGCAGACCACTTTCGAGGTTGTATCGCATCCACTGCAAAACAACATCGAGAAACTCGATGCCACGCTCGACCATCTCAAGGGAGAACGGCCGATCGTGTTGCACGCGTTGGCCGACGAAGCGGCGAAATTGTTGGTTCGCAACAAGTGTGTCGTACGCCGCATCGCGCAATTTGATGCAACGGGACCGCTGGTGAACTTCATGTCCGACTGCGTGGGGCTACTGCCGGTCAACGATGTCTCCCGGTTGCATCAACTCGACTCGGCCTATCAACGCCGTATCGAGGCGATGGAGTTTGCCCTGAAACACGACGACAGTCTCGGTTTGAAGTCGCTCCAGGAGGCGGACATCGTGATCATTGGTGTCAGTCGTGTGAGCAAGAGCCCGACGACCCTCTATCTCAGTTCGCGTGGCTGCAAGGCGGCCAATGTATCGATTTCGCCAGCCACCGGTTTCCCTTCCGAACTATCGAAAATCTCGAAAAAGAAAATCGTGGCTTTCACCATCCAGCCAAAGTTGCTGCATGAGATTCGCAGCGACCGGGCCAAACGGTTGCACTCCGAAGGCACCGACTACGAAGACCTCAAGAGCGTGATTCGTGAAGTGATGGAAGCGGAGTCCGAATACCGCCGTCGCGGCTATCCGATCATCGACGTCACCACCCTGACCATCGAACAAACGATTGCCAGGTTTCCGGAGAACCTGCTGCGACGTCTGGAATGACGAAGGGGATTGGGGCACCTGCCGCACTGGGACAGGAAATCCAGGAGTGGCGGCTTGGCTCGCGTGAAGCTCGCCAGCCTTGCCCTGGGCTAGGTTGTTTCGCTGATCATGTTCCAAAGCAGCGTTACTCCGCCGTGACGTTGCCAGTCGCTGCCCACTCGACACCATTGATCAAGAGTTGTTTGTAGCCTGCGTTTTGTTTTGAGTCGAAGCTATGCCCGAGCACATTCTGCACCACCCGTCCCTGACCGTAACGCTTGACAAACACCATCGGCTCAACCTGCTTGCTCCAATCAGAATAGGCTGACGCCAAGACTTCGATCTCTTCATCACCGGTCAGTTTGGAATACAATTCATCCTCGATTTTGAAGTCTTTCAGTCCTCGGGTGATGGGATGCTGAGCAGCTTTGATGTTCACCTCGAATTCGCCATAGGGACCGTGACCGCCAACGCCTTTTTTCCAGACTCGCCCCAGCAGGACACCATATTCGTCCCAATCCTGAAACGAACTGCAGGCAAAGTGTAGGGCGACGACGCTTCCGCCGTTCTTCACGTAGTCAAGAAAACCGGACTTCGCTTGCTCGCTGGGCTCTGCTTCTTTCCAAAACCCGTAACTCAACACGACCGCGTCGTAGTCCTTGATGGCGGGAGTTGCGAAGACTTCTTTGTCGGTGCTGATCGTCACATCGAAGCGGCCCGATTCTGACAAGATCGCATGAATCGTCCTGCTCGACTGATCCCATTGATGCACATCAACGTCGAAGCCCGTCAGGATCAGCGTTTTGATCTTCTTCTCGGCGGCGTCAGCATTGGGGGTTACGGAAGACGCAACCGCGAAGAACAACAAGGCAAACAGGGTTTTCAAGAGCGAACGCATCAGATTCTCCAGGACTGCAATCATCGCCCTTGGCGGCGATGTCTTCGTAGGCGCGGCTTCCAGCGGTGCCACACGGGTATGGCACGGCAATGCGCCGCAAAAAAGGTTGATCTGATCGATTGTAGCGGAATCCTACCCTAAGGTAAGAACGTGTTTTAACAGGGGTCTGACCCTTTGTGGGCGAGACGTTACTGCAAGCTAAACTCGGTACCGGACACTTTTTTCGTTTCTCGAGATCGGTTCAAGAGAGGGTCAGACCCCTTTAAAACACGTTCTAAATGAACTCGGCGACGATTTCCGGACGGGGCGCGGGGATCACGACCTTTTCCACCAACAATCCCTTGCGTGCAATCACCGCTGCGCCCACTTCGACGGCTTCGCTGACCGAAGCGACATCACCGGTCAGCGACACCCATCCCTTGCCTCCAATCGCCATCGCCAGATTGATGGTGATCAGTTGAACCTGGGTCGCTTTGACCGCGGCGTCAGCAGCTTCGATGACCGACGCGACACTGAACGCTTCGATCACACCGAGCGCTTTGAGTTCCGGCAAATGATTCACGCCACTGATGGCAGGAAAGACCGACGGATGCAAATTGGGGATAACAAAGTGGTCCACCACCGTATGGGCTCCGACCGCCAACCCGGCTTCGACACCGGAGTTAACCGCGTCCACCTCGCCGCCCACGACCACCATGTACTTGCCGGGGCAGATCGTGCGGTTGACCACCAGGCGGACGTTGGCCGTCTTCATCATCGTGTCGGCGATTTCAAAACCCTTTGCGATGCTCGACGTTTCGACGATGCCGATTGCTTTACCGTTATTCATTTCGTTGCCGTTTCAAACTTATGCTGCGAGAGAATCAATACCCGTTGTCGGTCGCGATCGCATCATCGCACCGTAATGGTAATGGTGCTTGAGGAGACGCTAGAAACGCGACCATCGATACTGGCGTGGACCGGGCAGCCGAGTTGGTTGTCGTCGACCCTGCCGATCACATCGCCTCGTTTGACCGCATCCCCCGCCTGAACTGTTGGTTTGGCAACTTGGCCGATGTGCGCGTTGAGCGGAATGGTGACGGAGGCGGGTTGCCAATCGTTGGCAACGAAGCTGGCCTTGCGGTCGTACGGTTTCAGGCCCAAACGGGTGTACAGCGTGCTGATCGGGATCTCGCGTCCTTTGCGGGCTGGGTGCGGCTCGCGAAACAGGGTCTCCAATTCAGCCTCGGTCCGGCTCTCGTGGTTTTCCCGCAGGATCGCCTTGGCGTCCACGCAAATGCTCTTGGGGTCCAATTGTTCGGGACAAGCGATCAGCGAGCACACATTGCACTCGCAACAGTATTCCGCCCACAAGCTACCACGCTGCTTTTCATTGCCTGTCATCAACAGTGTTCGCATGACCTTATGCGGCTCGATCGGATAGCCCAAAATGTAGCGAGGGCAGAGCTCGGTACACAATGAACACTGATCGCACTGGCCGTGCCCGATCCGCGTGTACGTTTCCTTGCTCGCCGTCTTGCGGCGGACCAGGTAGTGATCCGACGGCAACACGATCAGTCCACCCATCGTCTTTACCACCGGGTCGGACATGTCTTTGGCGATGCCACCCATCATCAGGCCACCGGTCAGGACAACGGGATCGTCGCAGGTACAACCACCGGCCATGGAGATACAGTCGGCGATGCTGGTGCCTACGGGGACGACCGTTGTCAGCGGCTGTTGGACGGCTCCTGCGACGGTCAGATATTTGTCGGTAACGGGTTTGCCGTCGATGGCGTGGGCAATGTTGATGATCGTTTCGACATTGTCCACGACGCAGCCGACCGACAGCGGGATTCCACCAGGCGGTATTTGGCGTCCTGAGATCTCGTAGACCAGGATGTATTCATCGCCGGCTGGATAGACGTCTTCGTAGATGAACGTCTTGAAACCCGCGGTGTCAGCTTGGTCCTGGAAGGCGACAACGACGTCTTCGTTCTTTCGTTTGACGGCGATCGTCACATCGCGGGCGGCGGTGAGTGATTTCATGATCTGCAGGCCTCGAAAGAACGCATCCCGATCCTGCAACATCGACTCGCGGTCTTTCTGAAGCAACGGCTCACATTCGGCACCGTTGGCGATGATGTACTCGACTTCGGACTCAAGCTTCTTGTACGTCGGAAATCCAGCCCCCCGGCGCCGACCACGCCAGCCTCTCGAATGCGATTCAGGGTTTGTTTGTCTTCGGGAGTCATGATCTAAGTCGAAGGATTCGGGGGAGAGGACTGGGAGTATTTGACGACGGTGATTCAACAGGGCGACTGGCCAGAGCGTGCGGGGCGTGAACCGCGAGTCCCAGTGGCGGCTTGATTTCGGTGGCTAAGGTGCCGGCGGAACGTTGGGCGACACGGCCGGGTCCAGCGGTGCAGCGACCAGGTAAGGGGCCCAAAAGAACGGTTCGTTGCCCGTGATTCCCTGGCGCTCGTGATCGGCTTGAGTCAGCAGCGGCTCGGCGGCCGGGTCCAGCTCGCTTTGCCTCAGAATCGTCCGAGCTCGCTGCCACGATTTGACCATTCCAGTGAAAGGGAGTTCTTGTACGAATTCGCGAAGTGCCAGCGCCGATGATTCACCGCCGACAATCCAACGACTGATCAGCACGCTGCGGACGCCCGCCGACTGTAGCCCACAAATCATCGAAAACAGCTCATCGCCGCTTCCCATTTGTCCCACTTCGACGGCGGAACGAAAACCGGGCAAGATCACGGACGCGGGGACCTGGGCGGGAAAACGCAACCAAGCGGCCAGCGAGCCCTCGGGCGTCGACCGATCATAAGGAGCGATGCCAAGGGCGAGCGGGTTTTTCATATTGGGAGTCACCGGCGCGGCTACCAAAAGATGTCCCACGGAGCCGGCCAGCAAACTGGTCGGCGTGGCAAGCTGTTCGGGTAGTCGAATGGGGTCGGTCACCGCATCTGCGATCGACTGAACAATCGCCTCGTTGGCTTCAGGATCACGGGGCGCAAAGAACTTGTCAACCGAGATTCCCAAAGCCCGATTCGTCGCGGGAATGCCAGTCGGTCGAAATGCCAGTCCTGGCGTTGCCGCGTAACGGATCAGAAACTTGTCGCCCCACAGCGGCGTATCTGCTTCACCTGTCGGCAGCAATTCGAAAGGCAAATACCAGAGTGGCCCGTCGGGAACGATCACAAGTTCATCAAAAGCTTCGTCGGTGATTGTTTCGTCATCGGGGACGAGCTGACGTCGCAACTTGACCGCCTCGGCGCGCCATGAATCATCGTCGGGCAATCGCTTGCCGCGAACCTTTCCGACACCGATCCCGCGTAAGACTCGCCCGATATCCGAAGACAGACGCGAAGCCCCGCTGATCACCCACAGGTTGACTTTGCCGTCGGCTGCCAATGTCGCGTAGATTTTGTTGCCGCTGTAAATGAATGTCAGCAACGCCTTGCGATTGGGAATCCGCTTAAGATCCGTTTTTTCATTCAGCGGCGGCGGCATCGTCCGCGGCATGTTGAATCGGCTCAGTGCCACAGCGGCAACGTCGGCTTCCAACGAACTCGCCCTGGCCCGCAACGCATCCGCGTCCGCCTGTTGCGGTGCCAGCACGGCCTTGCGCAAATCCTTGACGATCTGAGGTGCTTTATTCCGCAGATCGGCAACTTTCGGATCCAACAATTGATCATCGCTGCGAACAAAGCTGCGCACCTGCAACAATCGCCCGCCCATTGCCAGGCGAGAACAGAAGCGATAGCCCAGCAAATCGTCGGCACGCATCAACACGCTTTGTCCATCGTTGCGTGCGGCCGCCAGATCCAGCCTGGCAGCAAACGCCGTGGAGCGATTGACCATGACGGACGAAAGTGCATCCACCGGGTCGCGTCGCCACAGCACGTCGGGCGGGTCGTCGCAGTAGTGCTCCAGCATTTTGTCACTGGACTGCCCGCCCAGTTTTCGGCCAGCTGCCATCCGCACCAACTCCAACTGATAGATGCGTGGCATCGAGATGAGTGGCCGGTTTCGGTGCTTGCGATCCAACGCGAACGACTTCATCAGCTCCATCGCCGTATCCAGTTCGGATGGGGCTGCGAGTCCGGCGGAGGAACCTTTGGCTGCCGCCAATCGCGAGGCAACGTATGCACCGTAGGCGTCCAGCCTTGGTTGAAAGACGTCGCGCCGCGTGGAAAGGGCTTGTGCCTGAGCCAACAGTGTCGCGGCTGAATCAAGTTGTTCTGCGGTGACCGCCGCATCTGCTGCAGCGATCAAACAGTGGAGGGTCGCCAGACGCGATTTGCGTAACAGTGCTGTCGCCGCCGTGGTCGCGGCTTGGCGAACACTCTCTGCTTGTTGAGGTGTCGAGGCACAACCTGCGGCCAACTGCATTGCTTCGCCGACCCATTCGAACTGCGACAGAGAGGCAGCGGTGTGTGCGGCGTTGGCAGCGATCGCAACCGACATTGCCGGTTGGTCACTGCCGGCAACTGCGGACGCTTGACACATCAGCGTGAGCGGCGTTAACGGGTGCGTCCCGCCGCTGAACGTCGCATACTGTGCTGCCTCTTGGACCACCGTTGTGTCTTGACGACTGCCGAATTTTTCCGCGGTCCGCATCGCCCCGATCAAGTTGCGGGCGATCGGCAACTGCAAACCGGCAGGGTATTTGGTTGATTCGATCAATTCCGTGGCGAGCGAGTCCTGATCGGCAAGTGGCCCCATCAGCATCCGGCGACGATACGACGCGAGCGCCAAGCCACGCATGACTTCAACAATATCAATCACCTTGATGTTCGCTTCCTCGAACGCGCCGTGCGCGTTGGCAAGTGTTTGCTCGCTCAGACGTTGACCGGACTCGTATTGCACGCGATCCAGAATCGGTAAACGATTGACCGCCGTCGCTTCTGGCCACAAACCGTTCGGGCGGGCAACCTGCTGGCTGGTGTTCAACACGGTTTCCCAGACTGGCTTGGCGAGCCAACCGCGGTAACGAATAGCAAGCTGAAATGCACTGTCGAGGCTCTTGCGAACCGCAGCCATGTCACCCAAGTGCCAGTAACACTCGGCCATCATGGCGTAGACCGGAATCGCATCGATCCACTGTCCGTTGATGTCCCTTCGTGTTCGGCGGTTGGCCTGCTCAAACAATTCGACCGCTCTTTCCAAGTCGCCGTCGCGGTAAACGAACAACGCCGTGTAGTATCCCTCGTTCGGATAGCTCGTCGCTGGCTCAAAGCCGCCCAGTCCTCCCCCCAGTCCTCCGCCCTGTCCACAAGCGGTCTGGCCAGCCAGCAGGAAACTGGTGACAAAAAGCAATGCCGCCAACGATCGGGGCCAAGCTTGACCGCCGATTGACGAACGACTGTTTGTAAACATGGGGCCGCGCATGCGAAGGAGTTCGTTCGGGGATGCGTGCATTCCTTGGCGGGCGGACCGCAGGAAAATGACGCGTTGCTGGAATAGAGGAAGCGAGAGCAGGGCCGAAACCTATTTTAGTGGCCGTATCCACGGAGCACGGTTTGATTCGTTAAAAATATGCCCCGATCTATCGCCGAGCACGACATTGGACACTTCCGAAACACCAATTGTCACGGTTTTTCCGACAATGCAGCGTGATTTCCCAATCAGACACAGGGGTCCAGATGGCTGAATCCCAGCCAGATTCGATCTTCGAGACCAATCCCTACGCTCCCACCGCCTCGACTTCCAGCGTCCAGGAAGAGCTGACGCGCGAGTTGGTTGCCGCCGGCGAGGCGGAGTATGTGGTGGCATCGTTTGCCTGGACCGCTTTCCGGTGGTTCTTCATTTGCACTCTTTGTGCGGTGCCGAGTTTTATCGTCGGATTGAGTATCACCAACGGTCGTTATGACGCCATGTTGACCGGCATCGTCATTTTTTCCGTTGGTTACACCCTTTTGGACTACGGCACGGCACAACAAGCTTGGCGGAGTAGAAAAATCATTCGCCGCACCTTGCGAACGACGTACGGGACTCGAATCGCGATCACCATCCTGTTCCCAATCGGCTACGTCTTGGATCTTTTTTGCGGCATGCTGTCAATTCGGCTGACCCAAGCCATTGCAGGAACTGAGTTTACGGCTGGAAGACCCGCGATGGATACGTTCGCCAATGTGCTGCTGACCACGTTGATACAAGGATCCATCATGAACATCGTGCTGGGCATTTATGGAGTGCTGGTCTTGATCCTGTTGGGCGTTGTGAGCGCCCTACGTGCGTAGCAAGGGAAGCGGGGAAGCAATCACAGTTGACCTAATTTCGTAAAATACGTAACTTGAATCGCTGGCAGCATTTAGGGCTGATATGCGGATCCGGGTCAACGTTCGTCCGGTCCAAAATTGCATCGGTTTGGTATCACCGGATCCCAAGCATCAAGGTACGTGCGTAACGACAACGCACATCAAGTGTTTCGTTTTGATACGGCGACATGTCATTCTTTGAACGACTTTTTGATTTTTGCAGCGTTCTGTTCGGTGGAATCTTTGGTTCGATCGAACGGGCGATTACGTCGGTCTTTGGCTCTGCCAATGCGCGTCATGTCGCGAAATTGCAGCAGCGCACCATCGCGATAACGGAACTGGAGCCCAAATATGCGGCGATGAGCGACGAGGAGTTGCGCCAGCAAACCGATATCCTGCGTAAGCGGTTGCGCGAAGGTGAGACGCTTGATGACATCTTGACCGATGCGTTCGCCATCTGTCGCGAAGGCGGCAAGCGATTCTTGGAGATGCGCCACTACGATGTCCAACTGATCGGCGGCATGGTGCTGCACGAAGGCGGCATCGCCGAGATGGTGACGGGCGAGGGAAAAACGCTGGTCGCGACGCTACCGGCATACCTGAACGCACTGGAGGGCAAAGGTGTTCACGTGGTAACCGTGAACGATTATCTGGCACGCCGCGACATGGAGTGGATGGCGCCGTTGTATATGCACCTGGGTTTGACGGTCGCCGCAATTCAGTCGGGCATGTCGACCAACGAAAAGCAGGCCGCGTACGCTTGCGACATCACCTATGGGACCAACAACGAGTTTGGTTTCGATTACTTGCGCGACAACATGAAACCGGCGTGTAAGGGTGACGAGAGATTCTCACCGGAGTCGCAACAATGCCAGGGCCCCTTGAACTTCGCGATCATTGACGAAGTCGACAACATTCTGATCGATGAAGCACGCACGCCGCTGATCATCAGTGGTCCTGCGGATTTGGATTTGGGCCGCTACCAAGAAGCCGACCGCATCGCCAAACAGCTGACCAAGGAGTTGCACTTTTCGGTCGATGAAAAACAGCACAACGTCACCTTGACCGATGAAGGCGTTCGCGAAGCCGAGAAGTTGGCGGGCGTGGAAAGCTTTTATACGGCCGGCAATATGGAGTGGCCGCACCTGATCGATAACGCCCTGAAAGCGCACTTCTTGTACAAGAAAGACGTCAATTACGTCATCAAAGATCGCCAAATCGTCATCGTTGATGAATTCACCGGTCGCTTGATGGAAGGACGTCAATGGAGCGACGGGCTGCACCAAGCGGTCGAAGCAAAAGAAGGTGTGCCGATCAAACAGGAAACGCAAACGTTCGCCACCGCGTCGCTGCAAAACATTTTCAAGATGTACAAGAAGCTTTCAGGCATGACCGGTACGGCCATGACCGAAGCGAACGAGTTCTGGAAGATCTATAAGCTGGACGTGGTCGCGATCCCCACCAACCGCGAGATGCAACGACTCGAGCATGTCGACCTGATTTATCTGACCGAAAAGGACAAGTTCAACGCCTTGGCTGACGAAGTCGAACGGGTCAATAAATGGGACGTCGTGACGCTGAAAGACGGCAGTGAACTGTGGGGAAAGATCGAAAGCGAATCGGATGACCAGGTTCGCTTTGTTCCCAAAGAACAACGCAGCGCCGAGAATATCTCTCGAGAAAAAGTCATTTCCGTTGAACGCGCGGGCCGCCCCATCTTGATCGGTACCGTTAGCATCGAAAAGAGCGAACGGCTAGCGGCACTGCTGGAACGCCGCGGCATCCCACACTCGGTTTTGAATGCCAAGAATCACGGGCGTGAGGCCGAGATTGTTTCCCAAGCCGGTCGCGTCAAGGCGGTTACCATCGCCACCAACATGGCCGGCCGTGGTACCGACATCATCCTGGGCGGCAACCCGGAGACGATGGCTTGGGCACAATTGCAGCACACGTATCCGACTCGCTTGGAAGTTCCTGATGACGAGTGGAATGCATTGGTCAAGGAGATCGACGACAAAGAGAAGATGAGCGAGGAGGGCGAGGTCGTACGCAAACTGGGCGGACTGTACGTGATCGGCACCGAGCGTCATGAGTCGCGGCGCATCGATTTGCAGTTGCGAGGTCGCTGTGGTCGTCAGGGAGACCCGGGCAGCAGCCGATTCTTTCTGTCGCTGGAAGACGATTTGATGCGGATCTTCGCCGGCGACTTCGTCAAGAGCATGATGGAACGCCTGGGCATGAAGGAAGGCGAAGCGATCGAGTCCAACCTGGTGACCCGCAGAATCTCCGCCGCGCAAAAGAAAGTCGAAGAACGTAACTTCGAGATTCGCAAGAGCTTGTTGGATTACGACGAGGTGATGGACGAGCAGCGGAAACGCGTCTATCGCTATCGGCAAAATCTTTTGGACGGTCACAGTTCGCGAAAGATGATCTTGGATCTGATTCGCGGTCAGATTGACAAGTTTGTCGACACTTTCTTGGACCCCCTGTACGGCGTCGAGTCGTTTGCCACGTTCGCTGGTGGACAACTTGATTGCCAATTGGAGCCGCGTGATTTCCAGAGCATGGAATTCCAGATGGCTGACTCGTACGCCAAGGACCAGGCTGAGCGAGCAGCCGAAGTCACGGTGGTCGACATCGTCGAAGAGAATCTTCCCGAAGGGATGGAAGAGGAGTGGAACTGGAAGGCCTTGGCCAATTGGGCCAACACACGTTTGGGAACCAACTATCAAGATCATCAACTGAAGCGAATGGAACGCGAGCTGATGATCGACGAATTGACCAAAAAGGCACATCAGCGCATCGCCGAAGCCGACTTGAGCGAAGGCGCGCCGATGTTGGATGCCGATTATGGCCTGCGAATGTTGTGCGGTTGGATGCGGCACAAGTTTGGCATCGAGACGACGCCCGACGAGTTCCGCGAAGTGGAAGATCGTCGCGTTGTTGCTGATACGCTGGTCAAGCGTGCTGAAGAAGAGTACACCGAGAAAGAGGCGGAATATCCGGTGCTGGCCGGCATTTCCAGATTCACCGAAAAGCAAGGTGCGCAAGTCGCCCTGGACCGCGAAGGTTTGATCGAGTGGGTGAAACGTCGTTTCGGGATCGAACTGTCGGTTGACGACATCCGTTTGAACCGCGACGAACTAAAAAACCAATTGGTCCACTACAGCCGCCAAACCGGCGATGCGGCGGAACAGAAGTACCAAGTCGCCGAAGAAAAGCTTCAACTACTGTTCGGTTCGGCGGACCCGGACACAACGGCAGCCCTGGCCAGCGGCGGCAATGGCGAACTGAACACGCTGACCCAGTGGCTGGAAGGTGAACTGGATTACCACGCTGTCAAGGAAGACATCTCGCGGATGAATCGCCAGGAGCTTGCTTTGGCGATCGACGGGGCTGTCGATGACCGATTCCACCCCGAAATGCGGCGGATGGAACGTCAGATTCTGCTCAGCATTGTCGACGAGGCCTGGAAGAATCACTTGTTGACGATGGACCATCTGCGCAGCAGTGTCGGGCTGAAAGGATACGCTCAACTGGATCCCAAAGTCGAATACAAACGCGAAGGCATGAAGCTGTTCGATTCGATGTGGGAATCCGTTGGCGAACGGGTCACCGACCTGATCTTCCGTATGGAATCGTTCAACGAAGACTTCATTCGCAGCACCTGGGTGGATGCGGAAACGCGTCACGATGACCCCAGAGCCGCGGCACAAATGCAAGCGGAAAGTGCGACGCAGCAAGCCGCTCAGGCGAGTGCGGAAGGCGATGTTCGTGCCGAACCAATTCGCAATGTCGCTCCACGAGTGGGGCGAAATGATCCTTGCCCCTGCGGCAGTGGCAAGAAGTACAAGCAGTGTCACATGCGAAAGCAGATATGACGCCAATTTAACACGTGGTGTAAGCTTCCAGCTTGCGAAATCTGGGAATCGCAAGCTGGAAGCTTACGCCACCATGACTGCGGCAAGATGCCTCCGCGATAGGAAAGGATTCCCATGTTCGCAAACTTTGTTTACGTCATCGCCCTAGCCGCTGTTTCGCCCATGGTGCTGTATCGAATGATTCGGCATGGACGTTATCGGCGCGGCATCCGTCAAAAACTCTGTGGGCTTTCCGCACAGCGGGCTCGAACCATCCGGTCCAATGGAAACGCCGGCGGCGACTGCGTTTGGCTTCACGCTGTCAGCGTCGGCGAAGTCAACTTGCTTCCAGGACTGGTGCGGCTGCTTCGCCAGCGCGATCCCGGTGTGTCGATCGCCATCAGCACCTCCACCGACACCGGGTACGATTTGGCGCTCAAGCACTTCGGCGCTGAATCGGTCTTCTTTTGCCCACTCGATTTCACTTGGGCGGTCAAACGCACGATTCGCAATCTTGCTCCCACGCAACTCGTGCTCGCCGAACTTGAACTTTGGCCCAACCTGATTCGCATCGCCGACGCCTGCGGCTGCTCGGTCAGCGTGATCAACGCCCGGCTCAGTGCCAACAGCGCGGCCGGCTACCTGCGGTTCTATCGGTTGACCGCGCCGATATTTCGAAGGCTCTCGTGGGTGGGGTGCCAAGACGACTTAACCGCTCAACGGTTTCGCGCCTGCGGAACCGCAAAAGCAAAGATTGCAGTCACCGGGTCGTTGAAATTTGACAATGCACCCAGCAGCAGGGACACGGCGGAAGTGCAGATTCGACAGCAATGGGCGGGGATCGATCCTTGGCATCGCGTTTGGATGGTCGGCAGCACACAGGCGGGTGAAGAGCGATTGGCTTTGGAGATCTATCGATCACTTCAAACGAAGTACCCCGAGTTGCGATTGATCATCGTCCCCAGGCATCCTGAACGATTCGATTCGGTCGCCGAACTGGTTTGTTGTAGCGGACTTAAAACTCATCGGCGGTCATCGGATCGATCGCTGGTGGATGCCCAGTGGAATAATGACACGGTACTCTTGATCGATACCATTGGTGAATTGCGCCATTGGTGGGGCGTTTGTCAGATTGCCACGGTGGGCGGCAGCTTTGGTGATCGCGGCGGTCAAAATATGCTTGAGCCGGCCGGCTACGGATGTGCCGTCTCGTTCGGTCCAAACACTCGCAATTTTTCCGAGATCGCCGATCGCCTCATCAACGGCTGCGGTGCGGTGCGCGTGAAAGACCAGGAAGAAATGAGAGCGTTTGTGCTGCGTTGCCTGGACGACGTGCCAGCCGCCGATGCACTCGGACGTGCAGCGCAGTGTGTCGTTCAACATCACCGCGGTGCGACAGAGCGAACGGTTGAGGGAATCACCAGATATCTGCAGAGCAACGATCCGCAGAACCATCGCCGCGCAGCGTGATGGCTCATTCGGGGCATCGTATCGACCCAACAGTTCGAAAATTCATCAAAGCGATTTTAACACGCACTCGCTACAGAAATCGCTTGCTTTTCTTGACGCTGACTGGGAGCCCTCAATTCAGCAAGAACAACCAGTTGGCGAAGCTGGAGTTGCATCGCTCCAGCCAAGTGCTTGCGACTCTCTCGCTCTTCTTCGCTCCAGCTGTCGCGAATGCTGGTCATTTTGCTGTCGGTTTGGGAATCCATGGCTCAGTTCCTCGTGTACTGGGTTTCACGGTTTATTGTCCGTCGCCGGCAAGCCCCCGAAAGTCAGCAAAATTTCGCTGGGAATCCGCAACCCAATTCCGCAGCAACACGAGTCGATTATTTTTTTGGCGAGAGCGCACCGGAGTTCTCCTACAACGTTTTCGGCGATCGCAAAGGACAGCTCGATGTCTTCGTTGATGCGAATCGTCAAGGGACCAGTAGCCAACGCCGAGATGATTCGCTGCGCCGAACAACCGCGTTGTCCGCGTTGGCCTCGGTGAATTTAGTGCCAGAGGCCCACGTCGATACCGCGTTTGGACCGCCAACGAATGAATCAGCGACTTGCTGGTTCCGAACCAAGACACCAACTGATTGCGTCCGCATGATCGGGCGTGCTTGCTCACGCATCACGCAACTGGAAAGAGACTCGTTCTTGTCCGGCTGATGTGCGCGACAACACTTGACTCCCCGCGATGCTCTCACAGCAAACAAACTTCACTCTAACCAACTGCAATGCCATGTTTGGAAGTTCAAGCAATGACAAGAAGAGTCTTGAAAAGAAATACAATCAACTGATGGAAGAGTCTTTTCGGCTGTCTCATACGAATCGGAAAAAGAGCGACCTGAAGCGAGGGGAAGCCGAGGAAATCGGCAAGCTGCTCGACGAATTGGAGAAGAAATCGAATTCCTAGCATCAAAACAGCTGGAGCTGCTCACCTTCCTGAGTGGCACCGGCTGGAGCGGAGCTGATCAGGCCGAGAATGCGTCCTGCGATCGCGATCCCGCTCAGGAACGCCCCTTCAACTCTCGGCCCGCCGCACCAATCGCCACATCCACCAACGTTGTGTTCTTTATCGAACAAGCAATTGGCGGCTAAAGGCTCCTTCGGTATCGCGAATCTCCAACGATGCGTTGACATGTATGATGGAGTGATCGGCGAACATCCAACGGCCTTCCAGAACTCGTTGCTTAAGAACGTCGCGATCTCCTCGGGTGAGTTATCGATATTCGCGTCCGTCCATTCGGCCGCCGCTTGGATCACCCAAGTTTCGCAGCCACCGTTGCGACCCACCTTGCTGTTGTTGCGGGAGATCCAAGATAGCGGTGACTGATGCACGAACGCGCCGTCAAAGCCAAGTTGCAAAGATTCGTCAAACGCCAGCATGAGTGCCCAGCAACCGTTCATCTCGACGGCGCGGGCTTGATCTGCGAGCCTGGGGACTTCAGCCAAGAGTGCGGCAGCTTGGCTCGCGGGGACGGCAGCGACCACGACGTCGAATTCACCTATTTCTCCTCCGTCGTCGCTGTTGAGTACCCATTTGTCGTCAATGCGGCGCGGTATTGCGACTTCCGTTTGAAGACGAACACTCAAATCGGAGGCGATGTGCTTGCCGATGGAATTCATGCCGGGAACGGCAACGTAACGATCAATACCTCGCTTTTCCGCTTTCACGATGCCGTTTTCAACAACGACGATGCGTCCATCCCACTTCTGAACGAGCCCATCATGAATCCACGACTGGACGAATCTTTTGAAGCGTTTGTCGCGAGCGGTGAAATATTGAGCACCATGATCGAAACTCAAGTTGTCATCGACCCGTCGTGTGGACATGCGGCCACTGACGCCACGGCTTTTCTCAAACACGGTGACATCAAATCCGTGATCGGCGAGCGTTCGAGCACACATCAGCCCTGAGATTCCCGCACCGATCACGGCGACCTTTGACCTTGAATTGCATCGAGGCCGCGCGACCTTGCGTCGATAAGCGACGGGATCGAGTCGTTTGGCATGCTGGTCGGTCGAGCGAGTTCTCACCGTTCCAAAAATCGGCTGAGCAGGCGAAAAAGGGCGATCGAACTGGCCCAGACACCACAGTATTCCACCGTAAGATGCCGGGTCGCGGCCATCCAATGCGTACCGGTGATTCAGGTCGATCGTCCGCGCCAGGGCTTGCTTCGCATCGGCCGTCCAGTTCAAAATCGCTTTTCCCCAAGTCATCCGCACATTATTGTGCAACTCACCATGCACAAGCAGCGCTCGCTGTGCAGAGTCCCAGAGTGAATCACCTGTGCGGCCTCGCGACATCGTCTCCCAGGACAGTAGCGAAGGACGCGGATCAGACTCGTGTTCCGACAAAGTCGCAAACGCCCATCTGGGAAGCGCTGATATCCTGCCGTGATCACGCCGATAGAAGCAAAACGTGTAAGCGAGTTCTCGCCAAATCAGCAGTTCATCCAGGAACTTGTCCGCGCCTCGGGTGTTTTCCGCAGCCGCTTCTCGCGCGATCCTCATCGGCGATACCATGCCGTAGTGGAGGTAAGGCGACATCCGACTTACACCATCAACCAACGCATTATTTCGGCGGCGGTCGTAGCTCGAAAGGCCGTTGCTCTTGAATTCTTGCCAACGTTGATAGCCCGCAACTGATCCGCCAATCGAGTGTGGTACGTGGCCAATCGCGTGATCGATTTCGCATTGGCTGACCAAGTCGTCGATACAAACATTCTGCAGGTCGACTGGCTCGAAAGGAAGATCGATCGTCGACGGCAACTGCGTTCGCAGCTCGGCATGGATTGGTCCGAGCGACACACGCTCCTCGTAAAGCCGTTTTGTCGCATTTCGATAGGCGAAAGCCCGATCATAGCTTTTGCCGACCAAACGCATCGGCACGACGCAAGCCGTATCAACGATAAACAGGCCACATCGTAGACCGCGACTCAGCGCAACGGTCCAACTTCGCAGCGGCTCGGTTGGCATATCTTCGGTGACAACGACCGCGGCCCCCTTGGCAAGTGTTTTCAAATGCGGGCCGCGGTGTCCCGATCGTTCGACGTGGAGAGCATAGTCAATCTTTCTCTTTGCGAATTCCACCTGCACATCTCGGGCACCTTGCAAAACGAATGTGTGATGTCGATCCGAAGCAAAGGGGCAACGTTCTGACAAACCGTGATAAACCAGCAGTGGCAATCCCAACTCATTGGCAGACTCGATCGCTACGTTGAGCGCCGGATTCTCATCGTGCCGAATCGCTGTCCGCATCCAGTACAAAACGAAGTCACCCTCAGGGGGAACGAATTTGCATCCGAGCAAACCAGTTCGCTCCGCGAGCGCCGGGGAAAGGGACCGGTGAAGTTCATCGAGTTGCGTCATGGGCGGCGTGTTTACCAGAACTGAACCTGATCTCTCAATATTCATATCTTCTTCTGCCTTGAGGTTCATTTGGCGATCCGATCCTTTCAAAGGATGACGAAAGGAATTCGCCGTCACTTGAACAGAACTTCCTTGAGATTTGCACAGCGACTTTCAAAATCGTCGCGGTCAACTTGTTGCGGATCGTTGGCTAGAAAAGCGCTGCGCAGAGCTTGCGCTTCTTGGTCGATTGCCACGAAATCCTCGTGACGCCTCGCGTTCTTGGCAATCGTCGTTAGTGACTCCATCATCCGCAGCGACACCGCGACGCTGGAAGATCCGTATTGGCGGATTTGTCGAAAACCATCATGAATCGCATCGCTACTGGTGACCGGAACACCGGTAACTCTCAGCCGGTCTGATTCATCGTAGAAATGGAGATTGGGAATTTTTCGGCGCGTCAGTTTGGCGAGTGCCCCGCCGAGTCGATCGACGCAGTTCATTGCGGTGAATGGATCGTTCACTCCCGGAGATAGTGCTCGAATCGCCACGTCGACGATTTCCTGAATGCTGCAAACAACGTCCTGGCGGGGCGTGCGTCTGGCTCCGATGACGATTGCCAGGCGAATCCGATCGATTAGTTTTGGCCGCTCGTCGGCGTCGAATTGTTCGTCCGAGCTAACGCTGGCAATCTGATCGTTTGCGACGATAAACCGACCAGGACGACATCGGAACTTTAAGACGCAGTTGGCGTCCGCAGCAATCCTTGTTAACGCTTCGAAATCGACCCCCACAAGATACCCCTCGCTCCCGCTTGGCACGGCGAAAGAATTGCCCTTGTCGCTGGCCGTTGACCCCACCGCTGATAGCTCCCGCCCGTTTTCGCCCTCATCAAGTATTTCCGGGTAAAGGCGATCAATGGAGTCATTGAGATCGTCCGCAAGTGCCTCGACGATCTTCGTCGCTTGGATGCTGCTCGCAACATCGTGCAGGAAGAAGATCAACAGTGCAATGCTGAGCAATCCCATGGCGATCGCGCATGCTGTGGAAAGATGCGGCGTGAACGCGGTGGTTGAACCTGCATCGCGCACCAATCGGAGTGTGATGAGGCAGAACAGACCGGTACCCACAAAGGTACCGATTACGTAACCAGCCAAGCTGTCGGTCATGAAGCACCGAAGCAGACGCGATCCGTACTGCGATGTCGCCATGGAAACGGCAACCATCGTGATCGAAAAGATCACACCGACAAGCGTAATCATCGCGCTGGAAATCGCGGATAGTACGCTGCGGGCTGACGACGGATTGGTAGTAAGCCAAGAAAAATTCCGCTCTATTTCATCGCTGTAGGCCGAGTCAATGAAATTGATCGATATCGCCAGCAACGCTGCGACCATCGACATGATGATTGGTAAGAACCAGAAGCTCTCGCGAAACTCATCCCAAAGATTGATCAGGTGCGCTCTCATTCGTTGTCTCGATGGATGAATCAATCCAAGCCGCGCCTTTTCCTCAGGCTTCAATCGGCGGTAGAAACAACTTACCACGCGAAAACGGGCGGGAGAACCGCGACATCTCTCCGGCATTCGTCAGAGTCTCGACCTCGACGACAATCACGCCGCGGCTCGAGCGGCTTGTCGATTTAGTCGTTTCGCGAACTGCAATGATGAGCCGCTGGGCGTTAGCCCCGGTTTTGTCAGGCTGTTGATTTAAACGAAATGTGAATTGCAGGGGTGAGCCGCGGGCCGTAAGGCACCGGGCAATGACGTATGCCCGGCCGCTTACGCGTCGCGGCTCACTAAATCAACAGGCCGTTGTGGCGGGGGAAACCGCGGCTAACGCCGTGCGGCTCATTTTCCAGCGAGCCTGTGACGCGTCAGGCCCTGTGGAAGTCGGAACATGCAGCTCAAAATCATCGAATGAATAGCTGATCTCCGCGTCACGCCGTGTCAGCTTTTCGTAGAGTCCGATCGCCAATTCGGGCCAGTTCTTTGTGTCTTGTTCGGTTGCCACGATCGATTCCTGAAAGTGAAGCTGGCTGATGTCTGGTTGATAGGCACGTTAGAGACGCGACAAGACGCGGATCGTTGAATAGGGAATCGCGGCGAAACCAGACGTTTGTCGCACCTGTTTTCCTTCGGCCTATACTTCAGGGGTCAGCAAAAGCTGCCATCGACGAGCGAGCCCACGACTCCGACCTGCAAGACCGAGACCGCGTTCGAGACCCGCAATGATATTACTGATTCTCCCCAATCAGCTGTTCGCGAAGCATCCTGGCCTGCAGCGTGACCCGTCTCGAATCATTCTGCTCGAAGACTCACTCTTCTTTGGCGACAAGCAGTACCCGATGCGATTCCACAAGCAAAAGTTGTGGCTGCATCGGGCCACCATGAAGCGTTACGAGGCCGATCTTCGCGACGACGGATACGAAGTTCAGTACGTTGAGTACGACGCTAGAGAAACCATTGCTGGGCGACCAGTTGAAGCAGTCGATCAAGGCAAAGGAACGCAAGGACGAGACGCTCTGCTTGATCGATCCGACCGATTTCGTTCAGGAAAAGCGGTTGCGGCAAGGCTTGTGACAGCATGGGACTCAACTGCCAGGTTCTTACCAACCCGGGATTCCTCAACTCACCTGAAGAAAATCAGGAGTATCGGGCGGGCAAGAAACGCTGGTTCATGGCTGACTTCTACAAGTGGCAGCGGCAGCGACTTGACATTTTGATGGACGGAGACGAACCCGTTGGCGGTCAGTGGAGTTACGACGAAGACAACCGGAAAAAGGTGCCGAAAAAACAACTGTCCACGATCCCGGACATTTTGACACTGAAGCGAGATGCTTTTGACAGCGAAGCCAAGGAGTATGTTGAGCGGCATTTCTCGAAGCATCCCGGCAACCTTGATCAGCTCTACTACCCGACATCCCACCAATCCGCGCGGCGCTGGCTCAAGCACTTCTTGGCCAATCGATTCGGGCAGTTTCGGAGACTACGAAGATGCGATCGTCCAGGGCGAATCGTGGCTCTGGCATAGCGTGCTCACGCCGGCAATGAATATCGGACTGCTGACCCCCGCTGAGGTGGTGAAGGCGACACTCAGTTACGCTGGTAAGAATGAAGTTCCTCTGAACTCTCTCGAAGGATTCCTCAGGCAAGTGATCGGGTGGCGCGAATTCATGCGTGCGACCTACGAAGATCTTGGTGTTCCCATGCGGACCACCAATCACTGGCAGCATCACCGGGCCATGCCCAAGAGTTTCTACGATGCAACGACCGGCATCGCCCCGATCGACGACACGATCCGCCGACTCTTGGAAACCGGCTACTGCCATCACATCGAACGTCTGATGGTACTGGGCGGTTTCATGTTTCTGTGCGAAATCGATCCTGACGAGATCTATCGCTGGTTCATGGAGATGTTCATTGACAGCTATGACTGGGTGATGGTTCCCAATGTCTATGCGATGAGCCAAAACGCCGACGGCGGCACGATCACAACGAAGCCGTACTTCTCCGGATCGTCGTACATTCGCAAGATGAGCCACTACAAACAAGAGGCTTGGTGCGAAATTTGGGACGGATTGTACTGGCGATGGATCTGGAATCACGTCGACGATCTCGGCAAGAATCCGAGGTGGGCGATGATGTGCAGCATGGCCAGGAAAATGAACGCGAAGAAGCGAAAGCCAGCACCTGAACAAGGCGGAAGACTTCTTGCAGAGTCTGGCGGTAACCAGATCACGCACGGACGGTCGACATGCCACCGTCGACACCGATCACCTGGCCCGTGATCCAAGCTGAGGTTTCCGAGAGCAGGAACTCCGCGATCGAAGCAATGTCGTCGACGCTGCCAATCCGCTTCAACGGGTGACGCTGGGCCATCGCGGTACGCTTCTGATCGCTGGACAACAATCGTTCCGCCAACGGTGTGTCGGTCAGTGACGGTGCAACGCAGTTGACTCGAATATTCGGTGCCAGTTCCGCCGCGAGCGAACGGGTTAAGCCTTCCACCGCTCCCTTGGCCGCAGCCACCGAGGCGTGCATCGGTAGTCCTTGGGATACCGCCACCGTGCTAAACATCACGCATCGACGACGAACCGGCCGCCTTCATCGCCGGTAGCAAACTGCCTGTAAACACTTCACCGCGCCGACAACATTCAACTCAAAATCCTTCATCATCGCTTCCGGCTTCAGTCCGCGAATCGGTCCAAGATTGATCGAACCCGGGCAATAGGCGAAGCCATCAATGGATTCGGGCAGGTAATCTGCATCGATCTCGTCTTTTGTGACGTCGGCTTGCAATGGGTGACACCAGGAATGTCCGACGAGCTGATCAACAGTCCGTGAGACGACGGTAATGTGCGGCTCCACTTGAGACCAGTCGCTTGACAAGCCCCAAGCCGATGCCGTGACTTCCACCAACGATGACGTATTTCTTTTCAATCATGATGAACTTGCGTCTTTCATTTCGTAGTCGGGCGGCGTTGCTCATACGTAGATCAGGGAGTATAGCGCAGATGACAAGTATCAGCACTGAATTGATGCGTTTCAGGACGATTGATTGTCTGCGTTTGATCGACGTACGTTTCTCCGCCATGGACGCGAAGTTGACTGAAGTTACGCGTCGCGAATCGATATCTTGCTCGCATTCGTCAATTCGAGCGTTGTTCAACCGGTTTCACATTCACCGGCCAACTGGCTCGTGCTGGTGATTCGTACAATCCGATCTGCTCTTTCGGAATCGGCTTGAACGACATGCGCCGCAGGGCCTCGCAATCTTGCAACACACCGACAACCGGAGTCGTCAATGCTCTGACCCCTGGATCGGCTGCTGCAAACCAACCGTTCTGGAACAAATCCAAGTAGTTTGTCTGCGATGCCAGATCGCCACAGCGGTAAAAGATGTTGCGCCGAATCGTGTTCTCGCCTGGTTTATCAAGCATCGTCGCGATTTTCGGGTAGCGTTTGAGATACAGTTCCGTTTGATAAAAGTCTGCGGGAACTCGATTCTCATCAAAATACTTCCAGACATTGTTCGAGGAACGCCACCCGCCACTGATTCCATATTTGCAATCCAGGAACAAGTTGTTTTCAATCAGGTTGTCACGTCCCGAATTGAATTGAATGGCGCCAAATTTTGCTGCCGAGCATCGCAAGAACACGTTGCCGTAAACCAACATGCCACTGATAGCATCGTCAAAACGGATTGCTGCTTGTCCGTGGACACTGATCCCCGAGTCTGCCTTGCCGATGTGATGCAAATAGTTGTGTCTAAACACAACGCCGCGGTAGGTTGGGTTACGAAATAATTCCAGCGCGCCTTGATCGTCGGATTCCAAGACCACGCTGTGCACTTCGTTGAATTCAATCAGATGATCGTTACCTTCGATGCGCATCGCACTCGAGGGGGCGTGGTGCATCAGGTTATGGGCGACTCGGTGTCCAACGCCTTCAAGCTGGATGGCGGGCGTGTAGGTACGGTCAATGCGTCCGAAGTCGCTGATTTGGCAATTCTCGACAAGATGACCGCCCGGTTCCAGTGTTTTCCGGTCACCACCGATGACGGTCATTGCCGTCCGCCCGAACGTGTGAAGGTCGCAGCCGATCACGCGATTGTTCTTTCCGCCACGAATCGACAGTCCCTCTCCCGCAAAACGCCCGATTTCACAGCCGACAAACCAGCAGTCGCTGCAATCGCTGGCCTGAATCGCATTGAAGCGTCCTAAGTCGAAATTCAATCCAATCCAATCGATGTGGGAGACCGCTTGCATCTGGATCATCGGCGAGGAAAACAGGCCAATCTCGACCTGACTATTTTCCAAATCGCTTGGCGGATAGACGTATAACATTCCCGTCGAGCGATCCAGGTACCATTCGCCCGGTTGGTCGATCTCCTCAAGCAGATTGAAAACGTAATACTGAATCCCCTGTTCGGTACTCATGCCGTTGCCGCCGTATTGGTACGGTACCGCCGTCGTGAGCGTCTTGGTAACCGGATCGATCTTGCCGATAGGCAGCGTCGCATCGGCCCAAAGATAGTGAAAGTATCCGAACATCCACGCGTCCGGCGCATCGGTCCATCGCTGATGGCGGTCCGACTGAAATTGAATGATCGAGGGCTCGCCCGTTTTTCTGGATCCCGGTTGCACCAACTTCTCGATTCCAACGAATCCTTCGTTCGGCCAACGGGCCAGCGTCATCGGCTTTCGATCGATGAAAAGTTCCAAGGTTGGAGGCGAGGCAGGCTGACCAAATCCGCGAACCTGCAATTTTCCAAAATCGGTGACGCCAAGAGACTTCAAGTCACACTGCCAAACCGCATCGCGTGCCGATTGGGGTATGCGTTCTAGAACATTCGCGTCGGTCACTTTTTTGAAACCGGATATTTGACGCCCGCCATAAAACGTGACGGTGCCTTTTTTGTCGGCTCGGAAAATGGTCGGCGATTCAGCCGTCGCTGTATCTTCGGATGCCAGATCGAATGTTTCGGTGACGGCATGCAAACCGGGTAGAATCGTCACAGCGATCGGGCCACTTATTTCCGACTTCCTCAACTTCCTAACTTCGTCTCGCGCTCGACGTAGTGTTGCAAAAGGACTCTGACGTGACCCGTCGTCTTCATCATTTCCGTCAACGCCAACAAAGACCTCGGCACTCAACGAACCGATCCCAGGCAACGAGGTCCGTGACGCGGCGGCGGCGATCATCGGCAACCGTTTTGAAAGCCGTATCAACTCATCAGCCGACTGCTGAGCTTCGTCACGATGAACGCTTGGGTAGGCGCTTGTTTTTGCAATCAACTGATAGGTTTCGATCGCACGGCGTGGATCTTTTTGAGCGAGATAGCTTTGTGCCAGGCGTAGCTGGGCGTAGCTGCGAAAGTGAACCGGCGCAGTGTTGTCATTGACGATACGGTCACAGCGTTGTCGAACCAAATCGAATTGGTTCTTTTGCCATGCTGCGGATATCTGATCGAGTGTTTCAGTTAACGCTTGAAGTCTTTTGGCGGCCCGAAGCTCGTCGGAATCCTCGAAATGAAACGATGCGTCAAGGCGATCGTACTCGGCCCGGACATCGTCACTCGCAATCGCGGATGAAAAGATCCGGACCTCGTCGACAAGTCCGAAATAGTTCTGCCAATCGCTGCCAACGGTCAAGTTTCCATCGCCGCGAAGGTTGGCATCGAAGTCAGACGGCATCGAAGCGGTGGCGGCGAGGTATCCGTTGATGAAGAGGCGAACTGCTCGCTGCTCCGAGTCGCAGACAACCGCGATATGGTTCCAAGCCTGTTTGGTCAACAACAGACCCGACGCCGCTTGAAAACCGACTGCCTTACCACTTTCCTCTTTATGAGCGATGTACGAACGAAGGTGACCGTCGCCGCCGATTTCGATGACCGCATAGGCTGCCGGATAATTGCCATAGGAAAACAGTCGGCGCGTGTTCTGTGGTTTGTCGATTTCGAATTGCTCAGGGCGAACGGCGGCCATGAACGTCCAAGAGCCGATGGGAAATCTCTTCGGCAGAGGGACTACGGCAGACACTTTGCTGCCGCTTGATCCACTCATTCGCGCGGCATTGCCCGCCGGCGAAGGCACCAATTCGGTCGTTGGTTTGCCATCAACACGATTGCCGGATCGATCCGTGACTTGAGATGAATCGTTTCCTTCAAAGTTCCAATACAGGACTTGTTGTTCGGCGGCCGGCATGGTGGA
This sequence comes from Pirellulaceae bacterium, assembly GCA_963714715.1. Taxonomy (GTDB): domain Bacteria; phylum Planctomycetota; class Planctomycetia; order Pirellulales; family Pirellulaceae; genus JBFJVZ01. The sequence goes on along the minus strand of CAVQPV010000052.1, from coordinate 30,008 downwards.
AGGCGTCACGAAACAGAAGAACGAGGCGACGCAGGAAAGCAGGTACGTTCGAATTGGCATGTGAAAAAGCGTTTGTTAATTCTTTTGTAGGATAGGCTTCATGCCTGTCTTTTCCGTTGCGACGAACTTGCCTGTCCTGAGGATCGTCGTTGTTGTTTACGGGCCAATGGTGAAGCGGTACGTTCCGGCTGGGTAGACGAATTGGGCGCGGTCCCCTTGTTGCACGTAATCGACCGCTGCCCCGGACTCGGTGATCTTGGGCTTGTCCAAGCCGAGCGTGGGCAGTTGGAACGTCGCGGTCGTATTGGGCGGAATCGTGGCCTCGACGATCAACATCTTGCCTTCCTTCGTCCACGCGCTACGAGCGATACCGTAGGGGGTCTTCAGTTCCGCTTCGGCAGACTCAAGTGGACCGCCCGGCGTGGGGTGGATGAAGAGATGCTTGTAGCCGGGGTTTGCCGGATCGGGAGCGAGTCCGGCAATGCGTTCGACCATCCACTGACCGACCGCACCGTAGGCGTAGTGATTAAAGGAGTTCATGCCGGCGTCGCCGAAGCCATCGGCATGGCTATAGCTATTCCAGCGCTCCCACATCGTGGTGGCACCTTGGTTGATCGAGTAAAACCAGGAAGGGTAGGTTTCCTTGAAGAGTACGCCAAAGGCGAGGTCGTTACGACCAAAGCGTTCAAGCGTGGGAGCCAACAGTGGCGTACCGAGGAAGCCGGTGCCGAGATGTCCGCCAGCGGCTTCGACAACGCGGGCCAGATGAGCGGCAGACTTTTGACGCATCGATTCGGGCAGCAGGTCGAACCCGAGCGCCAGCAGGTAGCCGGTTTGCGTTTCGGTATCGCCAAGCATTTTCCCGTCGGCAGCAAAAAACTTATCGACGAATGCGTTGCGGATCGATTCGAAGAGTTGCTTGTGCTGTCGAGCTTGTTCCGTTTTCCCGAGCACGTCGGCAGCGCGTGCCGTCAGGTCGGCCGAGCGGGCGAAGTAAGCGGTGCTGATCATGGCCAGTGGCGTGTCTCCGCGATTGCCCTCGCCACGTGGGTACGGCTGCAGCCAGTCGCCGTAGGTAGCGGCGTCCACGATATAGCCCTTTGCCACGCCGGCGCGGTTTTCGACCCACCGACGCATCATGTCGTAGTTCTCAGAGAGCACCTCGGGATCTCCCGTGCGAACATAAACTTCCCAAGGGATCACCGTGGCAGCGTCGGACCATCCCGCACCACCACAAACGTTGTTCAGAATGTTAGGAACGACGTTGGGGATCTCGCCACCGGGTTGCTGGTCATCACGCATGCTTTCCAGCCAGCTAGCGAAGAAGGCATGGACATCGGCGTTGAAGATGGCCGCCGGAGCGAAGGCTTGAGCGTCGCCGGTCCAGCCGAGGCGTTCGTCTCGCTGCGGACAATCGGTCGGTATTTCGAGGAAGTTGCCGCGCAATCCCCAGGTGATGTTGCTTTGCAGTTGGTTGAGCTTGTCATGGGACGACTCGAAGTGACCCCGCCAGTCGAAGTCCGAATGCAGAACCATGCCGGTGACCCAGTCCTTGGATGGTTCGATCTCCTCGGGGAAGCCGCTGAGTTCGACGTAGCGGAAACCATGAAACGTGAAGGTCGGGTGCCAGAGAATCGTCCCGTCGCTGGCGGCAATGTAGGTATCGGCCGAGCGGGCCGAGCGATAGTTTTCGGTGTAAAGCGTACCGTCTTTCTCCAGCATCTCGGCAAAGCGGATCGTGATCGTCTGACCCTGACGGACCGGGATACGGAGTTCTGGCCAGCCGACGATGTTCTGGCCAAGATCGAAGACAAATCGACCAGCAGCGGGTTCATTGACACCGACCGCAGGCCGCTGTTCGGTGACGCGCACTGGAGCGTGGCGTTTCGGGGTCAGACGCAGTTGAGGGTCGAGTTTGGCAGTGGCGACGGATTGCCATTTCGAGTCATCGAAACCGCTAGCGGACCAGCCGGGAATTTCTTTCCGAGCGTCGTAGTCTTCGCCATCATAGATCCCCGAAAAACGGATCGGGCCCGACCGCGTTCCCTTCCACTGCGAGTCACTGGGAATGATCTGGCGGGAACCGTCGGCATGCGTGATTTCAAGTTGGACGAGCAACTCGGGATCCGGTTTTTCTTGTTTCTTTTTGGACCAGCCCAGCCGACCAGCAAACCAGCCTTCGCCCAGCACCGCGGCAATCGTGTTCTCGCCTTGTCTCAGTTGACGCGTGACATCGTAGCAGACCGTTTCGATGCGTTTGCTGTAGGGTGTCCAGCCCGGTGTCATGAAGTCGTTGCCCACCTTTTTACCGTTCAAGTGCAGGTCGTAGAGTCCCTTGGCAGTGATGTAAATGCGGGCAGTTTTGGGAGCTTCGTTGAGGGTGAACTCACGACGCAAGTACTGAGGTACGAAAGGCGCCTGCCCGGCATCGAGCTTAATCCACTCGGCCTGCCAGTCGGCGGTTTCGAGCAAGCCGAGTTCAAAATGGGCGGTTGCACTCCAAGTGGAAGGGCGGTCCTGGTCGTCCCAGAACATGACTTGCCAGTGGACGCGTTGGCGGGACGTGAGTGGCTTGCCGGCATAAGGCAAGAAAGTCGATTGATCGGATGCGATCCTGCCACTATCCCAAAGGTCGGCGTCGTTCGGCAGCATCGACGCTTCGCTAGCGGCGACAACGCGGTAAGCGGTTTGAGCCTTCACTCCTTCGTCGTCGGGCAGTTGCCAGGAAAAACTTGGCTTGGCGTCGTAGAAGCCGAGCGGGTTTTCAAAACCTTCGCTGACAGATAGCGAAGTTGGTGGGCCAAGTGCCGAGGCGGGAACAGCAGCGGTGAGGACGAGTGCAAGACAAAAAGCGGGCAACGCAATGATTTTCATGTTCCGGAAACGATGTGAGGTTTTTCGAGGATTCGTGGCTGGGAATTTTTCTATACGCTGCGATCACTGGATGCGAGGGCCAGTTTCATCGATGCGACGCAACGTCAATTCGGTCAAGCGGGTAAGGGACCTGAGCGCTTGACAGGCTGGCCGAGCAAACCAGCAGTAACGGAGCACTTGACTATCGTAACGTTGCGGGCTGGGGTTGCGACTGGTGTCAACCTTTTTGCCATCTACATTGGCACCAGTTGGGTGGTTCGTCCCATCAGCCGCCGAGCGTTAACGGCTTGTCGGTTTAGTCGTTTCGTGCACTGTCATGATTAGCCGATGGGCGTAGCCCCGGTTTTGTGGCGGGGAAAACCGCGGCTAACGCCGTGCGGCTGATGAAATCGACACGCCGCTAACGCGCCCGCGGCTGATTGCATTAACGGGCTGTTGATTTAGTCGAAACTGGCAAGTTAATGGTGAGCCGCTGGCCGTAAGGCCTCGGGCAACGCATCAGGCCCGGTCGCTCACGCGTCGCGGCTCACTAAATCAACAGGCCGTTAAGCCCTGACAACTCGAGCAAAACTGCTTCGTTGATGATCCCAAGTCGCGAACTTGATAGAACGTGACACTCCGCCCACATCCGGCCGCGACAACGACTGGGCCTTGGCGCTTGACCAGACCGATGTTGGAATGCCAACCTGAGGTTACAGTTATCAAAACCCGGTACCGAGAATCGAGGTTTCGTTGGACAACGCCGCCTTATCATCGAAACGCAACGGCGCTGGTACCCGATCTCTCTCCCGCAAGCGGCCTGTTGATTTAGTGAGCCGCGACGCGTAAGCGGCCGGGCATACGTCATTGCCCGGTGCCTTACGGCCCGCGGCTCACCCTTGCAATTCACATTTCGTTTAAATCAACAGCCTGCAAGCGAGAGGGTAAATCTTACTTCACTTGGACTTAAAACATGCGTGCCGTACTTCTTGCAATGGTTGCTCAACTGTCCTCCGCTAACGCAACCAAACCAGAGATTGTCGACGTTGGCATGGTCGCCCCAAACATCGCGGCCGTGACGATTCACGAGGGTTCCGTCTCGCTTGGGGAATTGATCCCTTACGAAGCTGAGCCGAATGACGAGTTGAAGGAAGAAAGTCCCCAAAGGACATCCGTTCGACGTCATGGTCGTGAGATCGGCACGCTTGTGGGGCCGAAAAATCGGCAACTGATTCGCACGCCCGATCATTTCACGGGGACACGCGTGGATCGCAAGCAACTCCTCGCGGCAACGGCTTGGTCCATTCCCGGGGCGCCCGAGATTAAGTCGATATCGTTCAAGAACCGTGTGTTGGATGCTGCGAATGTCCAATGGGGTGATTGGAAGGCGGCGTACGAGTATGTCGTGTTCCTGAATCTCGACGAGCCACTCGCTGAGGGACAGTACAAGATCCAACACGAAGAACTGGAGCCGTTTCGCTTTCAGTGGTCGGCGCGTCGAACGGTCAGCCCGGCCATTCATGTTTCGGCTATCGGTTTCCGCCCCGGCGATCCTGGCAAGCGAGCCACGCTCACCTGCTGGACCGGTGACGGCGGAGCGATTGATTACCTTGCGCGATATCCTGGCTTGAGATATCGGGTTGTCGAGCATGAATCGGGGCGTGAGACTCTCGCCGGCGAGATCGAACTCCGCCAAAAAGCGGAGGACGCCGACGATTACACCGGTATCCGGGGCCGGCCTGACGGTTCGAAGTTCAATCGTTCCGGCGGTCCTGTGTTCTCGATGAATCTCCACGAACTGACCACGCCCGGGACCTACCGAGTTGTTGTCGATGGGATCGGTTCCTCCCGACCGTTTCGAATTGCAGACGATGTCTACAACGACCTTTGGCGGCTCGCACTGCGAGGTCTGCACGTCCATCGACGTAACGTTCCGGTCGAAGTCGAAAGCGTTGACGGGGAGCGATGGATTCGTCCGGCAGCGGATGACTCGGCCGCCGTTCACAGCAACGCTCGTTACGGCAATGCCACCTTCAAGGCGTTTAACGAGGGAGCAACGAAACAACTCGCGCCGAACACACGCGGCGGTTGGATGGACGCGGGAGACTTTGACTCCAATCACCATCATTACTGGGCCTCGCTGCTTTTGCTTGACCTCGTCAACCGGCACCCGCGCGCCTGGGTGCGGACGACGTTGGCATTTCCGATTCCGGCAATGGTCGTCCGGATTTGCTAGATGAAGGCTTGTGGATGATCGACTCGTATCGGGCGATGCAAGCGGAGGACGGATCGGTCCCGTCGGGTATCGAGTACGCCGAGCATCCTCGGCAGGGCGAACCGAGCCATCTGAACACACTGCCAATCTACCGGCTCGCTCCATCGCCCCTGGCAAACTACCGTCATGCCGCTGCCACGGCGCGGGCGGCACGCGTGCTGCGAGATCGCGGATTCAAGACCGATGACGCTTGGGATGAATATCTCAACTCGGCGCTGTCTGCCTTCAAGTGGGCGGAGACCCATCGCACCGAACCGGCCCCCGACCGCGCCACCACTGTCGAAGAAGCTCGGCTCCTTGCCTCTTGCGAATTACTGTTGGCGGGCCGCGAAGATGCCGGGGCAGCGTGGATCCAGCATGTGGACCAGATTGTCGAAAAGCCATGGATCGTCGCGCCGCCGGAAGTCGCCGAGGCAATCGTTGCCCAGCTCCAGGCTGGCGGTCAGGCATTGACCCAAACGCGACGCAAGGCACTGTCCACGGCTTTGTATCAGAGCGTGACAATGGCCTATTTGGACGGTTCCACTCGACGTTCCGGTTTCGGCGTACTCAAAAACGGATGGGCGCCGTTTGGCTATGGAATTGGTGGATGTCCGCGAGCCGAGGATCATCATGTCGTCCTGTTTCCAGAGGTCGTGCCAACGGACGAGCCGTTTCCGCCACACATCAAACCGGATCGGCAGGAATGCGTGGCTGCCGGCGTGACCGGATTGGCATTCTTATTGGGGCACCATCCCACCAACCGGCCGCTGGTGACTGGATTGGAAACACTTGCGGGAGTCGACGACTCGTGGCGAAGCGTGCACAACATTCTGCACCTTGATAGCCGCTATGCGAGTCACCGTGCGCCGGTTGGTATCACCGTTTACGGCAGCGTACGACCAGTCCGAGACGGAGCCTCATGGCCGATCAACTGGCCGCTGACCCGTGATCAGACCGTTCACCCTCGCTACGAACTGTGGCCGGAGCATGAAAACCTCCATGAGTTTCCGCTGTGGGGCGCAATGATGGAATACACGATCTGGCAGTCGATTGCACCCACCATTTGGTTTGCGGCAGAATTGCACGCGCACGGGCGATGAACCGATGTCAGACATTTTGCCTCTTGTCACTCGTGTTTATCGCTTCGGCCTGGGCGACGCCGTGTCGGGTGCCCGTGGGTTGGCAAGATCGATTCGCGCTCCCACCTGCTTTCGCTCGGCAACCACAATTACCGAATCATAGACCGCTAACTCGGTAAAATTGGTGCCCCGATCCGTTACTCTCCACATCGCGTCATCCAACTCATAGACTCGGCCGCTAAGCAGATCGATCCAAACGGGGTGTTCAAACTGACAGTCAGTTTCCAGAGTCACCTGTTCCCACTCTGGCTGTTTTCCGGGTGTCTCATTGCTGCGCCACAGTGTCACGATCGCGCCCTGGGAACCTTGGTAGCCGAAGACGGTGAACTCGTAATCTTTTGCTGCGTCCGAGACTTGCGCATCGAAATCCTTGATTCGTCGCACGTTGTTGTCAAACAATGCGGTAACGTGTTGCACCGCATGATAACCAAGCTTTCGGTGGTGCACCGTCTTGTCCTCGTTGATCGCAAGCAGCCCTTTGTAGTTGATGCGATCGGGGTACCGCATGTCGCAAATCGCAAAGTAGGAAGACGGGATGTCGCGTCCCAGATCTCCCAGTAGCCGCCGCGTGGCCCACTTGGCTTGGCTCTGCTCAGTCCACTCGTTGTTGGAAATGGCACCGAAGCTTCCCGGTCGTGAAGGCGCACCGTTCTCACCTTGGCGAATGTCAATATGCGGGGCAAAGGACTTGGCGATTTCGCGGAGCTTCAACGCACTGCCGTACGATTCGTCCGGGTTGTACATGTAGGGGTGGTAGATGATGGTGTTGACAAGACTCAGTTTGTCGACTTCACGCAGGTACTCGAGCACTTCGGTCGCGAATTGGGTGTCGAATGCGCCGCCGGCGGCAAACAGGATCTCGGCATGGGGCTGAATCTCCCGAATCGCCTCAGCCGTTCGGATGACGAACTTGGCGTACTGGACAGCTCCCTTTCCTCGGCCTGTCCGCGGCTCGTTCCACAACTCCCACTCGTCGACATGCTGGGCGTATCGCCGCACGAACGCGGCTACGTAACGTTCCCACGCCTTGAGTGCTTGTTCGGACGACACCAAGCCGCCACCTAATCCCGTGCCACCGCCGCCTGGATAGATCGGATTGCCGTAACAGAGACACACCCATGGCTCGACGCCTTGATCGACCATGTCCAAAACGATCTCGTCAACCCATGCCCAGTCATACTTGCCGCGCTGTTTCTCGGTCTTTGCCCAGCCGGATTGAATCCGTGCCTTCTTCGCACCAAGCGGCCCCAGATGCTCGCGCCAATTCGCGTAGACGGTGTAGTCGCGATCCATGGTCTCCGCGCCGATCGACCAATTCGAGGCAGCAATCTCCGCTGCATGCCGAGACCGGATGTTGCCGATGTAGCGGTAACGTGCGCCCAACGTTTGGTCGAGTGCAGCAAGTTCGTTTGATGATGCCGGCGAATCGGCACGACAGGTCGAAAACACCGGCACAGACGCTATCGATAAGAGCAAGAGCATTGCTGCCAGAGTTCGGTGTGACGGAAACTCCCGACGTGGCCTGATTGATACTCTCATGTTCCTACCCGAATGAATCCCAAACCCCATTAGAAATATCCTCCGTCTTCCGTGATCTCTTTCTCGCTGCGGCCTTTGGCGACTGAACCGAAAATTTTCTCTTCGCTACCGATCGTGGACTACCACTGTCACTTGGATCCGCCGCGATTCATCGTGACGGATCAAAAAAGGACATCAGGATCTGGCAGAGTATCTGTTCGCCCTCGGCGTTGGCATGCACTCGATCTCGGTAGAACCGATGCGGATGCACGCCGGCAGATCGAATGTATTCCGCCCACGGCGTCGTCATATCCAGATAGGCACAGTTCAGTTCGTTGGCGATCTGCTTTAGCTCTTTTCCGTACTCCGACGATCCGGAATGCTGTGCACCGGCCAGCAGCTCGTCTCGGCGGGGATCCACCGAGCCAAAGGCTCCTGTGGCTAACAGGATCTCCACAGCCGGCAGGTCCTTCCGGAGCTGACCAATGACGTCGCGGATCGCCTCGTAATCCTTTCCCTGGCTGATACCGCCGATAAAGACGAGATCCGGTTTCAGCGGCAGCAGGAACTTCCGGACACGATCTTCATGTCGATAGTGCTTGCAGCCGCCTCCACCACGCACGTAGACCGAACCCCGAATCGTTGCTTTTGGATACGCTTCGGACAACTTTGCCAGCCAACCACTGCGAAAGGTGTCGTTCACGATGCTGTCACCCAAGGCGACGATACGAAGCTCGCCACCATCGAGCAGGATTTTGCGCGTCCGCGACAGAGGACTCCAATCGGTTGGCGGAGGCGTAAAGCTTCCACTCGGCATCTCTTTCTGTATGGCGCCGATTTGCTCGAGCGAACGGACTGGTGATCCGCTGATTGAGTAGTCCGGCTCGGGCACGGTGTGATCGACTTTCACATCGGGTCGATACTTCGATGGCAACGCCCCACGCTCAGGAAAAGTCACCGGCGAATCGGCCATCATCGTATTGGCAGGCGACTTCTTTGAGTTGCCGGCGCCCTGAGGTTTCGCTTCCGGAGCATGGTCTTGCCGCTTAGCACTGCTCTTTTTCTTCTTCTGCTCGCTCGCGGCCGCATCCTCGCTGGTGTCTCTTCGAAAGCTGAGCGATCTAAGCTTGTCTCCGACGGGCGACAGCGCGGGCCCCTTGAGTCGATCGACGTTTTCCGCCAGCTGAAACCACTGCTCGGCCATGGCGGCGACTCGATCGGGATGTTGCGCGGACAGGTCGTTCAACTCGGTGCGGTCTTCGTCAAGGTTGTAAAGTTCCCACTTGCCAAGCTTCGCTGAGACAAGCTTCCACGGACCCTGCCGCAATGCGCGATCGGTCCCGAAGTGAAAGTACAGTGTTTCGTGGAGGTCCCGTTCTTTTCCCTGCAGAATCGGCAGCAGCGACTTGCCCTGCAGCGGGTCGATCTGACGATTGCCGATCTGCTTTGGATACTTCGCCTTTCCCACGTCGATGAACGTCGCCATGAAGTCGATCAGGTGTCCGGGCTGATCGGTGATCGAGCCAGGTTCGGTCTGGAGCCCTGCCGGCCAATGCACGATCAGCGGCGACGAGATGCCGCCTTCGTGCTGGTTCTGTTTGTACAACCGGAAAGGCGTGTTGCCGACGTGAGCCCAACTGGCGTCGTAGGTCCAGTACGACTTCGGATCCCAGGGCTTGAGGTCGCGTCCTCGCGTGCGTTCGAAGGGACAAGCTCCGTTGTCCGAGCAAAATAGGATCAGCGTGTTTTCGTAGACGCCTTTCTTTTTGAGAAAGTCGACGAGCCGTCCCACGTTCTGGTCCAGCACGTCGACCATGGCCGCAAAGACTTCCATGCGGTCGGCCTCCCACTGACGTTCTCCTTCGCTCAGGCTATCCCAGGCGGGAACGTGATCCGGCCGCGGGCTGAGCTTCCATTTCGCCGGCAGCAGTCCCGATTCGAGTTGCCGCCGATGCCGCTGGACGCGCAGCTTGTCCCAACCGCCGTCGTATCGACCGTCGTATTTCCGCACTGCTTGCTCGGGCGCCTGCAACGGATAGTGAGGAGCGTTGAATGCGGTGTACAGCAGGAACGGTTTGTCGCTCTTGGTCGCTTCTTCCAGAAACTCGAGTGCAAAATCGGTGATGGCATGCGTCGTATAGAACGGCCGTCCGTGAAGCGTCGCGGGGACCTTCCATTCGTCGCCGTTCAGGCGGAACGTGTCGTCGCCGGTGAAGAAGTTCGTGGCGCCCGAAAGATGCCCCCAATATCGCTGGAAGCCAAAGTCGGTCGGCTGCTGGCTCAGATGCCATTTGCCGACCATCGCCGTGAAGTATCCGGCGTCTCCCAGCACCTCGGCGATGGTCGCCCCGCGATTGAGTTTCGCACCGCCTGCCTGATCGCAGTAGAGTCCCGTCAGCAGCGACACGCGCGACGAGTGACATTTGGCCGTATTGTAGAACTGACTGAATCGCAATCCTTCGGCTGCAAGCGCATCCAGGTTTGGCGTCTCGATCTCCGAGCCGTAACAGCCCAGGTCGGCGAAGCCCAGATCATCGGCCATGATCAGGACGATGTTTGGCCGCTCTTGAGCCGACGCCGATACCGCAAGACAAACGGCAACGGATACCGCGAAGGCGGCCAAAATAAGGAATGGTTGTTTGACAAAAATCTGTGAATACTTGCAGATTGGATCGTCGTTTGGTGGTGCGTTCATGGGTCCCAGGTTGTGTTCGCGACAGCAGGCCGTTTTCACCAAGATAACAAACTTATCGTAGCCGTCACGCTGTGCCGTGACGAAGCCCGACATTGTGTTTCAGCGACTCAATTGAGTTGGCTCGAAAGCGCGACACCGATGATGCGGGCTCTTCGACTAGACCCATCGAATTGGCAACCGATCCGGTCGCACCTTCATCTCGGCGGAGCGAGATGGCTAGTGCGGATTATTCACGTAGGGTGGGTCAAATTCGCGTAAGTCCTTGGTGGGTCAGCGCAAACGGTTCGAAACTGAAATCACACTCTGTTTCTCATGCAACGTTTTTCGCGAATGCCGACCCACCGTTTTGCGATCTTTGCTCGACACCACCCTACGGGGACGAATAATCCGGGCTAGTGCGTCTATGAAGGTGTTTGATCAGAGGGGTGAAAGTCCTCTCCTGGCTAACGTTACCGACCTGAAGTCGATAGTGGTAACTGCGTTATCAACAGATAGGGTGGAGACCAACCTGAGACAAATGACCAGTCCGTAGCTCACAAGCGAACTCGAAAGACGGCCAAGCCTGTCGGTGATGACCGGAGGGAACCAAACCCGCCGCGAGCGAAGGGAGGCAGGAAAGTGGATGCGAGAAGACCATGCGCACGAAATGTAAATCGAAAGACTACATCTCGGTAACAGTGCCGTTGCCGTCTCGCAGGAATTCCCGGCCGAAGAAACGCCTCCATTCCTACGAGACGCACAAAGCCGGATCCTCGTTCGACATCTCGGCTAGATCACCAGCGGCACAGTCAGTTCAGATCTTCGTTGCCTTTCAGGTCCTTGAGCTTATCTTTACCGATCTCCGAGAAGAACCAATCGCGGTCTTTGTCACCTTTCAGCTTATCCTTTTCGTCATCGTCATTGAAAACCGACTGACGGGGGCCAGATGCTTGGAGGCCGACGACGCTGCTGGATCGGAGATTCGCGACCCGCGTGTCGTAGCTTTCGCCGGAAACCCACATCTCCATGATCTTCTCGATACTTTCAATGTCGTCATCGTAAGCTGTCCAGCCGCTGATCAGCAGATCATCACCCCTGCCGCCTTTCAGGTCATCTTTTCCAGCGCCACCGATCAGAAGATCACGGCCATCGTTACCTTTCAGCTTGTCGTTGCCTGCTCCGCCCACTAACGCATCATGGCCACTGCCGCCGGTCAACTGATCCTTTCCGTCGTCGCCTTCGATGATCGCCAGCTCGTACCAGGCGTCGGCTCCACCGTCGCTGCCGCCATCGGGTCCTCCCAGTGTTGCTTTGTCATTACCGTCACCCAAGACAATGCGAACGGTGCGAATTTCTGCGGGATCGAAGTATTCAATGTCTGCACCGCCGCCGCTGCCTCCATCCGGCCCACCATCGCTGCCGCCGCCAACGTCCAGTCGAGTGATTACCTTAACTCGGGGCTGATCGGGCCCGCCGTCGCTGCCGCCATCGGAGCCCCCGTCACTTCCGCCGTCGGAGCCACCGCCGATGAGTTTGGCGGTCACAATGTCCTTGCCTGGTGTACCGACGACTTGCAGTTGGCCGGTATTCGGATCAAGCCGTACACCGCTGACCCAGAGCTGGGTGGTCGCTGGCACCGACACACCTCCATCGTCATCGACGACGGTGACCGTCACTGTGAAAATCCCGCCCGTAGCGTACTGGTGTCCAGCCGAAATGACGCGATCCACGTCGGCGGCGATCTCAAGCACGGTACGATCGTCGTCCGCGTTGGCAGCGTCCTCAGTAATTTCGCCCCAATCAATGATGACGGTATGCGAGTCACCGGCTGCGTCGTCATGGAACGAACCGTCGATCGTGGTTTCACCATCGGAGGATTTATTTTCCCGGGTCGCGTCTCCAGCCAAAGTGCTGATCGTTGGCCTTGTATTCAGAACACGTAACTCAAACGTCGTCGAATTCGTTGCACCTTGGAGATCGGTCGCCGTGATCGTGACCGTTTGGCTCTGATCCGAATCATCGGTTTCAAAGAACCAACTCCAGGCCCCGATTCCGTTTTCGACAATCGTGCCGACGGAAGCATCGAGGTCGACGACATCGCCGAAGTCCTCATCATTAAGTGTCCCGCTGTTTTCGGCCGTTTCCCCTTCGCGGACAGTGATTTGATCAACCAGAACACCCACGGAGGGCGCATTGTTGACACCGGTCACGGTGACCGTCACAACCCCCGGTTCGCTAACCGCGTTCTGCAAGTCGCTCGCGGTGTACTCGAACGTGACGTTGCGAGTCGCACCGGCCGCCAGGTCCTGTAAATCGTCGTCGGGATCGAACGAGAGAGTGCCGTCATTGTTGTTGGTAACGAATCCTTCACTCGGTTGTGACTCAATGGCGTAGGTCAGCGAATCGGCATCATCCACATCACTGGCATCCAGCAGAATAACAACGGCGCTACCATCCTCGTCGGCCGCGGCACTGACTTCCCTCGCAACGGGCGGATCATTCACCCCGTTGATCGTGATCGTGACATTCTCTGTCGCAGAAAGATCTGTTGACGTCACCGTGAAAACGTCAGCCACCATCTGATTCAGCGCAAGATGTTGAACGCTGTTGTTGTTCAGTAGATATGTCCAGTCGCCTGACGAATCAATGCTGAAACTTCCGAAAGTCGCCTGGAACGGAAGACTGCTGCGACACAAGATTCTCTCCGATATCCGCATCACTGACGGCCATCGCGCCTGTTACGCTCGCCGTCGAGTCTTCGACGATGAAACCGCTCGTACTCCCGCTGATCGTGGCGGAATCGTTGGCACCCTGGATCAAGACCGCCGCCGTCGCCGTGTCCGTTTCTCCGAACGCATCGACAACGGTGTAGTCGAACGCGGAATTTGCATCGGAATTATACTGCGACAGGAAATCAAACTGCCCTTTGGGATCGAACGCGACGTTGCCCGAGTTGTCGAGAGAGACAATTGCTCCACTCGCAAGCGTGATCGAACCGGGGGAAGTCGTCGTGACCGTGCTGGCACCGTCCGTGATCTCAGCAACGGTCAACGGGTCGCCGTCCGGATCCAAGTCGTTTTGCAGAATTGCGGAGGTGATGTCCGTCACGCCGTCGTCTTCGCCCAAGCTCACTTCGCTGGCCACGTCGTCACCGGCATTGGGGGGCCGATTCATGAACAAGACCACATCGTGGCCATCGCCGCCGGCGTAGGTGATGAATGCGGGTTGCCCCGAGCCAAGAAAGTTTGTGGTGACTTGTTCGCCTTCGACAAGGCCCGCGAACACGCCGCTGCCCCCGGAGCGACTGATGATCGTGAAGCTTTCGCTGTTGGACGGGACGTAGCCGCCGAACGAATCGAAGGTAAGCGAAACATCATCGCCAATCGTGACCAACCCACTGGAATGAAGCTGGTCGTAAGAATCGGCATCAACGCCGGGAGACGTACCGCCGATTTGGATCTGAAGCGTGCTATCGTCGGTCAGCATTACATTTCCGGCGGCGCTGAGGACACCAAGAGGATCGCCAGGGGCTACGCTGCCTGAGAGCACCAGGTTCGCGACGGTAACATCCGGCGCGGCAGCATTGGCATCGCTGATGCTGGATGCTGGACCGCTGCTCGAAATTTCCAGCAGCGGTGCGTTACCATCGCTCAGATTGATCGGCTGCCAGATAGTTACGGAACCGGTCGCGTCGTCCCCAATCGCGATCTTGTTTGTCGTCGCAACATTGTCAAGCTCAACATCACTCAAACTGAAAACGGCTGTCGCCAGGTTTTGGCCCAGGTGAATCTCCGCTCCGGCTTGCGATGGTGCAAATGCGACAGCACCAGTTCCTGCACTGATCGCGCCTTCGATCGATACGTCACTTGCCGTGATTGAAACCTGTCCATCGCTCGAATCGATAACTCCGGCAATGGGCTGAACGAACGCGCCGGAACCATTGGTGTTGCTGTCGGCATTGACGGTAAAGTTGCCTCCGTCCGTTGCGACGGTTGAATCGATAACGATTTCGTCAGACGCGGTGAGTGCAACGTCTCGCCCCCCGGTCGAAACCGGTGCACTGATGTTGATCGAATCCAGCAACCCGCTTTGACCATTGATCGCCAGGTGCGCCGAAAAACTCGCGTCCAGTCCCTGCACGTCAACGTGGTCGTCGCCACCACCGGCGTTGATGGTGAGGGAGGTTGTTGGGTTGGCGAAGGTCGTTATTTCTCCGGCGGTTGAATCGACGTTTGTTGTTCCATTGCCTGGACTGCTGACGGTGATCGTTTCGTCGTCGTCGCTGTAGTTGAGCGTGATATTGTCGGCGATGATGCTCGATGTAATAGGATCGAGGCCGAAATATGCGATCGCTGGCTCATTGTCCAGTTGGATGCTGCCATCATGCTCGTTGCTGTTGTTGAAGACGGCGTCGGTGAAACTTCCCCCCGTCAAAACCAGTGAATTGATTCCGCTGCTCTGTGATCCATTGAAGGTGATGCCGCGATCGAATTTCCCAAGCGAATAGTCGACGGTAACCGTGTCGTTACCGGTACTGGGGTTGAGGACGATATCTCCACTGAAACTGGACAGCGGCACGGTGATTGTGTGACTCGCGTTTCCGCTCGCGCCTGTAACGCTTGTGGTCAGCAACACATCGGGGTCGCTGATGATGATTTGACTGCCATCGGATTGAATTGTGAGTGAGTCATCGTTTTCGACAGCAATGTCCGTGACCGTCAAATTGCCTGCGCCGTCAACGGCCACCTCGGTGCTGACGATTGAAATTGCGAATGTCGCGGGCGACAACGTTGTCGTGCGGTCGGATAGCTCGAATTCGAAGCTATCACTCGTTGTCGTTGTGCCATCATGACGATAGCTAAATCGTCCTTCAAGAATATCGTTGTACGTGAGTGAATCCGCAAACAGGAGATCATCAAAATGGTCATCGCTGTACGGCAAAGCCCCAAAGTCGATACCAAGCGGCTGGCCATTGAGCAGCAGTTCACCGTACTCTGGGAATCGCGTGATCCTTAGACTCAGACCGCCGTTATGCGTATCAGCATCCGTCACCGCCAGAAGCGAATCATCGAAAGTGAATGTTCCGCCTTGAACCGCCTTCGCTTCGTTGATGTTCGCCACTGGCGGATCGTCGGGCCCATCATTTCGCCCCGGGGCGCCGGGATCCACGATGACACCATTGTCTGTCAGGTCATCGTCGCCTCTTTGGCCATCAACGAAGTGCAAGATGATCTGGTTTCCAACTATCTCCGCCCCCGTCGTTCCGTCATAGAGAAACTCGTACCAATGTGGCGTCGTGTTTCCAGGTTCGGGGCCATATTTGTAATAGGTGTCGATCGTCGTGCCAGCCGGACTGGTCAACGTGACGGTCGCTGCTCCACCGGGCGTGACGTTCAGGAGTTCGAAGTCGAGGAATCCGAGTGGAAACGCGATGCCGGATGGAGCGGTTCCAGACGGCGGTTGGCTTGATGCAATCACATCGACCAGTGTCGTCCCGGCGGGCGAGGCAAGCGTGACGTAATCGCCAGTGTTAGCATTGGGAAGAGAGGCGACATTTTCCTGCGCCTATCCGCTATGCCGTCCTGGTTGCCGTCGCCACTGTTGGGCGCGTTGTCTTCGACGTCGTTGCCGACTCCGTCAACGTCTCCATCCGCCGAAGTGTCAACCAGAACGTCATAACGCCCGAACTCACCTCTACCACCCCGGCTTGCGACCACGACAAAATAAGTTCCATAGTCCAGGTCCATGTTGATGCTCGCGCCCGCGGATTCCGGGTCGTTTACCGAAGCGATCTGGTTTCCTGATGAATTATAGACTCGCAGCGTTGCATCCAAATTGGCAGAGTATTCATCCAGAGCGACCGTAATCGTCGTGTCTCCGGAAGACGTAAAGCGAAACCAGTCCCAGTCGAATCGCGAATGGATGATTCCTTTTCCACGAAAGTCTCCGTCGCCAATGGCAGTCAATGGCGTAGCCGTGGGGATGCTGCTGCCTTCGAGATCGGCACGATAGCTAACCGTGTTATTCACGGTGTTGAACGGGTTGGAGATCACGGAAACGTCGTCCTGAGACTTGACGGGCGGCTGTGTACTCCCGTCGGCGCCATCGTGCGTCAATCCGGCCTGCCATCGCTCACGATTGAGTCCGAAGTCAGGCGTATGCATGATTCCGTTTCGTTGCGGGTTTGAGCCACCGTAGTGCAACAGGCCCAACGCATGACCGAATTCATGCGACGCAGTGTTCCCCATCTCCAAAGCCTGGGACATGATCCGGGCTGATGATGACGTCCCGTAAAACCAACTATTAAAGCTCTCCGCAAACGCAAATCCGACATTGTCGCTTGAGCCGTTCCGAGCGAAGGACTCGCGACTGGCCAAGCCCAGTTTACCTGCGTGCACGCTGCTAAGCTCTGAGCCATCACCGCCAATCACCAAGCGGTAGGCAACGCCATCAGAAAAGTTGCCAGGCTCAACGGTAGTAACGTTAACATCGAAAGCACTGTAATCCTCCGAGACGACTCGCCACACATTCTCGATCGCCATGCGCTCCGCTGGGGTGATGCGTGACGTGTTTCCGTCTAGGTCAAAGCCTGGGATCGAGTAGCTCCCGTAGAACCATGCCCAAACGTCGAAGTTAGGCATCGAAGACTCTTCACTGCCTGAGTGCCCATTGAAGTCCAGGTACAAAGTGTTCGGTGCGCCTGGAAAACTGTTCAGTACGGGCACATTGCTCGAATACTCGGTGCTACCTTCCACAATCAATTGATATGAACCAGACGATACGGAGTAGCCCTTCACGCGAACAAAGTAGGTTCCCGCGTCCAGATCGGCGTACAGCGACGCATCTCGCGATGCGTTCGTATGGGCTTCGTCATTTAGTTTGAAGCCATCAAAGTCGTATCCGTCGTCGTTTGCGGCAATGGCATCCGTGGTGTTCGTCGACGAAAACACTTCCAAGACCGAGTCAAGATTGCTGATTCCAATGTCCTGGGCGTCGATGTCGAAGAACACACCGGTAGGCGCGTCGAGCGTGAATGTGTAGTAATCAGAATCGAATGCAGCGTTGATGTTCCCTCGTACCTTGATGGGGACATCACCCGCTGTGATCGGGATCGCCTGGGCAATTGTGTCGTTCGCTTCGTACTCCGCGAATTCATCAACCACCGTCAGTTCTAGGTCATTCCCATCGCCTCCCTGGTAGTCCACCTGCAGCACACGATCGGCAACCACCATCACGTAACCGTCCTCCAGGCCCGCAAAGATTCCCGAGATTGGATCGGCGCCGTCGTTGTCGATGACCACAAACGAATCATCTACCGAAGGAACAAAGCCAAGCAGGGCGTTGACGTCTAACGTGACGTTGTTGGCAATCGTGACGTTGCCATCGACCCTCAATTGCGAATAACCGGCGCTACTGCCAGGAATTGTCCCGCGAAGATTGACCTTCAACGTGCTATTGTCGTTGAAGGAAACCGATGCAGTGTTCAGGATCCCGGGGCCGATCGGTCCAGCGCCGAGACTACCCTCGGCAATTGTCAACGGATCGTTGATCGTTCCCGTACCGTATAGGATTCCGGCCGAATCTGACTTGAAGACCTGGCCGCCACCACTGACGACCCCGCCGATCACGGTTCGCTGCACACCGTCGATCGTCAACGTATGGCTCGACGTATCAATCGCGCCATCCAAGTACAGATTGACCGAATCGGTTCCGAAGATCGTTGCATCGTCGCCGAGTGTGATATCGCCCTGCCATCGGTAGCTCCCGCTGACGATCAGCGCTCCCGTGCCGTCAAACCCGGTACCGCTCAGGGTGATCGGTTCGAATTTCGTTGGAAAAAGTGGAGTGTATTCGAGCTCGAGAGAACCTCCGCTCTGGACGATGGTTTCATTGCCCGCCCCCACAGCACCCAGGCTGGGCCCTTCCTGGATCGCCAACAACCCATCGGCAACAATGGTTTGACCGGTGTAATCGGAGTCGCGGGTCAATCTTAGTTCACCCTCCCCGACCTTCGTAAAGCCGTCGCTTCCGCTGATCGATGCGGCGAAAAAGAGATCGTTGTCGCTGCTCGCAACGTCGATCGTCGCACCGCTGACATTCACGTTGGTTGCGACCAGGTTACCACCGACTGTCATCCGCAGCGTTCCGGCCAGAAACACGGTCGAGGCGCGGATGACCCGATTGCCCGTTCCGCCAATTTCCCAGACGGCGTCGGAAGCAACAACGACGTCCTCGACCGCACCCATGCCGTCGTTGTCAGTGACGCGCAATGTACCGTCCTGGATATTGGTGGACCCCTGGTAGGAGTTCGCTGCCGTAAGAGACAAAGTTCCTGCGCCGGTCTTGCTCAGCGTTGTCCCGCCGATCACTGCGCCCAGCGTCAGCGTTCCAGAATCAACCTGGAAAGTGTTGTCATCGATCGTCAGCGGCAACGAAACATCGCTGCTGGTTCCTGCCGTCTGCTGGTGACGAATCGTGTAACCGCTTGGCACCGTGATCGCGTTGCCACTGATCGAGAAATCGACGGTCGGGCTGCTGTCGATGATCTCCAGGCGCACGTCGCCAAGACCGGTCAGGTCATTGATCGAAACAGGGCTGGTAAAACCGGTGACCGAGGTATCGAACGAGAGCACGAATTGTCCGCTGGCAGGCGAGATGCTGCCGCCAGTACCGTCGATCGCGGTATTCCAGTTGCCGGGCGTGCTCCAGTACTGATCGACATCCCCTTGCCAATAAAGTCGTTGAACGAATGGCACGGTATCGATGCTGACGTTGCCGAGTGAATCAGTCACGCGGAGCGCGATCGTGCGCGGCACCTCGGAGTCATTGACATACGACGTTTGCTCACCGCTCGCGTCCACATCAAACGTGCTCCCGTCATAATTGAGATCCCATTCGAATGTGAGTGTTGCATTCGGTTCATCGGGATCACTCGACGCGGAACCGTCCAGATTGATCGTTTCGCCAATCCGTGCTGTGTAAATCTCGCCGGCATCGGCCGTTGGCGCTGAGGTTGTCTTCCAGATGTAGATCTCGCCAAAGTTATCTCCCGTCAACGGCGCACTGCCCGTTCCGGGGTCGAAATCAACCGTCGCCCGGAATCGTCCGGTTGTGAACACATTGCCCGAGGAGTCGATGTCAATCGCTTGAACTTCTTCGCTGCGTGTGCCGCCCACCGTCGTGGCCGAGAGAAATCTCCCGGCGCTGTTGTAGCGAGTTATGAACAGGTCGCTCTGGCCGTTGCTGGTACGAGTTGTGGAGCCCGGGCCAGGTTCAAATTTTACCGAATTCTGGAACATGCCGGTTGCATAGACGCCGCCGGTGAAGTCGACGGCAACAGCTCGCCCAACATCGGAACCGCTGCCGCCAATCGTCTGAATCCACTCCAGATTTCCACCTGGATCGAGTTTGCCCACAAATGCATCGAGACCGCCTTGACTGGTTCGGTTGTTCGTTCCGCTTCCCGGATCGAAGTCAGCAGTGTCATTGAACCAGCCGGTCGTGTAGACGTTACCCTGGGCGTCGACCGTGAGCCCTTCGCCAGCGGAATCACTTGCGCTATCCGCGATATTTTTCGCCCAGACAAAGTTCCGATCCGTGTCGAGTTTGAAAACGAATGCATTGCGACTGCTACCGGTACTGAGCGTCGTCAGCGGACTGGAATATGGTCCGGGGTCAAAGTCGACCGTCCCCCGGAAATAGCCGGTGACATAGATGTTGGCGTCGCTGTCGACCGCAATGTCCAACCCGCGATCGATGCCGGAATTTCCACTTGAACTGTCCATGTCGGCGGCCCAAACAAAGTCGCCGTTGTTGTCCCATTTGGAAACGAAGATCTCGCTACCGCTGGGAGCGGACAGGTTCGAGATGCCCGGTCCAGGATCGAAATCAAAGGTGTCCGAGAATCTGCCGGTGGTGTAGACATTTCCTGAAGAGTCAGTGGCAATACCAAAGCCCCAACTGCTGGCGTTTGTGGTTGCGCTACTGTTGCTTCCCGCCCACACGTAATCCCCAACGCTGTCGAGCTTGACGACGAACATACGATCGCTTGCGCCAGACAGATTTTGAACACCGGCCCCTGGGTCAAAATCGACGGTGCCAAAGAACCGACCTGTCGCGTAAACGTTGCCCGATGCATCGACCGCGACATCCAACCCTTCCGCATAGGACGCCGCGCCGCCAATCTGGCGCACCCAAACCAAGTTGCCCGAACTATCGACTTTGGATAGGAACACGTCCCTGCTGCCGAGTGGTGTCAAGTTCAGCACGCCGGGGCCCGGATCAAAGTCAGCTTCACGACCGAAGCTGCCCGTGGTGTAGATGTTGCCGCTGGCGTCAATCACGATTCCATCGCCGCTATCACCCGATGTCGGTGACCCCTGCTGGAGCGCAAAGCCAAAGCCCAGCGAACCAAAACCGGGTGCATAGACCGTCGTATTGATATCTTCCAGCCCGCCGGAGTCGGTGACCCGGAGTGCGATCGTGCGAGGTGTGACATCGAGGTTGGTGAACGTGGGATGCTGCCCCGTCAAGTCAACATCGAAGGTCGCCCCGTCGTAGTCGAGGTCCCATTCAAAACTGAGCGTCGCGTTCGGCTCTTGAGCGTCAGCTGAAAGCGACCCGTCGAGCTGAATCGATTCACCAATTTGACCGGAATAGGCCCCTCCGGCCTCAGCGGTGGGCGGCGTATTGATCGGCGGACTGCCGAGCAGCTGCGAAACGAACACATCCCGCACGCCGGAGCTGGTCAGGTTGGCCGTTGCCGCGCCCGGATCAAAGTCTGCTGTCCCCTCAAAGTAGCCCGTGGTGTAGGCGTTGCTTGCACTGTCCGTCGTAACCGCGAAGCTACGGTCGCGTCCTACGCCTCCCACACGTCCAGCCGAGACATGATCGCCCACGGCATTGAGTCTGGAGACAAAGACATCGTCGCCTCCTGCGCTGGTCAGGTTTGCCGTGCCCACACCGGGGTCGAAGTCAGCGGTGCCTCGGAAGTAACCCGTCGTCAACACGTCGCCGAACGGATCAATCGCGATGTCTCGAGCCTGCAAGATGCTGTCACCCGACATCCC
Source organism: Pirellulaceae bacterium (assembly GCA_963714715.1). Taxonomy (GTDB): domain Bacteria; phylum Planctomycetota; class Planctomycetia; order Pirellulales; family Pirellulaceae; genus JBFJVZ01. The sequence goes on along the minus strand of CAVQPV010000052.1, from coordinate 8,498 downwards.
TTTCGCCCACACCAGATCGCCGTCGCCATCGAGCCTGGAAACGAAGATGCTTTGCGCGCCGGTGCTGGTCAGATTAAACGTTCCTGGTCCCGGATCGAAATCGCGCGTCCCATCATATGGTGATGGCGCAAGAATCCGACGGCACGCTCGTCTGCGCCATGCGGGCCTTCAGTCGCGAAGGCCACGTCAAGATGACGCTTGAACGACTGCGTACCGTCGGAGTTCGACCGGTCGTACCGTACTTAGCGGCGTTCCGACGCGACAGTACGCACGTCGATACGGATCGTACGTCTACACCAAAAATAGGGCGACTGCAAAGCCGTACGAATGCGATGAGCAATCAAGTCCCCGGGCGGCGAGCATCCGAACTCGATTGCATTCCGCTGCAATACCAACTGAACTGGCGGCTTTTGGTCGCCTCGATCGCATGCGTCGCGATCTTCGTCCCGAGTCTCTACTTCTGGCATCGCACCCACCTGCGCCACGTCAGGCGCCGCGATGCAGCAGTACGCCTCTGAGCTCGAACAAGAAGGCGACTATCGAAAGTCGGCTGACTACCTTTATCGAAGCCTGCAGCTAAGTCGCGACGACGAGACGTTGCAGCGGCAACTAATGGTGCGTCTGGCTGAGACCTACGACAAGTCAGCTAAGTCGATGGCTGACAAACGGACCGCTATCAGCTGGTACCAACGGGCTGTCGGTATGGCTGCCTGATCAGGCAGACTTGCAAGTTCGTTGGCAGAACTCTATCTCGACACATTTCAATTCGACCTTGCCGCCAAACAAGCCAACCGAGTCTTGGAGTCGACGCCAGACCTGGTCCGCGCCCGTCGGATCGAACCGTTGGCTCGCTATCGGCAACGGCGGCACAAGGGTCGTTCGGCCGACTTCGCCAAACGCGCCGATGCCATCCGCCGACGATCTCGACGGCTGAACCGATCCAGACGCCTTCATCGGCGGCAACGGCCCCGATCAATTACTTCGTCAGCTGAACGACGTGCTTTGACGCTGACCCAACCGACGTCGAAGTCGCTGAAGCCATTGTCGACATGTACCACAACGACATTTCAACGACCGTACGGCGCAAATGAACCAACGCGTGCAGCGAGCGACGTAATGGACCGTTTGGTCGCGAGCGCACCGCACGACTATCGCGTACGTACTGGCGAGTCATCATTTCGATCATATTACCGATGCACCGGCAAGCCGACTTGCCCGGCGACGGCGACCGTTCAAAATCGGATCTTGATAGGGCGTTGCGACTGGCACCCCAGGGAATTCGCCGTTCGGTTCCAAAGGCCCTGAGCCTTGATCGCCAGCGACCGTGGGAAAAGTCGATTGAAGTCTACCAACACTTGATCGAACAGCGGCCCAACGACGTACGTGGCTACCACGGTTTGGGCAATGCGCAGTTGCGATTAGGACGAACCGACGAGGCGCTGACAACGTGGCACAACGGATTGGCGACCGTCGGACGCGGACGACTGCGACTGCACGTTGGCGTGATTGCTGTCTTGATCGGCGAACGTCGCTGTGCCGAGGCACAGGCCGAGCTTGAGACGCTGAACCGAGCGATTCGATTCTTGGCAACCAGCGAAGGCGAGCAACATCGCGACTCGATCGTGTCCAGTCGAGACCTGCTTGTGGCAAGGCTGCACATGGCGAAGTCTGAATATCCTCAGCCGCGACCCTGCTGCGGAAAATCTCGGACACCAGCGCGGCAAATGACGAAGTTCGGACGGAAGCGCAGAATGCGGCTGGGAACATGCATGTTGAAGATGCAAGAATGGAAAAACGCGGCGATCAGTTTCGAGCAAGTTCTTGACGTGCACCCGCGATCGGCGGTCGCGCGGCTGGCGGCGGCGCGCGCTTGGATCGCGGAAGGTAGCCGACACGGTGAAGACCAAGCGATCCGACTATGTTCCGATGTCGTCGAGGGACGCACACGTTCCCGATGCCGCCTGGCAGATGTTGGCACAATTGCACCTTCGCAGCCAAATGAGCCGACCTCCTGGTCAACGCAGTTGGCAAAGCTCGAACAAGTGTTGTCACGAGCTCACGCGGCCCTGCCCGACAGCTGGAAATCCCCTGGATCGAAGCCAACCTTGTCCTAGTCCGCGACGGCGAAAGTGGACGCGCAAGAGCCATTGCAGATTCTGGTGCAAGAAGAGCGAGCCCACCTGAATCAATCCCGCTCTACGAGAACCTAGTCTTCTTCTACGAACGCGTTGGACTAAGCAGCGAAGCCGACGGGCGATGGTTCACCTTGCCAAATTGGCCCGAATTCGCCCAAGACACTCGCCTGGCAAGTGATCCTGCTGGCGAGTCGAGGACAATTCGAACGCGCCAATCGTGCGCCTGGGCGAAGCGAACGATCGTTTCGACGTCGACGACGAACAACGTGTCTGGCTGGAACGAGCTCGCGCGTTCGTTGCGTACCAGGCCGGTGATCCTCAGCGAATTCGCGACGTGTTGCTGGCGATGCAGGACCGACGTCCGATGCCGTCGAAGTTCTTGCCCAGTTGGCCGACCTCGCGATCCACGAAGAACGGTGGGTGGAAGGCTGATCGCTGGATTCGCAGACTGCAACAGGTCGAAGGCGAGCACGGTCTGTGGTGGCGGTTTTTCCTCGCCCGTCGACATCTGGCCGTGCCCAACAACCATCCCAGGAAGAGGTCGCTCGACTGTACGACGAATTGCATCAACTGCGTCCGTGGTGGGCAGGCACCTCGATGCTGCGGGGCATGTTGGCCGAGTCGCAAGGCGATTCGGACGTGGCGATCGAAGCGTACGTCGACGCGATTCGATCCGGCTACGGTCAGCCGAACGTCTACGAGCGATTGGTCGGCACGCTCTACCGAGTTGGCCGATTCAAGAAGCAAACGATTGGCTGCTCCAGCTTCAACGACAACAGCCATTAACGCGCGACTGTTGGATCTCGCCTGGTCCGCTGCCATGCAGCGCGATCAAGCGGAATGGGCAGAGCGGCTCCGCCCGCGACAATTTCGGCGTCACCAGAACGATCCAACCGCCAAGATTTGGCTGGCCCAAGTGTTGGCAACACGTGGCAAAACCAGCGAAGTTAACGATTTGCTCTCGAGGCCACTGGCAGACCAGTCGACGAACGTCGGCGATTGGATGGGACTGCTCTCGTTCTACCTGCAGATTGGCGACAACGAGAAGGCGCTTGCTAGTCTTGGAAACGATGGAGCAGCAGACGGACCTTGAACCGGCGTAATGGCATGTCGTCGCTGCTCAGGCCTATCAGCGGTTGGGCGACGTCGCCAAAGCCGACTTCCATTTTCGCCAGGCACTTGAGCAGACCCCGACGACAACGCACTGCGAATTCGCTTCGCCGTGTTTCGCAAACCGTTCGACGCCGACGAAGCCGAACAAATCGTGGCGAGAAACGCTTCAACGTGATCCGGCGAACGACGAAGCACGACGCCTGCTGGCCGTTTGGCTGCACAATCACGCGATACGCAATCACAGCAAGAAGCCACACGACTGCTAAGCGGACAGACGGCGACGCCGCACAGCAACGCCTCGGATCGTCGATTGGAAGCCGTCCTCTTGATGCGTCGCGGAACAGATGAAGACCGCGTAACGCAACCGACTTGTTGGAAGCCCTGGTGAACGACGGCCGGTTCGTGGAACCGGAAGACCGACTGCTGCTGTGCAGATGTACGAACGTGCCGAGCGAGTGGACGAGGCCGGCGAACTGTTAGCGCAGTTGATCGCCGTGCCCGAGCCGTCCGCCAGTCACTGGCCGTGTACACCCGCTACCTGCTCCGTCAGATGAAATGGAAAGAAGCGAAGGCAACGTTAGCTCGACTCGAAGCAGCAGCTCCCATGAGTCTCAGCACCGTCAGTTTACGAAGCTTGTTGATGAAGGCGACCGGTCAGGAAGACAAGATCGAAACCTACTTGGAAACGTACGCACGGCGACGACTGCAAGAACTCGATTCTGATCCGTCACGCGCCGCATTTATGCAGCAGGTCGCGAGACTCTTCCTTAGCGTCAATCTAACGACGGGAGCCGAACGCTGGCTAAGCCGACTTACCACGCGAAGTTTCCGAACACCGAGAACTGTACGCACCTCTTAATCCAAAGCCGCAAGTTCCCTGAGCCTGCGAAGCTGCCGCCAAAGCAAGGCGAGTTAGGCTTGGCCAACGGCACGCTGCTGGTGGGTGACGCGGCAGGCGACGCGGCGCTGCTTGCCAAACTGTTGGTTCACAGCCAACAATCGATCTCAAAGAAGGAAGTGCAATCGGCCGCGTTAACGCTCGCGGCAGCCATCAGCGATTTCCGGATGATATCGATCTTATGTTTTCAGTGGCGAGCTTTCACCTGAAACATGGAGAAACAAACGAGGCGATTCGACTGCTCAAGAAACTCACCCAGGCCCATCCTACACATGTGACCGCATGGAATAACTTGGCAGCGGTTTTGGCAGATGATCCTGCACGCTTGGATGAGGCGTCAAGCTCGATTGATCGTGCGATGTTGGCGGCAGGCTATCCGCTCGCAGAACTTGCTCGATACGAAAGCCGTGATCTTGCTGCGTCAAGGAAGGGACGAGGACGCCTCGGCGTTGCTTCGGCAAGCACTTACGCTGCCCAACGGCAACGATCCACGCTTCGGCTTCATCAGTCGGTCGCGCTTCGCCGTGCCGTTCGCGAGCCGAACGGGCGTGGAGCCGCGCAAAAGAACTCGGCTTGTTTCAAACCTACTTGACCCATTTCGAACAACAGCTGGCGCTCGAAAACAAAAACGAATTCGATAAACCATCGAATCCGAAGAAAGAAGGATAGCCAAAATGAAGCGATCGTTATGGGTAGGTGTCGTGGCCGCGATCGGCTTGACGATTGGATCAGGACTACTTCATGGTCGCCTCAGTCAACGCTGGACCGACGGCGAGGCGATGCGAGCGGCAGCCGCTAGAATGAGGAAACTGCTGCCCGAACGAATCGGGGCATGGCAGATGTGCCGAAGGTTCAAACTGAGCCGGCTCGCGATCGAACTGCTCGATTGCCAAGGCTACGTCAACCGAGGCTATCGCAACGAAGAGACCGGTGACTATTTGAAATTGGCATGATGGAGCCCGGTGCAAAGATGTCGATCCACGTTCCCAAAGTATACGACACCGCAACCCGCCTGCTCCAGCGGTGGCCCGGCATCTGATTCAGCACGACGACGGGTCGTCCGATGAGTTGTGGGGAGTCAAATTTCAAGTCAACGACGTCTCGCAACAGAAGCTCGGCGTGCTGTACGGTTGGAGCAACGGAGGACCATGGCAAGCACCAGACGTCTCGCTACCGTCCGTGCGCAGGAAACCCCGTCCTGTACAAGCTGCAAGTTTCATACGGACTCAATCCGAGCGTGCAGGCCGCCGACGACAACGAGATCGAAGTCGAGGACCGTGAGAGAACCTGTTGAAACACTGCAAACGATGTAGCGAACGAGTCTATTCCGCGGCATCCAACAATTTTTATGGGAAGCCAAAGCTCCGCTCTCCAAGAGCCCACGCTCAGTGCGAAAGGTTCGCCACGGCGCAGTGACTCGAGCCGACTGCGACGTCTAACCAGTTACGCCGCGGAACGATACGAACGAATCGGTTCGCTCCGATGCCTTTCGCACCCGGTTCGCAAGACAGATCGAACTTCCACTTGCGCAGTCGGAGAGCGGCCGGATCGAATCACTTGCGAGCCAGCTTCGGGCACGATCGACTCGTCGACGTTCCTCGAACGCGAGTTTGTCGCCGACTCAGAACCCTAGGCGGGTTCATTGCGGCAGGCTCCGTAGGATTCATTGAGGAGGCAAGCCATGAATCTTCTTCTCACTCGCGGTGCTCACCGCAACCGTTTTGGTCGTTCCCGGAGACCCCACTATTGTGCCGGCTCAAGCCGAGCCGAGCAGCCTATAGACGATCGAGCGAAACATCGTCGCGCAGACAAACGCGAAAACAGCGAGACACGGGTTGCAGCCACTCCAGATTGATTTTCGACTCGTTCAAGGCATCGCCAACAAGCAACCTGGATGGCTCGGAATCGAATCATGCGTCATGGCAATGCGCAGGTCGCGGAGAACATCGCGGCAGGCCAAAGCAATTCGCGAGAAGTGTTGCAGGACTGGATGAACTCATCCGGTCATCGTGCGAACATTCTGAGCTCGAGTTACCGGCGGATGGGCACCGCGGCATCTCGCGGACGCGATGGCCAGATCTACTGGTGCCAGCAGTTCTTGCAGTAAGCGGCGGGCGTTCGACCTGAACGTGAATCGCTGGCTGTCAATCGCAGGCGTGGCACACGGTGACGTCTGCTCAGTTCAGTTTTCCCACCGAACGACAAAGCGGGCACCGACAAAGTATTTGCCGTCTTCGAAGGCTGCAGTGCCTAACATTCGCGACAAGATCGATCGAGTCGTGCGTCTCGAGCTGAGTGTGATCTGCAGCAATTCTTGGGTGACTGGGGCGTCGTGTAGAAACCCGATGCCGCCGCCGGAAAGATTTTTGGTGACGGCCACGAACGACGGTCCATCGGGTTCGTGATCAGCGTTCAACGGTTGGACGGTCACCGGAACACTGATGGCTTGACGTGATTCCGTGCGACGTTCCTCACCCACCCACGCCGTTTGCTCATCGAGCAATTGTCGAACGAACTTGACAATGAATTCTGGCGGATGAGAAATAGCTTCTTGAATCGACATGTCGACAGCTCCTGGAAAGACATAGGACACGCTCTAGAAGACTTGGGCGTTGTTTGGTCCCGGCGCAAGAAACTGAGACATCGATTCTAGCTTAAAAACCGCTTCGCGGCGTCCGCGTTTTCTGACGGAAGCTTTCCCGTTGAACGTTATTCCCGCATGCTGGTTGTGTCGGCAGACGGAAAATCTTCCGGGATAGCTGTCGTGACATCACCGGTCGCAGCCCACTCGGTACCACGCAACAAGTCGTCACGAAGCCGGTGCATTTCATCGACTGAGCTGAGTGCCCCATTGGCGTGTGGAAAACACGACCCGCGTCGTAACGAATCGTCAGGATCATCGGTTCATGCCGACCCGATTTCGGCGAGTAAGAAGTCGCGAGAACGCGCATGTCAGCAGCGGGCCCGCGTAACGAGTCGTACAACTCATCTTTGCGTGCATCCAGCAGGTGGCATGTCTGCTGTAATCGGATGATTGGCATCCCGCACCACCACTTGAAATTCATGCTGCGGCCCGTGACTGCCGCCGCTGCCAGGTGTCTCGCTATCCCGCACAAGTCGACCATCTTTAAATACACGTAAGGGCCGGCGTCCTGATTCCGATTGCCCCAACCGCCAAGACCAATCGGCCCGATTGTACTCGGCCCAGTCTCCGAACGAATTGTCTGCGGCATGAATGACGACAAAGCCGCCGCCCCCGCTCACATAGTCGGAGTAAAGCTTGCTTCGCATCACCATCCAACTCTGTCCGTTGTAATTCGTTACGACCACGTCGTAAGCAGCAAAGTTCGGCTTATACGCTTCCATTTCCGCAGACGAACTATTGGCGGGCGGCGACGTCGCCACATCGACCGTGAACATGCCGCTGTCTTCAAGCGCCTTCTTGAGGACAGGTGTTGTCTCTTGCCACGCATGGTTATTCTGGCCGTCCAACAACAACGCTTTCATCGGTTCGGCGCCGTGCGTCACTTGCGCAACGGAAAATAGGGCAAACGCCATCAGAGGCCAACGGATTCAGTTTATTCATGGGGTTCTCGTGATGTTCTCGTTAGTTGTTTAGATGTCCGAGCCGTCAGTAAAATTCTGCGACGATGGATGAAGCACGTTTCCCGGTGCGATCGCGAGCGGTCGGTTGCCACGATCATAGACTTCGCTATGTGGATCAATCCCCAGCAGATAGAACATCGTCGCCGCGAGGTCTTCGGGGCGACCGGATGGTCTCGCCGGAAACGCCGCGTTCGAGTCCGACGTTCCGTAGACGTTCCCGCGCGTCACGCCGCCGCCCGCCAGCAGCGCCGTATAGCACTTGGGCCAGTGATCGCGACTTTCGTTCTTGTTGATCTTTGGCGTCCGCCAGAATTCGCCCATCCAAACGACCAGCGTTTCGTCCAGCAAGCCGCGATGGTCCAAGTCGTTCACAGCGTTGGCAGCGTCTGATCGGTCATCGGCAGCTGGTACTTGTCGACGATCTTGTACATCCGCGTATTGTCGAAGCCGTGCGTATCCCAACCGCCCGAGCCGACGCGCCTGCCACCGATGCTGTTCGAAAAATACACGGTGACGAACTTCACGCCCGATTCGACCAGTCGTCGGGCGAGCAGGCAGCTCTGACCGTAAGTCGTCCGACCGTACGCTTCGCGCATCACCTCAGGTTCCGACGAGAGGTCAAACGCCTGCCGGACACGGTCGCTCGTCAGCATGGAAATCGCTTTGCGATAGTAGTCGTCGAACCCGCGGGCTTCGGCCGATGACTCCAGCAATCGCGTTTGTCGATCAACCAATTGTTGCAGATT
>CAVQPV010000051.1:0-29635 GCA_963714715.1 Pirellulaceae bacterium | reverse complement strand
GTTTGTTGAAGTAATCCTGGGTGTGCTCGCGTTCGGCTCGTGGCAGCGACTGGTTTTCCAGTGGATCGCTTTCTTCCGAAAGGGAGCCTTCGATCGCGTGCTTCAAGTCTTCGCGGGAGACTCCCTTGCGATTGGGACCGTCGGCAATGCCGGCGATGATCGCCCGGCCCTTCTTCACGCGGCCGCGTACCTGAGTCTCGTAGGTGTTGGTTTCGTTTTCGTTTTCGGGTCGATCACCGAAGCCTTGGCCCTTACCAAGCCCATCTCCTTGGCCCTGGCCCTGACCCTGCCCTTGTCCCATACCAAAGTTATCGCCAAAGCCATTGCCCTGACATGACTGACACCCGGCCCCGCCGCAATCCTTGCATCGCATTTGGCTTTTGGATTGCGATAATTGATCGAGCGCCGTTTCCAAATCTTCCAGCTCGGACATCTCCTGGGCCATCTCACCCAATTGATCGGACATCTGATCGAGTGCATCGGCCGCTTTGGACGAATCGCCCTGTTTCATCGCCTGGGCTGCTTTGTTCAGCGATTCGGCCATCTGCTGCATCTGCTGCATTTGAGAATCTTTTTGCTGCATCTGATTGAGCTGCTGTTGCATCTTGGCTGCATCTTGGGCGCGGCCTTCGCGACGTGCCTGATCGATTTGTCGCTGCAGATCTTGCTTTTGCTGTTCATGTTTCTGAGCCGCTTTCTGCATCTGCTGCTTCAGCTGTTCGATCTGTTTTTTCAGCTGATTCTTCTGCTGTTCCGACAGCTTTCCGTCACGCATTTGCTTGGCGAGTTCTTTGACCATCTCCTTGGCTTGGCCGAAGTCACCCTTTTCGATCGTCTTGGCGACTTCGTCCGCCGGGCCCGATTGCAGATCTTTCATCTGCGACATCATCTTCCGCATTTCGTCGGCCGAACCCAGTTCTCGCGACGCTCTTCCAGCTCCTTCTTCAGATCGTTCATCGCAATCATCGCTTCTTTGCGATCCATGCCCTTGCGATCGGCCAGCTTGTCCAAATCGGCTTCCATTTTCTCGAACAGCTCTTTGGCTTCTTTCAGGCCTTCCGCTTCGGCCTTGCGGCGCTGCTGTTGAATTCGCCGCTTCAGCTGTTGAGCGACTTTTCTGACTTGCTTGACTTCTTCGATGTCCGCCTTGCTGGTGCTGCTGGCATTCGATTCGGCAGCCGGTTCCACCAACAACAACACGATCGCCAACACTGGGACCAAGGAAATCGGTAGCCAACCGAGACGTGTCGGCTTGAGTGCGAAGCGATCAGCAATCTCAAGTTGGGCTGCACGCTTTTCAGCGTCTGCCATCAATGCCAAGCCAAAATCCGATTCGCGGTCTCGCTGCTCCAGCGACATCGAACTGCTGATTCGCTCGCGCAGCCCAAACCGACGATCGACTTCGGTGGCCACCTGGTGCTGAGTTGGAGCTGTTGAAAATGCGTAGGCCACAGACGCCAACAGTGCGGCCACCACCGCACCGCCGATCCAGCCGTACGACCAAGTCTGGAAGTCAACTTCCATCACCCAAATCGCCGGCACGGCGATCGCGATCGTGGCGGCGATCAACGCCACGAACAACGCGACACACAAGGCGTGACCGAAGCGGCCGAGGATCAGACGGCGTCGAGCGGCGCGGACTTGGTACTCAATTCGATTCATCAGAGCTGCCTTTGGCGAGGTAGTCGCGAACCCACAAAGAGTTAACGAAGAAATCAACGGTTTCTTGGGTCAAATTCTTGCGGTTTGCTACTGGCGACGGGTTCGGACCGTATGCTTAAGTATAGAGGGCTGCAATGGTCCTGTTAAAAGGCGAATTTCCTCTTTTTGCAATGATTTCGCATGGTTCGCCCGGCAGAACTGAAGGATCCTGATCAAAATCCCACGGCGGACGTGGTGATTTTCGATGGCGAGTGCAATTTTTGCCGGTCTCAGGTAGGCCATTTGAGCCGTCTGGATTGCTGCGGAAATCGGCTGGCCTTCATTTCCCTGCACGATCCACGCGTGACCGAGCGGTATCCCGAGCTGACGCACGAACAGATGATGGAGCAAATGTACGTGATCGACCGAAAAGGTCGACGCCACGGCGGCGGGGACGCGGTTCGGTATCTGTCGCGACGATTGCCGCTGCTGTGGATTGTCGCCCCCATCTTGCACCTGCCGGGAACCGCCAGGCTGTGGCGTTGGCTGTATTCCCAGGTCGCCAAGCGGCGTTACAAGCTGGCTGGCAAGTCTTGCGAGAACGACGCCTGCAGCATCCACCTTGATTGATTCGGCCGGACGCGCAATCGCAGGATTTCCCGTAGCTCAGGATTTCCCGTAGCGGGACTCGGAAGAGTTCCGACTCACAAACTGCTGTTCGGAACTCTGGCGACGTTCGCGACGAAGAGCCGAACTACTCGAACCACGCGACGGCGTTTTGAAACATCGCGAACCCATCGCCGTGTTCGGGCTGCTCCGCGCGGCGGGTCCAGAACGGGTGCTGCGTGGGGTCGAGATGTCGTTCGGGGTGCGGCATCAATCCGAACACGCGGCCGGTCGCGTCGCAGACTCCCGCCACGTTGGCGTCGGCGCCGTTGGGATTGCCCGGAAACGGCAGCAGCTGATCGGTGACGATGCCGTCGACGCCGTCGGCGTAACGGATCGCCAAACGGCCGGCCGCGCGAAGCCGCTCGAGCACCGTTTCGCTGGCGGACACAAACTTTCCTTCGGCGTGGGCCATCGGCAAGTACATGTGCCGGATGTCTTTGAGAAAGACACAGGGAGTTTGATCGACCGCCAAATGCACCCAGCGATCCTCGAAACGGCCGTGATCATTCCAGGTCAACGTCGCCGGCGCCTTGCCGTTGCCGCCGACCCCTTCGGTCAAGACGCCCAGCCGCATCAGCACTTGCATGCCGTTGCAAATCCCCAGCACCAGCCGATCGCCTTTGCCATGCACAAAGCTGTCGACCATCTCCGAGAGGTGCCTGCGCAGGCGGGTGGCCAAGATGCGGCCGGCCGCGATGTCGTCCCCGTAACTGAACCCGCCCGGGACGCAGAGAATCTGGTATCGATCGTGCAACGCCGGGTTTTCAATCAATCGATTGACGTGAACGCGCTCGGCTTGCGCCCGGCAAGTTGGAACGCGTAGGCGGTTTCTTCGTCACAGTTGGTGCCTGGGGCACGCAACACCAACACACGGGGCGATGACATGGGAAATCATTCAGCAGGTGGACGACGCGGACTTTCCGCGCACTGTTGCATCACGCCAGGACCAATCCTGGCCGATCAGGGCCCGAGTTTAGGCAGGCGAGTTAAGTTTGAGAACCAGCGACAGTTTCGCCCGAGCAACAACGCAGCCGAACGGGCAACGGTTCCCCGAGATCATGCCGGCGGGAATGCTTCGAAATTCCGCTAAGGAAACGTTCGAGAACCACTTCGTCATTTCACACTCCCGCTGGGAGATCGTACCGCTTTTGAATCCCTCGTTTAACGCCCAGCCGCAGGCGCCGGCTTGCTCCGTTCTGGCAAATCCATTGTGCCGGCGCCTGCGGCTGGGCGTTAAACGAGCAACCATCGAATCGGAAAGCGGATCAAGCCAAGTGGAAACAGCGAACTTGTTTCCGAACGTTTTCTACGGCAACCCCTCTGGACGTTCCAACTTGACCTGCAATCGCCGATGATCGCGGTCCCAGCCCACGATCGTGCCCCGGCCGCTCCATTTGTCTCGCCCTACCTGCTCGAATTCGTCCGCCAACTCGTGCGGCACATACAGGACCATCGGCAGGGGTGGCTCGGTATGGTGAGCCCACACGGCGTAGCCGTCTTCGTACACGTGCGGATCTTCGTCGCCGCTGTACAGCAACCGCCGCTCGATGAATGCCTCCAGTTGGAAAGTCAATCCCGAGACGGCATCGACCAGCGTGTCGACTTGTTCACGATCATCGCGGACCGCCCAAATGTGCTGGGCCGTTTCGGCGAACGTGATCCCGGCATCGCCGAAGACTCGGCCCCCGGCGTAGTCGACCGGCGCAGTGACCGCAGCCCTTTTCGTTGCCTGTTTCTCCGGCAGTGACTCGCCCGATGGAACGACCGTCAGCTTGAAGTCTTTGGTCCAGTCGGGCCACCTGGGAATATCGACGCGCAGTTTGGCCTGCCAAACCAAGTCGTTGTCGTCCAAGTCGACCGAAAAGGGTGCATCGTCGGGCAACAGCACCTCCATGGGGAATCGATGTTCGTTGCCCGCCTTCAACGTGGTCGCCTCCTGCAAGGTCGTTTTCTGTTCCAAGAACACGTTATTGTGCGTTGTGCGGTTACTGCCACTGCCGCTGACGACCGTTTCGCGAGCCTCCAGGGTTAGCGTGACGGCATTGATCGTGACATTCTTCTTGGGGTGAATGACCAGCGAGCCGTTGACTTGATCGCCGGGAGAAACGGTGTCGGGTGACAAGCTCGCAGGACACCTCGCCCAGTGCCCACTTCGGCAGAAACGAATTTGATAAACCAGATGGCACCGCCGATCAGGCCAATCGGCACGATGAACAACAACGCAAAGAAACCGACGGCGGCCAGCATCGCGATCCCAAAGCCCACGAACGCGGCCATGACCACCGCACCAATGATGCAGCCAATCGGGCCACTGATTTCCGTGGCTTGGTGGGAGATTTTTGCTTCGTCGGCTCCACACGTCGGTCGCATCAAAAACGGTTCGGAAGCCTTGGGGTCAAAACCCCAGGGGATTTTGGCGCGGGCGTCGACGTAATGATCGATACTCAGATAGTGCCCGTGATAACTCGGCGGCCAGTGACCGATGTTCAACTCAAAGCGATACTCGACTTCTTCACCGGCTCGCCATTCGCCGGAAAAAACGGTTTGACTATCAACCGTCCCGGTGGCGACGTTTCCGCGGCCGTGCGTTTTCCAAACGGAACTGACCTCCAATCCCTTGCAATTCACGTCCTTGTCGGCGCAACGCGAACGACACCGGAAATCTTTCCGCCGCCGGGATAGACTGTCTTTGGATCATCCAACTGGATCGATAAATCGCATTTCGCCATGGCTGAAAACTTGGGTTTGAACCACTTCGTACAAGTAACTTTCGATCGCTCGAATGTCGCTTCCGAACCGATTGACCAGTACGGAAGCCTCCTCGGGCGTTAGCTGGGGAAGCTCACCATCGGAGTTCAATCGCGACGCCTCAATCCGCTTGTTCAGCAGTTCACAGACCAGCGCCGCGTCATTCGTTTGCCCAATGTAATGGGTCTGGACCTGGTAGCCGGCACGTTCCAGCGAGCGGCGTAGACAACGATGGGTCGCCAACACCAGTGGGAGTCCCGAGGCAAACACTTGGCGACGAACCGCTCGCGGCAGCCGCTGAGCCTCGTCGATCAGCAACGGTGCGCCGGCGGGAATCGCCGGACACGGTTCGTCTTCGGGCAGGTACACGTACGCCGAGTCATCGATTGCCTCAGCCAACACCAACATGCGAGTCGTCTTGCCGCGACCGCAATCACCAATCAGTTGGACTGCTGTGTGCGGCTGCTGAACATGAGAGGCGATCGCACCGACATCAACGACCGCGACCTGGACGCGTTCTTCGCGTAGCAGTTCCCCAAAGGGATTGCGGCGCAGATTGCACCAGGCCCAAGGAAGCCAGTGGTATTTGGATGTGTGTTTGGCGGGATTGATGTCGATCTCTCTGACAAGCATTCGCAGCTCAGAAAAAAATGGGCCTACTGAGGTGAGTCTGATCAGATAAAAGATTCACCAGTGGAAATTCCCGGCGTCTTCCCAGGGACCACGCGGCGAATTCGTTCGATATATTTACAGGACCGACGTTCTTCTTTTCTCTGCAAGTTAGGTTCTTATCATGAGCGATACCAGTCCCATGCTTGGCTCCACGAACCCAGAAATCTACAAGCACAGCGGAAAAGTACCGATCAGCGGCTTGCTGCTCGCATTCGTGATTTTGGTACCCGCCGCGGTCGTGTTGGGAATCGTGTATTCCGGCGCCGTCGTCTTTGTCCCTTTTATCAAACTTCGTGGCCTGGTCACCTTCTTTTATGGCGGGATCCTGGGAGCTTTGACGGGGCTGGTCTGTTATCACGCCAAGTTCCGCAGTCATTTCTTTGTCTTACTTGTGACGCTTGCTGTCGCGTTTCTCAGTTATTACGTCTCGTGGGCGGTTCACGCCGCGTTCGTCGTCTGGTCCCAGAATGGATTCACCGAAGACGTCATGCCAATGGCCGCCGTCGGCTTCTTGCCCAATTTCATCATCGATTGGGCGACGTACATCTATGAGGAAGGGATCTGGGGAATGGGGGCCGGTGGTGCCATCAGCGGTTGGCAAGTGGTCGGTTTGTGGGTCTTGGAAGCGTTGATCATCTTTGGCACCGCGTTGGCCGCCAAATCGGTCTACGGTACTGCACCGTTCTGCGAGGACTGCAACAGCTGGACAGAAGAAACCAAAGAACTTGCTCAGTTACCTGTTTCGCCGGCTGATCCAGCTTGGCAGCAGTTCGCACAAGGCAACCTGGATGCCGTCAAGAAACTGCAGATTGTTCAGAACGTGCCCCAGTATGTTGAATTGCAATTGGCGGCGTGCCCCACCTGCGCCAATAGCGACTTCATCTCCGCAGTCGGGATTACCTTGACTGCGAATAAGGAGGGAGAAATTCAAAAGAGCGAAACCGATATCGTTCGCCACCTGAGAATCACGCACGCCCAGAAAGAAGGAATCCAGCAGTTCGCCGTCGCGATGGCCGAAGCCGTCGCGGAAATGAGCGGAGCTGAGGATGATGATCCCGATGTGATCGCTCCGGCCGTAGAAAGTACTCCCGAGGACCAGGTTTGAGCGACGATGCGAAGCCGACACGACCGGCCGTTTACCGATCGGCAATTGACCTTTGGGTTCCGGTTCTGCTGTTGATGACTCCGATTACCGCAGCCTTTTTTGCGTTCATCTTGATTCGACAAGGTCGCGCGGCAGACGCGATGACGTTGTTTCTGATGGGCGCCGGGTTGCTGTTGGTGACCGGGATGTTCACGCTTCCGTGTCGGTACACGATTCTGGAGGACGCACTATCGATACGCTGCGGTGTACTCTTTTATCAAATCCCGTTTGCCGACATCCGGCGGGTCGAGCGATCGGCAAGCTTGCGAAGCGGGCCGGCGTTGTCGGTACGGCGAGTTCTGGTGGAAACAAACAAGCGGAAGTACCTGGTTTCTCCCAAAAATCGCGACGCGTTCATCGCGGATTTGCAGGAGGCGATCGATGCAGATTCGTAGCGGAACTCGGAAGAGTTCTGAACCGAACCTTGGGATATGCGGAAGTCTTCCGACTTCCGCTACGAACTACTGCTGCAAGCGGCGAAAAACGTATTGATTGCATCCCCAGCCGCTGCCCACGGTTTTCAAGTTCTCCAACGCAAACCCCTTTTTCCGCAGCGGCACGATGATCTGTTCCGGCGTTGCCACCTGGAACGGCAACCCGCCAATCCAATCAACCCAGTCGTGCCACGCCGACATGCCGCGATCCTTTTTCTTGGCCCGCCACTGAGAAAATGGAAGTGGATTTTGCAGTCGTGCCAATCGCGCGATGGCAAACTTGCATTCGTAAATGCCGGCAATCAAAACTACCCAGAATGGCCTCAAGAGTTTGGGGAACCGGTGGTAGATCTGTTTGATCTTCAGCCAGCGGCGACTCGCACCGCCCTGATCGTTGTAAATCGCGATGAAAAACAAGCCGCCGGCAATGGTTCGGTCAGCCGCCAACTCGATCGCTCGATCCAGATCGCCGGTATGATGCAAGACGCCCCAAGAATAGACGACATCGAAATCACCCAGCGACTCCATCCATGGCTCGTCCAGCACGGATCCTTGCTGAATCGCCCACTCTTGCCCGTCGGTACCAAACTGGTCTCGCAATTGCTGCGTACAACCAACAGAATCGACGTCATCATCGATAGAAATCACCCGCGCGCCAAGCGGTGCGCGGCGAGCGAGAATAGTCCACTTCCACAACCGATATCGAGGAAGTTCTTATCGGCGAGTGATTGCGTACCCAGCATTTCCGCCAACGACTGCGTCGCTTGTGAAAGACGTTCCTCGTCCAAGGTGGCAAGAAATGTTCTCCAGTTCTGGCCGAACGCGAATCTTTTTTCTGTGTTCATTGCGGTCACAGCTTAGCACACCCGTTCCCCATCACCGACTTTGGTCCTCCGCCTCGTAATAAGTGAGCTACACCATGCGTCGTCTTTTTCAGCTCTCCGGCCGTTTCCTTCTGTGCGGGATCTTATTCGCGGGCTGCCTGACAACCAGCAAATCGCAGGCAACGTCAAATAGTTATCTGATCGGCGGCGTCCCCCACGTTCATCAGAAGCCCGATTTTTGTGGCGAGGCGTGCGTGGCGAGTTGGCTGAAGAAGATCGGGGCGAACGCGGACCAAGACGACGTTTTCAACGCATCCGGCCTTGATCCTTCGCTGGGACGCGGTTGCTACACAAAAGAACTGTTCGCCGCGATAAGGCGCATTGGATTCCAGCCCGGTCCGGTCTGGAATCGCGTCTCCGTTACAAACAAAGACCGTGAGATCCAAGCCGTCTGGGCGTCCACGCTGACCGACCTGGCTAATCAAGTGCCGTCGATTATTTGCATGCGGACCAGCGACGGCCCGACAGCGACGGAACACTTCCGGCTGTTACTCGGTTATGACGCTCGGTCCGATGAAATCATCTATCACGAGCCAGCCGCCCCGGACGGGGCCTACCAACGGATGCCGCGCACCAAGTTGATCAATCTTTGGCCACTGAAATACGATCAAAAGGAATGGTTGCTCATTCGCTTTGCCTTGCGCAGCGATGATGTGCCCGAGATCAACAAGCCCAGCGGTTACAGCGCTGCCGATTATGCCCAACACATCATGCAACTCAAGAGCCGGTTGCCCAATGAGGATTTCACGGTGTTGATCGAGCCTCCGTTTGTCGTCATTGGCGACGAAGAACCGCTGACGGTGAATCGCCGAGCAGGCCAGACGATTCGCTGGGCAACGACCCGGCTAAAGAAACAATATTTCAGCAAGGATCCGAATCAGATTCTGGACATCTGGCTGTTCAAGGACAAAGCCAGTTACGAGGCCAATACGATCAGACTGTTCGGCTCCAGGCCTTCAACTCCTTACGGATACTATTCATCGACCGACGGCGCTTTGGTGATGAACATTGCGACCGGTGGTGGCACGCTGGTCCACGAAATCGTTCATCCGTTTATCGAAGCAAACTTTCCCGACTGTCCGTCGTGGCTGAATGAAGGTCTCGGTTCGCTGTACGAACAGAGCAGTTCGCGCGACGGGCGCATCATTGGCCTGACGAATTGGCGTCTGGCAGGCCTGCAGCGGGCGATCCAGCGAAACGAGGTCCCATCGTTTGCCACGCTTTGCGGAACGACCACCCATCAGTTCTATCGCGAAGACCCCGGCACGCATTACGCGCAAGCAAGATACCTGTGCTACTACTTGCAGGAAAAAGAATTGCTTGGGCCGTTCTACCACGACTTTGTGGCCAACCAAAAAACCGATCCGAGCGGGTACAAGACGCTGCAGAAGACGCTGGGTGTGACCGACATGGCACGGTTCAAAAAGGATTGGGAGAAGTATGTGATGGCCTTGAGTTTTCCGTAGGCCAGGAGCTGTCCTGGTATTGCAGTGACAGATCCTGGTCGATGTTAGGCGTCTTAGCTCTTTTTAAAACACGTTCTAAGGCCAACGCCACTTCGTCGTTCGCCCATGATCAACGTTGGCCGCTCATTACGATCACGCCACAGTTGGTTTGCGCTGCAATCTGCCGAGTGACGGAACCAAACAAGCGTTGGCTGCGCGTCAATCGCTGGGCACCCAGAATCAGCAAATCAGATTGATTGGCTCGATCCACGATCGTGCCGACCGCATCGTCGGAAGGAACCACGATCCACTGACATCGCGATGGCGCGTTGTCTTGGGCAACTCTGGCAAGTTCCTTTTCTGCCCTGCGCACGTCGTCCGTCGATGTTCCCTCCGGCACGATACGAAGAAACGTCACTTCTCGCTTGGAAGCCCTGGTCAGACTCCCCAACAGACGAGCCAGCAAGTAGTCGTGGCCACCGCGGCCCGCGACCGGCACCAAGATCTTTTTCGCCGCGGCCAAGCTGAATGTGGGCCCAGCTCGGAACACGACCACATCCGCGCCAATCGTACTGAGCAGCCATTCCAGCGACGCACCGTCTTCGGCAGCGGTGATCTTGCTGAGTCCCAAGAGCACTGACTCGCAGCGGTGAAGCTTGACGACGCGGGCGATCTCTTCCATCGGTTCGGCGCAACCGTCATCAGCGATTCGGCGCGAATTCCAACGCGCGCGGACGCTCGCAGCATTTCACTCATCAACGCTTGCGATCGTTTGATCGGTTCGTCGTCTTCCTCTGGTTGCCAGTCGACCTTGGCGACGACGACGTTGTGTACCATCACGCGGCCGAAGCCCGCCGGGACCAAAGCGTCCGCAAGACGCATCATTTCTTCGGCGTTTTTTGGATTGGCAATCGGTACCAGCACCAAGGGAAGATGACCCCGCAACGTCACCAATTCAGGATCGGTCGCCGTGCTGGACGCGTCGACGATACGGGCTCGCTTGGCGAACAAGGACAAGAACAAAATACCGCCACCAGCCAGCCACGTCAGTGAAATCAATCCGGCTGTCGGCACGGCAATCGCCTGGAATACGGCCAGACCCAAACAACACAGGCCTCCCATGACGGGGATCGCAGGAAACAGCGGGGCGAAACGGCGGCGGTCGCAGCACACTGCGTTGACGCACGAGAATCGCCAACCAATGGGCGATCGCAAACGTCACCAGAAAAATCAAACTAGACGCCGCACCGGCGACGGCGACATTCGGTAGCAAACCAATCAAGATGCAAACGATGGCCGCGGTCACCAAAATCGCCACGACGGGAATCCGGCGGTCGTGGCTAATCCGGCTAATCACCGGTGGCAACGTGCGATCACGCGACATGGCGAGCGCGATCCGCGACGCCGCGAACAGGTTCGCTTGCAAGGCCGTCAACATCGACAGCACGGCAGCCACCATCACCAACCAGTACCCAAACGGCCCCAAAAAGTTTCTGGCAGCGACAGCCACGACGCTTTCGGGATCTCGATCGGCAACCCCCTTGATCGATTCTCCGGGATCAACGCCCACCGTGACGATCACAAACAGCAGCGGCAAATAGATCGCCAGCGCGATGATCAACGACAATACCATCGCCTTCGGTAAGTTTTTCTCAGGCTGTCGCACTTCGCCCCCGACCGCTGCGATCAAATCGAATCCTTGCAAGGCGATGAACGTGTAGCCCATCGCCTGAACCAATCCCGTCAGTCCCGATGAGAAAAACGGTGTCATGGCCGAACTGATATTCGCTGTTGATTGGCGTGAGACTGCCCACAGCCCGCAGACGATCAGTACACCAAAGACAACGACTTTGCCAACATTTGCCCAGTGACCGCCGCCGCCAATGCGACGCGTCAATCGGACGGTCAACAGAACGGTGATCGCGATCGCCACGACCGGTTTGGCAGCCCAACCGCTCGCCCAGATCGGCACATGACCCCAAAGCGCCCCACAGATGTCTGCAAAGATGACGAGCCCAAAGTGGGCAAACCCCAGCGAGTACAAGACGGCAGCGACGATCGAAGCGAACCAAACGACCCAGCCAACCGAAAAAGCTGCCTCGACGGAAACCACTTTGCGGGCGAAGGTATAGGTGCCGCCCGACTCGGGAAACTTGGACGACATCTCGGCGAAGCTCAGCGCCGTCAAAATCGCGATCACGCCGTTCAGCATGAAAGCCAGCATCGCAGCCGGCCCGGTGGCCGAAAAGGCGACACCAGCGAGTGCCAGAATGCCACCGCCGACGATCGCACCCACACCAACTCCGGTGGCGGCAACCAATCCAAGATTGCGTTCAGATGTCTGCGAGCGGTTATCCATGTCCGTGAGTGTATCGTCCGTGGTCGATATCTCCGAGACGACGCAGGGAACGTTTTTCGCTCACGCGCAGGTGGGCGTCAGGTCAAGCGTGAACCCGTCGTTGCCGGGACGGAACGCCTCGTTGCCTGGACTGGAAGAGGGGCAATACCGAGCTCGGAGAGCACGGCGACTATGCGGTGACATCGGACGCCAGAGCCCCAGGCTACCAACCCTTAGCGACTGGTCATTGAATCGGCGATTCGGGCCATCAGTGCGCTAAGCTCTGATGATCGTCCTTCCTGGGGGAAGTGCCCAACCGAAGACGTGACTTCGCGCCGGTTGGTGAATGGGTCGCGGAGGTCAACCCACTTTTCGTCAGTCTGGTTGACGACATACTCCCAGTCGCAGGCCCACGGTTGACCGTGGAATTCTGCGATCGACTTGCTGCGGGCTTCGGCGCGGCCACCACTGGGAGGATGGTGGATCGCGTATTCGACCTCCTCCGGCGCGACCACGACGGGATCGACCTGGCCGGCGGCATCGAGTTGGTCGAACAGACCTCCCAGTTCGTGATAGTTCAGTTCAACTGCCTGCAACCGCACCGCAAAGCGGAGTCGATCAAGTCCGACTCGCTTCAATTCTCGACTCTTACCAAGTCGCCGATACAACGCGGCTTGCTCACCATCAAGGTCGCTGGCGTCTTCGTTCAGCACGGCCGACACAACAGATTCCGGCGCGCTGCGACGGATCTTGCCCAGGATCTTGAGGGCTTCGTGAAGCGTGCTCCAGGTCAAGGATGCACGCGTCAATTGGTGATCGAAGATCCTCAACTTGATGTACGTGTCCAATCTGTCAGCAAGTTGCAACGGGTCGCTTTCGAGCTGGTCGAGTGTTGCTGCCCAGTGACCCAACACCTCGAATGCCCAGGCTGGGTAGGCGCCGCTTTCGACGCGTGGCTGGGCTTCGCGAAGATATGCCCGCTGGATGTCGATCGCGGTAGCTCGCTTGCCATTGGCCAAAGCGACTTCGGTTCGTAGCCAAGGGTCGAGCGAAAAGGCCCGCATTGCAGCGACCGGATCTTTCAACTGGACATCGCCGCCGATCTTGTGACCTTCGTTCATGATCATGAACAGCAAGCCCGTCACACCATAGGTCAGGTACATGCCGAACGAACATCGCTGTGAATCTTTTGATATCAGGTTCGTCCGCGTCCAACCGGCTGCGGAAACGTCTGACGACTTCCATGCCCGCGTGCAAAAGATAGCACGATCGCGGGTGGTCTCCACGCCGTCAGGTCGCGTCATGTGGCGAGCACGTTGCGATAGCTCAAAGCCCATACCGGCCGCGTGCGCCGAGAGGCAACCGGCGCCGGCGTACGGTATGCGGCTGACCAAGTGCGGGATCAATTGCAATGCCGCGGCTTCAAGCGGAAGCCAACAGGTATAAGCTTCGTGCTGACCCCAGCTTGCCTGGTCAGGCATACTGAAGTTGAGATTGTTCTTCGTGATGCAAATGTCGATGCCATCAGTCTTGGCCCGCAATGCAGCCTTAGCTCGCAGCAGGATCCGCTCGGCGGCGCGGTCGTACACGGCGATCTGTCGCGGTGTCGAGAGTTCGGGCGTGCAGAATTCATTGTGGTTCCCGGAATCAAGGTAGTACCGTGAGCCGTTGTCGATATAGATCCCGCTCGGATTGCGGATATCGGGCAACCAGTGTGTTCGGCACGAATCGCATCCAGTAGCAAGCTGTGAAACCGAGGATCCCGGCGACTGGTTCGTGGCGTTGTGCGGGGCAGCGAGTATTCGCCTTCCGCCCCCATCAGAAGTGGTTTCATGGCCATGGCAGGAATCCTCAACAACAGGCGAAAAAAGAGTATGCCGGCGTAAGGGTCAGGCTACTGACCGCCGGTCTGCAGGTTCTGTTCCAGGTACTGCTGGGCGTGCAAGTTGTTGATCGAATCGAAGACTTGATCTGAGGTTCGCAGCAAATCCTCGATTTCAACTCGGTGCTGATCGAGGCTGTCGCCGCTATCCGATGGGCTCTCGACGGAAACCCGGGGTTGATCATTTTCAAAAGAACGTTCGCGTTCCATGTTAAGTCTCCTCGTGATTGGTGCTGTCAACATACAAACTCATAAAAACCCTCTACCCGCACATCAGGCCTTTGCCAAAGCCTGCTGTCGCTGGTCCTGCGCAAGTGCGTTGGCAGTCTCGACTAACTGCTCCAGCGTCGAACAATCCTCCAGCAGTGTTTCCGTTTCTGCCCGATTGAAACGTCGCGGGTCAGATAACGGGATGTCAGCAAACGATGACCAATGACGTGCAGTCGGCACTCGAAACGTGATCCGGGACCAGTCGATCGACGACACTGCGTCGCCATGTCGGCGAAGCAGGTGCGCGCGAAAGTACGCCCTCGTGTCGTCCGGCGGCTCGAAGGCATGACGATGGAGCGTTTCGTCGGTTGGCATGCGTTCGACAAATCCGCTTGCGGCCGCTTGGAAGAAAAGCGACACATCGGGATCGAGGCTGGCAAACAACGAATCGGCAACGCGCATCTCGTCCGACGTCCAGCGAAGATTCCGGTGGCCGCGCTGTCGATCCAACAGCAGGTATTTGAGCCAAGCGTCGCACCGTTTGGCCAAGGCCTCTGTTTCTGCGTGTTTCAGGAGGTCAACTGTATCGAGCCAGAGAGAAACGATTTGTTCGGCATCCGGCACAACGTCCTCAGCTTCGCCACAGGCGACAAACTCGCCCGCCAGGCTCGCGAGTTGATGCTGGATCTCGATGGCCGTCATCGTCCGGCCGCGAACGACCGTGTTGTGTTGTTGGCGCAGCCGGAGGTCACGGCTGATCTCAGAGGCGGCTGCGACGGGATCGTCCAGACACAGAGTCGGATCCGCCCAACCAGCTTCGATCATCGCCAACACAAGCTGTGTCGTGCCGGCCTTGAGAATATTGGCCACCGGCGAGAGAACCATGTCAAAGTAGATGATGTGCATGCGGGCCAAATCTTCACTGGCATGTGATTCATCACGCAGGTTGATCAGCGGCCGGTCGAACATCGTCTGGTGGTTAGCAAACTGTTCAAACCAATCGGCTCGCTGGCTCAGTTGGTACGAACACGCAGATCGCCCGTTGGCAGCGCCGACCATGCCCTGACCCGTGTACGGTACAGAGGTGACCAAGTGCGTGGCAAGGAAACCAGCTTGGTGCGGTTTGCGTCGCAGCATGTCATCGAAGCACGATCGCGTGACCATGATATTGAGGTGACAGCCCCAAGCCGTATTGCCGTCACTGCAGTTGGCTAACAGGTTCAACCGAGTGCCCGGTGGCAGTCGCAGTTCGGCGGCGCGTTGCGCCAGACGTGCTTGAACAAAACCAGCGCCGTGGAGAATGTTCGCGTGGTCCAGCGCACGCATGTGCTCGGGAAGATTGCCTTCTAAATGGTCACTGTCGATGTACCAGGAGGACCCGCAGGACGAGAGGAATCGTCGGCCAGATTCAATGGCCGTTCCGCCGCGACTGCCGTGCGGATAGCCACTGATTTCCGAAAGCAGAAGGCTGGCCGCTTGGCGCGGTGCCCCGGTTGCGCGGCCAAGGAAGGCGTTGGCCAATTCGAAGTCAGCGCCCAGAGTACCTTCGCGACGTTGCTGGGTTTGTCGTGCATGGGCTGCTACCTTGTGTACGTGGACACCGATTTTGTTAACAGTGGATCAACGGCGATCGGCTGGGCATCTTGCGGGATCGACTTGACGTAGCTCTTTACGTTTGCCGGAACCAGTAACGAGACCGCGTTGATCAACTCAGTCTCCAGCACCAAAGTCAGGTCTTCTGCGGTGAGACCTTCTTGTCCTGTCTCGGCTTCGCGGACGGCTGCCTGTTGCGCGGCAGCGGCGACGACGTTTTCGAGCATCGCCCCGCTAATCAGTTGGCGATCCAGCCACCGGCCAGCGGCGTCCATCGCTCAGCTTGACGTCAGCGACCTCGAGCGTACTCGCCGTTGGGGGCGAACAGACGCGACACGAGTGGAGCAACCAAATCGGCCGCGTTTAC
The DNA here is from genome assembly GCA_963714715.1 of Pirellulaceae bacterium. GTDB lineage: Bacteria > Planctomycetota > Planctomycetia > Pirellulales > Pirellulaceae > JBFJVZ01. The sequence continues at coordinate 13,608 of CAVQPV010000051.1, read as the reverse complement.
GTGCGCTGCCAGCGGCAGGCCACGGTCGAGATAACAATGCAAGATCGCTTGTGCGGCGCGGCGGTTGGGTGGCGGAATCTCAATCTTGTCGTCGGTCCGGCCGGCTCGCAAAAAACCAGGATCGAGTGTATCTGCTCTGTTCGTAGCGAAAAAAATAACGACATTATTCAGTGGAACCACACCGTCAATTTGGCTCAGAAATGTGTTGAGGATTCGGTCCGGGGCACTGCTGCCGTGATCCGTTCCGCGGTGTTTGGCGATGGCGTCGACCTCGTCCCAGAACATGACCACCAGACCGTCTTCGGCCGCTTCACGAACCGCATTGAATCGCTCGACTAGCTTTCGCTCGGTCTCTCCGAACCACATGTTGTAGTCACTCGAACCCGCCACGTGCATGAAACGACATGGCCGATCGGGAAACAGGCAACGCACGTATCCGGCACTGCAACGCGCAATTTTCGTCTTCCCATTCCCGGGAGCTCCTTTGAGTAAAATGCCACATTTGCTCTTCAGCGCATACTTCGTGGCCAGGTTAGGAAAGCGAAAGCGAAAATCGATGTGTCGCTTGATTCGCGCGATTTCTTTGTCCAATCCAGCAAGCTGCGCGAAGTCGTCCGTGACGTCTTCGTCAAACAGGTGTTCGCTTTTGGCAGCCTCGAGACGCTGAAAGGCGAGGCCGGAAACGGCGCGGTCGAAACCGATCAGGTCACTCTTCTTCAACGATGTGTCACGCAACTGGTGGGCCACATCCAAGGCCATCAGCGTCTCACGATCTCGAACCAGAATGCGATCGGGAGAACCGAGGTATCGTTCAAAGGTGGCGACATCTTGCCAGCGGCTCGTCGGCGAAATCACCTTGAGCAAACAATTGCGTTCGCGAGCAACGATCGCAGTCGCACCGACCTTTAGTTCGACTGGATCCACATCGGGATGAACGCCGACTTGCACGCGAGCGTTGCCCAGCCCGGCAACCTCAGCAATCAAACGCCCGTTACATTCGATCCCGGTGACAGTAACGGGATAGTGTTCAGGGGCGATCAGTGCTTCCAGTTTCGTGCGAAGCGCATCCTGAACGGCCGAAAGCTGCGTCACCTCCCGCTGTGTCAGCTCTAGCTTCATTGCCAAAGTGATGGCCTCGTCGCGAACGCCATCGAGATTCTTTTTTGCGTGCAGTTTCTCGATCCGCTGCTGGACCTGATCGTGTGCTGTGGCTGGCGATTCAGGTTGCTGGGCGGGGGAGGTGCTTTCAGCGGCTGGTGATTTCAACATTGTTGTTCTCCTTCGTCTTGATTTGCGGGAACGGCGGCAGCCGCACATTCGGCTGCGTGGATAACCTGAAAGCCGCGTTCTTTTATCTCGCCGCCCTGCCAGCCATAGAGTTTGACTGGCAGATGCCCGACGGCCTCTTCAATTCGAGGCTCGACTGCAGCCAACAGCCCAACCATGAACGGCTGCTCGAAAGTCGTTTCCATGAGGTGAATGTCATCAGCGCTAAAGAACAAGATTTTGGCGACACACGCGGGCGGAGTTGGCAACGGGCATTCAGCACACAACTTGAATGGATGGCTGTGATACCAACCAACAACTGACTCGCCGCTGGCGCGCAGCTTGTTGATGTGGCGAACGTGGGCAAAGGACGCCGGCGTAAATGTGACTGACGTGCCACTGGACTGCGTGCTGGCGCCAGCCGACACGAGGCCGGTGACCGCGACAAAGACGTCCTTGCTGACCTGGTCGCGACGAACGTGGCCGAGCAGGAAGCCAGCGATCTCACGCTCGGGGTTCTCCCTGGCCTCGACGACAGCCTCGTCAAGCACAGCTTCGTCGAATAGCACTGGCATGTCGCGCTCATTCGGCTCGTCCCAAGGTTCCGCTAGCCCAAAGTCGCTGCGACAGCCAGCAGCAATCGGAAGGTGCGGCGACGTGGGTTGCAGCGAAATCGCCAGCTTGTTCGAAACCTGGTGCGGCTCCGCGTCATCCAGAAAGGCATGAAGCCGATAGTACAGTTCCTGGTCTGGCGTCATTGCGCCAGTTCGCAACAACTCGGCCCGCATGCAACTGGCCGCCGCGCTGAAGTAGCTGCTAGTGAACTCGCAACCGTGCTCGCCATTGCCGCCCACAGGGATGAACACACGAAAGCCTTTCGCGCGGGGTGAGGACGAACTGTCATCGGCAAACAACGGCTCGACGCGTGCACCAGTGACGCACGGATGGTATTTGGCTAACAGGCCGTGACGGAACGCATCAAACGCGGTAGCTCGGACAGCGTGGTCAAAGTCGGCTGACTTGATGTCTTCCTGGCGGACAACCGAATTCGCTTGGTCAACGTACTCAAGTTGCATTCGAAACTCAGTTTTGATCGATTGGGGCGCCGTCATGTGCTAGTCCTCCGGCGAACGACTGGGCAACCTAGGTGGTCCACGCACCGCGAGACAATCGCGTGTGCGTTTTCCACGAGCGGGCCGAAACCGCGATGGCCCCGGCGCTGCTCGCGGATTGTGGTCAGGCTTCAACCGCCCGCCGTCACTGACTTTGTCAGCGTCACGACCTCGTCGTCTTCCAGGACGTCGCCAACTTGATCCGTCGCGTTGAGCATTTCGCCGCGTGAGGTCAGTGCTCCATACTGGATGGGGCGACCCCCAGCGTCTTGGTCCGGGAGCTGCATTGCGCCTTGGATACTCTCGACGAGATCGCCAACCGTGGCCGTACGCGGTATGTCGCCGGCACGCCGGCGAACCTGGCCAGTGAAGTCTTCGACTTCGAGCGACATCGTTTCATTGCCACTGAGCAACATGAGTTCTTTCTCCAAAAGAGGGACAGGGAAAACGCGCCCAAGCCAACACAGCGCGGGCAAATTCGGGTTACGGTACGATCAACCAATCAATCAATCGTCTCCAAATAAGCTTGTGCCACTTGGTCGGTTGCCAATGCGGCTACCTCGCGCCACGCAAGGCCGCACGCCGCCACCACGGCAAAGACGCTGTCCGCCAATTCCGTTTCAAGGCGAGCGGCAGCGGCAAACGAAACAGCCGAAACGCGGCGGGATTGCAGAATGAATCTCGCGAAACGAACGCGACCGTGCGCCGCGATTAAGAAGCGCGCAAGAGCGTGTTGCGATTGTTCGGAAAGGCCGTGTTGCCATTCGGCGAGGACTGCTTCCACTTCGATGCCGCCCGGAATCGGTTTCGCCACCAACTCGCACCGACAGCCGCGCGGATCGCTAGCGACGGCGTGCCAACCGTCGGGCGCGTCTTCCAACACCGACCACGGGTAGCCGGTTTCAGCAAGCACGCCGCCAATCTCCTCACGAGAAAGCACGAGGAGCGGATCGACGTTACCGCCGACCTGTCGCCTGAACTCGCCCGGAGGCGCGAGCAAGCCGTCGTCGGCGCGCAGCTCGCCCAACAGGTACACCTGGCCCGCCTCGATGGCGAACCGCTGATTCCCCGCACGCGGCTCAGCCGACTGGCCGAGCAACGCGAGCGCCCGCATCGGTCGCGGGTTGCAGTTCACGGAGTGCGATCCAGTCGGCAGCTTCATAGCTGAAACAGGACGAGCCCTCAAAGCTCACATTCGTTGTCATGGTCAGCATCCTGATGGCTTCGCGGTTGGCTGCCAGTCAATACTCGCTCGTCGGCCAAATAAGGGCCGGTCGTCAATCGGGTGCTCGACGTTGTCGCGCCCCACCCGCAGGCGATCGGGTTGAGCGCATCGCGCTCGTCGTATTGCCGCAAGCGCCAGCGGAACAAGTCGTGCAAGGAGCGACAGATTTCGATCAGCGACTCCCCGGGATAGATCTCGATGCAGATCGCGCCTTGGGCCGAAATATTTGGATGAAATGCATCGCTGCCCGGCTCGATCAATCGCAACATTGCAAAACGGTCGGCGTTGCGGAGATAGTCAGGCAAGAACCGCAAGGCGACGACATGCCGATCGATTGTCGTGATCTCGCCATCTGCGCGGCGAACGAATCCCCGCGTCCCAAACTCAAGTCGGTACACCCAGGGATTGATTCAGCCCCAAACTAGCGAACGAGAGCAGCCCGCCCTGCTCGCGTGTGCGCGTCAAGTCGTGATGTCCCTCTCTGAGGAAATCCGTCATCACCGGGTCGAAGCGGGGCTCGGGCCCGGAGCCCATCAGGATCTTGAGGTCGGTCGGATTGGTTGGGCCGTCGGGCCGGTATTGGGTCTCGGTCATGTCATCCTCCGCGAGTTGATTGAAAACAGAGATGCACCGTGTGCGGTTGCAAGCTGGCTCGAACGACGACACGATCCCTCGGCGTCAGCCCCAGTTCGGCGAGTCGGCAATGTGCGACGTGGCGTAGTTGAGCCGGTGAAGCAAAGCGGCCGGAACCGAACAGGTCACCGTCGAGCAAGCCGCGTCGGAATTCAAACTGAATCGACTCCGATTCAAATTCCGCCGAGGCGCCCGTGACGACGTCCGCGATGGTCGCTTCGTTGAAGGTGGTCTTCAATCGAATCAGTCGCGGTGCCGCCTGATGATGAAAGCGACACCGTTCGCTACGGCACCGCCAAGTCGAGACAAATCGCCCGGCCATCAAATCGCCGTTGATCTCGTAACTGTGTGGTGGGGGATTATCCGCAAACAGCGTCATGCACTGTGCCACCATGAGCGACGCAGTGGCTGCCCCGGCGCAACTCGGCGCCGTTGTCGATGCCGCCTCGGCAGAACCACCAGGCCGGCACGGGTATTCGGTTGTTAGTTGCCGGTACTGGGCTTTGCCCCAACTGCATTCCAGGCAGGCCTTTCCCGGCAACAGCACTTGAATCCGCGCGAGCATCGGATCGCCCACCGCACCATCAACGTAGGGAATCTGCAGCGTGTACAGCCTCTCGGCCAAGAACTGACGAGCCAGCAAGGAATCGAGACCAGCCACGGCAATGTCGACGTCGGCGAAATCTTCCCAAGGCAAATCCTCCAGGTCGGACACCCGTCGCTCGACGCCCAACTGCGGCCACTGCTGCTGGAGTCGCTCGGCTGTGACAGCAACTTTGCTCTGCCCGACGTGTTGCGGTCCATAGAACTGATTGACCGCGTTGCGCAGTTCGACAAAGTCACGATCAACCAAGCGGATGAACGCCACGTGTGGGGATAACAGGGCCGCAAGCTGCGAGCCGATATTTCCCAAGCCGACAAGCAGCACGCGGGCCAGCCGTAAACGTTTCGCCGCGGTATCGCTGGGGCGTGTCATTAGATTCTGAGGGTCTTCCAGGATCGGCATCTGTTTCATTCCTGTTTGGCAGTGTCGAGTTCATCGAACTCTTCTTGTTCGGGCCGCCACGCTGTCTCTCCCGACATCGACGTCGGGTGCTCGCAAAAGCGGCAGGAAGGCGAGTACGTCCAGCAAGGTTTCTCTGGCGAATCCCCGGTAGCCTCGATCTGGTGGTACAGCCGCGAGCAACCTGGGCAGCGGACGACTGTTTGCCCGTCTTGAACTGCCGCGCGGCAAACCGGACAACGCGGCCGCCGCCCCGAGCCCTCGTGTCGGTACTCCTCAGCGACCGGCACCGACTCGGCGGAAAAAAACAGCTGCTGTGAGCCGATCCGTATTTCGTCCTTGTGTTGCAGAACGCGGAGACCCCCCACCACCAGGGAGCCGTTCACACGGACGGCAACGCTCGCGGGGGCCAGCAACGCGTGGGCTGGCCGCGTATCGTTGGAGAACGCGACGATACGAACGCCATCGCTTGCCGCGGTGAGGTAGCGGACACCCGCCCCCTCACTCCGGGCGGCTTGGCGCCCACTAGGGACGGACGCTTCAATGCGCACAAACCCCTTGCGGGTGGATTCGATCAGGTGAGCCATCAGGAGGGAGCCTTCCTCTGGAGAGCAGCTTGGCACCAGACAGGAGAGTGTTGGGCGACCGATAGCCGACGGATGCCATTGCCGGGGCACAGCCGAATTGGGTGTCGAACACCCTTAGCTCGGGCGGCGGGGACAATTGGGGCCAAGAAACGAAGAAGAAATTCTTAGCCAGGAAATGGCGTGAACTGCCTGATGAAAAAAATCTTTGATTCTTTTCGGCCCCCGAGGGCGCGTTCTTACGAGTAGGTGTGTGGAGAGTCTCGCACGCAGCGACAATCTCTTGTTACGGAGGCGGACTGTGACAAAACCGAGATACACGGACTACGTCGTCGTCCACGATCTCTGCATTGAAGGGTTCCTTGCAAACAAGGACCCCACCACGCAGGATCTGGGACTCGCTTTACTCGATCCGAAGCTGATCGTCATGTGCTTCGTCTACCTGAGATCGCAAAGCGACCGAAACAATTGGCGTCTGACGACAGAGAACATCGAAGTGATAACCGAGAAGACGAGAGACTCGATTGAGAAGAACGTCCGGGCGGGCGTGTTCCAACAATCCGGCGCGATTAGGGGGCTACATCCGGTGGATCGCGCAATGCCGGGCAATCGATTTCATGAGAGCTCGCCCTCCCTCGGACCCCGATTTTGACCTCACAACCATGGCGGACGATTCGGATTGGGGTCGGCCCGGGGCGTGGGGTCGACCCGGGGAGAGTCGGGAGGAAATCTTCACCGAAAGAATACTGAGAAATCTTGAGATGCTCACCGACGACCAGATACGCTTGGAGTTAGATGAATTGATTCACCCCGACGCGCTCACGCCACGAGAGCACTTGGTGATGTTATATCTCCTCCGGCACTTCCAGGCGTACGACGAAAAACCAAGCAATCTTCAGTTAAAAGAGTCTATCAACGGCGATCGCCACAAGCTCGACGAGCTGTCAGAGAATGCCGTGAAGAAAGCGCGAACCCGCGCGTTCAATAAGATACGTGGCGAGCAACAACCAAGTGAACAAGCAGCATCAAGCGGACAAGGAGAATCAAGTGGGTAATGAAGAGACCCCGGTCACCTCGTCGGATGAGTCTGATATCGAAACAAACTGCAAGGACCATCTTGTCGCCAAGTTTTGGTCGACTGACGACGATTTTGACATGGAGGCTGCGGCAGCGTCGCTAACGGATGACGACCGCAAGGCCATGGCAGCGAAGGGCTGTCCCCCGGAGTTGGTTGCCCAAATTTGTGTCCAGTCCAAACAGGACACCCACGTGCCTGTAAGTGAGCAGTCCACGAATAGAAAAATGGAAGCGAACACCAGTACACGCTTTGCTTCAGGGCCACTGAAATCCGAAAACTCTCACGGATTTGGCGAGCTACTTCAGCGGCTGCGCCATTGGGAAGAGGTCGAGCTGGTGAGTTGGAGACGAGACTACCGCAAGAAGAAGGTGATCGGACGTGGCGGACAGGGAACCGTCTACCTGACTGAGTGCCTAAACGAACACAATCTTCCCAAGGCTTTGAAAGTTTTTTCGCCCGTGCCATACGGTGACGTGCAATCCTACGAGGAGGACATGAATCGGATGGAGCAAGTGGCCACATTGGTGTCGCGGATCCAGATCGACAACCTCGTGATCATTGAGCAGTTCACCGGTCTTGAGGGAATCCGGGTGCTGATCATGCGCTGGATCGATGGATACGATTTGGCGAGTCTGATGAACCCGCGGCTGATGAAGAAGTTCCACGACAGCATGGATAAAAAACACTGGAAGCACTTGATCAATGTTGTGAAGAAACCTTCCGGCAGAAAACAACGGGCCCTCATGCCTGGCATCGCGGTGAACGTCATCGAGAAAATCTTGAGGGCGCTGGATGCTCTTCATAGTCACAGGATCGTCCACGGCGACATTAAGCCGTCGAATATCATGCTGGACCGGTACGGCAGCATTCGGCTCGTCGATCTTGGGTCGGCGTTTGAGCTTGCCGCGCCGCCCCGTCAACACACCTGGACACCGCTTTATGCGCCGCCGGAAATCTTTAAGGGGAAAGATTGGACGCCGCAGAGTGACTTGGCGAGCCTCGGTTACGTGCTGATCGAATTGCTCAGCGGACAACCGGCCGTGACCCGGCCGAATATCGGGTCAGAGTCAACGCGCGAGACCGGAGCCGATTGGGACCAGCAATTACTCGCAGAGAAGCTGCAACTCCCTGACAGGCTCGACGAGTTACTCCCAACCAACGTGCGGGATTCCGAGGATCTGATGAACACGTTACGGCGTCTGATTGATCCCGAACCGAGCAAGCGATTTCAGAACGCCGAAGAAGCCATGATCGGTACCTCTGGCACGTACCAATTCATGCAGGGTCTTGCTCGGATGCGTTTGTCAGCCCCGTTTTCGCAGAAACTTAAACTCTGGGCTGAAGACGTCAAAACCTTGCAGCAGAAGGAAACGTCGCTGCAATAAGCGGGTGGCCGATGCCTGTCGCTCGACGGAAACCCTGGATCGACTACCGCAGTCGCTTCAACCGATCGGTGACGAGCGGAGTGTCGACCAAGTCCAGCTTGACAGGAATCGCATGGGTCGGCAGCCGGCCGCGACAATGACGCCGCATCCTGGTCTTGAAGTCTCGTAGCGACTCACCGCCGGTGAGCCGCACTCGCGCGGCGACCACTTGTCCGGTTAAAGGATGCGAGATGGGTCGGACGGCAACCTCTTGCACTCCCGGCATGTCCAACAGCGCGCTTTCGACTTCCACCGGTGCAACTTTCTGGCCACCGACGTTGATGACTTCACTTTTTCGGCCCAGGACGCGAATCCACTCACCACGGCACTCCACCTGATCGCCCGTGTCCATGTACCCCTCGGCGTCAAATGGCGAAGGTGCATTCAAGTACCCCAACATCGCGGTCGCGGCTCGGATCCACAGGCGGCCATCGACCACCTTGGTGTCAAAACCTTCACCGCCGATCTTCATCCACAACGAGGAATTCTCCTGGGACTTCGATTTCAAGATCCCCACCTCGGTCGTGCCATAGGTCTGTAACAGTTCGACATGCGGTAACGCTTCGCAGAGCCGTTTCAACACGCTCGCCGGCATCGGTTCGGAACCGTAGGTGATTCGTTTTAAGGATGACAGATCGTATTGCTCGATTGCCCCGGACATCAGCATCAGGTTCAGGAACGTGGGAGACACCGGCAGCACCTGGACGCGGTGGGCCTGAACTGCCGCACAAACGTCGTGGGGACGGCGCGACTCGGGCGAAATCAACGTTCCGCCGTGCAACAGTGCATGCAACATCGTGTTCACACCGCCAATGTGATCGATCTGCATGAAGCCAAGGACCCGCATTGGCGGGCGCGGCGAATCATGTCTGTGGCATAGTTGCCGGACGTCATGGACGGCGGCCTTCGGCTGGCTTGTGGTACCGGAGGTAAACAGAACCAAACCCGGACGCTCCGACGCGGCCAGCGAATGATACAGAGGGGCAGGTGCCAAGTCGTGTCGCGGCCCCAATTCAATCCGTTTTCGATCACGGGAAAGAAAGTGTGTGGCACGGGCCAGGGTCAGCAATTCCGCGTCGCGGCTTTCCGAATCAGGAGGTAGCGGCACAGCGACGGCGCCAAGCTGGGCCAGGGCAAAGAACAAACTGATCGAATCGATACCGTACCCAGCGGGAAATCCGACAACGCTGCCAGGTCCGATCGAGGCGTCTTGGAATGGACCGTTCCAATCATCAATGGCATCCGCCAGTCGGCGGTAGCTGACCGCGGCGTCGCAGCACCCAGACAACAGTGCTGGCGTTTGCCCTCGATCGCGAAACTGATGACTCCAATCGGGCACAGAGAGCATTTACTTGTGTCATCCTACAGGTCACGAAGAATCCGAACTCAGCCCGCACCGCCCAAATACAGAACTTGACCCGTGATCATATCACTCTTGGGATCGAGAAAGAACTCGATCGCGTGCACGATGTCTGCTACCGTCGCCCATCGGGGTATCGATTGCCCGGCTACGAGTGCATCCAGCTTTTCTCGCGAAACCCCGCGGAGCAGATCCGTATCCACCGGTGAGGGCCCGATGGCGTTGACCGTGATTCCGAGTGGACCCAGCTCTTTTGCCAAAACACGTGTCCACTGCTCGACCGCCGCTTTCGTCGCCGAGTATACCGCCTCACCTTCCAAACGGAGGGGCACCACCACCGAGGTGAGATTGATGATGCGTGGACTCATTCCGGATCTCAACAGACGAATGGCATCGTGTGTGACGTGAATGAGCGAACAGAAATTCAGTTCGACCATCTTTCGAGCGACGCTGGGAGGCTGCAGCGCGGCAGGTCCCATGGAGGCCACGGCCGCGTTATTGATCAGCACATCAAGCGAACGTTTCTCCCGGCGGATCGCGAACATCATGTCGGCGACGTCGCCTGTTTGTGAGAGGTCGGCGATGTGGTGGCGATAATTTGCATGCTGGAGAGTCGTTTCGGAGCGGGCACACCCGATCACCTTGTCGCCCAGAGCAAGAAAGTGCTCGGCAACCGAGCGACCGATGCCCCGACTCGTTCCCGTAATGAGAATCCGACGCGGGTGCCGCTGTTCGCTCGGATTGGTCGATTCAGGAGCCATGGTTTTCGGCAGCAATCGAATCCCGTAAATAGAGAACCAACGACGAGACATCGCGAAAAGGACTCTGATGCTGTGACATCGCCTTCTCGTCGCTCAACGAAATATCAAAACCTCGTTCGGCAAACGCGTCTTCAAGATCCATCGCCAAGGCAACGAGTTCGAGTGAATCGAGCGGACTATCGGAACCAAAGATGGTGGCATCCGGGCTAACTTGCAATTGTTGATCCGCTTCGCGAGCCAGATTCAACTCGCGCATCACATCCAAGACCAGCGTACGAATCTCCTCGTCTGACAGCTTGTTCATCGGGACCTGAGAATGTGAATGTAGGCTGTTCACGAAACCGAAATCAGTGCTCATGGGGGGAGGCAGACGACTCAGCGGAAGAACCCCGCTGCCCAGACCTTGACTCTACCCATATTTCCATTGCCTGGTTATCGGGCTTGTGACGCGACTGATTGTCCCTATCGCCAACGCATGGCACAGATCTTGCTCTGTCATCCCCTCAACAATCGGCGTGTACGTGCGCCGATGCGTTTTCTGGTTTTGATGGACTGCCAAAGGAGATCCCCATGAGCGAGCACATGTACAAAGTGATTGAGCTGGTAGGAACGAGCCCCGAATCCTGGGAAAGGGCTGCCGCCACCGCGGTAGAAGAAGCAGCAAAACACCTGAAAGATCTGCGAATTGGGGAAGTTACCGATATGGATTTGCAGATTTCCGAGGGCAAGGTCGTCGCCTATCGAACCAAAGTGAAGGTGTCGTTCAAGTACCACCCGGGGGCTAACCAGTAGACCCAGGTGGTGGATGATCGCGCTTCTCGATGGCTTTGGTGGCATCCAGCGCGGTGTTCGTGCGAGCCGCTGAGTTTGAAAAGCAGCTCGCACGTTGGCGGACGGCAGTCGGAATTGGTACTGCCGGTTTGAGGTCAATCATTTCGCCAGTTGCGACCACAGCACGCCGGCTGCGATAGCCGAGCCGATGACGCCCGCGACGTTCGGTGCCATGGCGTGCATCAGCAAAAAGTTGGTTGGATCCTCTTCCTGACCGACCATTTGCGCGACGCGTGCGGAATCGGGAACGGCAGAAACGCCGGCTGCTCCGATCAGCGGGTTGATCTTATGCTTCAGGAAGACATTCATCAGCTTGGCACCCAGCACGCCGCAGGCAGTGGCAACAGCGAATGACAAGGCACCGAGTACGAAAATCAGGATCGACTGGGGCTTCAAGAAATACTGTGCGTTAGTGCTCGCACCGACACAGAAACCGAGCAGTATTGTCACAATATCGATCATCGCCGACCGTGCGGTTAGCGCGCAGCCGATCCGTGACGGTACATTCTTTCATCAAATTGCCGAAGAACAACATGCCGATCAGCACGATCGCCCCTGGGGCCAGAGTCGTGCAGATCAGGAACGCGACGATGGGAAAGACGATTCGTTCCTGTCGCGACACTTGGCGAGAAGGCTTCATGCGGATCAGCCGCTCCTCCTTCGTCGTCAGCAGCCTCATGATCGGCGGCTGAATCACGGGCACCAGGGCCATGTAGGAGTATGCGGCGATCGCGATCGCTCCTAGCAAATCCGGGGCCAGCCGCGAGGCGAGAAAGATCGCCGTCGGTCCGTCCGCACCGCCAATGATTCCGATCGCACCGGCTTCCTGCGGTGTAAAGGCGAGACACAACGCCCCCAGGTAGGTCAGAAACACACCGACTTGCGCGGCCGCCCCCAGCAGCACCAGTTTGGGGTTGGAGAGCATCGTCGAGAAATCGGTCATCGCACCGATGCCCAGAAAGATCAGCGGCGGATAGACGCCCTGCTCGACGCCAAAATACAAGTATCGCAGCACCGTTCCTTCGTCATAGACGCTCAATGCCATGCCGGGCACGGACGGGATGTTGCCGACGATGATTCCGAATCCGATCGGGACCAGCAGCAGCGGCTCGTAGTGCTTGGCAATCGCCAGATAGATGAAGCAGAGGCCGATCACGATCATGATCAGGTTGCCCGGCTCGAAACTGGCAAACGCCGTAGCGTGGTACAGATCGGCTGCCTTGCTACTCAAATACTCGTAGGCGCTCATCGGCGGGCTCGATTCTGAATCCGATGGGAATGATGATGCTGCATACGCCCTTCGAGGGACCAGCCAAGTTCGGCGGGCGTCAATCCGCGGATTCGCACAATGCGATGTGGTTTGCCGATCGCCTGGGCGACCGCCGCGGCGATGACAACCAGAATCTCGTCAGACAATCCATCTTCACTGGTGGCCGGCACCGTGGCTCGCTGCTTCCGCCTTCGGTTTCGCAAACCGAAGCCAGAACATGTGGAAGCACGGTGATGAAGACGACCACCAGCGTCAATGCCAGAACACGACCAAGATGCCCATCACAGCGAGCGGAACTCCGAAGTCCTCCGACAACGGCGCCAGCGTGAATTCAATCAACGGTTGCTGAGCCAAAAACATCGCTTACTCCAAGACCAACAGGACATGTCCTTCGGTCACCGAATCGCCCTCTGCCACATCAACACTGCTGACAGTTCCGGCGACCGGCGCGGTGATCTGGTTCTCCATCTTCATCGCTTCCAGAATGACCAGCGGCTGGCCCTGTTTGACGGTGTCGCCCTGTTTGACCAGGATCGATTTGATCGCGCCAGCCATGGGCCTCGTCACCGCCCCACCATCGACCGGCAGCTGTGGCTTGGCAGCGGCAGCGGCGACTGGCGCCGCCTGCACCGGTGCGGCGGTGGCCGAGACTGCGGGGTGGATCGACGGGAGCCGGAAAGCGTCCGCGTCAGTGAGATCCTCGACCGTCACGTCGTAGGATTTATTCTCGATCGTAATTCGTAGCTTTTTCATAGAGGAATCAGGCCGTGCTTCTTAGGTGGACGAGTCTCGCTCTTCGATAATGTATTCCGCAACGCGAGGGAGACGACCGCCCGAGTCTGCGCGGTGAAATGACGTCCGTGATCATACCATGAGCGGCCGCCATGTAGGGCGACGCGAAACGGTCGCGATACTCGTTGACCAATTGCTCGCGCATCTTGACTTTGTCTTTGGCCTCGTCGAGTTCTTTACGGTAGAGGACGTTAACGGCTCCATCAGCACCCATCACAGCGATCTCGGCGGTCGGCCAAGCAAACACCATGTCGGCTAGCAATACATTG
>CAVQPV010000050.1:0-179238 GCA_963714715.1 Pirellulaceae bacterium | reverse complement strand
TCGGGTCAATCGCGGCTACCAAGCCGTCGATCACCAGCAAGCGTCCGATGCGGTTGATCCCTTGGCTTGGATCCACCAGATGTCCATTCTCGATTAACAGTCCGACCATCGTTTCTCTGCTGCTGTCGCATTCATCAGTCGCCTGCACTTCAAGCAGACGCCTGAACTCATTTTGCATCGGCACCGGCCAAGAGCCAGAGCGTCGCCATCCGTACGGCAATCCCGTTGTTCACCTGTTCCAAAATCACCGAATGCGGGCCATCCGCGACTTCTGGAGTAATCTCAACACCTCGGTTAATCGGTCCCGGCGCCATGATCAAAATGTCGTCCTTGGCCATCTGCATGCGATGCGCATTCATCGCATACAAGGCGGCGTACTCATGCACACTTGGGAATGGCCTGGCATGCTGTCGTTCAAATTGAATTCGCAACAAGTTCAAAACGTCGCAACGCGGCAAGATTTCGTCCAAGTGATGGGCGACCTCGAAGCCCAACTCCGCCCAGCGCGAACTGACAAGCGTGGGCGGTCCACAGATGATCACGTGAGCGCCCAGCGTCCTTCACCAAATGTTGCTGCGTGCCGTGCGGCTGTGCGCAGATGTCGCCTACCAAAGCGACCGTTAAACCCTGAAGTGTGCCGCGGTGTTGCCGGATTGTCAGCAAGTCCAAGAGGCCTTGCGTCGGATGCTCGTGTGGACCGTCGCCGGCGTTGACAATTGGGCATTTCAATTCACGTGCCAGCAAGTGTGGCGTGCCGGGTGTGCGATGGCGTGTGACAACCCAATCGACCCCCATCGCCTCGATCGTCTTGGCGGTATCGATCAGTGTCTCGCCCTTGGCAACACTGCTACCGCTGCTGCCGAATTCGACCGTGTCGGCTCCCAGTCGTTTGGCGGCCAGCGAAAAACTGTTGCGTGTTCGCGTGCTGTTCTCGAAAAACAAATTGGCACACGTTTTCCCCTCCAAGATGGAGATCTTACGTCGGCAACCATGGGTCAGATCCTTCATCTGCTGGGCGACATCCAGCAAGGTCTGGAGTTCTTCGCCAGAAAGGCTCTCCAAGTCCAACAGATGACGGCGATGCCATGTGTCTGGGAAGATCAAAGGCGAGGCAACTGCGTCAGACATGGGCTGCGGGGAAAGACCGATGGGGCAATGTCAAATCACCTCTAGAAGTTAAGCGATCCGTGCGAGATCGACGAGGACCCCCCTCGCTGACAAACTGACACAGCGGATCACTTTGGGGCGGGTTTCAAGGCGGCGAAGAATAAACATATCCAGGCCGCGATCCAGGCCACTCCGCCAAATGGCGTGATCGCTCCCAACACGGGAGTGTTGGTCAGCACCAGCAGGTACAGACTGCCGCTGAACAGGATCAATCCAACGAGAAAAAGACGTGCGACCCACCGTCGCAGTGTCGGCGCTGCCAGCGGCACCGACGCGAGCGCCAGCAGGCTGACCGCGTGCACCAAGTGATAGCGGACACCGACGTTGAACTGATCGACGCGTTTGGCGATCAAGTCGCCATCCAGACCGCGTTTGGCAAGAAGTTCGTCCAACCCATGTGCCCCCAGACGCCCAGCAAGACCCCGGAAGCTCCCGCCAGAGCAGCGGTCATCAAGATGCGTCTGGAGAGATCGTCGTCAGTCACGCTTTCAACAGATTGCTGACCGATTCCAGCAATCGATCCATCGGGAACGGTTTGCGGATGTAGTCGTTGACACCCAACAACTCGGCATACGCCTTATGCCGACTTCCCTCGTTGCCGGTAATCATGATAACCGGCAGCGGAGTCTCGCGGGATCGACGAATCCGCTCCAGCACCAGAAAGCCGCTCCGCTTGGGCATCATCATGTCCAAGATCATCAAATCGGGATTCTCACGCTCGAACAGCGCCAGCCCCTGATTGCCATCGCGAGCCACGACGACCTCGTGCCCAGCGCCCTCAAGCGCGTATCGCACCGATTCGATGATTTCCACATCATCATCAACGATCAGGATCTTTTTATCGCTGGTTGCTTTTTCGGACACAGTTGATTCGATGGATGGATGGGTGGGACAGTCCTAAGAACGTGTTTTAAAAGGGGTCTGACCCTTTGTGGGCGAGCAAGAGAGGGCAGACCCCTTTCAGAACACGTTCTAAGACAAAGCCTAGTGTATCTCAGCGAGCCGGGCACGTCCGCCAGGGTCAATCTCCATTCTGAGTCGCCGATTTGGCTGAATTTGGGCCAACAAAAGTTACCTTTGCCTGAAAGTCACCCCGCTCACGACTCGCTTCCACCAGGCCGTGAGCCCGCGCGGCAACGCGAAGGCGAGCACCACCAACATCTTGTCGTTCTGTCTTATTTCAAATCGCGGTGGGAGGGATCTATTCTCGCGTTCCCCGGGGGTGGCACTCGCTTGGCTCGCTGAAGCTCCGGCTAATTGCTTCAACCGCCTCGCGGTAACAGATTTCGCCGTTAGTTGCTGGAGAAGCAAGCGGGGCTCGATTGCCATTGTTCCGCTGACGGCGCTGCGCCGTTGACGACGCGATTCATGATCCAATTGTTGAAATCGGACAGCGCCACGGTGTTCATTTCATCGTCGTCGGTGTACTGGCGAATCTCGACCTTCGCTCGCATCAGCATTGCGGCGCGGATGTCAGATTTCAGCGATTGCGCGTCAAACCACGAACTGCCCGTCGCGACCTGCCACAACATCGGCAGCGCTCGCTCGCGGAGCGAGTGCAGATTCGCGAGCACTTTGCCACCGTCGGGCATCCGTCCGCCCAAACTTGCCACGGCTGAGAACAGATTGGGCTGTCGCATCGCAATCCGCATCGCCATGGTCCCGCCGCTGCGGTAGCCGGCCAACACAATACGATCGCGATGAACGGAATAACGATCGCAAACCTCTTCGACAGCACACAAAACTTTGTCGTGCGCCGCATCGATTGCGGCGGGACTGTCATGCCATTCAAAACGGTGGCCAATGGAATCGGCTGCGCGCGTCCCGCGAACACCGGTTGCCAAATAATTCCTGGTGCTCACGTGAGGCATCACGTGGTCAACTTGGTTCTCGTTAAACCCATCACTGTGCAGCCAAACAACCAGTGGATACCGATAGTTGGACTCGTAATGAACCGGGACGAAAAAAGTTTGCGGCCAGGCAGCCGACGGACGTGCGGACGCAGCAAGTGAACGATGGTCGCCTTCGCCACTGAACCAAGACTCGTTGCCGTGATCCCCCATCGTGCCGGAATCGTCACTGTTTTCGCGGTGCTTGTTGCTGTTTTCCGCAAACTGATTCCACGACACCGATGGATGGAAGCGACTCATATAAATGATCTAGCTAGACGAGGATGATTCGGTTGACTTTGTCGACGTCGACGTCGTACGACATCACGCGAGTACCAATCCGCCCGAGAAACGCGTTCTTAATCTAACTGTTAAAGATTGAGAGAACGTTTGCGGTCTGCCCTGGCAGAAAAAGTACGCGCGACGGCGTGTCGATGTCAACGCTGAAGCGAATCTTTGGGCGGCGAAAAAGTAAAATTGCTTGCTCGGACTTGAACATTCGTTAAGCCGATAGCAATTCCTCCATCGTGGACACTAATTCCTTGACGGCATCAACGCTCTTGTTAAAGTCAGCCGTCTCGGAATCGGTCAGTTTCAGTTCGATAATTTTTTCCACACCGCCGCTCCCCATGATCACGGGAACGCCCACGTAGTAGCCACCAACGCCATATTCGCTGTCACAATAGGCAGCGACGGGAATCAGGCGTTTCTTATCGCGCACGACGGCCTCGACCATCTGTGCACACGCAGCGGCCGGTGCGTAATAAGCGCTTCCTGTTTTCAAAAGTGAAACGATTTCGGCACCCCCTTTGCGGGTCCGATCGACAATCTCTTCCAGTCTCGCCGGATCGACTAACTCAGTGACGGGAATTCCGCCAACGCTGGTGCAACTTGGCATCGGCACCATCGTGTCACCATGGCCGCCCATCAGTAAGGCGCTAATGTCCTCCACACTCACTCCCAGCTCCATCGCCAAGAAAGTCCGATAGCGGGCGGTGTCCAATACCCCAGCTTGACCACAGACACGAGCGCGATATCAAAGCCGGTAACTTTCCACATCTGTTGAACCATCGCGTCCAACGGATTGCAAACAACAATGACGACCGCGTTCGGGCTGGATTGCTTGACTTGCTCGGCCACACTGGTGACGATTTTGGCATTGGTGCTGAGCAAATCGTCGCGGCTCATTCCTGGTTTGCGAGGAATCCCAGCGGTCACCACGACCACGTCACTGTCGGCCGCATCGTCATAGCTGGTGGTGCCGACAATGTTGGAGTCAAAGCCCATGATCGGCGAGGCTTGCATCAAATCGAGCGCTTTTCCGCGGGGCATGTCCTCGGTTTGCGGAATATCCAAAAGCACAACGTCACCAAGTTCGGCTGCGGCGCACCAATGGGCACACGTCGCCCCGACATTTCCGGCTCCAATGACTGAGATTTTGGCTCGGCGCATGAATCTTTTGCCCTGCTGAAAGTTGGAAGAATTTGACTGATGACCAATTGTCACGCGGCACCTATCGTCTCGCTCTGCGCCTGACGGTCAAGAGGTCGAGACATCGGGTCGCAGAGAATTTGCAGGTGCGATCAAAGGTCCGAAGGTAATTGCAGCTCTTCGGCTTCACGATCGCGGCGTTTTTTTCTTTCCCGGTCGTCGTCTCTTTCCGTCCGTCGCGTCCAGATGACCACCGCAATGATGCCAAGAATGACGGCGGCCGCGGCGATATATCCGATCACTTCCACACCAACCCCGTCGGCTCGACCAACTTCCAGATCCGTCATCTGGGCAACGACCATCAGCGGGCCGAACTGGTCACCTCCGCCGCGTCGATCCATGAAGTCGGTCGAGTAACTCCAGAGTCGAAAAAAGAAGCCGTTGACTCGAATGGGAACCGAGATCATCGAGACGACCGCATCGCCGCCTTCCTGCTGACGGATGCGATTTGCCAAGGACTCGGGTAAATCCGCAATCACGAGTGAGACGGGGTAGGTATTTTCAAACCGTATCGGTTCGCCCGATGTCCCTTCCGGTCGTTCGATTTGCACCACCACGTTACCGAGATCGCCCATGGCGTCGATTTGGAAGTAGTGGTCGCTGCCCAATTGTTCTTGTCGGATCGGATCGGTTACCGAAACACGGGTGACTCTAACCGTATTGAGTTGCATCGTCAGCCAGTCGCCACTGAACTTTGTCGGTTCGCGCAGCAAATCGAGTGGCTTTGCATTTTGTGGTTTCTCGGTTTCCTCGGCACCGATTTCTTTTGCCGCAGCCAGCATCGGATAGAACGCATCGGCGTCCTCCGGCATCAGTGGCTGACGATTCCTTGTGCTGACATCTGCCAGTGCGCTGACGTCGACACCATGCTGACTGAGCAAGCGCCAACCTGGACTCGCAGGCGCCGCAGGAAACCACTGCAGATGACCCACGGCGACGACGTTTGCCAGCGGCGGAGCGGACGGCGTCAACTCGATCACAACACCGACTCCAGCAACGCGGTCACCCGTTTTTGCTTCGCCCGGCAATGAAGATGCGACGACACGCAGCGTCAAGGCTTCGCCATCGGCGGGCTGCTGCTGAACAATCGTGAGTTCTTGGAACTGCTCGAATTCGAGGAACTCGATCAACCGCGGCGGGACCGCCATGTTTCGAATCGCTTGCACATGTCCGTCGACGGTCACGGCGTCACCGATGTTCTCGACCGCCGATGCTTTTGCTTTTTGTGAAAGCGTTGGCGTGTCGGCTTTGCGGAGCCGATACAACAGCTTGGCCAATTCGCTCGTGGCTGCTTCGCTGGAAGGCGGATAGGAGGCATCCAGGCGTTCGGCATCAAAGCCGCTGAGTAGATCGAGTGCTGAATCGGCGGAAGCGATTCGCGGCCCCTGCACCAGCAGAGCCAAGATCAGTGGTAGCCAACAGATTCGCTCGATCATGATTCGCGTTCCGGTTCAGGTTTCATGTCCGCTTGGCTCAGGTCGTCCAAAAATTCGTCAGGTCGTTGGCGGCGAGCACGAAGCTCGCGCGATCGCCTGGCCGCAACCGATGTGCGCCACATCGCGATGGCGGCAAGCGAGACTCCGATTACCGATGCAATCAGCAACGTCATTAGAAATCGCTGTTTGTTCGACGCCCCGTCGCCTTGGTTTGTTTTCGCACGAGCCATGCTAACCGACGGCGTTGGTCTGAGTACGCGACCGATCATCACCGGCGCGACTTCAGCGCCGGTGCGAGAGCGATAAGCAAGTCGTTTAAAAAACCGGCCGACAAATCGTCCGGTAGGTTTGCCGCCTTGTTTGACGGCTTCCGCCATTCCACTTGGGAGCCCGGGAACGATGAACACCATCGGTCGATCGCCTCCCGTGTCAGGCTTGATCCACAGCTGCCAGTAATCGTCAATCGAGTGTGGGTTAGCGGACGCGTCCAAACGATCGGCTTTCGCAATCAAGCCAGAGACGCGAACGAGTTGACCACGATAGATTTCCGGTTGTTGCAGCAGGGGAACAACGGCGGTGGTGACCGCTCCGGAACTGCTCAATGAATCGGCCTGCTCCAGTTGCAAATAAAACGCGTCAAAATCAGCAGACCGCCAAACACTGCCATCGACCACGCGATCCAAGGCGGCCAAATCGAGGGCGTTGAACCAGGCGACCAAGCGAACGGCGTCGTCATCGGAAAGCTCAGCCTGAGCGGGATCGATTTCCGCATCCTTGGTAGCTTCCGCATCGTCCCTTGGTTGCTCGCCACCCGCGATCAACTCCGAGTCACCGTAGATCTTGCCAAATTTCTCAAGCGTTTTTTTCCAGCTATCCCGCTGGCTTTCGTCAACATCAGACAGCTCGCCGAGCGCCTGCACCGATTGATCGACCAGCGACCCCATCAAGGGGAACGGTTTGCCGGAATTCCATCGCGCCAGAACGACGGTCCATTGGCGTTGCTCGTTCAACGACAGCGTTCGCGTCAGCACACGGGCCAGCTCTCGGCAGGGTTCGGTGACGCTCAGATCCCTGACTCGTTGCTGCTGTGTTGCCGCCAAAGTCGCGTCAAAGCCATCACTGGCCATCCCGACGGTTTCCGCCTCGAATTCCGGCTCAACACCAAAAAAAACTTCATAGACACCTGGCTTTGCCGCCTGACCCATGACAAAGACCAGAAGCACCAGAACAACCGACATGCGAATGATGCGACGCAGCGAATCGCCAGAGTCATGCCGCCGCGCGCCGCGTCGATAGAGGTTATCTTCGTTAAATTGGGAAGGGATTCGCATCAGTATCCGTCTCCAAGTGGCAGCTACGCTTGAAGGAGCCGATAGGCCTCTTTACCCTTAGATTATGGTGGAGGGGGCTGGGAGAGACGTTCTGCGGCCTCTCGCCGGCACCGCAGCACCGTTCTCATCCTCACCAACGAGCAGGATTATGTCTACTCTCTCAGGTCGACAACCAAAGCTACAAGTCTGCCTGGCTGGGATCGTCGCCCTTTCCTGTGCAGCGTTTCAGAACATTGCGTCTGCCGATGGGGAACCGGCAGCCGGTTTTCTCAAGCGATTGCGGGCAGCAAGGTACTTTGACACCACCATCACCTACCTGGACCGTCTGAACCAGTATCCCGGCGTCGATCCGGAATTGATCAAAGCCATCGGTCTGGAGAAAGCTCAAACCTACATCGAGGCCGCGGTTGCGTCCCGCAGTGCGAAAGACCGCGATAAGTTCTTTGTGCTTGCCGAACAATCGCTCAATTCCTTCTTGAAGGCCGGCGATCACCCCAGAATCCCAGAAGCTCGATCTCAGCTTGGCAAATTGCAGATGGTGCGAGCCACTCAATACCTGCTGGGCGAGGCGGACGATGCCAAGCGTAAACAAGCTCGGGAATCATATTTGGCAGCCGCCAAGACGTTCGATGCCATCGTGGCGGACTTGAAGGAGAAACTGACGGAGATGCGCGGCAAGGACAAGGATCCCAAGCAGGAAGCCGCCAATGCTGCACTTCGTGATCAGTATCAATTTGAATACTTGCAAGCTCAGCTCAACGCCGCCGATGTTCGCAAGCTCGCTGCGAAGACTTACCCGGATCCGGCCAAAGACGGAAAGCAGCTGCTGGACGAATCACGCGAACAATTCACGGCGCTCACAGAAAAGTACAGCCGCTATGTGCAAGGCGCCGTGGCCCTGATGCATCTTGGCCAAGTGTATCAAACCCTGGGTGATTCCGAAAAAGCACTCGACAGCTACCTGCGAATGTTGGAAAGCCCCGATGCGGACCCACTTCGCGACGGTAAGTTCCAGGCGGCTTCGGGATTGATCCAACTGAGATTGGCCGAAACGCCACCCAAGTACCAAGACGCGATCGATCGTGCCAAGCCGTTGGTCGGCACGATTCGTCCCGATGAAAGAGACTCGCCAACCGCCCAACGGTTGCGATTGGAACTAGCCAAGGCGTACTTGGCAAAGTCCAAGGACGCCGAGAATCAAAAGCCAACCGACATTAAACGCGCCGAATCGGAAGGCCGGCAGTTGCTGCTGGCGGCAAGCAAAGTGCCCGGTCCGCACCTGAGCGAAGCGAAAGAGTTGCTGGCGGGCATGGGCATCGACCAGGTGGCTGCCGAACTACCAAAGGCGGAGCCGCCAAAAAGCTTGGAGGACGCGCTGGACAAGGCCCGCGAACTGCTGACGGTAACCGAAAACCTGCAAGGAGCATTGGACCAACTGGCGGGGCAAGAGGAGACGGACGATCTCAAGCAGCAAACAACGCAGATCCAAAAAGACCTCGCAGAGTCACGATCCGTGGCGGTGCAAATATTGCGAGCGGGACTTGCCATGGCTAACTCGGGTTCCGAACACGAGATGTTGAACCAAGGGCGTTCTATTATGGCGTACATGCTGATTCAAGGTAAACAACATCGTGATGCTGCGGTGGTTGGTCAGTTTCTCGCTCGCAACGCCCCCGGAACCGACACCGGCTTGAGTGGCGGTTTGATGGCGCTCAATGCGCTGCAAAATCTGTTGGTCGAGGTGCCCCAGGAAGAAAACGATGGCTTGATCGCGCAGCTGGAAATTTTGGGGGACTATCTATCGGAAACTTGGCCCGATGATCCCAGAGCCGCCGCGGCGCAAGGGCTGCGAGTTCGGTTGATGTTGTCCAAGGAGAACTGGACGCAGGCGCGAGAGCTGATCAAAAAAATGCCCCAGGGCGCCGAGTCGGCAAGTCTCAAACGTCTACTGGGCCAACTGCTGTGGAATCAGTCCTTACAGCTTCGCCAAGACGGCGATGACGCGGCCGCGGATAAGATTCTCGTGGACGCGGCCCAGGATCTACGTGAGGGTCTGGATGGTATCAGCGGCAACCTGGTCCAGGCGGAAGCGATGAAAGCGGCACTCGTCTTGGCCAAGATTCTGCTCAAGCAAGAAAAACACCAAGAATCGCTCGCCGTCCTGGATCACGAAAAGTACGGTCCCGTCAAACTGGTCGACAAGTTGGGCGCCCCCGGCAAAACATTCAAAGGTGATTTGTACACCACCGAACTCAAGGTGCTCGTTCAAGAGATGCTTTCCACCGACGGCGACATTGCGCCGCTGTTGGATCGTGCCACCAAGACCATGGAAAGCCTGCGCAAATCTTACCAAGGTGCCGACGGTCAAGCCAAGCTGACGGCGATCTACAAGCGGCTTGCTTACGAAGTCCGCGAGGAGTTGAGCAAAGCAACGCCGGCCAAGAAAGCCAAGTTGATTCAAGTGTTTCGAGTGCTGTTGGAGCGCATCGCCGACTCCACGAATGACCGAGCGACGCTGCAGTGGGTCGGCCAAACGCTGATGGATCTGGGTGAATCGGCGATGGCACCGACCGATGCCAAGGCCCAAGGGCAAGCGTTGGTGTTGCTGACGGCCGCCGCAAAAACCTTCGAGGGCTTGTTGGACGACAAGGATCTGACGACCAGTTACTTGTACGCCCGTGCCAACCGGCTGACCGGTCAATACAAAACAGCTTTGAACGAGCTGGAGAAGATTCTTAAGCAGAAGGCGATGATGCTGGATGCCCAGCGAGAAGCCGCCCAGGCGTACGAATCGTGGGCTGCCGAGTTGGATCCGAAATACGCACCCAAAGCCTACAAGGCAGCGCTTTTAGGCGGGCGTCCCAACGCCAAAGGTAAAAACACGATCTGGGGCTGGGGAGAAATCAGCAAGCTGACCAGCAGTAACGAGAAATTCAAGCCAGTTTTCTTCGATGCCAGATACCATGTTGCCCTGACTCGATACCTGATGGGCAAAAGCGAGAAAAACAATAAGGTGATCGAACAATCCGCCAAGGACATCACCGCCGTCCAGGCGCTTTACCCCGACATGGGTGGGGCAGAACAGCATGCAAAATTCGATCTCCTCTTAAAAGAAATCCAGAAATCACTTGGCAAGACACCAACCGGACTGAAAAAGTAAAGCGGTTGACGTCCACGCGCACCATTATCGTTCATTGATCCAACATCGCTTCGTCAGATAGCAACGCCTCCATGAAATACGCTTGTCCCATCGCTCGCACTCTTGTTATTGCCGGTTGCTGCTGGTTGCTCAGTACCAACGCGGCTTTTGCTCAGCTGGATCGCTTGTACCAGCACGGCTCCAACGATCCCATCACGGGCAAGGTGACCGAAGCCAGCAAGAACGGTGTGAAGCTCGAGGTGGGAGCCAACACGAATGAATATGTTGCCGGCAACATTCGAAAGATCCTTTTTCAGGGTGATCCAGGAGAACTCGTCAAGGGCCGTGAATTTGCATTGGACGGTCAGTACGTGCAGGCTCTGGCGGAACTGAAAGGCATTGATGTCGATAAGCTTAAGCGAGAAGTGATCGAGGCGGACGCTCGGTTCTACACCTTGTGGTGTGAAGCAAAGCTGGCATTGGAAGGACGCGGCGACAAAAAGGCAGCCGTCACGGCCTCGCTCGCGTTTGTCAATGACCACGGAGACTCCTGGCATTTCTATGAAGTTGCCAAGCTGCTCGGTGATCTCGCCTTGGCACTGAACAACCACGCTGCGGCGCTCAGGTACTACGGTTCGCTTCGCGCTGCTCCATCGGCCGAGACAAAGATCGAATCCGTCTATCTGGTCGCCATGGTGCAACTGGCACAAGGAAACGCGACCGAGGCCCAAGCCGAATTCGAGAAGGTGATCGGCGTGAAAGTCGCGACGGTAGGCGCGGCAAGACTGCAGACGCTCGCCAAAGCGGGCAAAGCGGTCGCGCTTGCCCGCGCCGGCAAGGGCGATGAAGGTTTGAAGTTAGTCGATTCCTTGATTGCCGAATTGAACCCGACCGATGTCGAAATGGCGGCCCGGATTTACAACGCGCAAGGAGCCTGCTACGAAGCAAAGCAAGATCGCGAGGGTGCGCTGCTGGCCTACCTGCATACGCATTTGATGTTCTCCTCCCAGCCGGACGCGCACGCCGAAGCGCTGATCCGGCTGGTCGAATTGTGGACGCAAGTCGGCAAACCTGAACGAGCGGCTGAAGCGAGACAGGAATTGCAGCAGCGATATCCCGGATTCGGAAAATAGATTCGTTTGATCCGCAAACAGCGCGAGACCGATTTGGCTGTCAGTGACGCACCGAATCCTTACGCCGCCACAACGCTGGAGCTTGGCAAGCCAGCCAGGGAACACCCGCTGAGCGGAGAATCCAGCGGCGCGCGATTGATTCGCCTGATGGTCGTTGTGGCGATACCCTTGCTATTGATTGGCGCGGCAACGGCTGTCATGAACATCCGGTGCATTGTGTTCAGCGGCACGATCATGCTTATTTATGGTTTGCTGCTGATGTTTCTGACGCGAAAACGGCATCAACGTCACTTTCGATGGTTCGCGTGGGCCTGCTGTGTATTTCCGATCCTTATTTTTCTGATCATCTTCGAGCGCCAGTGGGATCCACCCGATGCACAGATTCCCATCTCGGTACTCTGTTGCGCATTTGCCGTTGCCATGACGGGTGGCATCTTGATGACGTTTGCCCTGCCAGTCGGTCCGGCAACCTCTGAGTTTGGTGAAGTCGCTTTGAACAGTGATATCCGCAATTCGATTGTCGGCCCCGACGGCGTTTCCTCCGCAGGCTCGCCCGCAAAGGCCCCTTAAACCGCCCGTTTTTCGCGGCAGCGGGCACCTTTCTGTTCGTTTGCGCGGAAAGTTTGGCTGCTGAGACATTCCCGAGAACGTTTGCTAGACTATTCTGTGCTTCCGGTAAGGACGCAGTTCGATCATTCATGCGAGCCAAGTCCACTTCCACGCTCAAGCCTGTCTACTTCTCTCGGAGAGCATCGTTGATGACCGACCGCAGTGGTTTACCCCTTCGTGTTTCTTTGTTGTTTTTGGTCGCCCTGGTAACCCTCTCACTGGCGACTTTCTCAACCGCCCAGGACGATGCGGCTGATGAATTCGGTGCTGCCGAGGAACCGGCCGCCGCCGCGCCGGCCCAGCCGGCCGCCGATGCCGGTGGTGCCGCCGGAGGCGATGCGGGCGGAGCTGGCGGCAATGCGACCGCCGACGAAGACCAGAACCTGCTGTCCTGGACCATCGAGTCCCTTGGTTGGACGTACCTGGGAGTCTTTTTGGCACTCAGCGTGACACTCGTTTCGCTGTTCGTGATGAACATGCTGGCGGCCCGCCGCGACACACTGTGTCCGCAAGAATTGGTCGATAGCTTTGAAGAAAAGCTGAACGAGAAAGAATTTCAGGAAGCGTACGACATGGCTCGCACCGACGAATCCGTGCTCGGACAAGTTCTGTCCGCCGGACTGGCCAAACTGTCCCGCGGTTACAACAAAGCGATCGAAGGCATGCAGGAAGTTGGCGAAGAAGAAAGCATGAAGCTGGAACACCGCTTGAGCTACATGGCATTGATCGGCAACCTGAGCCCGATGATCGGACTGTTTGGAACGGTCCAAGGTATGATCGCTTCGTTCCGCGTGATCGCGACCAGTCCTTCGACTCCCAAGCCGTCAGATCTGGCCGCCGGTATTTCGACGGCGTTGTTCACCACCTTGGTTGGACTGGCAATCGCGATTCCCGCCATCGCTGCTTACAACATCTTGCGTAACCGTGTCTCGCGATTGCTGTTGGAAGTCGGCGTGACGAGCGAAAATCTGATGAGTCGATTCGAGGATTTCACACCGGGGCAAGGTGGAGCTCAAGGCTAAATGAAGGTCTCGAACAAAAAGGTCGACTTGGCCGAAGGCGATCTGACGCCGATGATCGACATGACGTTTCAGTTGATCGCGTTTTTCATGGTGTTGATCAATTTCACGCAATCCGAATCGCACGAAAAAGTTGTCTTGCCGCATAGCCAACTGGTCAAACCGCCCGAGGCTCCGCTGGACTTTCCCATCATTTTGCACGTCGCTCAAGACGGCCAAATCTTTCTCGGTGGTGACGACTACACCGTCGACACATTAACCATCCGGTTTACAGGCGAGAATTGGCCGTACTGAGAGCAGAAAAAAAGAGTCCGGCAGATGCCAACGTGATCATTCGTGCCCACCAGGACGCAGCCGCAGGCGATGTCCAGGAAATCATTCGCGTCGCTCAGGAACAAAAGCTCGAGCGGTTTGCCCTCCGCGTGAAGGAGGATCGATCATGAAAATCCGACGTGAAGTGCTCACCGAAAAGAACGAGCTGAACATGACCAGCATGATCGACATTGTCTTTCTGCTGCTGATTTTCTTTGTGATGACGTTCAAGATCGTCGAGATGGAAGGTGACTTCAGTATCCGCATGCCGCTTGATGGTGAAGGCGCGGTGGCGGACCCGACCGACCTGCCCTTGAAACTGCGTCTGCGGGCCGATGCTCAAGGCCGGTTAAGTTCGATGTCGCTGAACGAAATCAACCTCGGAGTCAATTTCGACCAATTGCGTTCCAATGTCGTGGCCCTGATCGGGACCGGCGCTCCGGCAGAGGGCGAAGAAGGGCCGGAGTTGGAAATCGACACCGATTACAATCTTCGCTATGCCTACGTGATTCAATCGATCACCGCCGTCAGCGGCTACAAAGATGGCGATCAGGTCGTCAAGCTGATAGAGAAGATCAAGTTTGGCAAACCGAGGCGCTAGCAAGCAGCGGTCAATGATCCTTCTGCTGGACAACTTCGACTCGTTCGTGCACAACTTGGCGCGATACTTTCGGCATCTTGGTTGTGAGACGAAGGTTGTCCGCAGCGACAGCATCGACGTCCAATCTTGTGCGGCACTGCAGCCGGATGCGGTGGTGATTTCACCCGGCCCCAAACGCCCCGAACAAGCTGGTTGTTCGATTGACGTGATCCGGGAATTATCGCCGGAGATTCCGATTCTGGGAGTTTGTTTGGGGCATCAAGCGATCGGTGTTGCCTTTGGCGGCGTGGTCGTCCGCTGCGGTCCGGTGCACGGATCGGCAAGCGAAATCACACATGATGGCCAAGGATTGTTCGCTGGTTGCCCTTCGCCCATGCAAGTCGGTCGCTATCACTCGCTGGCGATCGACCCCGGTCATTTGCCCCAGCAGCTGTTGGTCACCGCGACCACCGGCGACGGGGTGATCATGGGAGTCCGCCATCGCTCACGACCGGTCTTCGGCGTGCAATTTCATCCGGAATCGATATTGACCGATCACGGCTTGGCGACCCTGCGGAATTTTGCTGCCCTGGCGTCAAAACCGAAGGAATGCGTCTCGTGATTTTGGAATCGATCGTGACCACGGTCGATGCCGCGGGCTGTGTGAACATCGCACCCATGGGGCCTCGCACCAATCCGTCCCAGACCGAATTTGTTTTGCGTCCCTTCGCTTCATCGAAAACCTATCGCAATTTGATGGCGACGCATCTGGCTGTCATTCACGTTACCGATGACGCGAGTCTGTTTGCCAAAGCTGCCGTCAACGCCATCGATCCAAAGGCCGTTGCTGGGCTGGTCCGGCCGATCGCCGCAGGACGCTGCTGGGTCTTGAAGAGCTGCCACCGTTGGTTTGCCGTGGAAATCGCCACGATCACTGGCACAGAACCACGTCTCGACATGCAGTGCCGAGTCATCAAGAGCGGGACCGCTGGACCCTTTTTCGGATTCAACCGTGCCAAGCACGCGGTCATCGAGGCAGCCATCTTGGTGACGCGGACCCATTTGCTGGAACCGGCGGACATTCGCGACCAGTTCGATCGATTACAACCTCTGATCGACAAAACGGCCGGCCCCGACGAACATGAAGCGTTTGCTTTGCTGACCAGGACAATCCATGAGCGACTCGATAGCCGATGACGTTGCGATGCTGGCGGGTCAGGCTGTTCGAATCACGACGGGGACGCGACTGCATTTTGGCCTCCTGAGAACAGCCGCTCCTTTTGGCGGCGTCGGCGTGATGATTGATCATCCGCAAACCGAAATCGTGATTCGGCCGGCCGAATCATTTCAATGCCCACAAGAAGTCTCCGATCGTGTTGTTGGCATCGCCCAGCGGATCGGGCAAGCGACACGCCGCATCGCGGAATGTGAGCCGCACGAGCTACCTGGCTGCGCGGTCGAGGTCGTCAAGCGGGCGGACCCGCACAGTGGGCTTGGCAGTGGCACGCAGCTGGCCATGGCGGTCGCCGAGGGACTCGCAGGCTTCTGCCGTTTGTTGCTTTCGCCAGAGGAATTGGCCTGTCGCATCGCCGGTCGTGGCGAACGCTCCGCCGTCGGTGTGCACGGCTATTTCCAGGGAGGCTTGATTTATGAAGACGCCGATGATCCCGGCGAATTGAACGCCGTCAAGCAACGTGTCGCGATCGCGGACCCGTGGTGCGTTGCCTTGTTTCGGCCGTCGACGCCGCCGGCTCAAGTGAGCGGCCGACTCGAGCAGACGCACTTCCGCACGTTAGAGAAAACGACGGCGACCAAGCGGCAGCAGCTGGCTGCGATCATCAACGAACAGTTGATGCCCGCCGCAGCGAATCGTGATTTTGTCGATTTTGCCGATGCCGTGCAACGCTACAACCACGAATCAGGGTTGCTATTCCAAAGCGTGCAAGGTGGCCCCTACAACGGTTCAGCTGTGAGCGAGTTGGTACAGTTGCTGATCGAGTGCGGAGCGGTTGGTGTGGGGCAAAGCAGTTGGGGGCCGACCGTATTCGCGTGGTTTGAAAACACCGCAGCGGCAGCAGCGTTTCAGAACCAGTTACCCGCCAGCGTCAAAGTGCTCAACATCGCCAAGGCATTGAATCGGCCACGGCAGCGGCGGCTGGAGAAGTAACGATCACCGTCAGTCGGTCCTGTCTTGATCCCAAGGGATACAAGCAATTAGCCGGGGGTAAGCGAGCGGAGCGAGTGCCACCCCCGGGAAACCCGCGAGCAGCGCTGTGGTCGGCTACGTTTCCGCGGGTCTCGGATTGCTCGCTGGAAGCTCGCAATTCTGACCCCCAGCTAATTGCTTCACCCGCTGCGCGGTAACTGGTTTCGAATCTCCCGGTTTGTCAACATCCTTCATCTTTGAACCTCTTCATCAGCACGGCTTCGCCCTTCCGCATCCGCCGGCGATTCGTCCTTGGCGTAAAATGACCAGGCGAAAAACAAAATTGCCGACGCCCCGTAGCCCGCGGCGAACTCCAACACGTTTCCTCGGTTCCCAGCATCCAGAACAATGCTGCCCCAACTCTCGGGACCAAAGGGGACAAACATTTGATTGCCGGGCAGCGGCGAATGGATCACGCCAAACAATGTCAGGATTCCGGCGGTCAACATCACGTTTGCCGCAACCCTCAACCGATGGTCGATCGAGGCGGCAAGTGCCCACGCCCAACACAGGCTGGTCAAAATGAACCCGCTGCTCAGCATTGTCAGCGTCTGGAGGTGGTGCGACAGCTCAGCAGCCAGGCTTTCACGGGAGATCCCCGCTGAAATCACTGCCGGGTCACCAAGCACGCGGTCAGCGTAGTTGAGTCCCAGAACGGCAAGTGCCGGCAAACAGGCAACTGCCACCGCCGCGTAGTGGCGTTGCGGCGTCGCCATGAAGCTCTGTGCTGTGATTTCGATGCCAATAAAAACCAGGATCGGCATCACCACCGGCAAGGGAATCCATGCGTAAAGCAATTGGAAGTAACCCAACAAACCAGCAGAACCAATCAGCAGCGCTGTACCCAACGTGTATCCCGCACGGCCGCCCATTGCCTTGTAGGCGGGATGACCAATGTAGGGTGTCGTTTGAATGACACCTCCGGATAAGCCAGCCAAGAGTGTGGCGATGCCTTCAACGCCGATGACAATTCGCGTGTCGTAGTCATCGCCCGCCGCCGCGGCACTCTCGGTACAGTCGATGCCGCCCACCACCGTTGCGATTGCGAATGGGAGAGCGATGGGCAGATATGGCAGCGCAGCGCCAAAGTCAGCGAACCAGCCGCACTGCCAAGCCTCGATCCATTCCCTTGGCAACCAGGGAATCGCTGTGTACTCGGGAAACGCGTAGCCGGGACTACCAAGCCCGCACATCAAATAATAGACGCCGCCGGCGATAAGCAACGCGGCGAGCGTCCCTGGAGTGCGTCCTGGCAACGGCTGGCGTGCGATCAACGAAGTCAACACGATCGATAAAGCCAACATCCCCGGCAAGGGATGCGCGAAAACATCCATCAGGGGAATGAAACTGATCAGCACCAACGCGATCGCCGCCAGCGAACCCAGCAAACCGGCGCGTGGGACAACTTTGCGGACCCAATGTGTTAGCGGCGCCAAAACCAGCTTCAACACGCCGCTGAGCACAATGCACCAAATGCCAATGTGCCACGTTCGAAACGCAGCGGCGGTCTCGTCCAGCCCCAAAGCGATGCCTTGCAAATAGGACGGGCCCAAAATGAAAAACACGAACCCGAACGTGGAAGGCGTATCCAAGCCCAGCGGCATGGCGGTCACATCACTGCGACCGGTTTGTCGCGCCAAACGAAAGGCGAGAAAGAAGAAAGCCAGGTCGCCAACCAAAACGCCCAAGGCCGTGCCGGGAACCATCCGCGAGACGACGAAGTCTTGGGGAAAAGAGAACACCCCGACCAGCAAACTGACCAGGAACAAAAGCCCGGTCACGTTGTCGAGCATCAACCCAAAGAACGCATTGATGTCGCCGGACGCGGCCCAACGATATCCAGGGTCAGGCCCACGCGAATCACTCAAAGAACTGTTCCAGCACCAGAATCGGCCAACGTTTCTGTCGAAACACGTTTTAGTGCTCAAGCCGAAATCGGACCAGCACACCTCCTGCGGGGGGACCGGCAGCTACAAAATGAAAAAGAATTGTCAAAAGGCCTCAGATCTCGCTTCTAAGCCGAAATCGTTTTGACCTGCGGGCCGTCTTACTTAACAATGGAAGCCGAACGAGAGCCGTCTGCTAATGGACTGGAATCCTCCCAAGCACTCATCATTCGGGCGGGTTTCACGAACTTAATTCGCGTTCCTATTGGACAGGTTTTCATTTTCGTCATTATTCTTATCCACTTTCGTTCCCACTGCCCGGGAAAAACCCATGAGTACTCAAGCCCAGCTCAGCGACATCGCCCTGGCCCAGGCTGGCCAGAGTGATGAGATTGCTGATGAAGCCCTGATCGCGGAATATCGCGAAACGGGTGAACGAGCCTTATTCGAGGCTTTGATCCAACGTTACGAGCGTGAGATTTACAGCTATCTTCGCCGCTACATCGGCAATGCGGAAATGGCGGAGGACGCCTTTCAGGGCACCTTTTTGCAGGTCCACCTCAAGTGTCAGCAGTTCGACTCCAGCCGACGTCTGCGACCTTGGCTCTATGCGATTGCCACCAATCAGGCGATTGACGTCCAGCGTCGCAACAAGCGTCACCGCATGGTGAGCCTGGACCGTTCTTCTTCCGATGACCCCCGCGGTGGCAGTTGGGGCGAAAAAATTGTTGGCCCCGCCAGCGACCCGTTGGCAGCCGCCTCCAGCGAGGAACGTGGTCGCTGGGTCCATGAGGCTGTTGCTTCCCTGGGCGAACCAATGCAGCAGGTCATTCACTTGGTTTACTACCAAGGACTGAAATACCGGGAGGCGGCCGAAGCCTTGGGTATCCCGGTCGGAACGGTCAAGAGCCGCCTTCACGCCGCCGTCCAGCGGCTCGGATTGCTCTGGGACGATTCCCACGAGCACCCCGAGAAATAGGTCCCGCGACCAAAGAGCGGGCCGATTTTCGCCGAAATGCCCGCAATGCGAACGTGCGCGGGCGTCAGCTCGTGCGGAGAAGCCTGAGATCAGCCTCTTTGTGAACTCAATCACACGCGGGGGCGTAGAAACTGGGATACGAGACAACCACGCCCCGCTTTGGCCCACCTGGATCACGTTTGATCAAGCTTT
This sequence comes from Pirellulaceae bacterium, assembly GCA_963714715.1. GTDB lineage: Bacteria > Planctomycetota > Planctomycetia > Pirellulales > Pirellulaceae > JBFJVZ01. The sequence goes on along the minus strand of CAVQPV010000050.1, from coordinate 159,869 downwards.
GATGCACGAAGACCTTCTTGGCTACCTACTTGGTGCGCTTGAACCACGAGAGATGCGTCGTGTCGCTGAACTGCTGCGCAGCGATCCGGCTGCCCGTGCCGAGCTGGAGAAGATCGAGCAGGCACTTCAGCCTTTAGAGGATTCGTACGAGCCGGTCGAACCGCCTCCAGCAGATCTTGTCGCGCGAACGATGGCGGCACTTCCACCACTGCCGGGCAGGGAAGCTCCGCTGCGTGACCAACAGGATTGGGGACCGGTGCCCGGGGAGGCGCCGAGCCTGCTTCCCATGCAAAGTGGTGTCGAGCCACCGAGCGATGCTGGATTCAGCTGGATGGATTGGGTCAGCGGATCGATTGCCGCGGCGGTCTTGCTGGGGTTGCTATTGCCCGCATTGGCGCAGGGCCGTTTCCAGTCTCGAAAAATCGCTTGCCAAGATCAATTGCGGGAATTCGGTACGGCGTTGACGCGGTTCGTCACGCGAAATAAGCAAGCACGATTGCCCGAGGTTTCCCAGCAAGGTCCAGAGGCGTTTGCCGGTGTTTACGCGGTCCGGTTACATGATGCAGGTCTGTTGGATGACGCGTCGATGCGATGGTGCCCATCGTTGGATCTGCCCGAATTGGCCAACATCGAGTTGGCAACCCAATCGCAAGCCGAAACGCAACTGGTCGGTCTCTGCGACGAAGTGGTGACGATCGATCAATTGCACCTCGCGACCGCCAGCCAGTTGAAAGAAATGCAGCGTTGGTTGGGAGGACACTATGCGTACACGCTGGGTGTGATCGATCAGGATCAGTATTCTTCTCCACGATTTGAATCACGGTCGTCGTTCGCTGTGATGTCGGATGCTCCGATGGCAACCATTGTGGATGGGGTCGTTCCCAGCGACCAAGTCGGACATGGCGGAATCGGCATCAACGTGTTGTTTGAAGACGGACGTGTCCAGTTCGTTCGCCTCTCCTCGCTCGACTCGATGCCGGATCATCCGCTGCTGAACCACAAAGGCCAGGCAGAGGCAGGTGTGAATGTTGACGATGCATCGCTTGCCCCCAGTTGGCGAGCGCCTTTCTTAAACGTTCGCCAACGTTAGCATCCGCGCGATCGATCGCAGCGTGGTGCGACACGTTTCGCGTTCACGAGCGGGCGAGGCCACGCTCATTTCCTCACGGCGGCCACGCGGAATCCTGTTTGCTGCGAACTGAACCCACGTGTGGCGGCACCATGGTCGCGAAACGACGCGTTGCATTTCCCGCGACCGCTGAAAAACGAAGCGCCGCGAATCACGCGGTCTTCGCCAAAGGCCGCCCCAGTCGGGTCAACCGCGGCATTCTGCTGATAAGGACCGTAGTAGTCCAGGCACCATTCCGAAACATTCCCAATCATGTCGTACAGTCCCCAAGGATTTGGGGCCTTCTGTCCAACGGGACTCGGACCACGGTCGTTTTCATACCAGGCAATATTCTGTAGCGGCTGGCCATACGTTTCATGGTCTGTTCCTGCGCGACAGGCGTACTCCCATTGGGCCTCGGTGGGCAGAGCGTAGCGGAAGCCAGCAGGCAGGTTTCCGGAAGCGTGTTCGATCTGCAAGGCGGTTTCGATTTCGATGCGAACGTAGTCGGCATCGTTATCCAAACGTCTCGATCCGGATTCATCGGGGGCAGATAACCAGTCCTTGCCGATCACCACGAGCAGCACGTCACATTTCGAGACCGCTGACGCAAGATGCTTCCGGAAATCAGAACCCAAGGGGATGGAATCGACATCCTTGAACACGCTCTTGCGGCCGAAAGCAATCAGCAAGCGGTCGTCGATTCGCCCCGTAATGTCAGCGCTGTCTGCACGGCGATAGGAAAGGAAGATGCGTGTCATCGAGACGTGCCCGCTTTTCTTTATGTATGCACGCGTAGTGAACCGCCACTACCACATCCTCATAGACTACTCGAAATCAGCGGTGCAGACAAAATAATCGCATCACATGAAGCCATGCCTTGGCGGGGACTCACACCGGAAACGGACCAACCGTCCCACAGACCAGCGAATTCGGCGACTATGACGCGGCCTGCACGACGGCGGCGGAATTGATGCCGAAGTGATCGTAGACTTCGGCGTACGGCCCACTGGCGCCGAAGCCGCACATGCCGATGAATTTGCCCTGCGGGCCAAGCCAACGATCCCAGCTCATCCGAATACCGGCTTCCACGGCAACACGATTGGTCACCGACGGCGGCAAGACTTCGTCACGATAAGCATTGCTTTGTTGCTCGAACAATTCCATGCACGGCATGCTGACAACGCGAACTTTTTTACCCTCGGCCGTTAACGTTTCCGCCGCTGTCACGCACAGGTTCAATTCGCTGCCACTGCCCATCAGGATCACCTCAGGCGTACCGTCGCAATCGGACAAAACGTAGCCGCCTTTGGCACACAAATCAGCGGGAGCGTACTTGTCACGGCAAAGCGTCGGCATGTTTTGTCGCGAAAGAATCAACGCCGACGGATGACGTTCCAGTTTCATCGCGGCGCGATAACACTCGGCAACCTCGTTCGCGTCACCGGGACGAAAAACATACAAACCGGGGATGGCTCGGCAAGCCGTCAATTGCTCGACCGGTTGGTGCGTGGGGCCGTCTTCGCCAACGCCGATCGAATCGTGCGTCAGGATGTACAACACCGGCCGGTGCATGATGCTGGCCAATCGCATCCCCCGCGCATGTAATCGGTAAAGACGAAGAACGTCGCACCGTAGGACCGCAGACCCGTCAGCGACATGCCGTTGATGATGCCGGCCATCGCGTGCTCGCGAATTCCAAAATGCAAGTTGCGTCCGCCGAAGTTGCCAGGCAAAAAGTCGCCCGCACCAGCGAACGTCAGGTCCGATTTATTGCTGGGAGCCAAGTCAGCCGAACCGCCGATCATGAAGGGAACGTTTTTCGCAATCGCATTCAGCACGATGCCGCTGCTGTTACGAGTCGCATCGCCTTTTTCACTCGCCTCAAAAACGGGGATGTCGTCATCCCACCCATCCGGGAGCCGACCAGCGAAGATCGCTTGTAACTCTCTCGACTTCTCGGGATGCGCTGATTGATAGGCATTCCAGGTGTCTGACCAGGACGCGTACGCATCGGCACCGCGAACCCCAACGTTGCTGGCAAAATGCTCCAAGACGCCAGCGGGGATGTAGAACTTTTCTTCTTTGGGAAAGCCATAAGCTTCCTTGGCCAATTCGATTTCGTCCCACCCAAGCGGTGCGCCATGAGCCCCATGCGTGTTCTGTTTATTCGGCGCTCCCCAACCGATGACGCTACGGACAATGATGAGGGTGGGTTTGTCATCGCAAGCTTGGAAGGCTTCGATTGCCTTTGCCAGCGCCGCAAGGTCGTTGGCGTCCGCGACATGTTGGACGTTCCAGCCGAGCCCCTCGAATCGCTTGCCCACGTCTTCGCTGAAAGCGAGACTCGTATCGCCTTCGATCGTGATGTGGTTGTCGTCATAGAGCCAGCACAAATTGTCCAGCCCCAAGTGTCCGGCGACCGATGCCGCTTCGCAGGCGACGCCTTCCATCAAATCGCCGTCGCTGCAAACCGTGTAGACATTGAAGTCAAACAGTTTGTGATCGGCGGTGTTGTAATTCGTTGCCAACCATTTTTGGCTCATCGCCATCCCCACGCTGTTGCTGCAGCCGGCCCCCAAGGGTCCCGTGGTCGTTTCGATTCCGGCGGCTTCGCCATGTTCGGGGTGACCGGCACAGGGGCTGCCGATTTGGCGAAAGTTCTTGATGTTCTCCAGCGTGATCGCTAGTTCATCCAACACGTTGCCGCTCTTGTCGGTGGCTTTGACCTGTGCAAGGTACAGAACGCTGTACAGCAACATCGACGCGTGACCGCAGGAGAGCACAAAGCGATCGCGATTCGGCCACTGTGGCTGGGCCGGATCGTAGTTCATCGTTTGGTTGAACAACTGGTAAGCGACGGGCGCCAACGCCATCGGTGTCCCCGGATGACCGCTGTTGGCGGTTTGCACCGCATCCATGCTGAGGGTGCGAATGGTGTCGATGGCAAGGTTATCAATGTTGGTCGAGGCAACACTCATCGGCGCGGTCACTCGTCTGTAGAAAAGAGGGATGAACAGCTCCAAAACGTTGTGAAAAGCCTAATAAGTCGCCATACATCTCGGAAGGGGCACGCGGCGTCTCGGCTGAGACTTAGCGGTCGATTCGCTATACTTTCAGCTGCCAATCCTTCATGTCGCCCAGCAGTTGATGGTCGGCCATATCGAACTTCAGCGGCGTCAACGTCACGTTTCCCTGCCTTAACTCCATGACATCGGCGGTCTCCGGCGGCGGCGTGTCAGGTTCGGTCCACAGTGCCCAATAGTAGTTTCGACCACCGGGGTCTTCACGTTTTTCGTAGGCTCGCCCGTATTGGGCCAGTCCCATCGGGACGATTCGCAGTTCGGTTGGCGATTCGGTTGCCGCCGTCGGCACATTAAGATTGAAGAGTCTGCCACGGGCCGCCGGTTGCTGCACCAGACCACGGATGACATTGCGAGCGATCACGGCAGCCGACTGAAAATCCGCGTCCGGATCGTATTCCAGTGAAACCGCAACACTGGTGATTCCAAAGAACGCGCCTTCGATCGCGGCCGCCACCGTGCCACTGTAAAGAACATTGATTCCCGCGTTTAAGCCGTTGTTGATCCCACTGACGACCAGATCGACGTCTTGTAGCAATTCCGCGATCGCCAATTTGACACAATCCGCCGGCGAGCCCTGGACGGCCCACGCCCAATGATGGCCGTCTCGGTGAATCGACTTGCAAATCAAGGGCGTCAAATAGGTAATCGAGTGGCCGACACCGCTCTGTTCGGTTTCCGGCGCGACCACGAAGACCTCCCCCAGGTGCCTGAGCTGCTGTTCCAGGGCGGCCAACCCGGGAGCGAAGACACCATCGTCGTTGGTCAGCAAGATTCGCATGTTCGGTTTCACTTTGAACGGTTGGACCCGAAAAACTGCAAGCAACAAGTGCCGTTCCGGCTTTTCGAGGTCGGTCTCCTGTTGTACGCATTTCACCGCTAGCGGGCTGCTCCAGTGGAACCCCACCCTTGGGTTGTGTTTTCGCGGCCCCTTGGGGATCGAAGTTGCTTTTTCTACACTTCGGAATTGGTCCCTGCGACACCTCTGGCGGTTCCCCGCCGAGATCGAGTCGTGGACTTTGGCAGGAAAGCTTAAGCAAATGAGTGGATCCGACACCGCGACGGTTGGACAAGTCGACACCTCGACCCAGCTGCTGACTGGTCAAAAGATCGTCGTTTTGGACTTTGGGTCGCAGTATGCCCAGTTGATTGCACGTCGCGTACGCGAACAAAACGTGTACTGTCAGATATTGCGCCACGATTTGCCGGCTGAGAGAATTGCGGAATTGGCCCCGCAAGGAATTATTCTTTCCGGCGGTCCGTCCAGCGTGTACGAGGAAGGTGCGCCTCGCTGCGATCCCAAATTGTTTGAGCTGGGAATCCCAGTGCTGGGGATTTGCTATGGCATGCAGTTGGCCTGCGAAGCCTTGGGCGGCAAAGTCGAAAACACCCCCAGCCGTGAATACGGACCGGCAAAGTGTCATGTCAGCAATCACGAAATGCTGTTTGCAGGACTGCCGGACGAAATCGATGTCTGGATGAGCCACGGCGATCAAGTGGCATCCGTCTCCGAGCAGTTCGAGCCGTTGGCGAAGACAAACACATGTCCGATTGCGGCGCTTCGGCATCGGGAATTGCCGATTTATGCGATGCAGTTTCACCCGGAAGTCACACACACGCCTGCCGGTGGAAAACTGCTGGAAAATTTTGTGATTCGCATTTGCAGTTGTCAGCCGACCTGGCAGATTGGCGACTTTGCCGAGGCGGAGATCAAACGCATTCGCCAACAAGTGGGTGACCGGCGCGTGATTTGTGGACTCAGCGGCGGCGTGGACTCCTCCGTCGTGGCGGCGCTGCTGTACAAAGCGATCGGCTCGCAACTGTCTTGCATCCTGGTCGACAACGGCTTACTGCGGAAAGACGAAGAAGCCGATGTGATCCGCGAGTTCAGCGACCACTTCAAAACCGACTTGCATGTCGTTGCTGCCGAAGATCGTTTCTTGACAGCACTCCAAGGGATCAGCGAACCACAAGAAAAACGTCGTCGCATTGGCCATGCGTTCATCGAGTGCTTCAAGGAAGAAGCCACCAAGATCAAAGACGCACATTTCTTGGCACAAGGCACGCTGTATCCCGACGTGATCGAAAGCGGTGCGGATCCTGACGGCCCGGCGGCGACGATCAAGTTGCATCACAACGTTGGCGGATTGCCGGAGGAACTTGGATTTGAACTGATCGAACCGCTCCGCGATCTGTTCAAGGACGAGGTTCGCAAACTTGGCTTGGAACTGGGGCTGCCCGAATCCATCGTTTGGCGGCACCCGTTTCCCGGACCGGGGCTGGCCGTTCGGTGTCTGGGCGAAGTCAGCCGCGAGCATCTGGAAGTGTTGCGCGAAGCAGACGCGATCGTCGTCAACGAAATCAAGGCGGCCGGTTTGTATCGCGAAACCAGTCAGAGCTTTGCCGTTTTACTGCCGGTGCAAAGTGTCGGCGTGATGGGCGACGCGCGCACGTACGACAACGCGATCGCGATTCGCAGTGTCAACACGAACGATTTCATGACCGCGGACTGGAGCCGTTTGCCGTACGACTTGCTGGCCCGAATCAGTTCTCGAATCATCAACGAAGTCAAAGGCGTCAATCGTGTCTGCTACGACATCAGCAGCAAGCCGCCAGCGACGATTGAATGGGAATAGAGAGTCGCCGAACTCTCCGAGTTCGGCAGCAGCACTGGTACTACCGAGCTCGGAGAGCTCGGCGACAATTGGGCAACACAACCATACAACTTTCGAGCTTGCAGAGCTTGTCAATAATCACATGTCCCGACAATATATCTATCAGATCGAAGACCTAACCAAAAAGCACGGACCGCGCACCGTGCTCAATAACATTTGGTTGTCTTTCTATCCCGGCGCCAAGATCGGTGTCTTGGGCCCAAACGGCTCCGGTAAATCGACTCTCCTGCGCATCATGGCGGGGCAAGACACCGAGTTCGATGGTACGGCGCGGCTGACCAAAGGGTTTACGGTGGGTTACCTCGAGCAAGAACCGCCGCTGGATCCGACCAAGAACGTTTTCGAGAACGTGCAGGAGGCCGTTACCGAGCGACGGGCGATCGTGGATCGCTACAACGAAATCAGCATGCAGCTGGGCGACGTCACCGACGACAACGAAATGCAAAAGCTGTGTGACGAGATGGCCAAGCTTCAAGACACCATCGACGCGGCAAACTTGTGGGAATTGGACCGCGAAGTCGAAGTGGCGATGGCGGTAATGAACCTGCCGCCCGCCGATGCGGATGTGACGAAACTGTCCGGTGGCGAAAAACGCCGCGTCGCGCTTTGCCAGCTGATGATTCGCCAGCCCGATTTGTTGCTGTTGGACGAACCGACCAACCACCTGGACGCCGAGTCCGTGTTGTGGTTGGAGCAACACTTGGCGCGGTACCAAGGCACTGTCGTTGCCGTGACACACGATCGCTATTTCCTGGACAACGTCGCTCAGTGGATTTTGGAAATCGATCGCGGCGAGGGAATCCCCTTCGAGGGTAACTACACCGCCTGGCTGGAAGCGCGACAGAAGCGTATGCAGATCGAACAACGCCAGCAAAAAGCAAGGGCACGAACCTTGTCTCGCGAGTTGGAATGGATTCGCATGAGTCCGAAAGCGCGACAGGCAAAGAGCAAGGCCAGAATCAAAGCCTACGAGGAACTTTCTTCAAAAACATACGAAGATCGGCCTGATGAACTGGAGATTCAAATTCCCACAGGGCGGCATCTCGGTGAATTGGTCATCGAAGCCAAGAACCTGAGCAAGGCGTTCGGTGATAAGGTTTTGATCGAAGATCTTTCCTTCCGTTTACCCGCTGGCGGCATCGTTGGCATCATCGGCCCCAACGGTGCGGGCAAGACAACGCTGTTCCGCATGATGACGGGGCAGGAAGAGCCTGACAGCGGCATCATCCGTGTCGGCGACACGGTCGACATGGGCTATGTCGATCAGAGCCGCGATTCGCTGCAGGCTGAACACACGGTGTTTGAAGAAATCAGCGGCGGTCATGATACGATCGTGATGGGCGGGCGAAACATCAATGCCCGAGCCTACGTGGCACGCTTCAACTTCAAAGGCCCCGATCAAGAAAAGAAGGTCGGCAATCTATCGGGCGGTGAACGCAACCGCGTGCATTTGGCAAAACTGCTCCGGCAAGGCTGCAACGTATTGCTGCTTGACGAGCCGACCAACGACTTGGATGTCGACACGCTTCGTGCGCTGGAGGAAGCGATCGCCAACTTTGCCGGCTGTGTTGTCGTCACCAGCCACGACCGCTGGTTCCTGGACCGCCTGGCAACTCATATCCTGGCCTTTGAGGGCGATGGCGAAGTTTATTGGTGCGAAGGTAACTTTGACACTTATGAACGCAACCATCGTGAACGCACTGGCGGCGATCCCGACGAAGTCAAGCGTGCACGCTACAAGAGTATCCATGCCGGATAAGACCGATCGATCATGCCCCGGTGAACGCCGGCACGGCAAACACTTACCTTTTTCAACAGAACGGAGACAATGATGACAATTTTAAGAGTGGGCTCAAACGAGAAGTACGCTCAAGGCTGGTCGGCCGCATTTGGCGGTGGCAAAAAGAAAAAGGCAACAAAAAAGACTGCCAAAAAGAAAACCGCCAAAGCAACAGCAACCAAGAAAAAGAAGACAAAATTAAAGGCGGCCAAGAAAACGGCGAAGAAGAAGCCGGCCAAGAAGAAAACCGCTAACAAGAAAACGAGTGCCAAGGCAAGCAAGAAGAAACCAAGCGGGAAGAAGAAGACCGCAAATAAGCGAAAGTAGCCAGCGGATGTCGGCTTGCTTCATTTGCCGATTCATCCGCCTCGGCGGCACCCCATCTGGCAGTTTTGCGTATGTCCATCCTTCCACCACCCGATTCACTGAACGACGCGCTTCAGCGGTTGGCGGGATATTTGAACTTTTCCTCCGGCAGCGATGACCCGGCGATCGTTTCGGCGTGGAACGAGATCTACACGGTCGCGACCGACGGGGATCCACTCTCAGGCCCTGCCCCCTGGCTGGTCCTGAAGCAGTGGTTGTCCGAAACGCTGGAACAGTTGTCCGCCGAGAAGTCCGCCTTTCGCGACGTGCAGCAAGCCAGACGGATCATTCGCTTGTTGTGGAGCGAGTTGTTGCCGGCCTACTTGGACTATCATCGCGACCTGCTTTTTCACCAGCAACCAGAAGTTCTTTTCAACGGCTTCTTCCTCGCCCGCGCTGCCGACGCGATTCTGGCGGTTGGACTTGAACAGGATGATCCGCAAATCGTCCAGCAAACGATCGTTCGTCTGAACGACTTTGTTGGCTATCGTCCGGTCGCGGTCCTGGAAAACCGGCGCTGCGAACCGTACCCGCATGAGTTTGTGCGGCCGATTCCTTTGTTTATCCAAGCTGCCGGGGTCTCGGCTGGGCCCTATCACGATCTGATCAGCGAAGCAATTGAAACGCTTCGCACCAGCGACGCCGACATCTTGCGTGCGGCCTCATTTGATATCCAGCAACTGCACGAGTTATCTCTCGATCCCCGCGCCTACGATTTCGACCATCCCGTGAACCGCCGCCCCAATTATCACTTTGGTGGCTGGGACGATCGCGCAATCGGAGACGATGGCTACTATCATCGATTCGTGTTGCGACAGGTGACACTCGATTCGTTACTGAAACGATTGGACGAACAGCCCGATTTGGACCGTCAGGAACTGCTGGTTGAAGCGGCATCGGTATTGGCCGGCACCATTTTGATGGCGTCAGGAATTAGCGGCTGGGGGCCCGGTGCCTACACCAGTGACACGACGCTGGGATCGCTGATGAAACCGATCGCGGCCTACCGCGACGCTTTCTATAAGGATCGATTGGCTCGGATCACCGGCGAACACGCCCAGCGGCTGAAAAGCGAACAGAAACTTCGTCGTCAACCGTTCGGCGCCGCACGCCAACACCTCAACGCCGCACTAGCTGAACGGCGAGCCGCACAATTGCAGCACGTGCAACTTGCCCGGCTGTACGCTCGCATGGGCTATCCCGATGCGGGGAAACGCCAAAGCGACATCGTTCCGGCAACGTCGGCGCGGATGATGTGCCGCATCGACTGCGAGATGACATCGGGGCTGCGAGCATTGCGATCGGGACAACTGAACAAAGCGAAGTTGATCCCGGGAGTCGTGTTTGATTTGATCAAACGCGGCATTGATTGCAGCGCGTTGATTGATCCCTGGGACATCCTTGGCTCGGGCGGCCAATTCAGTTTGTATCCCGGGCCTGAATCAAGTGTCCATGACTCTCGCGTCGACGACATTCTGTATTTGATGGAACAATTGTTCGGCTATATCGCGCGAGTTTGGAGCGAAGCGGCCGCCCAGGACGATCAGGCCGTCTACGCAGAAATGGATGGGTGTTACCGGGAAATCGCCGAGTGGTGGCGTGGATTTGCGGCCCACTCGATCGATTCGATTGATGCCACCGATCCGCTGGAGTCTTACGAATCAGCAAAACTGGTTGCGCGGGCGTTGCAACTTTGGCATGAGGGCGGCGCCGCATCGGGTGACGTTGCCTTCTGGGCGCCGCACGCCGATCTGTTTGATTCTCCGCGCGCCTACGTGCTGGTGATCTCCGCTTTGACCGAGCGTCGTGACTTTGTGCCGGCGATGGCGTTGTTGATTCATTGGCTGAGCAATGCCGATCAAGTCGGTCTCAGGCAAGGCGGCAACTCGCTGCCACGGCTTGCCGAACGCTGGTTGCTTCGACTGCGCGTGTCGACCGATGATGAAGACGAGAGCTTCACCGAACCAGAGATCGACCAAACGACGCCACACGACACGTCGGAGATCTGGCCACTGGTTCGCAAGTTCTTCGACTACCTGGAAGCGAATGCCGAAGAGTATTGGTCGGCTCCGACTTTCCGCCTGGGAGTGAAAAAGAAACGCCATCGCGACTGGGATGTGGAACTGACGGCCGCCGACGAAGGCGACGATGAAGACGCCGGGCTGTTTGATGCGGCCTACGAAGGCATGACGTACCGCGACACCACCGACGATGGCCACGAAGGCGCCATCTTTGAGTTTGGTGACGCCGGTAGCCACGACGAACTGGAGGCGGAATCCAAACGCCTGGTCGATCACCTGATTTTTCTTCAATCGCTGGCCCGCATGTGGGCCGTTGCTGCCGACATTGCCGTCGTCGCGCGCGATCCGGCACAGTCGGCCGATCGGCTGGATTCACTGCACAGTTGGGCGAATCGGGCCCGCGAAGATCGGATCGGCTTGCTCGAATTGCTTGACTCGGTGAGGAACTACGCCGTCAAGCCGGCCGGTAGCGACAAAGAATCGATGCGCAGCTATGACCGCAGTCGTGTCGTCCGCGATTCGCTGATGGAACGGATCATCGGCACGGCGGTCGAAATGTCCGATTCGCGCCGCTTGATCTGCGGTGCCTTGCACGCACACCAGAAAGCCGGCCACCGAGTCCCGCAAGAAGTCCTCTGTGACGTACAGGAGATGGCCGAAGACGACGTCGGCGCGGTCCGCATGTACGGAGCATTGATCGCGGGCGATGCCCAAGAAGCCCGCAAGCTGTTCCCCACGTTTTTGGATGCGCTGCGCGACAAGAACCTGCTGTACATTCCGCTCTCTCGCGGTGGGGACCCGGTCAAAATCTATGTGGCTCGACTGCGGCAACGCGTGTTGCGGCATCTGTTGCATTGGCTACCGAGGCGCGGTTTGATTCTGGAAGCGTGTCGATTGTTGGAAACGGCGCGTCAGATGGAACAGCAGAATTCAGTCGGCATCGGTGCCGTCACCGAATTTGATGGGCTGTTCCAAACAGGATTTCGATCGCTGGTTGCTTCCCTCGTTGAATCGACACGCCAATCGGTAGGCGGCAGCCATCCAAACGAAAAGAAACTTGCCGATGCACTGATTCCTCAGTTGGAGCGTTTGACCGAAACACTGCTGGGCAGTTGGTTGGCACACAGCCAAACCTTGCGGCTCTCACCACTGGAAACGGTGACCGACGCGAAGGAGTGGGACAAGCTGGTCAAATTCGTGAAAAAATACGGCGATCCCATCTTCACGCAAACGTTTTTGCAACTTGGCAATGTTCGCGCGATCCTACATCAAGGCGTTGACGGTTGGCTGCAACGTGCTTTGGAAGAAGGCGACGATCAACTCTGCGATACTCGGCTGTTTGCAGACCTGGAGTCGGGCAAAATTCGCATTCCGCAAGCCGAACGTTGGTTGACGCTGGTGTACGAATCGCTGATCGATCATCACGCCGAATACCTGGACTACAACAGTACGACCACGCAAAGTGATCGCGGTGACCTGGTTTACATGTTCATGGATTTCTTGCGTCTGCGCACTCGCTATGAACGCATCGCCTGGAACCTTAAACCGGTGATGTGGGCGCACGAAGTCTTGGTGCGCAGCGGACTTGAGAATTCCGCGATGATGTGGCGGCGCAGTCTGAGCGAACGAATCGGCACCGAAGCCAACGTGTACGTGCAAAAACTTCGCCAGTTGCAACAGAATTACGCAATGCGGATGCCGACGGTCGCCGACCGCATCCAGGAGCGTTTTATCCAGCCGATGACGATTGCCCGCATGCGCGCGTTGGTTGGTCCGGCGATGCGAGACGCTGAGGCAAATCGACCCAGTCGTGAATTCGAATTATTGGAGCAGGAATCAGAGCTTCTGACGCGTCAGCCCACCGGTGTTGGCTTGGACGTACCGGCGTGGCTGGACGGTTTAGAAGAAGAAGTCGAACAGCTAGCAAAGCGTCGTTCCAGTAGCGAAATCGACCCTCAAACGCTGATGACCATTGCTATCGTTCCCTTATCCCTGGACGATTTCGCCGAGCAACTAGCCGCGGCACGTAGCCAAGGTCGACGGCTACCCCACATGAGATCGGATTAGCGGATCTGCGTGCCAATTCGCGTCACACTTTTGGCATCATTGCGTTACAATCTGCCGCTTCATCGCGACGGACTCTTCATCGCGCTCACCATAAGACAACTTAAAACAAGCTTAATCAACGGATGAACACGCTTGCGATTAGCGAACTATCGACACTCCGTTGGAGCCTCGACGAAGACGTCCATGCCTACAGCCAACGCGGCTTCAAGGGTATCGGCGTTTACCGACCCAAGTTGGAAGACTACGGGTTGGACCGGGCCATCGAATTGCTGGCCGAGTTTTCCTTGTCGGTAACATCGCTTTCCTGGGTGGGCGGATTCACCGGCAGCGACGGACGCGGTTTCGGCGAGTCGGTTTTGGATGCGATCGAAGCAATTGGGGATGCCGCTAACCTCCGCGCCGACACGTTAATCGTCCTTGCCGGCGGGCGCAACAACCACATACGCAATCACGCTCGGCGAACGCTTTGTGAAGCGCTGCGAGAGATTGCCGGCGTTGCCGAAGAGTACGGGGTTCGCATGTCATTGGAACCGATTCATCCCGGTTGCGGCGAAGAGTGGTCGTTCGTGAATGACATTCAGTCAACGCTTGATATTGTCGAGACGGTCGACAGTCCCGCGGTTGGCTTGGTGCTGGACACTTACCACGTTGGCATGGACGAAGAAGTGGTTCGTTGGTTACCCGACGTTGTCCCACACCTGCATTTGGTTCAGCTGGGCGATGCCAGGCACAGCCCCTTGGGAGAAATGAATCGCTGCCTGTTGGGCGAAGGTTGCGTGCCGTTGGAGACGATTCTGCAAACGCTGCGTGAGCATCATTACCAGGGGCCCTTGGAGGTTGAATTGATCGGCGAAGACGTCGAGCCGTTCAGCTACGACGAATTGTTGGATCACACTTGCGAATTCATCTCCCGGACGCTCGGCCCGGTAAATCAGCGTTAGCGGCTTGTCGATTTATTCGTTTCGCGAACTGTCATGATGAGCCGATGGGAGTTAGCCCCGGTTTTGTGGCGGGGAAAACCGCGGCGAACGCCGTGCGGCTGATTAAATCGACACGCCCACTCGACTCGCTGTCGCTCGTTTCGTTTACCCTGGGCTTTGTTGTTAAACGGCTTCGCCGTAAAGAAAGGGCGACGACGCGAGCTACTCAAAGGCGAAGCAGCGATTGCGCCGGAAGCTGGATGCAGAACTCATCAAGAGCCATGACCCGCGATTAGCCATCGCCGAATGAGACTGGAGTGACGATGAACATTTTGATGAAACAGTCGTGGCAAGGATGGCTGTTGTTCGTAGGCATTTTGGCATTTGTGCCCAATTTGTCCGCAGCCGATCGGCAGAAACCGAACGTTCTGTTCATTTCCGTCGACGATCTGAACGATTGGATCGGTTGCCTCGGCGGGCATCCGCAAGCGAAGACGCCGAACATTGATCGGCTGGCGGCGAGCGGCATGCTGTTCACCAACGCTCATTGTGCGGCGCCTGCCTGCAATCCTTCTCGCACCGCGATCATGACGGGGATCTCGCCGCATCAGTCGGGCTTGTATGACAACCGGCAAAAGATGCGCGAATTGCTGCCCGATGCCGAGCTAATGCCGAAGTTTTTTTCGCGGCACGGGTACTGGTCGGCCGGGTCGGGAAAGATCCTGCACTACTTCATCGACGCACAGTCCTGGGATGAATACTACCCGCCGAAAGAGACAGAAGATCCGTTTCCGCGTACGCTTTATCCTGAAAAACGTCCGGTCAGTTTGCCGCGCGGAGGCCCTTGGCAATACGTCGAAACCGATTGGGGGCCGCTCGATGCCACGGACGAAGAATTTGGCGGCGATTGGCTGGTCTCGAAATGGATCGGAGAACAACTTGGCAAAGAACATGACAAGCCGTTCTTTCTGGCCTGCGGCATCTACCGTCCGCACGAACCGTGGTTTGTCCCGAAGAAGTATTTCGATCTGTTCCCGCTGGAGGAGATTCAACTGCCGCCGGGCTACCGGGAAGACGACCTGGACGACTTGCCGCCGGCAGGGAAGAAGCGTGGACCGAATCGATATTTCGCACACATCCGAGCGCACCATCAATGGAAGCAGGGCATCCAGGGCTATCTGGCGTCGATCGCTTTCGCCGACGCGATGGTGGGCCGCGTCCTCGACGCTCTGGAAAGCGGCCCGAATCGTGACCACACGATCGTCGTTTTGTGGAGTGATCACGGATGGCATCTGGGCGAGAAGCAGCATTGGCAAAAGTACACTGCCTGGCGAGTCTGCACGCGCGTCCCACTGATCATTCGTGTGCCAGCGGGGACAGTTGGACTCGCCAACGGCACCAGGCGCGGAAGCCAGATGCAACCAACCGGTGAACTTGACTGAGTCTCTATCCAACACTCACCCAGCTTGCCGGTCTGCCGGACAAGGAATCAAACGATGGCCCGAGCATCGTCCCCCTGCTCGCAGATCCAAGCAGCGACTGGCCTCACGTTTCGATCACCTATCTGAATCAACCGCAGAACTACGGTTTGAGTGACGAGCGGTGGCGGTACATCCATTATTCGGATGGTGGCGAAGAGTTGTACGATACCGTGTCGGACGCCCACGAATGGAGGAACCTTGCCGCACAGCCGGAGCACGCCGATCGGATTGCGAAGTTGCGATCTCTTGCACCAACCACGTTTGCGGAATTCGTGCCGGCAAGCGATGCTTCGCTGACAAAACTAGCGTGGCACCGAGCCGCCGATGGGGCCGCGCCTGCGTCAAAACCTGATGGCGACCGGTTCGATATCGTTTTCATCAACGAGCGAAAAGATCCAGTCAAGATCTTCTGGATGGATCGAGAGGGGAAACGGAAGCCTTATGGCACACTCCAGTCGGGTTGGCGCAAGCCACAGAATTCGCGACCGGGAGCCGTCTGGCTGATCACCGACGCGGACGACCAGCCACTCGGACACTTCGTGGTTGGCGATCGCACAGCCCAAGCCGTCATCCCCAAGAACTTGTAGCCGAGTTGCTCCGCAACTTGGGCCGGAGTCGCGGAGCGACTCCTCTCCGATCATCTCTTGGACGCCTGGCCCGATGAATCAGCGTTCCACCCGCTCTTGGTTGGCCGCAACCTTGGGAACCCACAACGGAATTCGTTGGTCTTCCGGCAATAGCTTGCGATTGACCCTTTCCGGGTCGCGCTGCGTCCACGTTTCTCGCATCGTCGGCGCCCACACCTGTCGTGGCAATCCATCATCATGCCAGGTGCATTGGTACATTGGCGGATCCCAACGCTGCTGTGGTAGTTGCGATGTTTTCTTGATCAGACGCCAAGCTCGAACATGAAAGCGTTTGTTTGGTTTCGACCAATCGTAAAAAATCACTTGACGAAAGACTTCGCGGCCATCTTCATCGACAAAGTGATTCAGTTCGATCATGTCGACGCGTTGCCGTAACGTCGCCGCTGTGCCGGCTGGTCCTGGAGCAATGGCCGCGAGCAAAAAGCCGGCGATGGTTGGTATCGAGACCATGAGTGGCTTCCTTTCCCAAGTCGTCTGAATCCTTGATCGGAGCGCATTATTCCAGCAGACTAGGGATAGCAGGCAGAAAAACGCGATGTAAAGACCGATTGCTCGTGAAAGTGTTTATGATGAATGACTCCCCTCTGCGGCTATGACAACGGATTTGCAGGCGACCGTGCTGAATCAGACAACATCTTGGATCGCCATCTTTGTTGCGATCATGACGCTAGCATGTCCCTCGCCAACCGCCCGCGGCGACGAGCACGAAGCGGGGCCTGTGCGACGACCGCGGACAAGCGGACACGATCAAGCTTTCCGATTTGCCCGCTCCGCCCGAAATGCTTGCCAAGCTGATCGAACGGGGTGATGTCGTTTTTTTTGTCGGTGAGCATACTCCAGACGCAGGCAATCGCTATTTCTCCATTCGCCCTGGAGCGAAAGTTGGTGGGGAAACGTATTTTCAGCTTGGCTTTGACTATCGATGCCGTTCGCGCTGGCGGATTCAAGAATCGGACGGGCGACGATTGCTGACGATCACGGTCTCCTATCAGCAAATCAAGTTGACTCGATCGCACGAGATTTGGCTTCGCAAACGACCGGAATCCTCGGGATTCTGGAACAGCAGGTTAGTTCTGCACGAATTTGATCATGTTCGGCTGTCGTCAGATCCCACGATTGAGAAGAGATTTGTCGAAAAGTTGCGTCAACAAGCAACGGTTACTGAAGAAATTGGCTCCCGTCTTAAAGTGACCGACGCGTACGTCCAAAGTGTCGTCGACCGACACGCCAACGAGGTTTTCGACGAAACGATCGAGTTGATCAACATCCGTTACAAAGAGCTTGATCGACAAACTGACCATGGACTGCGACCACTCCCCGAAGACTCATCGCTTGCCGAGTGGCTTCATTAATCCGTCGGATTCGTGTTTCACGGCAAAAAGGGATTGATTTTTGATTGTTGCGCGGACTATCAGACGATCTTTGTTTTGCAGTTGAGGGTCTGTACGCCCTCAAAACCTTTGGCTAGTAGAGCGAAGACGATGAGAGTTCCCGCAAAGAACATGACTGCGATTGCTGCAGTGCTTTTCTTTTCCTGTTCCAGCGCCAATGCGCAGGTCAACACGCAACGTGGTGCAACCATGGGCGGTTTGGCTGGGGCGGCGATCGGGACCGCTATCGGTGATCATAACGGCAAAGCCGGAGCCGGTGCGGCAATTGGCGGCGTCATCGGTGCATTCACGGGCGGGCTGCTGGGAAATGCCAAGGACAAGGAAGCCGCGATCGCTCGGCAACAGCGATACTATTATCAACAGCAGCAAGAGATTGCTCACGTGCAATCTGCAGTCTCGCTAAACGATGTGATTTCGATGACGCGAAGCGGTCTGAGCGACGCAGTGATCATCAACCAGATTCAAACGCGCGGTGTGATGCAAAAGATTTCCGTTCCCGACATCATCACGTTGCACGAACAAGGCGTCACCGACAACGTCATCGCGACACTGCAGACTGCTGCTGACCGCCCGCAGCAGGTTGCCCGCGTGCCCGTTGTCATCGAGCAGCCCGTGGTGCATGAGCATGTGATCACACCGGCGCCGGTGATCATTCAACACCATCGCGTGTTGCCCCATTATGGGCGTCCGCATTACTACCGACGTCCACACGGCAGCAGCTTTCACATCCGATTTTGATCTTTTCAAGACCTGGCTTCGTCTGGGGCCGCGTTTAAGATTCAGATTTGCAACGGTTTGCGAACCACATCATCCGATTCTGGGTAGAGACCAATGCCCATCGGAGCTTGTTTGCGAACCGAAGCTCATTCGGCAGATAACAGATCGCGATACTTCTTCGATCTGCTGATGTAAGTGCCATTGATCGGGATCGTCCAGCACAGCAAGATTCTTCGATACTCAACGCCTCACTGACGCGGCCGATCAGAAACAACACTTCGGCGAGCGTATCTCGGTAAACGGCGCTGTCGGGCTCTATGTAAACGGCTCGCTCCGACAACTCCAACGCTTCATCGAGCCGACGCTTGTTCATCGCGGCGGCCCACGCCAGATTGTTGGAAACGGTGGCATCGAACGGAAACATCTCCATGTGCAACTTTCCCTGATCCAAGATCTGGTCGAGGGCCTCGTCCGCCAGTGCCTCCATGGCAGCTTCGCGGAGTTTCGGTAGCAATCGTTCGGCAAAGTCGATATCGATCGGATCCAACTTGATGATCCGCTGAACATGCTCGCGGGCCAGTGACTTCTCGGCCCGGTTTGACGGCGCCTTCGACAGCGATGCGATTGACGTACAGCGGCAAGATCACATAGGTTCGATTGCTTAAGCCTGACTCCAACAGCCCGATCACGGCCAAGTCAA
The DNA here is from genome assembly GCA_963714715.1 of Pirellulaceae bacterium. Classification (GTDB taxonomy): domain Bacteria; phylum Planctomycetota; class Planctomycetia; order Pirellulales; family Pirellulaceae; genus JBFJVZ01. Next base: position 140,913 of record CAVQPV010000050.1, on the reverse strand, counting down.
ACCAGCGAGCGGCCTCATTGGGTTTCTCGTCTCGCATCAACATGGCGTAGCTGCGCGACATCATCAAACTCGGTCGCCTCATGAGACCCAAAGGCCGTCATCGGCAACAACACCTCAAAGACTTCGTTGGCAAGTCCGTTCGTCCCCACTGACCAGATACTGTGCGATCTCGTTACGCATCTCCGTGGACGGGCTGCACAGTGTCACCCTTGAGTTGCGACAGGTACCGATCGGCTAATTCCAGATCACCTTTTCGCTGTGCGATGATCCATTGCCCGACGACTGCCTTGGCGGCGAAGGTCGCATCGGCATTCAGGTTGCGATTCACTCGAGCCGCTGCCGTGAACTTGCTGCCACAGCAATTCAAGATATTCGGCCGCCTTGTCCATCCGGCCACGATTCAATTCGCCTTCCGCAAGTTCAAGCGTGGATTCCGCATCGCCGTTTCGCGATAGCTCCGCAAACAGCGTGTCGCCAATTCGGCTTGGCCGTGCTTGGTGAACAACGCAACGATGTCTTTATTCAACTGCATCCGTGGGCTGACAACCACGCGTCCGCCGATTCGTTGAATCTGACGTTTTCCGGTGGTCAGACGGTCGTACAGCCGTTCAAACATGCCGGGCTCGTCAAACTCCTCGGGCATCTTGCCGGCAACCAAATCGCAGACGACACGAAACCGATCACGAAACTCGATGCCCGGCATCAGATAGGCCATCGCATCCATCAAGATTTTGAACGTCGCCTGGTCCAAATCCGGTAGATGCATAGGACAAGTAGCCTTCGGTACGCGACGAGATCGCCTTTTCAGCCGGGCCTGGACCGCAAGTTTGATGACCCATTCGTTTCGAGCCGCCATCAACAGGTGGATACAGCACCAACTCTCGCAGTTGGTTCCCCGAGACGCCGGAATTGGCGCCGATAGCCGCGAAGCGATCTGTCCACGCCGTATCCTCTTGGCCAACTCGGATCATGACTCGCATGAACATCAACAAGCGTCGTCGCCTGCCTGATTGGTTTCGACTCTCGTCGGACTTGGTCAGTTCGGCCTCGATGGCTTCATCGATCCACGAATCCAACTTGGTATCGATCTCGGCAAGCGGATAACCAGAGCACCTCGATCGCTTGATCGGCCCTGGCGGCCACCAGTGCTAACCTCAGCAGCGACGCCGCGGCGTTTATGCAGCCAGCAGATCGACAGCGGCCTCGATCTCGCCGTGCATCGCCAGCGTCTGCCATCTCAATCCCAAAGTCTGGTCTCCATCATCATCGGCTCTTGTCAGACGCGACGTAAAGTGCCGGTCAGTGCTTGCTGGAAGACCTGAGCGTTCTTGCTGCGATCCGGCCGCGATCAAGGCATGGCTCCAATGCCGATCTGTTCGCGCGAATTCGCGTCGGCGGATTCCGCCGACTGCACCGCCGTGGCCGCCATCTCTTCCCAGCGACCAGACAACATCCGAGTCAGCGTCAACAGCTCTGTCATCGGCTACTAGCCGCCGCCCGCGCGACCGCTTCGTCGATCCGATCCCAAGACAAACAGACCAACACGGTGGCTTGCAGCCGATCGCTCTCCGACCATGTTTCCGCCGCCGCGGTAACAGCGTCGAATCGTCAATTGGCAGACCCAAGTGTTGCATCAATTGAACTCGGCAGACGGCCATCTCGCGCGTGGTCGCAGCCAAATCAACGAGTCGTAGCAGATCGGGCAGCGAATCGTCTCGCAACGCCGTTGCGACATAGACGGGAAAGCGACGGACCAGCGCGTTGCTGATCACGCTCCTTCATCGTCTCCAAGTCCACCGAACCGGCGGACTCCTCGATCGCGACGACCGCTGCACGGAACTGTCCGTACTCCAACAAGCTCTTCTGTCGCCGCGGGATCGTCACTGAGCAGAAGCCGCGAGATCTTTGGCGGCATTCCCGGTACCGCACCTCGTCGCCATTGTCTGCAACACCCACTTGGCGCGGCCGGCAACCTCGGGGTCCGGGTGTCCTGGCCGCCTGCTGAACCTGTTCGCGGGACAGATCGCGACGACGCCACATTTCCAGAGTCGCCTTTCTGTCGGAGCGAGTAACGGCCCTTGGAAAGCGCATCGGCGTCGGCAGCGTCGGCTGCGACGCTTCCAGCCGCGTGCCTCTGCCGTCTTGATTGAGGTCCGTTCGCCTGCCGCCGGAGCGTCTGCCGCTCGGGCCTCTGCTCGGCTCATCCGCCACACTGCGGCGATCAACGCAAAGCAGTGATCCTGCTGCGAGCGTGAACTCGAAGTTGGACGGACCTTGGCATCATCGCGGAGATGTTTTCCTCGTTTTCTGCGATCTCTGATACCGTTATTCTATTCTCCGGCAGGCACAGCGGGCAGCGTCCCGAGTCTTTCCATTCGATTTTGCCCCAATCCATTTCGCGGACGATTCTCGCTAAGATTCTACCAGAGCGATTTCCCCGTCCTGCCTATTCGATGGCAATCGCACGAAACTATCGCTGAAATTCTCGTCAAGCTGAGTGATTTCCATCGATTTAAGTCCCGACCTCATCACCGTTGCCGCCACGGAGCCAGATTCGTCATGCCCCGCCTTTTCATGACCTCGCGTTCTCTTTGCATCGTCGTTACCTGTTTTTTGATCATGGGCGTCAGCGCGGCTCGGTCGGAAGACGTTGCAGCGACATGGCCACAGTGGCGCGGAGGGTCTCAAAACGGCGTCGCGGAAGGGTCGGACTTTCCCGAAAAGTGGTCCGAAAAATCAGGCGTGGTGTGGAAGACTGAAAATCAACGGGATGGGTGGCAGCACGCCCGTGATGGACAAGTCGACCGCGTATCTGACCGCTGGCATCGATGGCAAGAACCATTTGCTATCAGTGGACATCGAATCGGGCGACGTCAATTGGACAGTCGCCCTTGGCAAACGATCGCTGGCAACAAACATCGCAAAGGCAGCGGCAGCAATCCGTCGGCCGTGATCGATGGTGAGCTGATCTTTGCCTACTTCCGCAGTGGAGACTTGGCCTGCGTCGACAAGTCGGGTGACATCCAATGGCATACCAATCTGCAAGAATCGTTTGGTGAAGACACGTTGTGGTGGGATCTGGGTTCTTCGCCGACGCTGACCGAGAATGCGGTTGTGGTTGCCGTGATGCAATCGGGGCCAAGCTATTCCTGGTCGCGTATGACAAAATCTCAGGCGACCAGATTTGGAAAACGGATCGCATGTTGGGTGCTCCCGAAGAAGCGGCGCAATGTTACGCCACACCGCTGGCAGTGGAAGTCAACGGGGACGATGCGATGGCTGTCATGGGTGCCGATCACCTGACCCTGCATTCCGCCAAGAACGGGAAAGAACTCGGCCGGCTGGGCGGTTTCAATCCCACCGAACACAAATTCTTTCGTTCGATTTCGTCGCCGGTCGCCGAAGGTCACATCATCGTCTGTCCCTATGCCCGCGGGGAGAATCGTTGACCGCAGTCGACATGAACGCGTTGGCAAACGGAAAGAAAAAGGACGCCATCATCTGGTTCCGCGACGACTTGGGCAGCGACGTGCCGACGCCGGCAGCCATGGATGGACGGGTGTACGTTGTCGGCGATGGCAAACGAACCAAGAGGCTTGATCAGTTGCCTGGACATCGAAACGGGCGAAACGATTTGGGATCTGCAACTGCCAAAATCGCGAACCGGTTTTAGCAGCTCGCCTCTGGTCGCTGCCAATCACTTGTACGTCACCGGGGAGAACGCAACGACCTACGTGATCGGCCCCCTGGACGCCGAAAAGCCTGAGTTGGTCGCGACCAATCTGGTTGCCGATGACGAACCGTTCACGGTTGCCAGCCTGGTCCCGGCAGGTGAAACGTTGTTGCTCCGCAGCGTAACCATCTTTATCGCCGTTGACCGGCAACTGATCTGGCGGATCGCGAGGGGGCACACGCCCCGAGAACGGCGAACTTCGCGTCGCAGACCGGTTCCTTGGCTGGAGCTGACCTTCATGGAACATCCGACGCTTTTCGACATGACACCTTCGTCACGGGAACTTCTGCAACAACTCTGGTCGGGCGGCGACATCCCGTTGGTACCGAGGCGCGGTCTTGGACCGGGAGCCCGGGTCGTTGCAACTCGACAGCTTGAAGGCCGCACGAGCGGATCGAGGGCATGTTGCTGGGCATTGCCGTCGGTGACTCACTTGGGCCACAGTACCGAATGGCAATTCGATCCCGAAACACGTCACAAAGAATTTGGCACGATTGTCGACCATGTCCCCGATCGCAATGGTCAGCATTGGCCGCATCAGTGATGATACGCAGATGTCGTTTTGGACGGTCGAACGATTGGTGGCACGAGGGTCACTTTGACTTTGACGATGTTGTTTCGTGTTTCGTCAATCGGCGCAACAAGATCGTGGGCCGGGGCAAGAACACGTCGGCTGCGTTGGACCGACATGCGGAGCGTCTTCGATCACGGACCACCAAGCCTCTGGCGAAGTGTGTCGGCGACGTGAGCGAAGAAGGTCGTGGCAACGGCGGATTGATGCGTCTTGCACCGATCGTGTTGCCGCATCTGCGCCAGCCTTCAGCTGCCTTGTGGTCGGATGCCGTGCTGGCCACTTTCATCACGCACGGCAACCCGATCGCTCTGGCAGCGTCGGTTGGCTTCATCGATTTGCTTTGGCAAGTCCTGCGAATGCCGGCCGGCGCCGCACCTGAGCCGTCTTGGTGGATCGACCGCTACGTCCAAGTCACGCGGGAACTGGATGTGAATCCCTTGCCTAATCCCCTGAATACCGATCCGGTGCCAAAGTGGTTTTCGGGATTTCGAGGCACGCTTTGCGATTTCATTGACGGACCGGTTCGCGACGCCTTTTCAAAAGGGGTGCCGCTTCGCGACGCCTGTTCCTTGGATGGATTTGGATCTCGTGCCGACTGCGTGCAAACCGTTCCCGCGTGTTTGTACGTGTTGATGTGCCATGCCGACAGCATTCGAGTCGGCGATCATCGCAGCCGTCAACGACACGAAAGATAACGACACGATCGCGGCGATCGTTGGCTGCAATTCTTGGGTGCCCTTGCACGGCAAGCAGTCGATTCGGACCGAAGTGGATCGACGGTATTGGTTCCAGCGTCTTGAAGATCCCCGGGTAGGCAGGCGCGAGGATCACGACGTGATGATTTCGATGGCCTGTCAGGCGGCACGAGGCCTTTCTCGGCTGACACGTTCGGTCAGGTGAATTCGGCAAGTTGCTTGACACAGTGTTTGCACGGCTTTACCTTGACGCTTCTCTTCAGATGGGACTTTTTGTCGGACGCAAGCTGATGGCCAAAAGGTCGACTATTCCGAACGGATCTTGGTTGCTTGCCGAGGATTTGCTTGAGCAAGGTGACGCCGGGTTCGTCGACGAGCTGCGCCGCATTCACGATGCGGATCGACTGCGTGGATTATGCGAAAACGTGGTATGCGGATAAACGACCGCAAGCGAGAAAGTTCTTGCTGGCGTACTTTGATTATCCGCTGAATGCCTATCGTCACGAAGGATCTGGTGAAAGGCGATTTTCAAGTTGGCTGAGGCGGCTGGAGATGATCAATTGATGGGCCGCATCATGGTCGCGGTCGATCGGACCGTACGCCGGCAGAAACACGATCTGTCACCGATACGATTGGTCGTCGGGTGACTCGTGGACCGATGAATCGATCGTGTGCCCGTCCGATACGGTGTTGCCCCGAGCACGACTGGGCGTTTCGCTTTCGCGATCCGAACTCGGCGACCTTGTGGGCGGCACCCACCAAAGCTGGGCAAGATCGATTGCGGTTATTCAGCGTCGTGACCCGAAACTATCTTGCGCCGCCGTGCGTGGCGATACTTTCGCAATCTCGGGAAAACCGATCCAGATCGATACGTCGCGGCGATGGCTGAAGCCATTGTTCATTACACCGACGACGACGTCAGCGACGGTCTGGCATTGCTGGACAACTGGGGCCTGACACACGTCTTGTTCCACCATAGCGAGCAAATTGTTGCCAAGCCTCGCGGCTGGGCCTTGGCGGACGACGGGTCGCTTGCCTCGCTCAAATCGGCCCCGGCATTCGCGCAGGCTGGCAGACATCCGCCGATCCATTGTTTGCGATTCTCGATGACGCTCGCTGTCGGCCCGTTCGGCAATGGGCCATCGGCTTGCTTGGACGAACATCATGCCGGTGCCATCGACGGCCTACCGATCGAACGACTGATGCGGTGGATGGCCAGCGGAGATCCGATTTGGCCCAACTCGCGTCCGATGTGTTCGAGCGATCCGACAACATTTCGCCACGATTCCAGTTGCGACTTGGTTACGTTTGATCGACGAATCGGACACCGCATCGATCGAAGTGATCTGCGATTTGTTGGTCAAGAAGCTGGATCCGGACCGCGTCACCCTTGCTCAGGCGATCGAACTTGCCGGGCGCTCGACCCGTTCCCGGTGGCCAGGCTGGGACAAAGATGTCTCGCCGACAAACGCCCTGACACCGCAGAGGAGTGTCAATGGTTACTGTCGCTTGCGGAGGCCGAGGCTGATCCGCTTCGCGTCGAGTTAGTGGAATGGGTTCGCGAGACGCTGACCGATTCGCCCCATTTTCGCCCGCAATGGATCGTCGACCTGTTGGATTCGCGTCACGAAGAGGTCCGCAACGCTGGCTGGGAATGGTTGATCGGCAACGAAACGGCTCGCAACGACATCGCCGTGTGGCAACAATTGCTGGAGTCACCTTACGATGATGTGCGATTCAAGTTGCTTGGTGTGCTGGAAAAACATGATGCCCACGATCGCCGTGAATTCTTGGTGAAGCCGGAACGATTGGATTCACGAATTGCTGCGATCATTGTGGGCGACCGTGCTGCTGAACGTGCATCGTGGCGGTAAACAGAAACCGGCGTGTGGTCGACGAAATTGTCAATCGGCTGGCGAATCGTCCTGAAGAAGCCAACGAGTTACTGCCGCTTATTGGCGGTCGCCTTGCGATCGGTACGAAGCGTCGAGTGGCGAAGTGGGTTGACCGGAGTTGTCACGCTGGTCGAAGAACATCCTGAATTGGCAGACGCAGTGCAGCGGGCGTTTCCCGAGTTGATGCTGTGTTAAAAAGACGACTTACGAATCATCAGTAGATCTTAGATATTTGGGAGGGACGTGTCGGTTTTTCGAGACTTGTTTGCTGCGGCGATCCGCCGTGGTTGAGTTTGCTTTTTCATGCTTCCCCAAGGCCGTTGTTCGTTCGCCCGTCACGTCACCGTACAGGCGAACTGAGGCAACGGGTTTACGCCCGTACGGTGACGTGACGGGCTGTGTGAACGTCCTTGGTCGGCACCTCGAGTCGAAGACCGCGCGTCCCTCCCATTTTTTCATGAAGGTCATCCTTATCGATGCAAGTGCAGTTGGCCTACAATCGACGAAGTGCAATCGTCCAGGGTGCGACTGGACTGGACATCGCGCTTATCAACCAACGTCCGACGTGATCGCGTCAGCTTTCACGGTACGTTGAAGGAACCGCTACGGTTTCGCGAAGCGATCAGCGCACTGCACGATGTGGTCGTCAGTGACCTTCGTTACCAACCCCGCGATCGGTCGGCATACGAGGCCTACCTGGCCGAACAAAAAGCCCGTGAATCGGCAATCTATCAAGCGGCCTACCAGGACAAGAAGGCCGAATTGGATGCGCTTTCCGGTCAACCGATGCCCGAGGGTCTGGAAGCCGACTTCAAAAGACAGCGCAAGGTCTATTGGAAGGCTCGTGACAGATACAACCGATACCTGATGCTGCACGACTGGGAACTGTGGCGGTTGATCATGCCCTGCGACCCCGTGATTACCGTGGCGCCCTGACGTCTTATTTTTCGAGTGCTTTAGTGCGGACGAAAGCAGTTACGGTTGCCTGACGGTTGATCGTGCCGCATTTGCTCACGAACAAGATGTTGCCTTGGGGACAACGAACGTCGATTACTCGTGGGCGTTGTATGAACATTTTCAAAAGTTGCGCAGCTATCGAGAAACTCGGTTCACCGTCGACCCCTCGGGTTTCGAGGTGACGACCGAATCGGCAGATTCCCACATTGAAGAAAAGATTGACCTGCCCAACAGTTGGCTACGCGGATTCATGCAACTGCAATCGGCAATGAGTCTGCCGCAAAGAAAGATCCCGATCAGTCGCGAGGGTCTGTACAACGTGATCGCCTGGCTGAAACGACATCGCGCCGCAAAGAGCCCGCGGGCGATTCGATTTGAATTAGAACCAGGTCGGCCGACGACGATCGCATTGGAACCGTGGGACCGGCAAATCGTCTTGCACAGCACTCCCTACACCGGGACTCCGAGCCGAAACCATTCGCGTGTGGGGCCGAGACCGTCTGCGTGTGCTGGCCAGACTGTTGCCGCTTGCCGATGGTGCGGACGTCTATTTGCTCGGCACCGGTTTGCCCAGTTTTTGGGTCGTGCGGATGGGTGAAATGCGTTTGATCCTGGGGCTCAGCGGCTGGACGACCAACGATTGGACCAGTGCATCCGCGTTGGAAGCGATCGCGCCGCCGGCGGAGATCAAGGAGCAGACGTTGACCGACATCGCAGCAGCCTTTCGCGATCAACCCAACTCTCTCCTTTCGAGCAAATCCAAAGTCGCGTCGACCACAATGCCCCGACGGTCGCGGCGGGATCTGAACCGCCTGGCCCTGCTGGGTCAAGTGATTCACGACTTACCTGCGGGTGCTTACCGATGGCGTCAAGTCATGCCGGTGCCGCTGACAAACGAACAAATCGGCAGCGAAAACCCGGAAACCAGGGCCGCTCGTGATTTGGTCAAGCGAGTTTCGATTGACCGTGACGAAACGACTGCCAGCGGTGTTCGTCTGGTCACCGGAATCGTCGCCGGCAAAAAGGTCGAGGTCATGATTGATGGCGATCACCATATCAAACGCGGCAAATGCGGTTGTTCTCATCACTTCAAGAACGCCTTGCGGATGGGACCGTGCCGACATCTGCAAGCGATCCGAAACTATCTGCTGCGTGATGACGATACACCCCAAGATCTCGATCGATGGTACAAGGGACTTTGGAATTGGTGTAGACCGATGTATCACCCGCAACGCGTGAGCGTCCGGTTTTAGAACTTGCGAAACGACAGAGCAGAACCGTGGGCTAACGCCCTGCGGCTGATGTAACGGCACACTTGGGAATTGGTTTTGGGAATGAAGCGATAATGGATCAAGGAACCCGCCAACTGATCGCCGACATCGTCAAGTGCCAGACAGACTCTGGCGCGATGTTCACCGCATTCGACATTACCTCGTTGGTGCGTCAGCGCGGCAAGCAAGTCAGGCATGGCGAAGTGCGCGACGTCGTTCATGATCTCTATCAAAACGGTTCGATGGGCGCGTCGTACGAGCGATCGGTGGTCGACATCGGCGCTCCGTCCAAACCGTTTGTCTATCACCGCTTTAGCGACGATCGCGAACAGCTATCGCTCGGCTGCAGACGGCGGAGGATCAGGACAATCGCAAAGTCAGACCGGCGGCCTGGTATCACGGATCTTTCAGCAAACTTATCGGTGGCGGACAAACCGCTGCCAGTGGGCAGGGCCGGCAAAACGCTCCTCCAGTCCGTCAACAACCGAGCGTGCGGCGGCCACAGCAGCGGCCCGGCAAAGAAGCTGAACTTGGATGCGTCGCAGTTTCTGCCGATCGGACGAGACGAATTGCTGAAGGCCGCAAGGGGAATCAATCTTTGGGCAAGTCCCTGGTTCGGCCGCCGTGACTTGATTCCGCCGGTGGACGATCAACGCACCGGGCTGATTGATCGAGCTTTGATTACCCACGGGCTGCTGTCGCCGGAGCAATTGGCGGAGATCCATGAGGTCGGCGCAGAAATGGATAAGCACCGGCCGCATCAATTGGCGATTCGGCATGCAGCCAACCTGGAAGCAGGCAAAGAGAACGGCAGCAGACCAAGAACGAAAAAGCACGGATCAAAAAGCAGAAGAAGGAAGCAGCCGCGCGGCGACGCGAAGAACGCCGGGCGGCGATCGCGCACCGCAAGGCAACGGACATCACATTCTTGGGTCGCGGCGTTTCCGGACGCATGGGCCAGCGAGAAAGCGACGCAGAGCAACTGCAACGGTTCAGGTTTGCCGGTGCTAAGCACGCCAGCGGAAGTCGCCGCAGGCCCTGAAACTGGAAGTGCCACGATTAAGATGGCTTGCCTTTCACACGACCGTTGCGACGCGCCCGCATTACATTTACTTCCAAATCCCCAAACGTTCCGGCGGCACCAGGACACTTGAGTGCACCGCATCGGGAACTTGCCACAGCGCAGCGATGGATTTTGGACAACGTGCTGACGCACTTGCCCGTCCAGGATGCGGCACACGGCTTTGTCAGTCGGCCGTAGCATTCTGAGCAACGCCCAGCGGCATGTCGGCAAAAGCGTTGTCATCAACATGGATCTGGAAGGCTTCTTTCCAGGAATTGGCTTTCCACGCGTGCGAGGCCTGTTTCAGCGACTCGGTTACTCGCCGGCCGTAGCGACGATCTTCGCGCTCATTTGCTGCGAAACACCGCGACGAAAAGTGCGTTACGATTCGCAGGAATACTACGTCTCGACCGGCCCATTGGGCTTGCCCCAAGGAGCCTGCACGAGCCCAGCGATCTCCAATCAGATCGCTCGGCGTCTCGATCGCCGGCTGCAGGGGCTCTGGCAGCCAAGCTTGGCATCACCTACACCCGATACGCCGACGACTTGACCTTCTCCGGCGATCAGCCGCTGGTCGATCGCATCGCCTACGTGATGGCTTGTGTTCGTCATATTGCCGAAGACGAAGGTTTTCGCATCAACCAAAAGAAGACGCGCGTGTTGCGTCGATCCAATGCCCAGTCGGTCACCGGCTTGGTCGTCAACGATCGTCCCGGGGCAAGCCGCAAACATATCCGCCGCATCCGAGCGATCCTGCATCGCGCCAAGCACGAAGGCTTAGACGCTCAGAATCGCGACAATCATCCAAACTTCGCGAGTTGGCTGGAAGGCCACATCGCTTACATCTCGATGGCTCGCCCGGAGGTCGGCCGCCAATTCAAACAGCAGTTTGATTCGATCATCAGTAAGGGTTAACGATGGCAACGAAGCTGACCAAGGACACCTATCCCGAGAACGCGAGTGCCGACGACTTTCAATGCTTTGGTCCGCCGGCAACCAAGGATGGCGATTTCTCCGATGTCAAGATCTGTGACATGGGCTGCTTTACGCAAGACGGCAAAGACAGCAACAAGTATTACCACGGCGCCGTCGTCCAACACAAAAGCTCGAAGAACTGGTACGCCTACTTTGAGTGGGGCCGTACCGGGGCTGCCCGAGTCAGTTTTCAATTTGTCCAGTGCGGCGACGAAAATGAAGCTCATTACGAATTCGCCAAACAACTTCACTCCAAGAACGATCGCCGCGGTGAATGGATCGAAATCGCAGGCATCCAAACGCTGCGTGCCAAAAAGGGCAAAGACTGTTACTTCGTGCGTCCCCAGGCGACTCGCAGCACCGGGTTGCCCGATGCACGCAGCATCAAAATGAATGAGGGCGCCGAAAAAGACGGATGATACCGCCAAAGCGAAAAGCCAAAGGAAAGAAAAAGGCAGGCCCCAAAGTCGACAAACAAACGCTGGCACTGTTGCACGATTTAAGTGTCGCCACGATCGCCTACACGCGAGGCAGCATGGCGGACGAAAGCTTGCCGACACAAGCGATGATGGACGAAGCACAGGCAACTGCTCACCGAGGCACAAAAACGAGTTGCCAAGGTCGGCGATGACGTCAAGAAACAGATCAAAGACAAGCAACTGATGGAATTGACCACGCTGATGTACGGTCGGATTCCCAAGAGAAAAGCCCGTAACGCACCTCCGGAACAGTGGCTGCTGAGCAAGGACAATATCCTGCAGTGGCAAAATGACTTGGACGCGTTCGAGAGCGCACTGTACGCAACAGACATCGACGACCAACCCGATATCAATCCGCTGGAGGAATTGGACCTGCACATGGAATGGGTGCCCAAGAATTCCAAGCTGGGAAAATACCTGTACAAATGGTGGCCAGCGGCGACAGCGAATCGACATTCCTACATCGGCGACCTGCAAGTCAAAAACCTGTGGCTCGTGCGGCGGAATGCCGACGAAGGTCGACTGAAGAAAGTCCAGGAGAAAATCATCAAGCAGAAACCTGCAGTTGACGAAGGTGCGCATGTTTCAACCCAAAACGCGAACCGACTTGGAAACGGGCGACCGCAAACTGTACAAGGATTCCAACACGGCTTTGCTCTTTCACGGCACGCGCAGTGTCAACGTCCGCGGGATTATGAAAGAGTCACTTCGGCTGCCCAAACAATTGGTCGGCGTCGTCATTACGGGGGCGATGTTCGGACCGGGCCTGTACTTTGCCGATGACTGGAAGAAGTCGGCGGGCTACACCAGCATGAGTAATTCCTATTGGAGCCGCGGCAACGGGGCCGTCAAAGGCCGCGGCGCGTTCATGTTTGCCGTCGATACTGTTTTGGGCCAACCGCATGTTGCCGATCGAGCCCATGGATACACCGCACCGCCCAAGAAACATCATTGCGTCTACGGCAAAGCAGGGCACTCGGGAGTTCAAAACAACGAATTCATCGTCTTCGACGCCCAGCAACATCAATTGAAATACTTGATTGAATTTGAAACCAAGTAGGGGTAGCGGAAATCGGAAGAGTTCCGAAGCAGTTGCGGAACAGAATCCGGAAGTCTTCCGACTTCCGCTACGGCGCTAAAAATCCTTGCGGGCGAAATAGACTGAACCGATCAGCAGCATGCAGGCGATGAAACCGGCGCAACTGAGCACCGGCCGCAGGATGCGGAAGCGCAGGATTTCTCCTTCATCGGCATCATTTTGATTGATGGCGATCGCGGATGTGCCGCCGACAATGGCAGCAACCGTCTGTCCAAGTTCCCCGGTCTGAGGTGTGATCGTGCGAAGCGGAGTGATCGCATAACGGTCAACAGCGCACCAGCCTTTCAGAACCGGACGTATTTGCTCTTTGACCTCCAATGTCTTCGCGTCCAAGACATCGACTTGATCGATGTGGTGAACCACCATCAGAGATTCACTGATCGGATCTCTTGAAACCATTTCAACTTCAGCATAATCGAGCGGTTGCCCCAACCGTTCTGCAGTATTTGAATTGTCGATCAAATGGCAACGCCCATCACTGGTGACGAACACAAAACGGCCCTGGTCGTCAACACCTGTTGCCGAAACCACGGTCGTGCCACGTGGCGGATCTGGCAATTCGGCAGCCATTTCTAATGTCTTGCTATCCAACCATTGGGGTGACTCTTCACTACGAACCAGAAACAGCCTGGACCCACTGACTGCCAGCACCGCTGACTGTGCAGGGTCTCCCGGCAAGCTTTGGTCAGCCGTGATTGTCCAGGGCTGCTGAATGTTTTCACCCGGCTCGAGTCGGACGAGACGGCCTCGCGTGTAGATGACCAATGCTTTCTCTTCTTCGGCAACCACGACGCGTGCCGGTTGAACGATGGCAATACTCGCAGGCAAGATCTGCTGGAAGTTTGTTGCCGACACACCCTGCATCCGCAGTAGATTTGCCAGTCGAGTGGTGAGTGAATCCGAGTCCGGCTCCAAGGTATTGTCGTCGTCATTTGCTTCGTCCTCCGTTGGCAGGCCGGCGGCTTTCATAATCCGACCGCGATTGGTGATCGCTAGACCGCCTGTATTCATCGCCAAGAGTGACTTGCGGTCTAAGACGAACAATCGACGCGTCGCCATCGGCAAACGCAAACTTGGCTCCGGTTCCCAATCTTCATCTTGCGTCAGCAGCAGCAGATCCAGCGACCCGGAGCCGTAAGGATTGAATCGACCGCCGCGGACACGCGCGGTCAGTATATGTTGTGCGTCGAGTCGCACCGGCGCAAGAATCAAATCTCGATGACTCGCATCCGTCTCGAACAAAGCGTGCCACTGATTGTTGTCGCGATCAAACCGGCACAGGCCACCGCCGCGTGTCGATGCAATCATTGTTTTATCGGCCATAGCCATTCCGCGTATCCGATCGGGCTGCGTCACCCAATTGTCGAAGTAGGCTCCCAGAATTCCGATGACCAACAAGAACGCACCGAAGATGCAACTCACTCCAATCGCCAAGATCGGCGACCGCCAGCGAAGGCCAGCGAGCGTTGAGACGCTGAAGAACACCGAAAAAAGAAACACCGCGACTGGAATGCACCACAGCAATCGCGCGTTCCAGATATCCAAGCGGAGCCCGGCAATCAGCCACAGCCCGATCACCAACTGACAGACGCACAAAAAGACGAACGCGCAACCGCCGATGAATTTGCTGACCAAGAGCAGCGGTCGGGAGATCGGCTTGCTAAGCAACAGGTGCAGCGATCCGGGTTGCAACATGTCGGGCACGATCGACGCGGTCACCAAAATGCCCAGAAAGATCAGAACGAAGCCTAACAGCCAGTTCATCAACAGCGGCATCACGAATTGATTCGCCAACTGGACAAACTGGTTTTTTCCGACAGCAAAGACGGCAGGGAAATCGATTCCCGCGTAGGTCAACGTGATCGAACGTGCCGACTGAGCCTCGAAGACTCCCGGCAGTGCGGATTCGATTCTCAATCTCGCCCGCCGCAAACGTAAAGAGTCTGACAATTCTTCGCTCGGTTTTGCATCCAGCTCGCGAAGTTCCCGCAATCGAGGTGTCCGCCGCCATGCCTCCGCGTCGTACCAGCTTTCGTCCTTCATCGCTTCGTTCAACGCGTCCGACAAGACATCCTTGCGAATCCGAACTTCGTCTCCTTTGCCAACGCGTCGCAGCTGCCGTTTCAAATCCTTCGGCATCGCCGCTGCCAGACGTCCGAGGGCTGTCTCTTTTTCCACAGGATCGACCAATCCGCGCGCCAGCATCGCCTTCATCTGCGTACCGTTATCGAGGTCGATCCAGCGGAATTCGGTCGTGTAATCCTCGCGATAGCCGATCGGCGCCAACGCACCAAGAAAAAACCAGATCGCGATAAACGCCGCCCACAGGACGCGTGAGGAAAGAGCCGCACGAAACGAGTCGGCAATGACGGCGATGTAGGGACGCATCAGGCAATGGTTTCCGTGGGCAGCATGTCAGCTGCCGGCGTCGATGCGATGGGTCGCTCAGCTGTGCGGGAAGGTTGGTCAGCTGCCTCACCAACCAGACGGATAAACGTATCCTCCAGCGTTGGCCGCTTGATCTGCAGGTGACAAATCGACAAACCGACTCGGCGAATCTGGTCCACCGTTCGATCGATCTCTGCTTGGTCTTGCAGGTCCACCGAGACAAGAAAACGATGCGGACTATCCAAGTGCTTAACCGTTATGTGGGCCAACGTGGGCGGATCAAAGCAAGCGGATAATTTTGACCGCAAGTCTTCCTCGTGGAGATCGATTTGGCCCGTCGCCTGCACAACGAACTCGACACGTTTTGATTTCTCAACACCCGCTAGTTCCCGAATTCCCCCGATGCCGCGGATCTGACCTTTGGCCATGATCGCGACACGAGTGCAAACCAATTCGACTTCTTGCAAGATATGGCTGTTCAAGAAAATCGTCTTGCCGGCATCGCGTAGTTGTTCAATCACGCGACGAACTTCGCTGCGTCCAACCGGGTCCAAGCCGTCCGTCGGCTCGTCCAGAACCAACAGGTCGGGATCGTGCAAGAGTGCTTGGGCCAATCCGAGTCGCTGATACATTCCTTTGCTGAAACGGCGAACCGATTCTTTGTCGCGGCCACGCAATCCAACAAGCTCCAAAAGCTCGTCACTGCGGCGAGCGATCTCCCGGGAACTCATGCGACTCAATCGACCGTAGTATCGCAGCGCTGACCTGGCGGTGTGATGACGGTCGACACGCAGAGACTCCGGCAAGTACCCGACACGGCGGCGAGCATGACTGCTGCCAACGGCCTGATGGAAGAGTGTCGCCTTGCCACCGGTGGGCTTAACGACGCCCAACAAGATCTTGATCAACGTCGTCTTGCCGGCGCCGTTGGGCCCGAGCAATCCGAACACCTCACCCGCGCTGGCTTGCAAAGTGACACCGCAAAGGGCATCGACGCGATGACGGCCTCCGATGGACCATCCGTTGTAAACTTTCCGCAAATCGCGGACATCAACGATGGTATCTGACACAACGGTCTCAACGGCTGGCCCAGGAAGCTTCGACTACGATTCCGCGTCGACAAGATCAGGTACTCAACAGCAAGTACGCCAACCAGATCGATGCGACGGCAACGCACCCGACAAGCAACCAGCGATGGGCGGGCTGACGCCAGGAGGGTCGGACGACCTCTCGCTCGTACAGATGTCGAAATCGCTCACGCTGATACTCAGAATCAAAGACGCCGTCTTCGACCAACTCGTGCAAGCCAAATTGAATCGAGTACTCGACCACACCAAAAACGGAGTGCCGACGGTCATGCTCATCGACCCCCAAACCCTCGAAGTACCAGAGTTGGTTTCCGAACAAACTCTCCGTTTCGGAGCGATCATCGATACAGCGCAGCTGCACCACTTCGCTCCGTTCAGGACAAAATCGTGCTCGAATCATGGCCCGGTTAGAATCTTGCCGGACCTGTCGAATGATGTGTTCAGAAAAGCGACGCGTTCTTGTCTCAGCGCCCATCGAGCGTCTCCCAAATAACCGATTACGGGAAATCATTTTTCCGTACAATTATTATTGCCGGTCAAGAACTGGACGTCACGTCCAGATTGACGGAAATCGTCTCGCAGCGATCAAAAAAATGTCACGCCTCGATTTTGCCCGCTTTGATCCTGCCGCCCTGGTTGGAGGGGTGTTTTCTCATGAAAACGCTGACGTTCTGCCCGCCTTTGCTTGTGGCTAGGCGACCCGTGATGGTGGAAAATACGCGTCGGAGCCGAAGAATCGTCGCTTACCTGGAGTTTGTGAGGCCACATGCTTGAACGTCGTTCGCTACGAGCTCCCATTACGTTGGGGGTGGTGCTGATCGTCTTGATCGTCGTCTTGGCGGCGCTTTGGATCATCGGCAACGCCCTCGTCGCTTTGGGCATCCTGACATCCAGTCTGGTATTCTCGGTCATGGTCGCGGTCGGGGCCGTGTTACTGGTCGGCGTGCTCGCCGGCGTGATCGCCTATTTGACGTTGACGGTGAAGGCGGTTCGCCTGAATCAGCGGCAATCCAACTTCATCGACTCGGTCACCCACGAACTGAAAAGCCCGATTGCTTCCCTGAAGCTGTATCTACAGACGATGACACAGCGGTCCGTTGACGAGCGTCAACAGCAAGACTTTCACAAAATCATGCTGGAGGATGTCGAGCGGCTGGATTCGCTGATCAATCACCTGTTGGATGTTGCTCGCATCGATCAAAGTGTCAAACCGGCGGACGAAGAACCGGTTCGTTTAGACGATCTGTTACGTCAGTGCGCAACAGCGGCTTGCCTGCGGTACAGGTTGCTCGAAAACACCGTCCACATCGACTCGCCCGAAGTCACGATCACCAGTCAGTTGGTTCAACTGGAGATTCTGTTTCGCAATTTGATCGACAACGCCGTCAAATATGGCGGGTCTCCGCCCCACGTCCAGATAACGGTCTGCCAGACAGGGGACGAACATGTGACCGTTTCGATCATCGACAATGGACCCGGCATTCCACCGAATCAACGAAGAAAAGTATTCGGGCGATTTGTTCGCCTGGGGAACGAACTGGAACGGAGCAGACCGGGAACGGGCCTTGGACTGTATTTGGTTCGCAACGTCACCAAATCGATCGGCGGCACCGTGCGCGTACGAGATCGTGCGGAGTTGCAAGACAGTCAAGACACCGGAACAGAATTCGAGGTCACGCTGAAAGGGGTCGTTCCCCAAGCCGTCGGTTCGGGTTAGCGTAGATACGTTGGAGTTTCTTGCTGGTTGGCGAATTGATTTCATGCGTCCACATATTCTTGTTGTCGAAGACGAACAGCACCTCGGTGTTGGCATCAAATACAACCTGGAGGCCGAGGATTTCCGAGTCACCTTGGTCGAAGACGGGCCCACGGCGCTGCGTCTGGTCAATTCCTCCGAATCGGTCGATCTGATCATTTTGGATCTGATGCTGCCGGGAATGAGCGGCTATACGGTCTGCGAAACGATCCGCGATTCCGGGTTAAACATGCCGATCTTGATGCTTTCGGCGCGTACGTTGGCCGAAGATCGAACGCGTGGATTCAATGTCGGCGCGAACCAATACATGAGCAAACCGTTTGAGTTGGACGAGTTGATCAGTCGGGTCAAAAATCTATTGCAGAACGCGGGTCACGCCAAGGAATCGGCAAACATCCGCCGTGTTCGCGAGAACATCACGGAATCAGAATTCGGCAACGTCAAAGTCAATTTCCAGACGCATGAAGTCACTGTCGGTTCTGAATCGGTGCGGATGACGCCAAAAGTACTGCGATTGTTGAAGTACTTCGTCGAAAATCCGGAGCGTGTGATCAGCCGTGCGGAGTTGCTGGCCGAGGTCTGGGAGGTCTCGGGAAACTTGCAAACACGCGCAGTCGATCAATTCATCGCACGCCTGCGAAAGAACATCGAACCGGACCCAGCGGTGCCGGTGCATTTGTTGACCGTACGCGATGCCGGTTATCGATTCGTTCCCGATCCGGCGGAATAGATTCGCGCCCTATCGATTCGCTGAGCGCATAAAAAAAGCTCCCGGAGAGTACGATGTCCTAGGGGGGCGGAGGACGACGCGCTCACGTTCCGGGAGCCGGTGGTTTGGTGTTCGATTCGGTCGTCAGCATCCATGCTTTGGCGAACCGAACGAAACATTTCAGATCGACTTTGATGCCCCAAGGAACACATCCATGTGAACCTCTTTAACATCTTGTCCGCAGCAGCGTCTAGGCTACCCATGCAGGATCGCGTCGTGCTGAAATGTTTAACGTCAAGTCGTTTGAATTCAAACGTTCAACGTTGGGCGGAGAATAGGGAGTTGCTTTTGACGCGGTCAAGGCGGATTCGCAGGCAGTCAAGAATAAAAATCAAACGTCGGTTTCACGTTGTGTTTCGCACCGCGACAATCGACGAATTACCCTGCGATTGGTTGACATTGCTGGGCAAGCGAAAGCTGAATTGTTGATCGAAAATCGAATCGGCCTGCCAACAAAAACGATCCGCGATGCAAGTTTAGTTTTCGTAGGACCGCTCTCCCCGTCCGTCTTTTTCATGCGTTTGGCTAGTCGGATCAGGAGACCCGACCTACGAGAATCCAGCGAATCACTTAATGCTTGCATGACGTCTCATCGCGATGAACGTTTTACCTGAATCCATGAAACTCGCGTAGGCAAAACCTGACCAATGTGTGATATTGGTCCCTGACGATGGTCTACCGGTATTCAATACTCGCGTGCCGTCTGCTTCACGGAGGGTCGATTTCAGGGCTTCGGATTCGCATCCTTCCTCACACCGTTTTTTAAGGGATAAGATGCACATGACGACTACAGAGCAACATGAAATCGCCATGGCAGCGTCCGAGGTGCTTGCACACAGTGCGGTTGCCGAACTGAGGCGTTTGCGTGTGGATGAGAAAGCCGACACGCTGCAATTGAGCGGCCAAGTCCGCAGCTTTTACCACAAGCAACTGGCCCAGGAGACGATCCGCAGCGTGGCCGGTGACATGCAACTGGTCAATCGTGTCGACGTTTGCAGCTAGCCTGCGTCGATAAGGCTCGTAAAAGAAACTCGCGACACGTCGCCTGATCAACGTCGGCGCCGCGTCACTTTGCGGTGCATCGGATTCAGCTTGCGTTTTGGCTTCACTTCGTCAGCCACAGACTCGTCTGACTGCTGACTGGGCGGAGGCGGCGAGGGATCGAACCCCTCGATCGAATCGCGTTTCAGTTCTTTGTTGATCCGCTGCTCGATGCTGGTCAACACTTCTCCTTCACCCGGCACCACAAAGGTAAAGGCGATCCCGTCGCGTCCCATTCTTCCTGTGCGGCCGACGCGGTGAACATAGTCGTCGCAGTCTTGCGGCACGTCAAAGTTGACGATGTGTGAAATCGTCGTAATATCGATGCCTCTTCCCACCACATCGGTCGCGACCAGAATTTGCAATTTGCCATCTCGCAGTCGTTGCAGCACACGATCGCGTTCCCGTTGCTGCATGTCGCCATGCATGCTGCCGCAGTTGTCATGAATCTGGCTGAGCCTGCGATAAAGTCGGTCGGTGCCTCGCTTGGTGCGGCAAAAGATGATGGCTTGCTTCGGTTTCTCGCGTTGGAGCAACCGCTCCAACAGCTCGACTTTTCTGTCTTGATCCACGGTAAAGTAGTGTTGCTCGATCGTTTCGACCGCCATCTCATTCATGGAGCAATCGATCACTTGCGGATCGATCATGTACGACTCCGCGAGCCGCCGAACGAGGGATGGCAGCGTCGCCGACAACAGAAGTGTCTGCCGTTCACGCGGACACTTGCGCAAAATGCGTTCAATCTGTGGGCGAAAACCGATGTCAAGCATGCGGTCCGCTTCATCCAGAACCACACACCAAACGCTGTTGGTGCGCAGTGTCCGTCGCTGGAGGTGATCATGCACACGGCCGGGCGTCCCAACCACGATCTGAACACCATTTTCGAGTTGACGTAATTGGCGGCTCATGTTCTTTCCGCCGGAAAGCACCGCTATTTCCGTCTGCACCCCAAACGCCAACCTTTCGGCTTCACCCGCTACCTGATCGGCCAATTCCCGTGTCGGCACGATGATGATTGCTTGCGGATCCCGGCAGTCCTTGAGGGGATCCAGCTGTTCCAAAATGGGGATGGAGAAGGCAGCTGTTTTGCCTGTCCCCGTCCGCGCCTGGCCGATCACGTCGTGGCCTTCCAAAGCCAGCGGTATCAATCCGGACTGAATGGGTGTGGGACTCTCGAAGCCAGCCTGCGCGAGTGCGCGTAGCATGACTGGCGACAAATCGAGCTGACTGAATGATTCGATAATTGGAGGGGTTCCGACCGCGTTCATAGGGGTAGTGTACCCGCTGCGCCCGTTGACGTCGCGGGGGATTGCGGGCCGGCTCAGTCCGATTCGCCCGCGACACGTCAATTGTCGCGGTAAACCCGCACCGCTTCATCGACCAGCACGCTCAAGAGCAAGGCAGCCCCGATGATCACTATTTCCCGTTTTTGCCACAAACAACAATCTTTGCCCAGACGGTACGGATTGCCAGTTGGTGGCTGGCCGATGTCGGCCACTGGCATCCCAGCGTCTGTCCGACTGGCCCCCAGATCGGTAATATTTCGGGCATGACACCAATGATGCGGCAATACCATGATGCGAAAGCGGCTTGCGGAGACGCGTTGCTGCTGTTTCGCATGGGCGATTTCTATGAGCTGTTTTTGGAGGACGCCAAAACAGCCGCCGCCGTGTTAGGGCTAACGCTGACCAGCCGTGACAAAGACAGCGAGAATCCAACCGCGATGGCGGGATTCCCTCACCACCAGCTTGATGCTTACCTGAACAAGCTGATCCAAGCCGGCTATCGGGCCGCCGTCTGCGAACAAGTGGAGGATCCCAAACAAGCGAAGGGACTCGTCCGCCGCGAAATCACTCGCGTCGTCAGCGCAGGCACACTCACCGACGATGGTTTGCTGGACCCGCGCGAGGCGAATTATTTGTCGGCAGTTTGCCTGATCAACGACAAGCGGGCAGGCAAGGGCGCTGGAGAACCGAAAGTCGGAATCGCATGGGCCGAACTTTCCAGCGGTCGCTTCGAAGCGGGGACGTTCCCAAAATCACGACTCGAAGACGAGTTGGCCCGCATCGGTCCCGCCGAAGTCATCTACCGCGAAGACGATGCGCGGATGAGTCCCGATACGACCGCACCGTGGGCCTGGACGGCGCGGCCCGCTTGGTCATTCGCTGAAGACGCTTCCCAGGAAACACTCTGCAAACATTTCAGGGTTCACAACTTGCAAGGCTTCGGGTTCAACGACGACGACGCACCGGCGATTCGGGCTGCCGGCGCTGTGTTGACCTATCTGCAGGAGACACAACGCGGGGGCTTGGACCATTTTCGTTCGTTGGCCGCGCATCATCGCACGGGCGTCCTGCAGATCGACGCGTCGACGCGGCGGAGCCTGGAGATCACCCGCACGCTGCGTACCGGCTCACGCGACGGTTCACTTTTGGGTGTCGTCGATCGCAGCTGCACGCCGATGGGTTCGCGGCTGTTGGCCGATTGGATCGCAGCCCCGTTGATCAATCCCGCAGCCATCAATGATCGGCTGGACGGTGTCGAAGAGTTGGTCGGCGATGTGAATCTTCGTGCCGACGTGCGAACCACGCTGAAAAAGACGTTTGACTTGACGCGCCTGCTCGGCCGTATCGCAACGGGTCGCACCGGACCGCGTGATCTGCAACAGGTGGCCAGCACCTTGGCCGGTTTGCCCAAATTGAAAGCACGGCTGACCGACCGCAAGGCGGAACGCTTGTCTTTTGTCGAAGCCCATTTGCACCTCTGTCCTGCGCTGCGTTCCAAGCTGGATGCCGCACTCGCCGACGAATGCCCGCTC
Source organism: Pirellulaceae bacterium (assembly GCA_963714715.1). Taxonomy (GTDB): domain Bacteria; phylum Planctomycetota; class Planctomycetia; order Pirellulales; family Pirellulaceae; genus JBFJVZ01. Next base: position 118,312 of record CAVQPV010000050.1, on the reverse strand, counting down.
TCCGCGGCCGACGGCAACTTCATTCGCAAAGGCTACGATCAAGAACTCGACTCGCTCCGCGAATTGGCACAGGGCGGTAAGCAGTGGATCGCTTCCTACCAGCAACACCAGATGGACGAGACCGGGATCACCAATCTGAAGGTCGGATACAACAAAGTCTTTGGCTACTACCTGGAAGTCACCAACGCGCACAAAGACAAGGTTCCGGAAACCTTCATTCGCAAACAAACGCTGAAGAATTGCGAACGTTACATCACGCCGGATCTGAAAGAGTACGAAGAAAAGGTGCTGGCGGCTGACGAAAAAGCTGCTTCACGCGAACAACTGTTGTTCCAGGACCTGCGCAGCGAAACGCATCGTCACCTGACAACGCTGCAGGAAGTGGCGATGGCGGTTGCCGAATTGGACGTGCTGGCCTCGCTGGCTGAAATCGCCTCGCAGCGAGCTTGGGCGCGGCCGACACTGACCGACGATTCGGTGCTGCGAATCGAAGCGGGACGGCATCCCGTTCTGGACGTGACGCTTCCGCAAGGCGAGTTTGTCCCCAATGACTGCATCCAATCGCCCGAAACGGGAATGATCTTGTTGATTACCGGCCCCAACATGGCGGGCAAGAGCACGTACATTCGGCAAGTCGCGTTGATCACCTTGCTGGCTCAAGCCGGTTCCTACGTGCCGGCGGAGCGAGCGGAGATCGGGGTCGCCGATCGGATCTTTGCACGCGTGGGCGCGAGTGACGAATTGAGCCGGGGCCAAAGTACCTTCATGGTCGAAATGGTCGAGACCGCGAGAATTTTGAACACGGCAACATCGCGCAGCTTGGTGATCCTGGACGAGATCGGGCGCGGCACGAGTACCTACGACGGCCTTTCGTTGGCTTGGGCAATCACCGAACACCTGCACGAACAGATTGGCTGCCGCACGTTGTTTGCGACGCACTATCACGAACTGACGCAGTTGGAGGAATCACTGCCGCGAGTTGCCAACTTGAACGTAGCGGTGAAAGAATGGAACGACGAGGTCGTCTTCTTGCATCGCATCGTTGCCGGTGGCGCCGACAAGAGTTACGGCATCCACGTCGCTCGACTGGCAGGCGTCCCAGCAGAAGTCAACGAGCGAGCGAAGGACGTGCTCGCCCAGTTGGAAGCGGATCACCGCGACGCACTCGATCGGCCCACGATCACGACACCGGGAAGTGGAGCGAGCGGCGGGAATTATCAACTGACGCTGTTTGGATTCGCCGATCACCCGCTGTTGGAGGAAATCGGCAAGCTGGATGTGAACGCGATGACGCCCATCGACGCGATGCAGTTCCTTCAGCAAGCACAGCAGAAGTTGCAGACAAAAACGTAGGCGCGGCTTCCAGCCGTGCCCGAGCAAAACGTAGCGCGGCTCCAGCCGTGCCCGAGCACAACGATCAGCGCCTGCGGCTCCAGCCGTGCCCGAGCACAATGTAGGCGCGGCTTCCAGCCGTGCCTGAAGACCTGGTACAGCAGGATGCCGCACCTACGCAGGCAATCACGCATGACCACTCTCGCAGGCCAACTGCTCCTTTGCGACACACCCCGTCGCGCCCGAATCGCTCCCGGCTATGTTCGCATCAAGGACGACAAGATCGTCGAAGTCTGCGAAGGTGAGATCCCGGAATCCGCCGACTTTGGCGACGCAACAACGCTCATTTCGCCCGGTTTTATCGATGCGCATCTGCATCTTTCGCAGTTCGACATGATCGGCGCCCACGGGATGCCGCTATTGGATTGGCTTCGCCAGGTAACGTTTCCCACCGAAAGTCAGTGGGGAATCGCTCCCGAGCTGACATCGCTGCGAGCCCTTCGACAATGCCTTTCGTTTGGAACCACTGGGATTTGCGCCTACGCAACGTCCGACGCCGCAGCAACGATCGCCGCCTTGCGGGAAGCAACCAAGCTGGGCATGCGCGGCGTGATTGGCCACGTGTTGATGGACCGCAAACCGCCGCACGACTTGTGCCAGCCGATCGCTACGCTGAGAAACGACACCATTCGGCGCGCTGGCTGAATTCCCACCCGGCTCAAGGATGGCGGCGGCCGTGACGCCTCGATTTGCGGTCTCTTGTAGCGAAGCACTCCTGGCCGAGGCAGGAAAACTGGCTGACAAGTATGACGCCGTCATTCAAACACATCTTGCTGAAACGCGGCGAGAATGTGCAACGGTCAAGGAATTGTTTGCCGGTAAGAAATACGTCGACGTCTATCGCGATGCTGGCTTGCTGGGCCCAAAAACGATTCTCGGCCACGGGATTTATCTCGACAAAAATGACCGAGAAGTTCTCGCCAAGGGTGGTTGTGTGATTGCACATTGCCCGACCGCGAATACGTTTCTGCGATCCGGCACGATGAATCGGCGATCGCTGCTTGACGACGGCGTCACGATCGCACTCGGCAGTGACGTTGGCGCCGGTTACGAACGCAGCATGGTGCGAGTGGCCCGCGCGATGATCGAGGCTGCCGCATCGATCGGCGACGATTTCCCCACGGCCGGCGAAGCGTGGTATCAGATCACCGCCGGAAACGCAGACGCATTAGGCTGGCCCGACGCGGGGCGACTGAGCGTTGGCGATCCAGCGGATTTGATCATCATCAAGCCCAACGTTAAATGGCATGGCACCACCGTCGATCCTTTAGCGATGTTGCTGTGGTCCTGGGACGACCGCTGGGTGAAGCAAGTCTACGTGCAGGGCGTCCCACAGTTGTAGAAAAGGAAACAAGCGACCGCTGTCGTGAACGTCAGCAAGTCCCAGATCTGGTAACGGAACCCAGCATCGGGGTCGCTTTGACCATCACGTTTCTGGCCGTCGTCATTCAATACTTTGCTCCGATCGCTGTCTGAGAACGTGTTTCAAAAAGGGGTCTGACCCTAGGCTGATGAATTAACCGATTCGCAGCGCAAGAGGGTGAGCCGTGGGCCGTAAGGCACCGGGCAATGCGCAATGCCCGGCCGCTCACGCGTCACGGCTCACTTAATTCATCAGCCCAGTCTGACCCTCTCTTGAACCGATCTCGATCAACCAAAAAAGTGTCCGGTACTGAGTTTAGCTTGCAGTAACCTCTCGCCTACAAAGGGTCAGACCCCTTTTCAAACACGTTCTGAGCGCTGGGCAGTTCCGTTCGTCGCCAAATATACGACAGGACTCGTCGCGGCGTTAGACCGTTCTCGCGGGCGACTGCAAAAGCTGGCTGCATTACACTGACACCTTACGAGTGAGAACCGTTCAATGTGCCATCCTTTGGATCGACGGGATTCCTGTCTGGAATGAATCACTACCTGCTCATCTATGGGGGCGCCTGTTTCGCATCGGCGGTCCTCTTGTTAGTTGCCATTTGGACAGGCGTGAGCAAAAAACACTGGTTTGTCCGCGCGGCGGTTGCGTATGCTGCTCTCGCCGTCCTGTATCCGATTCGCGCCCTCCAACCGATGATCTGGTTTGCCCTCGCGATGCCGCCGATGGCTCTGATCAGTTGGTCAGTTTGGCGGTTGAGCGAACCGAAGGCAGTGAGGAGTGATCATCAAACGACGCAGCGAGGCCAGCGACTCCAGTTCCGCCTGACCGACTGCATGTTGTTGGTCCTGTTAGCTGGTGGTGTTTTGGCCTTCAGCGTTGCGCTGCGAGACCAAGAGACTGGGTTTGACTGGCACCTGGGTGCGATCGTGTGTTGCTGCACTTTCGTAGCGGTGCTTTGTTTGATCGTCACGGTCACCAGAGGTTGGTGGAGAATCCTACCCCTGCTTGGTCTGCTTCTTGCAATCGGCCTTTTCGCGGAGCTTTACGCACAGAAACTGTACACCGGTTATCCGCTCTTGGTTGCCGGATATGTGTATCTGTTTCCTGAGCAGTTGCGAATGGAAGCTGCCATGTTCTATGGTGCCTTGGCCGGCATGGTTTTCTTCGGACTCTTTGTACGTTGGTCGATGTCGCCCGTAGCGGCCGGCGCTACTCCGTTGCGAAAAAGAGTCACCCTGTTGGCACGCCTCGTGTCGGTCCTTAGCTTGCTCGTCGTGCTGCCAGCAGCGTTGGTTGTGTACGTCGGCATGCTGCACGGTCCGCCGACACCACCGATCGCTTACGAAGGCCAACCAAACAGCTTCGCGAGCGTCAAAGGAATTGTCGACGAGATCACTCGTATGAATCCGAATGGATTGCCGTTGACTGACTATCGGTCATCAACGACGGCGAAGCAAGCGAAACGACTCGAGCAGCTTCAGTCGGAACTCATTCTGCATCTGGATGCACCCGGATATATTCCGGTGGACGTGGGGAAAGATACGTACTTTGATGCGATGACGTACTCACTCAATGCGCGAGCCGCTGCCCGGATGTTGAACGCTGAAGCGAATGCTGCTCTGCAGGCGGGACGCATTACCAAAGCATCTGAATACTCCTTGGCATCCATCCGATTCGGCAGTTTGTTGTCTCGTGGCGGGCTGCTGAATGACTGGATTGTTGGCATCCTGATCGAAGAACATGGCAATCGCACACTGGTCCGTTTGCGTGACCGACTGACACCGGTGCAATCGAAATCGCTGTTGAGAGCCCTGCAGCAAATTGATGCGTCACGCGAGAGCGTTCAGATGACGCTGGCTCGCGACGAGGCGTTCCATGACCGCTGGTACAAATGGAGCGCGCGACTGCCAATCGCCGCGAAATGGCTACTGGGTAAGAATCCCAGCGCCTGGTTGATGAATTTGCAAGACCTTCAGCGATTTCGTGATGCCGAGTTACGATTGCTAATCACCGATCTTGCCATGCGCTGCTACCGATCGGAGCATGGACGTGTTCCCGACGACTTAACCCTGTTGATACCCGAGTATTTCGACGCGGTGCCGATTGATCCCTATTCAGGAAATCCTGTTATTTATCGGGTCAGCGAACCTGGAAAATGGACGGTCTACTCAGTCGGTCGCGACGGCAAGGATGACGGCGGGGTCTTCGCGCCGAACAAGAAAACCGATGAGGGCCCAGACCTCGATTTAAACACCACTCCCCGGAATTGGTGAGGCAACACCATCTTGCTCACGATGAACAAAAGCCGGTGCAAGTCGGTTTTGCCTTACCGTCTCCGCAGTCCGTCCTCGGTCATCGGTGTTGGGATCTGTTCGTCCAGTTGATCGATTCGCTGCAGCGTTTCGGTGTCCAAAATCAAATCCGCCGCTTCCAGTGATTCGTTCAACTGCTGGATGCTCGTTGCTCCGATGATCGTCGATGCGACAAAATCGTGTTGGCGGCTCCAAGCAACCGATAAGGCCGTCACGGTCACTCCAATCGACTGGGCGATCTCGGTCAGCCGTCTCGTCGTTTCCAGCGTGCGATCGTTCACAAACCGAGTGGCCATTTGCTTCTGACGGTCGTTGCCTGCTTTCAAATAGGCCGTGAATCTCGCTCCCTCGGGTGGTCCGTCTTGATACTTGCCGGTCAACACGCCGCCGCCCAATGGCGAATACGGCAACAGACTCATCTTTTCCTGACGCAAGCATTGTGCAAGTTCACTTTCGCAGCGACGGTTGATCAAGCTGAAATTGTTTTGCACTGTTTCGTAGCGATCAACATTGTGCTTGTCAGCAGCCCACAGACTCTTCATCACACCCCACGTGGTTTCGTTGCTGGCGCCGATCACGCGAACCTTGCCCGCGTCGCGAAGTTCTGTCAAGGCGCCGAGGACTTCTTCGTACGGCATCCCATGATCAGGCCAATGCGTTTGATAGAGGTCGATGTACTCGGTGTTCAAGCGTCGCAATGAATCTTCGCAAGCGCGGATGATTTGGTGTCGGTCCAGCGTGGTCCGTCCATGACGAACCGGCGGCGTGAACCAGCCGTGTCCTGGGCCCGTGATTTTCGTGGCTACGGTGACAGCGTCGCGCGGCTTGGATTTCAGCCATTTGCCGAATATTTCTTCCGTGATCCCAAACGTCTCTTCCTTAGGCGGTACCGGATACATCTCGGCTGCATCAAAGAAATCGATACCCGCCTCCCAGGCACGGTCGCAGATCGCGTGACTCGTTTTTTTGTCGCACTGACCCCCGAAAGTCATCGTTCCCATGCAGATGTCGGTGACTACCACCCCACTGCTGCCCAAACGTCGTCGCTCCATGGTCTCTTTATTCTCCGTAACGCGTCTATCTCGCCGCATGAATCGTGCGCCACCCGACGTCGAATCGGAATTGGGCTGTTAGAATAGCGATATCCCGCCTCGATTCCTTCCCCCTGATGATTTGCTGTGCCGATGAGATCTCTGGTTTTGCTCGCTTGCTGTGTGATTTGCCCGTTTGTTGTCGCTGAAGAATATGAACATGGCCCCGATTCGATGCCCAACGAATCGGTCCCACATGGCAAGGTGACTCAGCACGAGTGGCTGCAAAGCCAGGTCTTTCCCGGCACCAAGCGACGTTACTCGGTGTACGTTCCTGCTCAATACGATGGATCGGCGCCGGCGGCGTTGATGGTCTTTCAGGACGGCCACGCTTTCGAGCGGCCTGACGGGGATTTTCGTGTCCCCGTCGTCTTTGACAATTTGATCGCCAAGGGCGAGATGCCGATCACGATTGCCGTCATGATCGATCCAGGCCACACAGGCGAACTGCCGGAGAAGCGAGGTTGGCAGCCGCGGCCAGCGAACCGAAGTATTGAGTACGACACGGTCAGCGGTGATTACGCTGAGTTCTTGTTGACCGAGATCCTGCCGGAAATCAGCAAGCAGTATCGGATCACCGACAATCCGGAACTGCGAGCGATTTGTGGCAACAGTTCCGGTGGCATTTGCGCGTTCAGCGTCGCTTGGCATCGGGGCGACAAGTTCCACAAAGTACTCAGCCACATCGGCAGCTTTGTCGATCTGCGTGGCGGACACAATTATCCGCCCATGATCCGCAAGAGTGAAAAGAAACCGCTTCGCGTCTTCCTGCAGGACGGAGAAAACGATTTGGACAACCAATTCGGCAACTGGCCGCTGGCGAACCAGCAGATGGCCAAGGCGCTACAGTACAGAGATTATGACTACAAACTTGTCTTCGGCACCGAGGCACACAACGGCAAGCACGGCGGTGCGATCTTTCCTGATTCGCTTCGTTGGCTGTGGCGTGGTTGGAAAGACGAAACACCGTAACGTCGACCAGACTCAGGCTGGACAAGAACCTCCAAGCCAAGAAAGAACGCACTGATCTTGATGCCACACGGCGACAATCGTTCATTCGACATTCCTTTCTCGGTGCCATTCGTGCATCGGCTCAGGGTGACCGACGAGGTCGCCAGTGACGAGTTTTCGCAATTGCTTGGCGTGCTGGACGGCGGAGATGCCGGTCCGGCCAAAGTTCTGTTGGTCGCGGAATCACCGATCGCGGAATCAACAACCAGGATTCAGCAAATCGAAGCGCGTTTGTCCGCCGCCGAAGAAGTTCAACTGGTTGCTCGCTGCCTTTGGGTTGATGGTGGTGAATCGGTCAAAAACTCATCCGAGGTTGTCGAGCAGATTCTTGGTCAGATCAATGATCATGATCTGGATCGACGCAGCTACGTCGTCGCGATCGGCGGCGGCGCTATGCTGGATGCCGTTGGCTACGCTGCCGCGATCGCCCATCGTGGCATCCGTCTGGTCCGCTTGCCAACCACCACGCTTGCCCAAGCCGACTCGGGCGTGGGTGTCAAAAACGCCATCAATTACTTCGGCAAAAAGAATTGGGTAGGCACGTTCGCCGTGCCGTGGGCTGTGATCAACGATTCGGGGCTCTTGGAAACGCTGCCCGACCGAGATTTTCAAGTTGGTTTCAGCGAGGCGGTGAAAGTCTCGCTGTTGAAGGACCGCAACGAATTCGAGTGGCTGTGTACCAACGCCTCGCGGATTCGTGATCGTGACATGGAGGCGGCCAATCGAGCGATCCACCGTTCTTGTCTGATGCATTTACGGCACATTACCGAAGGCGGCGACCCCTTTGAGACGCTCGAATCCCGACCGTTGGATTTCGGGCATTGGTCAGCGCACAAGTTGGAACCAATCACCAATTATGAAATTCGGCATGGTGAAGCCGTGGCAATCGGCGTCGCCATCGATTGTTTTTATTCGAGCCTCTACCTCGGTTTTCCAGAGTCAGATGCATTGCGAGTCTGCAAGTGCCTGCAAACAATGGGAATGAATCTGTGGCACGATGGTTTGGAACCTGTCGACCGTTTGATGCAAGGATTGGAGGAATTTCGCCAGCATCTGGGCGGACGACTGACGATCACGATGCTGCGAAGCGTGGGTGATCCGGTCAATGTTCATGCTGTCGAAACCGAAATCATGAAAACCGCCATCGAACAATTGCGTCAGGTATGTCAGTCCGGTTCGCACACGTAAGGATTTGGAAAGTTCATGCCACACGTCCCATCACCACTGCGACTTGACACCGATCGCAGCGCCCTACTCGTGATCGACTTGCAGGAGAAGCTGCTGCCCGTAATACGGTCGGGCGACGCAGTGGTTCGTCAGACCCACCGGTTGCTCAGCGCCGCGAAGTTACTGGGAATCCCGTCGGCAGCCACGGTCCAGTATCCCAAGGGATTGGGGGCGTTGACTGCTTCGCTGCAAAAAGAATTTCCCAATCCCGAACAAAAGGTCGACTTTTCTGCAGCGGTTTGTCGTCGCTCGCTTGACCATTGGGTGGAGGACGGCCGTGATCAGATCGTGATCACCGGCGTCGAAACGCACGTCTGCGTGCAACAAACCGTGCTGGACCTGATCGCCGAAGGCCTGCGACCGTACATTGCCGCCGAGGCTGTGGCGGCACGAGGTGGACGAGAACACGAAACCGCAATCGATCGCATGCGAGATTGCGGGGCGACGATCACAACCGTCGAGTCGATCTTATTCGAGTGGCTAGGGACGGCAGATCGACCGGAGTTCAAAGCGATCAGTGAACTCGTCAAGGACAAGCCGCGAAAACGCAGAGAAGAGTGACGTAACGAAGGCCGGATCGCCTACAGCGTTTGCAAGAACCAACCAACGCGTTTGCTGAACTCAAAGCTCTCGATCCCCACGATCTTCTCGAAGTCGCGAATGCGGTCGGCTCGTTCATAGGGTCGAAACGGCGGTCGGGTCGCCGTGTGGTTCAGAAGTTTGGCGAATTGTTTTGGCTGCCGTTCGGCCAAGTAAAACATCATTGCCCAGGATAATGCGTAGGCTGCGTCGATGGTTGAGTCTTCCTTGAACATGGTATCGTCGCCAATCAATCGGAAAATCGATTTGCTAAAGCCGGTGTCGTTACGATCCTCGTACTTCGCCCGAATGAATCGCATGCTGTCGCGATTGGCCCGATCGCGGACTTGGGAACCGGTTCGAGCATCGGTCATCGCCGCGGACTCGAACATTTGACCAATCCCTTCGGTGATCCATTTTGGGGTGTCGGTCACGCGACTGTGCACACCATAGTTGAATGCCGACTGATGCGCCGCCTCGTGACGTACCGTTTCGGCGATGAACTCAATTCGGCCGCCATCATGAGTCATCACTCGATTGCTGTTGTTGGAATACAAACCCGCCACGCGAGACACATCGATCTTCAAACGACGGAATTCGTCGTACATCGCTTTTTGATCTGGAAACACGACGGCAACCATTGGAAACCGGCCCTCACGAACATCGACGCCGCGCCGATTCATGTAATTGAAAAACGACCGGTGCGATTGTTCGAACAGATTCGGCCATCGATTGCCGCGACCACGAGGCTGAACGACCAGGAAGTTTTTGGTCGCGACCACTTCAAAATCTTTGCCAAATTCAGATCTCAGTTCGTTTCGCATTTCGGTCGCGGATACGGGCGAATATTTCCCGTCGACGTAGCGGATCGGAGCGTGGCCGTTTGGATCCACCGAATGCAGCCATCCGTCACGTCCCAAAACGACGGTTTCATGCGTGAGTTCCAACAGCGCGAGCCCGCGTTTTGCCTTGCCGGCCGAGAAAAATTCGACCAGGGCGGGGCTTTGGGCACGGGACACCGAAGCAAAAAAGATCAGCGTCAACAGAATCGAAAGCGAAGAAACGCGAGCAGACGTCAATGGCTGACAAGTCGATCTAGACATTGATTCTTTCCAATCCGGAGCTGATTTGGGCGATCTTCGCGAAGGCAGACGTTGGCTGAAGGGAGATATCAGAGCCCTTCAAAACAACCGCCACTTCAGCGAAAGCCTAGGTTAAAATCGATGCTTGGACTTGCTGGTATCCCTGGTGATTCAGTCACGAACGGGACTCATCAGCAGGCGGACGCTCTCATCTTTAAGGATCATGACGAATGCAACGATTGGGCTTTGGCTTTGAACCACTCGCCGGCGCGGCAGTGTTGCTTTCGCTGCTTACCCTTGCTGGACCCGCTCGCGGCCAGGACGCGGCGGAAGATTCTTCACTCGACCTTAAGTCGGACGTGTTGGAATGGGTTGACCAATTGGACGCCGCCAGCCTGAGCAAGCGAAAGGCAGCAGAGAAATCACTGATCGAAGCGGGCCCCAAGGCATTGGAGTTCCTGCCTGAATCGAAGTCCGATATCTCGATCGAAGCTGCCGAGCGGCTCGCCCGAGTGCGTAAAACCTTGTTGTCGATGCGCACCGAGACGCAATCGGCGGCAATCACCATCCGGCTCGACAAAGTTTCCACATTGGGCGAGGCGCTCGAAGCGATTAGCCGCGATAGCGGCATTGAATTTGAACATCATGCCAACGAATCCATCGCGATCGATCCCGTGGCGACCCCGCTTTCGTTTTGGCACGCGGTCGACTTGGTGTTGGATCAAGCGGAATTGGACATCAACTTCTACGCCGGCGACCGAGGAACACTGGCGTTGGTTGCGCGAGAAGAGGAGCGTCCGTCGCGAGTTGACGCGGCAGCCTACGCCGGAGTTTACCGAATCGAGCCGACTTCGATTATGGCCAGCCGGGTGCTAAATCAACCATCGCAAAACCGATTGAACATTCGCCTGGAAATCGCTTGGGAGCCACGCATGACACCGATTGGCTTGAGCATCCCTGTCGATCAGCTCTCCGGAAAACTTGATGACTCCGATACTCTACGGCCTCAGTCCACCGCGGATACCATCGACGTTGCCACCAACAGCGACATCGCCTTTAGCGAGTTCTTTTTGCCAATGGAATTACCCAGTGGCCAGCCTCAGAAGATCGAGTCCCTTGCCGGTGTGATTCGCGCGATGTTGCCAGGCAAGAAACAGAGCTTTGAGTTGAGTTTGGCCGAGCCAAATGCGAAGCAAAAGATCGACGCCATGACAGTTCAAATCGAGCAAGTACGCAAGAACGGCCCGCTTCACGAAGTCCGCGTGTCGATCGACCTGGAAGACGCCAACCGGTCGCTGGAAAGCCATCGCCATTGGATCTTTGAGAATCCCGTCCACATCACTCGCGAGGACGGTTCGCGGGTCGACCATCTTGGTTACGAGGTTTTTCGGCAAACCAAGACGGGTGTCGGTGTCGGCTACCTGTTTGATTTGGGCGATTCAGTCGGCAAGTCAAAGTTGATTTACGAATCGCCCACCGCCGTCGTGAACAACGAAGTCGAGTTCGTGATCCAGGACATGATGCTGCCGTGATCCGCATTGTTTTTCTCAGTTTGACGTTGGTTGCGTTGCCTTGGTACGCGTTCGGGGATGACAAAGTCGGGCCGGACGATCCGTTTGCATCGATCAGTGGAGAGCCGATTTTCCTGGGCGAATTGAACCTGATCTTGGTCGAACGTCTAAGAATCCGTGACTTGGACCGGGTGGCGCCGGAGGTGCAGCAGGCGACGGCTTTGATGCTGGTTCGACAACATCTGGCCTTACGTTCGCTTCGAAAGCAAGCCGGACCGTCGCTCGATTCGTTGATTGATCGACAGATCGAATCGTTTGCCAGTGACGCCAAACGTCGCGGCAGCAGCCTGGAAGACTACGCGAAAAAACGAAAGTCCACCGAACGCTCGCTGCACACGACCTGACTTGGCGGATCGCGTGGGCACAGTACTTGAAAAGCCGCCTGACCGACAAAGTATTGCAGAGTTTTTATGCGCGGAATCGTGACAAATACGCGGGTGGTCGATGGGAAGTGTCACAGATCTTTTTGAAAATGGACCCCAAAGATGATACGTCGGTTGGCATCGCCGAGTTGCGCATGAATGACATTGTCTCGGAACTGCGTGATGCAAGTTCAATCGAAACCGCGTTTGCTGCTGCCGCCAGAGAACACAGCGACGCGGGCACGTCGAATGATGGTGGCAAGATTGGTTGGGTCGAAGGCAATGGTGATCTGCCCAGCGCTGTGATGAAATCGGTCCGTGAGGCCAAGATCGGCAAGGTCACAGGACCGATTCGAAGCCCCTTGGGACTGCATTTGATTCTCGTTCACCAATTCCAGCGAAAGGATGTCGCCTTCGAGGAGTTGACGGACCACGCACTGTTGCGCCGTGACGCTGCGGACGCGTTGTTTGAGATTCTGTTGAAAGCAGCAAAAAGACGCAAAGATTTCTTGGTACGTCGATGCGCTGAAACCGCCCGCCAATGTAGCTATCATTCCCCAGTAGCGACCTCATTTCCCAGTCGCGGACTGCCCCCGCGTGTGCTGAGCCACAAAAAAAGGGCGGTCGATAAGCCAGAGGCGCCAAAAGTCATGCACATCACCATGATCTGATAGCGAGCGGCAACCAACGGGTTTTCGCCGGACAGGACCTGGCCGGTCATCATCCCGGGAAACGATACCAAACCGACCGCAAACAGAGTGTTCGTGATCGGAATCAAGGCAGTGTGCATCGCGGTCGCGCGAGCTTGATTCAGCGGTTTCCCATCCGATAACTCTGACTGGAATCTCTCCGCGGCCAAACTGATGCTGTTCATGCAACTTGAAAAGATCATTCCGCCAAGCGGAATCAAAAAGCGAGGGGAGAACCAGGGTGTCAACTCCAGCACACCTTGAGTGACAATCAACAAGGTGGCGCCACCGGCGAGTCCGACCGACGCCAACGCGAGACCGAGCAACTTCTTACGCTGTTGCGGCACGGTGCGCAGTGAAATCCAACTCGCCGCCGTCGCCATCATCAACAACACCGCAAAGACGACCAGCGATTGATCCGTCTGAAAGATTGCCAACAGGACATACCCAACGACCAGGAGTTGAATCAGCATTCGCAGCATCGCGTAAACCGATGTGCGAATCGGTTGATTCCAAGCCCATAAGACGGCCAAGACCCCAGCGACGGGCGCGAAAGCGACGGCCAGCCGCCAAGCGGGGATAAGTTCAACGGCAGCAAGAATCATGTTTGGTTTCCCGTAGGCCAGGATGTGTCCTGGCAACCTGTTGGCCAGGACAGATCCTGGCCTACTGCTAGCACGCTCTACCGTAGAATCCCGTACAGAGCGCCGGCCACGCAGGCCGTCATGCAACACGCGAGCATTCCGCCAAACATGGCTCGCAGACCCAGTTGTGCTAAGTCAGCTTTTCGATTGGGAGCGATGGGACCGATCCCACCAAGTTGAATTCCGATAGCGCCGAAATTGGAAAAGCCACAGAGTGCGTACGTAAGGATCACCTGGGATCGATCGCTGAGCGGCTCGAAGCCACCACCCATCATGTCCAAATAGGCAACAAACTCATTGATCACCATTTTCTTGCCCAACAAGTCTCCCGCAACCAGACAGTCCTTCGTTTCGATGCCCATGATCCACGCCAACGGCCAGAACGCAACGCCGAAAATACGGCTCAGCGTCAGGTGGTACCCGAAGACACCGGCAACGCTTTGCAACAGGATGTCGATAAACATGATCAATGCCAGAAAAGCAATCAGCATCGCTGCGATGTTGATCGCCAACTTCATCCCATCGCTGGCGCCGTTGGCCGCGGCTTGAATGACGTTGGTCGCATTCTTCTCCATGTTGGCTTCGACGCACTGGACCGATTGGGGTACCTCGGTTTCAGGCTGCAGAATCTTTGCCAGCACCAAGGCGGCAGGCGCCGAGATAATCGAAGCGGTCAACAAGTGCCCTGCACTGATGCCAATGCTGGCAAAAATGGCCATCAAGCTCCCGCTGATCGTGGCGAATCCGCCGACCATCAAGGCATTTAACTCGCTACGCGTCATCGTGGCAACGTACGGTTTGACAACCAGCGGCGCTTCGGTATGACCGACCAAAACATTTGCCGCCGCGGCCAGGCTCTCGGCACCACTGACACCGAGTGTCCGTTGCATCACCCAGGCCATGGCTCGGATCAGCCATGGCATCAGCCCGATGTGATACAGCACGCTCATCAGGGCGGCAAAGAAGATGACCGTCGGCAGAACGCCGAAAGCAAACGTCGTCAGAATTGCTTGGGGGTGCGTGGCAGGCGTATTGTCACTCGGATCGGGATGTGTTTCAAAAACAAAGCCGGTGCCGGCGGCAACGCTGTCATTGATGAGTTTGAAAAACGACTCGACCCCATAGAAAACAATTCCATTCTTGTAACGGGGAACGTCAACGCCGGAGGCAATCCGGGCATCCAAGTCGATGACAGCAAGCGTACCGTCCTGGACGCCGTCACGCAGCGACTGGAAGGTTTGAAAGCGTTCGCCAAAGACGGCCGGGACATCGATGTTGTCCTCCGAAATCGATCCATCCTCGATCGCCTCCGAGAGCGATGAGTACGAATGGAACGTGCGGTCAAACGTCCAACGCTGCGAGTTGAAAAAGGTCGCCGCCAGCAAGACCTGCAGCCCGAGGCCCATCGCGACGAGTCGCCAACGGATGCTCCTGCGATCGCTGCTGATCAGCACCGCCAAGCCAATCATCACGACGATGCCGAGCAGGCTGATGGCGTTTAGATAAGACGCATTGCCGAGCAAGACGGGCATCGTTGTTTGGACTCGCTTGCAAAACTAGTTTCGTCTTTCGCGGAGAGACTGTGAACTTATTGTCGCCGAGTTCTCCGAACTCGGTTTTGCGCACTTCACTCTGCCTCCGGGAGAGTCAGCCTGGAATGGTGAACAAACCTGACGTGCTGCGTCTTCGGGTGAGCCGCGGGCCGTCAGGCACCGGGCAGTGCGCGATGCCCGGCCGCTGACGCGTCGCGGCTCACTTAGTTCATCAGGCCAGAGTCAGCCTCTCAGGACCGGGGAGGGCTCAGCAAGTGCTACTGCCGAACTCGGAGAGCTCGGCGACTTTCGCGGAGCGAAAGTCGACCATCAATCAGATATTTCGCGAACCGTTCTAACGCTTCTCCAAAGGCACAAAGTCTCGCTCGGTATAGCCGGTATAGATCTGCCGGGGGCGATTAATTCTGTTGTTGGGATTGCTGTGCATTTCCCGCCAATGGGCGATCCAGCCGGGCAAACGACCGATTGCAAAGAGAACCGTAAACATCTGGATGGGAATGCCCATCGCCCGATAGATCACGCCTGAGTAAAAGTCGACGTTGGGGTAAAGCTGTTTCTCGATAAAGTAATCATCCTCCAGTGCGACTTTCTCCAACTCTTGTGCGACCTCGAAAAGCGGGTCATTCAAATTCAGCTTGGCAAGGAGCTTGTCACAAGATGCACGAATGATCGTGGCCCGCGGATCACGATTCTTGTAGACACGGTGTCCGAATCCCATCAGGCGGAAACCATCTTTCTTGTCTTTTGCCATACTGACATACTTCTGAACATTTCCTCCGTCGGCCGCAATTTCGCCCAACATGTTCACGCACGCTTCGTTGGCGCCACCGTGAAGTGCTCCCCAAAGGGCTCCGATGCCCGCGGAGATCGACGCGAACAGGTTAGCGTGGCTGCTGCCAACCATGCGAACTGTCGACGTGCTGCAATTCTGTTCGTGATCGGCGTGCACGATCAGCAAGAGATGCAGAGCCTCGGCAAAGTCAGGATCGACCAGATAGTCGCGCGCCGGAGTAGCGAACATCATGTGCAAGAAGTTCTCGCAATAGTCCAAGTCATTGTTGGGATACATGAACGGTTGGCCCATGTATTTCTTGTAGCTGTAGGCCGCGATCGTCGGCAACTTGGCAATCAGTCGGTCTATCGAAATCTCGACTTGTGCGGGATCGTGCACATCCATCGAGTCCTGATAGAAGGTCGACAGAGCTCCGACCACGCTGCTCAGGATCGCCATCGGATGAGCGTCCCGGGGGAAACCGTTGTAAAAGGACCTCATGTCTTCGTGGATCATCGTGTGATCGCGGATGCCGGCGCGAAAATCTTCACCTTGTTCGGCATTGGGCAATTCACCGTAGATCAGCAGATAGGCAACGTCCACAAAATCGCATTCTGCCGCCAATTGTTCGATCGGGTATCCACGGTATCGCAAGATACCCTTCTCACCATCCAAAAAGGTGATCGCACTGTGGGTGCTGCCAGTGTTGACGTAGCCTTCATCCAACGTGATCAAACCGGACTGCTTTCGCAAGTCGCTGATATCGATGGCGCGTTCGCCTTCGGTACCCTCCACAACGGGAAGTTCTAACTCCTGGTCTCCGATCTGAACGCGTGCGGTATCGGTTGTTTGCAATTCCATGTTAGCAGTCGAGCTCATCAGCGAATCCGAAGGTGGCGGTTTATCAAGCGGTTGAAGTTGGGCAGTGAAAGGAATCTATTCTTTCACGTTTTGCTGAGACGGCACACGGTTCACTGGCAAGGCGTGTTCAAATCCGCCCAGAAATATGGCATGGAAAGCCAGCGTTCCATCCTGACAAAGTCAGGCGTGAAACCCCCAACCAGGAAGCGGTGTTTTTGAGACAATCCCCGTGGCGAAATGGATACAGCCATCCGCAACGGATACGTCATCCGCTCAGAAGTGTAGTCTAGCCGTCAGCGGGCCAAGCGACAATCAGCCGACTTTCTTGTCGTGCCGACCATTTAAATGGACTCGCATCGATTCGATTTTGCGTTTACTTGCCTTCAGAATCTCGATTTCCGCATCCCCGATCGACAACCGGTGCCCCGGCTGCGGTATCACGCCGGTATGCGACAGAACGTACCCTGCCACCGTTTCGTAATCGTCACTTTCGGGCAAATCCCACCCCAGTTTATCGTTCAGGTCGTCGATCATTACGCGACCATCAACCTCCACCGTTTCTTCGTCGATCACCTCAATCACAAATTCTTCATCTTCGTCAGACTCATCAACAATTTCGCCCACGATTTCTTCCAATGCGTCTTCGATCGTGACGACACCAGCGGTCTGCTGGAACTCGTCCAAGACAATCGCCATGTGGCTGCGGCTGTGAAGAAACTCTCGCAGCAATAACTCCACACTGCGATCGGTTGGGACTGTCCAAGGACGACGCATGATTTCAGTCAGCGGTTGATCGGGAATCCCGTTACTGGCCAACAGCGGCAATAGATCCTTCACGTACAAGATTCCGATCACGTTATCGAGCGTCCCCTGGTAGACCGGAAAACGCGTTCTGCCAGCCTCGACCACCGCCTCGAGAATTTCCTCCCAGGAGGCAGTCGCCTCGATTGCATCAACATCACCGCGCGGCGTCATGATGTGACTGACAGTATCTTCGTGAAGCGTCATCACACCCTGGATCATTTCGCGAACACCGGGACCAAAGAATCCTTCGCGAGTGCCCGCGGTCACGATGGTGCGGATCTCGTCTTCCAGTTGCTCTTCGTCTTCGTCTGCGCTCTCTTCCTTGCCAGCCAATCGCCGCGTGATTAACTCCACAAACTCCCCCGGCGCCGACAACGGGTGCATGAACGTGGAAAGCGAACGCCAGAAAGGCCAGGAGTGGTACAGCAGCGGGGTCGATGCATACCGCGTCACAGCTGCCGGCAGCCACACGAGCGTCATCATCATCATGGCACTGGCCAACGTGGCCCAGCCAATCAATCGCAATCCCGAGGGCGGGCTTTCGGCAACGAAGATGGCGGCCGTTCCCGCAATCAGAAACAACACGGTGCCGATCATCCGCAAATACTCGCTGGCCCGGATCGACGCTTCCTGGTGATCCAGAACAGCCCCAAATCGTTCGCGATTCTTCTTCAGCCGGCAATACGCCTCCAACGATCGGCCGGCAAATTTATCCAGCAACTCGCCACCAAGCCCGCCAACACTGCTGAGTGCGAAACCAACGCACGACAGCGCGATCCAACCTAGCCAGTCGTTCATGCGGACGCCCCCGAGGAACCTTTCGATTCGCGAGCGAAGCACGTATCGGCACCGAAGTGAACAATGTCATCCACACCGAGACCTAACATCACCTCGCGTTCCAGCTGTCGCATTTGTGCTCGATCGTTTGGCGCTTGATCGTCCATCCCCGTGAGATGCAGTACGCCGTGGACGACGTACAGCAACAACTCATCGCCCTCGTTCCAGCCCAACTCGCTGGCGCGGCGGCGAGCGGTATCGACACTGACCACTAATTCGCCCGTGATTTCGTTGCCCCGACAGTCGTAAGAGAAACTGATCACATCCGTTTCGTAGTCGTGATTCAAATGCCGCGAGTTCAACTCCCGGATCGTTTCATCGTTGGTGACTCGAATTCCAATTTCACCCGCGGTGAATCCACGAGCCGCCGCAGCAGCCCCGGCTGTTTGGCGCAGACGACTGCTCGGCAAACAACTCTCGACACCAGGATCAACGATGATGTCGATTTGCGGGCTGGATCGTTCCAGATGATCGGAGTCCGGCACGTCTGAAAACGGCAACCGCTCGAAACTATGCTGATTGTTGTCCAGGGTACTTGACACGTGCGTGATAAATGGCGGTAAGAGATTTAACAAGACTTTGACGGACGCGATCGAGCTGCCGAAAGGTCAGACCGCATTCATCGAATTGGCCATCAGCCACTTTCTTTTGCGCAATGGAATCTACCAACCCTTGAATCCTTGAGGGCGTTGGGTCAACCAGGGTGCGGCTGGCACTTTCGACGCTGTCGGCCATCATCATCACGGCTGCTTCCAACGATTGTGGCTTCGGACCGGGATAACGAAAATCTTTATCACTGACAGATTCCGCATTGGGATTATCTTCACTGCGGCGAGCTGCTTCACGGTAAAAATACTCGACTAATGTGGTGCCGTGATGCTGCAGAATAAAGTCAATGATCGGATCAGGCAAATGGTGACTGCGAGCCAGGTCCGCACCGTCTTTCACATGGGCGATGATCACCAACGTACTCATCGCCGGCTGCAGTGAATCGTGCTGATTGATACCGGCACTTTGGTTTTCGATGAAATACTCCGGCTTGAACATCTTGCCGATATCGTGAAAGTAGGCGCCCACACGAACCAGCAAGCCATTGGCACCGATCGCTTCGGCGGCGGCTTCACCAATCGACGCGACATTGATCGAGTGGTTGTAGGTACCGGGTGCACGCTGGGCCAATCGCCGCAACAAGGGATGGCTCGCATCGCCAAGTTCCAACAGACTCAAGTCGGTTTGAACGCCAAACCCCTTTTCGACCAACGATAACAACGGAGTCATCGCGGCAGCCGAGACAAAAATGCAGACGCCTGCCCATAAAGCCTGCCGGATTAACCCGCTGACGACAATGTTGAAGTGCGGCCCCTGAACCGTCATTCCGACATCGCTAGGCCCACCGGCTCCAGACAACGTCAATCCCGTCACCAGGCCTACGCCGACGACCGTGGCGATCGTAATCCCGGCCGACAGGCACCCCACATACAGCAGATGCGTGCGGCTGCGGATTCTGCCCAGCAACAAAGTACAACTGGTGCAAGCCGCGGTCATCATCACCAATTCGGACAGCCCCGCGCCCAGCAGTAACGTCACGCTGATGCAAGCTGCTGCCATCAGCAACAACGAGAGTTCGCGGCCGTATACCACCGCCGCAATGATGGACGCCAAGACCAGCGGTACCAACTCGCATCGCCATTGATCGCGGGCGGCAAAATAGCTGAGCGAGATCGTCGCGACCATCAGCGAAAGTACTTTGGCCAGCTTCCAGCGGTCCTGCAAAAGCTGGCGGTCGTCAATGAAAAAAATGTACGACCCACACAGCAGATAGAGTGCCGCAATCATGCCGGCAAACGCTGCCACACGCGCGGCGCGATCGATCAGCGTCATGCTGGCGTTGAGCGCATTCCACTCCAAACGCAGTAGCGCCACGCTTTCCAGTGGTTCCCCAGCGTCGGCAAGTTGCGTTGTGCCCGCCTCGAACTGCTTGAGGACCGGCTGGACCTCCGCAGCCGCCTCCTGTCTGGCATCCTCGCTGAACTCCTTGTCGTATTGCAGCGTTTCGTAATTGCGCAGTTGCTCGATGATCCAATCGCTAATCATGCCAGCGACGGTTTGCACCGTGGTTGCTTCGGCCTTTTCGTCGAAGCGAAAACGAAATTGGTCCGCCAGGCTTCCGCGAACCGAGTCTTCGAGTTCAGCAATCCGCACACTTTCTAAGAGAACTAACTGGGCGTCTTCCTTTTGTTCACCCGCCTTAAAGACGCGGATTGTATTCTGGCTGCCTTCCTCCGGTTTGTGCTGTAGCCCTTGCAGCAGGCCATACTTGAAAACTTCCTGATACAGGATATCCAGCGCACCGTCGATTTCTTTTAGCTCGGTGTCACTGGACAACACCGTCTTGATCGCGGCAAACCGGCTTTCGGGGGAATCCTTGGGTTCGGCCGTTTCGTCGCCTTCGTAAAACGATGCCAATGCCAGTCGCTCTTCTTCGCTCATCTGATCAAACGAAGGCGGCGCCAGCACCACAAACAACTTGTTCTTCAGCGCGGCCCGCAGTTGCGCCAGTGGTTGAGGCCGATTGCGATAGTACGTGGGTACCTCGCGAAGCTTCTGCATGCGGTTTGCTTCGGTCGCCGTCTCGTCAACATCTTCAAACGAGACCCGCGTGATCACGTCGCGGCCGGGAATCTCTCCAATCCGATATGCAAACGGCGGCTTCCACGTCTGGCACAACGCCAACAACGTGGCCGCTGCGATCACCGCAATGCCAATGCGAGCGGAAACGTCCAGCTTGTTGCTACGTTCCCACCACTGAATCAACCTCGGCTTTGGTATGCCGAGCGATTCGATTCGCTCTTGACGCGTTCGTTGCTTACTTGCACCACTCATGGCGACGGATCGGAGAACGACCTGATTGCCAACGTCAACATCGGCAACACTGGATCGTCAAAGCGAACACGCTTTCTACCCCCTAGTCCTTATGGCCCTCGCTTTGATGTTTTGTGCTCGGATCTTCGTATGCTTCGACAATCCGCTGCACCAACTGGTGGCGGACGATATCACTTGCTTGCAAACGAACCCAGCCAATGGCCTTGATTCGACTCAATCGGCGAAACGCATCATTGAGTCCGCTGGTGACGCCTTTGGGCAAATCCTGCTGAGTCATGTCGCCACTAACGACCATCTTGCTGCGCTCACCCATCCGCGTCAAAAACATTTTCATCTGCGCAATCGTGGTGTTTTGAGCTTCGTCCAAAATGATGAACGCGTCACTCAGGGTACGTCCGCGCATGTACGCCAACGGGATGACTTCGATCACATCTTGCTCCATTAATGAGCGAGCTTGATCAAAGTCAACCATTTCCACCAGAGCATCCATCAACGGACGCAGATAAGGGTTCAATTTTGCACGCAAATCGCCGGGCAAGAACCCCAGACTCTCCCCAGCCTCCACAGCCGGACGGACAAGCACGATTTTGCGTAGATGGCCAGCTTTTAAGGCTTCCACGGCTGTTGCCACGGCTAAGTAGGTCTTGCCGCAACCGGCCGGACCGGTCGCGAACGTTAAATCAAACTGTCGAATCGCGTCCACGTACTTTGCTTGTCCGGGCGTGCGAGGTTTGATTCGCCGACCAGCATGCTGGATGTTGATGTCTTCAGCAGCGATGCGTGGCGCAGCACCTTCGATCACGGCTCCTTCTTCGGTGGCCGCCGTATCGATATCGTCAACGCTCAAGACACCTTTCTTGCGAGAGAGGACGCGCAGCTTTTCCAGGGTCCGCGTCGCCCGCTGAACGTCCTCGCCCTCGCCTGAAATGCGGATGCGGCCGTCGCGTTGCGTGATGCTGACGTCAAAAAGTCTTCGTAACTTGCGAAGATGCTGATCACGCGGCCCGAAGAGCGTCAAAATCTCTTCCGGGCTGTTGATCGAAAGCGTGGCTTCGGTCATTCCGTACCTGTGGGGTCAAAAAATGTTTGACGGGATCATTCTATACGTTTCCCGAGGGTCTATACGTCTAGAACCTGATCAGCGCCGTCAGTGCGGGGGGGTTTTCCCTGGCTTTGCCCGAAAACACGGGAATTCACCGCACAAAGAAGCCAAAACGCTGCCGCATTGTCGGGCAGCGCGAAGCTTCCCAGAGCTGTCGCGAAACGCAAATATGCTGGCATTACCGCTGCAATCAGCGAGTCCGTCACATCCATCCCCCTCCGAAGCCGGGGACCCCTCCGCGGTCTTTGCTAATCACAGACCGCCCCCCATTGCGTTGGACAGTCCGAAAAACCGCCTCGTCAAGCCGTCGCCGGGAAGGGATGCCAGATCGCGACGCGAACAGCCACACCATCAGTAAGCAACAAAGCCGACACGAACATCTCGGCAAAGGTGCGCTCGAATGTAAAAACAACTTGAAATCGCCGAATTCGTGGCGAATCTCTTGGTCCATCGATGGGAGGCGAAATGGGGGAGGTGGCTTTCCTTGGCAGCACGTTCCGCGACAACGATTCTAAAAAACACCTCAGCCGCCGACGCCCGCAGCGAAGCAGAGATAGGCCGGCAAGACTGCGGCAATCAGCGAATCGGTCACGTCCCAGACGCCTCCCAGACCGGGCAACCAGCTTCCGCTGTCCTTGGCCTGGCAATCACGTTTGACCAGCGATTCCGCTAAGTCCCCAACCATGCCCGACAAGGCCAACAACGGCCCCAACAAGATCGCTCCCCAAATCGGATCGGAGAGAATGCCGCCATCTGCCTGACCCGTCGGTTCTGGAAACAGCCAAATCAAACAAGCGAAGGCAACCAGCGTCGAGGCGATGACGCCACCGATCGCGCCCTCCCATGTCTTTCCGGGGCTCAACCGCGGAATCAACTTGTGTTTTCCCAACAGCTTGCCCGCAAAATAGGCGCCGCTATCGGCACTCTTGGTGACCGCGATCATCGTCATCAATGCCGCCAGCCCCCAGTTGCCCGAGTGCAGCGAACGCAGCGCGACCAACAATGCCATCGGTAGCCCAACGTAGATCGACACGAACACGGCGGCAGAGGCACGCTCGATGGTGCCGGATTCTCCTGAATCGTCGGTTCCATAGGTTCGCATCTCACCTAGCAAAATCAAAAAGACCGCCGTGATGCCGCCAACGACAATCCAACCGAGCCGGCCGAGGGGACAAGCGGGCGGATAGGTCTGATCAAACAGCGGCCAAACGAGCGGAACGGCTGACGACAACGTGACGATTCCCGTTGCCATCACCGCGGATCGCCGTTTGATGGGACGGCCGCTGTGTTTCAGTAATGATGCGAAATCGAATGCCGTCCCCAACGCAAAGAACAACAACAGTGGCAACAGATACAGGCCCTCAGCACCGGGTTTCGAAAACTTGGCATCCATCCACAATAGCCATACGGCGATGCTGATCAGAACGGCCGATGTTTTGAGTCTGTCTTTCAGCAAGTGATTGGTCCATCAGGATTTTGCGTCGTCAACGCCCGGAGGGAAAGTGAAGGCCAAGTTTACGCTAACGAGATGTTGACAAGCCGCTATTCATTCACACCCAAGCCACCAAATCGCCGTTGCCGCGAGGCAAAATCTCGGATTGCTCGTAGGTAGTCCTCACGTGTGAACTCCGGCCAACAGGTCTCGGTGACCCACAACTCCGCGTAACTTAACTGCCACAGCAGGAAATTACTCACCCGCATGTCGCCGCCGGTTCGAATCATCAAATCAACATCGGGAAGCCCAGCGGTGTAGAGCCTACTGGTGACCAATTCTTCGCTGATATTGTCTTCGGTCAGTTCTCCTGCAACGACCTCTCGCGTGATCTCGCGAACTGCAAGCGTGATCTCGTCGCGACCACCGTAATCGACCGCCAGGACCAACTGCGTGCCTGGATTATCGGCCGACATTGCCAACGTCTTTTCCATCTCGGTCAGCACGTCGCGAGGTAAACGATCGCGGCGACCGATCACCTTCAGCCGCAAGCCCTGCTCCATGATCGTCCGTCGCTCTTCGACCAAATACTGTTCCAGCAAATGCATCAAGAAGTCGAGTTCCGCTTGCGGTCGCTTCCAATTCTCGCTGGAGAGGCAATACAGCGTCACCGCTTCGATGCCCAATTCGGTGCTCGTCTCGCTGATCATCCGCACCGTGCTGACACCACGGCGATGGCCTTCGATCCGCGGCAGGTTGCGACTTAGAGCCCAACGACCATTGCCATCCATGATGATCGCAATGTGCTGGGGACGATCCGCAGGTGGAACGTCGCTCAGCAGGTCTTGCTCGGTCGTTTGAACGGGGTCAGGCATTCGTCCTTCTGATCAAGCGGTAACAGTTAATAGACCAGTACCGAACCATGGTGGGCGCGGCTCAAGACCCGCTAGGCTCCAATGCTAATTCGCTCGCCTGATCGGTAAAGATCGTTTGGGCGCGATCCGGGCCGACCGACAAGACGCCCACCGGCACGCCCACCAGTTCTTCGACTCTGCGAACGTAGTTGAGCGCCCCTGCGGGGAATTCTTCGACGCGACGCACGTGGTCCAACGGTTGTTTCCAACCGGGGATCGTTTCGTAAATCGGCTTGCAGCGTCGAAGCTCGTCCGCGTGAGCGGGGAAACGCGTGATCCTCTCGCCGTCAAGCTCGTAGGCGACACAGATCTTCAACTCGTCCAAATGAGCCAACACATCCATCATCATTAGCGACAATCGCGTCACGCCGCTTAGCCGCGATGTGTAACGAACCGCGACCGCGTCAAACCAACCGCAACGTCTCGGCCGGCCCGTCGTCGTACCATATTCGTTGCCAAGATCGCGAATGCGGTCGCCGACTTCGTCGTCCAGCTCGGTCTGAAAAGGACCGCCGCCCACTCGCGTGCTGTACGCCTTGCAAACTCCCAGTACCGTTTTGATCCAGCGCGGCGGTACACCGGCGCCGGCGCAAACGCCAACACCGCTGCTGTTGCTGCTGGTGACAAACGGATAAGTGCCGTGATCAATATCCAGCAGCGCGCCCTGGGCGCCCTCAAATAGAATCCGCCGATCCTGCTCGCAGGCATCCAGCAGCAAGTCGGTGGTGTCGCCAATCATGCCGGCCAAACGTTCAGCCCAGCTGGCGGCGATCGGCAAGATCGATTCGGGTGCAATCAGCTTCAATTCTTCTTCGGAGGCCCCCAGACTTCTTAAGATTGCAACCTTTTGTTCGGCGACCGTTCGCACCCGTTCGTCGCGATGCGGTTGGACTAAGTCCGTCATGCGAATGGCATGCGTGCGACCAACTTTGTCACGATAACATGGCCCGATGCCGCGGTTGGTGGTGCCGATCGACTCGCCGCGAACTTCGGTCGCATTGATTTGACGGTCTTCGGCCATGTGCCAGGGCATCACCAAATGGGCTCGTTCACTGATCCGCAAATTCTTACTGCAGTCGATGCCGCGAGCAGCCAGCGCGTCAATCTCGTCCAGCATCGTTGTTGGATTGATAACGACGCCCGGCGTGATCAGGTTCTGAACCTCGGGATGCAGAATTCCACTGGGGATGTGATGCAGCTTGTAGGTCTCGTCGCCAGCCACGACGGTGTGACCGGCGTTAGCGCCGCCCTGATAGCGGACGACCAAATCAAAACGCGGCGCCAGCAGGTCGACGAGCTTTCCCTTGGCTTCGTCGCCCCACTGCAATCCGATGACACAAGTTCCCGACACCAGGCAAGCTCCCAAGAATGAACGTGGGAGTCCCTTGGGACCCCCAAAGCGCAAACGCAAAAGCGTATGCTCAGAGCAGCGGACTGGCAATGACCGCCGATAAAAACCGGAAACGGGCTACTGCGGCGGTTCGATCCCAAATCGCCGGTACCAGCCCTCGGGGGCCCTGTTTTTTCCCTCCCAGGGGTCTTCAGCGACGATCGTCCCATCAGGCAATTGGTAGTGCATTTCTTCGCCGACGGTGATCGGAATCGGAACACCTTTGGCACGCGATTCGGCCAAGGCGTCTTTGACGGCACGACCCATGATTTCGATCATGTCGTCGTTCGTCACCCGCGTCGATACGGACTCTGCCCCATCCTTAGAAATCATATTCAATCTCCGCGAGCTCAAAAAACGTGCGGTACAAGGAAAGGTTCACGATTGCAATAGCCCCCTCCTCACATCTCGCAACCGTTGAAGGCGGGTTTCCATTATAGATCAGGACCCAAGAATTGGCCAATTCACGATACAAGCGCTAGAAATTTGCAAGGCTGCGAGGAAATCGACGTTGAATGTCTGCGGAGGGAACATGATGGCCACCCTGCCGCACGCGATTTCCAACACGGAATTCACTGGTCCTGGCTGAGTCGACGAACATCATTTGAATTGTGATTTCGTAGCCCTTGAATCGCGCGGTGCGGATTGTGTTGGCAAACGATCGTCCGGACAACGTCGTCTCGACAATAAAACTTCGACCTCCCTGAATCGCTTCGTCTACTTGGTGAATGAACTCGCGTCCAGCATCGAATGCTGCCGCAGTCGGATCGTTGGGAGAAAGATCGGCCGCGATCTTATCCGCGCCGATGTATGGAAACGCGCGTTCGATCATCGCTCGTTTCACGAACGTCGTTTCGCCCGCGCCATTGGGTCCGCCAACGACGATCATTTGTGGCTGCTGCATCGCACCTCGGCCCACTCAAAAACAACCACGAAGTGGTTGAAGACATTAGCCGGGCGCAAGCTGGTGAGCCTCCGGCGAGCCAGACGCCACGCCCGGGGATTGGAGCGGTTTTCCACGTCATTCTGCTTCGGTCGGAGGCTACGCCCGCCGACCGAAGCAGAATGAAGCGTGCTCCTGGAACGCGTCCGGGGGTATCACGAACTTCGCTTGAGGCTCGTTTGTTCTACCCCCGGCTAATACCGATGACCACTTCGTGGTCAATCGTTCGTAACGTAAGCCGGACGCTCTCCAGGTCCTGGCCTACGATCAAGTCGCTAGACTAGCCTTTCGACTTCAACTGGCCTTCGATCGCTTTGACCAGTTCGGCGTCATCGGGTGTCGTTGGCGGTGGGAAGCGGTTGACCAAGTTACCTTCGCGGTCGATCAGGAACTTCTCAAAGTTCCATTTGACCTTTCCCTTGCCAGCCGGCTTGACGTCCTGGCTGGTCAGCTTCTTGTACAGCGGCGCGGCACCCTCACCGTTGACTTCGATCTTGGCAAACATCGGAAAGGTCACGCTGTACTCGGTAGTGCAAAACTGTTTGATCTCTGCCTCGCTGCCTGGCTCTTGCTTGCCGAACTGGTTGCAGGGAAAACCGAGTACGACAAAGCCCTTTTCCTTGTACTTCATGTACAAATCCTGCAGCCCTCCGTAGTGATCCGTCAGTCCGCACTGGCTGGCGGTATTGACGATCAAGACCACGTTGCCTTCGTAATCCTCCAAGTCGACCATTTGGCCATCGATCGACTTCATTTTGAAATCGAGGTCACATTCATGATCGTGGTCGCCTTTCTTGGCGTCGTCGGCAGGTGCCATGGCGGTCAAAGCTCCAAAAGCGAGGGCAATCGACAAAAACAAACGCATCGAGTCGTTCTCCGGAAGGGGAGGAGTGAGAAATCGGAAGTTCTGAGGGGAGTATACCAGGGGTGCTAGTGGCAACCGGCCCCGGTCCAAACTACGTTCTCCTTCTGCCAATCTTTGCTCGCAAATACTTGACGCGATCCAAACACCCTGGCAGCATTTCGATCACCTCCCTCCCACCCGCTTTCTAATGCAGGAGCATCACCCATGGTTTCCAATCTGCCCGATTACGTCGCCTCCGCGACACCCGTACCCCAAGAGAACCGAGTTCCCTGGTTCAAAAGTACGGCACAAACCTATGCGGGGATCATGCTTTGGTTTGTGTTCTGGGACAGCGTGCCTTCCAGTGGCGCGGCGAACGCGGGGGGCGTTCTTGCGCTGGGATTGGGAACCGCTCTGATCGGCGTGATTGCGGCCGGATTCATCTGTCACTTTGCATCCTACCTGGCTCCCGGGTTGATGGGCATGAAAACCGGATTGCCTCTGGCCGTGGTGGGGACGTCCACGTATGGCGTCAAGGGCGGTTTTCTGATGCCCGGGTTCTTCATGGGCATTCTGCAATTCGGTTGGCTGGCCGTGAACATGTACTTTTCCGCCTTGTTGCTGGCCGGATTTGCCGGATTTGAACCGGGTTCCGCCGTCCACATGGGAATCGCAATCGCGTGGGGCTTGTTGGCCGTTTTCGTCGGAATCAAAGGCATCGCTTACGTGGCCAAAGTCGCGACCTTCATTCCGCTGATCCCTCTGGTCATTCTGTTGGTTCTGCTCGCCAAGACGGTTTCGGGCGTGGGTAGCTTCAAGCCGGAAATGTTGGGTGTGACACCGGAACTGAACGTCTCGGCGTTGGATTTGATCCTCATCACGATCGCCAATGTGGTCGGCTTCTTTGCGACCGCGGGTGCCGCGGGGGTCGATATCGCCTCGAGTAACAGGACCAGTAAAGATGTCCAACTGGGTGGGCTGGTCGGCGTTGCCGGCGCAACGATCTTTACTGGTTGCCTCGCGTTGATCATCGTCGCGGGTGCCTACGGGTCGGGAATCATGTCAGGCGAGGCTGTTTTGAATCCGACCGCCATGATGGAGAAGATCATGGGCGAGGGTACCGGCAAAGTGTTCATGTTGCTGCTGGCGATCGCTGCGTTTCCGCCCGCATGCTTCAGTTCGTTCATTGCAGCCGAGAGTTTGAAAAACACCCTGCCGAAGGTGAATCCTTTTGTCTCGTGCGGGATCGGGGCAGCGTGTGCGATCGCTTTGGTGCTGTCTGGAAAGGCGGGCGATGCGGCCGCCGTCTTCGGAATCATCGGTGCTTCGTTTGGGCCGATCTGCGGTGCGATGGCCGCCGACTACATCTTGGCCGGTTTCAAATGGCCCGGTCCACGAGCTGGATTCAATCCGGCAGGCTGGGTCTCCTGGGCGGTCGGATTCGTCGTCGGAGCTTGGCCCACATTCAAGGGCCTGCTCGGTGTTGACTTTGACATTCCCTGCCCACCGCTGGCCGCGATCATCGTCGGTTTCGTTCTGTACATGATCTTCGCGAAAGTCGGGATGCTCAGCCAAACGCTCGAGATGCCAGCCCAAGGTGCAGCAGAGTTTGAAGCGTCGCCTTCCACCTGAACCCCGCTAGGCCCGTCATGGCAATCGTCAGCGCCAGTTGACGGTTCACCATCGCTGGAAAGGTCCGAGTCGCGGCTCGGACCTTTTCTTTTGGCACGCGGCCTTCGAAAAATGCCAACCTTACGGTTTTCCCTGGTCGCGAATATGATGACCGGCTCAGCAGAACCTTCCTCTTTATTACGAATGACCGACATACTGTGCTACGCACTCATACCTGCGGCCAACTCCGCAAAGAAGATATCGGCCACGAAGTCACCCTTTGCGGCTGGGTTGAAAGCAAACGAGATCACGGCGGCGCGGTCTTCATCGACTTGCGTGATCGCTATGGATTGACCCAAGTCGTGATTGGACCGCCGGAAGCGGGCGCACCGCTGATCGACGAAGCCAGCCGTGTGCCGACAGAGAGCGTGATTCTGGTGCGCGGCAAAGTGGCACATCGGCTGGAAGGGAAAACCAATCCCAAATTGGTAACCGGCGAAATCGAAGTCCGCTGTCCCCATTTTCAGGTCCTGAACGCCAGCGAGACACCTCCGTTCACACCGGGCCAAAGCGATCTTCCCGGCGAAGACTTGCGGTTGAAATATCGGTTCCTCGATTTGCGTCGCAGCGAGATGCAACGGTCGCTGATCTTGCGCAGCCGCATCATCAAGACGATGCGAGATTATTTTGCCGAGCACGACTTCATCGATGTCGAAACGCCGATCCTGGGCCGCAGCACCCCCGAGGGAGCTCGCGACTACCTGGTGCCCAGCCGCGTGCATGCCGGCCACTTTTACGCGCTGCCGCAGTCACCGCAGTTGTACAAACAAATCTTGATGGTCGCCGGTTTTGACCGTTACGTGCAAGTCGCCAAGTGCTTCCGCGACGAAGATTTGCGGGCCGACCGACAACCGGAGTTCACCCAGTTGGACTTGGAGATGTCGTTTGTGGACCAAGACGACATCATGACTCTGATCGACGGGCTCGTGGCCAGGACGGCGAAAGAAGTTCTCGGCAAAGAAGTCCAGACGCCGCTGCCGCGGATGACCTTCGACGAAGCGATGACGCGATTCGGTAGCGATGCGCCCGATCTGCGGTTTGGAATGGAAATCGTCGACATCACCTCGGTGGCCAAGAAGACCGATTTCCGTGTCTTCCGCGGCACCGCGGACACCGGCGGCTTTGTTCGTGGCATCCCGGTCAAGAACGCGGCCACGAAGTACTCGCGCCGGCAAATCGACACCCTGACCGAATACGTCAAACAAGATTTCGGCGCTAAAGGACTCGCCTGGTTCCGTGTCGAGGACGACGGCGCACTTTGGAGCCCGATCAGCAAAAACTTCGACGATGAGCACCTGGCCGAAATCAAAAAGATGCTCGGCGGTGAGCCCGGTGACTTGCTGATGTTCCTGGCCGACAGCTGGGACGTGACCTGCAAAGGATTGGCGGGGCTTCGCAAACGATTGGCGACGGAACTGGGATTGATCGATCCCAAGGAACTCAATTGCAGTTGGGTTACCCAGTTTCCGATGTTCGAGCGCGACGAGGAAACGGGAAACTGGACGTCGATGCATCACCCCTTCACGGCGCCGCTGGAAAACGATTTGCCGCTGCTGACCGAAGACCCCAGGGATTGTCGCGCTCAGGCATACGACCTGGTGATCAACGGCAGCGAAGCCGGCGGTGGCACGATTCGTATTCACAATCCGGCGACTCAGTCACAAGTCTTTGAGCTCTTGGGAATTGACGAACCAACCGCCGAGGATCGCTTCGGTTTCTTGCTGAACGCCCTGAAGTACGGAGCACCGCCCCACGGTGGCATCGCTTTGGGGATCGACCGCTGGGTGATGTTGTTTGCCGGCCTGGAAAACATTCGCGAAGTCATTGCGTTTCCGAAAACGCAAAAAGCAACCGACTTGATGACCGAAGCTCCCGGACACGTCGACAAAACGCAACTTCATGAACTGCATCTGCGCACGGTGAAGGCAAAACCCTGATTGCAAGTGACACGCACCCCGTGACGCGTTGATCCCCACAATTCGGCGTGATGTAGAGTGGCCAAATCAGGCGACATCACTGAACAACAGCAGCCCTACGGTGCGTTCGGCGGTGATAGTCGAAACCGCATCCTGTTTTTTGCCGTCGCCGTTCCCGTGATGATATGGACGGTCAACACGGGCATCGTGGGATCGGGATTTATACACAGCAGTATCGCAGCCATGTTGGGATGCTACGTGGTCTTTGTCGGCGAGATAGCGTTGATCGCGTGGTGTGTGGGTAGGTACATGCGTCACCCAGTGTTGCGCTGCGTTGTCTTCCTGTGGTGCATCGCGTTTGTCGACGTGTTATTCGTGCTCATCCGCTTCTCGATGTACGATTTCTCCCACGTTGGCTACTCCTTCGCGTCCGCTCAATTGGGATTGCTGATTGCGTGGGCGGTCCTGGGCACCTCATCGTTGGGTGTACGCGTATTCGCCGCGTTTTGCGGATTGACTGCCGTCATGACGTACGTGTCGGCCTTAACCAATGGTTTTGAGAGTCAATCGTATTGGGTGCAAAACGATTGGGACACCATTCTGACTTGGCAAGCGATTGCGACACTCGCTTTGTGCTGCGCATTGCGTTGGCGTCGGTTTCGCATCCTGCCGATCCATGATGTGGTCTCGATCGCTGAAACGCGAAGTGATGACGATAAGAACTCCGAGCCGGTGCAGTTTTCGATCATGCACCTGCTGATGTGGACTTCAGCGCTCGCGCCGATCTTTGCCGTGGCGAGACTGGTCGATTGGAATGCACTGGAATTCTCGTACGGCCTACGCATGGCCCAATTCGTGTCGCTTGCAGTTCTGTTGTCGCTGACGTCGCTGGTTGCGATTTGGTCCGGCCTGGGAGTCGGTCACGCACTACTTCGCATGGTGGTCGTCTTGATCTTCACGGTGAGTGCCGGGGCGATGGTCGCATTCGCAAGCAAGCGTCGATGGCTGGAACTGCTTGACCTGGATTTATACCAATCCGGAGTCGAGGCCTACATTTTCTGGATTACCTGGACCGTCTTGGCCGGCTTTTTCTACGTGGCGATGTTGCTAATTCTGCGAGCAACAGACCAACGCTTGATGCGGAAATAGTTCGCCGAACTCTCCGAGTTCGGTTTTGCATCGCAAATCCTGCATGCTAGAAACCGACTTCGACGATGCTATGAATTCAAGGTTTCAGACACCAAGGTAGGCCGAAACAAGCCTTGCGCAGTTCCGGCGCACCCTGTTTTGATCCGCAGCATGCCGCACGCGCGCTCCACTCGTTTCGTCCTGCGAAACTAGGAAACAGACAACTCCACCAGATCTTTTGGCCCACGGTTCTCGTTCGCAGCGATCGCCTGTTGTTCCAGCTCCGGTGAAACCAGCTGGTAGAAGACGTTGCGCTGCCGTGGTTCGAATCCCAGTTCTTCGATCGCCTCGCGTATCTGTCTGAGCGTCAGGAAGTGAACCGTGCCCGCTTCGGCGACCACGTTTTCCTCGATCATCAGACTGCCCATGTCATTGGCACCAAACAACATTCCCAGCTGCCCGATCTTCAGCCCTTGAGTCACCCAACTGCTCTGAATGTTGGGAACGTTGTCCAGAAACAGTCGCGAAACCGCGAGCGTCTTTAAGTACTCGAACGAACCCAGTTTGGGCAAGTGCGACATATCGGTGTTGTCTGGCTGGAACGTCCAGCAGATGAACGCGGTAAAGCCGCCCGTTTCATCCTGCAAATCGCGAACGCGCTCTAGGTGCTCGACGCGCTCGGCCAATGTTTCAACGTGACCGAACATCATCGTTGCAGTGCTGTTTCCGCCCAGCTTGTGCCACACCCGCATCACGTTCAGCCAATCATCAGTCATCACCTTGCCACGCGTCAGCTCAAGGCGGACACGGTCGACCAAAATCTCAGCGCCTCCCCCGGGATGCTGCCCAGACCAGCCGCCTTTAGCCGCGACAGCACTTCTTCGATTGTCAGGTTGTTGACCTTGGTGAAGTGATGCAGTTCCGGCGGACTGAACCCGTGAATATTGACTTCGGGAAATGCCGATTTAATGTCGCCCAGTAATTCCTCGTACCAATCCAGCTTGAATTTTGGATGCAGGCCGCCTTGCATCAAAATCTGGTTACCGCCCAGCGCGACAGTTTCCTCCACCTTCTCCAAAAGCTCTTCCCGACTCAGCACGTAGCCTTCGTCACTCTTGGGACCTCGATAGAACGCACAGAAATGACAGACCGCCGTGCAGATGTTCGTGTAGTTGATATTCCGATCGACGTTGTACGTCCGATACGGCTCGGGATGCAGGCGTCGAGAAACTTGATCGGCCGCGGATCCAATCGCTGCCAGATCATGATTTTCCAATAGACGAATTGCCGCTGCGGCATCCAACCGCTCGCCAGCGATCGCTTTGTTCAAGATGTCTCGAATGGAATGGTCAGCTGGTGCAATCATCGAAGCGTTTTCTCAGTTGGTTCGTAAAGGATTGGGGGCGAGCAATCCCAGCGACTCAGCCCGCTGCTTAAACGTCTGCAAACCGTTTCGCTCGCCCGCGCCGAGACGGAAGTGCAGATTTTCGGCAAAGTAACGGTGCAAGTCTTCTTTTGTCAGGCCGTGCACTCCCGCTTCACGCTGGGCGATCTCCTCAAGCGACGCCAGTCCGGCATCCCGGCTCGCCTCCAAAACGGATGCCAATTCACTCCCGTCAAACCGATCATCATCGATCAGTTCTCTGCGGGCGACCCACATCGCAAAAACAAATGGTAATTCGGTCCAGCGACACCATCGATCACCCAAATCCCAAATTTCCTGGTACACACCACTCGGTGGATGCATCGCACGATCGCCAATCAACAAAATGGCGTCGGCGTCCACCGCCTCGGGATCCTGCTCGATTCCAAGCGGTATCGTCTCTGGCCGCAACCCGTACATCTCGCTCAGCAGCACTCGCGCCAACACCGCACTGGTACGGCTGCCTTCATCCAACGCCAAGCGTTTGATTCGTTTCACCGGCACACGGCTCAGCAGCCGCACACTCCACACGGGTCCGCGACAGGCGATCACGGCATCCGAAATGATTTGGTAGCCATCACCGCGAAAGTATTCGACCGAAGGAATCAGCGCCACATCCAGCCGCCCCGTACTCAGGTCCTCCGCCAGCCGACTGGGAAAATTCAACGTCAACTGCCCGGCATCACCCAGCCGATCTCGCAAACCATGAATCAATGGCCTGGTGTTCAGATACGAAACGGCGCCGATTCTGATCATGGAGGCGTTTGAGCTATCGAAAACGGGTGGGTTGCCAGCACAGATAACCGTCGAACCGGGCACCCTACAACCATCGTACTTGCCGGAAAGCGAGATCTTACACGGTTAGCGGCAAATCGTCCCCAGGGCAATCAGCCCGACGTGACTCGTCTGCTGCCGACCTGGGAACTTGGCAAGGCAAACACGTACCTCGGCAGGCTCGCTTTGTTGTGAAGCGAGCCAATCGATCGCCAACCCCAGTCGCGGAGCGATGATGTCGGGTAGCCTGGGACGCAAGTGCTTGTCATTACCCACATCCAGGCCCAGCCGCGTGGGACGTCGATTGTATTACTAACGTAGTGGATCTTGCCAAAGATCCCGTTTGGCGAACGTGTAGCCACGTCCACTACCGAGAGTCCTGCAATAATTAAATCGACGTCCCTAGCGGCGGCAGCAGGTAGCCCACGGCGTGACAGGCTGTTGATTTAAACGAAATGTGAATTGCAAGGGTGAGCCGCGGGCCGTAAGGCACCGGGCAATGACGTATGCCCGGCCGCATACGCGTCGCGGCTCACTAAATCAACAAGCCGGTCAGCCGTGGGTCAAGTTACAGCTACCACACGCAAGCCGCGAAAGCGGCGACAGCAGGATGTGCGACGTTTGCTGCCGCCGCTTCGCGGCTCACTGAGATTCGATCGCCATCATCGAAGCACAACAGCCGTCGTCGCGCTGCGACTTCGATGATTGGAAATGGCAGACCGGACCTCGGACTTGCGTCCCAGGCTATCGGACATCGCTGCTCCGCAGCTGAGTACGTTGTGAAGCGAGCCAATCGATCGCCAACCCCACAAGGAGCGACAGCGACGCAGTTCCGGCAGAAAACATCCGTCCACGCGGTGATGCCGCAACCGCGCACGGCTTGTTCTCGGCCGACAAGAACATCAAGGCTCGAAAATCAACACCCTGCCAGGCAATCGTTGGCCCGCGGGGACAACACATGAATCGACGAACTCTTGGAGCTACGGTTCGATCAGTCATGATGTCTCTCTTGCGAAACGCACCGTGACGGCCAACGTCTCAGTGCCAAACACCGCGTCGATTCATGGATCACCGATCGACCGCGCATAAAAAAACGAGAGATCCCGGCCACGACGATCGGCAAACTCCTTTTACCAACCGCACAATGGATCTCTCGCTGTGGCAAGTTGTAGAGGCTGATTGGAATACGTCAAGTGCGAGAAGTCGTGCTGTCCACAGAAAACGATCGCTTCGTAACGGTCCATCCGCGAAGCTGCATGCCTCTTGACTCGCACGAATCTATTCGAAACTGATTTTGTACGAAATCAAGACGATGGCTTGTACAAGGCATGCATCGCCAATCAAGATGCAACGTAACGATGCCACAACTCTTGACGCCTTCGCCGGATCACCACTACCACTTCGTCACCGGACGATTGGCCGAAGTGGCGGTGCGCAATGTTGTTGACGCGTTGTCAAAGCAGCATTCGTTTTCGTATTCCATCGGCGTGATGCCGATCACTGTTGCCGCGCTGATGACGCCGCATTGGCTGCGACGCAAATTAAAGGTGCCGGCCGGCGCGACGCATCTGATCCTGCCGGGGTACTGCCAGAGGGGTATCGAAGAACTCTCCGAAACTCTCGAAATACCCGTAATTTGTGGTCCAAAAGATTGCCGGGCACTTCCGGAATTCTTCGGTGGCCAACAACTCGATGATGACTTTGGCGACTACGACATTCAGATCATTGCCGAGATCAATCATGCGCCGCGTTTGTCGATCGACGAAGTTGTCAGGCAAGCCAGCGAGCTGCGTGAAGTCGGCGCGGACATCATCGATTTCGGTTGCGATCCCGTCGCGCCTTGCAAGACAATCCGGGACTACATCGCTGCCCTCGTTGATCAAGGACTGACGGTTTCGGTCGACACGTTTGATCCCAGCGAAGCAGCCGCAGCCGCCGGCGCTGGCGCTTCGTTGGTGCTTTCGGTCAACTCCTCCAATCGCCAGCAAGCCGTTGATTGGGGTGTGGAAGTCGTTGCCATTCCTGACTCGCCAAACAATGAAAAAAGTTTGGACGAAACAGTGGACTTTTTGGCAAAACAGAACGTGCCGATGCGGCTCGATCCGATCCTCGAACCGATCGGCGCCGGCTTTGCAAAGAGTCTGATTCGCTATGCGTCGCTGCGCCGGCGTCACCCCGATGCCGAGATGATGATGGGCATCGGCAATCTGACGGAGCTGAGCGATGTTGATTCCGCAGGCGTAAACCTAATGCTGATAGGGATTTGCCAGGAATTACAAATCCGCAGTGTGTTGACGACGCAAGTCATCAATTGGGCTCGTTCCTGCGTCAAAGAATGCGATGTCGCACGACGACTGGCGCACTACGCGGTGAAGCATCGCGTTCCCCCCAAACGATTGTCAGACGAACTCGTGATGCTGCGCGATGCGGAACTTCGTCCCTTCGCACAGCCAGCGCTCGATGCGATCGCAAAGTCCTTGAAAGACAACAACTACCGAATTTTTGCGCAAGATCAGCAAATCCAGCTGATCGCAGCCGGTTTGCAGCTCAGCAATCGGGATCCCTTCCAGCTCTTTGACGACCTGTTGTCGCATCCGCAATCAGACAATGTCGACCCAGGCCACGCATTTTACCTAGGCTACGAAATGGCCAAGGCTTCGATCGCCTTGACGCTGGGCAAACAGTACGAGCAGGACCAGGCGCTCGACTGGGGCGTGCTGACGGTGGAAGAGGACTTGCACCGAGTCGCAAGGACGAGTCGGCATCGCAAACGACCCACGGACTGAGCCTCTGAAGTCATCACCAGGCAATGCGGCAGCCGCCAACTTGGGAGAAGTGGGCCTGCAAGGTAGCCTGTCGCCATGAATCTGCCCAACAACCTGCCGCCTGTCATTCGGCGATTTACCCGGCCACTTTTCGATCGAGTCGGCGTTTGACCGGCTATCGCGGCTGCCGGGGTGCTTGTGGCTCGATTCAGCATGCCGAGAGCCAGACGCCGAAGCGGGGCAGATCGGTCGCTATTCGTTCTTGACTGCCGACCCGATTCGCCAATGGGTCGCTTCGGTCGACGACTGCAATCCCTGGCCCGAAATTCAAACCTGGTGTCGGCGGCTACCGCCGACTTTCCATCCCGATTTACCGCCATTCCAGGGTGGCATCGCCGGACTGATTGGATACGAAGCCGGATCGTGGCTGGAACCTGTTGGCCTGGCGCGAAGCAACGATCTACCGACCGCCACCGTCTCGCTGGGCCTTTATGACTGGACGATCGCAGTCGATCACGAGACCGACGCGGCATGGTTGATTAGCCAGGGGCTCTCCGCACAGTGGTTCATCCAATCGAGCCGAAGTTGCTGAGCGTCGTGCCGATCAAGTCGAATCGGTGCTTCGGCCGAAACTCGCGAGTCTCCGCCGATCTTGTCTGACGTCATCACCGCAACTTTCGGGGAGGCGCGAGCCTGGCGAGCAGTGATGCAACCCAATACGACGGCATCACCAGCAACTTTTCCAGCGCCCAGTTCCGCGCCCGCGTCGCCGAGATTGTCCGCCGCATCCGTGACGGTGATTCATTCCAAGTCAACTTGGCGCAGCGACTTCTCTGCAAAGCCAAGCTCTCTTCGCCAGATTTGTATCGAAAACTCCGCTCGACCAATCCCGCTCCGTTTGGCGGCTACTACTGCGGCGGTGACTTTCAAGTCCTGAGCAGTTCCCCCGAAGGATTCTTGACGGTTCGCGATCGAATCGTGCAAACGCGTCCGATCAAAGGAACGATTGCCCGCACGGGCGACGTTCGCGCAAGACGAACGTTTGGCGAAGCAACTGCGGGCAAGTGAAAAGGATCGCGCCGAAAACGTGATGATCGTCGACTTGATGCGCAACGATCTGTCGCGTGTTTGCGAAGACGACAGCGTGGTCGTTCGAAGAGCTTTGCCAGATCGAGCGTTACCAATACGTCCAGCATTTGGTTTCGGTCGTCGAAGGCCGGCTGCGTGACGACCAATCGCGTCGTCGATCTCTTGCAAGCCTGTTTCCCCGGCGGCAGCGTCACCGGGTGCACCGAAGATCGAAGCGATGCGAACGATCGCGGCACTGGAACCAAACCATCGCGGTCCGTATTGCGGGTCGCTCGGCTACATCAGTTGCGGCGGCGATGCGGACTTCAATATTTTGATTCGCACGATCACGGCGGCGCACGGTTACTGGCAGATCCCGGTGGGTGGAGGCATCACGGCCCGCAGCGAGCCGGCGGCCGAAGAAGCGGAGACCTGGAACAAAGCCGAAGGCATGCTGCGAGCGATTCTCTGAGTCCTAGCTGAGTCGCCTCTCGGCGCGCGGGCCGGCACGACACACACAGATGCGTTTGGCTGGGACGGGGATATCACTTGGGAACGGATTCAATCGACGAAACCGGCCGCGAGATCACGGCACAAATACCGGTTGCGATCCAAAGCGAACCTGCTAACTTGATGATTGTCTGAGAGAGCAGGAGTGCCAACCAGACAACGCCCTTGTAGCTCAGTTGGTAGAGCAACGGACTCTTAATCCGTCGGTCCTAGGTTCGAGCCCTAGCGGGGGCACTGAACTTTCACCGCGTGATTCACGGCAAACGCCGAGTCATGTCGACCGGCGGCCAGGCAGATGTTCCTAAGTCGTTTTTGGGTTTTACCCAAAAAACCCAGCAAAGGGAGCGTTAGGCTGAAGGGAGCGAGCTTGCGAGCGTCGTGCAGGGCATTGCCGAGGGGATGCTATGCCGACCTCGGAGAGGACGGCGACGATGGCTGCAGACAGTGCCGATTTGCCATGCTGATGCCGCTGACGATCGCGCCGACGATCCCCACAAATCCTTGGTCGGTGCCGCAGAGGAAAAGATTGGGCAGATGCGTCGTTCCGTCGAACTGTTTGTCCGGTGCTCCGTAGACCGCTCCGTTGTCGTGCCACGTGAACCGGCGAATCGTTTTTGGCGTGAACACGTCGGTGTCGACCACGTACCGCCGAAAGTCAGGCATGAAACGTACCGATGATTCGACAGCGTTGTCGTACTCGGCCATCTTGGCGGCTTGATACTTGGGCTCCGGCAA
This sequence comes from Pirellulaceae bacterium, assembly GCA_963714715.1. Lineage (GTDB taxonomy): Bacteria > Planctomycetota > Planctomycetia > Pirellulales > Pirellulaceae > JBFJVZ01. The sequence continues at coordinate 78,658 of CAVQPV010000050.1, read as the reverse complement.
CTCGCACCACAAATCATGGTTGGCCAGCGTCGTGATGCGAATCACACCATCGGGAAGTTGACCGTCCTCGGAGTCGTAAATGTAATTGTTGGGCGAGCAGATGACGCCGGTGCGGGCATCGCACAGCGAATCGTCGGGCCGCTGCCAATGGAATGTCTCGCTGTCGTTATAGAAGACAATCGTCCGATCGAAGCCAAAGTCGGCCGGTTTGCGGTCCAAAACTGAAATCGATTCGATAAACGATAACTGGCCGGCCTTGGCAACTTCGCTTTCCGTCACGTCGTCGCAAAGTCGCATGGTTTCGACGCTGCCGGCCGACGACAGAATTCGCTTGCCTTGCAACTGCGTCCCATCATCCAGCACGACACCGGTTGCCCGGCCATCTTCGACGTGAATATTGGCGACGCCGCTACGAAGTTTCAACTCGCCACCGAGACCACGAAACTTGCGGACCAGGTTCTTGAGAATCAAGCGAACGCCTTTCAGCGGCCTCCCAAATCCTTCCAAGTAGCAGGCGCGAAACATGATGCAGAACTGGCCGAAATCCATGTCGTTTTCACGTGCGTTGCCATACCACATCAGCGGACAAATCAGCATCTGGACCAGCAGCGGATCGCTGATATGTTCGGACATCACTTGACGAGCCGAGTCGCATGAATAACGGATGGCCGCCATCCATGTCGCTGTAGTCCAACAGCGAATCACACAAAGAACGAAAACCGTCGACTTGACCGGGAAATGCTTCAGCGATCTCGTTTTCCAGCAGCGAAATATCGTTGCTGAAATCGAGTGAGACAGCGGGGAATCGAATCGACGATCCCACCTGTTCAGCCAGGTTGAAATCTTCCCAGCGAAAACGCAACTGGCGAATCAACTTTGCCAGCGGGCCTTTCTTGGTCCCTTTACGAGCGAAGTTGGTCATGGCATGGAGGCCGACGTCGTAGTCGCGCCCGTTCATGCGATAGAAGGAATTCAGGCCGCCAATCGTATAGTGGCGTTCCAAAATACAAACACGCTGGTCAAAGTGCGCGAGGCGGATCCCGGCGGCCAAGCCGCTCATGCCCGCGCCGATGATGATCGTGTCGTACTCGGCAGACATCTCGCTCAGGACTTGACGATGTCCCTCATCTTTGGTTCTAGATACGCCACCGTCGAACTCATGCTCGCCAGATGACCATAATCCTCTTCGGGGATTTGGACACGGTGACGCTTGCGCAGCTCCATCACGATGTCCAAGAAGTCCATGCTGTCCAATTCTAATTGTTCGCGAAACGGCTTTTCATCATCCAAACTATCAAGATCTTCGTCCGGAGAAATGTCATCCAGAATGTCCAGGATCTCATCGCGAATTTCAGCTGGGGTCATTGATTAACTAGCTCAGTTGTCGTGTTGGTAATGGATAATGGTGGGCCGACTCGTGTCAAGTCGACAATTCGCCTGCTGCAGCAACGCCAAGCTTGGAAATAAGTCGCCGCATTTCGATAGCTAAATTCGTCCGATGATAACGACCGAGTTGATGCCCAGCATGCCAAACGAATTATTCAAGACGTAATCGACGCGTTTCGACTCGTGCGGTTCGTTCAACACCAAACCCGGCAGGTCGCATTCGGGATCCAGTTCGTCCACATTGATGGTGGGATGACACCACGCGGTCGTGGAACGAGGCCAGATTGCCGGCCAGTTCCAATGCCCCCGCCGCGCCCATCGCATGTCCGATGTAACTCTTGGTATTGTTGATGCGTGTGTCTTCACACTCGCCAAAGACTTTCCGCAGGGCCGCACATTCTTGCGTGTCGCCGCTGCTGGTGCCGGTCGCGTGCGTGCTGACGATGTCAATTTGCTCGGCTTGCAGCCCGGCGCGTTTCAGTGCCATGTGGACGCATTCGGCTTGGCGTTCGGGGTTTGGCAACACAAAATCGGTGGCGTCGGTGTTCATTGCGTAGCCGACCAGTTCACCATGAATCTCAGCACCGCGAGCCTTGGCATCGCTGAGCCGCTCCAGCACATACAGACACCCGCCTTCGGCGACGACGATGCCGTTTCGTTGCATGTCAAATGGACGCGAGGCCTTGGTGGGGTCGTCGTGCCTCGCCAAAGCGTTCTGACTGTTGAAACTCGCGAAAATCCCGAACGTGTGAATGCTCTCGCTGGTGCCGCCGGCGATCGCCACGTCGCATTCATCCAGACGCAGCATCTGGGCACCTTGAATGATACCCGCGTTGCCTGCCGCACAAGCCGCGCCGATCGTGTAGTGAGGTCCCGTGATTCCCATGTTCAGCGCGATCTCGCCCGCCGGGTTGTTGGCCACGGTGCGCGGATTGTGGTGATGCGACCAGCAACTGGTGTCGTAGTCGAATCCCTTGATCACGAAGATTTCGTTTTCCGTTTCGACGTTCCCATGTTCGGTGACGCCGATGTAGATGCCCACACGCGACTTGTCGGTGTTCTCCCAGTCGATGCCGGAATGATTCACCGCTTCGTTGGCGGCGTAAACACCGACGCTGCCGGCGCGAGTTCCGCGGCGAACGTCTTTTTTCGTTTGATAACGCCGGACATCAAATTCGCAGACACCAGCGAGTGTTTCGCCGAAGTAACGAATTTCGTACGGCTTCACACCGCTCTCTTTTTCCAAGAGAGCTTTGCGATAAGACGACCAATCGTTGCCATTGGGAGCCGTCAAGCCGATTCCGGTGATGACGATGCGTTGATGGTCCGGTAATTGGGAAGCGCGGTTGGGAGCAATCACCTTTGCGATCCAGCACCTAGTTTGGACGAGCGGATGGGGGACACCTAAAGTGTTTCAGCGAAGCGGATTGCGCGACCGCGGCTAGCCACATCACTGACCCCAAAAAGCTAACCATTCGGACCAAAAATGACAACGGCCTGCGTGTTTTTACCCGTTTTTCTGGGCTCTACGCGGTTCCGACGCCTGCCATGCCTGTTGCAGTGACCGCAGGCCGTCAGCCATCGACACGCGAAGGCGATACCCCAGCCGCTGTTTCGCCGCAGTGATGTCAAAGAAGTGGTCGTGAGCAAGTTGGGCCGCGACGAATCGGGTCATCGGCGGTTCGCTGCTCCGACCGGTCGCTCGATAGACCGCTTCTAACGTGGCACCGAGGGCATAGGCGGCGCGAAAGCTGATGCGTTTCCCAGGCGGCTGGGCGCCACCCAACTCGCAGATTCCTGCGATCCAATCCCAACAATTGACCGGTTCATCTTGGGCAATGAAATAGGCTCGGCCACCCGCCTCTTGCGGATTGGCTTGCAACGCATCGATCGCATCCAGATGAGCCCCGGCCGCATTGACCACGTGGACGGTGTCGACTCGATTGGTTCCGTCACCGACGACTCGCAGGCGACCGGATTTGGCTCGCGCGATCATTCGCGGCAAGATGTGTGGATCGTCGTTGCCCCAAATCAGATGTGGACGCAGTGCACAGGTATGCAACGTTCCGATTTCGTGAGCCCGTAACGACGCCCGTTCGGCCAATGCCTTGGTGTGCGGATAATGACAAAGCCAGCGAGTCGCATAGGCTTCTGATTCGTCAACACCCCGCTGATGTGAGCCGTTGAAGGTGACGCTGGGACTGCTGGTAAAGACAAGCGTGCGAATCCCCCCTGACTTGCAGGCGTGGATGACGTGATCGGTAGCTAGTTTGTTGATCGAGTAAAAGTGCTGCCAAGGTCCCCAGACACCGGCGACAGCAGCCGTGTGAATCACGGCATCCACTTCCTTGATGGCGTTCGTCGTGAACGACGCCTCGGTCAAATCTCCTTGCACGTGCGTCATGCCAAGCGAGACCAACTCGGGATACTCGCTACGGGAAACACCGACGACCTGATCACCGTGCGCGATCAGTTGACGCACGATTTCGCTGCCCAAAAACCCGCCACAACCCGTTACTAAAACACGCATCCAGGCATCGTAACAGCCACACGCTGCCAGCCGTAGCCCCGGTCATGCAGGTGACTCAAGGGATTGTAGAGGAGTGGCTCCGTGACTCCGTCCCGAGTTGCACGCTGTGCGAGGAAGATGCATGATCGATAATTTTAAATCACGTTTGTGACCTAGGAGACCTGACGGTCAGGAGTGGCGGCGAGGTCGGAGACCTGCTCGAGCGCGGTCAGGAGTGGCGGCGAGGTCGGAGACCTGCCCGGCCGGGGCGGCGAGGTCGGAGACCTGCGCCGAGCGCGTCAGGAGTGGCGGCGAGGTCGGAGACCTGCGCCGCGCGCGGCGGCGAGGTCGGAGACGCCGAGCGCGTCAGGAGTGGCGGCGAGGTCGGAGACCTGCGCCGAGCGCAGGTCAGGAGTGGCGGCGAGGTCGGGGACCTGCCCAGCGTCGTCGCCCTGCTACTTTTCTCCGCTTAGCTCTTTGGCTCGGATGACCATTTCGAGAAACTCGGTTCGCCGACCCTTCTTGTCGTCGCCGAGTCCGTCCCCAGCGATCTCTTCCACGGCGGCGAAGGTTGCATCACCTTTGTGCGGCGAGTTCCTCAGCAACATTCCAAACGCAGCGACCGAAGCCGCAAACTTGAAGTCCGCGTCCATTGCCGAAAACGATTTGCCTTCGTCCTTGACGGGCACTTCAATTAGCGTGCTTTCGGTGCCCGTCGGTTGCTTGTAGCGGAGCTTGAGGGCCAACAGTTCGCCGTTGTCGGCTTGTTTGCTGAGCTTCGCTTTCTTGAGATAACGCGACTCATCCACCGTGGGGATATCGACATCCAGCTCGCCGCCAGCAGGGACCAGTTCGTACAGCGCCGTCACCGTGTGGCCGGCACCAATCTCGCCGGCATCCTTGGTGTCGTCGTTGAAATCCTCAGCTGCCAGAATGCGGTTTTCGTAACCAATCAAACGGTACCGCGCTGACCTCCTTGAGATTGAACTCGATCTGGATTTTGACGTCCTTGGCAATCGTCACCAACGTCCCGCCCATCTGCTCGACCAACACCTTTTCCGGCTTCCTTCTTGCTATCGATGAAGGCGTAGTTGCCGTTCCCTTTGTTCGAGATCTGCTCCATCATCGCGTCGTTGTGGTTGCCCATGCCAAAGCCGAGGACCGACAGGAAGATGTCCCCTTGGCATTCTGCTCGGCGATCCGCACCAGCTGATCGGTGCCGGTGACGCCAACATTGAAGTCACCGTCGGTACACAAGATGACTCGGTTGGTGCCACCGGTGATGAAGTTGTCACGTGCAGTATCGTATGCCAGTTGGATTCCTTGACCGCCATTGGTGGAACCGCCGGCACGCAGTCGCTCCAAGGCAACTAAGGATCGTCTCTTCTTCGTCGCCACAAGTTGGATCGAGCACCAAGCCTGCCGCACCGGCGTAGACTACGATCGCGACCGAATCATTTTCCCCCAGTTGTTGCGTCAGCAGCTTCATGCCTTCGACCACCAAAGGCAGCTTGTTCGGGCGGCTCATGGACCCGGAGACGTCCAGCAGAAAGACCAAGTTGCTGGCCGGACGTTCGTGCTCGATCACTTTACCCTTGATCGCCACGCGTGCGAGCCGGTGTTTTGCGTTCCAGGGGCACTGCGCCACGGAGACCTTGGCAGCGAACGGATGCTCGTCTGTTTCCGCCGGCCGGTTCGTAGTCGTAAGTGAAGTAGTTAAGCAGTTCTTCGATTCGCACGGCATCGGGCCGCGGCAACATTTGATGCTGCATCAAGTACATGCGAACTTTGGCGTACGATGCAGTGTCGACATCGATCGAAAACGTCGACAGCGGCGACTCGATCACTTTCTTGAACGGATTGTCCGTGATCGGTTCGTGTTGATCGCCGGGCATGCCGGGACCGCGGCCCAGCGTTGCGTCCTCGCCCATCATCATCATCTCGGCGTCCGCTTCCACGCCCATTGCCAGTCGGCGAGTTGTCGATGGAGTGACGCCACGACCGCGCATCGCGAGCGAAGGGGCGGACTCACTCGTGGGTGCCGCAGGAAGCACCCCTTCCATGGCAAGGCCGCCATCCTTCGCCCGGTCACCCTGGCTGGTTTGGCCCAGCGATTCGTTGGCGGCAATTCCGTACGCGTCGTAGGATTGCTTTTTTGAATCTAATGTCTTGGCTTTCTGCCGCGACAAATCGGTTGCGGTGCCAAGAGCTTCGCCTTCCGCCGCGGCAATGCCGCCAGTGGCGGTTTCCAACGTCGTGGAACCAGGACGATCCTTTGCAGCTGACAGTTTGGGACTTTCAGACGGTTCGCCTGAGGGCGACGCCATCTCGGAGTCCAACGCGATATTCAGATCCGATGTCGGCAGTCCAGCCATTCCACCGAAACCGCTCGTCACACTTCCGCCACTTTCTGGGAGGCCAGCGAGATCCTTTGCCTGTTCTATGCTCAAACGCACTTCCGGCTGCGGTTGCAGATCCGGCAGTCGCAGATCCAGAGTTCCGGGCGAAGCTGATTGCGAGGCGGAACTGTGAAGGTTTTTCGTTGCCGCCGCCCGCTGCGGGAGTGAGTCGCCTGAGTCAGACCGCTGGCTTCGCTGTCCAGCCACCACACCGGAAACGTCTGACGTCGCAGCAGCCTGGCTACCGGCGCTTTGCTCAGCGCCGGAATCGAGATCACTCCAACGCGAGTCTCCCGGAGACTTCGTTTTCATGCCAAACGCAGTCTCCTTTGCAGGGGGCTCCGCAACCAGATCGAGTGCATCGTCGACGCCAGAAACTTCGCTGCGAGTCGATCTCTCTCCAACGTCAGCAGCATCGAAAGTCGGCTGAACGTTCGTGACCGCCTGTGGCCCTCGCAACGCCGGGATCGCCAAAACCCCGATCACGAACACGCTGGCGGCAACTGCCAAGCCGATCAAGGTGCGCCGAGTGTTGGTGCCAGCCGTCGTCGCCGGTTGGACAGCGTTCACCAGCGGGGGTGATGCCGTCGAGTCGCCGGCGATGGCAACTTCGATCTGCCGTCGCCCCGCTTCGTTGACACCGCGCGAGTCGGTCGCCAGCTCTGCTTGGACGGCCGCGATCGCTTCACGAATCGAATCGACCTCGGCCTGCAACTCGGGCGACTGCTCAAGTTCACTCTTGAATCGTTTCGTTTCTTCCGGCGACAGCTCACCGAATACGAAATCGGTCACTCGCGAGTCGTTTAGCTCGGAATCGTTTAGCTGGTCACTCATGTTTTTGACCTCAGGTGAACCAGGCTGCTTGCCTGGGAATGGGTGAATGTTGGGTGCAGCCGTGCCAAAGTACAGCAACGGTTCGATGGGGTTATTCGATGGCCGCTAATCGTGTGCGGACGGATTTCAGCCCAACGTGCAACAAGTAACCGACATTGCTGACGCTCAGCCCGGTCAACTCACTGATCTCTCGGTAACTCAAACCACTTTGCACCTTCAGCCGAATCACTTCTTGTTGTCGTTTGGGAAGGTCGTTGATCAGACTGGCGGCTTGGCCGGCGTTCTCATCACGCTCCGCATCGATCTGCGGATCGCCTTCCCGACTCTGCTGACTGGCAGCTTGTGCATCGGAGAGCGTTTTCATTCGTTGCTCCTTCTTCAAAACATCGAAGGCTCGGTTTCGGCAAACGCGATAAAGCCATTGCCGGACACAATCTTGTATTTGCTGACGCGGTTGTTTGCACAGCCGCACGAAGGTGTCTTGGACGACATCGCTGGCCCGGTCGGCGTCGCCCAACAAGTGCGTGGCGTAACCCATCAACGGAAGCTCATACTCCCGAAAAACCTGGGTCAACCAAGCCTCGTCTGACTCATCGTTCATCTGATTCATTGCCACTGCTAGCAGAAGAGATGCATGTCCTTGCAGAAGTATGAACGATCGGAAAATTCGTTCCTTAGACGTTTCGAGGATTTTTTGGAAAGCTGATCTTCTCCCCGCGGCGATTCACGCCCTCACGGACCACCGCCCGGTCGCAAGACGCGCGTGTGCCGGGGCGCCGGAGCGTCCCCTTTCGTTTCTCTGATGCCTTGCTGACAATGCTCGCTGGAGACACTGCCCCCCTCGCCTTGCGTGCTGCAAAGGAAGCGCTGATGAAATACGCGATCGTGATTCCCGACGGGTGTGCCGACGAACCGATCGAGGCCCTCGGTGGAAAGACACCGCTGCAAGCGGCCAATCTGCCGACGATGGACGCGTTGGCGAAAGCGGGATCGCTGGCCACCGCGAACAACACGCCCGCGCATCTGCCGGCCGGTAGCGAAGTGGCGAATTTGTGCCTGTTCGGCTACGACCCCGATCAGTACTTTACCGGCCTGCGCCCCGCTGGAAGCCGCCGCTCAAGGCATCAAGCTGGGCAAGAACGATTGGGCGGTCCGCTGCAACCTGGTCACAATCGAAGACCAAATCATGGTCGACTTTACCGCCGATCATATCAGCACGGAGGAATCGGCCGAGTTGCTGAAAGCGGCCCAAGCGGAATTGCTCGGTGACGGGCCGATCGATTCACGTTTGGAATTCGTGCCGGGGGTCAGCTATCGAAACTTGTTGCTCTTTCGCGGCAGCGACGATCTGCCGGCACCTTTTGCCAAAGACACGCGGACCAGCGCGCCGCATGATTTGACCGATCTTTCAGTCTCGGACGATTTTCCACGAGGTCCAGGTAGCGACATCCTTGTGCGGTTGATGAATTCGTCGGCAGATTTGTTTGCGTCTCATCCGGTCAATGCGAAACGAGTCGCCGAGGGAAAACGCCCCGCCACCAACGTCTGGCTGTGGGGACTGGGCGGCGCACCCGTCATGCCATCCTTCCAGGAACGTTTCGGTGTGCAAGGAGTGATGATCACGGCGGTCGATTTGCTGCGAGGGATCGCGGCGCTGGCCGGTTGGCCGCGGATCGAAGTCGACGGGGCAACCGGATACTTGGATACGAATTATGCCGGCAAAGGAAAGGCCGCGGTCGCTGCGCTGAACGAGTACGATGTGGTCTGCGTTCACATCGAAGCACCCGATGAAGCGTCTCATGAAGGCCGGCATGACGCCAAGATCGAAGCCCTGGAGCAGATCGACAGGCAAATTGTCGCGCCGCTGGTGGAAGCACTGCAGTCGCACGGCGATCACCGAATTCTGGTCACACCCGACCATCCAACATTCTGCAGCACCAAAAAGCACACGCACGGGATGGTGCCGCTGGTAATGGCGGGCACCGGTATCGACGCAGACGATCAAACCAGCTACGACGAAGTCGCGGCGGCGGCCAGCGGCCTGCGATTTGATCGCGGTTGGGATTTGATGGATCGGTTTATCAACTAGACTGCGGTCTCTTTCAGCAACTCATTGGATTTTTGTTTCTTCCCATGTCATTGATCGTGCAAAAATTTGGCGGCACCAGTGTCGCAGATGTCGAAAAGATCCGTGCAGCGGCTCGCAAAGCGATTCGTGCGCAGCGGCATGGCCACCAAGTGGTGATGGTGGTCAGCGCGATGGGCAAGAACACCGATCAGCTGCTGGAGTTGGCCGGCGATGTGTGCGACGACCCGCCCGCGCGGGAAATGGACATGCTGCTAAGCACCGGCGAACAAGTCAGCGTGGCACTGGTCGCGATGGCAATCCATGCCTTGGGTGCCGAGGCGGTCAGCCTGACTGGCGGCCAAATCGGCGTGAATACCGACAGCAGTTTCAGCAAGGCCCGCATTCGTTCCATTTCCACCGATCGGATTCGTAGCTTGTTGGACGAAGGCAAAATCGTCGTCGCTGCCGGATTTCAAGGGATCGACGATGATTTGAACATCACCACGCTCGGTCGTGGGGGCAGCGATACCACGGCGGTTGCGTTGGCCGCGGTACTGAAAGCGGACGCCTGCGAGATTTATACCGACGTGGACGGCGTTTACACGACCGACCCACGGTTGTTGCCCGAGGCCCGCCGCGTCGACGTGATCAGCTACGACGAGATGTTGGAGTTGGCCAGTCTGGGCGCGAGCGTGATGCACAACCGCAGCATCGAATTCGCGAAAAAATTCAGTGTGCCGATCCATGTTCGCAGCAGTTTCTCCGACACCGAAGGAACGATGATTGTTGCCGAGAGCGAATCGACCACGGCGCCGGTTAGCGGCGCAGCCATGACTCCCGATGAAGCTCGTGTGACGGTTTTGGGCGTGCCCGATGTGCCCGGCAAAAGTCTGCAAATCTTCTCGGCGATTTCTGCTTGCAAGATCGCCGTCGACATGGTCGTGCAGAATATTGGCACGAACGGTCGCGCCGATGTTTCCTTCACCGTGCAACGCGCAGAGTTGCAGCGAACGCTGAGTGCTGTCGAAGCCGTGATCGAGTCCCTGGGTGCCGCAGGCATCACGCACGACGACGCGGTGTCGAAAGTTTCGGTGGTCGGGGCGAACATGGCTAATCAAACCGGCGTTGCGTCGCGGATGTTTCGCGCGATGGCCGACGCCGGCGTCAACATCCAAATGATCACCACCAGCGAAATCAAGATTTCGGCGTTGGTCCCGAAGTCACAAGCGTCGACCGCACTGCGGGCTGTGCATCAGGCTTTTTCACTGCAAGAGCGACCCGACGATGCCAAGTCGTGGGGACAGATCAAAGCGGATCGGCTGGATAGTGGCGATGTCAATCTGCTGTTCAAGCGATTGCACGATGACGCGCTGGAGGCGTTGACCCTGACCGGTGTTTCGGTGCTGGAGAAGCAGGCACGCGTGACGTTGTACGGAGTCCCCGATCATCCCGGAATCGCGGCCGACATCTTTGAAACGATTGGCAGTGCCGGGATTTTTGTCGACATGATCGTCCAAGGTTACGACGGACAAGACGGCTTGACCAGCGTCAGCTTTACCATCGATGCCGACGCCAAGGACAAGAGCTACCAAGTGGCCCGAGCGATCATGGCCAGGCATGGAATGCGAGACGTGACCGTGGGCGGCGACATTGTCAAAGTTACCGTCAGCGGCATTGGTCTTCGCAGTCACACGTCCGTCGCGACGCTGTTATTCCAGGAACTGGCCAGCAGCGACATCAACGTCGAAATGATCGGAACCAGCGAACTGCAGGTCAACGCGGTGATCGACGCCAAGCACGCCGCCAAGGCCAAATCCGGCATCGAGAACGTCTTTGCCGCATCGCTGGTCTCGTCGTAGTCGGCGAAAATTACCGCGCCGGATTTCGCGCCGACTGCAGTTTTTGCCGGTTTTTTGGCTTTCGCGGGCTCGATCGACGGCGGTGGGCCCCTGCGAATGCTTTGCCCCCAGGCTTTCTGCTTGGTCAGTCGCCGGCGGGAAACTATGATGAATGTCAATGAACGGGAATCAGACTGACTCCTGGGGAAGCGGGATTTTGGCCATCAGGCCGGACTCGTTGGAGGAATTCTTGATCCGCCTCATCCGTGATTGCGTTTCGCCAGTGACTTCACCACGGTGATGGTCCCTGGCGAAGGTACCCCGTTTAGCCGCGTCGGCCGCACCTTTCACTTGTCCAGTGCGTTCGGCCAAACCACCTCCTATTGAGGCGTCACCATGAAAAGGAACCTTTCCGTGACCAATGTTTCCCGTCGTATCGTTTTTCACTTCGCAGCACTCGCCGCTGTTTCGTTTGCCCTCCCCGGAATCAGCAAGGCTGAGGTCAACCGGAAAGGGGACGAGGCGGTCAATGCTGAGTTCTTTGCCGCCATGGAAGGGGGCCAAATTGATGTCAAGTTCATCCCGCATGATGCGACCAAAGCCAACGTGTTGGTCAGGAACCTGACCGACAAGCCTTTGCATATTGAATTGCCTGCTGCGTTTGCCGGTGTTCCCGTCCTCGGCCAGTTTGGCGGCGGTGGCATGGGCGGCATGGGCGGCGGTGGCATGGGCGGCATGGGTGGCGGCGGCATGGGCGGCGGCGGCGGCCAAGGCATGGGCGGCGGCATGGGCGGCGGCGGCATGGGTGGCGGCGGCATGGGTGGCGGCGGCATGGGCGGCGGTTTCATGCGCGTTCCGCCAGAGCGGATGAAGAAAATGACCGTGACCACGGTTTGCTTGGAACATGGCAAGCCCGATCCGAATCCCAAGATGGCTTACAAGATTGTCCCCCTGGAAACGTTCACCAAAGACGCCCGTGTGCGAGTGGTTTGTGAAGCCTTGGGTAACGGCCAAGTCACTCAAAAGACCGCTCAAGCAGCAACCTGGCATTTGACCGACAAGTTGTCTTGGGAAGAACTTGCCAAGAAGAATCGCGTCGAAAGCCAGTACCTTGGCAATATTCGCTGGTTCTCGCCGATTGAATTGCGAACGGCTGTGGCTGTGGTCAGCGAAGCGACTCGCATTGCCAACCAGCGCGGCACCAAGAGCGAGAGTGAAAGCGAGTCCAGTGGAGACTACGAGGGCTAGACACCTCGCACTGGTGACAAACGCGAAGCCCGCCCTATCCAGGACGGGCTAGTGCTTTGTCACATCTGAATTTTCGGGTTGCCGTTTTGGTAACGTCAGCTTCCAGCTTGCGAATTCCGTACGAAAACAAATGGCAAGCAGGATGCTTACCCCACTTTTTAGCTGTGACAAAGCCCTAGGAAACATCCGCCGTTTTGCCTCGCTGCCGATGGTTTTTGGCGATATTCGTGATCACAGCGACCGCAGTGATCTGTAGCAAGGCCACCATGAGCGGTGGAATCGACCGCAGTTTTGAGAAACCAAAACGGATCCACGCCGGCTCGCGATCGCGTTGGGCAGCGATCAACTGATTGATGCTTGCGTTGCTTAGCGTCCACGTCGACGTGTGTTCCCAGCCATGTTTCGTCAATCTCCATCCACTCGGGAGCGCGGCTCGCGGAGATTCAGAGACGCTGGTGAGTCGATCGTCGCCAGCCCTCACCATCGCCGCGTTCGTTACAACCGGCGCCCCCAGCAGCATGGACATGAAGATGAATGTACCGCTGGCGTGCCGAAGTCGATTGCCTCTTTTCATGGAGGCAGCCAAACGCATTCAGCGGGCCAATGGTCACGACGCTGTTTTCATCAGCTTCGTAACACACGGCTTGGCAATCACTTACCGCGTCTGCGGTCAGATCGCCCCGACGATCGGACGTGGCGAATTGTCAACATTGTGCGTTGCTTCAAGGCATCCAGCCGTGGTCGTGCGGACGGCGATCGCAGAGGAGTCGCTCCGCGATTGCGGCGCCGACCGCAGGTCTTCGCGCTGTGCGTGGGTCTCCGACCCCGCACGGGCGCTGCCGCGTCTCCGCCGCCGCTGTGCGTGGGTCTCCGACCCCGCACGGGCGCGCTGGCGCTGTGCGTGGGTCTCTCGACCCCGCACGGGCGCGCTGTCCGTGGGTCTCTCGACCCCGCACGGGCAGCTTTGTCGGAGACCTGGCGGTCATGGGGGACGGCGAGGTCGGAGACCTGCACCGAGCGTGAGAGCGTGACAAAGAATCCGGTCCGAGTTGCGAAGCAACTCGGCAACTGTCACGGAAAGTTATCGTCGGGTCACGATGAATGTGCCATTGTCGGCAACGTCGAACATGGGTCGAGAGTATCGACCTCGCGAAATTCCGCAGGGACGCCAGGTGACTCCCAGTGAAATGTTCCAGCTCTCTTGCTGATTGCCGCCGTTTTCATTTCCCTCTCTCGGAATCAAGTACGTGGCACCTGTATTGAGTAACAGCGTGCGATTGAGCGGGATGTCAAACAGGCTGCCGATCAAACCGTCGTCGCCTTCGGTCCAGCCGGCGAATCCGCTGTACGAACCACAGCCGTTCAACTTGCGGCGAAGGAAGATGCGATATTGATCGGTGGCCTCAAAATCATCCATGGATACGACCGTATTGCCGTTCAAGTCACGAACAGACGTTCTCGATTGGTTGCTATTGACGCCAACCATGTACTGAAAGCCGTACGTGAGGACACCGCCTGTGTTCCAACTGCATTCACCACGAAGCTGAGCCAGGTCAGTTTGGAAGTACCATTCGTCATGCAGATAATCGACCACCAGTCCGAGTTGAAGACCAAAATCGACACGGCGGAAAAAGCCCCCGGTCAAGAAGATCTGTTGCCGTGTGTCGGAGGTAAAATCAGCTCCCGACAGGTTGCTTTGCGTTGCTCGAAGTCCGAACTGCGCCGCTAAGTCGGCTCCCAACCAAGGATTCAGCGATCGGCCTTCGTTGAAACCCTGATAGAATCCAAAACTGCCGGAACCAATTCGTTGATTTGGGTTGTTCGCGTTGATGCTCGCATAGTTGGCCGGTCCTTTGAACCCTTGCGTGCCGGCAAAGAAGTCAAACCGGCGCCAATCGATCCGCAGGTACGGCAGAAAAATCGGACATCCGGGCGAGCAGTCCGCCGCACAGGAATCACAGCCGCAATCGACGATCTCGGATCCGCAGGCCGGAGCACCGCAACCTGGTTCGACGAAGCCGCAACCTGGTTCGACGAAGCCGCAACCTGGTTCGACGAAGCCGCAACCTGGTTCGACATACTCACAACTCGGTTCCATGATCTCGATGCCGCAACCCGCTTCGACGCCACAGCTGCACTGGTCACCGTACCCGCAATCGCAACCAACGGGGACACCGCAGCCTGGTTCGACACCGCAAACAGCTTCGCCGCAGTCGCAAATGACTTCACCGCAACCGCAGCCCGGTTCGCTCGGGAAGCCATGGAAGTCTTCCAGGAATCCAACGCGTCGGACGTCACCTTGAACCAAGGATCCGTCCAAAGGCTTGGGTGGCGCCTGGGCCAACGCTTTGCCCGTGGCGGCCTGCGAGATCATCGATCTTCGTGGCTTGACGCTACGTTTGGCGGGGCGTGCGTTGGCGATATTGACTCGCCGCGCTCCCTGTTTTTGATCGCCGGCATCGACGGAACGAGCACCCATGGGCCCGGCAAAGAGGAACAGACTAGCCAAAAAGGCGGTCGTGCCCAGCAGTTCGGTTGCACGTCGCATTATCATAGCGTGGCTTCTTGGTTAAAAAGACTCGATACTACGCGGGCACGCTTTCGCGCATCCCCCTTTTTCATGCCCATCGCTGAGCATCCACTTTTTCTTTCGGCCTGATTACAACCGTTACTATGAACAAACTTCCCCTAATCGGAATTTTTTTACATTCCGGCAAATTGGCTTTTCTGAACTGGGGCGCGTGTCGGCTATCGGTGGTGTTCGCGTTTCTGTTGTCCACCGCCGTGGCGATGTCGCAGGAAGAGGCTGGGGAAAGCGACCAGCCGGTTGCCGACAAAGCCCCCGCGGAGGTCACTTATCCTCGCGCTGTCGCCGTCGACGGTGATAGCTTGCTGGTGGTCGACTTGGATCTGCCCGGAATCTGGAAAGTGACCGGTGAAAAACGCGAGCTATACGTACGGGGGACCAAGCTATTGCGAAAGCCGATGAATCGACCTTGGTGTGTGGCGGTGCATCCTGGCGGCGGCATCTTGGTTGGCGACTCCGCGACCCGTGAGATCTACTCGATTGATTCCGCGGGCGGTGAATTCAAGCCGCTTACCGATGGCCATGTGGGGATTCCGATGGCGTTGGCCGTCGATTCGGATGGCAAGAACATCTATGTCGGAGACGCTGAAAAGCGAGCCGTCTTTCGCGTGCCGATCGAAGGTGGATCACCCGAGTTGATTGTCCGTGTCAACGCGAGGGGATTGTCTTTTGATGCCGACGGCAATCTGTGGGCGGTAACACCGGATGCGGAGGCCGTGCAAAAGATTGATGTCACAGAAAAGAAGGCCGAAACCGTGATCGACGGCCGGCCTTATCAGTTTCCCAATGGTTTGACCTGGGCTGGCGATCACGGATTCGTGACGGACACCTACACCAAGTCGATTTGGAAGTTCACTCCTGACGGCAAAACAGAGAAATGGCTCGACGGTGACGCGCTGGCCCGCCCCGTCGGAATTGCCAGCAATGACGCGTCCGTCTTCGTGGCCGATGCGGTCAAGAAACAGGTGCTGGAAATCAATCGAGAATCCAAGCAGGTCACACCTCGGTTGTAGGCGGTATCGCGTGGCGTCAGCTTCCAGCTTGCGTGGAAACGTGCTTGGCCAGCTGGAAGCTTGCCCCACGTCTTAGCCTGGACCAGCCCAGGAATCTTTTTTCTTTTCTGTGATCACTGTTGACACCGCTTCTTGAAACTACGTAATTCCGGCTCAAACCCGGAAACTCTCGCGCAGTCACTCGATGCAAATCGAGATCAGCACCATGGATGGTCCGTGCCTTCGCAGTGGTTTTTCGGGAGCCAAACCAATCGATTTGGTTCGGCTAGCAAGAAGATATCGGAGGGGGTAACGACTTCGTCGACAGCGAAGCGTAAACCGGCCGTCGTCAATTTTTTTAGTCTCACCGCGAAGAAGGAGAGTCGCGTTGAACCGTCTCACATTTGTACACCGCCGAAGATTGCTCGGTATTGCCGCCGCCGTGTGGTTGATATCGGCATCAAATGCATCCGCTCAGTTCGCGTTGCCGGGCAGCACGCCTCAGGCGACATTTGATGCGAAGGCTGCGGTGGCAAGTACGCCGACGTTGGCCGACGGTCAAAAGTGGATCGAGCATGCACGCAGCGCGCTCAACCGCAAGGACTACCAATCCGCGGTGACGAGTTACCGCCAAGCAGCGGCGCTGGGACCAAAGATGCCACAACTGGCCAGCGAGATTGCTAAGTTGCGGTTGGACTTGCAGGTTGCCGGCATCGACTCGCAACTGTTGACGTTCAAGCCTCTCGTGGCCAATCAAGCACCGCTGGGCAACCTGTCGCTGCTGGGCGACCAGGCGATGTTGGCCGCACCGCCCACCGGTTCGGGCACGATCCCTTCCTATGCGGCGAACCCGCTGGGCCAAAAACCTGGCGTCACGCCGTTGCCTCGGATGCCTGTCGCTCAACCGCTGCCGAGCAAGACATCGGAACTGACCAGCCGTAAACGTGAAGCCTTGCGTTTGCTCGCCGTGGGGCGCGCCGCCCTGGATCGTGGGGACACGGCAACAGCGAATCAAATCGCTCGACAAGCACAGGCCTTGAACGTACCCGAGCGAGAGTTCGGACCTGACGAACCGCGAGTCTGGCAATTTGTTCTCGATGCCGAGGCCGCCGCCAAACGAAGCGGCGTCATGCAAGCATCGGCCAGCAGTCCGATCCAAACCGCCGGAGGCAAGCCCGCCAGCGAATCGGACGTAATAGCACAAATGCTTTTCAATGCGGATCAGAATTCCGGCACCAGCCCTGCGGGTGCAATCAAGCAAGTTCAAGCCGAGGAGTTTGACCGGACTCCCATGGAGCAACGGTCCGCAAGCCTGGGCGAGCAATCGTACCAGGCTGGACTTCAGGCACTCCAGCAAGGCGATCAGGAAACGGCTCGCCAGCATTTTGTTGAAGCCTGGCAACATGAGGGCGACTTGCCACTGCAGATGCGACGCCAGCTAAAAGACAAGTTGACCTTATTGCAGCCTTCGCGTTTGCCAAAAGTCGGATCCGAAGCTGCCGCCGAGCTGACCCCGATTCAGAAGACGGAATTGGAAGCCCGCGAGGCAGTCTCACGTCTTTATCGTGAAATCACCACCGAGTTGGCCAAGACGGCCGAGGTCAGCAAAACCGCTCCCCTGGACGCTCTCGATCAACTGAATCGCCTTCGTCGACGCGTCGACGGGTCCAACGTTGATGACCTTGCCAAACGGTCCCTGATTGCCCAAGTTGACCGGGCCTTGACTGAGCAAAAGAAATTTATCGAGGCGAACCGAGCGAAAATCGAACTCGATTTGGAAAATGAAGCCGTTCGTTCCACGATTACAAACGAACGAGCCCTGGAATCAAGTATCGACGAGGAGGTCTCCAGTCTTGTCGATACCTACAACGAGTTCATGAAAGAGCGACGTTTTCAGGAAGCGGAAGTGATCGCGAAAAAGGTTGCCGAGTTAAAGCCAGATTCGACGATCGCGATTCAAATGTTCCACAACAGCCGGATGGGCACCCGACGCCTGATGAACGAAGAGATCGCGGCGGACAAAGAAGAGAATTTTGCGATCTCGATGCTCGACGTCGAGCGGAGTGCGTCGCAAGGGATTCACCCGGATCGTCCTTACGCACATGGTGACGCCAAGGATTGGCAGACGATTTCCAATCTCCGCCTCAATGACGGTCGAGATGACTCCAGGTTAAGTGCTGCCGAACAAGCGATCCAACGAAAGCTTACCAACGAGGTCAACGCGACCTACAACCAACGTCCACTGAACGAAGTGCTTTCGGATTTGTCCGCGATGGCAGGCGTGCCGATCGTGATGGACAATCGAGCCCTCTCGGCCGTTCGCGTGATGCCCGATACGCCTGTCAGCCTCGATATCCCCAATGGCATCGCTCTGAAAAGTGCGTTGAACATCATTCTCGGGCAGTTGGAACTGACCCACACGATCGAAAACGATGTCCTGACGATCACCAGTGTGGAAGCCAAACGCAGCAAGGTCTATCCCGACGACCTATCGCGTCGCCGACCTGGTCACACCGATTCCGAACTTTACCAGCAGTTACGAAGACGGTTTGGCTGGAGCGTTGAAAGCGGCCTATCAAATGACCAATCCGCAATCGGATGTGCGGATCATGCCCGTCTCGATCACCGATCTGGCGCGCGGCAACGCAGGTACCGGAGCGATGACCAATCCAAACATGCTTGGCCAATACGCAGGCATGGGGGCGCAGAACAGTTTTGGACCCAGCAACCCGCCGATGAACGGTCGTGGTGGTGGTTCGTTCGCCGACTTCCAGTCGCTGATGGAGTTGATCCAAACGACCGTCGTGCCAGATACCTGGGAAGCCCTCGGTGGCCCCAGCACGATGGCTCCGTATCCCCAGAACCTCAGTTTGGTGATCAGCTCGACGAGTGATGTTCATGACCAAATCGCCGACTTGCTGGAATCGCTTCGTCGGCTTCAGAACTTGCAGATCACGATCGAAGTTCGCTTCATCACGCTGTCCGATACTTTCTTCGAGCAGATCGGCGTCGACTTTGACGTCAAATTCGATGACAACGTTGGTATTCCGAATCTGCCCAATGATGATAGCGGGCCGAGTGTGACCATTGGATTCGACGGCATCACCGGCTTGCCGACTCCCGACCTGGATATCACGTTGACGAACAACAGCTCTGGTGTCACCAGTCCATTCGGTGCTCCCGACGCGGGTGCGATTTCGTCGATCGGATTTGCGATCCTGAGCGATATCGAAGCGTTCTTCTTCTTACAGGCAGCTCAGGGCGACACTCGTAACAACGTCATGCAGGCACCCAAGGTGACCTTGTTTGACGGTCAGTTTGCATCGATCTCCGACTTCACGCAACGTCCGTTCGTGACCAGCATCACGCCGGTGGTCGGTGACTTCGCCGTCGCCCAACAGCCTGTGATTGTGGTCTTGAACGAAGGTACTCAGTTGAACGTGCAAGGCATCGTCAGCGACGACAAACGCTTTGTGCGACTGACGCTGGTTCCGTTCTTCAGCCAAATCGGTGACGTCGATACGTTCACCTACGAAGGCCGACGATCGACCAGTCGCAGCAGCCGTAGCGAAGAAGATACCAACGGTGATGGTGTGGTTGACGAAAAGGACGCCGTGGACTCAGCAAACGAGGAAGAGTTTATCGAAGGCACGACGGTTCAGCTACCGACGTTCGCATTCACGACCATTCAAACCACGGTCAGCGTTCCTGACGGCGGCACGATTCTGTTGGGCGGCATCAAGCGAATGTCAGAAGGACGCAGCGAACGCGGCATCCCGATGCTGAGCAAGATTCCTTATGTCAGCCGACTGTTCCGCAACGTCGGAATCGGTCGTCAATCCAGCAGCCTGATGATGATGGTGACACCACGAATCATCATCCAAGAGGAAGAGGAAGTTGCTCAAACCGGGTTCAACAGTTCCACTCGGTAAGTGACTCGCTTCCCAGCAGAAATACGAAAGCCCGGCTTTGCGAAGCCGGGCTTTTTGTTTGCCTCGCGTCGTTGGATCTGCAAATGATTCAGCTTTACAGATAGTCTCTCAGACGCTCCATGATCATCGCGACCGCGGCGCTGGCCATGGGCGTACTCATGCTGGGCAAGCGTCCGGCATCCTTGGCTGCCTGAGCCGGCGATAGCGGAATGTGCAAGAACAGACCTCGCGTGCGCAGCCCCATCGTCTCCGCGTAGTGCTGGCTCAAAAACAAGTTGGCGTTGCAAAGGTAAGTCCCGGCGTGGTGCGAAACTTCGCAAGGAATCCCCGCGTCAGTCAGATCCTGGCAGCATGCCTCGACCGGCAGCGGCGACTGATAAGCCGCCGGAGCCCCGACGATTAATGGCGAACCGTCGCTGCGAACATTCAGACCCACCCGTTCCAGCTTGATCAACGGCGCGCCGGGAGACTGGCCGAGGTGGATCGCGATGTCATAGTTATCGTGAAGATCGTTTTGCAGCAGTTCGCTCATCCGGGTCAAATCGACCGGATAGCGCCGCGTGACTAAGTGGGCCGAGCCGTCGTACCAACTGGTCAAATCAATCAACGCCAGCCAGCTGGAGTTTTCCGGCCAGCGATCGTATGGCTCAAATGCGGTCAACAGAACTCGAGTCAAAATCGGGCGTCCGCACAGCGAGGTTCAAAATCCACCCGCTGGATGGCAGGTTTCCCAAGCCGACTATCATACTTTGAAATTCGCGCGGCGCGATTCGGCAGTCCCAGATTCAACTATTCGGGGCTGATCGTCTGATCGGAGCTGTCAGCGGCATCCGCAGCTTCCACAATCTTGGGCGGGATTTCGTCACCCTTGGGAACGAAGACCATCGAGATCGAATTCACGCAGTGCCGCGTGTTCTTCGCCGTCAATCGCTCGCCGGCAAAGACATGTCCGAGGTGACCCTTGCAGTTGTCGCAGACGATTTCAACCCGATACCCATCCGCATCCGTGTGCCGCTCGACAGCACCCTCGATCTCGTCATCAAAGCTGGGCCAACCGCAATGACTCTCGAACTTGTCGTCCGACCGATAAAGCTGAGCATTGCACTGTCGGCAAATGTAGGTGCCGGCATCTTTGGTCAAGGTATAGCCGCCGTCGCCGGGCCGCTCCGTGCCTTTGTCCAGGATCACATAGGCCGCCTGCGAACTGAGTTCATTGTAGGGGCCGATGACGGTTGGTTGCTTCCGTTGACCAGCGTCAGTGTCGGTGCCTGGGGATTCAGATTTGTCTGCCTTGTCACTCATGTCATCACCTGCGGCCATCTTAAGTTCGAGAGGAAGCCCCTGAGAGGTTGTCTTTGGATTCTGGATGGCACCCGTGTTCTGAACACCCGGTGGTTGGCAGCCAACGAAGATCAGCGACACAAAGACCGGCAGGCCATTCAAACGATAAGAATTCAAGTCGGTATGCCTTCTTTTAAACGGCTGAACGAGGGTGTGGCCAAATGAGGAAGCTCCTCCAGGTTCATTCATGGTACTCCAGCGGTAAGAGCCGCGGGAAGATGGTCGGACATCGACCCCAAATCAAGGCCGCGCTGTTGCATTGGCGGCACCACCGATAATGTTCGCCGCTCGATACAACTTTTAAATTCCCAAATCTCGTATTTTGTGGAGTTTACAAAAAGTGAAAAATGACACTGAATTTAGTTGACGGAGAATCCCGCGAGCGATAACATTTTGCCCACAACTGTCATTGGTTCATCCATGACATTTCCGAAGATCGCATTCAGGGGCACGCGGTTTGAGTAAAAAAGTTGCTGGCGTCGTCGGCCAGGGGGCAATTCTAAGACTGAACACATTTCAATCTGCTGTGTTCGATCTCTTCAGATGCTTGAGCGATTCCGAGATCAACATCAGGCAGTCGTACCTACGACGGGTCTCGGTCGCATTGACAGTTGTTGCCGCAGTGATGCTCGGCGGACGATGCTGTCACGCGAGTGATAGTCTCGATCAGCAATCTGAATCGAGCGCTGTCAGCTTATCGATTGCCGAATTTCCCACCCGAACAAAAACGATCTCACGTCGGCCACGGTGGGGCATCGACAAGCAGGTGCAGCTGACGTTCCGGCTGGTCAACAACACCTCTCAAGCCTGGTACGACATCAAGGCGGATGGCGGCTGTTCGTGTCTCGCATTTCGCTTGGAACGATTCCAAAAGCAGGGATCGGCCCGGGAGAATCATTACTGGTAAAAGCGAGCTATTCTCAGCCTGACGACCCGGGCATCAGCAGACGTCACATTCGGTTCAACATCGATGAAAACGCAGTGGCCGTGCCCTTAGCGGTCAGCTGGGAGCCGCCCTTGCGTTTAACAACGGTTGCGCCGATCAAGCCCAATGTCTGGCAGCTTTCCGGCGAAGTGAGTGAGTCTGTGAAGCTGGCATCGGTGGAGAGTTTGCATAACGATATCACGGTAGAATCATTCAACGTCCGTGATCGGCGTTTTGCGATCGAGGTTTTCGCCAAAGTCAACGTGGCAACCTACTGTTCGCTTCGCTGCCGGTTGGCTCCCACGGTTGACCAGACGGCCGAACGCAACGTTGCGGACGAGGTTGAGCAAGTTCTCCAGGTCTCGCTTCAGTCGACGGCGCCGCGGAGCATCCCTTCTCGGCTCGTATGTTCCGTCGACAAGCAGGGCAAGCTTTCCGGGGAGACACGAGTCCTGTTCCCGCGCGTCAGACGAACAGAGCGGCCGGACATCAAGAGTTGCACGTTGATCGATGCCGACGGCAATCGGCAATCGCTTTCGGCGCAGCAAGATGATCTCGGCAAGATAGCGCTGAAACTGAAATTCCACTCAACATCGCCGATCGCCGCGGAGGCTTTCAGCGACGACTCGAAGATCGAATTCCTATTCGACGACGGCTCACTCATTCATTGCAATTTCCAAGTGTCACAGGAGTAATTGACATGCGTATGTTTTGTTTTCTGATCAGCGTCGGCTTTGTTTCTCTTCTCATGCCAAGAGAGACTTTGGCGCAAGACATGCAAACGTCGGACGTCTCAGGCGACATGCCAACAACGATTTTCCCAAAAAACATTGGAGAAGACGCGATACCGTTCGGCGGTCGTTCGGTTGGCGACTGCTTGATAGGGACGGAAATCTCTACTTGCGAGCAATACTTGAAGTCGTTGCGAACAAAAGACAGCGACTTCGACTACCTCAAAGAGCTGAGTTGTCCTGCGTGTGATGCACAAGAGTACCAATTCGGGCCTGCCGAATACGTGGTTGTTTACATCTGCCCATCCGGGCATAAGCATGGGAAACCAAACAACCTAAAGAAAGCAAATCGGCATTACGTTGACGCACAGGTTGGTCAAACAGGAGGCACGGTGGTTGAATTGGATAAGCTTGAGTGCTGGCAAGGAGGCGACTGCGAAGAAGGAGTTTGCAGGTTAGTAATCGGGAATCAACAAAATGGCAATGGCAAGTTAATTGAGACGTATACATGCTTCCGAAACGCTGAGAGCCTGTACTACTATGTTAAGAATTTTGGGGACGCGTGCTACCCAGGCAAGCTAGATCAAGGAATGCGAGATCAAAGCGAGCAGCGTCCAGAAATGCAAGGTCAGGAAAGTGGTAATCAGGCGATGCCTGATCCAATGATGCAGGATCCAAGTTACAACCCCGGGGCCAGTGGCCCCTAGTGCTCGTAAAAAGGCATCAAGAATTCGAAACGCACCAAGCTGCGTCTTCAAAATCCAGGCGGATATCTTCTCCAGATTACAGGACTGTCATGACCAAGTGGGTAATCGTTATCGCTTCAATTCTGATGTGGTTCGTTCCAAGTAGCAGCATGTTATACGCAAAGGAGCCTCAGAAAAGGCTGCCTCTTATTGACCAGGCGTTTCATGATGCGACGGAAAAAGAGACGGAACGTCTAAGGGAAATCATGTCCGTCCTGGCTCTCGATCAATCGGTGCCGGAACGTTTTGCCTACCGTTGCGAGGGTTTTTTGTCGGGCGCCGACCAACCTGAGAGATTTGTGTCAATCCACGCGGTGGACCGTGAACTCGATGCGGTCCGGCACGTCGTGCGACGCAAGTTCACCGACGATGACGATCCCATTTTGACCTTTACGATCACTCAACATGACGGGTACGGCGATTCACGCATCGACAACGGCCGGTTCTTTCCCATCTCCAACGATAAACTCCGGCTTGGCGAGAAGGTCTTTCTCTCGAACAATAAGAAGGCGGGTATACCAAGGGATCAAGTTGAGTTCACGGGGCAAGATAGGAACTTCAATCCCGTCACATGCTCGATGCTTCCCCTGTCGAACTTCTTTTACGGGAGTCTGTCAAAGCAACCGTTGTTGGAAATCTACGACATCGACAGACTGCGCCCCGAGAAAGTCGCGTTGATCCGTAAGTCGTTCATTACCAAAGATCAAGGTCAAATGGCGGACGGCAAACGGACTCAAACATATACATTCACGGAGTTCACTAATGGCGTGCCAAGGAACTACGAAATCTGGTTAATCGCCGGCAATTTCCGCAAGCTGATTTGCCGAACAACGACCGAATGGGGCGAAATACGAAATCAACCCTTTCCCGTTCGCATGGAGGCGATACAGATCACAGGATCAAGAACGGAGGTGCTCGATTTATCGCTCTCTTGGCGTTTCAACAAGGAGGTGCCTGACCGTTTGTTCGAGGTGAGCGACGTGGGTTCTCGAGACGCACTGCAATGGTAGCCGACAGGTATTAGTCCTCTTCGTCGGATTCTTGCGTGGCAAATCGCACTCGCGGGCGGCCGCGTGGGCGCATTGTTGATTCCAGATTCAAGCGAGCGAGCAATCGATCAAAACAAAGGGGTCAGGCCTCTTTGTTGGATTCTTGCGTGGGAAATCGCACTCGCGGGCGGCCGCGTGGGCGCATCGTTGATTCCAGATTCAAGCGGCGAGCAATCGATTCGACCCAGCCTTCATCTCCTAGCGGCCGACCACGCTGGGCCGCATCGCCGGACCGCCTCCAGCTCTTTCTCCGACAGAGGCTGGTTGACTCGGTCCACCCAGCCGGGAAGCCGGGCAAGCGGCCACGCTGAAAGCATTCGCGGGTCCGGCTTGGGTTTCTGCAGCCATCGCCAGAGCGAACCCCAACGCCAGTCTTCGGCACGCTTCACGAAGCCGGCCCGGCAGCGCGTTTCGCTCGACATACCGACAAACGACGAAAAAGTGATCGTCGTCTTGAATCGGAAAGCTCTTGTAGCGTTGTTGGTAAAGATGGCCTTGGCCGCTGGTGTGGTAGTGGGCGTGGTAGCGCATCGTGTGCGTGCCTCCCGACCAACCCATGAACCGGCTCATCTCGCCGTCGACCAAGGTCTCAGCACCAGGTGATAGTGAGTCGGCATCAGCTGGTAACTGAACAGCTCGACCTCGTGGAGTTCGAGTCCTTCGCCAAGGATCTTCTCGAAAGCCGCATAGTCAGCCTCCTTCTTGAAAATCTTGGCGCGCATGTTGGCGCGGTTCAGGGCGTGATACAGTCCGCCCGCTTCATCAGCTCTCGGTGCTCTGGCCATGGAGAGAGGATAACACAGCCTCAGAGTTCATCAAAGAGGCCTGACCCCTTTGATTTGCTCTGTCCAGGATTACATAAGCCGCCTGCGAACTGAGTTCATTGTGGGCCGATGACGGTTGGTTGCTTCCGTTGACCAGTGTCAGTGTCGGTGCCTGGGGATTCAGATTTGTCTGCCTTGTCACTCATGTCATCACCTGCGGCCATGTTAAGTTCGAGGGGAAGCCCCTGAGAGGTTGTCTTTGGATTCTGGATGGCACCCGTGTTCTGAACACTCGGTGGTTGGCAGCCAACGAATATCAGTGACATAACTACCGGCAGCCCATTCAATTGATAAGAACTCAAGTCGGTATGCCTTCTTTTAAACGGCTGAACGAGGGTGTGGCCAAATGAGGAAGCTCCTCCAGGTTCATTCATGGTACTCCAGCGGTAAGAGCCGCGGGAAGATGGTCGGACATCGACCCCAAATCAAGGCCGCGCTGTTGCATTGGCAGCACCACCGATAATGTTCGCCGCTCGATACAACTTTTAAATTCCCAAATCTCGTATTTTGTGGAGTTTACAAAAACTGAAAAATGACACTGAATTTAGTTGACGGAGAATTCCGCAAGCGATAACATTTTGCCCACAACTGTCATTGGTCCATCCATGACATTTCCGAAGATCGCATTCAGGGGCACGCGGTTTGAGTAAAAAAGTTGCTGGCGTCGTCGGCCAGGGGGCAATTCTAAGACTGAACACATTTCAATCTGCTGTGTTCGATCTCTTCAGATGCTTGAGCGATTCCAAGATCAACATCAGGCGGTCGTCCATACGACGGGTTGCGGTCACAGTTGCAGTTGTTGCCGCAGTGATACTCGGCGGACGATGCTGTCACGCGAGTGATAGTCTCGATCAGCAATCCGAATCGAGCGCTGTCAGCTTATCGATTGCCGAGTTTCCCTCGCGGACAAAAACGATCTCGCGTCAGCCACGTTGGGGCATCGACAAGCAGGTGCAGCTGACGTTCCGGCTGGTCAACAACACCTCTCAAGCCTGGTACGACATCAAGGCGGATGGCGGCTGTTCGTGTCTACGCATTTCGCTTGGAACGATTCCAAAAGCAGGGATCGGCCCGGGAGAATCCTTGCTGGTAAAAGCGAGCTATTCTCAGCCTGACGACCCGGGCATCAGCAGGCGTCACATTCGGTTCAACATCGATGAAAACGCAGTGGCCGTGCCCTTAGCGGTCAGCTGGGAGCCGCCGTTGCGTT
Organism: Pirellulaceae bacterium; assembly: GCA_963714715.1. GTDB lineage: Bacteria > Planctomycetota > Planctomycetia > Pirellulales > Pirellulaceae > JBFJVZ01. The sequence continues at coordinate 52,039 of CAVQPV010000050.1, read as the reverse complement.
TAACAACGGTTGCGCCGATCAAGCCCAATGTCTGGCAGCTTTCCGGCGAAGTGAGTGAGTCTGTCAAGCTCGCATCGGTGGAGAGTTTGCATAACGATATCACGGTAGAATCATTCAACGTCAGTGATCGGCGTTTTGCGATCGACGTTTTCGCCAAAGTCAACGTGGCAACCTACTGTTCGCTTCGCTGCCGGTTGGCTCCCACGGTTGGCCAGACGGCCGAAAGCAACGTTGCGGACGAGGTTGAGCAAGTGCTCCAGGTCTCGCTTCAGTCGACGGCGCCGCGGAGCATCCCTTCTCGGCTCGTATGTTCCGTCGACAAGCAGGGCAAGCTTTCCGGGGAGACACGAGTCCTGTTCCCGCGCGTCAGACAAACGGAGCGGCCGGACATCAAGAGTTGCACGTTGATCGATGCCGACGGCAATCGGCAATCGCTTTCGTCGCAGCAAGATGATCTCGGCAAGATAGCGCTGAAACTGAAATTCCACTCAACATCGCCGATCGCCGCGGAGGCATTCAGCGACGATTCGAAGATCGAATTCTTATTCGACGACGGCTCACTCATTCATTGCAATTTCCAAGTGTCACAGGAGTAATTGACATGCGTATGTTTTGTTTTCTGATCAGCGTCGGTTTTGTTTCTCTTCTCATGCCAAGAGAGACTTTGGCGCAAGACACGCAAGAGGGGACGCAAGAGAAGAAGCCGGACACAGGTTCGGTGGGCGACTGTTTGGTACCGGACCCCGAGTTCAGTAGCTGCGAAGACTATTTGACAAAGATCGGAAAAGAAAAAGGACTTTGACTATCTGATCGAGAAGAACTGCCCGTCCTGTGAAGTCCACAAATACGAATTCGGACCGGGACAATTCACGCCTGTTTCACTTTTGTCCGTCAGGGCATAAGTACGGGAAACCTTCCAATCTTAAACGAGCAAATCCGCATCACTCATATGCGAAACCCGGTCAAATAGGAGGTGAGGTGGTTAAGATTGATGCGCCTTGAATGCTGGATAGGCGGCGATTGCGTGGAAGGCGCCTGCGACTTAGTCCGCGGAACAGGCGGAATGCGTGAACAGCCCACGCGATATCAGTGTGCATACGAATGGTGAGGGCTTTTACTACTTCGTCAAGACGTTCGGTGACTTATGTGATCCAAGCATCCATGATCAAGGCATGCAGGATCAATCCAGGCAAGATCAGGGCATGCAAGATCAGAGCATGCTGGATCAGGGTATGCTGGATCAAGGAATGCAACAGCAAGCCGATCAGGGTGCGTTGTATTATCCAGTTGAAAGCGGCCGATGATCGAAATCGCTAGCAAATGCAGCGAGTGCGATGAAGCGTGCGAGAAAACAATCGAAGCTCAGAACAATGTCATGAAACAAGAGTTAATAAATGAATGAAAAAAACGCTCGCCGTCGCCTCGCTATTCATATGGCTCGCGTCCAACTACCAAATGTGTGCCAGCACAGGCACAAGAAGGAGAGCTTGCGTCTTGTTAAGCAGACGTTTCATGAGGCAACCGACAAGGATGAGGAACGCGTAAGTGATATCTTTAACGCTTTGCTTTTCGATCAAACTGTACTTGAGCGTTTTGCCTATCGTTGTGAGGGTTTTTTTTCAGTACGTCGACAAACCCGAGACGTTCGTGTCGATTCACGCGGTGGACCGTGAACTGGATGCGGTCCGCCACGTCGTCAGACGCAAGTTCACCGACGACGACGATCCCATCTTGTCCTTTACGCTCACCGGGCCGGATGGGTACGGCGATTCGCGCATCGACAACGGCCGATTCTTTCCCATATCACACGACAAACTCCGGCTTGGCGACAAGATCTTTCTCACCAGCAATAAGCAGGGAGGTATACCAAGTGATCAGGTACAGTTCACGGGACAGGATCGGAATTTCAATCCCGTGACGTGTTCATTGCTTCGTTTTCCGATTTCTTTCGCGGGGCATTGTCAAAAGAACCGTCTGTCGGGAGTGTGCGACTATTGACAGAGCTTCGTCCGGACGAAGTTGCGGTGATCGGCCAAGTCATTCGTAACGTGAAAAATTCAGTGCGATCGAGCGACGGGCAAGCCGAGTCATTTATACACATTCATCGAGTTTGTTGACGGTCTGCCACGAACGTACGAGATTTGGCAGATCGCCGGTGAATATCGAAAGCTGATGTGTCGAACAACGACAGAATGGAAGAAGATTCACGAACAGGATTTCCCGGTACGCATCGAAGCGTTTCAGATCGTGGGGTCGGCAACAGATGCCCTCGACCTATCGCTATCCTGGCGTTTCAACAAGGATGTGCCTGACCGTTTGTTCGAGGTGAGCGACGTCGGTTCTAAAGACGCCTTGCAATGGTAATCGCGGGGATTGCTCTGTGTCGCGTTCAGACAGCTGCAATCCATTGCAAGTGTCAGGACCTCGGTCTTTGTCGGCGCAGTGTTCAGCGAACTTGGACCACGTTCCGCTACATCGATTGAAGATCATTTCGGCCAGGCACCCGGAATACGCTCCGCCGCGTGAGGCGACTGAGTACGCAGCGATCTGGACCGAACGTGCTCGATAACTCAAAGCATGAAGACTTCGCAGGTCTGGAGGAGTGCTGTGATTACAAGAACAATCGTTGCTGTTTCACTCTGATTTGGCTTGTCCCAAGATCTCACGGGTTGCAAGCAGAGGAAAAGAAGAAGAGCTTGCCTCTCGTTGACCAAGCGTTTCATGATGCAACCGAGAAAGAGACGGAACGTCTACGGGAAATCATGTCCGTCCTTGCTCTCGATCAATCGGTGCTGGAACGTTTTGCCTACCGTTGCGAGGGATTCTTGTCGGGCGCCGACCAACCTGAGAGATTTGTGTCAATCCACGCGGTGGACCGTGAACTCGATGCGGTCCGGCACGTCGTGCGACGCAAGTTCACCGACGATGACGATCCCATTTTGACCTTTACGATCACTCAACATGACGGGTACGGCGATTCACGTATCGACAACGGCCGGTTCTTTCCCATCTCCAACGATAAACTCCGGCTTGGCGAGAAGGTCTTTCTCTCGAACGATAAGAAGGCGGGTATACCAAGGGATCAAGTTGAGTTCACGGGGCAGGATAGGAACTTCAATCCCGTCACATGCTCGATGCTTCCCCTGTCGAACTTCTTTTACGGGAGTTTGTCAAAGAAGCCGTTGTTCAAAATCTACGACATCGACAGACTTACCGCCGATAAGGTTGCCCTGGTCGGTAAGTCGTTTATCACCAAAGATAAAGATCGAATGGCGAACGGCAAACCGAGTAATACATTTACATTCAAAGATTACACCGATGGCTTGCCAAGGAACTACGAAGTTTGGTTAATCGCCGGCAATTTCCGCAAGCTGATTTGCCGAACAACGACCGAATGGGGCGAAATACGAAATCAACCCTTTCCCGTTCGCATGGAGGCGATACAGATCACAGGATCAAGAACGGAGGTGCTCGATTTATCGCTCTCTTGGCGTTTCAACAAGGAGGTGCCTGACCGTTTGTTCGAGGTGAGTGACGTGGGTTCTAAAGACGCATTGCAATGGTAGCCGACAGGTTTCACTTTCCGCTCTCAGCGACTTCAGCCAATCACGAGAACTTGATCTTTGCGAGTAAAACTTGACCACGATCAAGTGTTTTCGCGTAGACGCTCGACAATTAATGAAAGTAACGAGTCTTTCTATATTCGCGGACTGCGCTGATGACGAGAACAATCGCTCCTGTTTTCTTTGCCGCTTTGCTTTTTCCAATCTACGGCACCTGTCAGGCGCAGGAGGAGAAGGAGAGCTTGCGTCTTGTCAATCAGACGTTTCATGATGCGACGGACCAGGAGACTGAACAGCTAAGAGAGATGCTGAACTCTCTTGTCCGCGATCAATCTCGATTGAAGCGTTTCGCCTGCCGTTGTGAGGGCTTTATCTCATACGTCGACAAGCCCGAGACGTTCGTGTCGATTCGCGCGGTGGACCGTGACCTGGATGCGGTCCGGCATGTCGTCACACGCAAGTTCACCGACGACGACGATCCCATCCTGTCCTTTACGCTCACCGGGCCGAATGGGTACGGCGATTCTCGCATCGACAACGGCAGATTCTTTCCCATATCTCATGATAACCTCCGGCTTGGCGACACGGTCTTTCTCAGTAACCAACCAGGGCGGGGTCTACCGAGAGATCAGGTGCAGTTCACGTGGCACAAGCGGAATATCGATCCCGTGACGTGTTCCATGTCGGTCTTCTCAACCTTCGTTCGAGGGCCGGAGTCAGAAAAGCCTTTGTCGGAAGCGTGGGATATTGACCGAGTTCGACCTGACAAAGTTGCGCTGACTGGCCGATCATTCGTAACGCTCAATGAAGTTCACTTGGACGACGGCACGCCGGCCCACTTATACAATTTCATCGAATTCGTTGACGGCTTGCCGAGCACTTATGAAATTTGGACAATCGTGGGTGACTACCGAAGGATAGTGTGTCGAACAACGACAACATGGAAGAAAATCTACGGTCAGGACCTCCCGGTGCAGATCGAAGCGTTTCAGATCGCGGGATCGCGATCGGATGTCCTCGACCTATCGTTCTCATGGCATTTCGACAAGGACGTGCCTGACCGTTTGTTCGAGGTGAGTGATGTGGGTGCTGAAGACGCATTGCGATGGTAAGCACCGGGATTGCTCTGTCGCATGCCAACAACTGCATCCGCTAACGCTTGATTGTGTATTTTCGCTGGTACTTTTGATACAGCGACTTGTGGCGACTGCCCAAGTCGACATTGCGGCCTTGAATGAACGCCGCAGTCACGTTGGATTCCGTTTCCAAGATGTCGCCGTCGGCAATGATCAACGTGGCATCCTTGCCGACCGTGAGCGACCCGACGCGGTCGGCGACGCCTAAGATTTTGGCGGCCGAAAGTGTGATCGAGCGGATCGCTTCTTCGCGAGGAAGCCCGTAAGCGACAGCGGTCGCCGCGTGATAGGGCAGATTGCACGCGAGAGCCGCGCCACCAGGCGATCCCGCACCCGAACCGCTGATTGCATAACGAACGCCCGCGCGACGCAAACGATCCGGCAACGTGTACGAAGCGTCGTACGGATCATGTCGCCGTCGCGGCAGACGATAGATGCCGGAAATGATCACTGGAACCTGATATTTTTTCAACAGCTCGCTGCATCGCGGCGCATCGTAACCACCGTAGATGATCAGCGAGAGGTTTTGGGCTTGCGCGTAAGTGATCGCCGATTCGATCATCGCCTGGTCATTCGCAGCGGCGATGATTGGCAATTCACGATCAAGCACCGGCAGTAAACTTTCTAAGCGAAGATCGCTGGGTGTTTGCTCGGGCCGCGATTGGCACGCCGCACGATAGCGACGGGCTTCATCCAACAACGCGTCGAACTCCAGCATCTTGTCTTCGCGTTTTTCAGCTCGCTTTTTGGGGTCGTCGTCACGCGGGTTCATCGCAGACCAATCGATGTACAGCCCCACCGGGGCTTTCAGCACCATGTCCTGTACGGTCCATCCATCCAATTGCACCACCGCTGTCTGTCCGCGAAGCCAGGGGCCTCGAGGCGCGGTCATGGCCAACAAGACGCCACCCGACCGTGCCACGGGAATCAATTCGCTGTCCGGATTGACGGCAACCCAAGACCGCGCGTTTGGATTGCGATCGCCTCGTTCGGTATGGTCGATCGTTGCCTCAACGGCATTGATCTCGCGGAGTCCGATGTCCGACATCGATTCAATCAATCCGGGGTAGACATGCTTTCCGCTCGCGTCGATCTTCTTGGCAGTTCGAGGCACGTCGACATTCTTGCCGACTGCGGTGATCTTGCCGTTGTCAAAAACGACGATGCCGTTTTCGATCGTCTGGTCCGTCGACGACATGAATGGTCCCGCCGGTAATGACGATCGGGTTGTCTTTGCGGGGCGCCGGGGATTTGGTCGTGCGCAACTGGCGACGTTCAACAAGGCGAAACACGTCAGCGTAAGGGCAACTGACCATGTGATCCTCACTTCAAATCTTTTCATCGCGATATCCTCCCACGCGAGTCCTCTGTTCCGTGGCAGCCACAGAAGACGTCGTGTCGATGCCAGCGATCTTCTTCTTCGACCTCTTTGTCTTTTTCTGGCTTTTTCGCGTCGTCGCTGCTCAACACTTTTTGCACGAGCACGGCGTGCAGCTTTGTGTCGCGTGCTCGCATTTCGCGATCGGAATTCAGATCAAAGTAGCGTTTGCCGTCGATCCAGGTCTGCTCGCATCGGCTGGTGGTGGAAAGCGGTCGACCACTCCAGACGACCAAGTCCGCATGTTTGCCCGGCGTAAGCGATCCGACATGCGCGTCGATGCGAAGCTGTTTGGCGGGATTCAGCGTGACGAACTTAAGGGCTTCTTGTTCTGCCACGCCGCCATACTTCGTCGCTTTGGCGGCTTCGGTGTTCAGGTGACGGGCGAGTTCACGATCGTCGCTGTTGAACGAAACGACGACGCCTTGCTCATGCATCAACGCGCCGTTGTAGGGAATCGCATCGAAGACCTCGAATTTGTAGGCCCACCAATCGGAGAAGGCCGAACCCATCGCGCCGTGTTGGGCCATGCGATCGGCAACTTTGTAGCCTTCCAGGATGTGTTGGAGAGTGCCGATCTGGATTCCAAATTCTTCCAGCAGTTCCAGCGTGGCAACGATTTCGTCCTGACGGTAGCTGTGGCAATGAATCCATCGCTCGCCCCGCTGGACTTCGGCCAACGCTTCCAATTGCAAGTCGACTCGCGGCGGCAGCGTCGTCCGCTGGCCATGTTGCCAACGTCGCCAGGCCGCGTCGTATTCGCGAGCCGCCAGCAATTGATCGCGAATGATCTGCTGGACACCCATTCGCGTGTTGGGATATCGCGACTGGTTGCGTTTGACGTTTTCGCCGAGCGCGAATTTGATTCCCGCTGGGGCTTCGGCCATCCGCAGGCCATCCATCGACTCGCCCCAACGTAATTTGATCACCTGGTTCTGGCCACCGATCGGATTGGCTGATCCGTGCAGGATATTGGCGATCGTCAGCCCGCCGGCAAGTTGCCGATAGATGTTGATGTCGCTGTTGTCGATGAAGTCACCGATGCGGACTTCCGCCGTAACGGCTTGCCCCGATTCGTTCACGCCGCCGTCGGTACCCATGTGCGAGTGGCAGTCGATCAAACCTGGCGTGATATGCTTGCCACGAGCGTCAATGATCTGGCAGTTTTCTGGAACGATCAGGTTTTGTCCAACCTCGACGATCTTGCCATCGCGAATCAGCACGTCGGCTTCGTCAAGCACTCCTTGTTGGTCGCACGTCCAAACAGTCGCCTTGCGAAACATCACGGTGGGAGCGTCGGAGATTGGATCGCTGAGCCCACTTGCGCCAAAGGGAGTCAAGACAGGGGTGGCCGTCAGTTGCGTGTCGTCGGTGTTGGGCTGTGTTTCGTCGGGTTTCGCTTGCCCCTCTTTTGCGTCCGCGTCGGGATCGCCGTCGAGTTGATCGCGAATGGCGCTGACTTTCACTGAAATGGCTTCGCCGCTGGGTGGGGTGAGCGTTGCGAAGATGTCCGGCAAACTATCCGGATCGCTGGAGGACACGGTGACGAAACTGAGACGGGTTTTTCCGTTGGGCAACGTGTCGCTCAGCTTGCTCAGGTCGACGACCGCGGTCAAACGATCTCGCTCGCGAACGAGGTCCTTCAGTTTGACGGTCAAAGGCCCGTCGTCTTTGCGATCATCTTGAGTGGCGTCAGCCGCCGATTGCAAGGATCCGACGAACTGGTCCCCTTGAAGATGTAATTTCAACTGGCAAGCAAATTTGGTTTGGTTGAGGTTGCCGACGATTCGCCAGCGACCGATCAATCTGTCCGCTTCGATTCGTGGCGACGCGTCAATGACAAATTGTTGTCCGGCGACCCAGGTTTGCAGAATCTTGGTTTTTTCGTCGAACAGGTCTCCATCGGTGATCACTAGATTCGCAAGCATCCCAGCACGGACGCGACCGCTGGTGGTTGCGATCCCAAGCAACTCAGCTGGTGTTGTGGTCATGGCTGCGAGTGCAGCTTCCTTGCTCAATCCACGCACAACAGCCTGGCGAACTCGCTGCAAAAAAACGCCGACGTCATCCAGCCCGTCGGTCGTCAAACAGATGGGCACGCCGGCGGCCTCCAGAGAGCCTGGATTCTCGGGTGCCAGATCCCAATGCATCAGTTCTTGCAGTGTGACATTGCTGGCCGCCGTTGCATCGGCGACAGCGGGCGGATCGGGAAAGTCGACTGGTACCAGAATCGGCCTGTTGGTTTCGGCGATCGCATCGATGGCTCGGTACTCGCGACCGGAGCCTCGTAAAATGATTTGCAGGGCGAATTCTTGCGCAACTTTCTCGGCCCGCAACGCCATCCTTTCATTGGGCGCGTCGACCACGAAATAATCCGAGGCAGCCGCCCGAGCAAGCGCATCCAAAGCAACATTGGTTTCCGGTCGTGACAGGTCAGGTTGAGCGCGATAGGCGTTCCAGGCGCTGGTGTACCACTGGGCGTCATACAACGATTGACGCAGCAAGGCGACGGCGCCCATCGGTGAATTGGGATACCTATCGTGCGCGGCGCCACGGGGCACGGTCAATTGCAAATGTTGCCAGGCGTGCTGCTTTAGCAACATGCGGCCCTTGCTGCTGTCACCCAACAAGACAATCGCGCTGGATCCCTTCACGATACCACCCTGAGGCGCGACAAGTCGGACCGTGATCCCTTGCGAGCGAAGTTTAGCCGCATCGTCGATGGCTGATGTCGCGATCGCCTGCGTCGATCGCTGAGGCGTTACATGACTGTTCCAGTACCCCGCTTGTGATTTGGGCAGTGGAACTTCAGCTTCGCCCCACGCATCGATCAAGCCCGGATAGATCGTGCCGCCCGCTGCAATCAATGCTCATGAAACCGGCGGGAATCTCGACATCCTTGCCGACAGCAGTGATCGACGTGTCTTGAATGAGGACGATTGCGTCTTCGATCGTTTGTTTTGGTCCACTAACAACGTGTGCGTTGACGAGCGCGTAGTTTCTTGGACGATTATCGCGAAGCCCAAGGATCGGCTCGGCGGCAACTTCGCTTTGTGCGGATGCACTGGCACACAGACTTGTCGAAAGCAGTATTCCAGCGAAAAAAAGCCGATTCATCCCCAGTGTCTCTGCCAGCCCGTTGCGTGTTTGAACCAATGCGTTTGCACCAGCATAGTTGCCGGGCCGCGGGAATGTGGCATTCAGGCTTCCAGGGAAAGGCCTGTAAATATTTGCAAGCGGCCCAGGTCGCGTCTACCATGTTTTAGCAAGGATAGCCCCCCCACATGCGAAGGATCTTGACCCCACCTTTATGTTCGTATGATGTCACGACAGGCGGCCAGCGAAGACGATTTTGATCTGCCGATGCCGGGTCATTTGGGACACAGGAATATGCGTTCCTGGTTGATCTCGTTCGTTTTTCACTTGGGGATTCTGTTATTGTTGGCGCTTTACGTGCTGCCTGGTTTTTCGCCCCGTTCTGTACAATCGCTCAAGGGTTCATTCGCAAGCGATGACAAGCTTGCTCCACAGTTCTCGATCGCCTCAGCAACTTTCGGTGAGCTGACCTTCGATGATGAGGAGATAGAATCGCCGGCACAGGTTCCGATTTCACCTGTCATCGCGCAAGTCACCGCAGGCGATTTGGAACACACCGAGGTCATTGATCCTGGAACCGTCAAAATGTTGACCAGTCGGTCGACAGTGGGAGTTGCCAAACCGAGTCTGCGGATGGTACGACCGGCGTCGGGCACGAGGGCAATCCGTCGCTCAACGAGCATGGCCGACGCGGTTTCCGGTGTGGGAGATTCAATACGCGGCGAACTTCTTCAAGGCGACACCTTGGTGGTGTGGTTGTTGGACGCATCCATTAGCCTGCGAGATGACCGTGCGACCATGGCTTGGCATGCACGTCAACTGTATGAATCCATCGGTTCGTTGGCACCACGTTCGGATGACGCGATGGACGGACACACCTTGCTGAGCAGCGTGGTTGCTTTCGGAAGCGGCTGGCAAGAGATTGCCAAACCGATGCAAGACGGTTCTCAGGCAATCGATGCGATGAAGAATGTGCCGATCGATACGACTGGACATAGAGAACATCATGTCGGCGATCGATCACGTTGTCGAATTGTATCGCCAGGACCGTGGGCATCGGCAACGCATGTTGGTCGTCGTGCTCACGGACGAATCGGGAGACGATACGGAAAAACTGGAAGATACGATCAGGGGGTGTCGCGAATCAGGCGTTGCCGTCCATCTGATTGGTCCCACCGCCGTGATGGGCTTACAGCAAGGCTGGGAACACTGTGCGGTTCGACAGGGCAGCGTGAATTACTCTTTTTGGCTGGCGGTCAATCGCGGTCCCGAGACACCGTTGCCGGAGCGATTGTTTTTTCCTTATTGGCATCAGTCTGAGTTGCCGCCCTGGGAGCGACCTGGGGCACGGGCGGTCGAAGCTGGTCAGTGGTACGGCGGCGCCTATCGCGAAAGGTTGTTGTCCGGATTCGGTCCCTACGCGTTGACCCGATTGGCGCTGCAAACAGGCGGCAGCTTCACGTTGTTTGATGCCGAGTGGCGTGGGTACGGCGACGGTGCCTACTCGCTGGACGTACTGCGTGACTACGTTCCCAGCTACGAATCGAGCAGCGAGTACCTGGCGTCCGTGTCTGTGCCGTCCATTACGCCAGTTCGTCGTGGATGCGGCGGCAATCAGCCTGGATTTCCCACGTCTTTTTGCGCCGCCACGAACAACATTCATGGGTCAGCGGTCGCCATATTATCCCTTCAACATTGAACGAATCCATTGCGCACCCTCCGAGTTTGGCGGTCGATTATCAGCCGCACTGAACGAGGAGCGTAACCGCGTGCAAGCTGCCAGCGAGAAGTTGGCTGACTTGATTGGGCGGCTGCAAGATCCGTCGATCAACTGGGATGATGAGTTCGCGAAGGAAGAATCGAAACGCTGGCGAGCTTGGTTTGCGCTGACGAAAGGCCGTTTGTTGGCTACCCGGGCGAGGCAACTGGAATACCTGGCCGTGACCGATGTCGCCGCTTCAACGCTATCATCCGAATCAAATTCGTTCGCACTGCTACCTTCAGAATCGCTTCGCGTCCCCGCGTCGGCGGCTCTGATCAGCGAAGCACGCGCATGTTTAGGGCGCTGCATCGAGGACAATCCCGGGACGCCCTGGGAAGAGATGGCAACTTGGGAAGCTTGCGCATCCGTTTGGACTTCGCAGTCAGCAGGCAAGGATTCCCAAGCCATTGCCAAGCACCATTGCCGGGCAAACAAGAACGCCGACGACGTTCACGTTCCCCAGATCTGTAAAGCAAGTCGGCTGGGGATCCGTACCTTTCGCGACCGTCATTTGATGCTTCTCGCAGCGGACAGGAGTTTACGCCAGCTTCCACGCGGCTTTGTAACGCAAGCCTAAATTGAGAATTTGTTGCAGCAACGATTCATAGCTGACACCCGCTAGATGGGCGGACTCGGCAAAATCTTCGCCGTACTCGATATTGGGATTTGCGTTCGCCTCGATCACATAGAAGTCGCCATTTTCGGTCATTCGCAAATCCATCCGTCCATAGCCGCTCATGTTCAATGCTCGATACACACGTTTGCACAGCTTCGACAGCCGTTCCTGCGTGGCGTCGTCCAAACCTTTCGCCGCAAACGTCTCGATACCATGTTTCTCCTGGTACTTGTGATTCCATTTGACTTGTCGGGTGGCGATTCGAGCGATGTCGCCGGGCATCTTGCCAAAGTCCATTTCCCATGCGGGAAACGTCTTCAGTCGATTGTTGCCGATCACGCCAACGTATAACTCACGGCCTTCGATGTACTGTTCGGCAATCGCGTCGTCGTTTGTTTTTTCGTGAATGAATTTGACCCGTTCGGCGAGCGCATCATCGTTGTAGACGATGGAGGCTTGTGAAATGCCGAACGACGCATCCTCGACCACCGACTTGACGAACAGGGGGAATTCCAGTTTCTTCAGCCGGTGAACCGTTCGACCGACCGGAAAGACGGCAAACCGCGGCGTCGGGATGCGGTGATACGTCAAGATTTTTTTCGACAACGCTTTGTCTTTGCTGAGCAACAATCCGCGTGGATTACAGCCGGTGTAAGGCTGTTGCATCAATTCCAGGTAACTGATCACGGCAAAGTCGTACGTCACCACGCCGTGGAATTCTTCCAATAGCATGAAGGTGATGTCGGACTTGAATTCCCGTAGCGCTTTACGAATCGGCGACAAATCATCGTAGACGCCGACCGGTAGCACTTCGTGTCCCAAACGACGCAGCGTTTCACAGACATCGAATTCCGCTTTCCAGGCATCGAGTTCTTGATCGCTGACGCCGTCAAGTGTCTCGGGGGGAACGTGGCCTTCGCGAACAAGGACCAAAACATTCAGCTTGCTCATACAGCAACCCTATGCCTTCCCTCATCCAAAAAGTTGGTCGTGCGGACGGCAACCAGGATCATGGCGTCACGCTTCGCTTCTTCCGCCGGGCTGCCCAGTCGCAGTTTCAATTCGCGACAACGTTCGATCATCTCTTGGACCACTTGATCGATCGTATAGGAATACTCGCCCGTCCATCTGGCGACCGACCGTCGGAGTTCCGCACGAATTCTCGTCAAAAACGCGGCGGCAGTGATGTTGCGGCGATGTTCTGGAGCACCTGAGAAAAGTCGACGAAGGTCGTTGTCATAAACGCTGGGACGGTCCAATCCGTAATGCTCCCGTTTCCGCTCGTAGTAAGTCCGCAATGTTTTCCGCACCCGAGGCAGCGCATCGGGGCAGGCACGGCTTCTAACGGGCGGTTTTTTTCCGTTAAGCGACTTCATGCAATCGTCAACGTATTCCAGTTTCCGCATCGCGGGCCAACCTCGGTACCGAGTTCGCCACCGCGAACCAGGACGCAACCAAACGGCAAACGTCTCAGCAAAGTCCTCCAACGGGTGAGATTGAGCGTACCACATTTCCAAGTGCAGCACGTAATCGCGACTGGAGGGCGTCGGCTGGTAATAATCCGGATAGGGCTCAGAGGCTTTCCCAAAAAGCTCACGGTATTTCGCCTTGCGACGCAGCCGGAATGCGGTGTCGACGGCGTGACCGACTTCGTGGCGGAGGATTTTCATGCACCAATCGTGCGTGCCACCCTCGACCTCCAGCAGTTGCTTCCGCTGCAGTCGCATCAATCTGGGATGGGCCAGGTAGAACGGAATCGCGACGCCGGGTACACCGTCGGGCGAAAACCAATCCTCACTGAGCCAAAAATGAGGGCAGAATCGAATCTCGCGATGAGTCAATTCATCGTTCAACTGCTCAATCCGCTTCTCCAGCGGCGTCTCGCTGATCGAAAGCGGCAAATCACATATCCGCATGTCGAGCAGCTGCTCGTCAGACATCGATGATAGATTTTGCTTACGATTGGCCATTAGCGAACGCGGGATCGACAAGACAATTCCATGGAGTCAATCAGGGCGGTTTCGATAGTGTATTCAATTCAACAAAGATGTCTTTACCTAAAAACGCCGATCCGAACAAAACCAATTTCCCAAACGGCGATCCGCGCGAGTCGCTGGACTGCCGCTGCGCGCTGTTGACCGGACCCGGCCGGTCCGCCATCGCAGTGATCGGAGTTCGTGGTCGTGACGCATCCGAGCTCGTTTCCCGTTGCTTTTTGCCGGCACGGCAACATCCGTTTCGGCCCGGCCAAGTACGTTATGGACAATGGACAGGCCGCCAGGACGAGACCACGACGGACGATTCGATTTCGACTGCCGAATCGGTTGTCATCGTTCCTCTTGAAGCGGCTGATTTTGAAATTCATTGTCACGGCGGAGTGGCGGCAAGCACGCGAATCATCAACGATTTGCTGGGTTTGGGAGCAGAACGCGTCGAGACCGCGCGGTGGATCGGCGACCTCGACGCACCGCTGCTGATCCGTGAAGCCGAACGGGTTTTGACAGCCTGTCTGACCGCTCCGATGGCAGCCGTTGCCATGGATCAGATCCGCGGCGCCATGCTCGATTGGTGTCAGATAGCACAGCTGATGTTGTCAGATCCCGCCCCAGCCACGTTGGACAAGATCCGTGTCGAAGCAAAAGCGATTTTGTTGACGGCCGAGTCTCGGACTGCGGCTCGGCTGGCGATATCAAGTCGTTTTGTTGGGGCCGCCGAACGTCGGCAAAAGTAGCCTCGTTAACGCCATCGTCGGCTATGACCGCAGTATCACCATGGATCTGGCTGGGACGACGCGTGATCTGCTGCATGCTGACACCGTCGTGGCAGGCGTGCCGATCCGCTTGAGCGACACGGCCGGCCTACGCGAGAGCGTCGAGCCGATCGAGTTGCAAGGCGTTGCCCGCGCACGAAGTGCCGCAACCGATGCAGATCTGGTCGTCTTGGTCCGCGATCCCGAGACGCCTTGGATGGACGTCCCTGCAGGAAAGCGGCCCCTGAAAGTATTCAACAAATCCGATCTGGCCGCCGACGGCTCGGCATGGGACGACTCGGTGATTCAGACGGTCGCAACCAGCGGGCTGGGTGTCGACACGCTGATGGACGCCATCGCCGAATCGCTGGTCCAATTCCCTGCCGCAGGCACGCCCGTCCCGGTGACACCGCGGCACGTCGTTCTACTCGGGCAGCTCGCTGAAGCAACCGAGCCCGAGGTCGCAGCAGCGCTGCTGGCCAGACTCGTCCACGGCTAGAATTTTTCGTTGGCGAGTCGTCAACCGAGTTGGCTGAACTTGCCGACCAACACGCGTGTGATGAACGATCAGCACGTAGCTGTTGAACGCAGCAAGAATCGTTTGAGTTGTTGTGCGATGCTCTTTGGCCGGTTCATCCGCGGGGACGTTCGCGCGATAGATCCGTTGAATCAAGAAGTACAGCGTCAACGTGATCATCATCAGGAACACGAAAGTCCTTCCACGGAGCCGCGGCAATCGCCTGGTAGCCTGGTTCACTGAGCCGCAACAGATGCCCGGCCGAGAACGTGCCGCGATCGGAGATCATCGTCAACTCAGGCGGCTTTAAGTGTTTTTGAAGCAGGCCCAGTTGCTGAGTGATCGACGTATGACCATTCTGATTGCCATCGACGGTGTGACCAAAGATCGGTAACGCTCCCAGTTCATCCACGACCGTACACAGACCGGCATGAACCATTTTCACATCCTTCGGAGCATCGCTCATCGGGCGTCCGGCGGTAATGTGCGCCGGCGGTAGCCGAGTATCGCTGCGCACGCTGTCCTTCAGCGGTGGACTGATTCTCATAAAACGTGATCGTCATGCGCATAGATGCGCAACTGGCGCAGGGCGCAATACCGGTCTTGGCAAGAAACTCAACTAGCGGAAAATGGGACTCGTGCTTTGTCACAGCTAAAAAGTGGGGTAAGCATCCTGCTTGCCATTTGTTTTCGTACGGAATTCGCAAGCTGGAAGCTTACGCCACCAAAACGGCAACCCTAAAATTAAGCTGTGACAAAGCACTACTGCCTACCCGGAAACTGAGCAGCTGTAGACTACTAGGGCCAAAGCGATCCTATTTGGCGACGCTGAACCGATGCACCGTGATCTCGTGCAGTTTCTCGCCCGGTCGGATCAAGGTCGAGGGAAACGATGGTTTGTTGGGTGCGTCAGGGAAGTGCTGCGTTTCCAGGCAAAAGGCATCGTGGCCGCCAGCTCCGGCAGAACGCTCATTGCCGGGCAGGTGATTGGCCGTATACAGCTGCATGCCCGGTTGAGTCGTTTCGATTTCCAGCACGCGTCCCGATTTCGGGTCTTCCACACGAGCGGCCAAGTCGCAGCGTTCCGTGCTGGCCTCTGACGACGTAGCAGTGATCGTAGCCGTTGGTCTTGGGCAGTTGATCGACCCGATCGCCAAACGCTCGCGGTTGGCGGAAATCGAAAACCGTTCCCTCCACGTCGTTCAGCTTGCCGGTGGGAATCAAATCATCATCAACGTCCAAGAGCTGATCGGCATGAATCGTTGCCACGTGGTCCATGGCAGTGCCGCTGCCGACGCCACCCAGATTCCAGTAGCTATGGTTGGTCAGATTCACATGCGTGGGAGCGTCGGTGGTCGCCGTGAATTCGATTGCCAGTTCGTCGTGATCGTTCCACGTGTATTGCACGGTCGCCTCGACCGTGCCCGGAAAACCCTCTTGGCCGTCAGGGCTGCGAAGTGTGAATCGCACGCCAATTGCCTGCTTCGACTCGAAACTCTCACCCTTCCAAAACTGGTAGGTGAAGTTCTTCTTGCCACCGTGCAATTGGTGCTTGCCATGGTTGACGGTCAGCTGATACTCCTGGCCGTCGATCGTGAACCTGGCGTTACCGATTCGATTGCAAAATCGGCCCACCGTGCTGCCAAAGTAGGGATGACCGCTCAAATAGGGCTCCAGCGAATCGAAGCAATGGTTGACGTTGGCCAATTTCCCTTCACGATCGGGCACGTTCACATCCAACAGCGTCGCACCGAAGTTCATCACCGAAACGCTGTGTCCATGCGAATTCGTCAACGTGTATCGCGTCACCTGATCGCCGTCGGCGGTTGTTCCGAATGAACTGGTTTCGATCTTCATGTTGGATTGACCAGTCGCGCTGAAAGCGGCTGCGAGGACGAAAATCATGGACGCCGCAGGGCTAAAATTCTGAACCAGGATCATGACTTGTTCGTCGTTGTTCGTGTACCGTACTGACTGATGACTACCACGATAACCAGGGAGCTTGAGCCAAGATCCGCCTGATGACCACCACGCTACCGACCGCACCGCTGTCAATCGGCAACGTCTCGATCGGATTTCCGGTCGTGCAGGCGGCGTTGTCAGGATACAGCGATTTGCCGATGCGTGTCATCGCGCGGCGGCACGGAGCGGACTATGCGATTTGTGAGGTGATGTTGGACCAGTTCTTGTTGGCGCTCAGCAAGCGGCAAAAGACCAAGCATTTTCTGGACATTCACGCAGAAGAGCATCCCGTCGGCGGGCAGTTGATGGGAGCGGAACCGGAACAGTTTTCGGCCGGTGCGATGAAATTGGTCGAAGCGGGATTCGACATCATCGACGTGAATTTTGGCTGCCCGGTCAAGAAGGTGCTCGGACGTTGCCGCGGCGGATTTCATCTGTCCCAGCCGGAGGTGGCGATCGAAATCTTGAAGCGGACGCGTGATATCGTGCCGGACGAGATTCCGGTGACGGTCAAGATGCGGCGTGGGATCGATGACACATCGGAATCTCGTGACAACTTCTTTCGAATCCTTGATGGTGCGATCGACGCTGGGTTTGGCAGCAGCCACCGTGCATGGCCGCACCGTTCAACAGCGATACGTCGGACCGAGTCGCTGGGAGTTTCTCTGGCAGGTCAAACAGCACGTGGGCGACGCGCTCAAGATTCTTGGGCAGCGGCGATCTGTTCACTGCGGCCAAGACTGCTTGAGCATGCTGCAGCAAACCGCATGTCGACGGTGTCACGGTCGCCCGTGGTGCGATCGGCAACCCTTGGATTTTCGGGCAGGCCGCGCGTTCTGGCCGCCGGAGATCCCTTGCCACCGCCGCCCAGCTTGCACGAACAAGCCGCAGTGATGCGTGAGCATTTCGCCTTGTGTGAGCAAACCTATACGCCGGCCCGCGCGCCGGTGGTGATGCGAAAGTTCTGCATCAAGTACTGCCAGAGCCATCCCGATCACGACAGGTGCGACAGTCGACTCGTGAAAATGCGTTCACGGCGAGGACTTTGAAGAAGCCGCTCAAGCTGCATTACGACGCGACGGGCCGGGACGCTACGTGCCGCGTGAAGTTCACCGATCGCAAGCAGAGTGCTAGTCTTCGTCATGTTTGAAAATGGGGTAGCTGCCGTCGCCAGACGGCGGAAAGACCACGCTCTGGCGAGCTTAGCTACCCAAAGATTGAAGATTGACAGATCACTAGTCTCGTCTTCGTCTTTCTTGTACTGATCGAGTCGTCGATACAGCGTACGAGCGCCGATACCCGAGCATCTTGGCCGCTTCTTCGCGATTGTCGCCGGTCAGCTTCAAGGTTTCTTCGATCGCCCAGCGTTCGATCACACTCAATGGTTGGCCGATCAAATTCGAACTCGCCGGTCACCATCGAGAGTTGCGATGCGTGTCACCGCCACTGTCGTCCGCTTCCTCGTCAGTAACTCGGGCGGCAGATCGTCAACGTCCAACTTTCCGTCGGTATCCAGACGACCATGGTTTCGACAAAGTTGCGTAGCTGGCGAACGTTACCGGGCCACTCGTAGGAAAAGAAACCGTTTGGTCGCCGAAGGCGTAAAGTGGGCAGCCGGCTTGTCGTAGCGACGCAAGAACATTTTCCGAAAATGATCCATCAAGGGAACGATGTCATCGTGTCGATCACGCAGCGGGTGGCAATTCGACCGTCACGACCTTCAGCGATGGTACAGATCTTCGCGAAACGTTCCCGCTTCGATCATTTCTTCCAGTGGGCGGTTGGTTGCCGAGATCGACGCGACGTTGACCTTGATCGATTTGTTGTCGCCGACTCGCGTGATCTTGTTCTCTTCCAGCACACGCAGCAATTTGATTTGCGTGCTCATCGGCATGTCACCGACTTCGTCCAAGAACAACGTGCCGCCATTGGCGAACTGAAAGGCGCCTTCGCGATCGGCATCGGCACCGGTGAACGAACCTTTGACGTGCCCGAACAACTCGCTCTCGACCAGATTCTCAGCGATCGCGCCGGTGTTCATCGCGACGATGCGTTTGTTGCGGCGAGTGCTGTTTTGGTGAATCGCCTGCGCGATCACTTCCTTTCCCGTTCCGTTTTCACCCGTGATCAACACGGTGGCATCGGTCGGTGCGATACGCCGCAAGCGGTCGATCACCGCATTGCATTTTCTTGCTGGTGAAGATCAGTCCCTCGAAACCGAATCGCTCGTCGAGTCGTTGCCGCAATTCCGTGTTCTGGCGTTTGAGCGAAACCGCATCGGCGGCTTTTTCAACGATCGCCCGAAGACGTTGGGGAGTGATCGGTTTTTCCAGAAAATTGAAGGCCCCCTGCTGCATCGCTTCGACCGCAATCGGCACGGTCGCATGTCCCGGTCACCATCACGACCTCGCATCAGGCAGTCGCTTCGCGAGAGAGCTTCAGAATCTTCATCCCATCAACGTCGTTCATCACCATGTCGGTGATGATGATGTCGTAGGTTTCTTGCTCGATCAATCCAGCCGCCTCGGGACCGCTGGTGGCGACTTGGCAGTCGTAGCCAACCTTTTCAAGGCTCTCGGTCATCGCCCGCGCGTGCGCGGCCTCGTTGTCGACAACCAATAGACGACAAGTCAGAAGGCTGCAGCGAAGAGCCTTGATTGATCGACATCGTCCGGATTCTCAGTCTCACTCATTGCCACTGATGCCTTGGTCGGTGGATCGAACCACTCCTGAAGATCGTCCCGCTGTTAAGTGGTTGGTTTGAAGGGTTTCGTGTGCGATCATGCCCTACAACCATTAAAAACAGACAATCTGCAAATAGAATTGCGGCCTGGCGAGCTGTCGTCCGATAGACCTCAGTATGCGGGAACCCACAGTTTTTGAGCAAGAATCCCTCCACAGGAGGGTCTGGCCCTGGCCTGGAAGTTGTAGTTGAAACCACGACGCATCAGGGTATCCTTTGCGTGACCTAATTGATGACTAACGCGCGGAGAAACATTGCCCCGTATCTTCGCGTCTTGAACTCCTGCGGTTTGCTGCCCCATCCGCAGGAGTTCTCTTTTTTTCTGGCTGCCGGTAGGATCGGCGGCAGCGGCGACCTCAGACGATTTCGGAATATCGTTGCTGCAATGACTGAACTTCCAGGGGTCCTTCGCGTGTCGCCTGCATCGCTCGGACGGCAGCCTCGGCGGCGGCCAGCGTCGTGATGCAAGGAACGCCGTACTGGACCGCCGCTGCACGGATTTTTCCCTCATCGGTTCGGGCTCCTTTTCCGCTGGGCGTGTTCAGGATCAGTTGAACGTCACCGTTCTTCAAGTAATCGATCAAGTTCGGATGGCCCTCGGCGATCTTCTTGACGCGTCGTCACCCCAACGCCCCCTGCGTTCAGACGGGCGGCCGTTCCGGAAGTTGCCAGGATCTCGAATCCCAGCGATTGCAGGCTCTTGCCCAAATTCAATGCCGCGTCTTTGTGTCGTTCGGTCAGGCTGATGAAGATCTTTCCGGAATCGGGAAGCACCGCACCTGCCGCGATTTGGCTTTTGGCAAACGCCAGCGAGAATTTCTCGCTGACTCCCATCACTTCGCCGGTACTTCGCATTTCCGGCCCCAACACGATGTCGACGCCGGCGAATTTTCGAAATGGAAAGACGCTTTCCTTGATCGAAACGTGGCGAGGAATCGGTTCTTCGGTGACGCCCAGTTCTTTCAGCGTCATGCCCGTCATCACCTTGGTGGCGATATTCGCGACCGGGACTCCCGTGGCCTTGGCGACGAACGGCACGGTCCGACTGGCCCGCGGATTGACCTCCAGAACGTACAACGTCGGTTCGTCGTCTTCTGTCTTGATCGCAAACTGAATATTCATCAGAGCCGATCACGCCCAGCCGGTTGGCCAGTTTGCTGGTAGACTCGCGGATCTCGGCGAGAATCGGTTGAGTAATGCTGAAGGGTGGAATCGCGCAGGCGCGAAGTCACCGGAGTGAACGCCGGCTTCTTCGATGTGTTCCATGATGCCCATGATGACGCAATCGGTACCGTCAGAGATCGCATCAACATCGACTTCGGTGGCATCTTCCAGAAACCGGTCGATCAACACAGGTTGGCCGTCGGCGACGATAAAGGCTTCGGCGACGTAGCGTTCGAATTGTGCTTGGTCATAACAGATTTCCATCGCACGACCGCCCAGCACGAAACTGGGCCGCACCAGCGACGGAAAACCGATTCGTTTGGACTTCGTGGCGGGCTTCCTGCATGTTGCGAGCGATCCCGCTGGGCGGCTGACGCAATCCCAGTTCGTTGATCAGCTGCTGAAACTGCTCGCGGTCTTCGGCCGCTTCGATCGTGTCGACACTGGTGCCGATGATCGGCACTCCGGCGTCCTGCAATCCCCGCGCGAGATTCAGCGGCGTTTGGCCTCCGAATTGAACGATCACGCCGTCGGGATCAATCGCATCACAGATATTCAGCACGTCTTCGATCGTCAGCGGCTCAAAAAACAGGATGTCCGAGGTGTCGTAATCGGTGCTGACCGTTTCGGGATTGCTGTTGACCATCACGCTCTCGATGCCGATTTCGCGAAGTGCGAAACTTGCGTGGCAACAGCAGTAATCAAACTCGATTCCCTGACCAATACGATTGGGACCGCCACCGAGAATCACGACCCTTTTCTTGTCACCCTTGGCGGGTAATTCGTCTTCGGATTCATAGGTGCTGTAGTAATAAGGTGTGTACGCCTCGAACTCAGCGGCACAGGTGTCGACACTCTTGAAAACGGGGCGAATGCCCAGTTCCAGACGTTTCGCGCGAACCGTGCGCTCCGCAGTCGATGTGATTTTGGCAAGCTGGCGATCGGAAAAACCGTGACGTTTGGCGTTCCAGATGTCTTCTCGCGTCATCTTGTCCAGAGATCCGATCTGGATCAGCCGATCTTCCTCTTCGACGATTTGTTGGAGGTGATCAAGGAACCAGGGATCGATGTTGGTAAGCGTATAGATTTCATCCATGCTCATCCCCGCTTTCATTGCGTAGCGGATGTAGAAGACCCGTTCCGCTCCCGGCGTGCTGAGTTTGGCGCGAATCGTATCGGCATCGGGCTGCGTCTCGGTACCCCACGCGTCCCGGCTATCGCTGCCGAGACCGAATGCGCCGACCTCCAGGCCTCGCATCGCCTTTTGAAAGGATTCGCGGAAAGTCCGGCCGATGGCCATCGTCTCGCCGACGCTTTTCATTTGCGTGGTCAGCGTCGCATCGGCTTCGGGGAATTTCTCGAAGGCGAAACGCGGCATTTTGGTGACCACGTAATCGATCGTCGGCTCAAAACAGGCTTTTGTTTTTTGCGTGATATCGTTCGGTAATTCCCACAAGCGATAGCCGACGGCAAGTTTGGCCGCGATCTTGGCGATCGGAAAGCCGGTTGCCTTGCTGGCCAGCGCACTGGAGCGACTGACGCGGGGATTCATTTCGATCACGATCATGCGACCGCTCTTGGGCTCGATCGCAAATTGAATGTTGCTGCCTCCCGTCTCGACGCCGATTTCGCGGATCACCGCCAACGAGGCGTCGCGCATTCGCTGGTACTCTTTGTCGGTCAATGTCTGAGCCGGTGCGACGGTGATCGAATCGCCCGTGTGGACACCCATGGCGTCGAAATTCTCGATGCTGCAGATGATCACGACATTGTCATCCATGTCGCGCATCACTTCCATCTCGTACTCTTTCCAGCCGATGATCGATTCTTCGATCAAGACTTCGGTGACCGGCGATTGGTCCAGTCCGTTTTGGACCAGCGCATCGAAGTCATCCTTGTTGTAGGCGATCGCAGAACCGGAGCCGCCCATCGTGAAACTTGGTCGCACCACGGCCGGCAAACCGACTTCTTTCAGTGCTTCACGGGCTTGTCCCAGCGATTTGACGGTGCGTCCGCGACAGACATCCAAACCGATCTTTTCCATCGCCTTTTTGAACTGGTCGCGTTCTTCTGCTTTCGCGATCACTTGGGCGTTGGCGCCGATCATCTCCACGCCGTATTTGTCCAGCACGCCGTTGGCTTGCAGATCCATCGCCGTATTCAGGCCTGTTTGGCCGCCCAGCGTGGGCAGCAACGCATCGGGCCGCTCTTTCTCGATCACCTTTTCGACCATCTGCCAGGTCAGCGGTTCGATGTAGGTCGCATCGGCGGTCGCCGGATCGGTCATGATCGTGGCGGGATTGCTGTTGACCAACACGACCTCGTAACCCTCCTCACGCAGTGCCTTGCAGGCCTGGGTGCCCGAATAATCGAATTCGCAGGCTTGTCCGATAACGATCGGACCGCTGCCGATCAGCAGGATCTTCTTGATGTCGTCGCGACGTGGCACAGAGTGGTTCCAAAGGTGGTAGGTCGGTACAGGAAACAGATACCAACTTGCCGGCCAGAAGATCGCCCAGGTCCGACGGTGGCCTGGGCGAGCCGAGCAAATTTCAGCGAGAATAGCAAAAAAGAGTTACAGCGCAGAGGACGCAGACATCAGTTTTGCTCCAAACCGCTTGGGGACCACCCGCGAATGATCCCGATCACGCGGGGTCAGAACACCCCGCGGACGCTCAAACACCGTGAAAACCACTCTTTAAGCGGTGCGAACTGCCCGCGGAGATGTGATCTTTATGAAAATCCTCTTCCTTCACGGCTGGCAATCAGTGCCCGGTGGCTTGAAACCTATGGCTTGATTGACTCTCACATGCGGAGCGAAACTATCGATGGACGGGCTCCCCTCAAAAGCGACTTCTGCGATTCCCTGTCGGCAATCACAACACCATTCTCGGAAAGAACTTCCATAATTACCTGGCCGCCAAGGGAAGCTCTATAGAAACCGTTCAAGGTGAAGCGGCGGCAAGGCTGTGAAGCATGTTATTTCGCGGCCTTGGCAGGACTTTTTCGTAGCAGCGCGAGCCCTCCGGTTGTCGCGGGCACACGGCCGACCGTAGAGCCAAAAAATCACTTTCAGCCGCGTCTTGGCGGGATTTTCCGCTGTTGCGGACGTTGATGGCGTTTCGTTTGGGGCAGTCGCTTCGACCGTTCTCTCAACGCCTTCGAATCTTCTCGCCGCATCTGGTCTTTGACTCGAAGCACAACCGCTTCGCTGACTTTGACACCCAGCCCTTCAAGTTCATCGACAACTTGCTTTGATGTTGCATGCATGCCCAATCGAATCAGCGCACCTCGGATTGCTTCTTGTTGATTGGCCGTCACTTCCGTTTCCGTGATGCAAAAAGGCGATCGGTTCGTGTCATTTTCTTCTTCGACTCGCGGTTGCTTAGATTGTATCGATTTTAGTTGCCGATTTGCAGCGAAGGAGCATCATCGTCCTCAAACTTCATCTGCTCCCCGGCCGCTCGTCCGACCCTCCCGCTGCGCGGGAGCGTGTAGCAACTGGTTCCAAAACAACTGCCGCCCCCGGGCAGCAGTAAGTCTGTTAACGGAACATCACGTCAATGCCGACAAGTCGGCACCGTGGTTAATGTGAAACGCTTGGCCATCGATCACAATGGCGGGGACCGAACGCACTCCGGCGGATTCCGCCGCCGCCAGTTGATCCCGCGACTCACCGAGATGCACAATCTGGACATCGTAACGGCTGGGATCGATCGCACTGGCGATGGTGCTTTCTGCGGCAACACACACCGGACAGCCCGCATGGTAGAACGTTGCTTTCGTTTTCATCTTCATGACTCCTGCTTGGATTTAGTTGATGGACCGATTACCGTTCGTTGAAATTGATGAACGAACGATTCAAGACCAAAATATGTCGGCAGTTGCGATGTTCAATCGGGCACTTTTTGGTGCGGTACCTACCATTTGGAAACTCTTGAAGTGACAGCAAGCAATTCCCGGCCTTCCGTGACCGAAATCTTTGAGCAGTGTGTTGGCTGTAAGTGGACACTGCATGTGCTTTCGCAGATTCGACAAGGGGTGAATCGACCTGGACAACTTGAGCGCACGGCTGACGGACTGACCGCAAAAGTCTTGAATGAGCGATTGGTCAAGTTGGTGCGGTTTGGGATTCTGCAAAAGTCGAGCTATCCCGAAGTGCCGCCGAGAGTTGAGTACCAACTCACGGACTTCGGCCGGCGGTTCGTAGAGATCTTGGACCAGGTCGAAAATTTGCAGGCAGAATTTGCCAGGACGCCTGATGCCCCTGCCTAGAGACGACCAGGGGGCGAGCGTGTTGCTGACCAAAACAAACTCGCACGCACACGTTGCACAAATATCAGCCCCGGGACTCTGGCTGACCTTTACCGAGCGCGACAGATCAAGATTGAACTCGAGGAATGTCGCAACACGTAGTTGGGCACGCTACCCAAAACAAGCTTGCTTAACTCGGATCGCCCCGTATCGCCAACGATGATCAGGTCACTGCGGTTCTCCTCAGCGATCTCACACAAGGCACTGCCGACATGATCGGATTGAACGACCGAGTGGCTAGCCGTTACCGCGGAATTCGCAAATCTCTTGGCGACTTCTTCCATGCTTCGCTGCGCCTCATTCGTGCGGCGCTCCAATCTGCCTCTACCGCCCGGCAACAGTTCTTGTCCAAGCGTGCGTATCGGCTGGATCACGGTGATGATTTCTGCTTCGGTATTCGCACCGCAATCAAACGACATGAATGTATCGATGGCGTTCCAAGATCCAGCCGATCCATCAAAGCCGAGCGTGATACTGAAACGTTCGCCACAGAGAGGATCAATCTCGGTAGGCCTCACCACCAGCACGGAACAGTCAGCCTGGGTGGCCACAAAATCACTCGTGCTACCCAACAGTATTCGGTCGAACGACGAGTGCCCTCTAGCGCCAACCACGATCAAGTCGGCACCAATCTCCGCAGCGAATTCAGTCGTTGCATGTCCCACGTGTCCATGCTTGATCACTTTATGCAGTGTCGCATCCGCGCCCTTGAATTCTTCCGCGACTTGGGCGAACGCCTCATCGGCGTGAGCTTCTTCCCTCGTCAGAAAAGTCTGCACCCACTCGTCGCCCTCGTCGTGTTGGGCATGACTTGGCAGATAGGTCACCGTCAATACCGTTAATTCGATCGACTCACAACACGACAGCCGCCGCAGTAGTTTTGCCGCATTCCTGGCATGTTCTGATCCGTCCGTGGCCAGCAAAATCTTCATTTTCTTAACTCGTTCAGCAACTCTCTTTTGGTCTCCGGATAGATTCGCTTCCTATCCGTGATCCAAAGGTCAGACAAAATTCCAAGCGATCAACGCGAAGCAAAAGCCAACAACGGAGATCAAAGTCGAGATCACGCTCCAAGTACGCAACGTCTCTGCCTCGGACATGCGAAAGTAACGACTGATCATCCAGAACCCGGAATCATTCACATGCGAGAAGCCTGTGGCGCCCGCCGCAATCGCGACCGTCACCAAGGCCAGCTGTGGTTGGCTTAAGCCTTCGACAAATCCGGCCATCAATCCAGCTGCCGTCAGCATGGCAACGGTAGCCGAACCCTGAGCGACCCGAATCAGCGTCGCGAATACCCAAGCCAAAACAAGAATCGGAATACCCGAATCGCCAAAAGCGATCGCCAGGGCATCGGTGATACCAGTCTCCTTCAAAACTCCCTTGAAGACGCCTCCGGCACCCGTAATCAAGATGATGATTCCGGCCGGTCCAAGTGCTTTGGTAGAAATCTCCAGCAAGGTGTCGCGGTCAACACCGCGGCGTACCCCCAGGAAATGAATCGCAATCAAGGTTGCCGACAAGAGGGCGATGACTGGATGCCCAATGAAGGTAATGAATTGTTCCGGCCAGGATGCGTTGGCAAGTGCTTCCGCCAACTGGACCTTGCGTTCGCCGCTGCTCAGGCCTTCTGGCAAACCTGACGCCGCAAATTGTTCGACAATCGTGTTGGAAAGAATCAGTCCGATCGGCAACGCTATCAACAACAAGATCAACCCGAATCCTGGCAAATCGTCTTCCCAATGAACACGGGACTCGACCTCGGGCAGTGGAATGTGCACCTGTTTGGCGAGTCGATTGCACAACCACGGCCCACAAATGATTGCCGTCGGCAGCCCAACCAACACTCCAAACAAGATCACCCAACCAAGGTTGACTCCCAAAATGTAGGCAACGGCAACCGGACCCGGTGTGGGAGGAACAAAGGCATGCGTCACCGCCATTCCGGCTACCAGCGGCAAGCCAAATGTCAAGAAGGGCTTCTTGGTGTCGCGGGCCAAGGCAAATAGCAGGGCGCCAAGATCACCAGCGCGACATCCAGAAAGACTGGAATCGAGATAATGAAACCAGTGATCAACATCGCCCATGGGGCCTTGTCGACACCGAAAATTCGCACCAGCGAATTGGCCAGCGACTGTGTCCCCCCGGAGTGTTCCAGAATTGCGCCAAAGATTGCGCAATACCGATGATCGTGGCGATGAATCCGAGCGCACCGCCCATGCTGTCAACGATCGTCCCGGCAACTTGAGTCAACGGCACAGCATCGGGATTCACCAATCGAGAAGCCGCGGCAACAACCACCGAGACAACGATCAACGACAGAAAAGCCTGCAGCTTGATCCGCAAGATCAAGACCAACAATAACGCGATCCCGAACACCAACAGCGCGATCAGCTTGGCGATCGGCGGGGAAGCATCGCCGGCCGCCGGCAGAGTCGACGCCAGCGGCAGCAAAATTTCAGCGTTCAATGGTGTCTCAACGAAAGTTGGCGACAGAAGTTGGCAACGAAGCCGGAGTCTACGCGGACCCTCGTGAGGGGTCAAGAAACGAAGCGATCAGGCGTTGGCCCTGGAGCCAATTTGCAGCGGCGAAGGCATCGTCTGCAGCCAACGGCTGACCCGATCGCGGAAGTCTGCAGCCGTGGCCCCAACAGTACTCCACTCGCTTTCGTTGTCCGAAATGATCGCGAACAGTCGCTTGAGGGTGTCGGCAATCGTATCGACAACCGTCGCCGTCGTACTTTGATCAACGCCTTGACGTGTCAATTCGACGCGGCCACCACGCGACTGGCGACTCAACTCGATCAACTTGCCAGACTCCGCCGCGTACTTGCGACCATCCAGATAAACCCGCCGCAGTTGTTGGGACTCGTCAAATTGGAAGACCCGCCCGGCTCCCCAGTACAAACTGACCTGACCCTGGCGGCGAAAGCCAATCAAGATCGTCACACCATCCAAAACCATCTGGCCGCG
The DNA here is from genome assembly GCA_963714715.1 of Pirellulaceae bacterium. GTDB lineage: Bacteria > Planctomycetota > Planctomycetia > Pirellulales > Pirellulaceae > JBFJVZ01. The sequence continues at coordinate 24,066 of CAVQPV010000050.1, read as the reverse complement.
AACCGCCATTTTACGCCCATCGCGCAACAGGTCCTCACGATCATGTTCTTCAATAGCCATTTATCGCTGCTTTTCAGGTCAGAATATCGTGAATCACATGCCCAAAGTCTTGTTCAAGACGCTTGTGGCCCGGCACATGCATGCGGTGTGAATGCAGACCTAACTGGTGCAGCAAGGTGGCGTGCACGTCAGTCACGTAATGCGGATTGCTCGACCGCGTGAAAGCCGATCTCGTCGGTCGCGCCCTGAACGACTCCGCCTCTCAATCCGCCGCCTGCCATCCAAACGCTGAATCCGTACGGATGATGATCGCGACCGTCGGCCCCCTGTGATCCAGGCGTGCGTCCGAACTCGGTCGCAAATACCACCAGCGTTTCCTCCAGCATGCCGCGTTGCTTCAAATCCGTGATCATTCCCGCGATCGGCCGGTCGACCTGCATCGACAACTCAGCATGTTTGGCCTTCAGCGCTGAGTGTTGATCCCACGCGCCTGCCGCTCCGCTGCCATGCATGATCTGAACGAAGCGAACGCCTTGCTCGACAAATCGACGTGCTGCCAACAGCTGCTCGCCAAAAGCCTTGGTTTCCTTTTGATCCAGGCCGTAAAGCTTTTTGGTGGACTCGGTTTCCTGATCAAAGCGAATCACTTCGGGCACAGCAGTCTGCATTCGAAAAGCGAGTTCGTATGACTTGATCCGCGCTTCGAGCGCCGGATCGTCCGGGTACTGCTTTGCGGTCAAGCGATTCAATCGACTCACCAAATCAAACCCAAGTCTTTGCTCCGCGTGGGTCACGTCGCCCTCGGGTTTGGCATAGTCCAGCGGGTTTGTTGGGATCGACCTTCAAGCCCACCGAATCATAGGCGGGCCCCAAATAATGCCCGTCACTGCGATCAAAGAACCGCGGCCCCATGCTGATGAACTGAGGCAAATTATCGTTCAGCGAACCGAGTCCATAATTCACCCAGGCACCAATCGTCGGCGCCCGCGGGTCCAACATGTGACGTCCCGAATGAAACTGAACTTGGGCACCGTGGTTGTCGTCGCGTCGTCCACATCGATCGAATCACCGCGATGTCATCGATCACAGATCCGATATGGGGAAACCAGTCGCTGACTTCGATCCCGCTTTGGCCGTATTTCTTGATAGCCAATCTGCAGCGGATAAATCTTGTTTCGCTGTTGGCCGTTGGCGTCGTTGACGACCACGACGCGAGTCTTCTTCAGCCGTTCGGGATCCTGGACATCGGCAAAGGGAGTTTCGTTGATCGACTTGCCGGCATATTTGGTCAGCGCCGGCTTGGGATCGAAACTCTCCATGTGGCTGACACCGCCGCGCATGAACAGCCAGATCACGCTCTTTGGCTTTCGGCGGGAAATGTGGTAACCCATCGAGCGGCCGGAACTACAGCAGACGCTTCGCGTTGCAGCATCGCCTGCAACGACAACGCTGCCGAATCCCAGACCAGTGCCCAGGAATTGGCGACGAGAAGGTAGGTCATCTCGTACACATGGCGTCACCGAATAGAAATGAAGTCGTTATGGTTCAGCATGGCGTGGACGAATCGTGCTCGCAATCGCGGCTCGATCGACTCCGTTCGATTTGTCCGCCCAGCAGCGTTTCCAAATTCTCAAAAAACTTGCTGCATTCCCTGACGTTCTTCCTCCGTCTGCGGGCCGGGCCAACAGTGTTTCGAACGCCGCCTCGACAAATGCTTCGCGACTTCAACTTCGCTTGCCGAGTTCCGCCGCAATTCGCTCGGCGATCGTCGTCGCCATCTTGATCGACAGTCCGCTGTTGGACAAAGCCAGTGCCTGCTGCGGCACGATACTCTCGCTGCGGCGATAGCACTGCAGCAAATCGGCATCGTCAAACATCTTCAAGAATTTGTCTTGGTCATCGCGAGAATGTTTGAAGTACAGGCTGCGCCGACTGCGAGTCGCTATTCGCATCGACCGATGGGCCACCCAGTTCGTGTCCAACTGGCCTGCCAAATGCAGCAGGCTATCACGGACGATCTGTGACTCCATCCGACGCGTGTTCATTCGCCAGTAAAACTGATTGGTGGGATCAGCCGCCAGCGTCCCTCGTCAGCACCCGCGGTGGACGAACTGAGCCGATAGGTCTCCGAGTTGACAATCAGCCGATGCAAGATGTCGAAAACTCCAGCCGGATTGCATGAACTCGTAAGCCAACAGATCGAGCAGATCGGCATTGGCCGGTCTGCGGTGCCCGCAAGCCAAAATCGAACACCGACTCGACCAGCGGCTGGCCGAAGTGCCGCATCCAGACATGGTTGACCGCGACCCGCGCCGTCAGCGGGTTTTCGGGCGACGTGATCCAACGGGCCAATGCGAGCCGTCGGCCGCTGCTGACCGGCGAGTAAACGGCCGGATAGTCAGCTTCCTTGTGGGCCGGTGTTTCGAGCGCTTTCTTGGCACCCCGAATCGATTCGTATTGCTGAACTTCACCCTGTTCTCGATCGCCGCGAGTTCTCTCTTCCGCCTTTTTCAAGCGATTCTCGGCCGCCTGGCGTTTTCTGTCGTCGGTCGCGTTGGCCAACCTCTCATATTGCGCAGCCGCGATTGGCGATTTCGGCCTGCAAGCTGGCGCCTATTTCGCAGAGCCGCTGAATCGTTATCGTCACTGGCACTGTCTCGATACGTGGCCGGTCGGCCGCAATAGTCGGCTTGCAGCGAAGAGACGTGGGCGTTTCGCCGAAACAGCTTTGCCTCGAAGTCTTGACAGCGACCTGCGAGATCCGAAAACGACGAAGCGCACCTTATTGTTCGCTTCAGTCAGTCGACATCCGCCGTCAGCGAACGAATCGAGATCTCATCGAAGGCCACCGTCGCGTCAAACCCCGAAAGTGAAAGAAAGCCGTCGGGGCTGCGATCGGGCAACCGATACGCCAACATGAATTCATCGTCGATCCAGGCATTGACCAACGTGTCGCGAACAGCAAACCGCAACGTATACGATTGCCCGACGTTGATCGGCCGATTCTTGCGGCCATCGGGTGGATACGTAGTACTGCCTTGCCGCGTGAACGCGACCTGCAACTTTGGTCCAGGTGGTGGGCACTGGTGTAAACGAAATTCGAGTACTTGCATTGCCTCCGATCTGATCGAACCGAAACGTGACCGACTTATAAGTCGAGCCGCCGGTGGTCGTGTACTTGACAAGACAATTCAAAATCGGCTGGCAACGGTTTCTGTAACCGCGCCAGTTCGACTCACGTGTCGACCTGGTCTGATGAAGCGTCCCGTCGCGATATTGCCAACCGTCCCCGATGATCTTCCAAATCTCTTCATTGGGTGCGGCTGAAGTCGTCAGACAACTCAAACGGTTCGACCTTGTTCGCCGGCGGCTTCCTCTTGGGGTGCATCCGCAAGCTGCTTTCGCGCGGCCGCCAATTCATTTTCTGCCGTTTCGATTTTCGACGTTTGCCTGCGTAAACGGTCTTGTTGAACGTAGTCGCGAGCGCCGGGCACGTAAGCTTCGTAAGGCAAGATGACGGGCTGGATTGCCGGCTGGAAGCTTGCCAAGAACGCTGGTACACCCGCCGTGATTTTGGTCTCTTTGTCGGGCGTCATTGGATTACCACGCTTGTGCAAGAACGTTGGCAAGTCGGTGTGATCATCAAAGACGCGCGGCAAACCGTCTTTTTCAAAGTCGATTTCGCCCGGCACCGGATCGAGTCGAACCTGATGCGGCTCAAAGATCGCCCGCATTCGGTAATAATCCAGCTGCGTGACCGGATCGTATTTGTGATCGTGGCACTTAGCACAATTCAGCGTGAGTCCCAAAAACGCCTTGCCGGTATGCTCAATCGTGCTATCCAACCAAGTCGTGCGATTGAAGAGGTAATAGTTGCGTGCCAAGAAACCAGTGCCACGAACAGCGTCAGGATGATTCGGCGCAAGTTCATCACCTGCGAGCATTTCCCGGATCATCTGGTCATAACCTTTGTCCGCGGACAGCGACTCGATAATCCAGTCACGCCAATGCCAGATGTGTTTTTGGCTGTTGCGAAGCTGAGCCCCCAGACCATACCAATCGCTGTAACGCCAAACGTCCATCCAATGACGCCCCCAACGTTCACCGTGATGAGGACTGGCGAGTAGCGAGTCGACGATCTGGTTCCACGCTCTGGGGTCATTGAGTTGCTCACGCGTTGGCGGCAATCCAATCAGATCCAAATAGAGTCGCCGAATCAGGATCGACCGCTCGGCTGTCGGTTGAGTCTTGATGGATCGCGAGTCGCGTTTGGCTTTCAACAACGCGTCAATGGGATTCAATTGATCGGAATCGGGTACTGCGGGTCGCGCAATCTTTTGGAAGGCCCAATGCTCCTTCGGCGCCGCCGGGATTTCCTCTTCGGGAGCTGGGGCGTCCTGTACAATCCAAGCCCGCAGTAAATGAATCTCGTCACGTTTTAGCGGCGAGCCCTCTGCCAGCGGCGGCATCCGATCGTCGCCTTGGGAAGTGATGCGGCGGAGTAATTCACTTTCATCGGGCTTGCCGGGGACGATCACGCCGCCATCGATCATCAACGATCGGGTTTCGAGTCGCAGATCGGATTCTTGCTTCAATCGACCGTGGCATGCGTAACATTTTTCGGTCAACAGAGGTTTGATTTGCGTGAGGTAGTCGATGCGGTCGGCAGCAGAGGCTGGCTGCGCCAGCACCGCGAGCAAGCAGGTCACACCAAACGCGAGAGTGCAAACTTGGAGTACGTCTCCCGCTCGGCGGAGCAGGTCGCAGATCGAAATCACCGTCGCGAACAAGGTTAACTCTAGGTATTGGGAATGTATCGGTTCATCAACTCCGCGTAGTCTTCGCGAATCGGGCTGAAGACATCCAGCACCAGGGCAGGACCGTCAATCGCGACGGCTCGGTGCGGAACATGCGGCGGGATAATGAACATCGATCGCGGGTGAACGATCCGCGTCTCGTCTCCAATTGTAAGCTCCAGCGTTCCCTCAAGCAGCATTCCGCCTTGCTCGTGGGGATGATCATGCAGCGGAATCTCCGCCCCCTCATCCATTTCCAGGTAAGAAAGCATCAAGTTTTCACCATACGGAGTCCGCAGCCGGCATCCCGGGCAAACCTCTTGGGCGGGGATCGACGTGATATTGATGAACGGCATGGTTTCTCCTCTCCCTCTGAGCGACGCGCCGTGTCGCCTGGGATGCTGTTACCGAGCTCGGAGAGCACGGCGACTCTGCTCACTTAGGCAGAACCACCAATTCACCTAAGTCGAGCGGCTCTCCGTTGTCCTCCGTCTCTGAAATCTCGATCGTGCCTTCCCAAGAGGCAATCACATGGCTCCAACCGAATCGATCCGTTGGACGTTTTTCCACCAGCAGCTCAACTTCGTATTCACCGACGGGTAGATCGTCGAGTCGGAATTTGCGGTCCTTGCTGATCGCCGCGACGTACCGTGGTCGATCGATTTGGCGCTGATTGTAGTGTTGATTGAGTTCCTGCCATTTATTTCCCAGTGGCGTTTGCAACCACACTTTTGCCCAGCCTTCTTTTTGATCTTCTACCAAATCCGGTGGGTAGGGAATCGAAGGCGGATCACCAATCACGCCCTGTGCGACGATCACCGCATACCTCCAATCGATTTGTTCCTGGATTATCTCTGATGCGATCGCTTGACCGATCACGGCTCGTCCGTCTCCGCCGAGTGTCAGGTCCAGCGGCTTACCCGGCTGCGTGCTGATGTGTCGCGCATGGGACCACTGAGTTCGATAACCGTCGTCGGATTCGTGCGTGCGAACCTGAAGAGCCAACATTCCTTTACCCGGCAAGACTCGCGGAAATTGAAAGTTGCCATCATCGTCCGTTTTCGCGTTGTAATCCCATGAAACGCGAGGCAGGTTGCCGACCGAGTCCCTGTCTCTGGGAGTGTAAACCAAAGCAACGTGACGTCCCGGCTGGGCACCCTGTTGAAGCTGCCCCGTGATTGTCGCCCACGCCGTCAGACGAATGGAAGTCGGCATGTTTTCCGGCTCGCAAACCATCTCGGCATATCCATGCTCGTCAACAACGACCAACAGAAACGGGCCCGCTTCCGGGTTCAGCTTCAAGAGGCCATCTTGATCAACCTTGGCGCGTTGCGCGTAGGTGTTGGTAAATCCGGCATTGCGAATGATGATTTGTGCACCTGGAATGCCAACGGCGACTTCCGCGCCAACCGCCATCGAACCATCCGGTCGCTCAATCTTGATCTCAATATTCTCAGCCTTTTTCAGCTGCCACCTGAACTTGACGCTGCCTTCGCTGGCAGCCACGTCGCGTGATACCAAGGGGGCATACCCGGGGGCCTCAATACGTATCAAGTGAGACGCGTCCATGCGACTGACTTTGTAGTGAAACTTGCCGCTGCGACCAGCAAAACTTTCACGTCGACTCCAATGTGGTTTCGTGTGGCCAGGCCATTTCAAACCTGGCACCACCCGGTACAACTCAATCGGCTTGCCCGTTTCGGCATCGACGACCATGCCTTCGATCGTTAGCTGTCGGCTTGATGTGAAGACGTACTCTTCGTCTCGAGCGATCAGTGTCTGGTCACCGATTTGCAGTTTTCCTACTGGGCAAACATCGACGATGATCGCGTCGTTCGGTGCTTCCTGCCATTCCCAGATTCCGTTTTCGTCGGTGTATTGGTGGATTGTGTCGAGCCCATGCCCGTAGTCATCTTGACGCCAACGACGGAAAAAGATGCGTGCCTTCTGTTCGGGCTTTCCGTCCTTGTCGACGACACGAACACGGATGGTTTTGCCTGGGTCAAGCTGAAAGTCCAGCGGTTGCATTGCGTCGCGAAACTCGACTTCGGCCTGATCGGGTGCAAACGTCGTGGCGGTAATCGTGACGGTCACCATTTTACCCGTCGGACAGCCCGGCATTTCGTACTTGCCCGCTGCGTCCGTTCTTGCTTCACGCATTTCGTTGATCAGGGAAGCACGTACCTTCGCATCCTTGATCGGATGACCGTCTTCATCCGTGACCGTGCCAGCCAGGGTAACGCCACGATCAATGATGATGTGTTCACGCGGTGTTTCGTCCAGTTTCAGACGGTACTCATTCGTAACGATGCTGGTTCGTGTCGGCACAAACTTCGGATGCACAATTTCCAGACTCAGCCGATCCACGGAGGGTACACAATCGGCGCGCCAACGCCCGTCCTTGTCTGTCTTGGTCGTCCAGCCACTGCCAAGTTGGCTTTCATCGGTCTCCCGTTTCTTGTACTCGATGCTCGGATGTATCTCGGCCCCTTCAACCGGTTTGCCATCCGCGTCAACAACAACGCCGCCCACGGATTGCCCGGCATCAAGATGAGCGGTGTAGCTGGCCGGTAGTACCTCGGTTTTCTGCTTGAACGACCAGCCGGCCCAAAACGGACCGTATCGGCGAGCGCGAATGCTGCAGTTCAAATACGACAACTCTTCACCAGGGAGCTTGATGCGCAATCGCCCCTGTTTATCGGTACGCATGAAAGTTCCATATCGAGCCTTGCGCAGAAACGTGCCGGCCAATATTTCCCATTCCGGTTTTGGATGCGACCGCACCTCGACCTGCGCATTTGCAATCGGATTTCCTTGGGGATCGACAACGGCCAATTCAAAGTGGCCAACATCGATGGCAGCAACAAACTCAGCATCCTTGACCGCGTCCCCTTGCGGCGGTTGTTTGGCGGCTACGTTTCTTGACTGAACCAGAAAGCCGCTCACGAGCAACAGAAACGAAATGAATCGATGGCAATGGATGCTCAACAAAATAGTCTTCTCCATGTTCATAGTCCGCACTGCAGTGACGTTCTTAAAAGGCATCATTTTGTGAGCCCATTCTAGCCCACGGCGCAACACGTCGCACGTTACCAGATCGCCCCACCAGAACTCCGCCAGCGTTTCAGTCATCACATCGGAAAGGAGACCCATCCACGCGTTCATTTGCACCCAAAGTACGGAGATCTGGTTGTTACCGGCTTTTGTGGTGTGCATCATTCCAACCAGATCGAGAGACTATCATACGTGGGCACTTGAAATTCATACTTGATCGGAGACCTTTTGATGATCCATCCGCGAACGCTCTTTTGGTGCGCGGCGATACTGTTCGCTGCGCATGATTGCATGGTGGCTGCCGCGCCGCCCAACATTCTGGTCATCCTGGCCGACGATATGGGCTATGGCGATCTTGGGTGCATGGGAAGTCAGCATTTATCGACCGAACAGATCGATTCGTTGGCCAAATCGGGCGTCTTGTGCACACAGGCCTATGTAACCAGTTCGGTTTGTTCTCCTTCACGAGCAGGTCTGATGACCGGCCGAGATCCGCGCCGGTTTGGGTACGAAGGAAACTTGAATCAGTCCGCAGCGAATTACGCGACGCGCCCCGATTTGCTTGGTTTGCCGTCCGGCGAACACACCTTGGGCGACCATCTTCGTGCCGCAGGCTATTCGACCGCGTTGATCGGCAAGTGGCATCTTGGCACCGGCGAGGGATTTCATCCGCAGCAGCGCGGCTTCGATTACTTCTGCGGCATGCTGGTCGGCAGCCACGGCTACTTTCCCGATCCGGACAAGAACAAATTGGAACGCAACGGCAGACCGCTGAGGGAGTTTTCGAGTCCCTATTTGACCGATTTTTTCACCGACGAAGCGATCACGTGGCTCGATAAACAAGCATCAGCCGACAAGCCATGGTTCTTGTTCATGTCTTACAACGCGCCGCATGGTCCGATGCACGCCACCGAACAAGACATCGCCCGGTTTACCGATATCAACGATCCAAAGCGGCGCATCTATGCGGCAATGATGTATGCACTTGATCGTGGTGTTGGGCGTCTCCGTGATCATCTACGTGCAAGTGGCGAGCTTGATGACACCGTGATCTGTTTCTTCTCCGACAACGGCGGGGCAACGGGCAACGCGAGTTGGAACGGACCTTTATCGGGAGTCAAAGGCACGCTACGCGAAGGAGGCGTGCGCATTCCGATGATTTGGTCGTGGCCCAAGGTGTTGCCGGACGGAGAAACCCATGCGGGAGTGATGTCGAGTCTCGATTTATTGCCGACGTTTCTTGCCGCTGCGGGGTCCGATCCATTACCCCTGTCTCCACCGCTCGCTCACGAAGATAACAACAATCGCAAAACAGCAGTCAGGAAATACGGCGCTTACGACGGCAAAAATCTCTTGCCGCAGTTAACCGGACAGGCCGAGACCGATCGTCGAACCCTGTTTTGGCGGCTCCAAGGTCAGACAGCCGTCCGCGACGGAAACGACAAGCTGATCACGCTTTCGCATCGACCAGCCCAGCTGTTTCGGCCGAATGAAGATCTCGCGGAATTGGTCGACCGTTTCGATACCGATCGAACACGTGCGACGGAATTGTTTCAGATGCTGGGCGAATGGGAATCGAGCTTAGCAACCGTGCCACTCTGGGGTTCGTCACCCTACTGGAGCAGTCAAAGCGCCAAGGACTATGACGAGTGGGAGGTGCGCACCGAGCCGGAGTGATTGTGTTGGGGTGAATAGATAAGATCATCCAGCCAGCACACCACGGGTCAATTCTTCCACCCGAAATCTTGCTAGCTTAGCTAATCTTCAGCAACTGCGTGTCCGCCCATCAATCCGGTGCCAAATCGGCAAGTTCACCCAAGATGTCCATCGTCGAGATGATGCCAAGCAGTTGATTGTTGCCGTCCACAACCGGTAGATGGTGAATCCGATTGTGCAACAGCTCACGAGTCGCTTTGCCGATCGTGGCTTCTTGGTCGATGCAGGTGACCGACTCGCTCATGTAAGACTGAACCGATTCGTTCCCCATGCTGTGAGTCAACTTGTCCAGCAGAAACCGACGGCTCGTCGAGTCCACAAGGTCCAACTGGTACAGATCATCATCAACGTCACGCGTCATGTCCACCAAGTCGGAGGTCGACAGGATCCCGATGCAGTGATCAAAGTTGTCGACAACAGGCAGGGCAGAAACACGATTCTCACCCATCAGCGTCAATGCTTCATGAACGGAGTCGCCAGCCCTGATGGTGACGACGTCGCGACTCATGATATCTTTGACCTGGCGACCGTAAATATCCTTGCTTTTCCCCATTGCTGCTTGCTCCTCAATTGGAAAAGTATCCACCGTGCTTCTTCGACAACGCAATATGCGGGCCACTGCACGAAGTTCGCTGCTCACGTGCGATTGTATGACGCATCTATCGTCTTCGGTAACGCGCAGGAGCGCGTCAATCTGAATTTGTGGGCGGATTTCGCACACAAGTGGTCTCTTTCAGTGTGCCCGGATGCACACCTTTGCCTCATGAATGCACAGTTGTCAATGGGAGATGGCGACCCAGCCAGCAAGCAGTCGTAAGTTCTTTGCAAACGTATCGCTGCGAATGACCTGACGCGTCGGATCGTCGTCGCCGTGGTAGCGAAGACGCCCCGACTCCACCCACGCACCTCGCGAATCGAGTTGATCGATTAACCGCTGAACCTCGGTGCCAAGCGATTTGGATTGATTGGGGGGGCGAATCGGGCGCGGCGACCACAGTTTATCAAGCGGCGTCTCTCGAATCCGGCTCAACTCTGCTTCGATTGCATCCAGCTTCGACGAAACAATGAATCCGTAGTGCGTGGGCATATCGTCTGGCGAATACGTGAGTTGGTAATCCTTGGTGAAGTAGAGCGGACGATTCGACCGGAGTTCGTAAAAGCGGGCCAGCCGACCATCGGCAAGCTGTGATCGGCGGTAATACTGAATTGCTCTCGGCAGCGGCTGTAGAAATCGGTCGGCATTTTCAAGCTGACCAGCTGTGCGGCGATACAGCAGCATCAACGTCCGCATCACCCCCTGGGATTCACCACCCGTGATCGCCGGTGGTTCAAATTTGCGAGCCCAAGCCGGATGCATCTCGCGGTCATACTGCTGAGCCCACCCGGGTTGAGGCTCCGGTAGCTGGGCGAGCAACAAGAAGTCACCTCCTTTGGCGGCGGCCTTCAAGTATCGCTCGTCTTCGTAGGTTTCCCACGCATCCAGCAAGGTCACAATCAAGTCACTCATCGTGTTGTCGTTCAATGTGTAAAAGCCTGCGTATTTGGTTTCCGGAAAAGTCCGCGACCAACTCTTGGCGAAAGAGGCTTGCCTTGCTTGTCCTTCGTTGGGGTCGGGAAACTCGCTGTACCGTTGCGGCCACGCGCCACACGAATACTGTGAACTTAGGACGCCCGCTAACGCGTAAACGACTGCTTCGTGAAGTCTGCTGTCTTGAAACTTCAACTCACGATCAAGCTGCATCAGAAAGCGAATCACGGACTGCGATTTATCGTCATCAAAGGTTGTCGTATTGCGCAGATTTTTCCCCGTACCACCGTCGACACGGTACGCATATTTTTTGCGATCCTGAGCAGCATATTCGATTCGATTATCCCAGCCACCGGACTCCAACTGACCTCGGATCAGCGCATCCGCGGTTTCTTTTGCAGACTCCAGCAACAGTGGGTCGCCAGACAAGCGGTACGCATCCAAGTAAGCGGCGCCGACGGCGGGCGTCCCAGGCGGCTCGATCCATGCCGTTGTCGGCCCCACTTCTCCTTCGCCTTCGCGTTTGGCCAGGTCAGCGCTCAGCTGATAAACGTAGCCACCGCTGGCGGACGCATATTGCCGAAAGAACCGAACGGCTTGCTTCATAGCCTCGCGAGCTTGTTGCTGGCTTGGCTCAGCACTTTCTAATTCGCCGGCGCAAACGATGGCCGCCACCAGGATCAACAGCGTTCCAATTTTTTTCGTGGGCATTTCGCTAGTCGCTTTTGACAGAGGTATGATCGTGAACAATTCGCCAGCCTTCGTCGAATCGACGAAAGATCAGTGTAAACCTGCCGCCATTCGGATTCTCTTCGCGGTCTAGATTCCAAACACCCAGAACCTGCATCGCTCCGTTGTCCAAACGCAAAAACTCCAACTCAGTGAAGGCGACTTTTCCCATCGTTTTCGCGTCGGGATATCGTTGTTGGTAGCGTGCAAGCGTCGCATCCCAGCCTCGCGTTACCTTGCCGCCGGAGCAAAAAGTCAACTCATCACTGTGCCAGTAAGCACTCATGAACCTGTCCAGATTACCTGCATTCCAATCACGGGCCTGCCGCGAAATGCATTGTCTGATTTGGGCTTCGTCACTGGCTGGTTCTCGGTGGTCCTTCGGTCGGCCGCCGTTTTCCAGTTCCAAATGTGTCTCGAATCTTCCCGAGCTATCAGCCAATCCGCAGCTCATTCCCGGTGTGTTGTGTTGCATCACGATTTCACCGCTGTGCGAAATGCAGATCAATCCACCATCACCGACTTTCAATCGCCGCGAGATAATCTCCGTTACTGACAACGCGAGCGGGCGATTCGCGTAGCGCATTTGGGCCACCACGTCATAGGCGACCGCGTTGCGAATGAATTCCTCACCAATCCCGGTGCAAGAAACGGCACAGGCTCCGTTGGCCGCAAACGTTCCGGCACCGACGATTGGTGAATCACCAACGCGACCCGGTAACTTCTTGGCAGTCCCGCCGGTGCTGGTTCCAGCGGCGAGGTTGCCGTGTGAGTCGAGTACGACGCAGCCAACGGTGCCGATGGAAGACGTATTATCGGACTCGGAATTCTTGGCCCTGTATCCAAGAAAATACTCGGGAGCCACAAGCGGCACCTGCTGCTGAGCCGCAAGTGCGTCGGCGCCCGTCCCTGCCAGCAATACATGCTTGGTCTTCGTCATCACGAGCCGTGCCAGCGAGATCGGATTTTTGACCGTGGTGACTGCCGCGACAGCGCCACAGGCAGCGTTCTTGCCATCCATGATTGACGCGTCTAATTCGACGCGGTTGCCTTCGATCACCGTCGCGCCCCTGCCGGCATTAAAACTCGCGTCGTCCTCCAAAACGCGAATCACGGCCTCGACAGCATCGATCGATGTACCGCCGCCCGCCAAGATGTCTCGCCCCTTCTGCAGCGCTTGTTCGAGACCTCGTCGCCGTGCCGCACGTTTCTGATCGTCCCATTTCGCCGGATTGCCCCCAGCGCCACCATGAATGGCGATCGCCCATCGAGTCGGTTGGTTCGATTCCGTTTGTGACCACGAATCACTGGACATGACGAATCCAAGCAAGAAGGAAAACAGAAGAATGAATGGTCGTTCGCTGCTGAACGCCAAGTAACTTAACTTCAATCGCATCGACTTCCTTTCAGGAACGAGAAAATGTCATCCATCGAGCGAGCCAACGGCGTGGGCGCAGGGGGTGGATTCGCCGGCGCCAAAACTCCGCATTTCTGCGAGAGTGTGACCATTTGCCATGCCGCCACAGCCCGATTTTTCAGCCCATCTCCTCTGGTTGACTTACCGTGGTCACTCTGAGCTGGCTACTTTGACTATAATGATCCCGATTCTCCAAGTCATGAATCACTGACGAAGACCGATCCGCATTTTTTTGAGTGACTGCCTCCGCTGCAGGAGTATCGATATGACTGGCGAATATCACGGCTGGGACGAAGACGGCGACATCTTTACCTTCGCGACTGTCAAAGGTGAGAAAACCAACGACAATACTTTTGTGATCACGGATTTTGGCGGCTGCAGTTCGCGTCAGGCGTTATCGTCGATCATGTGCGCGACGCAACAATTTACCATCGTCCATTTGCGGCGTACGGATGCCACCAGAAAAGTTGTCGATCAACTCGTCGAGGCGAAGGTGGTGCGAACGGCGCCCGTGCCCGGTTCCGAGTATGACGACGTTTGTGTCCTCGGCACCCGCAGCAAGCCGCCACCTCCGAAACAGCCGTGGTGGAAGTTCTGGAAAAAGTCCTGAACTCAGAGACTGTACCGCTCAGACCAACTAGCCATTCTTGAGCGATCCAGATGCCCGTTGAAAATGCGGTCCAACTAGATCAAGTCACCAAGCGTTTCAGCGGGCGCGCCGCCGTCGATTCGGTTGACCTTTCCGTGCCCACCGGTTCGATCTTTGGTTTTATCGGGCCCAACGGTTCAGGAAAGACGACGACGATGCGCCTGATCCTGCGCATCTATCAGCCCGATGCAGGACAGGTCGTGGTGTTGGGCAACGGAGCGGGCAAGGCAGCCGACAACCGCGTCGGATATTTGCCCGAAGAACGTGGATTGTACAAACGAATGACCGTACGCGGCGTGCTCCGCTACTTTGCGAATTTGAAAGGAATCCGCAGACCGGATGGACTGATCAACGCGCAGCTTCGTCGCTTGGGCGCTGACCAATGGGGCAAGAAACGGATTGAACAGTTGTCCAAAGGAATGGCACAGAAAATTCAATTCATCGTTGCCGCAATCGCAGACCCCGAGTTGATCATCCTGGACGAGCCATTCAGCGGACTCGATCCCGTCAACCTGGAGTTGATGCGCGACATTGTTTTGGAATTGCGCGATCGCGGCACGACCGTGATCTTCAGTACCCACGACATGGAGGTCGCACAGCAGCTTTGTGACCGAGTGTTCATGATTTACCAGGGCAGAAAAGTCTTGGATGGATCCATCGACGAGATCCGTCAAGGTTACGGAAATTGTCGGCTGCGAATTCGAATGGCCTCGGGCGGAGAACTTCCTGCACAGTTGCCGGGCATCAGCGAGCGTCACGACGCGGGCGAGCATATCGAACTGACGCTTGAGGACGAATCGGCGCGGCGTTCGGTTCTAAACAGTTTGGCAGCGCTCGGTGACGTCGAGCATTTTGAGACGATTCGTCCAACACTTCACGACATCTTTGTGCAAATCGCTCGACCAGACCCAGAGCACCAAGACTCGGGGGCGACCGATGCATAAATTGTGGGCAATCGCAAAACGCGAATGGTGCGCGATGGTCGTGACCAAAGCGTTCGTGTTCACGTTGATCATGATGCCAATTCTGATGTTCGGTGGCATCGTCATGCTGCCGATGCTCAGCAAGATCGGCGGGAAGAAGGAACGCCGCATCGTCGTGATCGACGGCACAGGGGCCCTGTTCGAAGAAATCAGGTTGGCGGCTGAGCAACGTAATCAACTGATCGAAAAAAGCCTGTCGGAACAGTCCGGCAACGCCAAAGGAGAGAAGAATCCGTTTGACGCGATGGAAGTTTGGGCTTTCGAGGAGTATCAAAAACAGGCGGTTGCGGACGAAGATCGATTGGCCCTCAGCGAACAACTGCGCGACGGAGCGTTGTATGCGTTTGTGGAAATACCGGCGGACTTTTTGGATGTTGAAAATGCGCAGGCAAAGTTTGTCAGCCAGGACGCCGCTCTCAGTAGTGCTCGCGCGTGGCTGCAGGGGTTCTTGAAAAATCGTGTTCGCACTCAGCGGTTGACCGAATTGGGAATCGATCCGGCGCTGGCGATGCAGGCCGACGTGCCGGTGAACATCAACCCCACTCAACCCTACCGGAGGTCGGAGGATGGTAAGGCTGAAAGCCAAGGCGGCCGGCATCTTTTGGTGACGATGTTTCTGCCGTTTGGCATCATGATGTTGATGTTCATGGTCATCTTCTTGGCCGCTCAGCCGATGCTGGAATCCGCCATGGAAGAAAAGAGTGATCGCATCGCCGAGTTGCTGTTGGGTTCGGTCGGCCCGACAGAATTGATGGCGGGAAAACTGATCGGCAATGTTGCCGGGTCGCTCGTCGTCTTCGCCGTTTATGCAACGGGCGGCTTGTTTGTCGCGTATCAAAATGATTGGTCGTTGCAGTTACCTTGGTCGATCATCCCCTGGCTGCTGGTCTTTCAATTGCTGGGAGTACTGTTCTTTAGTTCGATCTTTCTTGCCATTGGTGCCTCGGTCCGTGAATTGAAGGAGGCGCAAAGTCTGTTGTTGCCGGTGTGGCTGTTGCTTGCCGCACCTTTGATGGTCTGGTTCACAGCGATTCGCGACCCCAATGGTGTCGTCCCCGTCGCACTCAGCTTCTTTCCACCGTCTGCCCCACTGATGATGTCACTTCGCTTAGCGGTTGGACAAACCATGCCGGCCTGGCAGGCGCCGCTGGCAGCATTGCTGATGATGGCTGCGACCTTTGTGGTCGTGCTCTTGGCAGGACGTATTTACCGCGCGAGTTTGCTGAAATCGGACTCTGCCAAATCGTTCTTGGCGTTGTTCCAGCGAATCAGGGTGGCGGAGTAGAAACCCGGATTGTTCACGGAGGGTGGGTCAAGCTCGCGTGAGTCATTGGTGGGTCGTCGCAAACTTTCCTGCGCCATTTCATGCACCGGGTGTACCGGTTGCTTTCCCGTCAGCACATCGAATCCGCAGACTCGTGTGGCAATCGCGCAAACGGCAACCGCCCTTCCATTGCTTTCGGTCAGCACTGGTGTCGACCACGACCCCATGTAGTTGCCGTCGCTGTTACGTTCGCCATTGCCATCGAGTGGTTCTTCGTGTCGCCACCGTTCTTCACCACTGGTTACGTCAAAGGCCGGAACGAAGACACGCTCGGCGGGACCGGTGTGCAAGATCACTCGATCGCCCACGATCACGGGGCTCGACCCATAACCCCACATATGTTTGCAGTCACCCGTCACCAACAACGCAACGCCACCGACAACCAAAAATCTCATTGCGAGTCTCCCGTTCGAATTCGGTCACCATAGAACTCTCGCCACTCCAGGCAACCGTCGCTACCGACAGTAAAGTCACGACAGACCGCCGGTCGATCCTGGTGATGCGTGCACAATCGCGTTTCCTGATCGAGCCAAAAACAAGGACCGTCCAGCTCGCCGGCGGGCGGCGGGCGATAATCGGCGATGTAAGCCATCAATTCTTGCTTTAGTTGCCGAGGCAACGCATTCCAGTGAGGTTCGGCGGGTTGCGAATCGCTGCCTTGGATAAAGGCCGGGTAACCCATGTGCAAACAGCAAACGCCGCAACCATGGCAATCGCTGACGGTTGGCAAACGATTCATTAGTTGGCCAACCGTCAGCGATTGCCATGGTTGCGGCGTTTGCTGTTTTCCGGCCTTTATCCAAGGCAGCGATTCGCAACCCGCCGAGCCTCACTGGAATGCGTTGCCTCGGCAACTAAAGCAAGAATTGATGGCTCACATCGCCGATTATCGCCCGCCGCCCGCGGCCAGCTGGACGGTCCTTGTTTTTCGTGGCTCGATAGGAAACGCGATTGTGCACGCATCACCAGGATCTGGCGGTCTTGTCGTGACTTGTCGGTAGCAACGGTTGCCTGGAGTGGCGGGAGAGAGTTCTATGGTAACCGAATTCAAACGGGAAACTCGCAACATTTTAGGTTGTCGGTGGCGTTGCGTTGTTGGTGACGGGTGACTGCAAACATATGTGGGGTTATGGGTTCGAGCCCCGTGATCGTGGGCGATCGAGTGATCTTGCACACCGGTCCCGCCGAGCGTGTCTTCGTTCCGGCCTTTGACGTGACCAGTGGTGAAGAACGGTGGCGACACGAAGAACCACTCGATGGCAATGGCGAACGTAACAGCGACGGCAACTACATGGGGTCGTGGTCGACACCAGTGCTGACCGAAATGCAATGGAAGGGCGGTTGCCGTTTGCACAATTGCCACACGAGTCTGCGGATTCGATGTGCTGACGGGAAAGCAACCGGTACACCCGGTGCATGAAATGGCACAGGAAAGTTTGGGACGAGACCACCGAATAACTCACACCAACTTGAGCCCGCCCTCGTGAACAATCCGGGTTTCTACTCCGCCACCCTGATTCGCTGGAACAACGCCAAGATCCGATTTCAGCAAACTCGCACAGTAAATACGGTGGGCCTCCGACACCCACAAAGGTCGCAGCCATCAGCAATGCTGCCACGGCGTCTGCCAGGCCGGCATGGTTTGTCCAACCGCTAAGCGAAGTGACATCATCAGTGGGGCAGACGTGGAAAGAAGCTGAGTGCGACGGGACGACACCATTGGGGTCGCGAATCGCTGTGAACCAGACCATCGAAAGGTGCGGCAAGCAACAGCCACACCGGCAACAACAAACTTTGCACCTCCTTCAATTCACGGACCGAGGCACCAATGGCAAGAAAGATCGAACTAAAGAACAGGTCTCCCAGCAATTGAAAGACCAGCAGCCAGGGGATGATCGACCAAGGTAACTGCAACGACCAATCATTTTGATACGCGACAAACAAGCCGCCCGTTGCATAAACGGCGAAGACAACGAGCGACCCGGCAACATTGCCGATCACTTTTCCCGCCATCAATTCTGTCGGGCCGACCGAACCCAACAGCAACTCGGCGATGCGATCACTCTTTTCTTCCATGAGCAACTGCAGCATCGGCTGAGCGGCCAAGAAGATGATCATGAACATCAACATCATGATGCCAAACGGCAGAACATCGTCACCAAAAGATGCCGGCCGCCTTGGCTTTCAGCCTTACCATCCTCCGACCTCCGGTAGGTGGGGTTGATGTTCACCGGCCCTCGGCCTGCATCGCCAGCCGCAAATCGTCCCAACTCGGTCAACCGCTCAGTGCGAACACGATTTTTCGAGAACCCCTGCAGGGCGCGCGCGAGCACTACTGAGAGCGGCGTCCAGATCAGGCTGACAAAGAAACTTTGCCTGCATAGTTTCAACATCCAAAAAGTCCGCCGGTATTTCCACAAACGCATACAACGCTCCGTTACGGCGCAGTTGTTCCGCTGAGGGCCAATCGATCTTCGTCCGCAACCGCCTGTTTTTGATACTCCTCGAAAGCCCAAACTTCCATCGCGTCAAACGGATTCTTCTCTCCTTTGGCGTTGCCGGACTGTTCCGACAGGCTTTTTTCGATCAGTTGATTACGTTGCTCAGCCGCCAACCTGATTTCTTGAAACGGGCCCCTGTGCATCGATCACGACGATCGGTGTTCCTTCTTCCGCCCGATCTTGCTGAGCATCGGCAGTTGACGATGCCACCGAACATCAGAATTGGCATCATGATCAACGTGAACGCGAACGTCTTGGTCACGACCATCGCGCACCATTCGCGTTTTCGATACCACAATTTATGCATCGGTCGCCCGAGTCTTGGTGCTCTGGGTCTGGTCGAGCGATTTGCACTGTCGTGAAGTGTTGGACGAATCGTCTCAAAATGCTCGACGTCACCGAGCGGTGCCGCCAAACTGTTTAAACCGAACGCCGCGCAATTCGTCCTCAAGCGTCAGTTTCATATGCTCGCCCGCGTCGTGACGCTCGCTGATGCCCGGCAACTGTGCAGGAAGTTCTCCGCCCAAGGCCATTCGAATTCGCAGCCGACAATTTCCGTAACCTTGACGGATCTCGTCAATCAAATACCAGTTCCAAGACTTTTCTGCCCTGGTAATACGTGGACAGCGGTTCGGACGAAGCTGCTGTGCGACCTCCATGTCGTGGGTACTGAAGATCACGGTTGTCGCGATAAGCACCGTAAAACAATGTCACGACCATCAACTCCAGGTTGACGGGATCGAGTCCGCTGAATGGCTCGTCCAGGATGATCAACTCGGGGTCTGCGATTGTGGCAACGATGAATTGAATTTTCTGTGCCATTCCTTTGGACAACTGTTCAATCCGTTTCTTGCCCAAAAATCGCGCCCAAGCGACAAAGTACGTTGATCAGTCCATCCGGTCTGCGGATTCCTTTCAAATTCGCAAAGTAGCGGAGCACGCCACATTAGGTCATTCGTTTACCTACGAGATCCACGGTTCTTCGGGCAAATATCCGACGCGGTTGTCGGCTGCCTTGCCCACTCCGTTGCCCAACACCACGACCTGTCCTGCATCGGGCTGATGATCCGCAGGATCAGGCGGGCATCGTCGTCGTCTCTCCTGAACCGTTGGGCCCGATAAACCAAAGATGGTGGGCACGGAAAGGTCAACCGAATAGACAGCAGCACCGCACTGAAACGCTTGGTGACTTGATCTAGTTGGACCGCATTTTGACGGCATCTGGATCACTCAAGAATCACTACAGTTGGGTCTGAGCGGTACAGTCTCTGAGTTCAGGACTTTTTCCAGAACTTCCACCACGGCTGCTTTCGGAGGTGGCGGCTTGCTGCGGGTGCCGAGGACGCAAACGTCGTCCCATACTCGGAACCGGGCACGGGCGCCGTTCGCACCACCTTCGCCTCGACGAGTTGATCGACAACTTTCTGGTGGCATCCGTACGCCGCAAATGAACGATGGTAAATTGTTGCGTCAGCAACATGATCGACGATAACGCCTGACGCGAACTGCAGCCGCCAAAATCCGTGAATGCAAAGTATTGTCGTTGGTTTTCTCACCTTTGACAGTCGCGAAGGTAAAGATGTCGCCGTCTTCGTCCCAGCCGAATATCCGCCGGTCAGATCGATTGCCTGCAGCGGAGGCAGTCACTCAAAAAAATGCGGGATCGGTCTTCGTCAGTGATTCATGACTTGGAGAATCGGGACAGAGTTATAAGTGGAGTTTGACCAGCTCAGAGTGACCACGGCAAGTCAACCAGAGGAGATGGGCTGAAAATAGGCGGCATGGGCAACGGTCACACTCTCGCAGAATGGGGGGTTTTCGCGCGGCAAATCCGCCCCTCGGCCCCGCCCCGTTCGGATCACTACGAGATGGATGACATTTTCTCGTTCCTGGAAGGAAGTCGATGCGATTGAAGTTAAGTTATTTGGCGTTCGGCGGCAAACAGACCATTCATTCTTCTGTTTCCTTCTTGCTTGGATACGTCATGTCCCAGTGATTCGTGGTCACAAGCAATCGAACCGAGCTCGATGGGCGATCGCCATTCCATGGTGGCGGTGGGACGATGGCGAAATGGGACGATCAGAAACGTGCGGCACGGCGACGAGGTCTCGAACGAGCATGCGGAAAAGACGACATCTTGGCGGGCGGCCACGTGGTACATCGATCGATGCTGTCGAGCCATAGATCACGTTTTGGAGGACGACGCGAGTTTTAATGCCAGCAGGGCACGACCCGTGGTCGAAGGCAACCGTGTCGAATTGGACGCGTCGATCATGGATGGCAAGAACGCTACCTGTGCGCATATCGCGGCAGTCACCGCCGTCATGATTCCGATCTCGCTGGCACGATTGGTGATGACGAAGACCAAGCATGTGCTGCTGGCAGGAACGGGCGCCGACGCACTCGCGGCTCAGCAGCAGGTGCCGCTTGTGGCGCCCGACTATTTCTCGGGTACAGGTCCAAGAAGAAATCCGAGTCCCCGACGATTCGCCTTCCATCGGCACCGTTGGCTGCGTCGTACTCGACTCGCGCGGCAACCTCGCGGCTGGAACCAGCACCGGCGGGACGGCCAAGAAGTTGCCCGGTCGCGTTGGTGATTCACCTATCGTCGGTGCCGGAACGTTTGCAGCCAACGGAGCTTGTGCCGTTTCTTGCACCGGGATTGGTGAGGAGTTCATTCGCAACGCGGTCGCCGTCCCGACGTGGTGGCCCAAATGCACTACGCGAATCGCCCGCTGCGCGTTGTCAGTAACGGAGAGTATCTCGCGGCGATTGAAAGTCGGTGATGGTGGATTGATCTGCATTTCGCACAGCGGTGAAATCGTGATGCAACACGACACACCGGGAATAGAGCTACAGATAAGTGATCGCTGCGGAAAATTCGAGACACATTTGGAACTGGAAAACGGCGGCCGACCGAAGGACCACCGAGACCGGCCAGTGACGAAGCCCAAATCAGACAATGCATTTCGCGGCAGGCCCGTAATTGGAATGCAGGTAATCTGGACAGGTTCATGAGTGCTTACTGGCGCAGTGATCAGTTGACTTTTTGCTCCGGCCGCAAGCTGACGACGGTTGGGATGCGATGCTTGCACGCTACCAACAACGATATCCCAATGCAAAACGATGGGAAAAGTCACCTTCACTGAGTTGGAGTTTTTGCGTTTGGACAACGGAGCGATGCAGGTTCCGGGTGTTTCAAAATAAGAACCGCGAAGAGAATCCGAATGGCGGCAGGTTTACACTGATCTTTCGTCCATTCGACGAAGGCTGGCGAATTGTTGCACGATCATACCTCTGCAAAAGCGACTAGCGAAATGCCCACGAAAAAAATTGGAACGCTGTTGACCTCGTGACCATGGTTTGCATTGCGATTGCGAAAGTGCTGAGCCAAGCCAGCAACAAGCTCGCGAGGCTATGAAGCAAGCCGTTCGGTTCTTTTCGGCAATATGCTCCGCCAGCGGTGGCTACGTTTATCAGCTAATAAGGCGCTGACCTGGCCAAACGCGAAGGCGAAGGAGAAGTGGGGCCGACAACGGCATGGATCAACCGCCTGGGACGCCCGCCGTCGGCACCGCTTACTGGATGCGTACCGCTTGTCTGGCGACCCACTGTTGCTGGAGTCTGCAAAACCGCGGATGCATGATCCGAGGGTGGATTTGGAGTCCGGTGGCTGGGATAATCGAATCGAATATGCTGCTCAGGAGCAAAAATATGCGTACCGTGTCGATACGGGGGAAAATCTGGCAATACAACAACCTTTGATGACGATAAATCGCAGTCCGTGATTCGCTTTCTGATGCAGCTTGATGAGTTGAAGTTTCAAGACAAGACTCACGAAGCAGTCGTTTACACGAGTAGGCGGCGTCCTAAGTTCACAGTATTCGTGTCACATGGCCGCGGACAGCTAAGCGAGTTTCCGACCCCAAAACGAAGGACAAGCAAGGCAAGCCTCTTTCGCCAAGAGTTGGTCGCGGACTTTCCCGGAAACCAAATACGCAGCTTACACATTGAACGACAACACGATGAGTGACTTGATTGTGACCTTGCTGAATGCATTGGGAAACCTACGAAGACGAGCGATACTTGAAGGCCGCCGCCAAAGGAGGTGACTTCTTGTTGCTCGCCCAGCTACCGGAGCCTCAACCCGGGTGGGCTCGGCGGCTGTGACCGCGAGATGCATCAGTTGGTCGGCAAATTTGAACCACCGGCGATCACGGGTGGTGAATCCCAGGGGGTGATGCGGACGTTGATGCTGCTGTATCGCCGCACAGCTGGTCAGCTTGGAAAATGCCGACCCCATTTCTACAGCCGCTGCCGAGAGCAATTGCGTATTACCGCCGATCACAGCTTGCCGATGGTCGGCTGGCCCGCTTTTACGAACTCCGGTCGAATCGTCCGCTCTACTTCACCAAGGATTACCAACTCACATTCGCCAGACGGATGTCCACGCACTACCGGATTCATTGTTTCGTCGAAGCTGGATGCAATCGAAGCAGAGTTGAGCCGGATTCGAGACGCCGCTTGATAAACTGTGGTCGCCGCCCCGATTCGCCCCCCAATCAATCCATTCGCTTGGCACCGAGGTTCAGCGGGTAAATGATCGACTCAATTCGCGAGGTGCATGGGTGGAGGTCGGGGCGTCTTCGCTACCACGGCGACGACGAATCCGACGCGTCAGGTCATTCGCAGCGATACGTTTGCAAAGAACTTAGAACTGCTTGCTGGCTGGGTAGACGATGGTACTGTCCTCTTGCTCGACCAGTCGCGTATTGCTGTTCAGTTGCGACTTCATCTGGGCAACAAAGGACAGAATGCTGTCCGTGGTCAGCTCGGTCTTCACCTTCCGCTTCGTATCCATCAACACCAGGCGATCGCGATGGCGATCGAACAATGTGATCTCTTCCACACCGGTCGACGAGAAGTCGTAGACAATTCCGTCGGTAAAAATGGTGAGCGTTTCGACCTGCGGGTCCTTCAGATCGTCCGAGAAGACCTCCGTGGCGATACGGAATTCCTGTGCGAGGCTGGGGGCAGCAACGGCACACGGAACAGAAACAGCATCGCAGTCGCACGTGTCACTGGTCGCATGGCGAGCATCCTTGCCGGAAAGCGGGAATCCTATCGAATTGGGCACCGTTAGGGCGGCAGCAGAATATCGCAGATCTGCCCCCTGTGTCCACTGCAATCCACCTCCCCCCAAAAACCCCCAAGCACCAAGCCGCGCGGCCGCGCACCACCATCATGAGGGGGTCACAACAAGCCCTTTTCGGTCCGCCGCACGCCCCCGGGCACGCGCATCGCCGACCGGCACAAACGTCGATTGCCGCCGCTGCCGGCGAAGCGTATCCTGGCAAGCAATACGTGGC
>CAVQPV010000049.1:0-14410 GCA_963714715.1 Pirellulaceae bacterium | reverse complement strand
ATCGGCATGACCGCGTTGAAGGCCAGCCCGGGGAGTGTGCGGCGCGACCGATCCTGATTATTCTGCTCAACATCCTCAACAGAGACCCGCTTATGAAATCACGATTACAGCTACTTGTGCTGACGGCCGCGGTTTGTCTTTCCCCGCTTTCCTTCGCGGCCGACAAGAAGCCCAACGTGCTGCTGCTCTGCGTCGATGACCTGCGGCCGGAACTGGCCTGCTTTGGAGTCTCCTATATTCAGTCGCCGAACATCGACCGCCTGGCCTCGGCCGGCCGAGTGTTCCACCGCCACTACGTTCAGGCGCCGACCTGCGGAGCTTCCCGATACACGTTGCTGACCGGACGCTACGGCGGAGCCAGCAACGGTGCGTTGTTTCAGCGAGCGGCGAAGATGAAAGCCGATCCCGAATCCGTTCCGCCGAGCATGCCGGCCTGGTTTCGCCAGACACGGCTACACGACGGTCTCGGTCGGCAAGGTCTCGCATCATCCCGGCGGTCGCGGAGGAAAGGACTGGGACGACGACGCGCAACCGGAAATGCCGAACTCCTGGGACCGGCATCTGCTGCCAGCCGGCGCCTGGCAGCACCCGCGAGGTTGGATGCACGGTCTGGCCAACGGCGAGATTCGCGTGAATGCCGGCGACATGGACGTGTTTCAGTCGGTCGAAGGGCCGGATTCGATCTATCCGGACGGCGTCTCCATCGACGAAGCCTTGCGGCAACTCGACCAACTGAGCTTCGGATTCTCAGAAGCCGTTCTTCCTGGCCGTGGGAATCCTGCGACCGCATCTGCCCTTTGGCTGCTCCGGCGAAATACTTGCAGCCGTACCGCGACGCCGAACTTCCGCCGACGCCGCATCCGACCAAACCCGCCGGCAAGACGACCTGGCACGGTTCGGGCGAGTTCATGAAGTACAACCGCTGGAAGCGAAACCCGAACGAGGACGCCGAATTCGCCCTGGAAGTCCGCAAGCACTACGCGGCCTGCGTGAGCTACGCCGACGCGCAGGTCGGCCGAGTGATGGAGAAGCTGGAGGAAACCGGCGCCGCCGAGAACACGATCGTGGTTCTCTGGGGCGATCACGGCTGGCATCTCGGCGAGCACGCGGTGTGGGGCAAGCACACGCTGTTCGAGGAATCGTTGCGTTCGCCGCTGATCGTGTCTTATCGCGGCATCGAGAAACCCGGCGAATCGACCGACTCGATGGTCGAAACCTTGGATGTGTTTCCCACCCTGTGCGATCTGGCGGGACTTCCTCAGCCCGATTTCGTCGACGGAGTCTCCTTGCGTCCGTTGCTGGACGATCCTGCTTCGCCCGGCCATCCGGCGATTTCCTACGGCGGAGCGGCCAAGACGATTCGCACCGACACGCATCGCCTGATCGTTCACAAAGACGGCTACGCCGAGTTGTACGATCACACGTCGGCGGAAAAGGAAACGAAGAACATCGCCGAGGCGAATCCGGCGTTGGTGGAGGAACTGAAGACTCGTCTTCAAGCACGATTGCAACGGGAATAACACGAATGACGGGTAAACAAATGCAATTACCATCGAAGGTTGCGCAATCGCGGCTCTTGTGCCGTCCTCCCGACTAAAATGGAGCAACTATCGTCCACCCTTCACGACAAACGTCGTCGTTTCATGAAGTCCTCCGCCCAACCAGTCGCAACCGGTGCGGACTTGTGGGGAAACTCTTCGGCCTGGGCAATATCTGTAAGAGACGGCCGCCAAGTGCCAATGCCACTTCGCCGGAGGCCGCGAGAAGATGAGCCTGCAAACCACGGCGATGCCTGCCGGTTACTCCGAAGAAGCAAGAATCAAAGATTACAGTTTGGTTGGCGGCGACACCGAATTGGCCATCCAGCGCGGACTGGCGGAGGCAGATTGGTATTGCTCGCCGGTGCCGAAGGATCAGTTGCGGAAACTGCTCGAGCGCAAGGATGGGCCCGCGATCCGGGATTGCCTGATCTATTTCGGGCTGATCGCCGCTTGCCGGCTACGCGACCTTCGCGCTGTGGGGCAGTTCGTGGGCGCTGATTCCCATGATGATCTACGGCGTGCTCTGGGCCTCCGCTTCGGATTCCCGCTGGCACGAGTCCAGTCATGGCACGGCGTTCAAGACCGACTGGCTGAACAACCTGCTCTACGAAGTCGCCTCGTTCATGGTGCTGCGCGAGTCGGTGCCCTGGCGCTGGAGCCATACCCGCCATCACAGCGATACCATCATCGTGGGCCGCGACCCGGAGATCGCGGTGCCGCGTCCTCCCAGCCTGATGTCGATGCTGCTGAAGTTCATCAACTTCAAGGCTTTCCGGCGTTACCTGTGAACATCGCGCTGCACTGCGTGGGCCGGGTCAACGCGGAAGAGGCGACTTACATTCCAGCGTCCGAATATCCGAAGGTGTTTCTGCGCGCGCGCATCTACGTTGCGATCTATGCGGTCATCATCGCGTTTTGCATCTACTATCAGACCTGGCTGCCGCTGGTGTTTGTCCTCGGACCGAACCTCTACGGTGCCTGGCTGATGCCGATCTACGGCTGGACGCAGCACGCGGCACTCGCGGAGAACGTGCTCGATCACCGGCTCAACTGCCGGACGGTGAAGATGAATATCGTCCACCGCTTCCTCTACTGGAACATGAACTACCACCTGGAGCACCACATGTTCCCGCTGGTGCCGTATCACCAGCTGCCGAAGCTGCATGAGCTGATCAAGGACGATTGCCCCGCACCGTATCCGAGCCTGACCGCCGCTTATCGCGAAATCATTCCGGCGGTTCTGCGGCAGATCAAGGACCCGGGCTACTACGTGAAACGCAAGTTGCCATCCACGGCACGTCCGTCGGCACGGTACCGACCACGCCGGCGATCACTGCCAAGGGTCGTGAGTCGTGGACGGCTGGATCGAGGTCTGCGACGCCGACGTCCTGGCAAGAACGACGTCATCCGCTTCGATCACGGCAACCGGACCTACGCGGTCTATCGCACGACCGCGGATACGTATCACGCCACCGACGGCATCTGCACGCACGGCAACACGCACCTCGCCGATGGTTTGGTGAAGGGCAAGATCATCGAGTGCCCCAAGCACAACGGCCGCTTCGACATCACCGACGGCGCTCCGGTGCGTCCGCCGGTCTGTGTCGCGCTGAAGACGTATGACGTAAAAGTGGCCAACGGAAACTCCACATCAACCTCGATTCCGCCGGTGGCTGCGGACTCGCGGAAAAGACCTACAAGTTCAAAGTTGTGAGCAACAGCAACGTCGCCACCTTCATCAAGGAACTGGTGCTCGAGCCGGTCGACGACAGTGATTTCCCCGAGTATCAACCCGGTCAATACATCCAACTGGACATCCCAGCCTACGATGAAATCAAATTCAGCGACTTCGACGTGCCGGAACCCTACGCCAGCGTTTGGAATGCGCATCACGTCTTCGATTACAAGTCCAGCAATCCAACCGAAACTCGCCGTAACTACTCATTGGCGACCGCACCCGGCGATAGCGGAAAGCAACTTCGCTTCAATGTTCGCATCGCGACGCCGCCGCGCGGCCAAGACTGTAATGCGGGCATCGGCTCCAGCTATGTGCATCACTTGAAACCGGGCGATACGGTCACCGCCATTGGCCCCTTCGGTGACTTCTTGATCAAAGACACCGACAAAGAAATCGTTTACTTGGGGGGCGGTGCAGGAATGGCGCCGTTGCGTTCGCACATTTCGCATCTCTTTGAAACGCTGGAAACCAATCCGCAAAGTGACGTATTGGTACGGCGCGCGGTCGAGACAGGAAATCTTCTACGAGGATTATTTCCGAGAATTGGAGCAGCGGTTCCCGAATTTTGCTTTTCAGCTCGCGCTCTCGGAGCCATTGCCCTCAGACAACTGGCGCGGGCACACTGGCTTGATTCATGACATCCTGCGGACACAGTACCTCGAGCGACATGCGGACCCTCGATCGATTGAGTATTATTTGTGCGGTCCGCCCATGATGATTCAGGCGGCACAAGTCATGCTGAAAAACGAATTCGGCATCAACTCGCAACAGATTGCCTTTGACGAATTTTAAATTTCATCATTTGAAGATTCCGTGACGAACAGAGTGCTAGTCGCCGAGTTCTCCGAACTCGGTAACCGCATTTACTGCTTCCCTAACATGCCGATCGGGATACTACTTCCGAGTTCGGAGAACTCGGCGACAATGCCTCCTGAATGCGCGGCGCCGGTGATCAAGGACGGTCAATACGTTCCTTTCTGCGTCTCCTCCAGCGCCTTTTGTTTTTGCTTGTCATCCATGATCGTTCGCGTATGGAAGAAAGTTTCCTCGCTGTACTTCCCCACCTGATCCCAGTTGTTCTTGTAGTAAGGGTTGTCGTATTCCCGGCGCAAGTCGCAGTCGAATCTCACCAGAAACGATCTGCGAGTGCGCAGACTCCGGTAGCCCCTTTCTCGCTCAACCTCGCTGATATGAGCCAGGCCCCACTTGATTCCCATTCCGTTTGAGTTGTCTAAGAAGACGTCCGGACAGTAGGGGCCGGGCGCGTAGGGCGGAACACAAATGCTGGCCACCGGTCTGAAATCCATTCCGTTGGGTGCATACTGAACCGTGTTCTTTTCGGGGCCGTCAACCGTGACCAGCGCGACCAATCCCTCCTTCCAGGGAAAAACACACGTTTCATGGCCGGAATTCAACAGCGGATTGAGTTCATGCTTGATGAAGGGGCCTTCCGGTTTGTCCGCCAGGGCGACTCCCTGGGCTCGAACCAGTCCTTTCGCAACGTTGCCACCATGGAGAGGTTCCCCCTTGTAAAAGAGCCATACTTTTCCTTGGTAGATGATTGCGAATGGGTCATGAATGGCTCCACCGTCCCACTCGTCCTCGCCACCCAAAGGGACGACCGGATCCCCGGCCTTTGTCCAAGGACCATCGGGAGCATCGGCCCACGCTAAGCTCACGTCACAGCGATCACCAAGGTCGCCTCGAAAGGGACCGGTGAAGGTCTGGTAATACAAATAGTATTTTCCTTTGAAAACCAGGATGTCTGTCGTCGTCAGCGAGCGATCACCGTATTGGCCTTTGGGAGCCCTGGGCACGGCGACCCCCTGTTCCTCCCAGTCAAATCCGTTGGTACTGGTTGCATAGTGAATCTCCGCCAGATCCCAGTCCAAGGCAGGGAACTTGTCGGTGCCGTTGTCAATCCCGACCGGGTCGCTGACCGTTTCTCTGCCGCGTGTACCAGACGTAGTACTTGCCGTCGTGCTTGATCACCTTGCTTGGATCGCGGCGCGAGACGTAAGGATCCTTGCCGATGCCAGTGATCCGTGAATACTTGAAGTTCGTAAAGAACTCGTTGTCACGATCGTCCGCGGCCGGCCAGTCACGGTAGGCACGCTGCATCGCCAGGCTAAGCGGTCGCCCGGTCGGGCTGGTGGCGATCGGACCACCGGCGGAATCACCGGCGGCGGAGTTTTTGCTTTCGACTTGTGGCTCGGTTTCGGGATTGGGATCCGCTGCGTTGCCAACGGAGAGTAGCGTCATGCCCGGAATCAGCAGGAACATTAACAGGCGGCTGATCATTTGTGTTTCTCATTCTTGTTATGAATCGCGGCATTACACCGCTTCGTCGCGTCAAGTGCAATTGTCAACTTTCCATTGCGACCGAAAATCAGGGTAGCCCAGATTTCTGACGCTACTCGCAGCTGCTACCGCCTTAACCGGAGGGCCATTATCGATTGCGGAAGTCGATTATCTGCATCGCCCCAATTTCTGTCCGTCTTTTCCCTCGTCGTACGCTTACTCATGCTCTTAATCATAATCCTATTTGCGAGCGATTGAGATGAGGATGATGATTAAGAGTAAGCTGTCCCGAGCGGACGAGTCACCATCAAGCAAAGTAACGACACGGGTCACCAACTTGAGAATTGCCATCGCAGCGCTAGGATTGATCGCTTATTGCGCTCGGACTTGAACGCCGAGGAGACGTCGCCCAAGCGTCATCGCGAAATCGTGCGGAACACGCCTGGATGCGTAGCGTTTTGGGATTTTGTCAAACGCGAGACCGGTGGCCAGCATCGCTTCACGGCGTATGTTCCCGCCGGCTCGACCAACGAGTACGCGCTTGACGCGGGCAACTATGTCCAGGACTACTGGGGTCAGGGGCGGGCGGCGACGTATGACGATTTTCCGCTGCTCGGTCGCGGGCCGTTTGGTCAGGCGATTCGAATTCGCAAGGAAGACGACGCAAACTTTCGTCCGTTTCTGTTTGTCCCACGATCGCGACTGCACGACTCAGCCCTGGATATCAAAGGTGCCGGCAAGTCGGTAACGGTCGTCGTTTGGGCGATTCGTGAAAGTGGTAATCACGCGCTGGCCGGGATTTGGCACGAAGGGACGGATTTGCAACAAGGCTCGACGAAGGACATCCAGCGCGTCGAACGGGGCCAACGGCAATACGCTCTGTTTGCCGGGTTGAATAAGGAAGGCTCCGCCTGCGGGCATGTTTCCGAGAATGGCGCCAGTTCATTCAACTACAGGTATGCGATGCACAAATCGAACTCCGGCGATGTCTCGCCCGCAGTGCCCGCAGACTCGCCTCCCGAGGTGCTTGACGATGCCTGGCAGTGTTTTGCGATGACATTCGATCACCATCGCCATGAACTGACCGGCTGGCTGAATGGTGCGGCCAGGGATCGCTGGCAGGACGATGTCAGACGTTGGCTCAAGCCGGTCTACCATGCCTGGCTGCAAGGTCAGATGCATCGGACGCCCGGCGTCCAATCGGGTGAAGACGTCAACTTTCCCGCCGATCAGTTTTACAATCCGCCGGAAGACGAGCCCGTCTCGGTAAGAGTCGTTCGTGAGTCGGACGCGCAGCGGGTGGAATTGCAGGAGTTCCCCTATACTCGGGTCGAGGTAACGTTTGACAAAACCGCCGACGGAACCATGACGATCATTGATCGCGACTTGGTTGCCGTTCGCTTGAACCCTTGGTGGTACCCTCACAACCTGTACACGCCGCGAGACGATGGCAGCGGCGGGCCCTTCACGATCGGCCGGGTGATCCACAGTTCCCGCAGCGTCGGCTTCACCGGCTGGATCGGAGGCGTGGCCGTGTTTGATCGAGCGCTGGGTGCCGACGAGCTTGCCAAACTCGCCGCGATAGCAAGCACGCCTTCAATCCAAATCCCTGCTCCCTAGAACCGATCGTTACCTGTTTTCATCGCTCCGCGACAGCAGAAGATGTGGGTCACGATCAGGTCGGGAGACGAATCGCGAAACAGCTTCCCGTCGTCTTCGCACGTCAAAGGTCAAAGCGGTGCATACTGCCGTTGCCTGCGGCGGTGATGGTGTCCGACCAGACCACCACGCCGTTGGCATCCAACGCTTCAACCACGGCGCCTTCCAGGCGAGCCCCTTCGGCCTTGCGGTTGAAAACCTTGATGGTTCCCACATCGTAACTTCCGCCCAGATCGACCTCCCACCAAGCGCCCGCTTCCCTCTTCGTCAGCGAGACCGAAACGGGATAATCGGAATTGGTATTGTTATCCTTGGCCTTTTCGGGACCACTGCTGGAACTGTAGGTGCTCGATTGCGTGGCGGTTCCCGTGAGTGCCAGGTTGGTTCCGGCACCCCGTCGAAGCACCTGAACTTCGGTCAACTGCAGATAGTTCGTATCGGTCAGTCGCACACGCACCTTCGCGACGATGCCATCGGGGACCTCGACCGTGAAGGATTCCGTCTCGGCCGCGTTGCTGTTGCCCGTGAGATCTTGCCATCTGCCGGCGACGAAGTTCACGTCGACCACGCCTTCGACGAAATCGCCCGTGAAGGCGTAGCGGTACGTGCTCGCCGTGCCAGCTACGAGCGTTGGCGCACCACTCAATACGGCAGTGCCGACGCCGGCACCGCTGAGCGTGAACTCATCGCCGTCGATCGTCGTCGTGTCCAGGCCGCTGCCGCCGGTATCGGCAAAGGTCACATCGATGTAACGTCGAGTATTGATGGATGCCAAGCTGACTCGTCCATCCTTGGGCGGATCGGCCAGATCGGCCGTTGGCGGCGTCGGGTCAGGTCCGGTAACGACTTCAAACGTGTGCATACTGCGGTTGACTGCGCCGTTGATGGTGTCCGTCCAGACCACCTTGCCCTCGGCATCCAGCGCCTCAACCACGGCGCCTTCGAGGCGAGTCCCATCGGTATTGCGGTTGAAAACCTTAATGGTTCCCACATCGTAACTCCCGCCCAGATCGACCTCCCACCAGGCGTCCGCTTCCCTCTTCGTCAACGAGACCGAAACGGGATAACCGGAATCGGTATCGTTATCGATTGCCTTCTCGGGACCACTGCTGGAATTGTAGGTACTGGACTGCGTGGCCGTTCCCGCAGGGGCAAGGTTCTTTTCGGTTCCCCGCTCGAGCACCTGAACTTCGGTCAACTGCAGATAGTCCGTATCGGTCAGTTGCACACGAACCGTCGCGACGAGGCCCGGGGCGACGTTCTCGACCGTGAAGGATTCCGTCTCGGCCTCATTAGCGTTCCCCGCATGATCTTGCCACGTGGCGGCGACGAAGTTCACGTCGACGGGGCCGACCACGAATTCACCGGTGAACTGGTAGCGGTACGTGCTCGCCGTGCCAGCGACCGGCGTTGGCGTACCAGTCAATACGGCCGTGCCGACACCGGCACCGCTGAGCGTGAACTCATCGCCGTCGATCGTCGTCGTGTCCAGGCCACTTCCGCCGGTATCGGCAAAGGTCACATCGATGTGCCGCCGAGTATTGATTGCTTCCGGGCTGACTCGGCCACCATTGATCGGGTCCGCCAGATCGGCGGTTGGCGGTATCTTGTCAAAGAGGGGGAAGCGGTGGACGCTACTGTTGCGGGTCTCCGTGATCGTGCCCGACCACACGACGTTGCGGTTGGCATCGAATGCCTCCACCACCGCGTCTTCCAGGCGAGTCCCTGCGTCATTGCGGTTGTAAACCTGAATGATTTCCACATCGTAACTTCCACCCAGATCCACCTCCCACCAGGCACCAAACTCCTTCTTAGTCAATGAGACCGAAGTGGGGTAACCCGATTTGGTATCGCCATCGATGGCTTGTTCCGGACCAGCGTAGGAATTATAGGTGCTCGATTGAGTGGCGGTCCCCGCTAAGGCAAGGTTGTTGCCGGTTCCCAGTTCCAGCACCTGAACTTCGGTCAACTGCAGATAGTCTGAGTCGGTCAGACGCACACGCACCTTCGAGACAAGATCCGTTGGTTGCGACTCAAACGCGCCGATATCCGGAGCGGTACCATTGAATGGCAGCCCAAGATCAAGCCCTGCATCGATGGCAGGCGAACCCGAGGCAAGTCGGAAGTCGCCACCGGCGCGGTCGACGAACATCGGATCGCCGATTACTTCACCTGGATCCGGCGGAACCGGCCCAGGAATCGGGCCTTGGTTGACACGTGTCGTGACGTTGTGCATTAAGTTATTTCTGCCAATGATTCCATCACCATCGTGCATCACATAGGCGGTCCCAACGTTATCGAAAATCGAGTTTGATATTTCGATAGTTTTGCCATCGTTGATTCCCACGGCACCGCCGCTGTCAAGCACGATTGAGTGAGTTACGATCGCTCGCCCCACTTTCGGTCCCGGACTTCTCACGGAAAAAGCACGCTCCGTGTTCGACACAATGCATCGATAACAGGTGTATGTAACCGCGTCACCGTTTGCGTCGAATCCAAACATGGCATTACGGACCCACAAGCCCTCAAACGATGCGTTGGCCGCGACATCAACAGCCGCCCCAGTGGAATCACCCCCGTCAATGATTGCTCTGCCAACGTTTTGCGCACGCAGCGTGATGGCTTTATCGACGATTAGGTTCTCTTGGTACACGCCATCCGCAATTAGCAGAACATCTCCGCTTTGGGCATCAATGATACCTTCGGCTATCGTGGCAAAGCTCACACCGGTGCGCTGGTTTGTAACCTGACCGGTGTGCGACACGGCAACAGAAAAATCGCTCGGTGCCGACTCGTTTCCGGCGGGGTGGTCCTTCACCGTCAAACTGAAGCTATCGCTGATCGTTAGGCTGTCATTATGTGCATAGTTGATCTTAGCGTCGGCGACATCTTGCTGCGTAAAAGTTGAATCAACAGCGAGGGGGCTGCCATCCTTCTGCAAGACACCGTTCGTTGGCAACGACTTAAGAGTGAAGACCAGACTTGCGTTATCACTATCGCTGTCATCCGCCGATAGATCCGATGGAGTCAGCGTCGCGGTCGCTCCTTGCGACAACGCGAGGCTACTGTTGGTAATCACCGGCAAATCATCATCAACCGGCGTAATCGTGAGCGCAAACGACTCGACGTTCGTCTCGTTCCCTGCCGGATCTTTGACCGTGAACGTGAACGCATCGCTTGTCGTATTGCTGTCATCGTGCTTGTAGCCGATCTTGCCAGCCGTGATATCTGATTGAGCAAACACCGCGTCAACCGCCAACGCGAAACCGTCCTTTGACAACTGACCGTTTCCTGGGAGACCCTTGACAGTGAATTCCAACAAGGCAACGTCCGTATCCTGGTCGGTCGCGGCGAGGTGCGTCGCGTCAAACACCAAAGTGTCACCTTCATCCAGATTCGCGGCGTGATTGCCGACAACCGGCACTTCGTCGTCGATCGGCGTCACAACGATTGAAAACGCGTTGACTCCCGTTTCGTTCCCTGCCTCATCCTTCACCGTAAAGGTGAAGCTGTCATTGGTCGTGTTACCACCATCATGCTGGTAGCTGATTTTGCCATCCGTGATATCCTGCTGAGTGAACGTATCGTCCACCGCAACAACTGCAGCCAACTTCTTCAGAACTCCGTTAGCTGGCAAACTTGTAACCGTGAAAATCAAGGTTGCGTCATCGGAGTCGACATCCGTTGCGGACAAATGAGAAGCGTTGATGACAAGCGTCGCGCCTTCGCCGAGCGTTGCGGAATGATTTTCAGTTTGCGGGATTTCGTCATCTTCTGCCGTGACATTGACGACCATCGAAGCTACGTCATCGGGTGTGTTACCAACGGTCGAGTCATCGACTGAAACGGTTACATCAAGTACGGGATTAGTTTCGAAATCGAGAATCGCACCCGGTTTAACAACTAGGACATCATCTTGAATATCGAACAAAGCCGAATCCGCGCCAGATAAGCCCAAGACGTTCATTCCGAGTGCATCATCCGCGATGATGATGTCAGCAACCCGAATGGGATTGCTTGTGCTAATGGTTTCGGACAACGCAATGACGATATTCTCCAAAGTGAGGGACGGAGACTCATTCACATCACCGACGGAGATATCAAGCGAATTTGTGTCGTCAGGCGTGGTGCCCACGTCAGGATCATCAACGGAAATTGAAACATTCAGTACCGGGTTCGTCTCTCGATCGAGCGATGCACTTGCTTTCAAGTACAAGTCGTCATCGAAGATTTTCCGAACAGCGACGCATCTGGTCCGCCAACGCTAACCGTGTTCGTCCCCAGACCATCATCGCCGATTACAATATCAGCGACCTTAATTCGGTTACCAACGTCTGCGTCTTCCGGCAACGTAGTCAAAACATTCTGTAACGCCAGCGATGGCGGTTGGTTGACGATCTCTGGTTTTCTCCACTGAACAAGGAAGCCATCGTCCCCGCCCTGGGTCGTCAGATTGATTGTGCCGGGATCAGGATCCACATCAATCGTGCCATCAAACCAACCCGCCAAGTGAATTTGATTTGGATCAACGACTGCGATTGCCTGCGTTTCATCGTTGCCATCAATTGGCTTTGTCCACTGAACGGCACCATCTGCGTCAAATTTGGCGACGCTGTCGCCGCTGAAATCTCCCGCGGCGTAAATGTCACCGGTTGAATCGATCGCAAGGCCGCGAATGATCCCAGCGTTTCCACTTTCTGTAAAACTGTGGACCCACTGAAATGCACCGTTGGAGTTCCACTTTGTCATGTAAGCGTCGAGACCATCCGTGGTTTCAATTGCACTACCAGGACCAGGATCGAAGTCACCAGGACCACACTGAGAACAAGCTAGCGAGAAGTGTTCACCAGCGATGTACAGGTCGTCGTTGCCGTCAATCACGATGTCTTGACCGCGAACGGTGTGACTTTGAATAGTATTCACCCATTGCAATGCTCCGCTGCTGCTGTGTTTCGTCACGAACGCGGCTACGGAACCACTGAACGTCACATTGCCACCACTGGTCAACCGATCAAAGTCGGATGCGCTCTTGTACGAACCAGTCGTGTAGATAGATCCGACTGAATCAACCGCAACGGCACGGGCAACTTCGTTGTTGGTACCACCCATTGCTCGCGCAAACACAAAGTTGCCAGACGTGTTCAATTTTAGGAGGTAGGCGTCCGATACGTCGAAACCTGCGTTAGCATTCTCCGTCGTCGTCAAATTGTGAATGCCTGGGTTGGGATCAAAATCAGCTGTGCCTCCAAACTCACCGACGATATAGACATCGTTGCCAACGACCGCGATATCGTGCGGTGTATCTCTTCTCGAACCGCCAATCGTCTTCAGCCAGAATGTGTTTCCGTTTGAGTCTAGCTTCCAAATGTAGGTGTCTTCCCATCCACCGCTTCCCGCAGAGGTCGTCAGGCTTGTCGTTCCCGTGCCTGTCGAGAAAGTCGCTGTCTCTCGGTACTCGCCGACGGCGTACACACTACCCGCTGGATCGATTGCTATCGCCGCACCCAAATCGGAAGATGTTCCTCCGCCGCTTCTGGCCCAAAGGAAGTTCCCGTCCATGTCATACTTGGCGACAAACGTGTCGCTGAAGCCGTTGCTTGTCAGTTCGTGCACCGCCGAGCCTGGATCAAAGTCAACGGTGTCAGAAAATGACCCGGTGATGATCACATTCTTTGCCAAGTCAACCTTGAGGTCAGCAATTCGAGCACTGTTGCTGTTCGCAAGTTGGTTGGCCCATTGAAACGCCAGGTCCGGCAATTCAAGTTCAAAAGTTAGTTCGTAGGCGTCTTCTACGGCCTCGCCGCCAACTCCGTCCCCGTCTTGATCCAGCTGATTTCCGCCCAGATCAAGCAGCGTTGGATCGATCGTCAAGGAGTAAATGCCTGTCGTTGTTTGGCGAGCAAACGAAGTTCGAAATTCCATGTCGTCACTGCCAGGCACCGGCTCCAGCGATTCAATGTTGATGGATCCGGCGGGACCAGTGAATGAAGAAATGTCGCTGACTGTAAATGAATCGACATCAATAGGCTCATCAAAAAAGACCGAAACGCTGTCAATCGATCCAATCACGGATGCGGAGGGAGTTTGAGCGAGAACTCTTGGTCCGGTCACATCGACAATCGTGACGTCTGCTGTCAACACGTGCGAATACGCAGGGATCCCATTATCGGATGCCTCTACAAACACACGTATAGGTCCGTTGATGAAAGATGACGTGTCAACGTCCAGCGACCAATCGTTCCCAGTCGCGGTACCGCTGCCGAGCAACTCGTCACCATCATCGAAGGCATTGTTCTCGTTTGAGTCGACATAGAAATCGACCATGAGTGGATCATTGTTTGGGTCGATTACATTGGCTGCCAACAGCACAAGTGTGTCGCCTTTGAAGACGAAGTCTGGTGTTATGAATGAGCCGATAGTTGGCCGCACGTTATCCGACGCGACAATCTCGAGAGTTGTCGTCGCTGGTTCGCTCTCAAGTTCGAGCTCATCCTGTGCTACGGCGAAAACGGTCGCGATTCCCAGTGGCCACGCAACTGTGGACGTGGTGATTGACCAGTCAACCCCCGATTGTGCCGCCCGGCCCCAGCAGCAGATCGTTGGCATCGAGAACCTGATTGCCATCGGCGTCCAGATAGAAGTCTACACCGGTAACTTCAGCCGATGGATCGTTATCCTGCACGTTATTCGCGATGAGCGTTGCGACACCACCGTGGATTGAAGTTGCGGGCGCCGTAATCGACTGCACCGTTGGAGGGTTATTCGGAAGGACGTCAACGAATACGTACTCGGCTAGGCTCTCAAACCCGAACTTCGGCTTCACATAAGCAAACACATTATTCACACCAAGCGGCCAATTCGCCGTGCTGACCGTAATTGTAAGTTCACCATTGGGACCGTCGCCTGTGTTGTTGGGGGGGCCAGTCCAATCAGTGCCCAAGTACTCAGTGCCAAATTGAATTTGTCCGTCTTTGTTGAAGTCTGCGTAGAAGTGGACGGCATCAAGTCCTTGTTCGTTGATGTTCGTAATCGTATCGGGTTCCATTAAGAGCGTTAATTCTCGTCCACGCACCAGCTCTGTATGTGACGCGAGAAGTGGACCCGCAACCGGCGAATTGGCATGTTGCGTCACCTGAATGTCGAGCGAATAATCTGGATTGCGTTCATTGAT
>CAVQPV010000048.1:0-8764 GCA_963714715.1 Pirellulaceae bacterium | reverse complement strand
GAATTTCGATGCCAACGAAGTAATCGTGACGGTCAGCGTGGATCTGAATCACGTTGCTCTTTTCGTGCCAATGTTCCTGAATGACGCAACGATCGAATCGACTGCGAGAGTCAAAACTGAACGCTACGAGGGGTTCTACCAACAAGGTTAACGGTCTTTTCACTTTCAACTTGAAGTCTCATCATGAATACGAACCTCAATCAATATCGCAAGAACGGATTCGCCAACAAGCGTCGCGGCAGCGTGATTGCGTTGATGGCGCTATTGCTGCCTGTGCTGGCAATGCTGGCTGCTTTCTGCATCAACACGGCGCACATGCAGCTAACACGCACCGAATTGGTCATCGCGACAGACGCATCGGCCAAGGCAGCCGGTCGTGCGTTCAGTGAAATCCAGACGGTCGCAGCGGCCAAGACAGCCGCTCGCGTGACCGCCGCGTTGAACACGGTGAACGGCGACCCACTGCAGATTCGCGAAAACGATTCCGCCAATGAAATCGAATTTGGGCTCTCCACACAGCCCGATGGTTATCAGGGCCGTTACCACTTTGAAAAGATCCCCACATCGCAAGTCGCCAATGGTTCGGTGGTGGCGAGTGCCATCCGAGTCAATGGATTGCGGAACACGGACGGTTTGTCTGGTCGCGTTCCGCTGATCATTCCCGGGCTTTTGTCGAGGGACGATTTTTCGACGGTGCAGAATTCCGTTGCCATGCAAGTCGACCGAGACATCTCCATGGTGTTGGACCGTTCGGGATCGATGGACGATCTGGAATTTAACTGGCCGGACGGCGTCTCACCTTGGAACGACACGGTCAGGGATGGAGCGGTCGACGCGGGCATCATGAGGTCGCGAAGGGGTAGATACTATTACACCAGTGGCAATAACTCGACCACGTTTCAGCAATGGGCGTGGGAAGATCATTTTGGCCTTGGTGAAGCACCTCGGTCCCCGTGGGAATACCTGGAAATGTCTGTGGCAGCGTTCATCGACGTGCTGGACGCAACAGCCCAGGAAGAACAAATCTCCGTCGCCAGCTACGCGAGTTCCGGTCGCTTGGATACCTGGTTGGAAAAAAACCATTCACGGATCGAAGCCGTCGTCAACCGCATGGATCCCGACGGCAGCACCGCGATCGGACTCGGCATGCAAGAAGGCATCCAAGCGTTACTGGATTCTGCTGCACGTCCCTTCGCAGCGAAAACGATGGTCGTGATGACCGACGGCATGCACAACACGGGAATCGACCCGGTGGACGTTGCGCAGAGCTTGATGAGTAATTACAACTTGACCATTCACACGGTCACGTTCGGACCGGGTGCCGATGAGGATCGGATGACCAGCGTCGCAAATATTGGTGGCGGTCGTCACTACCACGCGAACACCGGTGCGGAATTGATCGCGATCTTTGAACGGATCGCTAACAACCTGCCAACGATTCTGACTGAGTAATCAAGCAAGCATCGCCCGGGTCGCAAGACCCGGGCTTCATCTCTTTCGTTAGCCCGGGGGCTCTCGCATGTCTGAAAACAAGAAACGCTCGGATCAGAAAACATTGGTCGAACGTCGTTCGAGCGATGCTGGCATCAAATCAGGTGGTCGACGAAAGTCTGACCATCGATTGATCGAGGGAA
The DNA here is from genome assembly GCA_963714715.1 of Pirellulaceae bacterium. Lineage (GTDB taxonomy): Bacteria > Planctomycetota > Planctomycetia > Pirellulales > Pirellulaceae > JBFJVZ01. The sequence goes on along the minus strand of CAVQPV010000048.1, from coordinate 7,130 downwards.
AGAAGTCGCGGAAATGGTTCGCGCTATCATTCTGCGTGTCGGCGTGCATTTTGGCCTGGGCTTTTTCGCTGCCCTTCCGAGGCGAAGAATCGATCATCTCCTTCGGCGGCTCCGACAAGGACAACGCTGAATTGGAAGCTCGCCCCGTAAGCCATTCGGCGGATCGCGTCGCCAACGATCAGTACGTACAACAGATGCTGGCGCTGGAAGAAGATCTGAAGGCGCAATTGGCCGCATCGCGAAATGAGTCCAAGAATTCGCGGGGCAAGGACCACGCAAAGTCCCAGTGGAGAAAAGGACTGGAGCGACGTCTCAAGGACGTCAGGCTGCTTGCGGAACTCGCTGACGGCGAGATCGAAGTGGGAACCATCCAATGGCATGCTCAGCAAGATCTGAAAGAATATCTGCAAGACGTTCCCCAATAGCCGAACTAACCTGCTGCATGCGGTCCCTCCAATTGATCGACGCAGGCGTGAGAATCGTCATCACAGCGAAAAACGGTCACTTTTGGCGAGCCATTCATGGTTGGCAAGACTGATTATCATGGAATGCCAAGTATCATGGTTACCGAACGTGGACTTCTTCGCATCCGCCACACGCTTGTCTTCGCATGTCGCATTCCCTTCGCAACGCAACGATCATAGCAATCTCTCTACTCGCAGCCTGTGGGACCACAGGTGCCCAAGAGTTCGAGGAGTTGCCCGATCCCCTGATCGTTCAGCTGAACGAGCGCGCGGCCCGCGGCGGAAATGATCTCGCTGAATCGATCGGAGCTTTTGCGCGAATTGGCGAATGGGAGTTGGTCGACAAGTGGCTGGCGCCGGTCGCAGCGATCAATGACGACGCCGCATTAGCCGAGATGGCCCACCGCATCGGAACCCCGCTTTTGCTGCGCATTTCCGGCCGCGCCGATCTGTCCAGCCAATCGATTGAAGCTGCCAGAAAGCTGGGAGCGGCCGCGCGCAAGCAACTGGAATCAAAAGATCGCCTGGTCGCCGCGATCAGTGGTCTGGCGGGATCGACGGATCAGCGACTCGCCGCGATGCGCGTTCTGCTCGCCGGCAGCGATGCGGCAGTCGCCGCACTGGTCGAAGCGACCGTGTCGCCTGAACCGCCGGCACCGCGTGACGAAATACTTCGCACCTTGGCTTCATTGGGAAACGGTGGTCGATCGGCGCTCGCTCAGCTGGCACTGTACGGTGAACCCCCAACCTCGAACTCGTGCCCTGGAGGCACTGCTGCGGATTGACCCACGAGGGTCGACGCCCGCGTTGCTGACGGCACTATACGCATCGGATTCGACGGCGTCCGAAATTGAATTCGCAAAGACAAGCCTCGCTCGTCGGACCGGGACACTGCCGTCAAAACGCGAGGCCGTCGCGGTATTGCTGGCCGACCTCCGTCAAAAACGTGATCAGGCGCGGCTGAGCGAAAACGACTCGCAAACAACGACCATCTGGAGCGTCAATGCGAATCGAAGTGGCGTCAATCATCAACGCGCACGTCGTATCTTGGCGACGTATCGCGAAGCTTCCGACGCCGGAGCACGACTGCGTCGCATTGGTGAGCTTCCGTCCGACGTGCTAAGTATGGCACTCGCCGCAGACATCAACTATCGAGTGATGATCGATTCGGATTGGGGTGACGCCGCACAGGTCGATGCGATGCGAACAGCTTACGGGTCGGCCGTCAGTGGAGCAGGATTGTCAAACGCGATTGGCACCGCAATCGATAACAAGGATTTCGCCGCCGCGGTTGGCATGATGCGAATGATCGACAAGTCAGCAACGGTGCTGGATCGAAACATCCTGCTGCTCGGCAAAAGTCCGCAGATGACGCCGCTGGTGCAGGCAACATCACATTCCAATCCGCGGATTCGTTACGAGGCCGCTTCCGCGATTGCACGCTTGGCACCCAAAGTTCCTTATGCCGGCAGCAGCTACGTCAAACGATGCTTGAGCGAAATGCGATCGCTGACACAGCGGCCGATCGCGCTGATGGTAGAAACTAGCGCCGATGTGATCGTGCAGCAAGAGCAGATCCTCAGCACGCTCGGTTTTGACGTTCGAGTCGTTGGATCGGTCGCTGCGACTGGAGCGCGAGGTCGCTCGCGGCAGCGAAGTTGATTTGATCGTCTCCAAGACTCAGTTGGCCGATTTACCGCCCATCGAATTGATCGATCGCATTCGCCGAATGCCACGTGGCAGACATATCCCGATCGTCTTTTTTGGAGAACCAGCCGCCTGGCATCAACACGGATCGCTGGGATGCTTCACGCGGTTGATCGAGCAACCGGCGACACCCGCCATGTTCTCGGACATCATCATCGGGATCGACCGTATTCCGCGTGTTCCCCCGAAAAGGACAGAATCCACCGCTCGCTATCTTGGTAGAGAATCGACCGGAAGTCATCGATCGACAAGAACCGATTTTAGAAGACCTGGGCTACACCGTCACGGTTGTCAAGTCGCTAGACGCTTTGCAGCAGGACCTCGCCAAGTTAGGCGAAGTCGGCCTGATTGTCGCTGCTGTTCAATTGCCCAAGATGCGACCGGAGAAATTGGTCAATCTGGTGCGTCAACGAGCCCCAAGGCAAAGATATCTCGATCGCATTCTATCGAGAATCCCTATCCGGGGTACGACTTGGAGGATTGGGATCCTTTTTCGCGACGAGTCCATTATCCGAACACCGCGGCTGCCTATTCAGATATTTTGCTCGATATCGCGACAGAGCAGCGATTGCCGCCCTTAACGTCATTGGATCGGCCTTTCTATCGCAAAGTCGCTTCGCAAGTCTTGGCCCCAGTCTCCCGCGGCGGCTGACCGCCACAATCTTCGGATCTCCCAAAAAGATGTCTTCGCGTTATCGTCATGGACTGAGGCGGCGATCGCAGGTGCGATTTCTCGCAACGACGGGCAGATTCAAAAACTCTATGGCGATCCTCGGCAATCCACCTGCCAACCCTGGCGGTCAACCCCTGCCCGGCATCATCGGCAGTTCGCCGGCGATGCAGGAGGTGTATCGGATCACGCGACGCGTTGCCGGTAGTAACGCGGCGGTGCTGGTCCTCGGTGAAACCGGCGTGGGCAAAGAACTTGATGCCGGCGCCGTTCACCAGCTGAGCCACCGCAGCGGCGGACCTTTTGTCCGCGTCAACTGTGGTGCACTCAGTGAGAGTCTGCTGGAGAGCGAATTATTTGGCCACGTTCGCGGCGCCTTTACGGGTGCCGTAGCGAATCGCACGGGACGATTCGAGGCCGCCCACCAGGGCTCGATCTTTTTAGACGAAATCAATAGCACGTCGTTGACGCTGCAGGTCAAGTTATTGCGAGTGCTGCAAGAGAAAGAATTCGAGCGGGTCGGCGACACGAGCACGTTGAACACGAACGTTCGCGTGATCGCAGCAAGCAATCGCGATTTAATGCAGGAAGTCCGTGAAGAACGTTTTCGAGAAGACTTGTACTGGCGACTGAATGTCGTGCCGATCGAAATTCCGCCCCTGAGACGCCGTCAAGATGACATTCCCGCGTTGGTGTCGTTTTTTCTGGAGCAGTACAACGAAATCAACGACCGCTATGTTGTCCACATGGGCCCGGGAACCATGGAGGCGCTTCAAGACTATCATTGGCCCGGTAACGTGCGAGAGCTGCAAAACTATATCGAGCGTGCCGTGGTGATGGCGGAAACAGACGAATTGACGGTGGATCTGTTGCCTCCGTGTGTGACCAGCAGTGAAGCACCGATTGGCGTCAATCGCCAGTCCGCCGATATTGACTCGTTGACGCGCGACGTCGTCATGCATGGGCTCGGCGAAGCGGGTGCGGATGCAGTCGATGTTCATGAAATGATCGTCGATCGCGTTGAGAAAGAATTGATCGCTCAAGTGCTTGCCGCCTGCGGCGGCGTGCAAACCAAAACGGCGACGCGCCTGGGCATCAACCGCAACACGCTTTACAAAAAAATGAAAGACTACGGTCTCGGTGAAGCAAGCGACTGAGCTTCTGGTGCTCCCCCGCACCTCTTTACGTATCGATCCAGCGTTTCATCAGACCTTCGTAGGCATCGATTCGACGGTCACGTAGAAACGGCCAATGAGTTCGCACGACATCGATCTCGTCTAAGTGACAATCGGCACTCACCACACACTCGCTGGTATGATCTGCTTTCGTCACCACGTCGCCTCTCGGTGATGCGATGAACGACGCCCCCCAGAATTCCAATCGTCCTTCGATGCCGACTCGATTGGCGGCCCCCAGCCACAAGCCATTGCTGATCGCGTGTGCCCGCATCGATGTTTGCCAAGCATCGAGTTGCCCGGCACCAAACTCGGCCTTCTCTTCATCAATCCAACCGATCGCCGTCGGGTACAGCAGGATCTCGGCACCCGCCAAGGCGAACAATCTGGCTGCTTCCGGAAACCACTGATCCCAACAAATTCCGACGCCAAGTTTCGCATAACGTGTCTGAATCGGTCGAAAGCCAAGATCACCAGGAGCGAAATAGAACTTCTCGTAAAACAGCGGATCGTCGGGGATATGCATCTTGCGGTAAATTCCGGCGATGGAGCCGTCCGCATCGATCACCGCGACACTGTTGTGGTACACCCCTGCGGCCCTTCGCTCAAAAAGCGGGGTGACGACGACCACCTCAAGCTCTTTCGCCAGCCGTGAAAGCGTCTGGGTCGAAGGTCCCGGAATCGGCTCGGCATAGTCGAAATGGCGATGATCCTCGCTTTGGCATGGATAGGGACTGTTGAACAACTCCTGCAAGCAGATAACGTGCGCACCATCACTGGCGGCCTGCCGAATCCAGTGGCCGGCAGCGTCCATTGCCCGATCTCGCGAGCCGGCATCTCGCATTTGCACCAATGCTAAACGTACATTGCGTGACACGATAGAATCTTCCACTTTCGCAAAGAGCACGAGAACGTTGTGAGTGTGAACGAACCCCTGAGGATCTACTTCGCGGGCACCGATACCGAAGTCGGCAAAACCTACGCCGCAGCCTTGTTCGCAAGAATGTACCGTGATTCTGGTGTTCGCGTTGGCGTGTACAAGCCGGTAGCCAGTGGTTGCCTGGTTGGCAGCGACGGCCTGATCGCCGAGGACGCGATCAAATTGTGGAACGCAGCAGGTCAGCCCCGATCGTTGGATGATGTTTGCCCGCAAAGATTTGAAGCCCCATTGGCTCCCAACGCGGCCGCCAAAGCCGAGAAAAGAACCGTTGATTGGGATCTTTTACGCGACGGAGCCCGCTGTTGGGAGAACGACTATGACGTGCTGATCATCGAAGGGGCCGGCGGCTTGCTGACTCCGCTGACCGATGATTTTTTGAATCTTGATCTGGTGCAACGGTTTGCGCCGACGAAGTTGATCGCTGTGGCCGCGAATCGTTTGGGAACGATCCATCAAACGCTGGCAACTTGCTTGGCAGCCAAGCAACGCGGCGTGACAGTGACGGGGATTGTCTTGTCGGCCACGTTGCCCAGTGGTGACCAATCGTCGTCAACCAATGCAGAACAAATTGAACGCTTCTGCGACGTGCCTCTCTTGGGCCAGATTCCCTACGGAGCGACGTCGATTTCCAAATCGGTTACGGATCGTCTGCTGGCGTAAGCCAAACAACCACGAAGTGGTTCAAGAAATGAGCCGGGGGCAAGCTGGTGAGCCGCCGGCCGCAGGCGAAACAGCGGTACTTGAGGAACGCATCCGGGGGTGCCACGAACTTCGCTTGAGGCTCGTTTGCTCTACCCCCGGCGAATCTCCGTGACCACGTGGTCAATCGTTCGAACGACCTACACGCGTAAGAGGGACGATCTAGGCTGATGAATTAACCGATTCGCAGCGCAAGAGGGTGAGCCGTGGGCCGTAAGGCACCGGGCAATGCGCAATGCCCGGCCGCTCACGCGTCACGGCTCACTTAATTCATCAGCCCAGGGACGATTTCCCTGTCCTGGCCGACGCGAACCTAAGCTTCAGCGACGTTCGCTTTGCGAATACTTCCAGTTTCACCTTCGCCGCGGCTGGGTCGGTAACGTTTCATCTTCATTCGCAAATTGAAAAATTCGACCATCAAGGAAAACGTCATGGCAAAATACACGTAGCCTTTGCTGATCGGCGTCCCGGCGCCTTCGCTGATCAAGACGACACCAATCAAAATCAAGAACGACAAGGCGAGCATTTTGACGGTGGGATGCTCTTGCACAAAATCGCTGATCTGGTTTGCAAAGACAATCATCACACCAACGGAGATCACGACGGCGATGATCATGATTGGCACTTGCCGGGCCATTCCGACTGCCGTGATGACGGAGTCCAGTGAAAAGATGATATCCATGAAGGCAATCCGAAAGAGCACGCCACCGACCGTGATCGACGATTTGGCCGGAGCGACCGGCGTGATGCCGTCATCAGCCCCGCCTTCGTCGCCGGGCAGATTCCCGATCGCCGCCTCCTCTTCGCCGCCTTCGATTTTATGATGGATTTCGCGAACGGCGGTGTACAGCAGGAACAATCCGCCGAACAACAGAATCAAGTCACGAACCGAGACTTCATTGAACTCATGATTCTCGGCGAGATAAGCTGCCATGCGTTCGGTCGGGGCAAAACTCGACAACTCGAACAGCGGATCGGTAAAGCCAATGATCACGCCGATCATCATCAACAAGGCAATGCGCATCCCCATTGCCAGGAACAAACCGAAGCGACGCGCAAACGAACGCTTTTCTTCCGGCAGACGTCCCGTGATGATGGCGATGAAGACAATGTTGTCGATCCCCAGAATGATTTCCATCAGGGTCAACGCCAGCAGCGCTATCAAGGCATCGCCAGAGAGTAACGACAGATCCGAGGCCAAATCGACTGCATTGGCAAGCAACATGACGAACACTCTCTCCTGCGTTTAGCGGCTGACAAGCGACACAATCACGACGGGCTAATCAGCGGGGCGGCCAATCCGGCGAGTCCCATCAGCAACAACAGCCCCAACGTGACCCGCCGCAGCCGCACACGGCCCAGCCAAGTGCCGAATTTTAGGCCCAGGCCCGTCACCAGCACCAGTAAAGGAATCAACGTCGCCGCGATCAGCGACGGTTGAATGATGCGATCACCAAAAAAGAAATAGAGAATCA
>CAVQPV010000047.1:0-63664 GCA_963714715.1 Pirellulaceae bacterium | reverse complement strand
GGTCAACTACGCGGTCAGCAGCACGCAAGCCAATGCGGCCGACTTCGGCGGCAGTTTCCCAACCGGCACCGTGACCTTCGGACCCAATGACGCGTCGCAAGTGATCACCATCAACGTCAGCGGTGATACGCTGGTGGAGAACGACGAAGACTTCACCGTCACGCTCAGCAATCCGTCGGCGCCGGCCACGATCACCACCGCAGTCGCTACCGGCACGATCCAAAACGATGACTCCACCACGCTGGCGATCGCTCGCTCCACGCCGACATCCGCAGTCAAGGATGAAGGCAACAGCGGAACCACGCCGTTCACGTTCACCGTCACTCGCTCGGGCGACCGCAGCGGCAGCACCACGGTCAACTACGCGGTCAGCAGCACGCAAGCCAATGCGGCCGACTTCGGTGGCAGTTTACCAACCGGCACCGTGACCTTCGGACCCAATGACGCGTCGCAAGTGATCACCATCAACGTCAGCGGCTAGACGTCGGTGGAGAACGACGAAGACTTCACTGTCACGCTCAGCAATCCGTCGGCGCCGGCCACGATCACCACCGCAGTCGCTACCGGCACGATCCAAAACGATGACTCCACCACGCTGGCGATCGCTCGCTCCACGCCGACATCCGCAGTCAAGGATGAAGGCAACAGCGGAACCACGCCGTTCACGTTCACCGTCACTCGCTCGGGCGACCGCAGCGGCAGCACCACGGTCAACTACGCGGTCAGCAAGCACGCAAGCCAATGCGGCCTGATTCGCGGCAGTTTACCAACCGGCACCGTGACCTTCGGACCCAATGACGCGTCGCAAGTGATCACCATCAACGTCAGCGGTGATACGCTGGTGGAGAACGACGAAGACTTCACTGTCACGCTCAGCAATCCGTCGGCGCCGGCCACGATCACCACCGCAGTCGCTACCGGCACGATCCAAAACGATGACTCCACCACGCTGGCGATCGCTCGCTCCACGCCGACATCCGCAGTCAAGGATGAAGGCAACAGCGGAACCACGCCGTTCACGTTCACCGTCACTCGCTCGGGCGACCGCAGCGGCAGCACCACGGTCAGCGACGCGGTCAGCAGCACGCAAGCCAATGCGGCCGACTTCGGCGGCAGTTTCCCAACCGGCACCGTGACCTTCGGACCCAATGACGCGTCGCAAGTGATCACCATCAACGTCAGCGGTGATACGCTGGTGGAGAACGACGAAGACTTCACTGTCACGCTGAACAAATCCGTCGGTGCCGGCCACGATCACCACCGACCCCCACAGGCACGATCCAAAACGATGACTCCACCACGCTGGCGATCGCTCGCTCCACGCCGACATCCGCAGTCAAGGATGAAGGCAACAGCGGAACCACGCCGTTCACGTTCACCGTCACTCGCTCGGGCGACCGCAGCGGCAGCACCACGGTCAACTACGCGGTCAGCAGCACGCAAGCCAATGCGGCCGACTTCGGTGGCAGTTTACCAACCGGCACCGTGACCTTCGGACCCAATGACGCGTCGCAAGTGATCACCATCAACGTCAGCGGTGATACGTTGGTGGAGAACGACGAAGACTTCACTGTCACGCTCAGCAATCCGTCGGCGCCGGCGACGATCACCACCGCAGTCGCTACCGGCACGATCCAAAACGATGACTCCACCACGCTGCGATTGCTCGCTCTCATGCCGACATCCGCAGTCAAGGATGAAGGCAACAGCGGAACCACGCCGTTCACGTTCACCGTCACTCGCTCGGGCGACCGCAGCGGCAGCACCACGGTCAACTACGCGGTCAGCAGCACGCAAGCCAATGCGGCCGACTTTGGTGGCAGTTTCCCAACCGGCACCGTGAACTTCGGACCCAATGACGCGTCGCAAGTGATCACCATCAACGTCAGCGGTGATACGCTGGTGGAGAATGACGACTCATTCAACGTCATTCTGTCCAACCCGACAAACGGTGCCGATCTGAAAACGGGCTAGCTACTGAACGATCCTCAATGACGACACAGCCTCCGTCGAGTTCTTAACTGCCGATAGCGGTCCCACCAGCGAGTCGGTTACAACACCAAGCATTACATTGCGGCTGAACATCCCCGGCGGCGGGACGCTGGGCGACAATTTCAGTGTCGATGTTTCAACGACAACGACCGGCACAGCAACCGCGGGAGATGACTTTACAGCACTCAGCACCACAGTGACATTCCAGACGGGTGATGGGAAACGGGAAGCTAGTCGACGTTCCCTTTACGGTGCTGCCGGACCAAATCGTCGAACTCGACGAAACGATCGGCTTCGAGCTTTCAGACCTCTCACCACCGATTGCTCAAGGAACCATAGCCAGCAGTCTCCACACGATCATGGATGACGATTCGGCGACGATCTCCGTGGCGACGACACAGCATGCGGACGAGTCGGGACCCGTCAACGGCGTACTGACGGTGACGATGACCCAGGAAGCCTCCACCGACACAACCGTCCAGTACATCCACAGCAGCGGCACGGCGATCCGGCAAGGACTATCGTGGGCTATCCGGATTCGTCACCATACTTGCCGGTTCAACCAGCGCGACCATCGAACTTGAAACCAATGATGACCCTTTCGACGAAGTGATCGAAACAGCGAACATCACGCTCATTGACGTTACTGGTGATCCGAATATTGGATTGGGTGCTTCCATTTCCGATGTCGTGACGTTTACAGACAATGATACGGATACGGGCCAGCAAGTGACGGTGTCGGTTAGTGATGGTGACAACCGCATTCGGAGCACCATCGCTGAAGGTCACGGTCCCCGATGATGAATCGATCGATGTTGCTCCGGTAACGGTGTAGTCATCATTGAAGGTCCCGCTGCCACCTATCGAAAAGTTGACCGTCAGTTCGCCCGAGGTGTTTGTTCTTGTGAACGTGTAATTGACACTGGCCTGTGCGTCCTCCTCGACGGCGCCATCACTAACCGACACCGTCACTTGCTGGCCCGTATCCGTATCATTGTCTGTAAACGTCACGACATCGGAAATGGAAGCACCCAATCCAATATTCGGATCACCAGTAACGTCAATGAGCGTGATGTTCGCTGTTTCGATCACTTCGTCGAAAGGGTCATCATTGGTTTCAAGTTCGATGGTCGCGCTGGTTGAACCGGCAAGTATGGTGACGAATCCGGATAGCCCACGATAGTCCTTGCCGGGATTAGCCGTGCCGCTGCTGTGGATGTACTGGACGGTTGTGTCGGTGGAGGCTTCCTGGGTCATCGTCACCGTCAGTACGCCGTTGACGGGTCCCGACTCGTCCGCATGCTGTGTCGTCGCCACGGAGATCGTCGCCGAATCGTCATCCATGATCGTGTGGAGACTGCTGGCTATGGTTCCTTGAGCAATCGGTGGTGAGAGGTCTGAAAGCTCGAAGCCGATCGTTTCGTCGAGTTCGACGATTTGGTCCGGCAGCACCGTAAAGGGAACGTCGACTAGCTTCCCGTTTCCGTCGCCGGTCTGGAATGTGACTGTGGTGCTGAGTGCTGTAAAGTCATCTCCCGCGGTTGCTGTGCCGGTCGTTGTCGTTGAAACATCGACACTGAAATTGTCGCCCAGCGTCCCGCCGCCGGGGATGTTCAGCCGCAATGTAATGCTTGGTGTTGTAACCGACTCGCTGGTGGGACCGCTATCGGCAGTTAAGAACTCGACGGAGGCTGTGTCGTCATTGAGGATCGTTCCAGTGGCTGAGCCCGTTTGGATAAGGGCACCGTTTGTCGGGTTGGACAGAATGACGTTGAATGAGTCGTCATTCTCCACCAGCGTATCACCGCTGACGTTGATGGTGATCACTTGCGACGCGTCATTGGGTCCGAAGTTCACGGTGCCGGTTGGGAAACTGCCACCAAAGTCGGCCGCATTGGCTTGCGTGCTGCTGACCGCGTAGTTGACCGTGGTGCTGCCGCTGCGGTCGCCCGAGCGAGTGACGGTGAACGTGAACGGCGTGGTTCCGCTGTTGCCTTCATCCTTGACTGCGGATGTCGGCGTGGAGCGAGCGATCGCCAGCGTGGTGGAGTCATCGTTTTGGATCGTGCCGGTAGCGACTGCGGTGGTGATCGTGGCCGGCACCGACGGATTGCTGAGCGTGACAGTGAAGTCTTCGTCGTTCTCCACCAACGTATCACCGCTGACGTTGATGGTGATCACTTGCGACGCGTCATTGGGTCCGAAGGTCACGGTGCCGGTTGGTAAACTGCCACCGAAGTCGGCCGCATTGGCTTGCGTGCTGCTGACCGCGTAGTTGACCGTGGTGCTGCCGCTGCGGTCGCCCGAGCGAGTGACGGTGAACGTGAACGGCGTGGTTCCGCTGTTGCCTTCATCCTTGACTGCGGATGTCGGCGTGGAGCGAGCGATCGCCAGCGTGGTGGAGTCATCGTTTTGGATCGTGCCGGTAGCGACTGCGGTGGTGATCGTGGCCGGCGCCGACGGATTGCTGAGCGTGACAGTGAAGTCTTCGTCGTTCTCCACCAGCGTATCACCGCTGACGTTGATGGTGATCACTTGCGACGCGTCATTGGGTCCGAAGGTCACGGTGCCGGTTGGTAAACTGCCGCCGAAGTCGGCCGCATTGGCTTGCGTGCTGCTGACCGCGTAGTTGACCGTGGTGCTGCCGCTGCGGTCGCCCGAGCGAGTGACGGTGAACGTGAACGGCGTGGTTCCGCTGTTGCCTTCATCCTTGACTGCGGATGTCGGCGTGGAGCGAGCGATCGCCAGCGTGGTGGAGTCATCGTTTTGGATCGTGCCGGTAGCGACTGCGGTGGTGATCGTGGCCGGCGCCGACGGATTGCTGAGCGTGACAGTGAAGTCTTCGTCGTTCTCCACCAACGTATCACCGCTGACGTTGATGGTGATCACTTGCGACGCGTCATTGGGTCCGAAGGTCACGGTGCCGGTTGGTAAACTGCCACCGAAGTCGGCCGCATTGGCTTGCGTGCTGCTGACCGCGTAGTTGACCGTGGTGCTGCCGCTGCGGTCGCCCGAGCGAGTGACGGTGAACGTGAACGGCGTGGTTCCGCTGTTGCCTTCATCCTTGACTGCGGATGTCGGCGTGGAGCGAGCGATCGCCAGCGTGGTGGAGTCATCGTTTTGGATCGTGCCGGTAGCGACTGCGGTGGTGATCGTGGCCGGCGCTGACGGATTGCTGAGCGTGACAGTGAAGTCTTCGTCGTTCTCCACCAACGTATCACCGCTGACGTTGATGGTGATCACTTGCGACGCGTCATTGGGTCCGAAGGTCACGGTGCCGGTTGGGAAACTGCCGCCGAAGTCGGCCGCATTGGCTTGCGTGCTGCTGACCGCGTAGTTGACCGTGGTGCTGCCGCTGCGGTCGCCCGAGCGAGTGACGGTGAACGTGAACGGCGTGGTTCCGCTGTTGCCTTCATCCTTGACTGCGGATGTCGGCGTGGAGCGAGCGATCGCCAGCGTGGTGGAGTCATCGTTTTGGATCGTGCCGGTAGCGACTGCGGTGGTGATCGTGGCCGGCGCCGACGGATTGCTGAGCGTGACAGTGAAGTCTTCGTCGTTCTCCACCAACGTATCACCGCTGACGTTGATGGTGATCACTTGCGACGCGTCATTGGGTCCGAAGGTCACGGTGCCGGTTGGGAAACTGCCGCCGAAGTCGGCCGCATTGGCTTGCGTGCCGCTGACCGCGTAGTTGACCGTGGTGCTGCCGCTGCGGTCGCCCGCAGCGAGTGACGGTGAACGTGAACGGCGTGGTTCCGCTGTTGCCTTCAGCCTTGACTGCGCATGTCGCCGTGGAGCGAGCGATCGCCAGCGTGGTCGGCAGTCGTCGTCTTGGATCGTGCCGGTAGCGACTGCGGTGGTGATCGTGGCCGGCGCCCACCGGATTGCTGAGCGTGACCGTGAAGTCTTCGTCGGTCTCCACCGTCGTGTCGCCGTTGACGTTGATCGTGACCAGCTTGCGACGTCGTCCGTGGCATCTGAACGTCACACTGCCGCTGGGCAACGTGCCGCCGACGAAGTCCGCCCCGTCGGCCGCATTGGCTTGCCGCTGCCGCTGACCGCGTAGTTGACCGTCGATACTGCCGCTGCGTGTCGCCGCTCCGCGTCACCGTGAACGTGAACGGCCGTCGCGCCCGCAATTCCCTTCCGCCTTGCCTGCGATTCGGCGTGGTCGCCGCGATCGCCAGCGTGGGCGGCGGCAGCGCGTCGTCATTGGTGATCGTGCCGGCGGCCGCGGCCGTGGTCGATGGTCGGCGCCCACCGGACTGGCTAAGCGTGACCGTGAAGCCCTCGTCCGGTCTCCACCGTCGTGTCGCCGTTGACGTTGATCGTGACCAGCTTGCGAGGTCTCCGTGGCATTCGAACGTCACACTGCCGCTGGGCAACGTGCCGCCGACGAAGTCCGTCCCGTCGGCCGCATTGGCTTGCCGCTGCCGCTGACCGCGTAGTTGACCGTCGGTGCTGCCGCTGCGTGTCGCCCGCGCCGCGTCACCGTGAACGTGAACGGCGTGGTTCCGCTGTTGCCTTCCGTTTTGACCGCCGAGGTGTCGCCAATCGCGAGTGACGTTGCGTCGGTAATCCCGGTGACTTCTACCGTCACGGTTGCAGTGGACGTGGCGTTGCGGGAATCCTTGACGGTGTATGAAAGCGTATCCGTCTGCGTGTCACCGTCATTGAGCAATTCGAACTGCCCGTTCGGATCGTATTCAATGTGTTGACCGCGCAAGATAAGCGACCAATCATCTAAAATGCCGTCGTCGAGAAATGCGTCATCGCTAACCTCAAGGGTCCATGTACCGTTTGCGTCCTCTCCTTCAAAATCCGCAAGTAAGCCCTCCGGTCGAAAGATGCTCGTGAACGGATCCAGATGCCATGTCCCACTTTCGGCGATTGGAAGGATCGCTTCATCACTAAGCCTTGTGTCCCTAAATCCCGTTCCGTAGTCATACTCTTCAGGAACATACACATCAGTAAACAGTTCAACTCGTGTTCCGGAGGGGCTAACCAGATATACATCGAGGTCGGCATTGTATGAATGAGTGATATCAAGTGTGACATCAATATCCGTGAGTCTGCCCGAAAAATTGGTTACTTCCAGATCAAAATTGGTCGTTGAATTGTCAGCGATTGGCATTGGACCTGTGTAGGTGAACTGGGTCGGAAGCCCTGTTCCCACTAAGGTCGCCGCGCCAACTGTCGAACTTGTATCCAGACTTTCAATCCGAATGCCCTCCGTTTCTCCGGGATCAGGGTCAAAGTCATTATGAAGCACGTTTGTAATCAGAACGGGCGTGTCTTCATCGGTATCCAGGCCGGAGTCACCTACGCCAACCGGTGCGACGTTAGCAACACCGGCTATTGTGTAACCCAAGTCCCGAAAAATTCCTTTCTCGATGTCATCGAATTGGCGCTCGGCACGTCCCTCTGAAACCCAATGTCTCATCATCAACGACTCATAAGTTGGATTGAGGGAATCGAGATGGCTTCCGCTGCTGCCGTTGTTCCAGGTCGTTGGGGAATAGAGCCCCACAGGATTGCCAGAATTCGCTTTCTGGGCGTTATAACCGTTGAAGAACAGGCCGTTGTCGGGAGATGTGCCTCCGGTGCGATGGGTATTCCACGCCGCATCCAAGACAAAAGTGTCAGCGTCGATAAGACTGACGCCAACGCTGTCGCTGACAAAACTATCAAAGACGGACCATCGACCTGGGTTTCCAATTTGCGCCCCATTGAGCTGGCTCGCGCCGCTAAGGGCGATTTCACTCGAAAAACCTAATGCGTGGGCAAGCTCGTGCATGATTACGGAGGTGAAATCAAAGTCATCGTCCTGGAAGTCATCTGCTAACTCCCATGATCGTGCCCAGTTAACGTTGACCACCGCGTCGGCCGTTTCACTTCCGTTCAGATCATGACCAGTTAAGGCTTTGACCGCAGCCACTGCATGGATGAATCCGGAAGGACCCGATAGACGCGAGCTTCCCGCCGATGCGAGCGTCGAGGAACTCGTTGCGGTTTTGCCGTCGGTTTGTGCCTGGACCTTAAAACCGCCGCTAATAGCCTTATCAAGTGTCACGGTGAAGTCGAACGTCGTGGTGCCACTATTTGTTTCCGCTTGAGTGACATCTGAGACCGTTAGCGTAAAGCCATCGTCGTTATTGATCGTGCCCCGGCCATCTACGAGGACGAAATCGGCTGGAGTGACACCATTTGGCAGATCAGTCAGTCCGCTCAGGACGACATCAAAAAGCTCGTCTTCCTCAGTTTCGGTATCGCCATTGACCGTGACACTGATTGTCTTTTGTTCGTTGGCCGTGCCCGCGAAGCTGAGTTGTGTTGGCCCCAGAGCAACGTAATCCGACCCCGACGTACCGGCATCCTCATCAGAAGGGACTTGGGTTGCGGCATTCACCTTGAACGAGCCGCCCACATTCTTGTCCAACGTGATTGTAAAATCGAACGTGGATGTGGCGCTATCGGATTCGTTTTGCGACACATCCGAGACCGTCAGCGTAAAGCCGTCGTTGTTGTTGATCGTGCCCGTTCCATTGACGAACAGAAAATCGTTTTCGGTGACTCCCGATGGCAAGTCAGTCAGACTGGTCAACACAACGCCGAATTGTTCGCTTTGTTCGGGTGATGTATCTCCTACGACCGGCACGATAAATGTATTCGTTTCACCTGCTGTGCCGGCAAATGTCAAGGTTGTCGCCGTGGCCGTGAAGTCACTCGGTGACACAGCCGTGTCTACTTGGGTTTGAGCCTTCACCTTGAATCCACCGGAGACGGCCTTGTCCAGTGTTACGTTGAATATGAAATTGGACGTACCGGAATTCGTCTCGGTCTCAGCCACATTGGACACCGTCAGCGTGTAGCCGTCTTCATTGGTGATCGTCCCCAAACCGTCAATCAGGCGGAAATCATTGGTCGAAACATTCGTCGGCAAATCTGTTAGTCCACCCAGTGCAACACGAAACAACTCGTCCGGCTCGACGGTCGTATCACCGAGAACGTCTACACTGAACGTTTGCGACTCACCCGCCGTCCCGTTGAAATTGACGGTTTCTTGCTTTGCGTTGAAGTCCGTGTAGTCAGAATTGACCGCGACGTCGATGGTGCCGAAGTCATCGAAGAATGCGCCGAACTCCGTCCCCACTGCGACCAACGCGTCACGGCGCGCCTGCCCGAGCGTCGAGTCCTCGAATCCAACGCCACCAGGATGAATGTCGCTCGCGTGTTGGAAGTTGAAAGACACCGCCAGCAGGCGCCGGTCTTCCAACAACTCTGCCCACAGGCGTCGGTGAACTGCCGCGACGCCGCGGGCTCGCTCAGAGTGTCGGGTTCTTCTGAATCGACTGGTGTTTGACTTTCGGCTCATGGCTGTTCTTTCGTTCTCCACTCAGAAGTTCAGTAAGACTCTTTGCAACTGGCTTGCCCCCGCGTATTTATTCGTTCAATCCGGAACTGGGCGTTGGTTCAACCGAGTTAAGACGGTGAATGTCGACGTCGCCTATGATATGGAGCACTCAAAGGCGAGGGGTCATCGGCAGGACAGGCACATTGTCGCATTTGGCGTTGCTCGTGTATGTCCTGACAAATGATCAGTGACTGATCGGCCATGGCGCCGGAATCGGTCGGAACAGCAGCGTCGTGATCAACTATCATTCGCAGGTAGTCGTTGCTAGTACGAGGCTCTGGCGTTTGTGACGTCAATTCGTCGGCGCTTGCTTGGGACCCAAACAGGGTCGCGAGAATGATCAGAATGACACCTGTGCCATTGGGCTGCAGTGAAGGAGACTCGCATTGACGATTCGACATGGCGTTGATGGTTTTCATGGCAAGGTTAGCGATCAGAACTCGCATTGAATCCGTCTTCAACGCGATGCGATACTTCGTAAAACCTGTCGTTGACCAATTCGTCGAGCTGCGTTTCGCTGCCCAGAAACTCGAACTCATCGATCACACTTGGCCAATGCACGTTCCCGGCGTCGTCACGAACGAGACGCGATTGGCTGCGATCAAAAGCGGACATCACTTCGTCCAAGGAATCTATTTGGTCCCTGGCAAGTTCTCTCCTGCTCGAGCCGACGACATCGCCAACGGTCACATCAACGTTGTCCCGGCCGCTGAACGCCAACAGGCTGGTCGCGCCACCGTCGGTCGGCAGGGCAAGATTGGCTGTTGGCAACGCCGTGGCAGTACTGGCAGAGAGTACAAAGCTGTGGATGCTACCGTTGCTGGTGCCGCTGATCGTCTCGGACCAGAGCACGCTGCCGTCGGCCTTCAGCGCTTCGACGACCGCATCTTCCAACCGAGTCCCGCTGGCTGTTGCGGTTGTAGATGACAATGGTTCCCACATCGAAACCAGCGCCCAAGTCGACCTGCCACCAGGCAGCGAATTCTTTTTGGGTCAGCGAGACGGATGTTGGATACCCAGAGCTGGTGTCGCCGTCGATCGCCTTTTCTGCTCGCGAGTGTTGGCATTGTAGGTACTCGACTGGGTGGCAGTTCCTGCTAACGCCAGGTTGGTTCCTGTTCCCCGCTGCAAGCACCTGGACTTCATTCAACTGCAGGTAGTCCGTATCGGTCAGACGCACTCGCACCCTGGTGATAACGCCTGGCGGATCCTGCTGAACTGTGAAGGATTCGGTCTCGGCCAAGTTGGCGTTGCCCGCATTGTCTTGCCACCTGTCGGCGACGAAGTTCACGTCCACGGGACCGATCACAAAATCGCCGGTAAACGGATAGCGGTAGGTGCTGCCACTGTGCAGTGTGGCCGTACCGCTCAGGACCGCGGTCCCGACTCCGTCACCGCTGAGCGTCAACTCATTGCCATCGATTGACGCTGGGTCCAGGCCGCTGTCGCCTGCATCCGCAAACGTCACCTCGATGTAATCCTGGCCGTTGATTGCCGCCACGCTGATCGCGCCACCGTTGGTCGGATTGGCCAGATCGGCTGTTGGCTTCCAGCTCGTCAACGAGGACAAAGCTGTGGATGCTACCGTTGCTGGTGCCGCTAATCGTCTCGGACCAGAGCACGCTGCCGTCGGCCTTCAGCGCTTCGACGACCGCGCCTTCCAGCCGAGTCCCGGCTGTTGTTGCGGTTATAGATGACAATGGTTCCCACATCGAATCCATCGCCCAAGTCGACCTGCCACCAGGCAGCGAATTCTTTTCGGGTCAGCGAGACGGATGTTGGATACCCCGAGCTGGTGTCGCCGTCGATCGCCTTTTCTGCTCGAGAGCTGGGTATCGTAGTCACTCGATTGAGTGGCGGTTCCCGCCAGGGCCAGGTTGATTCCCGTTCCCAGCTGCAAGCACCTGGACTTCATTCAACTGCAGATAGTCCGTATCGATTAGACGGACTCGCACCTTGGCGACGACGCCCGGGGCGGAGTCCTGCAACCGTGAAGGATTCGGTCTCAGCCAAGTTGGCGTTGTCCGCATTGTCTTGCCAAGTGTCGGCGACGAAGTTCACGTCCACGGGGCCGACCACAAAATCGCCGGTAAACGGTAGCGGTAGGTCGTGCCATCGACCAGCGTGGGCGTACCACTCAATACCGCGGTGCCCACGCCGGCACCTCCGAGCGTCAACTCATCGCCATCGATTGACGCGGGTCCAGGCCACTACCGCCTGCATCGGCAAAGGTCACATCGATGTAACCTGAGCCTTGATTGCTGCCAGGCTGACGTGCCACCGTTGGGTTGGATTGGCCAGATCGGCCGTTGGTGCCGTGGTCTCAGGCCGGTAGCGACTTCAAAGCTGTGGATGCTACCGTTGCTGGTGCCGCTGATCGTATCGGACCAAAGCACCGTGCCATGGCATCCAACGCTTCGACGACCGCAGCCTTCCAGACGCGTCCCGGCATCGGAGCGATTGTAAACCGTAATGGTTCCCACATCGAAGCCTCCACCGAGATCGACCTGCCACCAGGCACCCAGTTCGACTCGGGTCAACGAGATCGAAGTGGGATAACCCGAAGTGGCATCGCCATCGATTGCCTGTTCGGGACCGGTGCTTGAGTTGTAAGTACTCGATTGCGTGGCGGTTCCCGCTAAGGCCAGGTTGGTTCCCGTTCCCCGTTGCAGCACCTCGACTTCGTTCAACTGCAGATAGTCCGCATCGGTCAGACGGACTCGCACCTTGGCGACGACGCCCGGGGCGAAGTCCTGAACCGTGAAGGATTCGGTTTCAGCCAAGTTGGCGTTTTCTGCGTTGTCTTGCCAAGTGCCGGCGACGAAGTTCACGTCCACAGGGCCGACCACAAAAGCGCCGGTAAACGTGTAGCGGAAGGTCGTGCCATCGACCAGCGTGGGCGTACCACTCAATACCGCGGTGCCCACGCCGGCACCTCCGAGCGTCAACTCATCGCCATCGATCGTCGTCGCGCTGAGGCCACTACCGCCTGCATCGGCAAAGGTCACATCGATGTAACCTTGAGCATTGATTGCTGTCAGGCTGACGGTACCAGCTTGCGTTGGATTGGCCAGATCGGCCGTTGGCGCTGTGGTTTCAGGTCCGGTAGCGACTTCAAAGCTGTGGATGCTACCGTTGCTGGTGCTGGTGATCTGGTCCGACCAGACCACGCTACCGTCCGCATCCAGCGCTTCGACGACCGCATTCTCCAGACGCGTCCCGGCAGCGGAGCGATTGTAAACCGTAATGGTTCCCACATCGAAGCCTCCACCGAGATCGACTTCCCACCAGGCCCCCAGTTCGACTCGGGTCAACGAGATCGAAGTGGGATAACCGGAAGTAGCATCGCCATCGATTGCCTGTGCCGGACCGGTGCGGGAATTGTAAGTACTCGACTGGGTGGCGGTTCCGTATAAAGCAAGGTTGGTTCCGGTTCCCCGTTGCAGCACCTCGACTTCATTCAACTGCAGATAGTCCGCATCGGTCAGGCGGATGCGCACCGTTCTGACGAGCCCCGTCGGGTCATACTCGAACGTGCCGATATCGGGGGCCGTTCCATCAAATGGCTGGCCGAGGTCGATCCCCGCATCAATCGCGGGAGAATGAGCGAGAAGGTGGTAATCACCGAGCGCAACGAACTCTGGATCGACAAAGATATTTGATTCAGCATCCGAAGGCGTACCGTTCGCATTGACCGTTGAAATATTACCGAAGCTAGCGGGATAGTTTTGGAAGTCTGTTCCGTTGTTGTCGAACAGTAGATTGTTCTCAACGCTATCGGTGGCTGGAGAATAATCGACTGAACCGCTGATCCCACTTTGGTTCCCAACGATGATGTTATTGCCAACAGCAAAGCCGGTTGAAGTCCAGCCATGAAGCAGGCCCGCACCGCCGTTGCCAGCGATCGTGTTGTGGAAAATCTGTGGACGCATTCGATGCTGCGTGCCAAGGGTGTTCAGCGTAATGCCATCGATCGTATTGTTAGTAACGATGTTGTGATGCAGCGATGTCTCGAGCACTGCCAAATCGACGGTGTTGTAGACAGCTTCAAAAGGGTAGTATGATATGATGTGTTGACCGGGATGTGCGGATCCAGCAATCCCATAGTGATTGTCGTGGATGAAGTTCTCCGCAACGATACCGCCAATGGAACTGGTGTCGGAGACTGAGTTTAGGCCCAGCACGTGAGTGGTGCTCGCCGCCAATACGATTCCGATCCCATCATTGCTGTCGATCTCGTTGCCTTGCACGATCGTGTTGTTTGATCGAGAACTTGCGATCGAGTTGTAGTTCAAGCCCGACATCGCGGCTATTTTGATGCCGTCCCCCGCGTTGGAGTGGATGTGTGAATCAAGGATCTCGACATCACCGAGGAGGATTGATGGTCCTCCCACTGTGTTCGAGTGTCCGATGGTCGTCTCGATACCCGTGCTTGAGTTAGCGTGGACGTTCCCGTTGCTAATCGTGACTTGCGGATGCCAGCCGACAGACGTATACGGAGAGATCCTCATGCCGGTGACGGCGTAAGCAACCTCAACGAAGTCCATCATCGTGGTCGATGCAATGGAAATCCCCTTCCAGTCCCCGGGCGACGGCATTGGGTCGCCGCTGGTGAAGACGATTTCCGAACCCTCGTCACCGTCTGCTGTCAGCGTTGCACCCGCGTTGACGTTCAGTGCGACACCGCTGGCAAATTCAAGCGTCGAGCCGGGAGCGATGATCAGGGTCTTGCCGGAATCAACATCGATATCGAACAAGACGTCGTACGTATCGGCGAGAATCGGCTCGAACAAGTGTCCGCCAAGTGTTTTGGAGTTCACGGTATCGTCGTCGGTAACATCAACCAAAACGCTGGCAGAATCGGTCCCGGCGGACGCGCCGATCGATAACGCCAGTTGATCGCCGTCGATTGCTCCGTCATTGACGGTCGCCACCGCGAAGTCAACAAAAGTCTTGCCGGCAGGGATCCGCACGCTGGCAGGCAAAAACAGCTCACTTGGATCCGGGTTGCTGATCGCAACGGTCAGTGAATCGGCGGTATTGCCGGTGCGGGTGACGCGAACGGTGGTCGCTTCCGGTCCTGATGCTTCGCTGATCGACGCATCGTTGATGGTCAGCGAAAGCGGTGCTGGGAAGCCTTCAGTGATCGTCGGCACGTTGGTCGGCGACGATTCGAGCGACCCAGCATCGCTGGCGGTGACCAGGAAATTGTTTGCTGAGTTCTGGGTCAGATTGGTGGAGATCGAGAATGCGGAACTCCCATCGACGAGTTGCTGCGAGGCCACCACGGCATCGCTGCCATCGACCTGCCCATTGTCATTAGCATCTGTGTAGACGCGGACCAGCGAATTTGCCTCGGCGGTGCCATTGATGTTGAACGTATCGGCATCGACGGTGGTCGCGGTGAGTGGATCGGTAATTGTCGGCGCGGCCGGGTTGGTGAGTCCGACGCCTTCAATCACAAACTCATACGGGTGTTCGTCCGCGTCATTGTTGTCGATTTGAATCGTGGCGGTTCGGATTCCCGTCGCGGTCGGGGCAAATGAAACGGTAAATGTAGTCGCGCCTCCCAAGGCGGCGATGGTTGTTGCCGGCTGCTGGGTGATAGCGAAGTCGCCTGCGTGCGCGCCGGACAGTGACACGTGCGGTGCGCCCGTCAGACTGAGCGTTGACGAGCCGGTGTTCGTGATGGTGAAACTCTGCGCTCGCCCCGCTCCGCCCGCCTGCGCTTCGCCAAAACTCGTGTGGTCCATTGCGTCGGGTGTCGAATCGCCGTCAGCGATCGTCCGCCCATTCCCCTGCACATCGATTTCCGGATCAGTCAGGAAGCCTGCACCGACGAAGGGTTGAGGCCCGCCGTAGGCGCCCATGTCGTTTCGCGTCCCGTCCGTGTCGTTGTATTGGGTGCCTGGGTCTCCGATATTCGCAGCGGGTGACCCCTGGGCGAGTCGATAGTCGCGGTTTGTTGGATCGAGATGCAGCGGGTCATCACTGATGGAGCCCGCACCGACCAATGCTCCGCCGGCGTAATTGCCTTGAGGGTTGTTCCAGACGTCGTTGTATGCCAGAACCGCGGACGCGGGCGCGAGAATACCGACGCCATTCCTTGTGACGATGTTGTTGCGAACATCGGCCGGCTCGGTGCCATCCAGGCGAATTCCGATATTCAGATTCTCCGTGATCGTGTTGTTCGTTATCTGGACGTCTGAATTGACAACGGAGATCCCTGATCCACCGGATCCTTGGTTGTTCACAATGACGTTATTACGAATCGTTGCGATGCCCGTCGCACGGTCAATCTGAATGCCACCACGATTGTCAGCCGTGTTGTTCTCGATCAGGTTGCCTTCGATGACGACGGATCCTCCAGCACTCATGAGCGTAAAACCGCCTGCTGTCAGCGGACCGGAGTGGATACCACCGGATGTCAGCCATCCCGAATTGTCATGAATATGGTTGTTCTTGATAACGGCGCGCCTGCCGTCACCGAGATAGATGCCTCCGCCCAGTCCTGCAAAGTTGCCGGTACCACGGTGCGTCTCGTTGTGATGGATGTCGTTGTTCTGAATCAAGGGATCGGAGGCGGGCCCTCGAATCGCGATTCCACCGCCGACGGCGGTACTTGAATTCAACGTGATTTCCGTGTTCTCGATCACCGGCGCGGCGTTCAAAATGTCGATGCCACCACCGATCAGGTCCTTTTCCATATCGTCTGTGTGGCCGGTATGGCCGCCCCGCACCGTAAACCCGTTGAATACGACGCTGCGGTCGGTGCCTTGGAACTGAACCACGGGTAAATCCAGTCCTTCAATGCCTTGGATTATGCTCTGGTCCGGCCCTGTGCCGACGATGCGCAGGTCTTGCTTGGTGACAAGGATGTTCTCAGTAAAGATGCCCGCCGCGACTTCAATTCGGTCTCCTGGTTGTGCAGTGTCGATAGCGGCTTGGATGGTTGCGTATTGCGAGGGAACTTGCAGCGTCTGCGCTTGTCGGACATGATCGATCTGCGTTATTTGTTTGCCAGAGAGTAATCCCGCCAACATGTCAGTGATCCCGTCGCCGTCGGAATCGGTTGGTACGTAAGCATAGTTCCTGGTGACAAAGTTGATTCCGTCCGCTGCAGATGCGACCGGATGGAGATCCTCAGCGATCGTCGCCGCCACGACAATGTTGTCGTCATACTCATCGTTGGCCGGCTGTTCGTACAGTGTCAGACCGACATCGATATCCGAATGCAGGATCTCAAACGCATAGCTGCTGCGTTGTTCGTAATTGGCCGCGCCATAAAGGGCGTAGTGTGTCGGGTCCAGGTCTCGATTATCAAGTGCCACAAAGACAGGGCGGCCTTCATACAATTCGTCAAATTGCGTGACCGATAGGTCAGCGGCCGGCCGCAACAATTGCATCCCAGCATTGACGATGGTCTCGGGCGTGGTGTCGTTGTTGGTGTCAAACCCAATGACCAGTTGGTCCAGATCATGTGCCTCGTCGGCGCCATTGTGCGGCGTGTCGCCCTCGTCCTTCCAGAACATCGAACTGTAGGCCAGAAAAGCTGTATCGGGTTCTTCGGCCACCAGCACATCGCGGTGCGGAAAGAAGGTGCTGTCGACGTCCAAGACGGTGGTGGGGCCGGGATCGAGTGTAATCGAGATTGCGCCGGTAAACGCCTCACTGTCCAGCAGGGCAAGCAGTTCGGTCGTGTTGGTGTCGTTGATCGTTGCGTAGATTTGGCGGATGAACGGAAAGTCTTCAGCAGTACCTTCCAAACCAAAGATGTGATGCGGCATATCGAATCGATGAGCCAACTTTCTGCGGAGAGAATCCATTGAAGCGGCCATAGGCTTCGGCGCCGGTTGTGAGAAACTGGGGCGAATTGCCTGGAGATTGATCTTGGCCGATGGTCAATTGCGAAAGCACGCGTCCCTCCGGCGGGATGTCATTGATATCGATCGGCGGTTGGATGACAGGCGACGAGAAGTCGGGATTGGCATCTTGGTAGGTGAGTTCTTCAAAGTCACCATCGCGGTCTTGATCGGTAAAGACCTGCATCGATTGGCGATTTGTCGACGCACGCACCTGCGGCTTGATGAAGAAGGTGTCTTGTCTGATTTCGGTGGTGACGATAGCATCCTTTTCGGCAAACACGAGCCCGATAGCGGTCGGGTTGCCGTCGTTCCGCGCGTCAAGAATCGGGATGTCCGTGACCACTTCACGTGCGTATGCCGCTTGGCTCAGTTCAAAGGCTTCCGTCTTCAGCAAGTCAAGGTTCATGACGGTCAGCAACCGCCGCGGTTCGAGCGTTTCGAGCAATAACGTGTTTCGCCGCTGGCGTATTCTTCGCTGCTTGGCCGACGTGGCGCGCCATCGAGCAATCGATTTTCGCCAGGTTTTGTTCGTACTCATCGATACTTCCCCACCTAGTAGCTCAGATTCCGACAGTGCGCAAGTCACACAGACGAACGCGGAAGAGTTTTGCCTTCAACTCATCGTTCGCTAAACTCCCATCAACGCTCGGCAAAATTCTTCGGAAATAGCCAATGCTTCCAGAGCAGCGTGTTGGCATCGCTCACGGGCCGATCGTATCCGCATCAATACCTGGTATTCGGTTGCTGTTGGCGTTACTCAGGCATTCCGAGGTGACTTCAAAGTACTCGACCGGTTCTTCCAATAGATCGCGTACTGGCAGACTTGCCTGGAGCCACGGCTTTGACGGTTCGTTCAAGCCGAGCCCTCCGTCGTGTCTCAAAAGCGGTAGCAGGATGTCCGGCCGAATCGGTTGTCCGCCACCGGCTTCGTCCGGTTTTGCCGATCCAATCGTGCTTGAGACGGTCAGAAACGTTCCCCCGCTTCGTTCCACCTCGAACCTGACCGCTCTTAAGTCATCAAACCAGAAATTGGTTTCCGCGATCAGTGCCAGCACGATCGGATCACGGGGGAAATTACCGACAAGCTCGCGGGCGTGAAAGTTGCTCTCGGCTGTGAGGATCCGCTCTGCCTTCACGAGTTGCCGGTCTGTCACAAGATTCGCGCCCGACTCCGAAAGTTTCTCGTGAACCAGTCGGTGCGCCGTGGCGTCCCGACTGCGCAGCAGTCCGTAGTCGGCAAGGATTGCCGGCCCAACGCCGATACCGCAAAGAGTTTTCTGCGCTTTGTCGAGTCGCTGGGTCAGATCGCGAGCCATCTCTTTGTATAAGCCGTCATCAATGAAACTTCGGACGTCTCCCCCAAGCATGATCATGGCGTCGACATCATCGATCTCGATTCCCCAGTGCGGTGTCCAGGCAGTCAGACTATCCGAACGGTAACTCGATCGTTCACCGTTTGCGGTGACCCAGTGAATCGTTCGATCACGTTCTGTTGCATGAAGATTCTCCATGTCGCGCCAGTCCATCGATGCCGCCATCGTGTCCACGGGTTTCTGTCGCGACGGCCAGGAGGCAAATGCTATCAGCGACACTCGGCTGCGAAAGACATTTCCCACTGCATTGACACGTACGGCTGAGGCATCCGTTGCATTGTCCCGCCTGCGATTTCTCCGGCTTGATTCGGGGGGAACGACACGCACGGCGTGGTCGCCGATCAATGTACATTGCTCAATCCGTATTGCGGTGTCCTGATGCTCACTGTCGGATACCGAGTATTCGATCGCAGTCATCCCGATGGTGAGACAGTTTGACAACGTCAGCCGAGACCGCGAAGTTGGTGCCCAGCCGATCGCCGTACTACCATTACCCGCGAAGACAGTATTGGTGACCTCCATTTTCGATGTTCGAGCCGACGTGATGCATGTCATGTCGGTCATGCTTTCTGGTATCTCGAACCGACAGTTGGTAATCTCGACGGAGTCGCCTTCGGAGCGGATGATCGAATCAATGCCACCTTCGTCGACGTTTGTCACACAACGTATGACGACTCCTTCAAGTCGTAACGCGTCATGACAGGTCAGCGCTGCGGTTTCGGCAATCGAGACGTCGATTTCCAGGATCGGTCGGTCCAGATCGGCGCTACGGATAGTCAGAGGTAGCTGCGTTCGTACGGCGGAGTCGAGTCGAAATGGACCCTCCGATCGCAACTCGATCGTATCGCCGTCGTCTAACTCTGCTATCGCCTCGGTCAGGCTCTCAAATAATGTCCGGACCGTTCCATCTGCGGCGAGAATCGCAACGTCGCCGCGAGGAATCGCGTTCAAGGCGGTGATTGAGCCAACGACCAAAACCATTGCCGCTGCAGCACGGCCGATCTGGGTCCGTCGCCTTCGTTTCTCGCTGGAGAGCCAACCATCGAGTAGATCAACGACCTGTCGGACCGTCGCGGGCCGATCGAGGGGATTCACAGCGATCAGCCGGTCGACGATTTCGATGAGCGGTTGCGGAATCTGGTCGGCGTCAGCGTTTGCCTTCTGATTGACCGCGGCCAATGATTCCCCTTCCTGCGGCGTCTGTCCCGTTAACATTTCGAACAGGGTGACTCCGAGGCTGTAGACGTCGTCACCGACGCCGCTGGGACTTCTATTTCGACGTTCGGGCGACATGTAGGGCGTCGTGCCAGAAACGCTGCGCAGGTCATCGGATGTAAACGGCGACGCGAGACCGAAGTCGATCAACTTTGGCGAATCGCCCATCACGATGTTCGACGGCTTGATATCCCCGTGAAATCTTCCATGAAGGTGAAACTCCATCAATCCGCGCGCGACATCGCGGGCGATTTCCACGGCCTCGCGCGTCGCCAGTCGTCCATCGCGTTTGATCCGCTTGGCGAGTGAATCGCCGGGCACATATTCGAGGACCTGGCAGGGGATGTCGTCGTAGTACTCTGAGTGCAGCACATGAACAATGTTGGGGTGATCGATGCGTGCAATTGATTTACCTTCATCCCGGAACCATTCGCAGGCTTCAGGATTCGCCAGAATCTCGGCCTTGGGGAGCTTCAAGGCAACTTTCCTGGGAAGATTGGTATCTTCGGCTTCGTAAACGCGACTCATTCCTCCTTCGCCAAGGCACCTGACGATTCTGAAATGCCCGAGATAATCACCTTTTTCATAGAGGGTGTCTCCGGTTTCGGCCGCCTGGAGGAACGTCGTTGTGCAACGGGGGCAAACCGTACTCTCGTGTTGCGTCCCGCACTTCTCGCAAGCTACTAGCACCATCAGATTACTCTTGTCACACGGCTGGCTGGAACTGTTACCCGCTAATCAATTCGATAAAACCACGGCAACGCTCGGCCCCGATTTCGTGCGACATAAAGCGGGATTAGAGGTTGAGATCAACCCAAAATTGATCCAACTCTTGTTCGATGTCTTGCTCTGTCGGCTCGGAAAGCGTCTGAGCGACTCGAGTTCGCAACATCCTCAGAAACTCGGCTCTGAGTTCTGCAACGAGTCCTCGTGCACGGGCATCACTGATGTTCAGCTTTCCCGCCAGAGTCCTCGCCTTGCTTCCTTTAACTTCGTTCGCCAGATACTCGCGCAAATGACAAAACCTGTCGTATGCTCCTTTCGCGATCCAGGCGGCTTCGAGATCGTCGAGTACCGCTTGAAAAGTATCGAGGGCATACGACTTGCGGTAAGCCATGTCGGGCGTCAGTCCGTCGATAGGCTCAAGGTAAACGTGACCCTGGTCCATGGCAAAATCGATGGAGAATTCCTTCTTGTCACCCCCGCGCATCGCGGCAGTGGCTTTTCTGTGACTGTCGATCATGAAGTTTTCAAAACGCATGCGGAGATATCCGCGAAATCTGCCTTTCGAGGGATCGACGCTGGCCAGCGTCTTGCTGCTGTCCAGCAGGCTGCAAATGAACTCCTGTACTAAGTCTCGGGCCGCTTCGTCGTCCTTTCCTTTGTGGCGAGCCAAACGATAAAGAGTCTTGTGATAGGTAATGCACAATTCATGCAATGCGATCCTTGCTTCCTCCGACAGGGGACCTTGCGCAGCCAACAAAACGATTGTCCAACGCGTTCGCGGTGATCCGCTTTCCATCCAGTTTCCAGCATCGTCGAGTTGAGCATCGCAGTGAAACCCGGGGTCTCGGATCGTCAACACACCTAAATGTTTCAGGGCACCGGCTTCATAGAGTTCATGAGTTTTCCGTGCTTGCTCGGCGGATAACGCTACTGTCAGCCTCGTGCTCCCGTGCTCCGTGCGAATCAGCAGGAGTTCTCCGTCGATGGACAGCGTCTGTTCAAGCGAATCCAAGAATTGCTGTTCTTCGTTCGTCGAAAATTCGCGGTCGACGACAAACTGGAGCTGAACTGAACAGTCTGCCCTGGAGCGAGCCTGCGACTTGTGAAGCTCACTTCGGTACTGCCTCACCTCCTCGGCGGTCCAGTTTCTGGCCTGTGGATTTCGGGAGTCGTATTCGGTGTGGTGAACAGGACACAAAAACACCAGGTTTTCGCGGTCGTTGTGGGGCGCAGTCCCGATTGAGATGCGTGATCCGTCCGAGCTTGATGCTCTCGTCGCCGCAGAGGCAAAAGCACATGCAACATCTTCGCCGACACGCGAGCAACACTGCGGTTTCGATACTCGGCGGTATTTCGCTTCGCTGGGTCATTGCAAATGTTCGAAGCCGTGGTTGATCAGAAGATTCTACAAAAAATGCCGAACACCCGCACAAGAAAGGACCTGAGATTTTCAAGGCAAAGCCATCAGCTATGATCGTCGCCATCCCTGCGACGCGTCGTCGACAGTTGTCAGGATCTGCTGGGCGGAACCAGCGGATGCGCAGTCTGGTTCGCTCCGGCGATGACCGCCGTCTGCCTGTTTGGCAGCCACCAACGGAATCCCTACGATGATTACGCGGGGCTCACGCTGCTGACGATGTTTTGGTGTTGGACGGTAGGGGGGCAAACGCCGTTTCTGTTGTCAGAACCTCGCCAGCGGGCCGATCAGCCATCTCGGCAGTCGTTCACCATCTCAGTTAAGATTAAGATATCGGCTCTTGCCCAATACAAATTGCTGAACCTGGATACCGACTGTCTAAACATGAATCGAATCCGTCTTACGCTGTTGGCATTGCTTGCCATCCTGTCCCACGTCACTCCTTGTGCTGCCGAGAACGGCAAACCCAACATCGTTTACATTCTGTTGGACGACGCCGGCTACGGTGACCTGTCGTGTTATGGCCAACAGCATTTCTCGACACCTAACATCGATTCCCTGGCCAGTGAAGGCATGAAGTTCACCGACCATTACTCCGGCAGCACGGTTTGTGCACCCACGCGATGCAGCTTGATGACGGGGCTCCACACCGGTCACACCTATGTGCGAGGTAATCGCGAAGTGCAGCCCGAAGGTCAGGCGGCAATGCCCCTCGATATCGTCACGATTCCACGATTGTTGAAGAAGGCCGGCTACATCACGGGTGCGTTCGGAAAATGGGGACTCGGCGCACCGGGCTCGCCCAGTGATCCGGCCCGGCATTTTGA
The DNA here is from genome assembly GCA_963714715.1 of Pirellulaceae bacterium. Taxonomy (GTDB): domain Bacteria; phylum Planctomycetota; class Planctomycetia; order Pirellulales; family Pirellulaceae; genus JBFJVZ01. Next base: position 40,835 of record CAVQPV010000047.1, on the reverse strand, counting down.
TTTGTTCTATGGCTACAACTGCCAGCGCGAGGCTCACAGTTATTACCCCGATCATCTCTGGAAGAATGACGACCGAGTGGAGCTGGATGGAAAGACGTACACGGCGACGTTGATCGCTGATGCCGCTCTCGACTTCATCCGCGAGCATCAAAAGGGACCGTTCTTTGCCTTTCTGCCCGTGACGATCCCCCACGCCGCGATGCACGCGCCCGAGTCTTACGTCGCTCCGTTTCGCAAAAAGTACCCACAGTTCGAGGACAAGATTGGGAAGTATCGCGGTCCCGAAGTTAAGAATCCGATCGCGGCGTTCGCCGGGATGATGACCTTGTTGGACGACCAAGTTGGCCAGGTACTGGATTTGTTGAAAGAGTTGGGCATCGACGACAACACGCTGGTGATGTTGAGTAGTGACAACGGTCCCCACCAGGAGGGCGGTCATGATCCTGAGTTCTTTAACAGCAACGGGCCGCTGAAAGGTCACAAACGTGATCTCTACGAAGGGGGTGTGCGTGCGCCGCTTTTGGCTCGCTGGCCTGGCACCATTCAAGCGGGCAGCATCAGCGATCATGTTTCGGCGCATTGGGACATGTTGCCAACTTTTTGCGAACTGGCCGGCGTCAATGCACCATCCGACACCGACGGCATCTCGATGGTCGAAACATTGAAAGGCAAACCGCAAAACCAGCAGCCGCACGAATACCTGTATTGGGAGTTTTACGAGCGCGGCGGCAAGCGAGCAGTCCGTTTTGGCGATTGGAAAGCGATTCAGCAAAACATCAACAATGACAAAGACGCGCCGGTCGAACTTTACAAGCTCTCCAGCTGACATCGGCGAGGAGAATGACGTCGCCGAAAAACACCCAGAGATCGTTGATCGGGCACGAGCCTATTTCAGGGAGGCCCACACGCCATCACCGTTCTGGTCGTTTGCTCCCAAGAAAGCAAAGCCCAAGCGGAAACAGCAAAGAAAGCCGCGTGAAGGGCAACTGAATACCTGAAGACGATCGACCCCATCTGGCAATGAACAACCCGTGATAAGGAACCATTGGATGTTGGCACGCATCTTTCTGACTCTGACGCTCATGTTTCCTCTCACGCTGTCCGCGGCAGATCCGGTGCCCGACGATCAGCTATCCAAAGAGTTGATTGGAACATGGAAGATGATTTCTGCGAAATTCGGTGGCCGCGATTCCAGCCTGCCCAAACGCCTCGATGTGCTCAAGCACGTCACCCCAACGCACGTGACCTGGATGCGTTCAGATCCGAAAACCGGAAACGTTGTTGCCATGGCGTGTGGCCGATGGGAGCTGGAGGGAAACCGATTCTCGGACACACCCGAATGTGGGATGGGCAGTGATTTCGCGGTTGTGAAGGGAAATACCCACACGTTTATCTGCAGGATTGTGGGTGACCTTTGGTATCACAACGGGATGCTGGAAAATGGCTTGAGCATCCAGGAGGTGTGGGAGCGCCAAAAGGCCCCCGAATCTGTGGCAGATGAAGAGGCGTCCGATTCCAAGCAGTAGGAAGATTTGCCGTGAAGATCGTTTGGTTGCTGACGATTTTGATTCTATTGGCACAAGCGGATTGCTGGGCCGCGGATCTGGTCGAATTCCTGAGCGGGTCCGAGCTCACCGGCACCGTCAAACAGATTCGCAAAGACAAGCAGGAATTCGACTTCGAAGCGAAGATCGGATCACGCACCACCGTCCGCACTTACACGTTTGCGAAAGTGCACGCCGTCACGATGAACGGCAAGCGATTCGTCTTGACACTCAAACCCGATGTCGGCTCGCCAACAGAATCCAGCGGTTCCGTTCCAGCGCAGCAAGGCAGAAATCGATCGGCTGATCCAAACGCTCGGCTGCGCAGGAGCCCGATTGGTTGATCATCGACCCAGCTGGATTATCCGCAGTCACTGGACCTCACTTGGCCCCTGAAACCGCCCGGCAAAGGTTGGAACAATCAAGTGAATGTGGGACAGTTCATGTGGGACATGGTCAACCCCAATCCAGTCTCGTTGGCGCGAGCGGAATCAAGTTGGTGTACCACTGCATGTCGCTTCACGAAGACCAGCCCGAGTTGCTCAGGCGAGACATGACAGACGCTCGGGCGAATGTATTTTGACCTCATGCAGGACTATCCGCGGGCGGCATACTGGCTGCGTAAGGGGCGTGTTGACAAGGGTGAACGTGGCGGCGTGATGTTGGCCGAATGCTATTGGCGACTGGGGAATCGACAAATGGCGATGCAGCAGCTGAACACTGGACGCATGCTTGGTGGGCCGGACGTGGTCAAACTGCTTGGCGACATGGGCTCGCCCGACATGGCTATCCGACTCGCAAACCAGCTGGCCAAACAAGGTTGCCAACCAGGCATTCCTGGCCGCCGGTGACGCACTTCGGCGGCGGGGCAGTCGGATCAAGCGATCAGCTACTATGAAAAGGTCGTCAACGGCAGCGATCACCGCAACAAAGACTACGAACAACGATTCAAGTCTCGTGCCCGCGAAAGCATCGAAGCAATTCGACTGTTTGATCAAGCCGATTCGACCAGCGTGCCGGACGGAACGCACACGAGTTTCAGCACCGGTTACAACGGGCGATTGGACGTTGCTGTTCAAGTGGCCGATGGCAAAATCGAATCGGTGAAAGTAACCAAACACAAAGAGAAACAGTTCTATTCGGCGCTGACGGATACCGAAGCAAGTATCCTGCGACTGCAGAGTGTTCGAGGTGTCGACGGCACGAGCGGCGCGACGATCACGTCGCAAGCGATCATCAACGCGACGGCGAAGGCTCTGGCGGGCGCGGCAAAGTGATCAAGCAAACCATTGCCGGACTTGACTTTGGTGCGTCGATCTTCGTGTTGGTGGTTGATTGGGTCGGGACACGCCGCTGCGCCCCGGACTTGATGGTCTGGTCGCGACCGATCGCGATCGCCATCATCGTGTCGCCGAGCTTCGCATCGTTACTCGTTCTGGCTCAGTGGTCGCGATCACCGCTCCCCTGCCCTGCTCCGCTCGATTGGTTTCTGCCGCAATTGCGACGGCTTGCTGTCGGTGGGCAGTCGAATTCACACGTGGGTGCGGTCGGCTGCTGCAGCGTTGCTTGCCGGCGTCGTCGCTGTCGGATCGACAGACCAAGCAACGAGGCTTGGTTCGACGTTCGCTTCGGCGACTTGGTATCAGCTGGCTGGCGTCACCGCCGCGGCGAGTCATTCAGACGATCTGTTTGATGCGTTTTTCTGTGTTCGTTCTTCTACGTTTGCTGGCCGTACGATGCTCGGCCCAGCCGCCCGCCCAACATTTCGGACGGATGGCAATTTGCTGATCTGGATCAGGCGACCGGTCAGATTTCGACTGTCGCGACTGGCGAGCGAAACTGGCTCGAAGAGCAAGCGGATTCGTGTCTATCTCGGATTGGCAACGCGATGACCGAACAACGGTGCAGTGTCGCGATTGTGACCAGCGACTGCCACACGTTGGCTTCGACCTGATCAGATTTCCCGAGAGTTATTCGACGCACTGCTGACGGGCGGCCAAATCGTGGGATCTGTACGATGCAATCCGAATGATTGGCCGTCGCACTACGCCGACAACCTGGCGGCCAAAGGAGAACGATTTCCGCCGAACTATTTCTCGTGATCGATCCGTTGGTCAGCTTGTCGACCGCGATCGCATCGCGCAGTTGGGTTTGGTCGCTGGGTTGTGCCGCCGTCATCTCTGATTGTCTGCCTCTTGATCCCACGAGGCTTTCTGCGGGTACTTGTGCCCGTCTGGGAACGACGATCGATCTGTTCGACTGGGCTAGTGACGACGCGGACCAAACGATTTCAGGTGCCCGACGACGGTTGGTGGGTCCACATCAAGTATTACCTCTTGGCCGGCACCCTGGTGGCGGCAGTGTGTGGTGTCCTGGTGTCGGGATTCGTGTCCGCGATTCCGGTGATCACGCGCGGGTTGCTGTTTGTGGTCGACCCGCTGCAGAGTGGCTTGTCCCGCGGTTGGCACCTGGTACCGGGAATGAATGCTTGGCCACGTCGTTTCGATCGTACTTTTCTTGGCTGTGCTGGGGCTTGGGTTCTTGCGACCAAGGTTTTGGTGCAAGTACGTTTGTCCCAGCGGCGCTGTCTTTTCTCTCGGCAACTTGTTTCGAGTCACCGAGCGCAAAGTCGAATCCTCTTGCATCCACTGCAACAAGTGCGTCGAGATCTGTCCCTTTCGACGCGATCAAGCCTGATTTCACCACGCGGACCACGGATTGCACGATGTGCCAGTCGTGCGGTGGCGTCTGTCCCACGCACGCGATCAAGTTCGTGGAACGTTGGAACGTCGTTCAGTTGAAGGTCGAAAACGACCCGCCGACTGATGAGACGTCGGTTGGCCGCCGAGGTTTCATGTCGTTGGCCGTCGGAACGAGCTGCGGCCACGGTCGGCGGACTCGGTGTCGCTGGCGCGACGAAACTTCTGCGCGCCGATTTGAGGATCCCGATTCACCGCGTCCCGTGCGTCCTCCGGGCAGTGTTCCTGAACAGGAATTCCTGCAGATGTGTATCCGCTGCGGCGAGTGTTTCAAGGTATGTCCCAACAATGTTCTTGCAACCCCAAGGATTCCAGCAGGGATTGGAGGGTTTGTGGACACCGCGGGTCGTTGCCGATTGGGCCGGATGCGAATCAAGCTGCAACGCGTGCGGGCAGGTCTGTCCGACCGGCGCGATCAGAGCCTTGCCGCTGGAGGAGAAAAAGGCGGCGCGCATGGGTCTGGCGATCGTCAATCAGCAGACGTGCCTGCCGTTTGCCGGTCGCGAAGACTGTGACTTGTGTGTGCAAGAATGCAATGCGGCCGGTTACCGTGCGATTGAGTTCATCCAGGTCGGCACCCAAGTCAACGACGAAGGCCAGCCGATCGAAGGAACGGGCATGCTGGCTCCCGTTGTTTTGCAAGACGACTGCGTTGGTTGCGGATTGTGTCAAACGCGATGCTACGCCATCAACGTCAAAGAGAAAGGACTGCTGGCAAAGTCGGCGATCATCATCGAAGCCGGCAACGGCAAGGAAGACAGATTGATGAAGGGATCCTACATTCAGTCACGTAATGGCCGAACTGCATCGGAGTCCGGACGCTCGCCGAGGCACAACGTCCGCGCCGGAAGCCGTCTTGCCCGATGCGTCAGCCGATGAGAATCCGTTTGGTCTTTGATGCTTGGACGGTCTAGGGCAGGTCCAAGCGGATTCGTCTGCGCTCAATGTCGACGAATTCGACGATCACGTCGATCGCGTCGCCTACTTTGTAGAATTCGCCCGGGGTTTGGTCTTGCGGAAAGTTCAGCCGGGAAATGTGCAGCAGACCGACAATCTGCGGTTCCAACTCAACAAAGAGACCCAAGTTGATGATGCCATTAATCGTGCCCTTGATCGGGACGTCCGTCGCATGCTTGGATTGAAATTGCAGGAGCGGATCGGGCTGAAGTCTTCGTCGACTGAGCTTGATTCTTCCGCGTTCACGGTCGATGGCCACGACCTCGTATTCGTTGCTGCGCAGCAATTCTTCTTCAAACGGATATAAATCGTTGGTCGGCGACCAGCGGTATTCAACGGCCGGGATATAGGCTGACATGCCTTGGTCGATTTGGATGATCGCGTAGGTGTGAGCCACTTTGGTCGCTTTGCCGCTGGTTTTGGTGCCTTCGACGAACCGGTCGCCCAATTCCGCTAACCGATCACGGTTGGAATTGAGGTGTTGATTGAGCTTGGCGAGTGACGCATCGTCATCATCAAAACCATCGCCAATGTCGGCCAGCAGTTTCGAGATATTTGCTGAGGGAAATGTCTCGTACGCCTGGCACGCCATTTCGATGATGTCGACGCCCATGTGCTGAAGCGTCCGCAACGATAGCGAGCGAAGACCGATTTGATTCAATCCTAAGTCGCTCAACAAGGGAATCGCCTCTCGGTACTGCAAGGCGTCCAAGGCGATGATCAACGACCGTATCGCGATCAAGGCGTGATTGACTCTGTCCGACTGGGGAACGATCTCGGCGTCGTCACGCAACTCGCCAATCAGCTCAAATAGCTTGCCGCCAAACTGAATGAGTTCGCCCCGCCCAACCACTGCCGCGGCCGCTCGGATTCGAATCGGATCTCCCGAGTCGAGGAATTCCTCGACATATTCATTGATGGAAGCCGTACCGATTTCGGACAAAGCCAACAGCGCGGCCGCGGCGATCTTCGATTCCTCCATGGTCAAACAGGAGATCAGTTCTTCGTCTGCATCACGGACGCGTTTGCGGCCGAGTGCTTTGATGGCGGCAATCGCGATGTAGTTTTGCCGATCGTCGATCTTTGACAACAGCGTATCGACGGTCGCTTTGTTGAACGTAAAGTCGCCCAATCGCAACGCTTCCACAGCGGCGAAGCGGATCATCGGGTTCTTGTCGCGCAAGAGCGGCAACAAGAAGCTGGCCGGTGCGACGCCGGCCAGCCGCGCGCCGGCACTGGCGGCCGCGCGGACTTCGTATTTGACCTTGGCCAGGTCATCAAGAATCGCGTGGAGTGTGGGTCGTTCTTTTCCGCTGCGTGTTTCCGCCGGCTGTGCTTGTTCAAGCTGGGCTTGTTCTGTCTGAGCACGTTCCGTCGGAGCTTGATCCGCCTGCTTCGCGATCTCGGACATACTTGACTCGTCCTCCAGCTCGGTTGGGATCGGGCGGGAAATAGGTGTCCGGTACCTTTTGTGCAAAGCACCCGAAGGGCGAGGTGCTCGCAACAGGTACCGGATACTTATTTCCCGATCATTGCTTAGTCGGCCGTGTCCTCGTAGATAGGCAAGTGCCGATAATAGACTTCCAAGTTCAAGAGATTCATCGTTGTAACATACAGCCGACCGGCGTGGGGGCTCCAGCGATCTCGCACAGGCAATTCCGGGTCCCAACTGCCGGATTTCACGCCGGATTTTAGTTGGCTTCGCAGCAGCAGCGGATTGAGACGCTGATTCCATTGTTCCCAATGCTCTCCGCCCATGTGGAACATGACTTGCGTTGCGTAATACCAGTAGTATCCATCGCGTTTGGGCGATCGTTTGCTCCCCAGCGCCGGTGGATATTGCAGAAGATAATCGGCGGCCGAACGCATCGCTTCGTTGTCTCGTCGCCATCCGCTGTACATCCGCATCAACATCCCGACGGCAGTCATCGTGGGCGTGGGGATTTTCCCATGACGCTGTGTTTCCGTGTCCGGGGCGAACGGATTGTAACGGTATCGGTCGGGACGATCGGGACTTTGCTGCGAGAGTTCAAGCCAACGATCGATGCCGCGATACGTCCTGTCCTTCACATCCAAGCCCGACAGCTCACCACTTTTCAACGCCATCATCATCCAACCGCTAACACTGGTATCGGCACTCACTTGCGGTGTGTATCGCCAACCACCACGCTGGCGATGCTGAGTCGCGGCAATGTAGTTGAGTGCCATTTGTGCCGGCTCACGCAATTCGGGATCTTGCGTCATTCCGTAGGCTTCGCTGACGGCGAGCGCCGCAATGCCGTGGCTGTACAAGGCGACGTTGCGATTGCTGATCTCGTTTTCGGAGCGATACAAGTCACCGTTGGTCTTTTGGTTATCGACCAAGAACTGAAGTCCTTTGGCAACCGTGTCGGCGTACTGGTGTTGACGATGTGTGTAGCCGGCGCCTTGAAAGGCCAGCAAACAAAGGCCCGTCGCCGCACTGTCGCTGCGCAACAATACCTCTTCTCCGTGGCCTTGAAGTGACCAACTGCCGTCTTGGTTCTGCGTCCCTGCCAGGTAAGCGAGGCCGCGTTCGATTGCCTCCTCGGTTGCCGGTCCCGCCATTCCCGCCGGCGCGGGTGCCGCCGTGCCGCTGGTTCGCATCACGCGTCGGCTAAAGGATTCAACGGCGGCGATCTTTGTACCGGCGGGTGTTGCTGGGCCTCCGACGTCGCGACGTGGCCGTGCTTTGTTGCTGAATTCAAACGAAGCGATCCGAGGTTGGTCTTCCATCGGCATGATCCCCGGCGATGTGGAGGCCCGGTCCGCAAATCCAGGGGGTCCCTCGTCGGCCATGATGTCCAGCGCGAGACTGGGGGCACCGGCATCGGCAAGGTTGGAAGCATCCGCACCGCCGCGGCGTTCTGCACGCTCGGCGGCCAAGTCAGAAAATCCCATGCGGTCTTCGATTTCGTCACTGAGTCCGCTGCCGTCGCTACCGGCGGCCGCCGCTGCGATCGTGTCGCCAGGGTCCGGTGCACCAACAGGTGCGAAGCCAGAGGCTGCGTTGGCTCGTCGTGCTCGCCCCGGCGCTCGCGAAGAATCGCCGGCTTGAACATTGGGCATGCCCGCGCGGGCTGCCAGCTGACTGCGAGCGAGTTCCGCACCGCCCAGCGAAGATTGCTGCGAAACTTCCGTTGCCTGACTCGATGTCTGATCGGTGATTTGGGCACCGCGAGCTTGTCCGCTTCGCGTGACGGCAACCGGGGCCGGTGACAGCATGTTGCTGGCATTCGGATCAAGCTGCGCGACAGAGATCGTCGGTGGAGCCGGCGATGCGCCCGCGGGTCGCATTCGGCTCGCCCGTGCAGGCTGGCGTTGCTGGCGGGCCAGCCCCGCGTCGCCGACGGTTGGCATCGCTTGTGATTGACTGCGCAGCGCGCGCGCGGGGTGCGATCTTCTTGGCGTTGTTGTTGCTGTGAAGGAGCGATCGACATCAAGTTGCGCAGCTCGGGTGCGCGGCGTGACGTTGATTCTCGCGGCCGCGTCTCGGAAAGCTGACGCTCGGTTCGCATCACATCCGGCCGCGCCGCTTCCCTGGGTTGGACCGACGGAGTCTCGATCGGTTGGGTCGATGGTTGCGGCTGCGATTGACGAGCCTGACGGCGTGCAAGTCGGCCAGGTGATTCAGCCGGCATCGGCTGGGCTTGGACTGGCTGCTGCCGCTGGATCATGAATTTTTGCAACGGGTGTTGTTGTCGCTCGCGCGGCCGGGGCATCTCCAGTCGCGGTTCGGTTCGCCGGACCGGAGGCAGCTGTTGTTGTTCCATCGGCTGCACTCGCGACGCCGTTTCTGCTTCGACGGGCCGAGACCAATCGGGACGCTGGGGCGTATCTTGTGGCGACTGGAAAACATATTCGGGAACGGTTCGACGAATCGGCGATCGTCGTGGCTTGTCTCCCGTCGAGGCAAGGGGCAGGTAGCTGGTTAGGATCACGACGTTGACCGCCAAAATCAGCAGCAACAGATGTACCAGGATGCTAAACAGGAAGCCGAACTGAACCGACTTGCGGACGAAACGCGACGCGACGTCGCGGAGTATCAGTGCCAAGACCAGTGCGGCCAGCGGAATGGCGACGGCGTAAGTCCAAGCATTGAACAGCCATCTGGGATCGTCAAAGCGAAGTTGCGTCACGACGAGATAAAGCACCAGACCGGAAAGCGCAACTAAGGACATATCCAGCGGCCACATCCGGTCGGATTCGACCGGTGTATCGCTGGGACCTCGGAATTGTTGCTTGCGACTCACGGTTTACGCTGCCATCAAGAGAAGTGACGAACCGGCAACCCGCTCATCCACTGGGAGGTTCTTGAGTTGTCACGGAGTAATCGCTGACGCCTGTTTTGTTGCAGATATCCATCACGCTGACGACAGGCTGGAACTGTGTATCCTTGTCGGCGCGGATCACTGCCTTCTGACTGGTCGGGTTGTTGGCCACCGCGGTGCGGAGCAATTGTTCCAGTTGAGCAAGTGTCGTTGCTTCGCCCCGCATGAATATCGACCCATCGGCGGTGATGTCGATGATGATTTCCCGCGGCTGACCGGTCATCGGAACGGCACTGGTCGCATTCGGCAGCACGATGTCAAGTCGACGTTCTTCGTCCTCGAATTCGCTGGTGACCAGAAAGAAGATCAACAGCAAAAAGACAACATCGATCAGGGGAGTCAGACTGAGTGTGCCGGCTACCGTCGATTGTTTGATTTTGATCGCCATGGCTCAACCCGCTTTGGCTCCGCCTCGTGCTTGCTTGGCCGGTCGCGGTGGCGGCGGTGGCGGAGGGACGGGAGCCTCTGTTTTGGCTCGCGGCGCAGGCGGCTCGATCGGGTGCAATGATCCGTCGGCATCCAAGCGCCGCCTGCCTTGGAAGCGGACGAAACCGGGCGCGATGTCAAACGCCAATTGCTCGATGTTATGGAACAACCTGATGACACGATTCTCCAAATACTGAGCCAGAATCGCTGCCGGTATCGCCACAATCAGCCCCGCCAACGTGGTCACCAACGCCGTGTAGATCCCTTCGGAGAGTTGTTCGCTGCGACTCTGGTCAGCGGTTAACGTCGTCGACTCGTGAAAGGCAACGATCATTCCCCAAACGGTCCCCAGCAGTCCCATCAGCGGTGTCGCGGCCGCGGCCAGATTCAGCCAACGAACCGGTGCTGCGTACAAATCTGCTTCGCGCTGAATCGTATCACTCGCCGATCCTTCGATTTCGCCCAGAGGCTGTCCGGTTCGCAACAACATCGCCCCCACCACGCGCGCCGCCGGTGACGGATGGTCCAGGCACACTTGATAGGCAACGCCGGGATTGAACTTTTCAATCGGATCGGCCAAGTCCTCCAGTTCCTCGACCAAATCGCGCGGGATCACTTTGCTTTCCCGCAGGCTCAAGATTCTTTCGGCGGCAAGTCCCACCACCAGTAAACTCATCAGGCCAATCGGGATCATGAAGCGACCGCCACTGGCAATCAGCGACAGCAGGTCGATTCCCGAGGGCGTGTTCACGTTGTCCGCATCTTCCGCGATCGGCTCTGCCTCCATAATCGATTCGATGTCCGACGCATCGATGGGTACGGATTGCGCCGTCGACACCGCCGCGTTGGCCGCCCACAAGAACAAGCCGATCGTCAGCGCTAAAAGCACGACGGCATGTTTTCGGTTCATTGATTCAGTCAGACGTGTCACGATCGATCAAGTGCCTCCAGTCGCTCGCGGGATTTTCCGGCAAGTTCATGATTGGGGTGTTTGTCGACAACGTAAGTGAAAAAGTCGATGGCATATTTGCGGGCTGCACCGCGTTTTTCGTTGGAACTGGCCTGCTGCATCAACAGCTCGCTGCAACGTCCAGCTTCAAATCCGCTCTTGGCCTGCCAGTTCTTGATTTTCGGAGGTGCTTTTGCTGCGCCAAACCCGAACATGACGCGCTGGAATTCCGGAATCGCTTTATCGAATTCGCGGCGCCCAAAATAGATCTCGCCCATCATGAACCGAGCGCGGGCAGCAATCTCATTACGATATTTGTCGGCGACTTCCGCATACAGTTTTAGCGCTTGGTCGGCGTCGTTTTTCTGCTGGTACGCATAGCCGGATTCGTAAAAAACCTGCGCCAAGTAATTGGTCGCTGGAAATCTCTCTTTCAGTTCGTTGTACCACTCGATCGCGGTGTCCCACTCCTTCAACTGAGCGGCGCTCTGACCGCCATGCAACAGGACCAACTCACGAACCTGTCGCTCGGCCGGGTCGCGAATGCTCTTGGCGGTATCGTTATTCTGACGAATGCGTTTGCGAGCCACGTCGTAGGCCGCCAATGCTTCCTGAAATTTTCCCGTCTTGAAGCGGCATTCACCGACCATCATCAAGGCGTCGATCGCCAATTTTCCATCGCCATGTTTGGCCGCTTGATCAGCGAACGCTTTTTCCGACTTGGCATAGTCCTTGGATTTGAAATGAGACCATCCAAGTCGGTAGTGGGCCTTTTCCGAAATGTCCTTGTTGTCCGCCTTGCTGGCCGCGACTGCGAACTGACGGGCTGCCTGTGCCCATTGGCCGTTGTTGTAGCTGCGTTGGCCAACAAAGTAGGCCGCGTCTGCGACGACCGGTGCGTTGGGATAGCGGCGGACCAACTCGGTAAACTGCTTGGCTGCTTCCTCACCGTTTCCCGCTTCGCGAAGCGACCAACCTAATTCATAGAGCACTTTGTCCATGTCGGGATAGTCGGGCACGCTCGCGACCAGCTGTTGCAAACGTGATGCCGCCTGAGCGGGTTGCTTCTGTTTCTGATCGATCAGGGCAAGCTCATAAAGCGTATGGCCAAGATTCTCGCCCGTCGGTTTCAGCGTGAGATATTCCCTCAGGTCTTGGGAGGCCTGATCGTACCTTTGCAAGTTGCGAAGTGTGATTCCGCGAGCCAACAAAGCATCGCTGCGAATCGGATGCTGACCGTGCTTGGTCAGTAAGTCACTGAGCGGTGCGAGAGCAGCGGCGTGATCGTTCAATTGCATTGACGCCCAGCCTTTTCCATACAAAGCGTACGGAATCAGCGCGGGGTCATTTTTTGAGGCAAGGATTTTGTCGTAGTGGTTGACCGCTTCGCGAAACTTACCATGTTTGCTTTCCATCTGCGCCAGTTTGTATCTCGCCTGATCCGCCATCCGGGCGTTGCCGGCTTTGCTAATCATCTGCTGCCACAGTGATTCCGCTTCGTCAGCTTTGCCGGCAGCAAACAGTGCTTGGCCAGCCAGCAGCCGGCATTCATCAGCTCTGGCCCATTTGTCGTCGGTTTCCAGGCTGCGTTGAAAAGAGCGTGCCGCATCGGCAGGTTTCCGCGACATCAATTGTGCCTGACCGGCAAGCATGTGGGCTTCGGCTTTTTGCGAAGATTGGGGCAAGTTATTGATCTCGCGATCAATTAACTTCAAGGTTTCGTCGAACTTTTTCGCCGAGTTGTACGTGGTAGCGGCACGAAGCACCCACAGGGGACGCTGGACGTTGTCCTTGGGCGAAGACTGCTCCAACAGAATCTGGTAGCTGCCAGCGGCGTCGTCCAGTTTGCCGCTCATCAACTGACCTTCGGCGGCGATGAAGCGAACGTCAGGTAGCAGCGTGTCACGCGGGAACTGCTTCAGAAACTCGGTTGCCAACTTCGCTGCTTTCTCGGTCTCGCCCGCTTGCAAGGCGGAGAATGCGGCGTTGTACAAGGCCCGCGGGGCTAGCGGGTCGTTGGGAGCGTCGCGATAGGCCTGCTCGGCGATCTTGATCGACTCGGCCATGCCTTTCGGGTCCAGCGATAAGGCTTCCGACAAGTCGACCTGCAAGTCGACCGCGTAGTCACCTTCGACGCCTTTGCCAATCTGCTCGCGCGCGACCGCGACGGCTTTGGCAGGTTCGTTGTTCTGAAGATGAATGCGGGCGAGCCAATGGGCAGCTTCGGTCGCGGCAACGGGATTGTTCTGCTGCAGGACTTTCTCGAACCGTGGTGCGGCTTGTTTCAAGTCACCGCTGCGATAACTACTTTGAGCGGACGCGAGCGTGGCGGTGGCCGCATACGGTGAATCGGGAAAGTCGCGGGACAATTTTTCGTATTTTGCGGCGGCTTCAGCGGGACGATCGGCTTGGACCAACGCGTAACCTTGACGAGACAGCGCGTAGCTGCGGTCCTCTGCCGACTCCGTTGACTTGTACGCCGCCTCAAACGAGCGAACAGCGGCGTCATAGTCTTTGCGCAAGATCATGGCGTCGCCGATGCGTAAATGAACATCCGTCACTAAATCGGCCGACTTGCAACTTCCCAGCAGTTGTTGAAAAGATGCGATGGCCTGGTCGAATTGGTCTGATTCTTCGTAAGCGATTCCTCGCGCGTAGAGCGCGTCGCAGCGAAGTGGAGAATCCTTGGCCGTGGGCAATGCAAGTAACTTGTCGTAGTATTCGATCGCCTTTTTTTGTTCGCCCAACCCGTAAGCCGCTTCGCCGCTGTAAAAGAACGCGCGATCAAGAAATTGGCTCTTTGGATTTTCCCGACGGAGTGTTTCAAACGTTTCTAACGTCTTGCGTAAGAGGTCTTTGTCGCGGTCCCGACCGTCACCGGCCGAGGCATACAAACACCAGCCTTGGTTGGCCAGACTCTCCTCGCGCAGGTCGTAGTTCTTGTCAGCCAACGCCTGGGCAAATGCTTTGGAAGCCGCGACGTAGTCCGGCGATTCTTTTTGCATGTGACAGACACCCAAATAGTGCGCGGCTTTGGGTGCCATGTCATCATCGGGGTAATCTTTTAGGAACTTATTCCAGGCGCCGATCGCCAAATCGGTCGCGCCGTTGGTTTGAAAGTTCGCGGCGTCGGCATAGGCGGCCAACGACTCGTCAGTCGAGTCCGCGGCGCTAAGCTGCAACGGAACCGCCAGCACGAAACATGCCGCCAGCACGAACAGACCGATGCAGATGAATGAACGGGTATTCAAGCGAATTGGGGGATGGACGAAGATAACTACCTGCCTCTTCACGAATTTTGCTCCCGGAGATCGAAAACGAAGCGTTGCAAATCGACGACATTCATGCCGCCACAGGAAGCGGGGACGAGGAATTAAGTTTACCGAGCGGCGGTGGGGGTCGGTAGTTCACCCTTCAACTTGCCCATCCCCTACAGACTCCAAATCCCGCATTGCGGGAGGCGCTGCTTGAAGGCGGTCTGAACCCAGAAAGCGCGAATCACCACCGACCGTACCGGTTTTTTGGGCCCCTTTTCTACTCAATGACACCATCGGATTTGAAGGCGAACGCCAGAACTAGGTAACGAATAGGCATAACGTCGGCTAAAGTCAACGTTTTCCCGATCCGCCCATCGCACCTAGGGGGGCGATGGTTCCTGCTCGACAGGGTCTAACGGGTGGAAGTACTCCCACTGACGTCAAATCGTGCCGCTGCTGGATGTTTTTCGAACGATTTCGCGCAGCCCGGCGGCGGCGAATCCGCTTTTCGCGGCTTTGGCAGAGGTCTGCGGCGGCCATTTTGAGAGATCCTGCGAACCATGGTCTGGTCAGAACTGTATCTTCGCTGGATAACGACATCCCAATAAATTCAGTCTTGTTTCATTTCATCGAGTCGATTTGCCGTGGCCTCGCAATCTTGCCTTGTTACCGGCGGTGCCGGATTCATTGGATCGCACCTGACCGAGCGGTTGCTGGCGCTGGGGCACCGTGTGATCGTTGTTGACGACTTGTCGACGGGAGAAAAGAACAATTTATCGAACGTGATCGACCACCCGCAGCTGGAATACATCGAAGGCACAGTCGAGGATGATTTGTTGGTTGCCAACGTCGTCAATCGAGTGGAGCGAGTTTATCACCTGGCGGCTGCCGTGGGCGTGGCCCTGATCGCCAAACAGCCGATTCAGACCATTGAACGCAATGTTTATCCGACGCAGCTGATTTTGGATCAATTGGGTGCCCGCGCCTCACGCGGCGATTTCGTGCCCTGCTTTATCGCCAGCACGAGCGAGGTCTATGGCAAGAACTCCAAAGAGGTTTGGAGCGAAGAGGATGACTTGGTGTTTGGGGCGACGACCAAGCCGCGCTGGAGTTACGGCGTCTCCAAAGCGATCGATGAGTTTTTGGGTCTTGCCTTCTACAAGGAGAAGAAGCTTCCCGTTGTCGTCGGCCGATTTTTTAACGTGGTGGGACCGCGCCAGACCGGTGCTTATGGCATGGTTTTGCCCCGATTTGTCGATGCGGCCCTTCGCGGCGGTCCGCTGACGGTCCACGATGATGGCGAGCAGGTCCGCTGTTTTGCCCACGTGGATGATGTCGTGGGTGCGGTCACGACCTTGATGGAAACCGCCTCGGCCGCGGGACGCGTCTATAACATTGGCAGCGACGTCCCGGTATCCATTTTGGAACTTGCCCAGCGCGTCGTGCAACGAGTCAATCGGGATGCTGGTATTGAGTTCAAAAGTTACGCGGACGCTTATGACGAATCTTTCGAGGATATCCGGCGACGTGTGCCCGATCTGACACGAATCCGCGAAACAATCAGCTACGCACCCACCAAGAGCCTGGATGCGATTATCGATGATGTTGCATCGCATCAACAGCGTCAGCTGGGACTCTAATTGCTTGCGTCAACGTGTACGCCACAAAACCATGTCCCGCATATCGATGACCAGTGTGCCTTCTTCCAGCGGCGCTGGTTCGCTGGGATCGCTATGCGTGATTGTCATCGATTTTGGTTTTCGTCCCGAGTCCTTCAGTGCGGCAATGACCATGCCTTCCACCATCCACGGATGATGCGCCATGGGAATACTGAAATTGTCGATCAGTTGTTCCTTGACAATTCCATCACCTCTGCCCTGTCGTACGACATGCACATGCGTGATGTTCTCGGTCAGATTAGCGCGAAGTGAGTAAACAACGTAGCGATAAGCTGTTCCATACGGAATGATCCAGTACCTTTGCAGGCTCCATTGGCAAGTAAACAAGGCGATGATTGCAATCCAGGCCAGGCTTCCCCTGCGAATCACAAAGCGTGATTTGCCGGAGAATCCTGCGTCGATAATCTCGATCAAGGACCAAAACAGCAGAGCCCAAACCGCAGCTGCTAAGGCAGCAATGACCCGATAGCTTTGGGGCGATTCTTCGATCACCAACCAGTGTGTGTGAGTGAGCCCCACGACGAGCACAATCAGCGATGTTCTCAGAGTCAGAATGCGCAGCCGATGACGTCGGTCGGGGTGGCCTTGAGCGACCTGCAAAAAGCGCCGACAGTTTAAAACGTAGCCGCTACAGATGATGCCGAGCGAAATACAGGCTGGGCCGAGCGAAAGCAATTTGTTCGACGAATCCATCAAGTGCCAGAGATTCAGCGCCAACGGTGCTTGGATACGAGCGAACCAATACAGCTTAAACAGGGGGTTACTTGCTAACGTAACTCGTGCGGCCGGTTCAATCGACGACACGGCAAAGAATAACTTTTGCACCAGGAAACATGCGAACAGAAAGAAAAGTCCTGACCCAACGAGCCACAAGACTTTTCGACGATGTGAGGCCTCCGACAAGAAACGATTGTCAATGATGAAGATCAAGGCTGCCGTCCAGTACCACATAACGCTGGGCTGATAGAGCGAACTGGTCACCAAGATTAGCACAAGCGCGATCAACCAGCGTGTCGCTGCCTTGAATCTGGACTCGGGGAATACCTCAGTCGCTCGGACAACAAATACGGCGGACCAAGAGGCCGCGATCGCCGCATACGGCATATGCATACACAGTGCCCACGCACCAAAGATCTGAATGCTGGGCAGTGTGGCAAGGGCGATACAAAACGCCAGACTTTCTTTCGGTCCTGCGATCTGTCGAATGATATGATAAAACGTTAGCGAAAGACCGATGACGCCCACAATCGAAATCGCGCGCATCCAGCCCAGTGAACTTACACAGTCAATCTCGTCGAGCGTCATTTCGCGAATCATCGCGAGCAGAGGACGTCCATTGGCATAGGTCCAGCGGATGATGCCTTCACTGCCTGTGAAAAAGACTTTAAAATCATCCGAGAACCCATAAACGGCCGAAATGCAAGGCGCGTAAACGAAAGCCAACACAAGAATGATCAGTGGGGGGACGCGTTTATCCTGGGCTGCGTGCATATTGGTGCTCTTGGTTTTCCACAGAGTAGCCGATCTGCGGCGCTCTTGATACGAAAGCAAAGCAAAACAGATTTCGCCGTGAACAGCAATCAGCTCCCGCCGGAGATATCCATTGTCATTCCCGTATATCGTTCCGCAAATATCCTCCCCAAGACGCTCTGTCGATTGGATGAGTTCTTTGCGGAACATCCGATGACACACGAGATCGTTTTTGTCAACGATGGAAGTCCGGATGACTCATGGGATGTTCTGAATCGTTTAAAAGCGGATCGCGACGACGTCGTCATCGTCGACTTGATGCGAAACTTCGGCCAACACAGCGCCATGATGTGTGGTCTGCAACAGTCACGCGGCAACTTTGTCGTAACGATGGACGATGACCTGCAGAATCCGCCTCAAGAGATTCTGCATTTGGTCAACAAGATCAACGAAGGTTACGATGTCGTGTTCGGCAGGTTCGAACAAAAGATGCACGGGTTGGTGCGCCGTCTGGGGAGCAAGGTTGTCGGCTGGCTGAACACCAAGATGTTCAGAAAGCCTGCGGGGCTGACGCTGACCAACTTCCGGATTATTCGTCGAAGTATCGTCGACGCCGCCTGTGAATTCCGGACCAGTTCTCCGTATTTGCCGGGCATCCTTTTGATGACGGGCCGTTCATTTGGCAACGTTGATGTTCAACACCATCCGCGAACGGATGGCACATCAAACTACACGGCGGTTGTGATTGCGAAGCTAGTTTGGAGAATCGTTTTCAACTACTCCGCGTTTCCGCTTCGCTTTTTGTGCGGCATTGGATTGATGATGTCGATGTTTGCTTTTCTGTTCGGCTGTTACGTCCTGATCAAACAATTCACGTACGGCGTTCGTCAGCCCGGTTGGACGACCCTGGTTGTCTTGATCTCATTTTTCCAGGGCGTGACGCTGATTGTCCTTTCCGCGCTGGGTGAGTACTTGGTGCGTATTTTAAACGACGTGTCCGGACCAAAAGCGTATCGCATTCGCGAAATAAAGTGAGCCTGGTAACACCATGAAGGAACCCACCTTCTTCATCGCCGGCGCACAACGCTCCGGCACAACTTGGCTCTACCATTTGCTCGAGGAGCATCCCGATGTTTACATGGCGAAGCCGGTAAGTCCGGAACCCAAATTCTTTCTCAGCGAGATGCTATCGCAAGACGATCGTCGACGGTACCTGGATACATGGTTTGCCGATGCAACCGACGAAGTTGCAGTTGGCGAGAAATCGACCAGCTACATGGAATCGTCTGGCGTTCCTGAGCGGATGAAACGGCTATTTCCAGAGGCGCGAGTTGTTTTCTTGTTACGACACCCGATCGAACGCGCAATCTCGAACTACCGTTTCTCGCGGCAACACGGCCTGGAATCGGAATCGCTGGAATATGCGTTTGGAAACGAAACGACCCGATTAGCGCACGATCAATTTTCACAGGTCTCCGTTCATCCCTTCGCGTACTTAAGACGTGGGCACTACGCTCGCGATATCGCCAGATTCCTTGACGTGTTTCAGCTACACGAGATCAAGGTTCTGCAATTGGAAGATTTGCAAGACGAGCCTGAGAAAACACTGGCCGACTTGTTTGCGTTTCTCGGTGTCAATGCGGCGGTCGGCTCCAACGCGGTCAATTTGACGTTTAACGAAACGCCATCCGACACCTTGCGGGTAAGTCGTGCGATGATCGATTCGTTGCTTCAGTATTATTATCCAAGCAATCGCGCACTGGAAGAACTTATCGGTTGTGACGTCAGTCGATGGGATCGTCCGTCGGATAGCCTGTTGTCAATGATGGACGGTTAATTCTCGGGATCGAACATTGGAAAGATTGCTTTGATACCGTTTAGCAAGCCCTACATGACAGGCAAGGAGTTGCTCAACATCACCGAAGCGGTGTCGTTGGGAAATATTGCGGGCGATGGTCATTTCACACGCGAATGCTGTCGGTTGATGGAGGACCGGTTCGGGATTGGCAAGGTCTTGTTGACACCGTCCTGCACGGCGGCGTTGGAGATTGCCGCGATGCTGCATGGAGTTGGCCCCGGCGACGAAGTCATTATGCCTGCCTACACGTTCGTCTCCACGGCGAACGCATTTGCAAGATTGGGTGCCAAGCCGGTGTTTGTCGACGTTCGTGCCGACACGCTGAATATCGACGAGCAGAAAATTGAGCAAGCAATTAGTAGCCGTACGCGAGTGATCTGTGTTGTCCATTACGCCGGCGTCGCCTGTGAGATGGATTCGATCAATCGCATTGCCAGCGCCAACAACCTGCACGTCGTCGAGGACGCGGCTCAAGGCGTGGACGCCTATTATCATGGTCGTGCCTTGGGATCCCTCGCGCCGGTTGGCGCATTCAGTTTTCACTCGACCAAGAATCTCACTTGCGGCGAAGGAGGTGCGATCTGCATCAACGATGCTCAGTTGAGGGAGCGTGCTGAAATCATCCGGGAAAAGGGTACCAACCGGAATCAGTTTTTGCGCGGCGAGGTGGACAAGTACACTTGGGTTGACATTGGCAGTTCGTATGTGCTCAGCGAGATTCTTGCGGCATTCTTATTTGGCCAACTCGAAATGTTGGACGCGATCTCAAAACGCCGTCGCGAGGTATTTTCGTTCTATCAGGCGGCCTTGTCTCCGCTGGCAGACAACGGCATGCTGCAACTGCCACATGTGCCCGTCGGTTGCGACACCAATTGCCACATGTTTTATGTTCTCGTGCAAACCGCCGAGACGCGTGACGCGTTGATTCAGCATCTGAAGCTGCATGGCGTTCAGGCGACGTTCCATTACGTGCCGCTTCACGCGTCGGATATGGGTAAAAAATTGGGATACAGTGTCGGCGACTTGCCAATCACCGAGGACATCAGCAGCCGTTTGATTCGACTTCCCTTCTTCAATCAGATCACCGCAGACCAGCAATCATTTGTTGCCGATCAGATTCACGATTTCCTTTTGAGTTGACGGTGGGAAAGTCAGCGAGATCGCCTCCGAATCGATTGTTCAGCTCTCGGTCTTTCAATGCAAATTGTCAAACGACGGCTTTTGCTTCGGCCAAGATCGGGATGTCGTCGCAGGGCTCGAATTGACTGAGCAACCTGGCGATCTGTTCGGTGGCCTCCGCTTTTTCCGCAGGGGAATTCTGCAGTTTGCGAAGATCCAGTAGTGCGGTGAGTTCCCAAGTGATTGAGTCGTAGCGACGAGCGACGTCGATTGCCGTTTGCAAGTGCTCAATCGCCTGGGATCGATCTCCTTTGGCGGCGGCTAGCTCAGCTCGTAGTCGCCAAAGTTCTGGTTCGTGGAAGTGTTCGGCAGATTTTTCGACCGCTGCCATAGCCTGTTCCAGTGACTTCTCGGCGTCGTCCAAGTCATTCAGTTTGAGATGTGAGGCAGCCATGAAGCCGTGGTATTGGGGCAGCGCCAGTTCAGCCCCCGTCGCCTGATATCCGGCTAAGGCGTGCAGCAAACCTTCGCGGGCTTCTTCATCACGATCGAGCCAGATTAGGCCGCCGGCACGGAACAGCATGCCAGTTATTTCCCAGAAAAAGAAAGCCTGATCACGGGAAACTTGCATTTGTTGATCGCCGCATTCTTCCGCTTCGCTGCCCCGCCGCATGGCGGTATTTAACCAACCGTAATGATGGAGCGCGAAGGCAACGCTGAAGGGATGTTCCAAGCTTCTGGCCAACTGCAGTGCCTGCTCCATACGAGCCAGCGCCGACGCTCCTTGGCCCAGGTACCAGTGACACAGCGCCATGTAGGCGAGGTGCGCGACTCCTGCGTGTTGTCCCAAGCGACTGGCGTGGAAGAGGGCTCGTTCGGGCTCGAAGAGTTCCCAGCCTTGCTGGCACGACTTGAGCGAGTCGCGAAAGTCACCGTGGTAGAATTGCGCGATGGCTTGAATGAACAGCGCTTCCATCAAGGCGCCGTCGTCGTTCATGTCACGCGCCATCTTCATCATCCGCTCGCCGATCCCTAAACAGATTTCGATTTCATCGCGGACGATTCGCCACGATCCCATGGACCAATTGGCGTGCAATTGCCCCATCGGATCATTCAATTCCTGGCACAATTTCATCCGCCGTTCGTAAATGTCGCCCAACTCGGGCGCTGCATATCCCTTGATCGAAAGGGTCGCAATCCCAAGCGGCACGTTCATCTGGTACTCGAGTTCGTCGCGCTCGGGCGATGGCGGAATCGCTTCCAACGTTTGCAGGCCCCGCTGCAGGTGATTGACGGCTTCGACAAAAGCGCCGCGTTTGGTCGCCATTGCACCAGCGGCAGCCCAAAACGGAGCCGCCTCAAGATGCTGAGCGGCCTCGGTGCGGTGATGTGCCAGGAGTTCGGGACTTTCTTCGACCGTCTCGGGAAACTCTTTCTCCAGTGCATCGGCAATCTGCTCGTGCACCAGGCGACGTTGACGCCGGAGCATCGAGTCGTACGCGGCATCTTGAATGAGTGCGTGCTTGAACAGATACGTGCTGTTGGGTGGCGTGCCGCGGCGGAACAGCAACTGTGACTCGACCAGCTTTTGCAATTCGCTGGCCAGCATGCTGTCCGGCAAATCCGATGCTGCCTTGATCAGTTCAAAAGTGAATTCGCGTCCCAAGGTTGCCGCCAACCTGACAACGTTTGGGTCGCCGCCAATCCGATCAAGACGCGCCATCAACAATCCCTGCAGCGTCGCTGGGATCAATAAACCAGCGGATTGGCTACCGAGAGTCGATTCCGGCATTTGATCGACCGTATCGGCCATGGATGGTGAAGCTTCCATCAGCATCTTGGCGTATTCTTCGACGAACAGCGGAACACCGTCGGTTCGATCGGCGATTCGATTGATGATGCCCATCGGTACGGAGCCGGCTGCGACCTTTGCTTCGATGATCTGCGCTATTTGCGAGCGAGTCAGCCGATTCAAAGCGATTTGTGATTGGTGCGCACGACTGGTCCACGGCGTCGTAAACTCGGGACGGAAGGTCAGCAGGCAGAGGTAAGGATCACTGATCGGCTGGTCGGCAATCCGTTGCAGGAAATCAAGCGTCGAAGGATCCACCCAATGCAAGTCTTCGACGACAAACAAAATGGGGCGTTGTTGGGATAGCGCACTGAGCCACTGGTGCAGGTATTCAAGCGTTAATTCTTTTTGCTTTGGCGATGAGACTGCGGGCGGAGGATAGTCGGGATCGTGGGGCACCGACAGCAAGTCACAAAAATGCGGCAACGTGGTGGCGAGATCCAAACCGAGCGACTCGAGATGGTCCTTCAGGCGTTGCCGTTTTTCGTCATCTGTCTGCTCTCGTTCGATCTTAAGGATCTTGTGCAGGGCTTCGCTGGCTGGGTGGAATGCGCTTCCGGTGTGATAAGGAGAGCATGCCCATTGGATGATCGGCGGGTCGGGGGAGTCACAGCTATCTTGCACATGTTGCTTCAGTACTTGAACCAGTCGTGACTTGCCAAGTCCCGCTTCGCCAATCAGGGCAACCAGTTGTCCGAAACCTTCAGCAACAAGTTCCCATCGATCGCGGAGCATGTTGACTTCCTGATCACGTCCGACCAATGGCGTGTATTCGATGCCCTCTGCATCGGTCCAATCTTCATCGCGCGAGATGCTGTCGATCACTCGCAAGAGCTTCAACGCGGCTGCGCCGGCATCCCGCATGACGCATTGAGTTCCTCGACGTGGAAATGGTGCCTGATCAGACGATGCGTGTCTTCGGTAACGACCAAATCTCCGGGTTGAGTTTCCCGGTCAATCGTGGTTACCAATTTCAGTGCGTCACCAACCAGGGATTGCGCATTCGGTCCACCGCTGATGACAATGCCGCTGTGGATCGACGTCCAGACCTGTAAACTGACATGCAACCGAGAAGCCAGATCAGCTGAGATCTGTTCGATCATTTGCTGGATCGCCATGCCGGCGTGGACGGCTCGACGCGGCGCATCTTCGAAGCTAAGCGGATAGCCGAAGCAGACCAACATGTCTTGTCCGCTGCCTGGCAAGAGGCTGCCCCCGAACTCATCGATGTGGTGTTGGCACTTGCTTCGCAGCAGCCCAATTGCTTCCATCTGATCTTCAGGATCGAAATCCGCAGGATCGCCATCCGTCCCGCGAACACTGGCGGTGATGTGAAGCAGGGTGACCTGCCGGCGTCCGGCCACGGCCGCTACGGGGCTGGCCGAACCAGAGAAGTGTTCGCTGTCAGGCGGTTTGGCGATCGAGATGTCTTGCGTGCGGATCCCATTGGCATCGTCTTTATCCGCGAGGATGTCTCTTAGTTTTTCCGCCATGTCCGCGGCGGTTGTGAACCGCTTGGAAACCGATTTCGCCATGGCACGATAACAAACACCTTCAATCGCACCGGGAATTTCAGGATGAATCTGGCGCGGAGGCTGCGGCTCATCGTGCAAGATTTGCCGACGCAACTCGCCCCGCTCACTGGCCCGAAACGGAACCTCGCCTGTGAGCATTTGATAGAGAATCACGCCGAGTGCGTAGATGTCCGTGCGTCCGTCGATGCGATGGGCGAGGCCCTCGATCTGCTCGGGTGCCATGTATCGAAGCGTGCCACAAATGCTGCCGATTTCATCTCCCGCGTGTTGATCGGCAATCGCTAACCCGAAATCGAACAATACTGGCCCGCGATCATCCGTCACGATGATGTTGCCCGGTTTGACATCGCGATGAATCACTTTTCGGGCGTGGGCATGAGCCAATGCATCCGCGGCTTTGGCGATGATGTCGGCCGCCTCTTGCCATGTGGGTTTGGCGGTCATCAGCCAATCGTACAGCGTGACGCCATCGAGCAACTCGGTGACGATGTAGAACTGGTCATCGTCCTCAAGCCCGACATCAAAGACCGAAACGATGCCCGGGTGTCGCAGCTTGGCAAGGTTTTGTGCTTCGGCCCGGTAGCGTTCGATATCTTGCCGGAGCTGGCTGCCAATGGTCGGGACTTTGATGGCGACTTCACGCTGCAATTGGCTGTCGAAGCCCTTGTAAACGGTGCCGAAGCCCCCGCGCCCCAGGAATCCGCTGACTTCATAACGCCCAAACCGCCTGGGCCGCTCGAAGATTTCCTTGGACGTCTTTTGCTCCGTGGGATCAGAGTGGATTGGTTTCGGATCTGTCATTGAGGTCAGGCGGTTTTCCAGCGGGGCCAAGGCTTTTGAGGTATTCGATAGTCGCTAAGCGTTGCCCCGAAGTTAGATTTCCCCCAACCCGAGTATCGTACCGAAAAGCACCACGCATGCGGATACTTTTGTAGCCCAAATGTTCGGGATCGTCTCTAAGTATGGGAAACGGGTCCGGAATTCGTTCCGGATTCAAGTTTGCCTGAAGCTTCCGGCGAAGGTTCTGGTCCTTTGGATTTGCCGAGAAGTTTGCGTTTGATGGCGTTGCCCTGCACAACGTGTTCAATCGTCAGCCCTAGCAGGATCATCGCACCGCCCAGTTGCGGCTGGCCGTGACGAACCAAATACAGCCAGGCAATGCCGCCCAGTGCTTCCAGCAACGTGATCATGGTTGCCGACTTGGAGAAAATAAACTTGAGCCAACTGCTTTGTGCGAGCAAACCTAGTTCGACGCTATGTTCGATTTGTTCGCCGATAAACAGGACGACAAAGGCAGGTGCGATGCCGAAACGATCGTAGACATAAACAAAAATGACCCAAACGGTGATTTCGCTGAGACAAATCAGAAACAGTCCGATCGCTTTCTTCCACCAAGGCTTATGGTCGGCAGCGATGCCGATGTTGCTACCGAAGTTGACTTTGACCCAGTACAGAACAGCGACGCGCTCGACCAGAAAACCCAACCACAAGATGAAGGTTGCTAAGGCGTACTCTTGCTTGTCAAAGTAGTGCAACCAGAAATAGAGAGCGATGAATTCACCAGCGGTGGCAATGACAAAAGGAAGATGCGCTCTTGCGAAATCGGCTAATTTCGAACCCACGCTCGTAGCCCTCACTCGTGGTGCAAAATCGATGGCTAAATGACAGGGAATATACTGATCCGAGTTTGCTCCCACTGCATAGTGATCGGATGGGGAATTGCCGGATTTTCCTATCGTCGACCGGTACCCGGCCAAGTCCGGATCCGAGATTCGTCCATTCTGACCGCGAGAGAAGTCGTGCCGCGCGACCTGGCGGCCACCGCGTGAACCGCTTGGGCGGGTAGGCGTGAGTCCGTTGGCCCGCCGAAAGCAAGTGCAGCTCCAGCACTTGCTGCCAGCGATTCGGTGTCCAATGTCGCAAAAGCGTTGCTGCCGCTGCTGGTTGTCGGCCGACTGCGAAATCAACAGGCAGCTAGGCCTTGGCGTCGACGTACGCCATTCTCAATGCGTGAAGTGCTTCGGAAAGAATCTTTGACTCATCGTCGGTCAGATTACCTTTGGTCTTGTCGTCAAGCATTTCGAGCGTATCGATATAGTGCTTCGCGTAGGGCTTATTGACTTCAGCTTTGCCAGTGGCCGGGTTTGGAAAGTGACCGAGCGTTGCCATCGCCTGGGTAAATAGCATGGACACCAGAACATCAAACGAGGCAGGTGGCGGTGGCACGTTTGCTTGGCCACTTAGGTCATCCGTGGTCTGTTCAACAACCTCGGCTTGATCTGCATCGTCGGCGTGTTCGGCAGCGTCATCAGCAGCCGGACTGCCCGAGGCCGCGGCTTTTTCTTTCGCGACCTGTTCTTTCCAGTCGTCGTCGATGATGATCTTCGGTTCTTTGTCAGGAGTGTCAGGGTCTGTCATGTTATTTCCAAGCTCGAAGTCAATGGTGCTGGATCGTTATCTCTGGCTGACTGCCGGGATTTCGATATCCGTGCGACGATTGCGCCGTTCGATCGCTGCCTCGACGAAGCCAGCAAAAAGTGGATGGGCTGTCAGCGGTTTACTCTTAAACTCCGGGTGAAATTGAACGGCAACAAACCAAGGATGCTCCGGCAATTCAATAATCTCCACCAGACCACCATCGGGGCTTGTACCGGCAAATCGCATCCCGTGTGCTTCAAACTGTTGTCGGTACGCATTGTTGAACTCGTACCGATGACGATGACGTTCGCTGATGTCATCGCAACCGTAGGCCTTTCCCGCCGTGCTGTGCCGATCCAGTTTGGTGGGCTGACTGCCCAGTCGCATCGTGCCGCCCATCTGCGTCACGTTTTGCTGTTCATCCAGCAAACAGATCACGGGATGGCGAGTGTCTTTGTCAAATTCGGTCGAATGCGCAGCCGCTGAGGTTGATCGTATTGCGTCCAAATTCGATCACGGCGCACTGCATGCCCAGGCAGATGCCGAAGAAGGGAATGCCTCGTTCGCGGGCGAATCGAATCGCTTGGACTTTTCCTTCGATGCCGCGTTCACCAAAGCCGCCGGGCACGAGTACGCCGTGGTATCCGCTCAGCAGACGCTCAGCGCCCTCTCGTTCGATATCGGCACTTTGGATGCGGCCGACACGAATTTGTGCCTGATGTTGCATGCCCGCGTGATCGATTGCCTCGTAGATCGATTTGTAAGCGTCTTTGTGCTCGGCATACTTCCCGACCACGGCGATCGATACTTCGTGTTTCGGATTGCGAAGCCGATGCAATAAATCAGCCCAAGGTGAAATGTCGATGCTTTTTGCCGTGGACAAACCGAGTTTCTGGACCACCAAGTCATCCAGTTTGTGATCCATCAGCGAGATCGGGACTTCGTAGATCGAAAAGTCCTTGTCCTTTTCCTCGATCACGGCTTCGACCGGCACATTACAAAACAGAGCAATCTTGTCGCGTTCATCGCGGCTGATCGAATGTTCGCAGCGACAGACAAGGATGTCGGGCTGAATACCGATTTCGCGAAGTTGGCCAACGGAGTGTTGAGTCGGTTTCGTTTTCAACTCGTCCGCTGCCTTCAGGTACGGCACCAATGTCAAATGGAGGTAAAGGCAATTTTCGCGACCGACGTCGATTGAGAATTGTCGGATCGCTTCCAAGAACGGCAGGCTTTCGATGTCGCCCACGGTGCCGCCGATTTCCGTGATCACGACATCGACGTCATCACCACCCATCCGTTTGATCACCGACTTGATTTCGTTGGTGATGTGCGGAATGACTTGGACGGTCTTGCCGAGAAACTGTCCTTTGCGTTCTTTTTCGA
Source organism: Pirellulaceae bacterium (assembly GCA_963714715.1). GTDB lineage: Bacteria > Planctomycetota > Planctomycetia > Pirellulales > Pirellulaceae > JBFJVZ01. Next base: position 13,277 of record CAVQPV010000047.1, on the reverse strand, counting down.
TGACCGACAAGTAGATTTGGCCGGTCGTGTAATTGCAGTCCCGGGTCAGCGGACCTGAGGTAAAACGTTCGTAGTGACCGAGATCCAGGTCGGTCTCGCTGCCATCATCCAACACGTACACTTCGCCGTGCTGGTAGGGGCTCATCGTGCCGGGATCGACGTTGATGTACGGATCCAGCTTTTGCATCCGTACGCGTAAACCACGCTGCTCCAGCAACATGCCAAGTGATGCACTGGTCAGTCCTTTTCCGAGCGAGCTAACAACGCCGCCGGTTACAAAAATATGTTTCGTCATGGAACTGAATCATACCGCGCCGACGGATTCGCGAAAGTGACTCTGATTTCGTTACCGTGGTCTCTCGACCCGAGCCAAAAACGCGTCAAAGTCGGCTTGAGTATCGATGCCGGGGGCCGCCGCGTTGACTCGGACGACGACGATTTTTTTTCCCGCCTTCGATCGCCCGAAGCTGTTCCAGACGTTCGGTCTGTTCCAAAAAGCTGGGCCTGTGCGAGGCAAACCAGCTCAAAAACTGACGGCGGTACGCGTAAAGCCCCAGGTGATGCCAAAACATTGGCGGCTCCGCTTGCAGGATTTCGTCGCTGATGCCGTCACGCACGTGGGGGACGACGGATCGGCTGAAGTAAATCGCCCTGCCCTGCCCTGCCCCGTCCTCCCGCAGCGATGCTGTTTCGGCCATCACGATCTTGACGCAGGAGGAATCATCCAGAAGCTCGCGACTGCGAATGGGGGTGCCGGCGGTGGACATCTCAGCAGACAAGTCATTCATCAACGCCGTCGCGACACGATCAATCGCCAAGGGATCGATTTCCGGTTCATCGCCCTGCACGTTGACGAACACGTCGACGTCGGGCATGGCAGCGGCGACCTGCGCGATGCGGTCGGTGCCGCTGGGACACTCGGGGCTCGTCATGAACGCTCGACCGCCAAACGACTCGACTTCATCGGCCAATCGCCGGTCATCGACCGCGACGACGACACCTGCAGGAACCGCGGCCCGACAGGCGGACTCGTAGGTGTGCTGCAGGACCGTTTTTCCGCCTGCTCGTCGCAGCAGCTTTTCGGGCAACCGCGAGGAGGCCAAGCGAGCAGGGATCACGATCTGGCAACGAGGATTCATGGCGCTGATGGGACTTGAAGAAGACGGAATCCAAAATCGGCGGTTGTCAACCGCTGTATTGTGCACCGTTTGCAACTTCCTGCCATGGAGGTTCGTTTCGCCTGCCGACGGTGAGTCGTCAGTTGGCCAGAGAGAACGATGTCGAATGAATTGTCGCACCCACCAACGCCAGATCGAACTGAAACGTCTTTTCGTCAAGATTTAGCGAACAATCCGGAAGATTCCTGCCTGCTGCTGGGAACACTTTGTGTCTTCGCCACCGCCGTTTCTGAACCAGGAATCGCCTGGAGGCGCATTGGCAGCGACGACCCAAAGATTACTCACCATCTGCTGCGAAGAGGTGTGCAACGACTAATTTCCAAACGCGCCAGAGACTGCGTTTGATGTTTTTGCAAAGCTCTCGTCCGTTTTTGCGGCGAGGAAATTCACCGAGGTGAGGCAGACAGCGATGATCAGAGCGATCATTACAGCGTACTCGACGGCCGTTGGGCCATCCTCTTCTCGCAGGAAGTCAACGATTGAGTTGCAAATTGATTTATATGACATGACGAACGTGTCCCGCGACACGGATCTTTTATTGAGTAGCGCACTGAAATAGTGTCGGTTACTGGAAAGATAGGATGTCTAACGGGGCAACGTCATCAAAAGGTTGGTCATCCCGTCTCGTTCGACGCAGCAGGCTTGTCGGTCGTAACGGTTGTTTCGGTCGTCAGTAAGGTGTCTGAGATCGCACCACTGGAGGAATCGAAACTGGCGTTTAATTTCTCGACGAGAGGAACGACGGAGGTGAAACAGACGCCGATGACCAGGGAGACGAGCACCGCATATTCCACAGCAGTCGGGCCGTCCTCTTCGCAGAGAAACCGTCTGACCGCGGTCATGGTGTTTTTGAACATTCGTGGGCACCTAATGGATTTGCTCAAAACGCGAAAATCTCGCGTGTGATTGGGGTTTGCAGATCCACTGGGCAGTCGATCCGCTAGAACCATAAGACGCAGCTAGGCGTAACGTGGAGTTTCCGCAACACGCACACGAATCGGGCGCATTTTGGGTATCGATTGATCGATTTATTCCGTCTTTCGCAGCCTGGTCGCGGACTCTCACACAAGGCTCGTTGTGAGTGCCTGTCCACGTGTTTAGGCTATTTCACTCGCATTTCGTCAATTCCAGCAGAAATTTGCCCATGCTCGGACCGGTATTCAATCGAGAAGCCATGGTGGTGCCCAAACGCGCCCAGACCTACCTGATTCGAGGGGTCTACGTGCTGGCGATGCTGCTGTTGCTGTGCACTGGCTATTTGGTGCTGGATGGCTCACGGTCGTTAGCCACTGCTTCGGATGCCGCCCGATTTGGTGGCTGGATGTTCACGCTGTTGGCACCGTTGCAGCTACTCGTGCTCTGTAGCCTGGCTGCGGTCGGCGCCGCCAGTAGCGTTGCTCAGGAAAAGGACCGGCGAACGCTGATCCTGCTGCTGTTAACGCGGCTGACGGGGTTCGAGGTGGTGGTTGGCAAACTATCGGCGTCGCTCTTGGGACCGATGTCAATGTTGGTTTGTGGGCTGCCTTTGTTCCTGACCCTGCCGCTGCTTGGCGGTGTCTCTCCGGAGCAGGTGATCGGCGTCTTCATTGTTACGGCGGCGGCAGTCTTTTTGTCGGGCGCCACCGGCACGGTCGTTGGCATGTGGCGCGAGAAAACATTTCAGGCAATTGCCTTGACCGTTCTGTTGTTGTTGATGCTGGTGGGGCTTGGCGAGATCGTTGCGGCGGTCGCACCATTGCCGGAAGCCGCCATGCTGGCCATCAGTCCGCCCCGAGCGTTGCTGGCGGCTGCATCACCTCTGGGGATTTTGTCGGAACAAACAGCCCTTGGTGTGGTCTCGTTTGTCGGGCTTGCCTGCGTGCTGGCCGGTACCATCCTGGCGATCGGCGTCGCGCGAGTGCGGGTCTGGAACCCTTCTCGCGAAGTTCGCCTGAAAGCGTACGAACCGGAGACATCCGAAGAGGTCGAATCGGAGGATGGTCCGGCAAGCTGGAAGGTACGCGCACCGCGCCGCGTATGGAACAACCCGGTTTTGTGGCGAGAGATCTGCACCTGGGCCTACGGCCGTAAAGTCGTCGTGATCCGCGTCGCGTTTGGCCTGTTGTTTCTTTTAATCTCGGCGACCGTCTATTTCCAAATTCAAAGTGGCATCGCACTTGAACCAGCTGGACGAATCGGACGCGTGCTGCCTGCTGTCACCATTCCGGTTGCCGCGATTGGTGTCATCAGTCTGGTGTTGGTCAACGCGCTGGCGGTCAATTCCGTCACCGGCGAGCGAGACGGTTTGGCATTGGACTTGCTGTTGGTGACGGATTTAAGTCCCAAGGAATTTGTCTTCGGCAAGTTGCTAGGCGTTTTGTACGTCGCCAAGGAAATGATTATCTTGCCGATTGCCTTAGTGGTTTACTTGACGCTCAGCGGTGTGCTAACGATCGAGAACGCGTGTTATGCAATCATTGGCGCGATGATGTTGTATGTGTTTGTGACGATGTTGGGAATTCACTCGGGATTGAATTACGTTGCCAGTCGAACGGCCACGCTGGCAAGTTTAGGGACGGTGTTTTTCCTCTGTGTTGGCATCGCTATTTGCATGACGATCATGGTCAGTTTTCGCGGCGCATTTCAATTGCAACTCGCCCCGTTTCTGGTCATGATTCTGGGGGGCGGAGCTGCTCTATTTGCGTCGCTTGGTTGGCGGAATCCGTCTTCAGCGATATTCGCGGCGTCATTCTTGCTGCCCCTGATTACGTTTTATGCGATTACTCAATTCTTGTTGCAAACCGATCATTTGCTGGTCGTCTTTCCATTGCTGGTTGGTTACGGATTCACCACGGCGGCGATGATGATTCCGGCGCTCAGTGAGTTTGATGTTTCCTTGGAGGGTGACCGCGGAGCCGAGGGAGAGACGGCTTGAGCTGGCTCACGGAGGCTTGGCCATGGTTGGTTGCCATGGGCGTGCTGATTCTGTTTAGCGCATTATTCAGTGGCAGCGAGGCAGCCCTGTTTTCGCTTCAGAATCGCGGTCGTCGTCAGTTGGCCCGAAGCGGCGTTGGCGGCAGACTCGCGGCGGGCTTATTGCAGCAACCGGAGCGATTGTTGTCGGCGATTCTTTTTTGGAATTTGCTGATCAACATGACCTACTTCGCAATCACCGCGATCATTGGTGGACGGCTGGAAGCCGATCCCAATGCTGGCCCCTCGGTGGCGGTGCCTTTTACGGTGGCCTCTTTGGTGGCGATCATTTTTTTTAGCGAAATGCTGCCGAAAAGTGTCGCTGTGATGGCACCACTGCGTTTTTCAATCGTTGTCGGCCCGCCATTGGCGATGGCGGTGAAAGTCGTTGATCCGCTCTTGCCAGTGGTCAGAACGTCCAACGTATTGGCGCGCGGCTGATCTGGCCTTCGTTTGAACCTGAGCCCGAAATCGATTTGGCAGACATCGAACGAGCGATCGAGCTAGGGACCCATGACGCCGCGCTGATCAAGCGAGAGCGAGTGGCCATGAGGGGCATCGTCGAAATGGCAGAAACTCGGGTTAGCGAGGTGATGCGTCCCCGAGCACAGCTTTGGTTTCTGCCTCCGCCGCTGCAGCACAGCGCGTTGATCGAAGGAATGCCGCCGGGCGGGTATTTGTTGGTGACCGACCTGAAAGTCAAACAAATGACCGGCGCCATCGCCGTGCAGAGGCTGCGTCCGAGCCAAATCGATGATCTGAATTCCGCGGTCGAGCCGGTGATTTACGTCCCCTGGTCCGCGCTCGTTTCGCAGGTTTGGGATCAGCTCAATGCTGAAGACTGCAGTGTTGCCGTGGTGGTGAACGAATTTGGTGAAGCGATTGGTGCCCTTTCGGTAGACGACATCCTCCGACGCATTCTCGCTCCTCGTACAGGACGCGACGAGGTGGACGAAGCGTCGATACAGCAACTCGATGCGGATCACTATCGGGTCAGCGGATCGGCAAGCTTGCGAGTGTTGGCAAAACGACTTGCCATCGAGTTGCCGGAGGAAGGCATCGTGACGGTGGCCGGGTACATCCAACGGCAAAACGAGCGACTGCCTCGCAAAGGCGATACGGCGTTCCTGGATCGCTACGAATTGTGCGTGATAGAACAACAAGACAATGTGACCTGGATCGACGTGCGCCGAATCGGATGACGAAGCCGGTGAAACAGAGGGTAGGTCGCCATGATTCTGGCCATCGTTTTGTTTCTCATCGGTTTGATCCTCAGCGCTTTTTTTAGCGGCAGCGAAACCGGCTTGTACCGTGTCTCCGCGCACTCGTCTGGTGCTGGACGGATTGAGTGGTTCCGTTGGTGCACGAGGCATGGTTTGGTTGTTGAATCGACCAGCCGTTTTTGTGGCGACGACGCTGGTTGGAAACAACGTTGCCAACTATCTCACAAGCGTTGCCATCGTGCTGGGAGTCGCATCCATCTTCGGCACCGGGTCCAAAGCCGAATTGATTGGACCGATGTTGATGACTCCGCTGGTCTTTGTGTTTGGCGAATTGCTACCGAAGTACTTCTTTTACCAGGCTCCCTACCGGTTGTTGTCGGCGGTCAGGCCGGTGCTGTTGGCGATGACCGTGCTGTTTTTGCCGATTTCAATGCTACTCGGCTTGTTGGGAGCTTTGCTGAGTTGGATCACAGGCCAAACGCCATTCAAGCTTCGGCTAGCGATGGCACGCGGCGAATTGGACCAGCTAATCAAAGCCGGTCATGAGGCAGGGATTTTGGCAGCAGGACAAACGTCGTTAGCACAAAATATTTTCGAGGTTGGTAACCAAGCGGCTGTTTCCTTCGGTGTTCCCCCGGAACGCCTGGCGATGGTCGACGCACCGGTCGATCCTACTGCGGCCGCCCATCAGGCCCGTCGCCGCAATCATCCCATTGTGTTGGTTCGTCAGACCGGCCGGATCATCGGCTATTCTGCGATATGCTGATTTGTGCGTTCATGACCCACACATTGAAATGAGTCCTGTGATTCGCGGCCGCGTCTCGGATCGGCACCTCCGCGTGCTGCTGCGGTTGTATGATGCCGGTAGCGAAGTGGCCGTACTCTTTGATGAACGCGGTGACGTGCGTAACGTGGTCACGCGCCGGCAGCTTCTGCAACCATTGGTCAAGTAGTCACCGGTCCGATGGCAAGGCCGAAACGGCAGCATGCGAACTAACGCACCTTTTGATAACCAAGTTTGGTCAAGACGCTGAGCATTTCGTCGCACGTGATGTAACGGCGATGATTCTGGACTTTGTACTCATCAATTGCCAACGCCAACTCGCGACCGTCTTCGGACAAGCCAGCGTGGGCGCTGCCGAATTGGCGTCGTTCCCGACCGACCGAGTATTTTCCGGGCGATCGACGGTCAACAAAGTTTTCCGCAGCGGTCGTGCCCACGGGAAATGAATTGCTGGCCGACGCGGTGGCGTGAGTTGATGTTGTCGATGCCATAAAGATTCTCTTCACACACAAAGGAACGATTAATCGGTCCCCGTACAGACTGACTTTCGATGAAAGCGTACGTCATCAAACGCCCTCGTGACGTGTCAGGAGAAAATCTTTTCCTGGCGATTCGAGGTCCGCAAAGGGTGCCTCAAAGCTTCGGTCAGCCCAGCCTCTGATCCGCAGGACCGGAACCAAATTAGTAGTCCTCGTCTGGCTACCGATATAATCGGCATAGACGGAACCAGACGAACAATGGCAACGAGAGAGCTTGTTTAGCGTTGGTGCCGACGCGTATCGACTGCGGATTTGGCGAGCCGGTGTTGGTGATACTCCAGTTGCTCAATCCATTTACCCTCCTCGACAGCTTGGGGATCCAAACGCATTGCCCGTTCGACCGCCGATCGAGCCGATGGGACGTCGTCATCGTCCAGACACAGTGAGGCCATCATCAGGTGCGGTTCGGCAGCGTCCGGATTCTTGGCTGCGGCATGTTGGAAGCAACGCATTGCTTCCTGTCCCCGCTTAAGTTGCTGCATGGCGATGCCCCTGAGTATGTCAACCGCGGGGGGGGACGCGATCACCGATGGCACTTTCCTGCAACCGATCCAGAGTGGCAAGCAACCGATCGTAGCGACCTTGGGATCGATAAATTTCGGCCGCCTGCAATTGCACGTCGACGAAATCGGGCTGCAGCGCCAAGGCCCGATGGTAAGCGGCCAATGCATCGTCGAGTCGTTCTTGTTGATAGAGGCAATCGCCTCGCAGTGCCCAGACCGGTGCCGAATCCCGGTTGGCTTCCAAGGCGATCAAGCATTGCTGATTGGCGTCCTCCAACCTGCCGACGTCCAAGTACATCCGTCCCAATCGTTCGATCAACTTGGGTTCGCCAGCACTCAAGCGAACGGCCTGTTCCATATGCCTGATTGCCGATTCCCTGTCGTCGCGCTGCCACAGCGATTCCGCCAAGCCGCGATGTGCGCGGTCATCAGAGTCAGATTCCGTCAAGGCATCGTTAAAAAGCTTTTCGGCCGTAGTCCACTTACCGTCTCGCATGGCCTGGATTCCCTGCCGCGACATCCGCCGCGCTGCAATCGAATCCTGGTTCTGACCGATCCGACGTATCGCCCGACAGCCGCTATGAAAAACCAACATTGCCGCAATCAGCAGCAAAGAGAGCGAGGGAGCGTAGATTATTTTCATGCGGCAAAACTGATCGCAACGGAGCCATTCCAATAGCTTCGATAACAAATCAACGATCTCAGACGCAACGCTGCTGGTTTTCCGGCCTAGAGTTTCGCCACGTCGTCGCGGATAGACGTGACGGTCGTGTCAACTCATGGCATGATACTGGTGCTGATCGCTATGCCCGCAAACGTCGCTCCTTGCCCAGACTTTCTCATGCCAGCAACATTCGAATCATTCGGACTCAAGTTCCTGTACCCCGACAATTGGGTGGTTTCGGCCCGTGGACCCGAGGAGGGCGACGAAGGTATGACTCTTGAGCTTCCCGGAGGCGGATTCTTTTCAATCGAAATCGACACCGAGAATTTGTCCGATGCCGAACTCCTGCAGCGGGTGGCCGACGTAATCACGGAAGAATACGAAGACCTCGAGTCGGAAGAAGTCACGATGATGGATGCGATGGCGAACGAACAAACCGTCGACTTTCGATTCTTCTACCTCGACCTGCTGATTGTCTCGCGAGTCGTTTTGATCAACATCGATGACCGGCGTCTGCTAGTTCAATTTCAGGCCGAAACCCGAGACTTTGACGCCAATGAACTCGTCCTGGCCGCCATCCTCAAGCAAATCCGCTCTCAGGTGGCTGCGAGCTAAACCAGATCCTGCTTGCGTTTCTTTCCGTCGGCTTTTGCTGCATTGCCGGCAGACGCCTTGAATGATCATGCGGTGGCTAGTGACCCGGAATCCTTCTTTGGCTGCGACTTCATTTCGCAAATTGACAAGTTCGTCGCTCTGAAACTCAATCAGTTTTCGACAACGTGTGCAATACAAATGATCGTGCTGTGGATAGCCATAATCGTGTTCGTAAACGGTTCGGCCTTCCAATTGAAAGCTCTTCAGCAAACCAGCATCCACAAACTCACGCAACGTCCGATAGACCGTGGCCGAGCTGACGTAGTTCTCCTCGCCTCGCCGCGGCAACTGCTCCATCAATTCTTCGGCGTCAAAGTGATCGTGATCGCTAAAGACCTGGCCGATCAAAAACTTTCTCTGAGCCGTTTGACGCAAGCCACGAGACTGCAAGTACTCCTCAAATCTCGCTTCTGGGGAAAGCGAGACTTCCAGTGGTTGCAGTGAGTTGTTGGACTCAGAAGTTCTGGTCGATGCCGACATGGCTCCGAGTGGACGATGGCAGACGGGTGAAGCGAGCAAAAAGATAACCCACACATTCTAGCGAAAATGCAAGTGGAGACGATGATCGACGTCCCCAATTGCATTTATGCCGGAATTGTCGTCGTTGTCGGTGCTTAAGCGAACTGATCAAGCAAGCGTTCGAGTGCGGCGTCCAAGCGGCCCGCCGTTTCGTAGGTGCCTTCGGCGATTTGGCGGCGAATGTCCGCAACGCGATCGATACGGATTTCGCCATTGCCGGCGATCCCCGAGGTCTCATCAAGACGATTTGTCGCGGTAGCTGCATTGGTCAGATCAAGCTGGTCAACGGGCTCCGCTGATTTCGCTCGAGAATTCGACTCGACCGGTTTTTGGGGCTGCGTTCGCTGAACACCGGAGGTGTTTTGCGTCGTCGACACCCGGAAAGGGCCATAGATTTGCATACTGAATTGCTCCCATGTGGGACGGGTAAATCCACCAGCCACAACAACGCGTAACGAAATCGTTAGCGTGATCCGGATGTGACGAAATGGACGCGGTTAGCGCATGATCGTGACCGAGCCAAACAGCATCAAACCTTCCTAGATCGATACCATTGACCATTCCTGCGTCGGTCGTCAGCGCCGCGATCCTTGTCCCAGGATGCAATCCGTAAGCGAAGAGAGACTTTAGTCACGCAAAGCGGGCAGAAACAATATCTGTATCGACCGTAAATCACGTTGACTCCAGCCAAAAATGGCTTTCTGTCTGCGAGGTCCCGGAACATGAACCGGCTGGAGCCTAGCAAACCCGTGAAACAAGCGACAAGGGCGTTTTCAAGCACGCCCGCAACGCGAGTGCACGTTGCGGCCTGTAAAGTGTCCATCTGGTCCTGCCGAGAGGTAGGTGCGACCGAACCGTTTTCCAAGTAAATCTTCGACGATCGTAGCGGGATCATGGCCAAACGATCTGTCGATAGAAAAGCATCTGATGGTAATCACCCCCACAGCGAAGCGGACTGCAATTCCTTCGCCGTTGCTGGCAATGCGTCTGCAAGCCAAATCGTGGTCCCAAATCGGACTTGATTGACGGTGATCCCCATCCACAACGCTGGATTGATTCCCGTTTCTGGATTTCCACATGACCTGAGCTGCGGCCCGGCACGCCGGCATCGGCCACAGGGGATGTACCCAACGCGAGATCCAAGTGGTTGGGCGTTGTCGATTGCCACCCAAGCGTCGTACGATAACTGACCCAACCGGCTCGTTTGCGAGACTTTTTCTTGACGATCACACCTCCCCGCGACGAAGCTGCCGTTGCCTGTCGCGAAAGTGTCTATGTGGATGCTTCTCGCCCCGCCGAATGGGGATTAGGCGTCAACATCGTGTTGATGATCGCCAAATTGGCCGGCGGTATCCTCACCGCCTCGTCAGCTTTGATTGCCGACGCAGTGAACTCCATCGGAGACGTGGCCAGTGCGCTCGCCGGTTCGAGGCGCATTGCACGTGGCACAGATCGAAGAGGACGAGGACCATCCGTACGGTCATACGAAAGCCGAATCAATCGCCGGGCTGTGCGTGGCCTTGTTGGTCGTGTTTAGCGCTGGGCTCCTGTCGCTGGAAACGATGCAGCGTTTCGGTGATGAATTGAAGGTGCCGTCGATCGCGGCCGGTCTGATCGCGTTGATATGCGGCATCGTCAAGGAAATCATTTACCAATACACCCGCAGGGTGGCGACCCGTTTGGACTCGTCGGCACTCCGAGCGACCGCGTGGGACCATCGTGCCGATGCGTTGTCTTCCGGAGTTGTCGCGATTTCGCTACTGGTCGCACCTTACGCGGGCAGAATCGGTCCCTACATCGACCCCCTCGCCGCCCAATGTGTTTGCGTGCTGCTGGTATTCACGGGCCTGCGAATCTTTATCCGCACGGCGACAAGAACTAATGGACCAGCAAGCTGATGATGCGACGGTGGCGCGGACTCGCGACGTCTCCGCACAGGTAAAAGGCGTGGAAGAGGTAGAAAAACTGCGCGTTCGAAAAAGCGGGCTGGAATACTTTATTGAGATCCACGTGCAAGTCGACGGGCATCTGTCGGTCAACGAAGGTCACCGAATTGGCCATGCCGTCAAAGACCGCTTATTGATCGAAATGCCGCGAGTGAGAGACGTCCACGTGCATGTCGAACCGTATGACGGCAGCGGGGAAACTTGAAGCGAGGAGCGAGGAGCGAGGAGCGAGGAGCGAGGAGCTTGGAGCGAGGAGCTTGGAGCGAGGAGCTGGAGCGAGGAGCTTGGAGCGGAGCGAGGAGCGAGAAGCTGGAGCGAGAAGCTGGAGCGAGGAGCTTGGAGCGAGGAGCTTGGAGCGAGGAGCGGAGGAGCTTGGAGCGAGGAGCTTGGAGCGGAGCGAGGAGCTTGGAGCGAGAGCTTGGAGTGACCCCCCTGATGCCGATGCATGGCGGGGTCGCGCGCAAAATATCACGATTTCGGCCTCGAATTCGCCATCTGGCAGGTCCCATCGTCGGCGAAGCGGCTGATTCGCTAAACTAAAGAAAATGCCGGTTGAGCAGTCTGAACGCGATGCCTCGGAATTTGAGTTCGAGGAAACGGGCATGCGCAGCGAAATGACCCGTGGGAAGCAATCATCAAACGGGCCTCGGATCGACGCACTGACTGCAGGCTCTGTCGAAATCTGATTGAGAATCCTATCAGCAAATGACAGTCGTCGATCACTGGTTGCGGTTTTGTGTTTGATTGTCGTCACATTGGGAATACGAATGGTATCTATGCGCGTTCGCGACCGCGAATCGATTCAAGAGGCGGTCCGCCGATTCCGAAAGCTGGTGGAACGAAGCGGCTTGAAGAGGGAAATGCGGCGTCGGCAGTACTATGAAAAGCCGAGCGAGATCAAACGCCGTGCTCGACTCCGCGCGGAACGTCGCGCCCTGTGAGTGCCCGACGTACCTTCAAGGGCGGCTAGGCCACGTGCCGTTGGCCAAGAAAAAGCGAGTGCCCTTGATCGACAAAGGCGACGAGTGACTGCCATGGGAGAGAATCTTGTTAACTACATCTGAACAGCGCGTGTTTCGCACGTTCCGACAATACCTCATGACTCCGGGGCAAATGCTGTGCTTCTCCGGTCCCAACCTCAAGCGAGACACGGAGACACTGAAGCTGTTGACTGACAAGAAACTGTTGGTCAAAGAAAGGTTCGAGGGTGGCTATTCTCTCACCCAGGCTGGCTTTGCGGCCATGAAGGATTGCGAGAACCGCGTCGACACGACTTCATGAATTCACTCGCGTTGCGAGTTCAGTCTCCCGATTTCTCAATTTTGGCTGCCCGCACTTAAAAGGGCAACGAGTTGTCTACGTCGGATGGCCACCTTTTCGGCTAGCCAGCGCTGCTTGGATTATCGCACATCGTCATCTTCGGCGTCCGGGAACCTCTGCCGGCGGCGACCAACTCTGCGAACCGTTCAACCTTTTGCGTTGGAGTCGCTTGCCTTGCCAATTCACGTCGCGGCAGCGACGTCGAGCGTGCTGCGATCTGCTTCGGTGCGAAGCTCATACGATCAGTAGAAACTCACCGGTACACATCTCGCCACCAGACCATCGTCGCGACCAGGGGCAAGCTCAATGCCCCAGTTTTCTGTACCAGGCGTTACGAAAATATCGACAACCAAATCGAGGTCCGTAAAGTCGATGCAACCGAACGCACGACTTCGAATTCCTCGTGCGATCGGTGGTGGTGACCGCTGCGGATTCGCGAAACAGGCTTGGCATCGGCGGCCGACGTTAATCTCACGAGATTGTGAACACCGAAAACCAAGACCTGGCCAACAGCCTATTGGTTATCTGCCGCTCGCGAGATAACTCCAGCCGAGACCAGCTCGATGAGTGGTTTTTCACAAGTGACAATGGTGCCGCCGTCGGTTCTTTCCCGACCGCTCCGCGCAAAGAAGGGCAGGGTCTAAGACGGCGGCATTCGCGAGAGCCAACACTGATGTGGTGGCCGGGGAAGATCCCCGCTGGCTCGGTCTGCTCTGAAGTGGCTGCGTCAATCAACATGATGCCAACGCTGACCGCACCTGGCGGACCAAGAAAAAGCCAGCCAAACGAAAAGAAATGATTGGAATCGGTTCAGCGTTGGACCAATCCTGGCAACGGAACTCCTGCGTCGGTCGATGAAACCGGACGCCGCTTGTGACTCTTCGACGAACATCCGGCGTCGGCCACCGGTGCAGGTTACCGACCCCGCCGAAAGCGCATCGGTGACCAGCACCTACCGCAGTTTGGCCGATTCCTTCGCCGCAGCGGTTGGTCCA
>CAVQPV010000046.1:0-23302 GCA_963714715.1 Pirellulaceae bacterium | reverse complement strand
CGGCGCAGATCCGCGGCCATGTCCGCGGCACTGTCGTACCGGTCGACGGGCTCGAGTGACATCGCTGTCAAGATGATCGCTTCCAATGGCTTTGGTATGTCGTCTCGAACACGCGAAGGCGAGGTCAACCGACCACTGGAAATGTCCATCAAGACTCGGAAGCGATCACCGTGAAAGGGCCGTTGAAGTGTTGCCAGCTGATACAGTGTTGCGCCGAGCGAGAAAACGTCGCTGCGATGATCGACAACCTTGGCTTTCCCGCTCGCCTGTTCCGGGCTCATGTAGTCCGGCGTTCCCACCAATTGTCCGGATTGCGTGAGGACTGATTGCGTGTCACGAATCGAAGCCAATCCGAAATCAGTCAACCAGAGATGTCCGTTGTGATCAATCATCAGGTTGGACGGCTTCACGTCGCGATGCACGATGCCCTGCCCGTGAGCAGCGTGAAGTGCATCCGCGGCCGTAGCGATCAGTTCGGCAATGTCTTTATGACGATCATTGTGGGTGCGAGACGCATCGAAGCATTCGAGCGCGAAGCTGGGAACTTCCGCGGGAACATCATTGCCTAACACCACCGGGTCGCGGCAGTCGACCGAGTTGGGCACTGTCTTGTCGTCGGACGTTAGAATTTTAGCATCCGCATCGCCAACTGCATCGATGACGGTTGGCTTGGAACTATCGGCGTCTTCTTGGTTGCGAAAGGTAGTGACTAGTTGAGTAAGCGTACATCCTTCAATCAGTGGGAACGCCAGGTAGGGCACTCCGTCGTGGTCGGCATAAGCCAGCAGGGGAACGATATGAGGGTGATCGAGCGACTGGACGGCCTGGGCTTCGCGACGAAACCTTGTTCGGATGGAGGAGTCAAGCGTCCGGTTCGAGTCAAGCAGTTTGAGGGCAACCGGCGCATCGGTAACCAGGTCGACCGCCTTGTAGACACGGGACATGCCGCCGCGGGCGATCATCGGTCCGCGTTTGAACCGACCAATCACGCGCGACGTTGAATTCCTATCGCCGGTGCCTTTCGAATTGACGGGTGACCCATCATCGACCGCATCCGTCAGGTCTTTCAGGCGGCTGGTCTGACCAACAAATCGCAAAAAGTCGTCACGATGATTTGGCCACGGAGAAACAAATGCCTCCGGGTCGCAATCTTTGCCATCGTCTAATTGCTGAAGATACGCAGCAATCACGTCGTCCAGGGAAACAGCTTCGTCGTGCTTCACCGATCTGTGCCCTCGAGTTCTTCTTTGAGTTGAATCGGGAGCAGTCGATGCAATTCATCCAGTCCGCGACGCAGCAGTCCGGCAACGCGCCCCACTGATGAATCCATGTCATCCGCGATCTCTTTCAGCTTGCGACCGTCCAGGAAACGCAACTCGATTGCGTGCCGATAATCATCCGGTAGCTGCTGCAGAGCCGACGCCAGAATCAATGCCTTCTCACCGCTGATCACTCTGGAGGCAGGACCTGGATCGGTCGCAGCGATCAGATTCCAGACGATGGAGATGCTATCCTCGCCATTTTGGCCCATGGTGGGCTGCCGATTCTCGATGCACATCCCGTCGTTGTGTCGAGTGATGCTGGTGGAGACCTGCGAGACTCCTTTTCAGGATCGTTTCCAACCACGCAAAGAACTCGTTTTCGGTCTGACCCCGGAATGCGCCGAAGCTCTGAAATGCTTCCCAGCATGCGACCTGGACGACATCAGATTCATCGAAGCGGGCCCGATACCGCTGGCGCATGTGTCTTCGGGCGACCAAACTCAACAGTGGTCGATATTGGGATATCAGTTGCTGGCACGCCTCCCCGTCCGCGCGGGTTGCCTCCTCCAACTTGTGGTTGAAATCCACGTGCTCTGTCACTTCCTCTGGCTGACCGTCTCTCGCGTAACCGTGCGGAATCGAGGGGATTCCGATCAAATAACTCAAAATGCGCAAAAACCCAGATGTGTTTTCCCACTTTATCTACAAAGCACCTCGGAAGCGAGTTGATTACCACGCCGGCGTTTCTTGACAGGGCGCCGCGTTCATTGGGTCGATCAAAGGCCAATTTTCATAACACCAGGAATTTGTCGGAACTGTTGGGAGAATGTCGCAGGCAAGAAACAGTGTCGGAGTCGATGGTCGGCGATTGAAGAAGCTGAGGCAACGGATTGGTTGGACACAGGAGGCGGCGGCGGAGAAGTCAGGCTACACCGAGCGACTGATTCGCAAGCTGGAAAGCGGTGGTCCGGTCCAGTGGCAGACCCTTCATGATGTGTTGGATACCTATCTTGAGTACGTTGCGGATGCGGATCCAATGAATATTCGCGGTTTCGTGACTAACCATGCATCGGACCTGCATGCGAGTATGGCCCGGAACTGTTTGGAAGCGGCCTATAATCATCGTGATCTGAACGTGATCGATCAGTTCCTTGCCCTAGACGTCAGCTTGATAGCGGACGGACGCACCGAGCACGGTTGCGATGCTGTGCGCAACCATATCCAACTGGTCCTGAACGCTTTCAGGCCGATCGAGTTTGTGATTGATCAAGTGGTCCCCAATGATGACGCGGTCGCTGTCTTTTGGACCATTCGTAAGAAGCACGTCGCCTGCTACGGAGGGATTGCGGCGACGGGACGTTGGGTGACAGCCAGGGGAAGCACACTGATGATTTGCCGCGGCGAGCAGATCCATGTCTTCCGTGAACATTATGACGTGGCATCGGTACTACGGGCCCTTCACAGCTCGAACGGTTCGACGTGACTGAGAAACCACCGCGCGTTCGCCTCGGCGCTATTGACTTGCCAATGCTAATTCTAGGGCGAGAAACGGACCTTTATCAGATTCGAGAATCATATCGCTGGCGCACGGCGGTTGCATCGCTCTCCGCGCCGTAGCGAAATCACTTCGCTGCAGTTTCCTCCAAATCTTGGACTATTTTGGACTAACATTGCAGCGAAAAGGCTGCGTCAACAATTTCACGAGTGACAGGAGGTTCTGCAGGAACCCAGTTCACCGGCCATCGGCTGGCGGAGGAGCCGAACATCGAGGTGACAGGTCGACGGCCTTGGAGTCGTCACCATGTCCAACAGCGTTGAAGCAATCTCAGCCAAGTACCTGACTGCCAAGAAACTCTCCGGCGGGACACACAAGGAATACAAATCGACCGTCACCAAATGGACTGCTTGGGGGAATGGCGTCAATGTCGACGAGATCAATCGATCTCACATTCGCGATTTTTTGGATTGGGTGTATGAGAAGGCTGCTGAAGATGGCGGCTCCAATCCTGGGCGGACTGCGAATAAGGCTCGTGAAAACCTTCGGGCAATCTTGGCCTGGGCTTGGGAACAAGAATATCTCGCAAAGCTGCCTCCATTCCCGAAACCAAAACCGCAACGTGATGTCGCCGGGTGTCACTACCTGACGAAACCGGATCTCAACGCTTTGTACTTCGCTACTTACCAACTGCCGCGACTGCGTGGCTGGAAGCAGCCGTACACGGTGGGGCATTATTGGCGAGCGGCACTTGTCGTCTTCTTCAACTACGGCGTCGACACTGGGACCGTCTTCAGGTCCGCCGGATTTCACGAACCGATCTTGTGGCGTCATGTGTCATGGCGATCCGAACCACCGAACGGACAGGGCAAAGAGTGTCGCTACGGCTGGTTGTTTTACCGGCGCGTCAAAACTCGAAAGCAATTCCACCGTCCCATGAACCGCGTCGTTCACGCACACCTGAAGAGCATCCGTCCGGAAGCGTCCCAGCCCGAAGAGCCAGTTTTCGCCGGTGGCACTTCACGGCCCAACAAACAGTTTCAGCTTCTGTGTGACTTAGCGCGCATCAAGCCAAAGCAGGATGTGGAAACCGGAGAAGAGAAGCTCTGGGTTTTGAAAGATCTTAGAAAAACTGCTGCGACTTACTACGACGAACATATGCCCGAGTCGTCGATCGAGATTCTCGGTCACTCAGTCGGCGGCGTGACGTATCGGCATTACGCATACTTGTGTCGCCGTTCTGGAAATCACATCCTCGTGCAACCTGACTTGCCCGCTGTGCTACGCGGCCAGCGGCCCAGGTGGTGTCCACGTAACGTACGACCAGTGCTGCAGGGCGATCGATCGGCTCGTCGCCTACGAGGGACGGCCGGAGATTCTGCAGCTCTCCGGTGGCGAACCGACCGTTCACCCCGATTTTGAAAGAATATTTGACTACGCCTGCCGTCAGCCAATCGATATCGTCATGATCAACACCAACGGTGTCCGGCTGGCGAAGGACGCCCGGCTCCGCGAGACAATCGCTCAGCATCAACATCGCTGTGAAGTCTACCTGCAGTTCGATGGCTTCGACGATGACGTCAATCGAGTCTTACGCGGTGAACCGTTGCTGGATGTCAAGTTAAAAACGATCGAATTGCTGGCCGAAGTGGTCGTGTATGTCACGCTGGTGTGCACCGTTGATACGGCCAACGTGAACCAGCTCGGACGCATTGTTCAGTTCGGCTTGGAGCGCCCGGGAATCACCGGCGCGAGTTTTCAGCCAGCCACGTATGTGGGACGCTACGTGCAACCGGAGTCGCTTGAGCAACGGGTGACGTTTCCCGATGTGATTCGCGGTATCGTGGAGCAGACGGACGGGAAATGGCAAGCGGATGATTTCCTGCCGCTGCCCTGCGCCCACCCCAACGCCCACACGCTTGCCTACGCGTATCGCGCAAACGGAAAGTCCACTTCCTTGGCGCGTTTCATTGACATCGACAATCACCTCGATCTGCTTGCCAATGGAATCACCTTCAACCGCCAGAGTGCTCGGGCGCTGATCAACAAATTCCTGTCCCGACAAGCCTGCGGGACGGGGCAGGAGGATTGCGGCTGCGGCCCGATCACCCTGCCGGCTTCACGATCCGTGACCGCGGCAGCGAAGTTGCCCGTCCTCGGTAGCGAACCGACGGACCGTGGCGCGTACTCGCCGGAATCAGCGACGCAATCAGCGGAAGTCGAAACCCGAGAACTGGCCGCAGCCTTCTTTGCCCGAGCGATGGCCGAAGATCTTTCTCCCGCCGACGTGTTTCGGATCACCACCACCAGCTTCATGGATGCTTACAACTTCGATATCCGTCAACTGATGAAGTCCTGTGTCCACCATTTGTTGCCAAGCGGCCATTTGATCCCGTTCTGTGCCTACAACGTGCTGTACCGTGACGGTCATGTCCCCTTGCCGCCGCTGGGCAGTCTGGTGGAAAGAGAGGCGGGCAAAACCGAACAAGTGAGTCTCGTGTGACATTGATCTATCCAGCCATCATGATCATCGCCGTTGTGGTCGGCGTGGTGTTATCACGACGGACGCAGCGAGGCCTCCCGCTGGCTCCGAGCGAGAAACTGGGCATCGCCGTGGGAGCCTATTGCGGTGCCATGATTGGCGCGAAACTGCCTTTTGTGCTTTCCGATTGGCAGGGGCTGCTCAGCGGTGCCGCTTGGTTCTCCGACGGTAAGACCATCCTGTGCGGTCTGGTCGGCGGATACTTGGGCGTCGAAACGGCCAAGTGGTCAATCGGCATCCACACGAAAACCGGTGACAGCTTTGCCGTGCCCGTCGCCGCTGCCGTCGGCGTCGGCCGCCTGGGTTGCTTCAGCGCAGGCTGCTGCTATGGCACGCCAACGACGGTCCCTTGGGCGATCGTGTTTCCCGGCGTGGATCAGCTACCGCGGCACCCGACACAGCTTTACGAATCCGCGTTTCACTTCAGTTGTGCGATCGTGTTGGCTTACTGCTATCGCCGTGGATTTTTTCGCGGCCAATTGATCAAGCTGTACATCCTCAGTTATGCCCTTTATCGTTTTGCGAGCGAGTTCATCCGTCCCGAGGCTCGGCAATGGCAGGGACTGACCGGTTATCAATTGGCGAGCGTCGTGCTGGTCGCTTTTTTTGCATGGCTGTGGTGGCGGGATGCGCGGCGATTGCAGAAAGTGGGATCCGACAGCCATGATCTTGATCCCGACTCGTTGGCAAGAGAATGACTCTTTCGGAGCCTCGACAACTCCGGATTGATGTTTCCGAGATCCCTCCGTCTGCCCGTTCCTGGGTTAGCTCAAACCTTCGGGGCGCCGCAACAGTCACGCGAAAACTTCACGATCTCATCAATCGCCTGACTCAATTCCGGAATCTCACGGACGTCGGCCGGGGGCGGGTTGGGTGCATTGAATACGTGGTTACAGTTCTTGATCCTGGCGACATGAGCATTCGCGGCGGCGGCGGCTATCGACTCCGCACTCTCGACGTTGACGGTCTCATCGTTCTCGCCGTGAACCACCAGGATCGGGCACTCGATTTTGCGTACGTTGTCGAGCACGTGATGGGCGTCGCGGTCCGCTTCTTGCTCTGTCAGCCATGGCAATCCGACCCGCAGTCTCTGTCCCGTGCGTGCCGAAGGCGACTCAAGATAGCCTTTCTCGCGAAGCTCATCTTTCAAACGGTCGGACATGTCGCACGCGCGATCAGGTGAACCGGCGGTAATGATGCCAGCGGGTTTGGGAAGCGGTGATCGCTGCGGTTTGCCGCCCTGCAAAAAGTATCGCGCTAACGCCTCCGCGCGAGTGCCCCAAGAGTACGTATGGCAAACCGGTACCGGCCAGCTGTCCGTCGGCAATTGCCTCGACGATGCACTGGATGTCAAAGACTTGCTTGTTCCAAGTATCAAGTTCAAACAGGTCGGGCCGCTCGAAAGTGTCTGGATTTGCGGTCATGCCGCTGTGGCTGAAGTTAAACGCATGCGCGACGAAGCCTGCTCGACAAAGCCCAGCCGCAATCGCGGGAATCATGCGAAAATCCTTATATCCTTTGAAACCATGAGCGACGATCGCGCAGCCAACGGGAGCATCGTCCGGCAGATAGACTGTCCCAAAGATGGTTTGCGATTCAGCGCCACTGATTTGCCAGTCGGTCGTTTGTGTCATGTCTCGTTGGCTTCCTAAGTTAAGTGCGAACGACAGGCACGAATTTACCACCGCTCACCCAACACCGCTGCGTGGGCGTTGGTCTGTACACCAATCATTTGCTTTTTTCGCTGCTTGGGCATCGACGTTTGAGCACCAGCCCTTTGCATAGCCCAGGCCAAATGAAGCAAGCTTGCGAGCGGAATGACGGAACGGGCAATGGCGAAACGAGCCCCCCGCCACCCCCCGCAACTCTCAAACTGCGGGCCCGTTCGGCCGACAAATGGAGCTAGGATTTCTCGGAAGTCTTCCGACTTCCACTACCAATTCGGCGGCTAGAAGTTGCCGCGGAGACGCCTAATACGCTTCTCCTTGCTTCCAGACGACTAGCACCGTCTTGATCAAGATCTTCAGATCCAGCCAGACGGACCAGTTGCGAATGTAGCTGTGATCCCACTGGATGCGGCGTTCCATTTTGTCGATCGTTTCGGTTTCCCCGCGACAACCGTTGACTTGGGCGAGCCCCGTGATACCTGGTTTGACTTTGTGACGAAGCATGTAGCCGGGGATCAAGCTGCGGTATTGTTCGTTGTGTGCCGAGGCGTGAGGGCGTGGTCCGACCAGTGACATTGTGCCCTCGATGACGTTGAACAGCTGGGGCAGTTCGTCCAAGCTGGTTTTTCGCAAGATCGCGCCGACACGCGTGATACGTGGGTCATCCTTGGTTGCTTGTCGGACAACCGGCCCGTTGTCGCACGTTTGCATCGAGCGGAATTTCCAGACCAGGATTTCGTGTCCATCCAAACCGTATCGTTTCTGACGAAAGAAGACCGGACCGGGCGAGGAAAGTTTGACGGCGATCGCGATTAGCAACATGGGGATCGAGATCGCTATTAAACCTGCCGTCGCTATCGCCAGATCGGCGATCCGCTTGACCACGCCGTCGACGCCGAACAACGGATTCTCAAACACACTGACCGCAGGCAACCCACCCATGTTGGTCCAACGCGAGTGCAAAAGTTCAAAGACAAAGAAGTCGGGAACGATGTAAACTGAGACCGTTGAATCACTCAGCTTGTCCAGAAGGAACCGAATTCGCTCTTCGGCTCGCATCGGTAACGTGATCAAGACCGTATCAATTTGTCCTTGGCGAGCCCGCTGGACCAACTGCTCCAAATTGCCAATCAATTCCAGATCGGCAACCGGCTTGACTTCATCGGGTGTCTGCCGAGACTCATCACGGTCATCGTAAAATCCGACCAGACTCAAACCGAGTGACGGATCGGATTGGATGTTGGCTGCGGTCTGCCGGCCCAAATCATTGAAGCCCGCAATGGCGACTCGACGTGTTCCCAGGCCTCGACGTAGCAGGCCCCGCTGGATCACACGCAGGCACATTCTGGACAGACCGATCAACGTCGGTGTCAAAACAATCCAAGCGAGCATGATCGATCTCGCAAACTGATCTCCGTAGCGTGTGGCGAAGCCCAAGAGCGCCAACACCAAAACGGTGATCGCCCAGGTCGCGACAACCGACGTGATCTCCTGGTCGACGTTTCCGGCCTCGAAACGACGATTCAATCCAGTCAACTGCGAGGTCAGGAGAAAGACAACGACGGCAACCAACCCCATCGCCAGGGCTGCTTCGTCGACCCAGCCGCGGGCGATCAACTTGGTCGTCGTCAACGCTGCGAGGATCGAGGCGGCATCCAATGCCGGTTGCAAGAAATCCCACCAGTTACGGTGAGCCGTGATGGTTGATCGCGATTGCATAAGATGTGGGCGATTCGTCTCAAATCGCCGTTAAGCTGGGGCATGACCAGAGCGACATGAGACAGATCGCTCCATGCCGAAACCTAGCTTGCCGTCGCGTCGAACCAATCCAATCCGAGGTCCAACCAGGTTGCTTGGTGAGTTAACGCCCCGCTGCTGATACGATCAACACCGGTCGCGGCGATCGCAGCGATCGTGTCGATTTTGACGTTGCCGGATACTTCCAGCTCAACAGCCTGATTGGTTGCATTGCGGATCGCGACAGCCTCGGACAACTGTTCGAGCGGAAAGTTATCCAGGAGAACGATATCGGGCCCCACCGGCAGCACATCTCTCAATTGCTCCAGCGAATCCACTTCGACCTCGACGATCGGCGGCGCCGTCATCCCATCGACTTCGGACAACCGCCACTGAAGTGCACGGCGCGCCGCGTCGCCCGTCGACATCGGCCCGTTTTTGTCACCGCCAAGCGCCAGATGATTGTCCTTGATCAGAAAACCGTCGTACAAGCCTCGTCGATGGTTATGACCGCCGCCGCAAGCCACCGCGTACTTCTCCAGCAATCGCCATCCGGGCGTCGTTTTGCGGGTGTCGTATAAACGCGTCCGGGCGCCTTCGATTCGTTTGACGTATCGCTGAGTTTGCGTGGCCACACCGCACAGGCGGCACAACACGTTCAGAATCGTTCTCTCGGCAGTCAACATATCGCGGACATTGCCACGGATTTTGGCGATCGGTTCCCCAGGCACCAGCGGGCGGCCGTCGCTGCCCAGTAGATCGACCTGCAATTCAGCGTCGAATTCATCGATGATCCAGGGCAGCGTCACCAGTCCAGCACAGACCCCCGGCTGTCGTGGCACGATTTGGCAAGCACCGCAAACATCGTCGGCGATCAAGCAGACGGTCGTCCAATCGACGGCGCGATCGAGATCTTCGGCAATCGAAAGTCGAACCAACGAACGCAAATCATTTTCTAGCGACTCGTCCGCGGTCACCGTGATGTAATCCGTCATGCTTCGTTTCCCCCCACGGCTGCCTGTACAACGGTTCGTCTCTCCTGATAATCTGTTGACAGCGTGAGTTGCGAAAGGGGGCGACTTGCCGCAGGATCAAAGGGGCAATGGTGGAAGTGGACGACGGTCAAGCCGATATCGAGTCGGACACGGACCATGTGGAGCCGGCGAGGACAGCCCAGAATCCGCCCTTACCGCTCGAACAGCGTTCGGTACAGCTAACCGTCGCGTTTCTTGCGATGGTGGCAGTGGCTGCCATTCTCTGGTCCGGACGACAGACGTACTGGAGAGAAGCGAGTCCGCATGATTCCAGCATCCCGAAGCCCTTGCTGGAAATCGATATCAACAAAGCAGATGCCCGCGAATTCGCGTTGCTGCCGGGCGTCGGACCCGTGCTCGCCAAGCGAATTGTTGCCGACCGGGAGCGGAACGGTGAATTCGCAACGGTCCAAGATCTGTCAAGAGTCCACGGGATTGGTGCCAAAACGATCGACCGAATCGGGAGCTATTGTGCTACGACCGGCGATCCGGAGACGATCGCGGCGTTAGCCGACGACTAGCACTAGCACAGCAACTGAGGTTCGTTCCGGCTGGTCGCTCGGATACGATGTCTGTTGAGGAACTGCTCGAAAACGGATTCAACAACCCAACGGACGAATCAACGTCAGATGATCGTATCGAAACAACACGACGAATCCGAGTCACTTCCGCGTGCCGAATTTCATCTGGCGCAACCGTTTTCGCCGGCGGGCGATCAACCGCAGGCAATCGAGGCGTTGACGAAAGCCTTCCAAGCCGGCGTTCCCGCTCAGGTGTTGCTCGGTGCGACCGGCACAGGCAAGACCTTCACGATGGCAAACGTGATTGCCAACCTGGGGCGGCCGGCGCTCGTGCTGAGCCACAACAAAACGCTGGCCGCTCAGCTGTACGGGGAATTCAAAGAGTTTTTTCCTGAAAATGCCGTTCATTATTTTGTCAGTTACTACGACTACTATCAGCCCGAAGCTTACATTCCCCAGCGTGACGTTTACATCGAAAAAGATGCGTCGATCAACGAAGAGATTGACCGCTTGCGTTTGGCGACCACCAGTTCACTGGTCAGCCGCCGTGATGTCGTCATCGTCGCTTCGGTCAGCAGCATTTTTGGACTCGGTTCACCAGAGGACTACAAACAGTTAGTCGTGGGGCTTCACAAGGGCGAGATGACGCGGCGCGATCATCTGCTGCTAAAGCTGGTCGATGTACTTTATGAACGAAACGATGTCGCCTTCGAGCGAGGCAAATTTCGCGTCCGCGGTGATTGTGTCGAAATTTGGCCCAGCTACGAAGAGTTCGCGTATCGGATCGAAATGTGGGGCGACGAAATCGAGCAATTGTCGATCATCAAACCGGTTTCCGGCGAGACGATTCGCACCTTGGATCATGTCTTCATCTATCCGGCCAAACACTTTGTGATGCCGGAAGATCGGATCCAGCGCGCCATTTCCGTGATCCGCGAAGAACTGAAGCAGCAATTGGAACTATTTCAAAGTCAGGGAAAGTTGCTGGAGGCACAGCGGTTGTCGGCCCGCACACGCTTTGATTTGGAAATGTTGTCCGAAGTCGGCCATTGTCCTGGAATCGAAAACTATAGCCGCCCCCTTTCCGGCAAACCCGCGGGCACCGCCCCCGACACACTCTACGAGTTCTTCCCGGACGACTTCATCACCTTTGTCGATGAATCGCACGTCACGGTGCCGCAAGTGCGCGCGATGTACGCGGGTGATCGCAGCCGCAAAACGACATTGGTCGAACACGGTTTTCGCTTGCCCTGTGCATTGGACAATCGCCCGATGAAATTCGAGGAATGGGAAGCACGCACCGGTCAAATCTGTTTCGTCAGCGCGACGCCCTCCGACTACGAACTCGAACGGACGCACGGCGAAGTGGTGGAGCAGATCATTCGTCCCACGGGATTATTGGACCCGGAGGTCGAGGTCGTTTCGGCGCGAGGACAAGTCAATCATTTGCTCGAGGAGATTCGCACACGGTCAGCAAAGGACGAACGCGTTTTGGTGACAGCTCTGACAAAACGACTGGCCGAAGACTTGGCAACGTTCTTTCAGGAACAAAACGTCCGCTGCCGCTGGCTGCACAGCGAACTGGATGCTTTCGAGCGAGTCGACTTGTTGCAAGACTTGCGGGCCGGGCGATTTGACTGCCTGGTCGGCGTCAATCTGCTGCGCGAGGGCCTGGATTTGCCGGAGGTTTCACTGGTGGCGATCTTGGACGCGGACAAAGAAGGTTTCTTGCGGAGTGAAACGAGCCTGATTCAGACGATCGGTCGTGCCGCTCGAAACGCAAACTCGAAAGTGATCCTCTATGCCGACAAGGTCACGAATTCAATGAAGCTGGCGATCGACGAGACCCTGCGCCGGCGTGCCGTGCAGCAAGCCTACAACGAGCGGCACGGAATCACTCCCGAAACAATTCGCAAGACGATCCGCGCGGGTATCCAAGCCGAGGCATCGAAGCGGCGCAAGACCGAGGCGGAAGCAAAGTCCGACGGAGACGCCATTTACATCAGCCTCGAATACATCGAAGCGCTGGAGCAAGAGATGTTGGCGGCGGCCGAAAACCTGGAATTCGAGCGGGCCGCATCGCTGCGTGACCGGATTCTGCGACTCAAAGAAAACATCGGCAAGACGCTCGCCGAAGTGGAATCGGAAAAGCCACCCGAAACCAGCGGACGAAACCGCAAACGTCGCAAAGGCATCAAGGGTGCCAAGGTCCCGCGACCAAAACGGGGTTAGCTGAATTAGGTCGATTCCAATTCCGTTTCCAGAGTGCAGTCGAGACCCTCAACCATGATGTCTGCGTTGGGTTCAGAACACTCGCGAGGCTGATCGATTGGTTTTTGCAGGTCGAGTCTCCTGACCCGACGCCTCCCTGGTTTTGGAAGTCGGGTCAGGAGACCCAACCTACGAAAAAACCCGTCAAATATCTGCTAGCGATCGGTCGTAAATCCGGTGGGTTTTGAATCGCGTCGCGCCGCCGCGTTCAATCGTCCCGCGGGAGAGCGAATTGCTTTCCAACACCCAGGAAAACTCGCCCCACTGAATGTTGTGTTTGAGTGCGTATGGCAACAGCGGCGCCAGCGTCACCAGCCCGAGCCCCCATTTCTGGTATTCGGGCAAGACATTGGTGCTGATCAATCTCAACCGCCCGATCTTTCGTTTGCCGGTCAGCAATTTCCACCAGCCCAAGGGAAACAGTTTCCCATCGATCTTGCGAATGATCTCGTTGTAATCCAACAGCCCAAAGCCGGCTCCCACCGCGCGGCCATCGATCTCAGCAATGCTGGTCAGCTCGGGCACGATCAATTGTTTCAGGCCTTTGGCCATGTGAGTAACTTCGGATTCGCTCATCGGCACGTAGCCCCAGGTGCGCTGCAGCGAGAGGTTGTAGATTTTCAAGAATTCACGCACGTCCGCATCGAAATGCTTCCGGCTGATCGGGCGGCACTTCACTTTGAAACGCCGTGTCGCCTCGTCAATCACGAATTTCAGCTTCGGGTCGATATCATTCAGCATCTCGATGCTAGCTTGATAGCAGTACATATCCTGCGACTTTTGAAAACCGAAGGCTTCCACCAGCCGCTCGTAGTAGGGCGGGTTGTGCGTGATCATGAAGGTCGGCGGCGAGTCAAAGCCGTCGATCAACAATCCGCATTCGTAGTTCAAGCTCGGATTGACGGGACCCCTGACGTCTGTCATCCCTTGTTGCTTCAACCAGCCGCAGGCAGTGCGGAATAGTTCGTGACTGGCTTCCGCATCATCCAAGCATTCATAGAAGCCGAAAAAACCTAGCTGATCTTCGTATTGCCGATTGTGAGGCTGGTTGACGACTGCCAGCACGCGACCGACCACACGGTCACCGCGGCGGACCAGAAAGGCTTTGCGCGGCGCATCATCGAAAAAGGGATGATGCTTGAAGCCAACGGATTCGCGTCGGATCATCCACAGCGGTGGAACCCAGTGCGGATCATCGCGATAGACGACTCGCTCCAGATTCAAGAATTCTTTTTTGTCTCGACGCGTCTGCACTTCGTCGCATCGCAGGGAATCACTCATGGTGTTCGTTCGTTTTCGTCGGTGTAAGATGTTGGCGATCACGCACAAGATAGCAAACAACGCATGACAGCACCCGAGCCCCTGGTATTGCGAAGTACCGCCAACCCGACCGTCAAACGTCTGGTGCGGCTCCGGGATAACCGGACTCGGCGCCGGTCACAACGAGTGATCGTGGACGGATGGCGTGAAACGGCTCGCGCCCTTGAAGCAGGACTTCGGCTGTGCGGCCTGTTCGTGCCCAACGACGAGGTAGAGTCATCGATCGATACGGACGTCCGGCACGCGGTGATCGATGCTGCCAAGAATGACAACGTGCTGCAGTTGGTTTCCTCGGCGGTCATGGAAAAGATCAGCTACGGACAGTCCCCACGCGAAGTCGTGGCGGAATTCGTCGAGCCCGCAAAAGGGATCGAACAACTACAGCTACCTGAGACACCGTTGATTCTGGTTTTGGATGGCATCGAAAAGCCGGGGAATGTTGGCGCCGTGTTTCGTTGTGCCGACGCATCGGGAGTCGACGCCGTGATTGTCACCGGTGAGGGAGGCGATTTCTTTAACCCGAACGCGATTCGCAGCAGCCTGGGGGCCGTTTTCACTGTTCCGGCCGCGATGGCAACCCAAACCGAAGCGGCATCGTTTCTGCAGCGACGACAGATTCGCCCCCTGGCGGCCCGAGTGGAATCATCACAGCCGCTCTGGTCCGCGAATCTGTCGGGCCCACTGGCGATTATTCTTGGCAGCGAGTCGGCCGGTCTTGGGGAACGTTGGCAGGTTTTGGATGGCAAACCGATTGAGGGTGTGCGAATTCCGATGGCCGGACGAATTGATAGCTTGAATATCGCGGTTTCGGCCGCTGTCATTGTCTTCGAGGCGATTCGGGTCCGGAAACAGGCTAGAAAAGCGTAGATCCGAATCATTTGGAACAACCCAAACGACGCTTAGCACTGATACACGCACGGGAACCGACAGAATCGTTAATGTCACAGCAATGCGTATCCGATACGTAGAGCAACCGACGTTCTAGCGCGCCTCGTGCTGACGTCGACCCGATGTGCCGAGGGGGGCACATCGTCCTGATCGCTCGGACGCAAGGATGCGGCATGCGTGAGTTAACTGACCATACAGAACGCAACAGACGTCGAAGAATCGCGCGGCCTTACCGCCGCGTGCTTCTGGCGAGTGCATTGATGCTTGCGGCATCTCCCACTTCCGCTGAAAACAATCATCACTCGACCATTGGCCTGGCTGCACCCTTACCACAAGCGGTGCGTGACTCATCGATTCAGCGAAATCCGTTTTTTGCCAAGGACGCTCAATTCTCGTCGCCAATCATGCTTGCCTCCGGCAAGGAACAGCCTTCGATTCGTCTGAAGCCGATCGGTGCGGCCATCGGTTTGCAGCCGATTGGAAGCGGAGCAGCAGTCGCCGTGCGACCATCGGCAATGACAATTACGGAACCGCTCAGTGAAATTCGAGCCAATCCTCTGATTGATTCCGAGCCTGACAAGCACTTGATCGAGACCACGGTCACACCGGCGACGGATCGTCTGCAGGAAGCCGAGCTGATGCGTCGCGATTCGAGCGATTTCGTGCCGCTGCTGACAGAGAAACCGATGGCTGACGATCAGGTCTCCAAGGGAACAAGACCGCTCATGACGCCGGTCCCGAAACTCGAAGCTGCACAGCCCGCAGCAACGCAACCGATGGCACCTGCAGCGGTCGTTCGATTGCGGATTCCAGCACCCGTTGCCGAGCCGACACTTCCCATTGTGGAGGCTCCCGCACCGAACACCGTTCTCGCGGCACCCGTGAATCCGGCACCGGCCGCGCCGATTGAGACGTTGCCTCCGCAGGCTCCCGAATCGGTGCAGTCGATTCCAACTGAAATCGCACAACCGGCTCCCCTGCAACGAATTCCTTCGTTGGCGACCGATCCGGAATTGGTCGCCGCACCGTCGATTCCAGCACCCGCACTGCAGCGATCTGCACGCAATGAAGCTGCCGTCGAGGATGGTGGTGATGAAAATGAAGCGGTCGCGAGCCCGCCCGTTTTCTTTTCGATGTCGGATTCGTCCTCAGCAACGGATGCTGCGCAGGACTTCGTGCACTCGCCTGGTGATTTGGCGAGTGAAAGCGACCTGACCGAAGAGTCCAATCTTCCTGCACGGGTTGTAAACAATCCGCTGGTCGCCTTGGCGGTGCCGCCGGTGATCGCGGAGCCCATACAGCAGGCACAGCCGGTGCAGCTTCCGGAGCCGATCACCATTGCCGAAGTCGATCCGACCAATATCGAATCCGACGACGAGGCGATGATGGGTTTGTCGATTGTGAAGGAATCACTGGATCCGCTGCGGGCATTCCACGAATCGGCGTCGCGCAGCACCATCTATCGGAACGAGGCGGCGGAGGCGACCGCAGGCGGCGGTGAACCCAGCCTGGTGAAAAAGCGATATCGCCCACCGGTCGCAGTGGATGCGCCGCCGTTGACCATTGAGCGTGCGGGGGCGAGAGCTGTGACGTCGATTCCCGCCGTGGCATCGTCCCCGGTGGTGGACACAGCCAGCAGTTCGCAAACAGAAAACGTCCTCGACGACAATTCAGAATCGACAAAGCTGCACATGACGAGGGCACAGGTCCGTTCGTTAACTCTCGGGGGTGAAGTCCGGAAGGTGAGCGTTGCCGACAAGAACGTTTGCCAGGCCTTCGCCACCGGCCCGAATCAGTTGAAGCTGATTGGCGTGGGCAACGGTGTGACCCGCTTGGTCGTCTGGGCCGAAACATCCAGCCAGTCGCCGACCCGCGTCAAAACGTTCGAGATTCACGTCAATGAAGCCGTCGAAGCTAGCGGTGACACGCTGGTTACCAAAATTCGATTGCTGAATCGTTCCATCGCCAATGCGTTCCCGCACGTCCGCGTCAGTGTCCAGCAACACCGCGATCAACTGATCGTGGCCGGTCAGTGCGATGACGATGAAACAGCAAAGAAGATCATTCGCATGGTTCGCAAGACATGTTTGATCCCCGTCCGAGACGAGATCAACGTTCGATAAATACCATCCATCGACCACACGGTCGTGATTACGCCCATCCCCATTACTTCGCTTTCAGAATTCGCGGAATCAAACACCGCACCGAGAGTCAACGAGGTTCGATCATGAAGGTTCAGACGATTCAACACCGAATCAATCGTTTCGCGTTTCGCTTGCTGGCGATCGGCACGGTGCTGATGGGCTTTGCCTCCAGCCAAGCGACCGCGCAAACCCCACTCTTGAACTACTTGTCGACGCCAACAGGTGCGAACGATGACGACGCAGCTTCCGGCGTTCGGCAAGTCAGCCACGAGGGTCGTGCTTTTCACGTGGTCGATGCGGGGGCGGTCAAGACAGCCGGTGATCTGAGAGGACCGATTGGATCGGCGATCGCGGGACAACGCCCCGTACAATCACGCCGGCCCGTACGACAAACCAGTTGCAACGCGTGCAACAGCGGATCTTGCAACGGATCTTGCGGATCGTACTCCGGTTACTCGAGTTACTCGATGGATCAATACAGCGGTGGCATGGCTTGTGGCACCCCCTGCCAGCCGTACTGCTACGGAGTGATGGAAATGATGGGACTGCAACGCGGCGGCGACCGCGGCGTCGTCTTCACGGGCAAGGGCGGGAGGCTCAAGCAGTTTGATCTCGTGGGCGGAGCCCGCTTCACGATCGGCTCGCTGCCCGACTGTGTCCACGGCTGCGAGGCCACCTTTGTGGGCGTGTTTGACTGGGAGCGATATGGACGACAAGTCGACCCGGCCGGCGGACTGGTATCGGTCTTTTCCGCCAGCGATTTGCTTGACGTGTCTGCTTTGCGGCCCTTCAACGAGGGTGCCGTCGACCAACGTCAACTTTGGGAAGCCGAATATTGGAGCATCGAAGGCAACAAGACGCTCGTAGGCTGGGATCTCGCCAAGATTCTGTTCGGTTTTCGTTATCTTGAGTACAACGAAGCATTCGAGTTCCGCTCGCTCAACCTTGCCAACGAAGCTGGACGCCTGGTCAGCAGGGTCGATAACCGATTGGCCGGCGTGCAGGTCGGACTGGATCTGCTGTATCCGATCGGTCGCAATATGTTCACCGACTTTCGCAGTCGTGCGGGGGTCTACGCCAACTTCGCGGAGTCGGCCGTCCAACTGGCCAACAGCTTCGATGGAAATGTGATTGCCAACTTCGACGAGAGCACCGAGCTTGCCGGTGTGATTGAGGTCGGCAGCGGCTACCGATTTCAGCTGGGTGAAATGCTGGCGATTCGTGCTGGGTTCGACTTCTTGTATATGCCAGGGATCGGAAAAGCACCCAGTCAGATCCCCAGCCTGATCACTCCCTTCATTGGTCGAAACGTACGAGCCGGCGATGATGTCTTCATGTACGGTTTGTCGGTGGGGGCGGAACTACGCTTGTAAGACAGCGCCGAAACAAAAGCAGACTTGCCAAGGTTAAAACCGCGGAACCACGACCGCGCCAGCAAGGATCAGAGCCTGAGTGGCGTCAAGTCAACTGACTTGACGCGATTCGGGCTCTCGGTCTTTTTGTCAGTTGACTCGCTCTCGCATGGCAGCCAAGTCTGCGCAGCGGAGAACCAGCGTCTTCAGTCTTCCAGCTCATCGTCCTTCTTGCGGGCTTTTTTCTCCATCCACTTCTGCACCGATCTTCCCGCCCCTGATGACACTGATTTTTCGTCTTCGATCGTGTTCTCGGTGATCTCTTCCGCGGGCCTTGTGGACCCCCATCCGCATCTGGAGCAGACCGTCGGCACTTCGGCAATCGGGCATTGCACTGGGGCAGAACAAACAGATCGTCGGCCGCATAGCGGCCTCGAACAAGCCACCAACTTCGCGGGCCTCAAACCAGGCGGAATCGTCCTTCCGCAACAAGTGCTCCGGTCCGACTTCGCCTTCCCGCACCATCTTGAGCAGTTCACTGGGCCTGAGTGGACCAATGAACTGCTCTTCCAATTCGGGATCGGGATGTTGCACGTACCAATCAGTCACGATGCTGAACCTCGGGAGGACAAACTCTGAAACAAGTTATCAAAGCCGCCGGCTAAATCGCCTCAATGTGTAAACTTCGTTTGCGACGCTCGCCGCGTCGAATATCGTCGATCAAGCCGGCAACTTCATTGACTTTGGCGATGCCGAACATAGACAGGGTTGGATGCGTCCGATCGCTACCCGTCAAGGTAATCGTGCCCACGCCGAAACATCGTTGCACCGGACCCTGCGTGTAACTGACATCATCAATGTCAATGACTTCGATCCGATCGGTCTTGCGAGTCAGGATGCCCGTTTGATGAATGAAGCGTTGACTCGTCAGCTGATAGTGAAAGGCCCAGACGTCGATAGGCGTAGATCAAACCAACGATGATCCATAAGAGCACCGCGATCGCCAAGGCAATCAGGAAATTCAACTGGGGCCAAGGCGATGCCGGCAATCAGCAAGCCGATGGTCACCAACCCGGTTGTGATCCAGGTTCCAAACATTGCTTTGGGACTGAAGCCGCCGCTCCACAATTCCTGCTCAGGCTCGAAATCGTCCACGTTGGACTGCTTTGACTCTACTTGTTCGCGGAATCGCGATGCCGCAGACTTTTCCTCCGGCAGCGGCTGAGCAGGCTTTGCTTGCTCCGATTCGCCAATGTCGTCAGAATTCTGATTCTCACTCGACATGAACGATTTCCCTTATGGTTGGTGTGACTTGTCAGCGATCGTGGCGGGCGCGTGATGCCTCCGGTTGCCACAATCTCTGATAATATATCCTCCCGAGAGTTGCACGTCAGTTGAGGTTCAGTGATGCGTTGTCCCGTATTGCCACGTCGACAATGACCGCGTTTTGGACACGCGGGCTGCCGAGGGTGGCTATATGGTTCGCCGAAAACGCGTCTGCAGCACTTGTCAGCGGCGGTTCGCGACACTTGAGAAGATCGAGCAATTGAGTATCCGGGTGGTAAAACGGGACGAAACCCGGGAGCCACTGGACCGCGAAAAAATCCGCCGTGGGATCGAGCGAGCGTGCTCCAAACGGCCGATCACCAGCGATGTGATCGAGCGGGTCGTGCAAGACATCGAGGCAGGACATTTACGCGTCCTTCGAATCGGAAGTGCGGGCTAAGATGGTCGGCAACATCGTCATGGAGCACCTGGCGAAGCTGGATGAAGTCGCCTACATCCGTTTTGCCAGCGTATATCACGAATTTGACGACGCTCAGGATTTTGTCCAAGCGATCTCTGCCATCGTTGAGCCCCGAAAGGCCCCGATCGGTCCCGCAAACGAGAACCATTCCCCCAAGCTGTCCCCGCTACAGACCGATCGACAGCGTTGTTGCCCCGATCTCGCCAAACTCCGACCCGCCGGGCCGAAAGCAACGTTGGCTGTCCAACGTCCTCACAAGCCGACTCGAGTCTCGGGACGGCTTCCGGCCTGATCGACCGACCAAACTAAGTCCGACCAAATAAGTCGGGGGTTTAGGACGGTCACTTCACGTGGTAAAGTCCTGCGTGTTTCCCTGCGCCGCTGAATCGCCGGCCAACCAGATTGTTCTCCCTCTTTTTCATGGCAAGTGCCGAATGTCCGTCGACACCTACGCGATCTGTCCCTGTGGCAGCGGCAAAAAAATCAAGTTCTGCAAGTGCAAAGATTCGGTCCACGAGTTGGATCGAATCATGAAGATGGTCGAAGGTGGACAAATGGTTCCCGCGCTCGATCGGCTGGCGACCATTCTTGTCGAGCATCCCGATGCGGCCTGGGCACTGGCAATCCGCGGTCGCTTGCTGTTGGATCTTCGCGAGTACGACTCGTTCGCCGAAAACGCGGATCGTTTCATTCGACTACAACCCAGCAACCCGCTTGCCTTGACCCAGCGAGCCGCGGCTGCTTTGTTTCGAGGCGATGTCGCGGCGGCTACCGAGTCGATGCTGGAAGCGTTGACCGAGAGCGGTCGTGACGTCGACGCATTCGTGCTGGACGTGGCTTCGGTACTTGCCATGTCATTGGTACAAACCGGCGTATTCTTGACCGCGCGTGTCTACGCCCGCTCGCGATGATGGCGTCAGGATACGAAGACAGCCAGACGGCCGTCGGTGCCATTCTTCGACAACTCAACTCGGCGCCGTCGGTAAACCAGTTCGTCAAGTCGATTCCGGAACCCTTTCCGCGTCCGGCCGGGGCCGATTGGGGCGAGCGATACGACGAAGCGATCGGTCTGCTGCGCAGCAACAAAGTCGCACTCGCTGCAGTCCAAATTCGAATCGCTGCAGCGAGTTGCTGCCGGTCAGCCGGCGATCCTTTCCGGTCTGCTCACCTGCGCCATCTGGCGAGGCGACACGGATGCCCAGAGCGATCTGCTGAAGAAGCTCTCGGCGTGCGAGTCGCTGGACTTCGAACAACGCTGTCGTTTCCTGCGCCATGTCGGCCTTGGTCCAGCCCGGCACGCCTGCCCTCAGTGTTCCTGTGTTGGAGTTGACTGCCGACATCGAAAACGCCGAGCAAGTTGATATCGCGATGACCGCGGACTCACGTTTTGTGCCGTTCCCGGCCGACATGCTGGCCCAGATGCGTGCCTCGGAAGATGATGTGCCACCGCGAGCCGGATTCCAAATCATCGATCGTGACAAACCCGAATCGCTGGAAAAACTTCCCCCGGTGGACGACGTTCCCGAAGCGTCGCCATCGTCTTCGTGTATCGGTAAACAAACCGACCGCGCGGCAAGAATCGAAGTCCAAGATGTACGTGCCAGCGATGTCGACGAAGTTCGCACGCGAATAATCGGCAGTCGCCGGAGACATCGAACTGGACGAAGACAGAAGGCGACCCACTGCCGCTGCTTGTTGCCTGCCAACCACCGATGGCGATGATCCGCTTCCAAGCCAAGCCAGCCGAAGCGGAGATCCTGCAGTCCGAACTGGCCGCCAAGCGAATGCCCAAGCGCGATCGTCTCATTAAAGCTACCGATCCTGGGCGGCG
Organism: Pirellulaceae bacterium; assembly: GCA_963714715.1. GTDB lineage: Bacteria > Planctomycetota > Planctomycetia > Pirellulales > Pirellulaceae > JBFJVZ01. The sequence continues at coordinate 1,491 of CAVQPV010000046.1, read as the reverse complement.
CTTCGTTGTCGGATCTTGTCGACGATGAATCCAAACTGCTGGAGCGAACGACGGTGGTTCGCATCATCGAGCAGTACGACGCGATCGCGTCGAAGAGCGAGCAATCTGGTCCAGGGACGTTATGTGAACTGGCCGAGCTGCCGATGCAGCCGACGATCAAACCCAGCAAGACCAGATCGAATCGATACCCAACGAAGATCTCGGTCGCGTCGACCCCTCTGAATTGGATGCCGAATCGTTGCTGTATCTGCTGCAACGGGCTCAACAAGTTTCGGCGACACTTGCCATGCGGAAGTTCTGCCAGAAAGCTGATCGATGCAGATCTGAACGACGAACAGCGTCCTGCCAAGTTGCTGGCCTACGCGACCTGATCAACGCCTCGCCAACGGCCGACGAGGCCTTGGCAACCGTGGAGAAAGCCAAAGAGTTTGCCGAAGCAAATGACATGTCAACCGCGAACCTACTGCTCAGCGAAGTCAGCTTGCGACTGCAGGCGGGCGACGGCGAAGGATTCCAGAAAGCGATCGAAACGATTTCCACCCGTCACGGAAATGAGCCGGAGGTCATGGCACAACTGCAACAAATGTTGATGTCCTACGGCTTGATCCGCCCCGACGGCTCGGCAAGACCCGCCCCGGGAGCAGGTGCGGGCGGCATCGATCCACGCCCACGCCGGCGGCGGGATCGTCCGGATTATGGACGCCCGACGGCGGTGCCCCGGCCTTCCCCGGACTCTGGTGGCGAGAAAAAGCTTTGGATCCCCGGCATGGATTGATCCGATTCCAGGGATCCCTCGATATCGTCTCGGGATGACATTCGATGCCTGACTCCGCCATCGTCAATGACGAACGTTTCATGCAAGCCGCCTTGCAGCTGGCGGCGAAAGGGCAGGGGAGCGTTGAACCCAATCCGATGGTCGGATGCGTGCTCGTGCGCGAGAACCAAATCATTGGACAAGGCCATCACGCGCGGTTCGGAGGCCCGCATGCGCGCAGCGCCTGCGCGAGCTCTTCACCGCGATCGAGCCCCGGCTCTACCGCTTCCCGTCGGTGGACCCGGCGACGTTCCGGGCCGCCCTCGAGAGCGCGCTCGGGCGGTCTGACGACCGTCCCGCCCTCAGCGCGCCCCGCTCTCCATCGAATCCGCGGACTCGAACGTCTTCTCGCCGATCGTCCCCCCCTCGTTCGAGTCATAGTCGACGGCGATGCGCCAGACGCCGTCCACCTTTCTGCTCGAAGACGTGGAACTTCCCGTGGAAGCGGCGGACTCCCCCCTTGCCGGAGGTCCTACGGTGAGCCGAAAGATCCCACGCTCGGAGGCGACGTCCTCGCTCGCGAACCGCTCCAGGAAACGGGAACGCGATCTCGGCCTTGGTCCCGTCGGCTTTCCTCTTCTCGAACCCCTTCCTCACGCCTTCGGCGTAGCCGGCCAGGTCCTGGACGGAACTCCCCTGCGCCGAGACGCGGATCAGGTCCTTCGTGTGCAGCTTCA
>CAVQPV010000045.1:0-47819 GCA_963714715.1 Pirellulaceae bacterium | reverse complement strand
ATTGCCGGATTGTGAGTTGTTACGAAGCGGGACGGGATGGTTTTTGGATTCATCGAGACTTACAGGTGGAGGGGATCACCAATCATGTCATCGATTCGGCCAGCATCGAGGTGAATCGACGCCAGCGTCGGGCCAAGACCGACCGCGTGGACGTCATCGCACTGTTGCGCTTGCTGATACGTTACTGGCAGGGGGATCAGCAGGCGATGAGCGTGGTGCGGGTACCTACCCTGGCGGAGGAGGATCAGCGTCGGCTGAATCGGGAACGCCAGCGACTGCTCAAGGAACGCGGTGGTCACAGTGCGCGGATAAAATCGCTGCTGGTGGCGCAGGGTATTCGCTTAGAGATCCGTGCAGACTTTCTTGAGCAGTTGGAGAAATGCCAAGGCGGCAGCCAAGGCTATGAGCTGGGTGAGGACCTGAAGGCGGAGTTGCGCCGGGAATATGCGCGATATCAGCTAGTGCACCAGCAAATCAAACACTTGGAGAGTGAGCAAGCGTTACGCGCCGAGCAAGCCACGAGCGAGGCGATGGCGCTGATCAATCTTCTGCGACATCTCGCAGTGGTCATCGGTGTTGGTGCTTGTGCCGTCGCGCACGCCCAAACCAGTTCTTATCAGGCGCCCGCCAAATGGAGCAACTTCGACAAGAACAGCCGCCACCGCGTGACCTTTCGAACCGTTGCCTCACCGCTCGTCTCTGACGACGCAGCCAAGGCAGTGAAGGAAATCGAACAGAAACTGCCAATTCCGGCATTCATCCCGGCACAAAGACCGTTGTTTTACGACGGCGCCCCCATTCCCCAGCCGCTGCCCGAAGCGATGAATTCGGCACCTGGTGGCGAACCATGCGCACCGAGCCCAAGTCCTTACGAGCAGGCAACTGATGGACGCGCGTGTGGTTCGTGCAGAGTTCGCTCGATCAACCGACCGATCTCACCCTGGTTCGGCGGCGCGGATTTGTTGTTCTTGACCCTGGCCAATGATTCCCCACGCCCTTTGGTGGTCAGTGACACAACAGGTGCACCGTATCTGAGTACTTCTGACGTCGAGGCCGGTTCCGGGACCGGATTCGATGCACACATCGGCCGCTATTTCGGCTGCGGTCGCTGGGGACTGGACGTCGGGTATTTCTTGTTCAACCCGAGTGAAGAATCTATGATCACGAGCCCCGGAACTCCGCTTGGTTTTCAAGCCGCCTTGCCGGCTTGGCGCGATGTGAACGTCAATCCAGGCGCCGGCGTTGACACGATGTGGAACTATTTTGATGGTGCCGCCGCCTATCGTGGACGGCGAGATCTGTTCTTCCAAGGTATCGAAGCGAATTGGGTTGGTTTTGGATTGATGGGGGCCCGGCGACTGGGTCGGTGCGGCCCGTGCGGACCGCTGTCCCAGCTGTCTCCCCGGTTTGGACACTATGGCGATTTCGGCGGTGCCAGCGGCCCACTCGCGCGAGCTTGTTCGGGGCGCGTTCAAGTCCAAACCAGCCAAGGCTTCCGTTGGTTCCAACTGGAAGACGAATTTGAGTTGGCTGCCGACGTGAACGGTACCGCGGGCTACCAGGCCGACGACTTGTACTACAACGTCGATACGGAGAACAACTTGTTCGGCTATCAAGTTGGCAGCCGAGTTACCTACTGCATGAACTCTCGTCTGAATCTGGGCATCGGCGGAAAAATTGGCCTGTACGGAAACCGGGCAACGTCTCGCCAAAGAATCGGCACGGAAACCACGTTGGCTTATCTGACCTCCAGCGGCGTTGACGACGTCTTGACCGAAGATTCCGATACGGTCGTTGCGGCTCTCGGCGAGTTGGACTTAGGTCTCGGCTTCCGTCTCAGTAATGCTTGGACAATCCGCGGCGGCTATCGATTGCTTTCCGCTTGCGGTGTAGCGACGGCCACGGGATCGATTGCGGACCGGTACACGTCTTTAGCGTCCAGCGGCCGCGTCTCGGCGGATGACAGTGTGATTCTGCACGGCGGCTACGTCGGTTTGGAATTCAACTGGTAGTCGCTCCCAAATCCTATTTTTTGTTGAAAACCCAGCCGCGCATCATTTCTTCGGCTGGTTCCAACGCCTTGGCGAGAAATTTCTCGCCGAGGCGTTTTTCGTTAGGACTCTCCCAGTGGGCATTGGTCTCTACCCATCAGTGTCGGCTTTCAATGGACGGGATCGCCGCAGGTAAGAAACGGACTCCTTGATCGCGGAATAGGCTGCCCGGCTTGGGACGCATCAGAGTCATCTCAGGCAGATCGCCATTGGCTTTGCGGGGCAGCGTCAGTTGCGATTCGTCCAAGCTCTGGAAGTCTCCGGCAACGGGAGCGGTGGCCAGATCGAACGAGTTGTTTTTGAGCCTGCATTTGCCGCGGTCGATCTCGATGATCTCCTCCCCGCATCCGCTACGGAAGCTGAGGTTGTTCTCGAGGCGGTGACCATATCCCGGAACATCCGGACCGTTGTCCGCCGGGCGGCCGATCATGTTGTAGTTCTTCTTGTTGCGATAAGCCGTGTTGTTGAACCAGTCGCAACCGCCGATGTGATGGTTGGCGTAGAACCCGCTCTGCTTATTGCGGATCGCAATACATCCGCGCACAACATGTCGGGGGATCGAATCGGGCAACCGAGAGGCGGGCATGGCACCGTAACCGCCGGCTTTGAAACCGTTGCCGTCGCCGGTCGACTTGAAGTCGGAAGTGAACCCATTGTAGGCGGCCCAGCAGTTTTCAATCACCACGGCCTCGTGCGACCCGATCAGATCAAATCCGTCATCGCTGTTAAACCAGGCCCGGCAGCCACGGAAGACATTGCCAACGGCGCCTTGGCGCGGATGACATCCGAAGCCGTCGACGTTTCCGCCTTGCCCTCCCTCTGACGTGTAGTCCCAGTTTTTGTAGGCATCGCAATTCAAAAAAAGGTTGTGCGATCCTCTGACGCTATAAATGCCGATCGCCTGGTTGTCGTGCAGATCGAGTTGTTCGTAAATGTTGTGATCGCCGTTGTTCTCGAAACAGATTGACTGCGTGTGAGTCTTGATCGTGACTTGCACGCCGACCACCTCGATTCCCTTGAAATGAATCCATGAACCGGGAACGGAAAAGGCGTGGACGCGATAATCAGCGGGCGTCACAGCGGTGAAGTCAAACACTGGCTGTTCTTCCTGATAGGCCCAGTACTTGATGGGCAAGTCCGCGGTGCCGCTTTGATCGAAATAGATGACACGGGCAAACAAGTGGTTATCGAAGCGGGCAATCTGGTTGGTCGACATGGCGTACGTTCCGCCCCGCAGATAAACCGTATCGCCCGGGACAACCAACTCGTTGGCGCCTGCAGCGATGCCAATGGGAGCTGAAGCGTTCCCGGATTGGTATCCAGTCCGTTGGGTGCGACGAAATAGTTCACCGGCACCCGATCGACGATCACTTTGATATCGTCGGCAGCCACGCCCACGGCGCAGCACAACACGACAATCAATGTGATCCCTCGTGTTCTCATCTTCCTCATTCGCACCTTGAGTCCGTTTCCCGTGCATGAACACGCAAACCCATCAGCACCGAGTCGGCAATTGCAGGTATAATAGCCGGATCGACACGATTGTCTTGTCGTCCCACCAAACAATGCCCACTTGCCTACCTCTTGGGCTAAAGCCTGTGCTGGACAATTCGTCACGAGGAAAGTCGGATGGTTTACAGAACGCTCGTCGCTTTGATAATGATGGTCGCGGCAGAAGTATCCGCGGGCGAGATTGACTTTGGCCGCGACATTCGGCCGCTCTTGTCCGATCGCTGTTTTGCCTGTCATGGGCCGGACGAGGAACATCGTGAAGGTGGGCTTCGTCTGGACAAGAAGGAGAGTGCGTTTGGCGAAGCGGATTCGGGCGAGCGTGCGGTCGTGCCGGGCAGCGTGGATGAGAGCGAATTGTTGCTTCGTTTGACCACGGACGACGCCGACATGCGGATGCCGCCTGCCGAAACGAACAAGCCGCTGAGCGAAGAGGAAATCGAACTGGTCCGCCAATGGATCCAGCAGGGCGCGGACTGGCAAAGTCACTGGGCCTATGAAACACCCGTTCGACCGGCGTCACCCGCGGTGAAGAAGTCCGATTGGCCACTCGGTGAAGTCGACCGATTTGTGCTGGCTCGGTTGGAACAGGAATCGCTCGCGCCGTCGGCTGAAGCCGATCGCGTGACCTTGCTGCGGCGAGTCACGTTCGACTTGACCGGACTGCCGCCAACGCTTGCGGAGATCGACGCATTCTTGGCGGACGATTCGCCGACGGCCTATGAAACCGTCGTGGATCGTTTGCTGCGGTCACTTCGTTACGGCGAGCACATGACCCGGTATTGGCTTGACGCAGCCCGCTATGGTGACACTCACGGGTTGCATCTGGACAACTACCGTGAAATTTGGCCGTATCGCGATTGGGTCATCGAAGCGTTCAATGACAACAAGCCGTTTGATCAATTCGTCGTCGAACAGTTGGCCGGTGATCTCTTGCCCAACGCCACGCTCGCACAACAGATCGCAACCGGCTTCATCCGCTGCCACGTGACGACCAGCGAAGGTGGTTCGATTGCGGAGGAAGTTTATGTTCGCAACGTCAACGATCGCGTCGTCACGGTTGGTACCGTATTCATGGGTGCGACGTTCGAGTGCAGTCGCTGCCACGATCACAAATTTGATCCGTACACGATGAAGGATTTCTATTCGCTGTTTGCCTACTTCAACAGCCTCGATGGCAAGCCGCTGGACGGCAACAAGAAGGACCACGCGCCGATCGTCCGTGTGGCATCCGAACAGCAACAACAGCAGCTTGAAGAATTCGACGCTCAGATCGCATCGCTCAAGTCACGTTTGACGGCACCTTGGCCGGTGGTCGACGAGGCACAAAAAGCAATGGGAGTCGGCCGTGCTGGAGCAGCAGGGAAGAAACGCGACCGACGCGAAAGTGGGTTGGCAGACTCTGGTTCCGACTCAGTTCACTTCCAAGGGCAAGGCGACGCTGACCAAACTGGATGACGACTCGTTGCTGGCCAGCGGAACGAACCCGGGCAAGGAGGTCTATGAAGTGATCGGCAGCATCACGGGCAACGATTGGCGGGCGATTCGGTTGGAAGGTCTGATCGACGAGTCGCTGACGGCCGGCGGCGCCGGACGCAGCCCGAACAGCAACGTTGTGCTGACCGAGTTTGAAGCCTACGTTGCTCCCGCTAAGGAGCCCGACGAGTGGACGCGAATCAAGTTTTCGCAATCGTGGGCCGATCATGAGCAGACCAACGGCGACTTCAAAATCGCCAACGCCATCGACGGCAAACCGGCCACCGGCTGGGCGATTGAAGGCCATGCAAAGCGTGAGGACCGTACGGCCTACTTCGTCAGCGACGCGACGTTCGGGGCCAGTGGCGAAGCGTTGCTAAAAGTCGTTCTCAAGCACGAGTCGATCTACTCACAACATCAGTTCGGTCGCATTCGCCTGTCGATCAACCAAGGCAATCCGATTCCCAGCAGCATCCCGCCGGCGATCCTGAAAATCGCGCACAGGGCGGTGGAGAAGCGGAGTGATCAGCAGCGAGCGGCGTTGCAGAAGCACTACCGCGATACGGTGGCCGACGATGCCGAGTTTGTGAAGGCTCGCGATGAACTGGCGTCGTTAGAAAAGTCGCGAACTGAATTGGCCAACCAATTGCCCACGACGCTGGTGTTCAAAGAACTCGCGAAGCCAAAGGAGTCATACGTGCTGTTCCGCGGTGAGTACGACCAGCGGCGAGAACCGGTCGGTCGACGAACGCCCGATGCGTTGCCGTCGCTGACGTCGGAACCACCGAGCGACCGGCTGGGCCTGGCACAGTGGCTGGTCGACCCCGAGCATCCCTTGACCGCACGCGTCACGGTGAATCGTTTTTGGCAACAGTTGTTCGGCACGGGGATCGTCAAAACCGCTGAGGACTTCGGATCACAGGGGGAACCGCCCAGCCATCGGGACCTGCTGAACTGGCTCGCGGTCGAGTTCGTCGAGTCGGGTTGGGATGTAAAGCGTATGATGAAGACGCTGGTCATGTCGGCGACGTATCGGCAATCGCCGCGGATCACGCCTGAGTTGGCGAAACGTGACCCCGAGAATCGCTTGCTTGCTCGCGGGCCGCGTTATCGGCTGGATGCCGAAATGCTGCGCGACCAGGCGTTGCTGGTCAGCGGCTTGCTGGATGACACGATGGGTGGCCCCAGCGTGAAGCCGCCGCAACCGGACGGATTGTGGTTCGCCGTTGGCTACACACGATCCAACACCGCGAAGTTCGTCGCGGACAAGGGATCGGACAAGATCCATCGTCGCTCACTGTACACGTTTGTCAAACGCACCGCTCCGCCGCCGCAAATGGGCACTTTTGACGCCCCGTCGCGTGAAGCCACTTGCGTGTCGCCGCGAGCGAACGAACACACCGCTGCAAGCCCTGATGTTGTTCAACGATCCGCAATACATCGAAGCTGCCCGGCGCTGGCCACACGCGGCGATGCGCGAAGGCGGGGAATCAGCCGAATCCCGCGCGGCGTACATGTTCCGCTTGTGCACTTGTCGACGACCAACGGATGACGAAATGAAGGATTTGATGGAAGGCTATCGCGAGGACTTGGCGGCTTACCAAGCGAATACCGAAGCAGCCAAGAAGTTGATTGCGGTCGGCAGTACTCCGCCCGACGAGAGTCTCGATGCCGCGGAGCTTGCCGCCTGGACGGTCACCGCAAACATGTTGTTCACGCTCGACGAGGTCGTGAATAAGTAAACCAAAGTGGCCATCACGCTCCGCCGTGATGAAGCCCGACCCAAAGTTGTCAGTTCAGAGATAAATTAGGATCGTAAAGAAAACCCAACCGAAGCGTTCCCTACGATCACAATCCACGCGACTGGGAGATTGCTCGGTCGGGCTCCATCACGGCGGTGCGTGATGGCTACTCTAACCTAGGAAATGGACGATGAACCTAATCCACGAGTACGGTCAAGCTCTCACGCGACGGCATTTCTTTGGTCGCTCGGCCATGGGACTCGGAACCGCGGCGCTCGCGTCGTTGCTGCCGGCGCAGCGATTCTGCGGCGGCAGGATTGGGTGGCTTGCCCGAGCTTCCGCACTTTGCCCCCAAAGCCAAGCGTGCGATCTATCTGTTCATGGCCGGTGCGCCGTCGCAGATCGATATGTTCGACTACAAGCCAAAGCTGAATGATCTGTTTCAAAATGACCTGCGGAAAATGCCCGCCGTGCAAATGGGGCAGCGAATCACCACGATGACTTCGGGTCAGGCATCGCTGCCGATCGCGCCGTCCAAGTTCAAGTTCGAGCAGCACGGCAAGAGTGGTGCATGGATCAGCGAACTGTTGCCGTACACGGCAAAGATGGTTGACGACATCGCGATCATCAAGACACTGAACACCGAAGCGATCAACCATGACCCGGCGATCACCTACATCTGCACGGGCCACCAGTTGCCTGGCCGAGCCAGCCTGGGAGCGTGGCTCAGCTATGGGCTCGGATCGGCAAACGAGAACCTGCCCGCTTTCGTCGTGATGACGCCGACGTGGACCGGCAGACCCGAAGCCCAGGCGTTGTTCAACCGGCTGTGGGGTTCCGGCTTTCTGCCAAGCTCTCATCAGGGAGTCGCGTTGCGTGCCCAGGGCGATCCGGTGCTGTTTCTGTCGAATCCGCCAGGCATTGACGCCGCCACTCGCCGCCGCATGCTGGATCGTTTGACGCGTTTCAACCAGCGGACTTTGAAAGCCGTCGGCGATCCGGAAACACAGGCCCGCATCGATCAGGCCGAGATGGCGTTCCGGATGCAATCGTCGGTGCCGGAGCTGACGGACATCTCCGATGAACCGCAACACGTGCTGGACATGTACGGCCCGGACGTCAACAAACCCGGGACGTTCGCCGCCAGTTGCCTGCTGGCTCGCCGGATGGCTCAACAGGGCGTTCGCTTCACGCAGATCTTCCACCGCGGCTGGGACCAGCATCTCAATATCGCCAAAGATCTTGTCAACCAGTGTCGCGATATCGATCAGCCCTGCTGGGCGTTGATCCAGGACTTGAAGCAGAACGGTCTGCTGGACGACACGCTGGTCGTGTGGGGTGGCGAGTTTGGACGTACGGTGTATTGCCAAGGCAAGTTGACGCGCGAGAACTATGGTCGCGATCATCATCCTCGCAACTTCACGATCTGGATGGCCGGCGGCGGGATCAAACCGGGCGTCGTCTACGGCGAGACCGACGACTTCAGCTACAACGTCGTCGAGAATCCCGTTCACATCCACGACATGAACGCCACGATCCTGCACTGCCTGGGGATCGACCACAGTCGCTTCAACGTCAAATTCCAAGGCCTCGACCTCGGCCTGACCGGAGTCGAAGAGCAGCATCCCGTGAAGGGAATTCTGGCTTAACTCAATATCTCTCTCACAACCCGCGATTCTTCCACACCGGTCAACCTTTGGTCGAGGCCGCGGAAGGGAAACGTCAAACGCGAATGGTCGATGCCGAGTTGGTGCAGGATCGTGGCGTTGAAGTCGCGAACGTGCACCGGATTTTCCACAATGTTGTAGCTGAATTCGTCGGTCTGGCCGTACGTCATGCCGCCCTTGATGCCGCCGCCGGCCATCCAGACACTGAAGCATCGCGGATGATGGTCGCGACCATACTCGGTTGGGCGTCAACTTTCCCTGGCAGTACGTCGTGCGACCGAACTCGCCGCCGAACACGACCAGCGTGTCATCCAGCAAACCACGCTGCTTCAAATCGGTTCAGCAGCGCAGCCGCCGGCTGATCGACATCGTACGCCTGACCGCGCAGCTTCTTTGGCAAGCCCACGTGGTGATCCCAGCCGCGGTGAAACAGCTGGATGAAACGCACGCCGCGTTCGACCATCCGCCGTGCCAGCAGACAGTTCCGAGCAAACGAGCCGCTCTTATGAACCTCGGGGCCGTACAGCTTCATGCATGCTCTCGGGCTCCTGAGTCAGATCGGTCAGTTCCGGTACCGAAGACTGCATGCGAAACGCCATCTCCTGTTGCGCGATCGTCGTTTGGATCTCGGGATCGCCGATTTCGTCCAGGTGCTGCTGGTTGAGTTTCGTCACCAGGTCAAGCATTTTTTCTCGACTGGTGGGGGTGACACCGGCCGGGTTGGAAAGAAACAGAACGGGATCGCCGGACGGCTGGAACGAGACGCCCTGATGCTTCGACGGCAGAAAGCCGGAGCCCCACAGCCGGCTGTACAAAGCCTGGACGTTACCGGTGCCGCCGGTCCAGAACGCGGAATTCATCACCACGAAGTCGGGCAGGTTTTCGTTCATGCGACCGAGTCCATAGCTGAGCCATGCACCCAGGCTGGCTTTGCCGGGAATCTGCGAGCCCGTGCAGATCAGCGTCTTGGCGGGGTCGTGGTTGATCGCGTCGGTGTTCAGTGACTTGATGATGCACAGATCGTCGGCGACGGTCGACAGATGTGGCAGCAGTTCGCTCATGTAAATTCCGCTCTTGCCCTGAGGAGAGAACTTGAACATCGACGGCGCAACGATCTGATCTTTGCCTTTCGTCATCGCCGTGACGCGTTGCCCATTGCTGACGCTGGGCGGTAACGGTTTGTTGAACTGTTTCGACGCAGACTCCGGCTTGTCGATCAAACAGATCCAATTGGCTGGGAGCACCGGCCATGAACAAGAAAATCACACGCTTGGCTTTGGCAGGAAAATGCGATGCCGTCACTCGCTGCGCCGGCCTCGGATCTGGACAGCAGCGAGCCGAGCGCGGCGGCACCGAGCCCCATCCCCGAGCGTTGGAGGAAGCGGCGGCGGTTGTCGAGATCGTGGTGCAGTGCGTAACGGATTCATGGCTATTCTCGATTCCTGGTGGCGTCCAGGTTCAAGCAGCGAATGAACCAGCATCGTCAAGGCGGCGAGTTCGGTTTGTCGATCCGGGTCGACGATGGTCGCTTCGTGGCCGGCGACTGGCTGCTGGCGATCATTTTCTCCACAGACTCGCGGTCGCCGGCATAGACCATGCGGAACTCCTGCCAGGCTTCGCTCAACGTCGTCAGCGTCGCTTCACTGGGGACCTGCGAAGTAATCGTTTCATAGGCTTGTCTGATTCGCTGGGCGTCGCTGAGTTCGGATTGCTCAAGCAGCGAGCGGGCGAGGTTCATGGCGGCAAAGAAGTACTGTTGTTCGTTCATCAGCACCAGTGCTTGCAGCGGCGTATTGGTTCGTTCGCGGCGAGCGATGCAGCTTTCACGAGTCGGAGCGTCGAAGATCGTCATCTGTGGCGGCGGCAGGGCCCGTTTCCAAAACGAATAGACGCTCCGACGATAGATTTGATCGCCCGTGTCCGGCTGGAAAACGCGCGGATACGAGTAGGGCATGGCGACAATTTTCCAAAGCCCGGCGTGGTTGAGGCGGCTTGACGCTTTTGCCGTACAGCGTCGGATTCAGCAGGCCGGTCACAGCCAGAACCTGGTCGCGAATCACCTCCGCATCCAATCGGTAACGGGACCCGCGCGCGAGCAGGCGGTTACTGGGATCGGCGACGAATTGCTGGCGCGGAGCGCGGGACGACTGTTGATAAGTCTTGTGAAAGCACGATCAACCTCAGCAACGCCTTCACATCCCAACCGGATTCGACGAAGCGATTGGTCAGATGATCGAGCAATTCCGGATGGCTGGGCGGATCACCTTGAGCACCAAAGTCTTCTGACGTCTGCACCAGTCCGACACCGAATAGCTGCTGCCAAAATCGATTGACCGCCACGCGAGCGGTCAGCGGATTGGCCGGGTCGACCATCCAGCGCGCCAGGTCCATGCGATTCCTCGGGCCTTCGGTGCGGTTTCATGGGCGGCAGAAAACCAGGCGTGTTCCGCTGGACTTCTTCGCCAGGCTGATCGTAGTTACCGCGAACCAGAATGTAGGCCGGTCGCACTTCTGCTCGCTCTTTCATCACCAACGTCGCGGGTATCGCCAACGACCAGTTCGTCACGCGATTTTTGCTGCTCGTTCGAGCTGCTTGCGCAGGCCGGCGATCTCGTCGCTTGCCGCTTTCTCGTCGCCTTGTTTGGGCTTCGCTTGCGACGTCTGCTTTGCGTTTCGCTTCATTGGCTTTGATTTCCGCCGTCAGTTCGGCGATCTCGCGATCGAGACGCTGCAGTTGTTCCTGCTGCTGAGGAGTCGGCAGTTCCAGGTACGGCGGCTGTAAGCCGCGGTTGAAGTCCAATCCTCGGCGGCCACCCGTTTCCGGACCGCCAGTCGAAGTTATTGAAGAAGGCGTACAGCTGGTAGAAGTCTCGCTGAGTGATCGGATCGTATTTGTGGTCGTGACAAACCGTGCACTCAAGCGTCAGGCCCAAGAACGCCGTGCCCACCGAGGAAACCCGATCGACGACATTTCGCGTGAAGCTCTCTTCCGGAAGCGCCGTCCCACGATCAATGATCAGATGCAGACGATTGAAGCCCGAAGCGATCTGCTGGTCGATGGTCGGCTGGTCGTACAAATCACCGGCAATCTGAGCAACCACGAAATCGTCAAAGGCAAGGTTGTCGTTGAACGCTCGGATCACCCAATCACGATAGGGCGTCATCTCGCGATAGTGGTCGTGATGCAGCCCGTTGGTGTCGGCAAAGCGAACCAGATCGAGCCAGTATCGGGCCATGTGTTCGCCATAGTGTGGCGAGTGCAGCAGGCGGTCGACGACGTTGGCATAAGCTTGTGGCGATCGGTCGTCAAGAAACGCCCGGATCTCGTCGAGCGTCGGCGGCAAACCGGTCAGGTCGAGCGTGACTCGGCGAATCAAGGTCCGCTTGTCGGCTTGCGAGTTCGGGGCAAGGCCTGCTTGCTGCAACCGCGCGAGCACGAAGCGGTCGATTGCCTGATCGCTCCACTCGCCATTTCCATCGGGGATTTCAAAATCTCGAGGCGGTAGAAACGCCCAATGCTCTTGATAGGCTGCCCCGGCGGCGACCCACTGCTTGAGCGTCTCGACTTGGCTCGCGGACAGTCGCTTGCTCGAGTCTGGCGGGGGCATCACCAAATCCGGATCGGTCTCGGTGATTCGCGCGACGACTTCTTCCAGGTCCACTTGGTCGGGAACATCCAGTCGCACATCTGCCTCGCGATGCTCAGGATCCGGGCCGTGGCAATGGAAACAGTTGTTTGACAGGATCGGGCGAACGTCTTGGTTGTAGGAGATCGCTCGCGGGGAATTGGTCTCTTCTGCAGTCGCTGCCGCTGGGAGCTGAAGTACTGCCAACGTAGCAAACCAGGGCGCGAGGATCGCGGGGCTCCAGGTTCTCATCAGGACTTTCATGGACTCGAGTGTGGTGAGCGTCCAGCTTGCTGCTGCAATTCATTCGCCGCCGAGCAGGGCTGGACGCCGCTACAAGAAAACGATCATCATTCTACCCGATATCGGCAGGATCGATACGAGACGATATTCTGAATCGCTAACTGAGCTGGCTGGCGCGTTGCTTTTCATCAGCGCGATAGTTTTCATCATCCAGGGGCATGCCGATCATGGCCAGCGTCCACAGGTACGCGTCAAAGCCCCGCAGATACAGCGAGTAAAAGACAGGAACCAAAAGCAACACCAGGAACGTTGCCAACATCAATCCAAATGCCAGACTGGTTGCCATCGGTATCAAGAGTTGAGCCTGAAAAGAGCGTTCGGTCATCAGCGGAATCAAGCCGGCGATCGTCGTCAGGCTCGTCAGCATGATCGGACGGAAACGCCGCTCGCCCGACTCCATCAACGCGACACGTACCGGCACGCCGTCGCGGACCCGGGAATTGATAAAGTCGATCAAGACAATCGAGTCATTGATGACAACACCCGACAGCGCGACGAGGCCGAACATGCTGAACAGCGTCAACGGCAATCCCAAAACAGCGTGTCCCCACACAGCACCGATCATACCAAAGGGAATGATCGCCAGAATCAATACCGGCTGGACGTAGCTGCGGAACTGCAAGACCAGTAACACATACATCGCCAGGATCGCGATCCCAAAGCCTTTCATCAGAGAGCCGACCGATTCGCGACTCTGTTCTCGTTGGCCTTCCCAGCGCACCGACAGCGCCGGATAGGTCGCCAGCAAATCGGGCACAAAACTCTCTTGCAACGTCGAGATAATCAAATCGGCGTTTGCCGTGGTTTCATCCAAGTCCGCCGAAATCGTGATCGAGCGCATTTGATCGACCCGGTTGATTTCTGAAAAACCGCGATTCAAGTTGATGTCCGCTAACTCGGTGATCGGTCGCTCGCTACCATCGGCACCGCGGACGCGAATCTCGCGGAAATTCACCAGACTGCCCCGTTCTTCTTCCGGGTACCGCACCATCAATTTCACTTCATGACGTCCGCGCTGCAATCGCATCACCTCGGCGCCAAAGTACGTGTTGCGGACCGTCTGACCTAAGTCCGTTGGCGTGACACCTGTCGCTAAGGCCCGATCTTTGACACGAATTTGAAATTCCCATTTGCCGGGCGTGTTGTCGTCGGCAATGTCGTAGACGCCGGCGAATTGCCCCAAGCGGTCTTTGACTTTCTCGGTGGCCGCCAGCAACTGATCTTCGTTTCTGCTCGGCGCCAGCAGTTTGAATTCAATCGGCTTGCCACCCGGTCCCACACCTAAACTTCCAAACGTGATCCGATCGACACCGGGAATTTGGCCCGCTTCCTGACGCCACATCGCCAACAGTCGATCGCTGTGAACCTCGCGAATTTCCGTATCGAATAGCTCGACAAAAATCTGGCCGACGTGACTTCCTGTGCCGCCGCCGCCGGCGAAATTCTGCGTGTTGGTAACGGTGCCAAGGTCGCGATAGGTTAGCCGGACCGGTCCCGTCAGATCACTTCCCTCAGGCCGATAAATCTCTGCGGCCGAAAGACCTTCTCGATCCGCACGCTCCTGGGCAACACGCTGGCTGACGCGACGAATCGCTTCTTCCATCCGCCGCGTCGCTGCATCCGTTTCCGCCGCCGTCGTACCGTCGGGGAACGTGATCGTGGCCTGTAAAAAGTTGTTGTCGGATTTTGGAAACAGGATCGTTGGCACCACACCGCCGCGAATCAAGCCAGCCGTGACCAGCATCAACATCAAGGCGACAGCAATCGGGATCAGGGGGTAACGCAGAGAAAATCGCAGCGTTGGCAAGTACGCTCGTTGGCAAACCCACTCCTGCGCGTTGCCCGCTCGCACGCTGAGCCAATTCAGCAAAATCCCCAGCGGTCGGAACGGGTAAACGATGATGGACACGAATCTGAAAAAACCTGTGTGACGATGAGACAGGTGACTGGGCAGCACAAAAATGCTCTCCCACAACGAGATCACCAGCATGGCAATCACCGCAAACGGGATCACCGCCATGAATTTGCCCATCACACCGGTGACGAAGAACATCGGCAGAAAGGCAATGATCGTTGTGCTCACTGAAGCCGTGACGCTAGGCATCACTTCGATCGTGCCCCGGACCGCCGCATCGACCAACGGTTCTCCCGCGCGACGATGCGCGTAGATGTTTTCACCAATCACAATGGCGTCGTCGACAACGATCCCCAAGGCCACCAAGAAGGAAAACAGACTGAGCATATTGAGTGTCTGTCCGCCCAGGGCGAGGGCGGCACCGGCACCAAGAATCGCGATTGGAATTCCCAGTGCCACCCAAAAGGCGAGACGCATTTCCAAGAACAGCGTCAGCACCAGGAAGACAAGAATCAGACCCTGAATTCCGTTTCGCAGCAGCAGAGCAAGACGACCGCGGACCTCGGTACTGCTATCGCCCCAAATGAGGAACCGATAACCCTCCGGCAATTCTTTCCTTTCCACGTACTCGTAGACCGCGTCCACCATCGCCAAGAGATCTTCGCTCTTGGTTCGTTCTACGTTGACGACCATCGCCGGTTCGCCGTTGATCTCGCCGACCGCCGTGACATCCTCGAATTCGTCCCTGACCGTCCCCAAGTCGCTGACCGTCAAGACGACGCCACCTGGCTGGGTCACCAACGGCAGACGACCGATCTCTTCTCCCACGCGACCTTTGTTCTTGGCACGTAACAGGATTTCCTGGCCTTCGGATTTCAGTAACCCGCCCGGCAACTCGATATTCCGTTGTCGCAAAATCGCCGCGACGCCATCCAAGGTTAACCCGTAGCTGCGCAAGGTCGCTTCGGGAATCTCCACGTCAATCTGGTAGGGACGTGTGCCCATGATGGAGGCGGAAGACACAGCAGGCAAGGTTAAGACATCGTCACGAACATCTTCGGCAACCTCGCGTAGCTTCAATTCGGCCTCGCGCGAGCGGTCATCGGGTCCAACGATTCCAATCCGAATCGCAGCGTCGCGAAACGTAATCTGTTGAACCTGAGGATCTTCTGCCAAATTCGGAAAGCTGGGGATGCGGGCGACTTCGCGGTCAATCTCCGACATCACCTTTTGCACGTCGCGAACATCACTTCGCAACTCCGCCAGCACAAAACCGGCACCCTCCTTTGCAATCGAGGTGACCTTCTTGACTCCATCGATCGACCGAATCGCCTCTTCGATCTTCTGGCAAATCGCTTCTTCACAGTCCTTCGGTGTCGCGCCGGGGTACGGCACCGAAACCATCACGACCTCCAACTCAAATGCCGGAAAGACTTCACGACGCATATTGGCCAGCGAGATACCGCCGACCAACATCAACGCCATCATCAACACGTTCATACCCGGAGCATTGGTGATTGCCCAGGAAACGAGTCGTTTCATCGTTTGTCCTCCATCCGCCTGGCCTTGACGGCTCGGATCGCAACATTTTGTGTGTTCTGCGAGACGGCTGCGACCACGGACGCATCAGCTCGAGCAGGCATGTCGCCATTGTCGACCGATGCCAAGGGGGAAGTCACGACAAGCGACCCGCCGACGAGTGTTTGATCGCGCACCTCGCACACCCACATGCGATCGTCACCCGCTGACGGCGTCCGTGAATCCTGGACATCGGTGCTTTCAACGTTCAGCGAGTCGACCGGAATGATCGATCGCCGGACCACGACTCGTCCCGGCGCCCAAGCATTCGGATCAAATGGCGATTCATCCGTTTGCCCGGTCGCATCCGCCGTCGCTGGTGGCGGGCCCGCGGATGCCGGCGCACTTTCCAGCACGGACTCGTCGGGGATGAACTGCCAGACACGATTGCCTGGTTTCAAAGCCCGGGCAGGGATGATGACCAACGGAGTCTGTGGCTTGATCAGCAATTTGACACGAACATACATGCCTCGTACCAAGGCACTGGGGCCCTTCGCCTCCAGTTCGATTCCTTCGTCATTGAGAAACCGCCGCGGAGTATCGACCAGCACGCGCACCGGCACGGTCCTGGAATTCGGATCCAACCCGATTCCGTCGTAGCCCAGCAAACGCCCTTGCCAGCGGTAAAAGGCTCGTTCTCGCCCGGCTAATTCGTATTCAATGATGGCGGGAGTCTCCGGCAACCGGTAGCCACGCGACCCCGAGGGTCGCTGTTGTTGTGAGTCGTCGGATTGATCAAGTACCCAGTAGAGCTGATCCATACGCAGATTGGTTGCGACTTCGACCTTGGACGTGTCTTCGATCGTGACCAGCGTGGTGCCGCGAGCAACAAAGGAATTCAAATCCGCATTCTCGGCGACGATCACACCGTCAATCGGAGCACGGATTTCACACCGCTGCAAGTTGACTTCCGCCACCTTCAGCTGAGTGGCAGCCAGACGCTCCGAAGCCTCCAATCGCACGCGGCGTTTTTTCAACAGATCACTCTGGCTCTCATAGCCGACCAGTTGCTGGGTCGCTTGCAGCAACGCCCGCTTGGCTTGATCAATCTCACCCTTGCTGGCGAAACCGGAGGGCAAAGCCGCTTGGCGATTCACCTCTGCCTGTTGAAGCGCGACATCCTGCTTGGCAAGGTCAATCGACCTCTGAATGTTCACCACTTCCTGATCCAATTCCATCAACGATTGGTACGATTGCTCTTTCTGTCGGGTCAGTCGTTGAACTTCCAACTCATAATCGGTCTTGTCGATCTTCATCAACAACTGATCTTTCGTGACAAAGTCGCCTGCCTCGCATTCGTCGGCTTTGAAAATGATTTGGCCGGCCACTTCCGACGCCACCAGCGCTTCGCGGAATGGCACCACCGTGCCGTCGACCTCCAGTTGCAGCGGCGTTTTTGCGAGGTCGATCGTGCGCAGACGCTCCACCCGTACCGGCGGCAGCGAGCGCAGTCGACCGGTACGAGTCAGGTCGTCCGCGGGCCGCGCCTTCGGTTGTACGGCGCCGAGCGCGAGAATGACGCCGCCGCCCAGTGATAGCAGTATCAAGGGGACGATGACGTTGAACATCACGCCTTTGGAAAACCCTGGTTTGCCGTGCCCAGATTCGTCACGCGAAGTTTGCCGCGATGCGGAATCCGATCCTGTCGACGTCTCAGACATGTTTTGATTCATTTACTTTCGGATTTGACTTGGATGTCGGAAGAGTTCGTTTGGGACGATTCGTTTGCTGTAAACGATGGATTGTTGCGGTCAGCCTGAGCGAGCAGCAGATCAAGCTCAGCCTTTTCTTGCAGCACCAGCACGTTGCGTGTCGCCGCGATCATGACCGCCGTGATGTGACGACTGAGTGAGTCGATATCGAAATATTCATCCCGACTCGGCTGGGGAATCAAAATGTCGACCACGCCGCGGCCGACTCGATAATACAGACACTGACCAACCGTGCTGAGGGCAAGTTGCTGCAACAAATGCTGGGGAATCTCTTGGTCCAATTCGGCTCCGCCCGTTAGCCGCCTCATGGTCGCCACCAACTGGTTGAATAACGGTCGAAAGAACTCGTTGACCAAATCGGCAAACACGGCCGTCGGCCTGTCCATTTCTCGCATCAACAACTGAGTTTCCCAACCGGGCTCGTCGCAGTTGAGCATTCGTGACAGCATGATTCGGACCAGCCGGGCCAAGGCGACGCGGGGGTCGTCTTGGTCGGTATTGTTGGGGGCTGGAAAGCGTCTCTCGCGGGACTCGCGGACCCGTTGGATGACCTCACGATAAAGTCCCATCTTGTCGCCGAAGTAATAAGCCACGGCGGCGACATTTACCTCCGCGGCCGAGGAAATCTCACGCAACGTGGCACGCTCGAACCCCCGGCTTGCGAACACGGGGCCGGCTGCCGACAGCAGCCGATCACGGGGGTCAGATCGAGCGGAGGTGGGGAGTTCAGACAACTGCAAATCAACCTATTTCTGCGGGTAAAACGGCCTCGTTCCCAAGCTCTGCCTGGGGACGCAGTGGATGAGCGGCTCTGCCGGCTCTGCCTCTCGATCGTGCAGCATGCGGCAGGCGGAGCCTGCAAAACATTGGGTTCCCAGGCAGAGCCTGGGAACCAGACGGTAGACCGGTTAGTTAAACGCCTGTTTTAAACGATTGTTTAAATCGCGGATTTGTCAACCGGTGCCGACGGCATTTTCGCCAGGAAAATAAGAAAAATCCGCCCGTTCTCAACAAGGGAGGGAGTTGAGGAGAACGAGCGGATACAGCGTTTCAATCAAGCAATGGTCTGATCAACGGACGACCATGGCAGTCGCGATCATTCGCGACAGGTCATCGACGAGAGGTTTCTCCCGGGTCATTCCGGGTAATCGAGACCTTGGCCAGTCGGGGCATCCAGCGACTTGTCAGCGTCGTGGCGGCACCTTCGAGCGTCGTAAACCATTCCTTGAGAGCCGCTGTTGCTTGGGCGAGCTGCTGAGCGTCGTCGACGTGGGAGCAGCCGGCCTGTCGCTCCTCTTCGTCCGCCTCGACCGCCTCTGCTCTAGCCAGCAGTTGTGCTCCGGCAGTTGGCTGGGGCTGATCGCTGCGCGGCCAGACTTTGGCCAAGCGATCCGCCAATCCCAGGGCGACGCGGTTGTGCTTGACCACCAAAGCCACAACTTGTCCACCCGCCAATTCCGGCCGCAGCCACTTGCGAACTGACCCGTCTTCTTCCAGGGCCAAGGTCGCTCTCCAAACCCAATCATCAAGCAAACAGTCCGCCGATCCCGACATCACAAAGTTGGGATCAAACTCCACCTCGGGCTGCGTATCGATTTCGTCTCGCTCGAGAGCAACCGTCGTCATCAGATCATCGAACGCCAACTCGAATTCGGGCAGTTCCATCCGGGCTCGGATGCAGAAAGGCCGCTTGGCGAGCGATAGCATTCCATTTGCATGAAGATCACGTACCGCAAGATCGTATGGCAAGTACGCTTCGTTGATCGTAAAGATCATGGGCGAACTTCCCACCATCGAAGGCTCTTTCGATTCAATGCTCGCGATCTCGATCGAGTCGATCGCAAGCGGTTCTGAATCAATCGTTGCTTCGCTTTCTTTGACCGAATCAACCACAAGAATACTAGGCCCAAACGCGTCGGAATCGGCACCGATCGCGTCAATGGGTTCTTCGGTCGCAAGATCCTTCAGCTCTTGTTGAATCTCCTCATCGTCTACCACAACCAGTAGAGAATGATCGTCTCCGGGATTCGACTCCAGCTGGGAATCAGCGTCAATTTCGATATCGTTGGTCGCATCGGCATCAGCGGCGCTGGCAAGATTTTCGGCCCAGGGTTCACTCGCCGGGATCTCGCTATCGAAATCGACAATCGGTACGTGGCTGACCTCCAAGGGTGCATTGTCGTTCTCAGGAACGACCCCTTCCGCGGCCGGGTCAGCATCGGTCGCGTTGGCTTGTTGCTCAGCAGCGGCTGCCCACCACCGCTGAAATTCTTGAACGCTCTGGTAGGATTGCGTCAGGTGCGGGCCAACCATGGCAAACGGCTCAATGATCTGCTCCACTGAGATTCCTACGTTGGCACAGGCGGCTGTGGCGATCGCCGCCAAAGATGCGTCAAAGTTTGCCGCTGTTCGTGTCGGGGTTGCTGTTGGTGTGACGCAGTCTTCTTCGGCTTCGACCTCAATGGGAGCCGAATCGTGAGTTCCCCAGCCGCAAGTTCCCCAGCCACAGAGTTCGGCTTCATATTCGTCGGCGACAATCGAATCGATGTCTGCGTCGGCGGCGAGAGCCGTGGTTGGGACAATACTGCTGGACAAGATCCCGGCAGCGATCAGACATGGCAAAATGATTTGGCTAAGTCGTCGAGTCATATGAGAGTTTCCTCCTGAAAGCCGAGTACCGGTCTTCCTCGAGCACGGAAGTAAACCGTGCCTGTGTGGGCGTCGGCCTTAATGTTGGGTCAGCGTGCGTGGTAGAGGCGGGGCCCGCAGTTACACGTTTCAATTCGCTTCACAGAGAGTGACGCGATGGCGTTGTGGTGACGCCGACTGCGGGAACAAGAGATGCTATCGGCGAGTTTGCGCCTAGGCTTGCTTCTCGGGTAACGAAAACGTTCACGATTGTCGGTGACTGGTCAGGTTGTGCCGACTGGGCAATAAGCCGATCGACTCTACAAAAAACGGCGTTTTCGTGCGATTCGTTCGCCAGGAATGCCGCTTGGGACGTTCGCTCAATCTTGATCCGATTGGGACGCAAGCACCGCCAACAGGAATTGCAGCGAACGGTCAAAGATGCCGGGCGACGTACTTTCCCGCGGCCCCGCGATATTCAACGTGTCCGGCTTGATCTCCGCCAACCACTGACCGACCTCGCGCGACCGCGCATCGTCAAAGCGCAAACACAAATGTGGTTTGTGCAGTCGTCGACAGATGCGCCGCGTCAGTAGCGTCCCACCTTTCAAACGTCCTTCGTACAAGATCAAGGTGGCATCGCTGTCGACCACATTTTGCTCGGTTCGCGCCGGGTAATCGGTCGATTCCATTTCGACCAACTGATAGCGACTGGGAATCGAACCATCTTCGGACAGTCGTCCGGCCGGACACCAGCCGCCATGCTCAATGCCCAGCGCGATGGCCACGTCCAACGCCGCACGATCGACGCCGGTTTGACCGCCCGAAACGATTCGAGCAGGCACAAACACAGACGGCTTGGATGAACTCGATTTGCTCACTTCGTTTCTTCGCAATCGTCCGCTTGCGGTTGGTCGTGTTGATCCGACAGGTGCAAGCCAAACCGGTCATCGACGATCGCGACGATGAAGTGATTCGACGGCATGACGCCTGTCAGCGACTTCCACGATCTGGGCAAATCAGCGTACCAGGTGCATCGCCGGCACCGCGTGGGGTGAGTAATTTGAAGGCACCAACTATGCAACGCAACCCCGGCGGCAAACCTGTGCCGCGAGTCATATTTTCGGTCACCGAGAATCGGATAGCCGCGTTCGGCCAATTGCAGCCTGATCTGGTGCTTTCGTCCGCTCAACAGGCGAATGGCAACGAGGCTAACGTTGTCGGCGTCGGCGAGTTTGCAGTACTCCAATTCGGCCCGTTGAGCCCCTGTGGCGGTTTCGTTAACGACTCTCATCCGCTGTGCCGCGTCGTCTTTGCGAACGAAATCGACCCATCGCCCATGATCGTTTGTCAGCGGACCTTCAACCGCAGCAAGATAAACCTTGACGGCCCGCGGCACGTCGGAGGCCTTTTTGCCTTGACCCGAATCGCCGAACTGCGGAACCAATCGCGAAGCGGCCTTACTGGTTCGCGCCAGCACCAGCACGCCGCTGGTCATCGCATCCAGACGACTGACCACACCAACGAACACCTTGCCCGGCTTGTGGTACTTGTCTTTCAAGTAGGCAGCCGCCAGCGAGTGAACGGTCTCACCCGACTCGGCGCCCATCGTGGCAATCCCAGCCGGCTTATTGATCACCAGCAGATGATTGTCTTCGTACAGGACGTCGAGAGTATTTTTCATCGGGATCGATCATGTTCGTAAACCGATCACTCTCACCTCGCAAGATTCGCTTCCATCAGCGAATCACTGATCTCGAACTTCGGCGGTCAGAATTGCTTTCGCTTGGACCGATAGATTTCCCTCAGTGGTAATCACGACCGGCAGCTTTTGTGCACCCACCACACTCACAGGCGTAAACCTGGCTGTCGTCAAATGAGCCACTTTAGCGACCGGTGTCGGATCAAAGTCAACATTCCAGCCTGCGCACTCAATCGATTTGATGGTGAACGGCTCCCGGCCTTTCAGCACCAACCGAACACTCAATGTCTGACCCGGTTTCAGCCGACCCAGGGCGATTGCCTGCGGCGAAATATTGAGTGCACTCTCTACCTGCCCCGCGACCCGCAAAGGAACGCGGGGCATCGAACGATCGTTGGTCAAAACCGTGATCTCGTCTTCAAAGAAACCTGTCGGGGCATCTTCGCGAACCTTCACACTCAGCTGATAGTCGATCCGCCCACCTGCACGGCTGATTTGCTGATAAGTCGGTTGCAGCCACGGCTGATTGCTGCGCAAATCAACGACCTTCCAGTCGCTCCGACCCGCATACAGAAGTTTCGCCGACTGGGTCAGCGAATCACCTTGGTTGACTTTGCCAAACTCAAGTGAGCCAGGATAAAAGACGATGTCGCTGCGGATGTAACCGTCCACTCGCAGTCGGATCTCGCTATAGAACGGTCGGTCCATCACGACGGTCAGAGTGGCCCCGCGTTTGCCGCGAAACGTGTCGGTGTTGAATCGCGCGGCGAATCTTCCCGGTTTGCCCCGGCGGGATATATTCATTCTCGATGAACGCGGAGGTGCACCCGCAACTGGCGCGGACAGTCTGAATGTGGATGTCCGACGAGAAAGTGTTGACGACTGGAAACTCGAATTCCGTCTTCGCAGAGACGGCGACGACGCCAAAGTCATGGTTCTTGATTGGAAATGTCGTTTGCGTCCAGTCCGCCGAATATGCGGTCAAACACGAGAAGGCAATTGCCGCAGGTAGTAGTGAAACGGACCGATTCATAGTGGATTTCCAATCTGACTTGAACGGATGTAGGGCGACCAGCTGACCGTAACAGCGACCTTGCCCGCAAAAGCGGGTCTCTTTTTCACCAGGTGGAGAATAGCTGACCCCCAGCTGAGCGGTGTTTTGGTACCAAAACCAGTATTCTTTAGGGTAACGAAGCAGTTCACGTAAACAAGCCAAGGCAAGCAATTTGTGTCGCAATTGAAGGACACGAACGCTTTGGGCGGCGAATAATGGGAAAAACCGGCATTGTGGCCGTGAAATGACGGGATCTGCCCGTTGGCCGGTTTTTGGCTGTCCACGACAGGATGCGATCCTGCCCTACGGTATGATCTGCCGCTGGCGAGCAGCTGTCTGAGAATTCGCGGGACGCGAGGTGCCCAAAGATGAAAATGAGAACCTTTCCCAGCCAGGCGGTCTTCGCGACTGTTTGCTTCGTCTTGACCGCAGGTGGATCGGTGGCCCCTGCTGAGCGACCGAATCTGCTGCTGATCTTGGTCGACGACTTAGGGACCCTCGATCTGAATTGCTACGGATCGGCGGATTTGGCGACGCCGAACCTCGACGCGCTCGCCGACCGCGGTGTGCGTTTCACTCAGTTCTACGCTGCGGCGCCCGTTTGCTCCGCTTCACGCGTCGGATTCCTGACTGGCCGCTTTCCCGTTCGCGCGGGCCAGCCGGGCAATGGACCGCTGGAAAGCGAAGAAGTCACGATCGCCGAGCTGTTTCGCGATGCCGGCTACGACACGGGGCACGTCGGCAAATGGCACTTGGGCAAAGCCGCCGGCCAGACGCCACTGGGTCAAGGTTTCCGATCATCGTTCGGTCACATGGAAGGTTGCATCGATAACTACGCACACTTCTTTTACTGGAGCGGCCCCAATCGTCACGACTTATGGCGGAACGACCAGGAGGTTTGGGAGGACGGTCAGTTCTTTCCCGATTTGATGGTCCGCGAGTGCAAAGCGTTTCTGGATCAACCACGCGACAACCCGTTCCTGTTGTACTGGGCTTTCAACGCTCCGCATTATCCGTATCAGGGAACCGACCGTTGGCGAAAGCATTATCGGGACGTGGCGAGCCCGCGAGACAAGTATGCCGCGTTCGTTTCAACGATGGACGAATCGATCGGCAAAGTCCTGCAGCATTTGAAAGACAAACAACTGGATCAAAACACCCTTGTGGTCTTTCAGTCCGATCATGGACACAGCACCGAAACTCGAGCGTACGGCGGTGGCGGAAACTCGGGACCGTATCGGGGAGCGAAATTTTCCTTGTTCGAGGGCGGCATTCGCGTGCCGGCGATGATCGTCTGGCCGGGACAAATACCTGCCGCGGCAGAGCGTGACCAGCTTGCCACGGGATGTGATTGGCTGCCGACGTTGGCCGCTTACGCCAACGTCAACGTTGACAAGCGCGACTGGATGGCAGAGCGCTGCAGAGGGTGATCGCGTCCGCAGTCTGCGCCGTCACCACATCGCAGTGTTTCAGTGGCAATTTGGACAGGGCAAAGAACCTCAGTGGGCCGTTCGTCAGGGCGACTGGAAACTGATCGGCAATCCACTCGACACGAGCGAGTCTCAGCTGACGCGAGCAGGCAGCGGTCGCTTGAAAGAGAAGCTGTTTTTGGTGAACCTTGCCGACGACATCTCGGAAACCACGAATCTCGCCCAGGACCACGCGGACGTTGTCGAACGTTTGAAAGCGCATCGTGACCAGTTGGTCGCGGAATTGCGTTAGCAGAGTGAGATGCGGAAATTGTTTCCGCACGAGACCTTAGCGATTCAGTTTCGTTGGCTGATTCGGATTGGCAGCTTGTTGAACAGGCCCAAGCAGATTGCTGCGGACGATTTCCCAGCTGGCCGGCGGCTTTTGCGGGATGAAGTTGTTCATGAATTCGCTGATTCGGCTACCGATTCCATTGCGCTTCATTTCCGAGAATTCGTAGTGATCGAATTTCTGGGCGGTTTTCACGTTGAAGTTGGGAGCGTACATGATCAGTGCTGTCGGCAAGAACGTTTCTTGCTCGAGCGCGATTTGCACCAATTTGTATTGCGCTCGATCCTCCTGTCGTTTCGGCCACGCCTCGATCAGGTGGATTCCCTCTTTGGGAGCCTTGACCTCACGCACCCAATACCGCTCCATGATTTGCTTGGCGTCCAGGTTAAAGACGAATGGCAGTGGGCTATTGAAGATCTTCTGACCCTGCATTTCCGGCGGCAGATCTTGGACACGGCATTGTTTAAGCGTGCGGTCGAATTCGATCAATTGCTTGCCGTTACAGACCCAATGCTCGCCGAACTTTCCTTGCTGCGGGCCGTATTGCGGTTTGCCGCCTTGCATGCCCTTGTAGAACATCAATTGATCGACGCGAAAGAGTCCCTTGTCGGGTGACGCATATTTAATCAGTCCGCCTGCTTTCGTCGCGTGGATTCCGGCTGGCGCCGCGAACTGATCGAAGTGCCACCGCTGAAAGGTACACTCGAGTGTTTTGGTGCTTTGACTGACCGTTTGCCACTGCAGCAGCAACGAGTTGAGTTCCTGGATTTCTTCCGGCTTCAGTTGAAAAGGTTGCTGAGGCACTGCGTTGGCCGCTACGGGCTGAACGCCTTGCTGGCCGTTTGCGGCTTGGTTATCCGCATGGCGTACCTGCTGTTGTGCGGAAACGGGAACTTGCCCGGTACCCTGTGTTTGCACGTGTCGTTGCTGGCCGATTGCCTGCTGGGTGGCGGCTTGCTGGCCGGACGCCGGAGCGACGACTAGAAAAGTGAACGCCGTGATCCATGTCAGTCGCATCATCCGTGACGCCTGTTTGATAGCGGAATCTCTTTATAAGGTCGCCGTGGGACAAGGGATCCGTTGGTCAAAGTCAACTCAGGACGAATGACAAGCTGGATTCTCAGCTCACGGTGACGTTGTTGACACATCGATCTGCGTCACACCCGCGCGATCGTATCAATGCAGCGTGCCGCGACGAAAGACCGAATCTGTAGCGAATTGACGAGGAGTATGGCGTGAAACACAGCATTCAATCTCATCCCATTTCGCCCTGTTTGTGAGACACCGGGTCCCTTTCCCGTTTTCACATCGTTCGGGTAATGACGTTTGGTCCGTCTGCCGATCTTTTTCGATGAGTGTGCGTAGGCACGCGCCCGATGCCGTCGAATTTGTGGTTTTATCAGCCGCTGGCGCGTTAGCGGCTTGTCGATTTAGTCGTGTCGCGAACTGTCATGATGAGCCGATGGGCGTTAGCCCCGGTTTTGTGGCGGGGAAAACCGCGGCTAACGCCGTGCGGCTGATTAAATCGACACGCCGTTAGCGTCCGGTTCCCAAACTGCGGAAAACCGGGAGCTAACGCTCGGCGGCTGAGGGGACGAACCACCCAACGGGTGCCAAAGTAGATTGCATTGGGCACGCGCCGCCTGGTGCGCGTCCAGAAAACGGGGGAGATCGATGCGAAACAGAATGCTGACACGACGAAGTTGTCTCGTCACCTTCGCGGTCGCGAGTGTCGGATGGCCGACAGCGTATGGCCAGGAACCAGCTGAGAGAATTGCCAACCATCGCAACTCAATTTCAGGCGTGATGCCGATTGCCTGCCGATCGATTCAGCTGACACCTGTCGTTAGCAGGATTGACCGCACAGTGATCACCGCGATTGCTGCGGATCCTCGCGGCCAATTTGTCGCTGCTGCCGGTGATGATCACGCCATTCGGATTCTGGATGCCACGTCGTTACGCATCGTGCAGACCTTAGAGGCTCACCGAGACCTGATCCGGACACTTCAATTCGATTCTCAAGGCGAAAAGCTCGTCTCAGCCGGCAATGATGGTCAGCTGATCGTCTGGGACCGTGAAGCAGGATTCAAGATTCTGCAGCGGATGCGCGGCACACCTGCCATTGCTTGCGTTCGTTTCGCGCCCGGTGGCGACGAGATGGCCGCGGTTGGATTTGACCGAAAAGTCTATTTGATCGGTCGGGGTGCCAAGGCGAATCCGACGCTGCAATGCGATTGCAGCGACCTGCGCGCGGTTGCCTATCGCGATGACAACGAAATGCTGGCGGTGGCCGGCCGC
Organism: Pirellulaceae bacterium; assembly: GCA_963714715.1. Classification (GTDB taxonomy): domain Bacteria; phylum Planctomycetota; class Planctomycetia; order Pirellulales; family Pirellulaceae; genus JBFJVZ01. Next base: position 20,857 of record CAVQPV010000045.1, on the reverse strand, counting down.
TCAGGAAACCTGCATTTGTATCATCCTGAAAACGGAAAACTGCTGGGCGAATTCCCGATCCATCGCGGGCGAGTGCACGCACTGGTGTTTCAACGCGATTCGAATCTGCTGATCAGCGTCGCGGAAGACGGGGCAGTGGTCGTTTTCGATACAAAACAACAGCGGATCTTGAAACAAATCGCAGTCACGTCAGGAAAACTGTTTTCCGTCGCCGTTTTAGACAGTCGGCAAATCGCCGTCGCCGGAAGTGACAACGAGATTCGCGTCATCGACGTCGATGCGCAACAGATTACCCGAAAGCTGACGGGACACCACGGTTCGGTTCCCACCCTGTCCGCCAACGGCAGCACGCTGTTCTCGGGCGGCTTTGATGCCACCTTGCGTCGTTGGTCGCTGACGGATGTGCACGATCAAGAACGCATTGCCGAGGGTGACCCCCAAGTCGATCGACAGTAACGGATCCATGCTGAACCGAGTTCAGAGAGCTCGGCGACACTGAAGGCCGGAAACGAAAAACCGCAAGTAACAAAACAACCAACCCCGCAAACGACCCGCAGCGCTGAGTCACCGATTACTGATCGACCGACATTGTCAGTCAAGCTTTTCGGATGAGGCAGCGCCACCATTGGCACATGGAGGTGCCGTAGTGAAATGGAAGGCAAAACGAACGCGTGATCGAAGCGTCGGACCCGAGTCGGTCCGACGACGACTCGTCTCGGAACGGCTGGAAGCCCGTCAACTGCTGGCGGCCGATCCGATCCACGTCGGCGTCGTTTATCTGGAAACAGACTACTTGGAAAGCGACCAGGACGTCGGCAGCGACTCCCGTGGTGACCGCTTCATCGTTTCCTTCAGCGGCGGTGCAGCTGACACGCAGCTGACGGAACTGCGGATCATTACCGACAAAGACCGTGATGGCATCACGGTCGGTGACCCCATCTATGACACGTCGCTGGGCGGTCGCGGCAAGAACGGCGCACACGATTTTCAGATCGTCCGCATTCAAACTGCCGACGGCCGCACCGTGGACGCCGTCGCGGAAGTCGAAGATGGCGGGCAAGAACTGGTGCTGAGACTCTCGAATTTTCGCGCCGGCGATCGCCTGGAATTCACGCTGGACGTCGACGAAGTGCTGCGCAATGCGATCGACTTGGCCGTCTTCAACGACCGGCTCGACGTGATCACCTCGGGACAGGAATTTCAGGATTCAATCCTGGAAGCAACCTTCCAAGCCCCGCACTACGAAACCAGCCATGCCGATGCCGTCTTTTTGAATGATTACGGCGATCCCAAACAATCACATGACTTGAATCTTCCGCCGGATGAGGGAGCCGATGTCGACAGTCGCCCCAACCGCTCGGCGGCAGCCGTCGCGTCGACGACTCAGGAACCCAAGCCGATTTCGATTTCCGGTCACGTTTGGCTCGACAACGACTTGGACATGTCGCGCGAAATCAATGAACAGATTCTGCACGGCGTCGAGTTGTCGCTGTGGCAACGTGACGAATCGACGTTGCAGTACGTCGACACGGGGCTGCGAGCCACCACGGATGCGTTGGGACACTACGAGTTTCCCAAGTCACTCGCGCTCAAACCCGGCGACTACCAAGTCGTGCAGACGCAGCCAGCCGGCTTGTTCAGCGTTGGGGCGAATCCAGGCACGATTGACGGACAGGTTGTCGGCAACATGCTGGGCCACGATATTCTGACCAATATCGTGATTCCGCTGGGCGGTCAAACGTCGGTGAACAACGACTTTGCCGAGGCGGAACCCGCATCGCTGCGAGGCCACGTTTTTCGAGACGACGATGACGACGGACGCCGCGACTCCAACGAGATCGGTATCGCTGGTGTGACCGTGCGTTTGGTTCCGATTCATACGATCGCGTCGCAAAGCGAACTGACCGTGACCACCGCCGCGGACGGTTCTTACTCATTCCTGGGGCTTTCCCCAGGTGAGTATGAAGTGATCGAAGTGAATCAGCCGGTGAATCTGACGGACGGACGCGACTCCGCAGGCACCGTGGACGGCGTCGTCGTTGGTGCGGCCGACGATCCGGGTGACCGCATTCACGGCATCGTCTTGAACGGCAACGCCCACGGCATCGAATACAACTTTGGCGAAATCGCCTTGGGGCAACTGGCCGGCTTCGTCTACCTGGTCGCACCGGGTGAAGATTGTGACGGACAACACGATGATCCAGGAAACGTGCCGCTACCGGGTGTTCGCGTCGAATTACAAACCGTCGGTGGCAACGTTGTTTCGCAAGTCACGACCTCGGCCGATGGCAGTTATCTGTTTGACGATGTACCGCGAGGAAACTATCGCATCGTTCAATTCACACCCGCCGGATTGCTCGATGGTGGCTCTCATCTCGGCACCATTGACGGTGTGCAAGTCGGACAAGCCGTCGATGGTGGATTGATCCAAGACATCACCTTGACGCCCGGCGGCATCGGCACCAACTACAACTTCTGCGAAATTGCGCCGGCGACGATCAGCGGCTACGTCTATCACGACCAATCCAGTGACGGCGACCGGGACTCTGGCGAGCAAGGTGTCGCGGACACCGTGATCTCGTTGGTGGACGCGGACGGCCGGATCGTGGCCACGACCACCACCGATGAAAACGGACGCTATGAGTTCGATGGGATCGTTCCGGGTGAGTACTCGCTGCTGGAAACGCAACCGCTCGGTTACTTCGACGGCATCGATACACCCGGCACGATCGATGGACGCACCGTTGGCGTGCCCGGCGACGATGGCGACTCGCTGCGTGCGATCACGATCAAGCAGGGACAGACGGCGATCGAGTACAACTTTGGCGAGCTTCGCGGCGCGACCCTTTCGGGACTGGTGCACGTCGATACCGATGGCGATTGCCTGCTCGATCCCGACGAACAGCCGCTCGCTGGTGTGACGATTCGACTGATCGACTCGGCTGGCCGTGAAGTTGCGACCACCGTCACCAACGCCGACGGTCGGTACACGTTCGAGAACATTCATCCGGGCCAGTACACCGTCGTCGAAGAGCAACCGGCGGGATACTTTGAAGGCGGGGCCACGCCAGGGTCGGCGGGTGGCGTCGTGGAGAATGCCAGCCGCATTGGACAAGTGATCGCTGGCGTCCGGTGAGGTCGCGGTGGACTACGATTTCTGTGAAAACCCGCCGGCCGAGATCGTGCGGCTCCGTGTTCAATGACACCGACGGCGACTGTTTGTTCGATGCCGACGAGGAAGGTATCGAGGGCGTGCTGGTCGAGCTGTTTAACGAGGCCAACGAGTTGATCGCGTCGACGCGAACCGATGCAGCCGGGAACTATCGCTTCAGCAATCTGCGGGCGGGCAACTACACGATTCGAGAAACGCAGCCGGCCGGATGGTTACAAGGCGGCCAGCGGGCTGGTTCGGCTGGCGGCGACGATTCGCTTGCCGACGTGATCTCAAAAATCCCCGTTGGCTGGGGTGAACGTCTGACGCAATACACTTTCTGTGAGCACCTGCCGGCAGAGATCACAGGATCCGTGTTCAATGACTCCGATGGCGACTGTTTGTACGATGCCCACGAGGAAGGTATCGAGGGCGTGCTGGTCGAGTTGTTGAACGAGGCCAATGAGTCGGTCGCAACGACGCGCACCGATGCGTTGGGGAACTATCGCTTCAGCAATCTAACGGCGGGCAACTACACGATTCGAGAAACGCAGCCGGCCGGATGGTTGCAAGGCGGCCAGCGGGCAGGTTCGGCCGGTGGCGACGATTCGCTCGACGACGTGATCTCAAGCATCCCGGTTGGTTGGGGCGAACGTCTGACACAATACACATTCTGCGAGATCGAGCCGAGTAGCATCAGTGGTTTCGTGCATGTCGATAGCGACGGGGACTGCATTTTTTCGTCCAGTGAAGAACCGATCGCGGGCGTGACGATTGACTTGCGCGACGCCAACGGAACCGTCGTCGCTCAGACCGTGACCGACCAAAACGGGCAATATTCGTTCGCTAACCTTGCCCCGGGCGACTACCAGGTCTTTGAACATCAACCGGACGGCTACTTTCAGGGCGGACAGACCGCCGGTGACGGTGGCGAAGTGCTGGGCAGGGACTTGCTAGGCGTTGTATTGCTGGCCGGCACCGATGCCAATGGTTTTGATTTCTGTGAACTCGAACCCGCGTCGCTGTCCGGTAGCGTTTGGCAAGAGGCGGATTTGAATCGCAGATTCGATCCCGGTGATTCGCCGATCGCCGGCGTTCGGGTCGAATTGATCGACGATTCCGGTAACGTGGTCGCGGAAACCACAACTGATCGCGACGGCGACTATCGTTTTGAGAAGCTGCAACCCGGTGTCTATGGTGTACGCGAGACGCAACCCGAAGGACTCCTTCACGGCGGCCAGCTGATCGGCTCCGCCGGTGGTCGCGTCGAGGCCGACGACTTCTTGATGGGAATCGAACTGGGCAGCGGTGTCAACGCTAGCGACTATGACTTCCCCGAGGTGCCGCCCGCGACCTTGTCTGGATTCATCTTTCAAGATGGTGAGCCGCTAGTGCTGGAGACAGAACCGGCCGCCAAGGATCTGCGTCAGTATCGCGACGGCCAACGTAGCGACGATGATGTACCACTGAGTGGTGTCGTCGTTGAATTGCGCAATGTGCTGGGGCGTCCATTCCTGGGACAAGACGCGATGGCGGGAGTCTATCCGGACGGACCGATCCGCACGACAAGCGACGACGCTGGTTTTTATCAATTCGTTGGCTTGCGGCCGGGAACGTATCACGTCTACGAAGTTCAACCCGAAGGCTACACCGACGGCCTTGATTCGCCGGGCACCACCGGTGGACTGGCGGTGAACGCCGCGGACGAAATCGATGAAGACGGTGCGATCATGATTCAGACGCTGGCGCTCGACGCCGCGACCAATCCGCGCGACGACGCCATCTTGAATGTGCTGTTGATTGCCGGCACCGAGAGCCAACAGAACAATTTCAGCGAACTCGTGATCACGCCGCCGCCTCCGCCTCCGCCTCCGCCTCCGCCGCCGGAGGACCCACTGCTACCGCCTCCGGCAATTCCGCAGAAACAAGTGCCGACCGTGATCACCGCACCGATCGAAACCTTTGAGACGAGGATCTTGGTGTCGACATTCTCGGTGCCGACAGGACCCCGCAGTCCCGTCATTGCAACCGACGAGTGGGCTGTTTCGTGGCACCTGAGCGTGATCAATGGTGGTTTCCCCCGCGGAATTGTCGCGGCGAACAACTCCGTCATGACGGTTGGTAACAAGCAGTTCGACTTGGATTGGACCGAGAACGATTACACGCGCGGTAAATGGCGGCTGATGACGGCCGACGGCGAACTGATCGAAGCGAGCCGGACGATGACGCTGGGTATCGAAGATGCAACGGCGCTGGCCGGTGACTTCGACGGAGACGGTGTCGACGAAATCGTGCTCTACGCAGCGGGAACCTGGTTTGTCGACTTGAACGGCAACGGCCGTTGGGATTCCGGCGATTTATGGATTCAACTCGGCACCGAGATGGATCGTCCCGTCACCGGTGATTGGGATGGCGACGGAAAAGACGACATTGGCATCTTCGGACGCCAATGGCTCCGAGACCCGCAAAAGATCGTTCACGATCCGGGGCTTCCTGATCCCGCCAACAAGCGTCGACGGAACGTCGAGAATCGAAAAATTGCATCCCGAAGTGAAGATCGCGGCACGGACCGCAAACGATTGCTGCGCCGCGGAGACCAAGGGCAGTTGCGTGCCGACGACGTTGATCATGTCTTTCAATACGGAGACCATGCGGATACTCCACTGACCGGCGACTGGAACGGTGACGGGATTGATCAGATTGGAATTTTCCGTAGCGGACAATTCTTGCTGGATATCAATGGCGACGGACGCTGGACGGACGACGACATCAAGCACAAACTGGGGCGATTGGGCGACGAACCGATCGTCGGTGATTTCAACGGAGACGGAATCGACGAGATCGGAGTCATCCGTGGTGATGTATGGATCATCGATACCGATGGTGACGGACGGCTGACTGGCAACGACCAGCAGATCCGAGTGCCGCGTAAAAGCGCGGACAGCCAACCGGTCGTCGGCGACTGGGACGGAGACGGCAAAGACGACCCCGGTTACTACGACGACGCGGCGTAGTCGTCGGTCGTTGTTTACTGTGAGTCACGTCAGTGCCTGTCCTGGCGTGATTCGACATCCCGCTGGAAGAACTGGTCGATCTCTCCTTGCCGGCGTATTCGGTCGAGATGATCGGAGCGAGTTGGCGAATCCACACTGAACCGGGAAACGGTCGTTTGCTGCGCGGTTCGGAAACGGCGGTCTGCTGACGGGTTGACGGGACGGTGACGGCTCAAAACGGCATCGGGGTGGCAGACCGGACCCTGCATGGACCTGCCAGGTTGCTCCGGGGTCGGCAATCGCCGCAAGCGGATCTTCCGCACCGATCGTGGTTGCAGGTTCATCGAGGTCTGCATCGGCTTGTTGCGAGAGTCCTTTTCTTCTTCCCTTGATTGAATCGCCCAGGGAAAGCTTTGTCACATCTGAATTTTCGGGTTGCCGTTTTGGTGGCGTAAGCTTCCAGCTTGCGAATTCCGTACGAAAACAAATGGCAAGCAGGATGCTTACCCCACTTTTTAGCTGTGACAAAGCACTAGCCCTAAACAAACGGTTCTACTTCGCCCTTGAACGCAAGTCATCGATCTCCTTGTTCTGTTTGGCCAGACGGCGGGTCGCCATGCTGGGACGCATGTTTGCCAAGGCTGACCGCCGCGGCGACCGCCCAGGTCGCCGAAACACGGCCGTACTACGAGCCATCGCGATGCAAAGCCGAAAACGCCAACGCTCGTCGCTAACCTTGAATAAGTCCCGAGCAACCAGATGTAACGCTATATTGCTTCGTAGCCTCAACAGACCAGAACGGTCGCAGCCTGACGGAAAGAATCGGAGGCCATCGCGCGGCAGCGAGTCGATGGCCGCTTGGACTGATTCTTTGGAAGGCCAGTCTCTGCCGGCTTCACTCCTGTCGACCGTCCGATATCAACGAAAACGGAAAAGAAATACCATGCCAAACCCAGGTCAGCTTGTTCGCCAGACGACCGCCTCCTTGATCACTTGTGGCATCATCGCCGGCCTTCTACCTGGTTTCGCTGCGTCTGTGTGCGCTCAAACGGTGGACCCACAATCAGTCTTGGGCGACACGACCATGCCATCCCCTGATGACGTGTCACAAAGTTTCCCTTATGGAATCACGGGCAAGACACCACCGTCTCTGATCAAAATCAACTACGAAGGACAAAAACCCTACCACAAGCACCGCATCAATCTCAGGCTCTTTCAAGGCTGCCCGCAGGTAGAAATCTCCGACGGCGGCAGACTCTGGGCAACGTGGTTCGCATCCAATGTCCAAGCCGAACGAGCTCCGTTCCACAAAGACCAGTTCTCAGTCATCTCGACCTCCGCAGACGGTGGCAAGACTTGGAAAGAAGTCTTTGTCTTCGACCCGAGCGAGCTGCTGGGCGGGGGAGCTTCTGACCCGATGCTGTGGAAAGACCCCAACGGCAATATCCGCTTCATTGGCCTTCGGAACATCGACTTCAAGGGCAAAGACGAATTCGCCTCCTCCGCGTGGGAATTCACCATGCTCGACCCAGAGAACGAGCACACCGCTTGGAGCGCACCGCGCCTGCTGGGAAATAAGAACATCTCCGTCATGAAGCCGCTCATTTTCCCGGACGGCACGATCATGCGCTCGATGGACGACTTCAAACTTGTCGGCAATCCCGACAAGGTGAGAATTCGCTTCCTGAAAGAAGGCGTCGACGGCAAGCCGATCTTTGTTTCCGAATTTCCCGTTGATAATGATGCGAGTTTCGCGGAGCAAATGCCCATCATCCGAAAAGATGGCAGCCTGTTCACGTTCTACCGGGCCAAGAAAGGACAGAAGATCGCCGAGTCGTTTGACGGCGGCAAGACCTGGAAGTTGGGCGGCTACTACCCGATGCAATTCTCGATCAACACCAAGTGCATCCTGAAAACACTTCCCTCGGGAAGAGTTCTGCTGGTCGCAAACGACGTCCAGATGAAAGAGGAAAGCGGCAAGAAGATTTACTACTACATCGACGAAAACGGTAAAGAACGCGCACTTGAAAAACACAAAACTGCGCACACCCGCATGACGGCCTACTTGAGCGAAGACGACGGCAAAACCTTTCCGCATCAACTGCTTTTATGTGACGACGGTCAAATCAGCTATCCTTCGGCGGCGCTTAGCAAAGACGGGGCCATCTACATCGTTTACGACCAAGGGCGTGGCGTGATCGGCCAGCACACCATTTTCTTTTCGAAGATTACGGAAGAAGACATCCTGGCGGGCAGACTCGTCAAAGTCGAAAGCTTCTTGAACAACATCGTAAGCCGCCCCAGTGACCAAGGCGGTGGGCGCCGCGAAGGCGATCGGATCTAAGCACTTTCGCTATCGCGGTAGCGTCCTGAAATACCAGCACGCAGCGCAAGCCAGTGTGTTTCGGGACTCACTCGCTGGCGCTTCGTGCTTGCACCTACAAGGTAGATTCTCATCCGCCGGTCGGCGCTTGCACGTCGAGCGGCAGGCCGCAGGCCGCCAGATGGCATTTGTGTACCGTGTAATCGTGCTCGTAGGTGTATGGATTGGCCATTTCCCCGTTCAGAACGGCGGCAAATTCCCGCCACTGGTCTTCGTAGCGGTCTTTCAGGGGCGGCATGTCCACGGTCTGTATGCCTTTCTTGAAACCACCGCGATCTTCCTCCAGGGCAAGCGTGAGGACGCCGCCGGACATGTCACCCTTGGACTCGATCGGCTGAATGATCATGCTGCCCTTGTCGCCCATCACCTTGAGGCGTCGGCGCTGAAAGCCCTTCGCCTCGGTGATGGATGTCCGTATCGTGGCCAGCCGATCGCGGGAGAACTCGAAAACGGCCAGGCAGTTGTCGAGTACGCCGTCAGAGCGGGTCTGGCGGAGATAGGGGGTGATTTTTTCAGGTTCCCCCATGAGCGAGACGACGAGATCGATCAGGTGGCAGGCCAGGATGTACGCGATCCCGCCCTTGTAGTCTTTGATCAGGTTCCGGTAGCCCTCCCCGTCGTAACGTCCCATGGCGGTGTCGAGATCAAACACACGGCCGATCAAGCCGTCTCTGACGGCCTTGATACAGAACTGCACCGCTGGGTTGTTCCGGTACATGTATCCCACCTGGACCGTCAGCTCTCGGTCTTTCGCCTCGTCAAGCAGTTGTTGGAACGCCGGCAGCGATTCGCCGCACGGTTTGTCCAGATGGATGTGTTTTCCGGCCCGAATGCAGCGCAGGGCGGGAGGAATGCAAACGCGCTCCTCGGTTTCAACCGCCACGGCCTGCAGACCGGGAACGGCCAGCAGTTCGTCCGTGGACATGACTTTCAAACCCTTGAACGCACTGCTTTTCAGGGCTTTCTCTCGCAATTTGGGGTCGTCTTCCACAAAGCCGACAACCTCGAAAAGATCAGACAGTCTGCGGAGCGATCCTATCTTGTAAGCGTGCTGGTTGGCGGTGCCGATCTGACCAATCTTGACCCGATCTTGGGGAGCGTTGGCGGCGATCGCAATCGGTTCAAGCCACTGCCCGAGTGCGACAGCCGCGCCTGTACCAACCGTGGTTCTCAGCAGATGACGACGATCCAAGCTACGACGATTCTGATTTGACATGGGTGCGTTCTCCTCTCTGTTTGATATGCGGCAGCGACGCTACACGACGTCTTCGACCACCCACGGCTTGCGATACTCTCGCTTGAACAGTCCCATCGCCTCGGGGTCATCGATGATATGCTCGGTCTTGGGGTCGATCAGCAGTTTTCGACCGCCGAGGCGGCAACTGATGTTGGCATAATGGACCATGAGCATGCTGCGGTGCCCTTCCTCGACGTCCGCGTTGGGCCGTTTGCGACTCTTCACCGACTCGACGAAGTTCGCCTTGTGGGGCGGGTCGGGATACCTGCCGTACATCTCGTCCTGGACGACTGGTTGTCGATCTTTGGTGCGAACGAAGACCTGCCAACCCCCGCCCATCCGGCCCACACACATCATGCCCTTCTCGCCGTAGAGTTCGATCCGTGTGGCGTTCTGGGGCCAATGGGGAAAGATATCGCCGTCGCGAATTCCGGGGTCGCTTCTCAGCATGTAGGGCGTGAATTCAGTTTGCTGATAGGTTAGTAGCATGTCGGGATACTCGAACGTCGCCAACTGCGTGTCCGGCGTTTCGGCATCACCTTGGGTGAAACGCATGCCCGTGCAATAGACGCTGCTTGGATAATCGACACCACAGAGCCACCGGGCCAGATCGATCTGGTGAATCCCCTGGTAGGACATCTGCCCACCGGCGTAGTCCCACAACTTGCGCCACCGCACATGGATCGCCTTGTTATATTTTCGAGCCGGCGCCGGACCATTCCACATCTCCCAGTCCAACGACGGGGGTGGCTCCGAATCAGGACCCCACACAAAATTCGGATCATAGGTCTGCTCGAACACGCGGCAGAGATGCACCTTGCCCAGCTTGCCTTCGGCCAGGTATCGTTTCGCCGCAAGGTTGTAGGGAGCACTGCGGTTTTGTGTACCGATCTGAACAATACGGTCGTACTTTCGAGCAGCCTTGACCGCCTGGCGCCCTTCCCAGCAATTCTGGCTCTGCGGCTTCTCGCAATAGACGTCCTTGCCCGCGCGGCAGCACAGAATCGTTGCCAGGGCATGCCAGTGTGGCGGAGTAGCGATCACCGCGGCGTCGACCGCAGTATCTTCGAGCATCTCGCGAAAGTCCTGCACGCACTTGGGCTGCTTGCCCCCTTGGCGCGGCGCGTACTCCTTCGCTCGCGGCTGGTGTAACTGGCGGTTCACGTCGCAAACGTAGCCGATTTCACAATCGCCGCGATCCAGAAATCCCTTGGCCAGCGAGTGGCCGCGCCCTCCACCGACGCCGATCATTCCCAGCACGAGCCGGTCATTGGCCGGAGTTGCCCGTACCGAAGCGGGATTGGCCAAAATGGTAGCGCTGCCTGCCAGGGCGAGCGTCGTCTTTCCAGTACGGCCAAGGAACCGCCGTCGGTTGACTTCGAACATAAAAATGGAACCTCCAGATGAAGTGCTCGTTGTTCACGGTTATCTCGCAGTCTAAGCACCCGAGCATGAGTCTTTCAGTATTTCCAGCCGTCTTGGCGTTAGCAGCCTGTTGATTTTGTGAGCCGCGACGCGTCAGCGGCCGGGCATCTGTTCATTTTGTGAGCCGCGACGCGTCAGCGGCCGGGCATCGCGCTGTACCCGTGGCCTTACGGCCATCGGCTCACCCTTGCTGGGCTCGCTTGAACAAAATCAACAGGCCGTTAGCCACGCTTACTTCAGGCGACAGAAGACTTCTTCGCGGGTGCTTACGTTGTCCAAGATTGGCTCAATCACCCCTCAAACTTGTCCGGATGCAAGTACGGCTTGAGCGACTCGAAACGCCAATCGATTTCGGCGATCTCCTCTGACGAGAGCGTTAGGTCCGAGAAGATTGGCTTGGCGGGAGTGCTGCCTCCCGGTCCATATTGACGCGAGATCATGTTGCGGAACACGCCACGCTTCTTCAATAAATGGAGGCTGTAGCCGCGCAAGTTGCCCGGGTGAGTTTGCGACAGGTTGAACATCAGCGTCAGCTTGCTGTACATGTCCTTGAGCATCGCGGGATCGGAACCGCTTCTCATCAGTTTCCATATCTTGGCCAGGATGTCGGCGTAGGCGATGCGTTCGGTGACGAGGCCTTCGGTGCCGAGCCGTGATTCGTAGAGCCATCCATAAGCGCCCCGAGCACTGAACACACTACGGATCGACGGCGAAGCAAGCAGCGCGCGAATGCGAGGAATGACTGGACTGGATTCTTCCTTGACGTAACCAAAGTTCGGGAACTCCTTGGCCAATTCGATCAGCAGCTCGGTCGAGGGACTGACGCCTCCGCGGCGAGCGGTCGTCTGGATCATGACGGGCTGCTCGGTGATCACCGCGGCGAGGGCACGCCAGTACCTGCGCAAGTCGTCTTGCGTCTTGCCGGTGTCGGGCGGTCGCGAGATGATCGCCGTGGGCGAAAGCTGCTTGGCATGATTGGCGTAGACCAGCATGTCGTCGGTGTCTTTCCCCTGCACACCGAGACACAGCGCCGTCGTGCTCAGGCCCCGGCTCGTCTTGGCGAGCACCTCCATGCCTTCGAGTTTTTCGTCTTGGCTGAGCAGATCGACACTATCGTTCGACTGCGGCCAGATCATGCCAGGGCTCTCACACCAGTCGGCAAACCGCGCCTCTCGGGCAAGCACCTCGAAGTCCACGTCACCGGAGGTGGTAAAGGGGGTTGAGAGAATCGGAAACGGACCCCGGAATCGCGGATAGTCAGGGCACCTCAACTTCACGGGAACTTGCACGGCGGTTGCTTCAGGAGGCGTCGCACCGCCAGGGGTCTGCAGTAGCATTCCGGCGGCGACGCCCGACACGCCGACCACCGCAGTCCTCAACAGACTCCGTCTGGTTATCGATCTTTCGCTGTTCATCAGTTTTTTCTTCCCTTCATGGCAATGCCATCTGTGACATACGTGGTGCGAGTCATCGAGTCACGGCCTCGCATTCGAAGAATCCAGAATCACCGGTACGGCCCATTTGCCGAATTCAATCGTTTCTCCCTTGCGACCATCTTTCTGAGTCCCAGCGCTAGGAATCTGATGTCAGCGATCATGCTTGTCTCCAGCAAAAACACTCGGAGGACCATTCTGAATTCTCATACGTGACACTTGTTTTCCAACCAGTGCATCGTCGATGGCCTGGGGGCTGTTGCAACCCTTGGACACACAACTCCGTTAAGATGACCACATCATTTCTATCGAGCGGAATGCTCCGCCGGAACCGGAGGAAACTGTGATCATTCGATTCATTCTATCCATCGTCGTGAGTCTCTTGCCTGTTGCGACCCATGGACGCGCCGCGGATACGGAATTGAAGTCGGGCAGCGAAGACGAGACGCGCGTCAGCCGCGGTTTTCCCCGCCACAAAACCGGGGCGAACGCCCATCGGCTGATCATGACAGTTCGCGAAACGACTAAATCGACAAGCCGCTAACGCGCCCGCGGCTGATAAAACCACAAAGTCGACAGCATTGGCCGGACGCTCGGCACAGCGTGGCTGCTCGACAAAGCAAAGAAAAACGCATTCGCTATACTCTTGGTTTGGATTCCCGCACCCAACACCCGCCAACGTTCTCACATGCCACTCAGACTCGCTTTCCTGTTCCTCGTTGCCAGCGCCGTCGTTTCCGGCACCCTGCACGCCGATGAGAGCCTGGCGGGCAAAGCTTGCCGGTCGGTGCACCTCGGTTATCCGGGCCCGGAAGGAACAGCGTTTTACTGCGAGACGACGATCGAGCAATCGGCGGCGGGCAGCTATTTCATGGTCTGTGGTTGGAATACAGGCTACTTTGGTATCCAGGAAATCAGCCCCGGCAAGAAAGTTGTCATCTTCTCGGTCTGGGACAACTCCCAAGGCAACGATCCTAACTCGGTCGAACAATCGCGTCGCGTCGGTATCTTGCACGAAGGCGAAAATGTCCGCGTCAGCCGGTTTGGCGGCGAAGGGACTGGCGGCAAGAGCATGTTCGACTTTGATTGGCAGATCGGCCAAACCTATCGATGCCTGGTCACGGCGAAGCCCAACGATGACCGCACCGAGTACTCCGGTTACTTTTATCTGCCCCACGAAAAGGAATGGAAACACCTGGTGACCTTCTCCACCATCACCGGTGGCAAGTACCTACGCGGATACTATTCGTTCGTCGAAGACTTCCGACGCAATGGCGTCTCGGCCACGCAGCCCCGTGTGGCAAGATTTGGCAACGCGTTCATCCGCGACGTCGATGGTCAATGGCAGTCCGTTGACCGCGCACGTTTTACCGGAGATTCCAATCCCGCAACCAACATCGATGCGGGACAAAAAGGCAATGATTTTTATTTGGCGACCGGCGGTGACGTCAAGAATAGCGGCATCCAGCTGCGATCGTTCGTCCAACTGAAGAATGTCCAATCGGCGATGCCGCCCACGGATCTTCCCGTCGACTAGCAATCGCGATTTCTCAAGAAAGCGACTGCAGCTGGGTCGCCCTCCTACTCTCGAGAATCACTTGAACGATCCATCTTTCGACCTCATTGCCGCATGCGCCTTCGGACTCGAGGCAGTGGTTCGCCGCGAACTCGAGTCGCTGGGCATCGAAGCGTCGATTGGCGAGTCGGGCCGTGTTCATTTTACGGGGACTCATGAAACGATCGGTCAGGCGAACCTGTGGCTACGCACGGCCGACCGAATTTTGATTCGCGTGGCCGAGTTCCCAGCGGCGGATTTTGACGCCCTGTTTGAATCGACCAAGGCGATCCACTGGGGCGATCTGGTTCCGCCCGAGGGGAAATTCCCGGTAACTGGACGGTCGATCAAGTCGATGTTGACCAGCGTACCGGCTTGCCAGCGAAGCGTGAAACGAGCGATCGTCGATGCTCTGAAACGCGATCATGGCGTGCAAGAACTTGCCGAGACAGGCGCCGAGTACAAAATCGACGTCGCGCTGTTGAAAGACATCGCAACGTTAACGATCGACACGACAGGACGCAGTCTTCATCGGCGCGGTTACCGCATCCACGTTTCCAGGGCGCCGCTCAAAGAGACGCTCGCGGCCGCCATGGTCTTGCTCAGTTTTTGGAGACGCGACAAGCCGCTGATCGACCCCTTTTGCGGCAGCGGAACGATTCCGATCGAAGCGGCCTGCATTGGACGCAACATCGCTCCGGGGCTGAATCGCGAGTTCAAGTTTCAGTCATGGCCGAGTTTTCCGGGCGAGATCTGGGATTCCCTGCGCGCCGATGCCCAGTCCGCAATGCTGGAGCCGCTGGAAGAACGGGTTCTTGGCAGCGACATCGATGGACGGATTTTAAGAGCGGCGCGCGACAATGCGGCCCGGGCGGGTGTCGCGGATGATATTCATTTCCAAGAAAAACCGCTGCAAGAAACGACCAGCAAACGTCGTTTTGGCTGCCTGGTCACCAATCCGCCGTACGGACAGCGGCTTGGCGAGGAACATGACTTGGAATACTTGTATCACTCGATTCCCGAAGTGCTACGCAAACTTCCCACCTGGTCGCACTACTTTCTGACCGCTTATCCCGGCTTTGAAAGGATCGTCGGACGCGATGCGGATCGCCGGCGCAAGTTGTACAACGGACGCATCGAGTGCACGTACTATCAATTCCACGGCCCCAAGCCGGTCGTCAACAAGCCAGCCGATCTGTCGTCCCCAGAGCAGAGCGAAAACACGCCACCGAGCGAAAAGCCCCTCGTGCACGCGTCGGGGCCCGCTGCCTTTGGCGAATTGGACGACAAGGCGGCGCATCAAGCCGATCTGTTTTCGGTGCGATTGAAAAAGCGAGCCAAGCACCTGCGCCGCTGGCCCTCGCGCCGCGGGATCACCTGCTTTCGCTTGTACGAGCGGGACATTCCGGAAATCCCCCTGATCGTCGATCGTTACGAAGATTACTTGCATATTACGGAGTACGAGCGGCCTCACGATCGAGATCCCGCCCAGCACGCGAATTGGCTGGACTTGATGGCCGAGACCGCCGGCCTGGCACTCGATGTCCCCAAGCAGCATGTTTTTTTCAAGCGACGCAGCCGACAGCGAGGAAAAACGCAGCACGAGAAAGTTGCGGCGACAAACCAGCGCGTCGAAGTCCACGAAGGCGGCTTGAATTTCTTCGTCAACTTGGCCGACTACGTCGACACCGGCTTGTTCCTCGACCATCGCATCACGCGTCAGCTGGTGCGAGAATCCGCTGCCGGGAAGTCGTTCTTGAATTTGTTCGCCTACACGGGAGCCTTCACCGTTTACGCGGCCGCCGGTGGAGCCAAACAGACGGTCAGTGTCGACCTCTCGCGGACGTACATCGAATGGGCGCAAGCGAACATGCGGGCAAACGGTTTCAGCGGGGATGAACATGCCTTTGTGGTCAGTGACGCGCAGACCTTTCTGCGAAAGCATCCGGCCGGCGAAGCGTACGACGTGGTCGTTTTCGACCCGCCGACGTTTTCCAACAGCAAACGAACCGAAGCAGACTGGAACGTGCAAACCGACGCAATTCCGTTGTTGCTAGAACTGCTGCCATTGGTCAGGAAGGGCGGCGTGGTCTACTTCTCGAATAACTTCCGCCGCTTCAAATTCGATCCCTGCCAGATTCCAGCGAGCGAAGTTCACGAAATTTCCAAGCAAACGGTTCCCGAGGATTTTCGCAATCGCAGAATCCACCGTTGCTGGCGAATCGTTCGCTAGACCAACTTCCCCATCTACGGGTGACAACAGCGGTTTTCATTGGGTTTTGGACAGCGAGTCGCCACTACATTCAGTTTTGGATTATTCGCGTCGGTAGCTTCAGGCCGAGGTGGTCAAGCAGGATTTGTTGGTGTTCGGTGGGACGGCTGACGCAGCAGCGGCGGATGTCGATGCCGCTCCGCGTCGCAAGTACCACGTCCACTAAGCGAATCTCCAACAACTCATCGAGCACCCGACGGACAAATCAAAGGGGTCAGGCCTCTTTAATTTCATCTGGGGCTGGAAAACGGATTCGCGGACGGCCTCTTGGCCGCATCGTTGATTCCGAGTTCAATCGGCGGGCAATCGATTCTACCCATCCTTGATCCCCCAGCGGCTGTGCACGTTGCGCGCAGCGCTGGACTGCTTCGAGTTCTACTTCGGACAACGGTTCGTTGACTCGCTTGACCCAGGTGGGCAACCTCGCGAGTGGCTCCCACACATTCTTAGCAGTTAGCTGCCGGTGTGAGCCGGCAGATCTTTGCTTGCTTGTAATAGTCGCCGTCCTCTCCGAGGTCGGTATTGCATTGCTACTCCCGCCCGGGAACACCCTGAGAGCTGCTCGATTCAAACCCCAAACCAGGCCGAAACAAGCTGTGCACTTCCGTGTCCAGCGATTTCGGCAAGGGCGGCGGCGCTTCGGCACGAACGCTCACGATCGGAGCAACGTGTCGACCGGACTCTTGACGTTCTCGCCCGGCTTCAATTGCACGTGGACGTAGCGCATCGTCGTCTCGATGTCCTTGTGCCCCATCAATTTTTGCACCGTCTGGATGTCCGTTCCCGACTCGACCAAGTGCGTCGCGAAACCGTGACGCAACGAATGCGGAAAATACGGCCAAAGGCCAAACTCATCCAAAAGCGCCCCCGTCTTCCCAGGCCAGCCAAATTGCCAGCCGATGATTGTGTGAATGAGTTGTGTATCGAATCGAGCGATAAAGGTCAAATCACTTGACTGAGTCGGGTGATAATACTCAAATCCGACTAATATCACCCGACTGAGCGGGTGATAACTTAATAGTTCGTCGTGCCAATTAACTTTTCCGATAGCCGAAAGCGCAATCGCTCGATCTACTGACCAACAACCATCTTTCTCAAAATGCCGTACGGCTTTCCGTTCAATCCACGTACGTTTCGATGCGTTTACTGTCGCTCGGAGCATCTTGGATACAAGCCATACTGCGGTAACTGCGGTCGTGAACAACCGGACCGTGATCGCGTGATACTCCTCGGCTATGGACCACCTCAGACACTTGATTCGCGTTGGATCCATGACAACGGGGAGATTGAGGCGCAACTCGCCCACTCCCGGGGATTTCCGGTTCGCCTGTGGACTTATGGTGTGTCGCATTGCGAACTGACGCTACATATCTACGACGCGGAAAAAGACGCCGCATTTATTGTCATGTGTGGCGGCACGGACATGATTCGAGTCGGAACGCACGCATGGAAATCAGATTTGCAGCTTGTGCAACGGGTCGATGGGATGACGCTTCTGGACAAACGGGCAGACGTTGAAATTCATTGTCGCTTAGTCCGAATTTTCTTCGGTTTGGAGTCGCCATTCTGCGGTGTTTGAATTAACCCCCGCTACAATACGACGAACCATGTGGTGCACCGGAGGACTCAAAAACACGTTTCCTGATGGTGGCCTTTCCGTTCGTCCCCGGTGACCACCAACGTTAGCTCGTCCCAACACACAATAAAGGAAATCCAAGTTCATGAAAACGACATTGTCGAAAGCTCTTCTGAGCACGATGCTTGTGTTCGCGTCAATTCCTTCTATTCCTGCGCACGCGGCCATTGACCTCACTTCTGCGGAAATTGAGGCCATCGCCGAGGAGGGCTTCATCTATGGTCTACCGATCGTGATGAACTATGGGGTGATGAACGAATACGCGATCAACCGCGATTCCGGCCAGTTCAAAGCCCCGTTCAACCAGATCAAGAACGAGGCTCGCGTCTTCACCTACAAGGACACCGCTATTATCACACCGAACAGCGACACACCTTACTCGCTGCTGTGGCTCGACCTGCGGGCGGAACCAATCGTCCTGTCCGTTCCCGCGGTGGAAAAGAGCCGTTACTACTCGGTGATGCTTGAGGACGGCAACACCTTCATTTACGGCTACATCGGAATCTTCGCCCACCGGTTCCGAAGCGGGCGGATTATATGGTCGTCGGCCCGGGTTGGGAGGGCGAGGTCCCGGACGGGATCAAGAAGGTTTTCTACTCTCGACCCAGTTCTCTCTGGTTGCCTACCGTACCCAGCTTTTCAATCCTAAAGACATGCCAAACGTGGTAAAAATTCAGTCCGGTTACGGAGTGAAATCGCTCTCAGAATTCCTCGGCCAGCCGGCCCCCGCCCCCGCGCCGAAGATCGATTTTCCGAAGTTCGACAAGGAAATGGCGAAAACGAAGTTCTTCGATTACCTGGAGTTCTCGCTCCAGTTGGCTCGCCGGTCCGGAGGAAAAAGAAATTCGCGCGAAGCTCGCTAGGATCGGGTTGGCCCGGCAAGACCTTCACCTGGACGACCTCTCTCCAGAGCAAAAGAAAGCAGTGGCAGCAGGCATGAAGGCCGGTGAAGCCAAAATCGCCGAATACCTCGAGACGCAGCTGATCGAACTGAATGGCTGGGGCATCAGCAGCTATTTCGGGGATGGCGCGTTCTATAACGGCGATTGGCTGAAACGTGCTGCGGCGCGCAAGCTGGAATCTACGGTAACGAGTCCATCGAAGCCGCCTATCCGCTCGCCAAAACACTAGCTGATGGCTCGCCACTCGATGGAAGCAAGAGCAACTACACGATCACCTTCCCGGTCGATGGATTTCCGCCGGTGAACGCCTTCTGGTCGGTGACCATGTACGACGGCAAGACCCAGTTGCTGATCAAGAACCCGATCAACCGCTATCTGATCAATTCGCCCATGCTGCCGGACTCGAAGCGGAACAGCGATGGATCACTGACTCTTTACATCCAGAAGGACAGTCCCGGAGCCGAAAAAGAGAGTAACTGGCTCCCGGCCCCCGACGGCCCGATCTACCTCGCGATGCGCCTGTACTGGCCGCGCAAGGAATCGCCAACGATCCTGCCGATCCGCAAGGGCGACTGGAAGCCACCGTTCATAGTGGAGGTTAAGTGACCAGCTAAAACCAATAAGAATTTGACATCGCGTATTTTAGAGCGATGTCTCGGTTGGTTTCATGTTTGGATTGGCGAAGATCGTTCTAGTGGTTCGCCGCCAGCCGATGCTCAAATTTTTTGTTCAAGAAGCCCGTTGTCGCCAAGAGCACGATAGGGTTTTGCTTTTCGGCTTCTCGCTCTTCCACCATTGCAGGCCCGCCGGCAAGGAGTACTTGCTGGCCGGCTCGGGACCGGATTCCGGAGGAAGGTGTCGGTGAACGGCCGCCACTTCGCTCTGTTTCGGTCGGTTTCTTCCAGTTGGCGCAAGGAGACGCTCCCCGTCGTGACGCATACGCGACATCGTTTTGGGTGAGCCAAGTTGAGTTGACGATGCCAGTCATGCTGCTCCTGTCATCGATCGTCTCTCCGGTCGGCCTGCGCGTTAAATCGCTTTGCCGCCACAGCCAGTGACCGCTCGAATCGGTGATGCCGATCAGTCGTAGATCACCCCCGCACCCGTCACATTTGGGCGGAGCGTGTTTCGGGATCGCTTCAGCTTCAGCACGCTGCCCAGACAAAACGTCCAGCCCAGCCACAGCCACACCAGCCATCGCGGCATCGGCCAATGCAAGTTTGCAGTTCGGGCTCATGAAGCCGTAGTAGCGGACCTTTGTGAATCCTGGCGGCAGGATGTGCTGGGCGAATGATCGCACGAACGATTCACCGCCCAGACGACGTGTTTGGAAACGGGTCTGACCGGAGGGTTTGACTTTGTATCTGACGCCGGAATCATCCAGCGACTCGATGCGGTTGTCACAGATCGCGATTCGGTAAACGTACGGCGCGAGGTATTTTAGTACCGCCTGGCCATTGCCGACCGGTTTGACGTTCACCACCCAGTCGAACTTCAGCACACCGTAGGGCAGGCAAGCGTAAAGACCGGCCTTGCGAATCTCTTCGACGAACAGGGACTTGTAAAGCTGCTTGGCCGGCAGTGGGTGAAAGAGTTTGTCGGTCTTGACCCCGATCCAACGGGAACCATCGTCACTGACTCCGCCGCCGGGAACGACGAAGTGGACGTGGGGATGGTAGTCTTTCAAGTCGCGTCCCCAAGTGTGCAAGACGGCGAAAAGCGACTTCTGCCGCCGAGGTTTTTCGGCTCGGCCATCAGCGTGCGGATCGTCTCACTGCCGGCGCAAAGATCGCTTCGTAACCGACCTCCGGGTGAGCGCTGTGCAGCAGGGACCGCAGTTCCTGGGGAACCGTGAACGTGACGACAAAAT
>CAVQPV010000044.1:0-44386 GCA_963714715.1 Pirellulaceae bacterium | reverse complement strand
ATCATGAACTCGCGGCGACGATCATCGGTGGTGTATTCAGGTCGAACCATTTGTTGATTTCTCTGTTAAAAACTGGCAGTGGACACAGGCCGTCGCGGACTATTGAATGAACAAGAATTCGCGAGTATTCAGCAACGCCCAAATGATATTTCCGTAACCGACGTTGTCATTGCGGACTTTAGTCAACTCCTTGGCGGCCGTGACGCGATCTTGGGAATTCGGTCGTCGAGCCAAAACACTTAAGAAAATCGCATCGATGCGGTCTTTCGTCTTCTCGATCGCCAACACGTTATCGACGATCGAAGAACCCGCTTCCAGCATCACGTGGGTAATCGGGCCGTTGAACATCGCCAGGATCTGAGGGACGGTGGCGTCTTGTTGCGATCCATTGATGACTTCTCGATCCCCCTGGCCGAACTGCCGCAGGAAGTGATCGGCTGCAACCGGCGAGGGCAGTTCGCTGGCGCGACACAAGATATTGCCCTGATAGGCGTGCTTATTGAGCGAACGTTGATAATAGCCTCGGTAAAACGTCTCTTTGAATTCCTCGGACTGTTGCTTCACCGAATTGTACTTGGCCACCGAAAAATCGATGTCCATCACCGCAGCCATCTCGTCCGCTGTCGGTCGCTGAAACGGCCACGGATTGTGCACCGCTAAGGCCAGCATCGAATCCCAAACCTGCTCCGCTGTCATCCGCCCACCGTGGACCGGGGAAATAAGTAAAGTTCGCCACTGGTCAGTTCGTAATCGGTCGCCTCGCGCTGGTACGTCTCGCTGTACAGCACCATCCGCAAGAATTCTTTGATGTTAAAGTCGCCACGAATCATCTCCTCGGCCAAGAAGTCCATCAAGTCTTCGTTGACGCAGGGATGCTCATCACGAAAATCGTCGATCGGCTCGACCAAACCCAACCCCCAGAATCCGCTGCCACAATCGATTGACAATCGTCTTGCTAAATTGCGGATTCTCACGAACTGGTCAGCCAGGCCGCGAATTGTTCGCGTGGGCTGCTGTTTCTGGCCGACGTGGGAATCTCGCCCCACAGCACCGCGGGTTTGACGACTTCGTTTGGTTTGGCGTCTTCATATGCGTAGTCGTGGGGCAGCTTGAGCGTCCCTGCAACTTCACTAACCATGTACGTGTTGGCTCGCACCAGTCGCTGGAATTCGCCCGGCACGCGGCCCTTGTCGTGATATTTACGTGCTTCATTGATCAAGTCATTCGCCGGATTCGATTTTTTGAAGCCCGGATCCCCCCGTTTGATTCGCGTTCGAACTCCCGCATTGAAAGCAGCTAACTCATAGAACTGGTACTGGGTCCACTGGTCAAAGGGATGATCGTGACATTGTGCACAACCGATCTGGGTCCCCAAAAAGACTCGCACCGTGTTGTCGATGTAGGGCAGTTCCATGCCATCGTCGCGAAGCTGAAAGCCAACGGCCGGGTTGTCCCAAACCTTGCCCTCGGCGGTCAGCATTTCGTAGACCCACTTGTCGTACTTTTTATTGGTGCGAATCGAGTCCTTGACGTAACCGAGGTAGGGGTCAGCGACGATGTTGGGCTGGGGACGATCCACCAGGCGAAGCGTATCAGCCCAGAAGTTGAACATGTTGCTGACGTAATCGGGACTGCTCAGCAATTCATCAATCAAGTTCTGTCGCTTGTCCGGTTCGCCCGACTCCAAGAAACGCATCGTTTCCTTGAGGGTCGGAATGCGGCCGGCAACATCCAAGTAGACTCGCCGCAAGAACACCTCGTCACTGGCAAGATCATTCGGTCTCTGGCCCTCTTGGATCAGCTTCTGTTCCACCAAACCATCCAAACGGCTTGCCGCGGACATCAGTTGTGATCTTCGGCCTTCCAGAACGGGAGCCACTTCCATCGCGACTTTGCCCTGTCGCACACTCTCGGGCAGGCGAATCTTGGGGGCTGGCTTTGGTTTCGGCTTGTTTTTCTGGGCCACCGCGGTCTGGGACGCCAGCAACAGCGACGCACAACACAGAGTCACGACCGAAACCCTTCTGACGACCGATATTTTCATCATGCAATCAACCTGGGGAGAATCTTCGCCAGCGGGATTTTGCGGGGTACAGAGATCCGCCGAGCCTGCCATAATCATAGTCGATCCAGCGAAAAAGGGGCGAGCCTGCCCGCTGGCGAAATTCCTTCGCCGGTCGTGTCTAACACGCTATCCCGCAACTTCCCGAAAAAGGCGATCCGCATGACGACCCGGCTAGAAACTTCTCCTTTGCTTCATCGTTTGGATGGGTCGCTGGCTAGCGGCGATCCTGGTGTTTGCCTGTGTCTCGGCGCAGCTCCGCGGCGAATCTCCGAGGACCGCCAAACTGCGGGTCGACGGCGTCCAGCAGCCCGCTGGCTGGAACGTCTACATCGGTGACGAGCTGTTTCGCCGGCTACCGATTTGACGATGGTGGAAAACCGATTGTCTACCCAATTCATGGGCCCGGTGGTCGTGCGATGACACGTAATTTTCCCATGGAAACCGGATGTGCGGGGCGAACGCGGCGACCACGATCATCATCGGTCGTTATGGCTTACGCACGGCGACGTGAACGGAGTCGATTTTTGGCTGGACGACGAAGGCTGCGGACGCATCGTGCATCAGGAAGGCGATGCTGACGTCACCGACTCCGGCAGCGTCGTCCTGCTGACCGCCAACGATTGGATTGGCCCGACGACAAAAAAGTACTCACTGACACGCGTCGCTTCGAGTTCATCGTCGACGGCGACCGACGGATCATCGATTGCGATTTTCTTCTGAAAGCGACCGACGGTGATGTCAATTTTGGCGACACCAAAGAAGGCACGCTTTGGCATCCGCGTTGCCGGCAGCATGAAAGTCGACGCGAAAATGGGCGGTGTGATCACCAACGCCGAAGGCGAAACCAACAAAGATGCCTGGGGCAAGAAATCACCCTGGGTTGATTACTCCGGACCCGTAGACGGTGAGACCGTCGGCATCACCATCCATGCACACCCCAGTGGCTTTGGGGCTCCGTGCCGCTGGCATGTCCGCACGTACGGGCTTGTTCGCAGCCAATCCGTTCGGGGTTCACGACTTCGAGGGTGGACCCGAAACGAACTGGCATCGTGCTGAAAGAGGGCACCCAGCTGCGTTTGAACTATCGAGTCGTACTTCACCCCGGCGGCTTGGATGCCGAAGCAACCAAGGCCGACGCCGAAAAGTACGCTAACGATCCGCGCCCGGAACTTCAATGACAAACGGCATGACGACACTCCACCAGCAAATTATTCGATCTTTCCGGTCACCGTGCGCTGATCACCGGCGGCACCCAAGGTGTGGGCGGGGCGATCGCGACCGCGATCGCCGGCGCCGGTGCCGATGTCTTGCTGGTGGGTTGACAAGCAGACGAAGCTGCCGAGCAAACGCTTGAAGCGTGTCGCAATTCGGGAGTGCAGGCCGACTGCTTACGGCTGACCTGGCACAGCCGCCGAGTCAATACGTGGACGAACTGATCTCGGCAGCCGACTCGACGGACTTCCCGGGATCGATATGCTGGTCAACAACGCCGGCACGTACATTGACAAGCCGTTTCTGGAGATGGACTACGAGCGTTATCGACGGACGATCGATTTGAATGTGACGGCGGGCTACTTTTTGACGCAGAGCTTTGCACGCAAGTGGGTCGCAGCAGAACATCGCCGGCCGCGTTGTCTTCACCGGGTCGATCAACGGATTCTTGGCCGAACCGGATCACACCGCCTACGACACCAGTAAGGGTGCTGTCGCCGCGATGGTCCGATCGCTGTGTGTCTCGCTGGCACCGCACCAGATACGCGTCAACGCGATGGCACCCGGTCTGGTGCGAACACCGCTGACCGATGTGCTGAACCAAAACCGGCAGCTTGGACGAGTGGATGAAACTGCACACCCCCAACGGCCAAGTCCCTGG
Source organism: Pirellulaceae bacterium (assembly GCA_963714715.1). Lineage (GTDB taxonomy): Bacteria > Planctomycetota > Planctomycetia > Pirellulales > Pirellulaceae > JBFJVZ01. The sequence goes on along the minus strand of CAVQPV010000044.1, from coordinate 40,448 downwards.
CCCCGAAGTATGTGCGGGGGCGGCCGTGTTTCTGTTGTCCGATGCAGCCGCTCACATTCACGGTCAGACGATCCTGGTCGACGGCGGGATGAGTGCCTGGCAGCAGCCCGATCCGCCCGAAAACTGGCAGCCGTAGAACAACGCGGCTCAGTGGTCGACCAAGCCGAGTCGCACAGCACGCACCGCCGCGTCCGTACGATCGCTGGCATCGACCTTCCGCAACATGTTCTGCACATGTTCCTTCACGGTCTCGATGCTGATCCCCAAAGACAGTGCAGATCTCGCGATTGCTGAGCCCCAATCCGATATGCCGAAACACCTGGGCTTCACGGATGGTCAGTGGCGACTCGGTCTCCAGATCGTCCAGCAAATCCTCCGATTTCATCAATCGCCGAATTCTGCATGAAACAATCCGGTCCGCGGCTGCTGATTCGCCTTTGATCGCGCCGGTGATCGCGGCCACAATCGTCTCTCGTGCATCCGACTTCAGTAGATAGTCGTTGGCTTCCATCGCCGCTGCGCGAGCCACGTACGTGGGATTGTCGTAGGCACTGAACATCACCACTGGCAGCTTGGGGTCGAGTTTCGCGAAGCTGAGCCAACAGACTCAGGCCGCCAACGCCCGGCATTCGCACATCGGCAAGAACCGCGTCGGCGTCTTGTCGATTCAGTTCCGACACGACGTCGGCGCTACAAGCAAACGCTCCGCAAACTTCGACAGGAGTTTCGATCAGTAGCTGTTTCAAGCCCTCACGAGCCGCCTCGTGATCGTCAGCAATCAATATCTTCAGCCGCATCCATGCTCCAGGGCATCAGCTTCTTCGGGTTACAAGCATCTGTTGGCCCCAGCTCGTTACCGAGATTCTTCAATTTATGGTCCGCTTGTCTACCCCCGGGGACAGCGCAACTTGCCTGTTTACAAGCACTTACAGTCACTTTGGATGCCTAGATTCCCTCTGGAGGTACACTTCACCACCGCAAAGTGGCATGTTTGCGGCGTTTATTGGGGTTGGGAAGCTTTGACGGCCGCAAAACCGTGACCTAAGTATTTCTGACGACTTAGGAATTTTTCTCGCTGCGCGGTCTCCGGCAGCAATCCGCACGACGCCAATCCATCAAAAAACGGGTTTGGCTTGGTCCCAATCCATGACGCAACCCGCATCCATCTTGCTGATTGACGATGATCGACATCTTGTCGAATCGATGGCCGCAGTGGCTGCGCGAACTTTCGCATGACGTCGAACTTCGGTCACCGACTTGGAGTCGGCAAAACGCAGTTGAAGCAACGGTCGTTCGATCTTGGTGATCACCGATCTGCGATTGGGAAGCGACGACGGATTTGAACTGATCTCGTTTGCCAAAACGAGTACAACCCGATACGGCCGTGCTGGTGATGACGGGCTACGCCACACCCGACACGGCTGTGGAAGCGGTCCGAGCGGGTGCCTTTGATCTGCTGACCAAACCAGTCATCGACGATGAATTGCAACTGGCTATCGAACGCGCCGTCTCGCAACGTGAGATTGCGCGGGAAAACGAAGTCTTTGCGTCAGCAACTGGACAAACGCAGCGGGCTGGAGAACATCCTCAGCCACGACTACCGCATGCTGAAAATCTTTGATGTGGTCGACAGCGTTGCCGATGCACGGGTCTCGGTGCTGATCACCGGCGAAAACGGAACGGGCAAGAGCATGATTGCTCGAGCCATCCACGCCCGCAGTGCACGCCGTTCCGGTTCGTTCGTGGAAGTCGCCTGCGGGCGCTGCCGGACACACTGCTGGAAAGTGAATTGTTCGGTCACGTGGCCGGTGCCTTCACGGGAGCGAGTACGGACAAGGTCGGCAAGTTCCAACTCGCCGATGGCGGTACGCTGTTCCTGGACGAAATCGCGACGGCCACGCCCGCGATGCAAGTCAAATTACTGCGTGTATTGCAGGAGTTTCAGTTCGAGCAACTTGGCGGCACCGAAACCCATTCGGTCGACACGCGTGTGATCCTGGCCACCAACGAAGATTTATCGCGTGCGGTCCAAGAAGGCCGATTCCGACAAGATCTCTTCTATCGCATCAATGTCGTCAACATCGTGCTACCGTCCCTTCGCGAGCGTGCCGGCGACATCCCACTGTTGGTCGATCACTTTTTGCGCGAAGCCGCAGACCACTTGCGACCGCGAAATCGAAGGATTCGACAGCGAGGCGATGTCGTGCGCTGCAATCGTACGGCTGGCCCGGAAACGTCCGTCAGCTGGAGAATGTCGTCGAACGAGCCGTGCTGCTTTCCAGGGATTCGCTGCTGACTTGCGACGACTCTGCCGCCCGAGTTGACCGGCCGTGCCGACTCCGGCGACGACGCTTCGGATTCGGCGATCCAACGACCGGTCGCCTTGCTGAAATTCAAGGCAAGACTCTGCGTGAAGCCCTGGAAGAACCCGAGCGTCAGATCATTCTTCAAGTCTTACGTAGCAAACAACTGGAATCGCGCGGCGACGGCCGATTCGCTCGACATCAACCGAACCACGCTCTACAAAAAGATGAAGCGGCTCGGTCTGGACGATCCCAGACTGCAATTCGCGGCAAGTTAGGAGTTTTTCCGGAGAGCGCAACAGTGCGTCACCGTCGGCTCAGTACATCGTTTTTGCCTCCGCAAGAAGGCGATTTTGGGGAACACTAATCGGCACTGATCTGCACTGATCGGGATAATCTCCCTCAGATGCAAAGATGCTTTCTCGTAAAAGCTGTCCTTGCTGCCGCGAACACCCACGTAGGTCGCGTAGATTCCCCGGTGCTTTTTCTCCAGTTCGTTGCGAAAGTCGTTGACTCTGCCATACTGCTGGAGGTCAAGCTGTCTGGGATTGACCGGATCGTCACAAAAGTAGAAGAGTATCCACGGCGATCCGGTTTCCCCCCAACGCTTCAGCGCGTCACGGAATTCCTTCTCCGTCCCAGAGCCAAATCTGCCGGCGGGGGTGCCGAAACGATGCTTAAGGATACCCACGTAGATTTCGTAAACGGGCGTCTGAGCGTCAACAACTTGCTGGGGCTTGGGGCCGATCTGTGGCGTGACATCATCCTCCCAGCGAAACAATTCCAGGCGAAATCCACTTGCCCGGCCATCCGTGCGGTTGATCGGATCCACGATCTCGTCCATGACGGCGCGTTCTTCTGCCACATCTCCTGGCGAGGAGACAAAGACCCGGACGATTCGCACGGTTTCGAACGCTGCAGTCATACCCCTCGCCACCGTATAAGAGTGAAAAAAAGGGCCGCGGCTACTAGCACGTGCACGGCCCAGGTTTGAGTTTTGTTGCCCTGGGGGGGCTTGAAGAATCTTGGATATTAAACCTCACCCGGACAGGGGCAAAACATATGGGCGACGCCCTCGTTGTTATACACAAGTCGTACCAACTGCATTTGCCTAGGCCAACGGCCTGGGGCTTGACCCACATCTTATGGACAGCCGCGTAGCGGCGGCAGCAGGTAGCCCACGGCGTCAGCCGTGGGTCACGTTACCGTCACCACAAGCAAGCCGCGATAGCGGCGACAGCAGGATGCGCGAAGTTTGCCGCCGCCGCTTTGCGGCTCACTGAGATTCGTCGGCAAAGATCTGCCGGCTCACGCTGGCAGCTACCTGCTTTCATCGCTTCGCGACTACAGAAGATGTGGTAATGACAAGGCCAACCGCCCTAAGTCCGAAGGACTTCAACAACAAAGCCCAGGGTCGCGCAGCGCACCCTGGGTTGAACGACGTCATTCAAGATCACCGGACCCTGAAAGGGTCCCACACGTATTTGTTGTGAAACCCTTTCAGGGTTCGCATCGGAAAGACGCATCGGTAACCCAGGATACGCCGCGCCACCCTGGGCTGTGTTATGTAGCGGCTTCGTCGTAAACGATTTCAAATCGGCGTTGAAAAGTGTGGGTAACGACACGGCCAACGGCCTGGGACGACATTCCGCCGTCAACCGTTAGCCTGGATATTGCACCCGCGTAGGGTGGCGTCGAGCAAACATCGAAGAAAGGTGGGTCGGCATTCGCGCAATGCACTCCCTGTCAGTCAGAGCCTGATTTCAAGTTCGAGCCGTTTGCGCTGACCCACCGAGGACTGACGCGAATTTGACCCTCTCTACAGGCAATATCCGGGGTAAGGCACCGTAAGGCACCGGGCATCTTCACCTATGAAAAGGCCCGGCCGCTGACGCGTCGCGGCTCACTTGGAAAAACTCACAGCCTTTCAGGCCCGGGATAGGGTGCAGCCTTGTCATTACCCACATTTTTTTGATCCTGAAAGGATCACAGACAGTAGCCGTAGGTCGCGTAGCGCACCTACGGTCAACGGATGAAAAGGCCCGGCCGCTGACGCGTCGCGGCTCACTTGGAAAAACTCACAGCCTTTCAGGCCCGGGATAGGGTGCCGCCTTGTCATTACCCACATTCTTTTGATCCTGAAAGGATCACAGACAGTAGCCGTAGCCGTAGGTCGCGTAGCGCACCTACGGTCAACGCATGAAAAGGCCCGGCCGCTGACGCGTCGCGGCTCACTTGGAAAAACTTACAGCCTTTCAGGCACGGGACAGGGTGCGCTGAAGATGTGCTCGACTCTCCCAAAAAGCTGCACGACCTCCAAACCGACGGAGTCAACGAAACAAGTAGCCGGATTTCCCATTCAAGGCGTCAACGCCGACAAGGTGAATGAAACGCAGGAATAACGTATGCTGTGTCGGCTGCTGCATTCCAATGTGAACACTGCTGGCGTCGACTTTCTCGGCCATGGGACGCCGACGGACAACGACTTCAGACCACGAACAAACGAATCTACAGGGAGTATTGCCATGCATCGATCGTTCGCCGCCTTGATAGGGCTGATCCTGTTCTTGCACGCAGCATCCGCTCGCGCTGCCGAGTTCTCGGCTAACTTTGACAACGTACAGGATCGCGCATGGATCGGCCCGGCGTTCTGGGCGAATCCCATGGAGGACTTCAGAGTCTCCGACGGCCGCATCGAGGTGACGCGCGGCGGGCCAAATCGCAACATCGCAGTGCTGACAGTGGAGATTACACAACCGGCCGCACCCTTTGAGTTGAGCGTTAAGGTCGGGCGAGTCGCCGCGGGCGAAGGCAGTGCCGGATTCCGGCTCGGCGTGAGTGACGAGATCGACGACTATCGTGCAGCCGCATTGCGTGGCCGCGGGCTCGACGTTGGCGTGACTACTTCGGGCATCGCCTTCATCGGCGCTGCGCCTGCGATCAAGGTCAAACGCCAGCCGCTGCCCGAGGCAATCACGCTGAAAGTAAACGGCAAACCCGATGGCGCAAACGTGACGTTGACCGTGACAGCAACGGATGCGAAGACAGGCGACGAAATCGATTCGGTAGCAAAGGTCTGTCAAAGCGGAGCAACTTGCGGGCCTGGTCATGCTGACCAACAACGGGCACGCGTCGGCCGCGCAGCGCAGCCGGGAGGACGCCATCGCGACCGCCGGGCGTCACTGGTTCGACGACCTGTCCATCAAAGGCGACAACGTCCTGCTGCACCCGGACCGGGCCTGGGGACCGATCTTGTGGGCGATGCATACGGTCCACAACACCAACAGTGGTGACGGGTACGTGATGAAGATGACGGCGCAGATGGCACCGGTCGGTGACCAGGGACCGCAGAACGTGTCGCTGCAAGTCCAGCAAGCTGGCGACTGGAAATCAATCAGCGATGCCAAGATCGATGCGTTGTCACGCACCGCGACGTTCCGAATGGCCACATGGGACGCGACCAAGGACACACCCTATCGACTTGTCTATGGCGCCGACGACTATACCGGCACCATTCGCGCCGAGCCGAACGGTCGACCGCTCGTCGTCGCCGGGTACACCGGCAACACTGACTCCGGCTTCCCCAATGTCGAGGTCGCGGCGAACACTGCGGCGATGAACCCCGATGTTCTGTTCTTTTCCGGTGACCAGCTCTACGAGGGCGTCGGTGGCTACGGCATCGTCAGGGCGCCGACCGACTCCGCGGACGCCGCGACGATCGAGCGTGCCGCGCTGAACTACTTGCGTAAGTGGTATCTGTTTGGATGGGCGTTCGGCGATGTGATGCGTGATCGACCGACCGTATGCATTCCCGACGACCATGATGTCTATCAAGGCAACATTTGGGGCCAGGGCGGCATCAACTCGCACGGGATCGCCGGACATTCCAAAGGCGGTTTCGCCGAGCACCCCACGTTTGTCAACGCCATCCTTCGGATGCAGTGCTCCCACCTGCCCGACCCGTACGATCCGGCCCCCATGAATCAGGGCATCAACGTGTTTTACGGTCCCATGCTGTACGGCCGTGTCAGTTTCGCGATCATTGAAGACCGCTACTTCAAGTCCGGCCCGGAGGACAAAGTCAATACGTGGAAGGGACGGCCCGACCATGTCCGCGACGCGAATTACGACACCAAAAAGCTCGACGTCCCCGGCCTCGAACTGCTGGGCAAGCGACAAGAAGAGTTCTTAAACGACTGGGCGACCGACTGGAGGGACGCAGACTTCAAGTGCGTGCTCAGCGCAACCATCTTTTGTAACCTTGCCAACTATCACGGCGGAGCGCAAGAATTCATCTTCGCCGACCTCGACTCCAACGGCTGGCCGCAGAGCGGTCGCCGGCGCGCACTCGACGCGATGCGGAGAGGCTATGCGTTCCACTACGCCGGCGACCAGCACCTGCCGTCGATCACGCACAACGGCGTGGACACCTGGAACGACGCCGGATTCGCGTTCTGCGTGCCATCGATCGCGGCGGGCTACCCGCGGTCGTGGCGACCGGACAAAGAGGGTCGGCCGGTACAGAATCGACCGGCGCCGGGGCTGGCGAACACCGGCGAATACAGGGATGGGTTCGGCAACTACGTAAGCGTCTACGGCATCGGCAACCCCGCCGAGAAGAACCGCCAGGGCCGCATCAACACGCTGCACGACAAATCGTCCGGTTACGGCATTGTCCGATTCGATCCCGCAACCCAGCACATCACGATGGAGTGTTACCGGCTGCAGATCGACCCCGCGAACTTGAAACCCGAAGACCAGTTTCCCGGCTGGCCGAAAACGATTCACGTGAGCGACAACTACTCGCGTGAGCCCGCAGCCTTTCTGCCGACGCTGAAGAATTGATGGCCGCGCCGATCCGGTCATTCAGGTGATCAACGAAAAGACGAAACAGGTCGAGTACACACGACGGATCAAGGGCACCGCAGTTCCGCCCGCAGGTCTACGACGCCGGCGCGCGGTACACGGTGAAGATCGATGACAAGACGCATCGAGCGGTATCAAGCCGGGCGACGGCACTCTCGACGTTTCGTTCATCACACTCAGTGACCGCGGGGGCGATTGAAGTTGTAGAACGGGTACATGACCGGCAGTACCGTGGATCCCTTTTGAATTTCTCGCCCGAACGATTTGGATTGACAGACAAGTGGCTGAGCGAAAGTGCAGAGCGGAACCGCCACGGGGATCTCCGCGGCCGCCAGTGCCTTGGCCGTCCAGATGTTGCAAGTATTTGGCAGATAGTAATGTCCCTTGGACCGATAGATTCCGCCGGCTCCGTAAAGCGACGGCTCCAGATAGATTGGGCAGTTGTTGTCATCGCGAGCGTAGCTCTGATGGATGAAACGACATAACTTCCGCATCTTGTCCGGGGACACGTCGATTTCGATGATCTGGCTTTCGTCGAAGAACACCTCAGGTGGTGCTCGGAATCCGGCAAGATGGATCGCGCTGCGACTGGGCAGGCATCCCGCATTCACCAGAACCAGCGGATTCAAGAAATGCGAGCAAAGATAGCCCTCGTCTCCCCAACCCACCTCGATGAAGTTTGCATTCTGGATCGCCATACTTTCCGGCCAATCAGCGGTCGAGATCTCACACCGCTTGACTGCCAGACTCGTGTGCCAACCATGCCGAATCAGATAGATCGTGGTTGCACCATTCTGATCGCATGACAATTCCGCGCAATCCGATGCATGTCGTGTGCAAGACGGTGCCGCGCACCCGCACAGCCAGAGTGTGGTGAGCAACAAAGGCAACAGGAAAAGATGAGGACGGAATGTCACGTGCGTCCTTGCAATGACATGCTTAGGCAACGGAAAGAAAGGGGCTGGATCAGCTGAGCCCCTGAGATTCATCGGATCAAGATCTGATGGGGCACCGAGAAAACGCATCAACATGCGTGGCACGCCAGGTTGCTGGGAGGCTAAGTCGGACTGTGAAGATTCTGACGCCAAGGTGGCGACGAGCAGACAAACGTTCGTCCTGCGTTTGCTAGCGTCGGCGTCTTTTCCTAATCCGCAAGGTCAACGCAACCGATAAAGGTCTACGTGTGTGATTGTTTCACCCCCTCGCGCTGCTTGAGGCACAACTCCATTGTCGACTGCGGATTCATCGCTTAGCAAACCGAAAGGCCGCACAGCTCCGCTGGTGCAGTGGATTACGGAGTGGGGATCGGCCGTCGTTGACGGTATCACCACGGTTGGCGACACCACGATGTTTGCCTGGCAGATGCTGCGTTGGATGTTCACGCGGTTGCCTCATCGCGGCACGGTGCTGATCAACTTCTATCAAGTCGGCGTGCTTAGTTTGCCGGTCGTTGCCCTGACCGGGACGTTCATCGGAATGGTCTTGGCGGTGCAGAGCTATTATCAGTTTCACGCGATCGGACTGGCAACACACATGGGCGTCGTGATCAACACGACGCTGGTGCGCGAATTGGGACCGGTCTTGGCTGCGACGATGTTGGCCGGACGCGTCGGCAGCGCGATGGCGGCCGTGTTGGGAACGATGCGAGTCACCGAACAGATCGATGCGCTGACGACCATGGGTGCCGATCCGATTCACTACCTGGTCGTGCCGCGCTTCCTGGCCTGCATCTTGTTGATCCCGGCGCTGACGATCGTGGCTGACTTCATGGGGATCGTGGGCGGATACTTTTACAGCGTGATCATCTTGGACATCGATCATGCCGCCTATTTGAATCACTCGCGGGAGGGCGTCGTCGGGTTCGATCTGTTCAACGGGATTTTCAAGAGTTTCTTCTTCGGTGCCATCATCGCGGTCGTCAGCTGCTATCAAGGATTCAATTGCGAAGCGGGAGCCGAAGGAGTCGGCAAAGCCGCGACGTCAGCTTTCGTCTATTCGTTTGTGCTGATACTGGCGATCGACCTGTTTTTGAACGTGGTGATGAACGACGTCTACTTTCATGCTGTACCCCTCAGGAGGCTCGATCCTGTGAACGTAACAGCAACCACCAGCGAATCGGGACATGAACAGACGAAGACACCGCGAGCGATCTGATCGAGGTCGATAACCTGTCGGTGACCTTTGGTGACAACCCGTGCTAAAAGACATCTCGCTGATCGATACAACGAGGCCAGACAGTGGCAATCATTGGCGAAAGTGGCTGTGGGAAAACCGTGCTGATGAAAACGCTGGTTGGATTGATCAAGCCGACCAAAGGAACAATCTCATTCGATGGGCGACAATTGCATCGGCTGAGCCTCGCGGAACTGACTCGCACGCGGCGGCGTTTCGGATTTGTTTTTCAGAATGCCGCACTGTTCGACAGCATGTCCATCTTCGACAACGTCGCCTTTCCCACTTCGTCAGGACAAAGATCGTCAGCCCCGTCGGATGATCGAACAGCCGGGTGATGCGGCACTCTAGCCGAAGTCGGTTTGCCGCCAGAAGTCGCCAGACAAACGTCCCGCGGAGTTATCCGGTGGAATGCGAAAACGAGTCGGATTGGCCAGAGCGTTGATCTTGCAACCCGAGTTGGTCGTCTACGACGAACCGACAACGGGTTTGGATCCGATCATGAGCGACGTGATCAACGAACTGATTTTGGACACTCGGCGGCGTTACCCGGTCACCAGTGTTGTCGTCACTCACGACATGCACACCACTCGCAAGGTTGCTGATCGTGCACTGATGCTGTACCCGCAGGAGTCGACTGGAACCCCGCGAGGGGCAAGTCTTGTTTGACGGACCACCCAGCGAACTGGAACACGCCGAAGACCGGCGAGTCCGTCAGTTTGTCCGCGGAGAAGCCGGCGAACGGCTGGACGAGATGATGAAGCACAGGCAAGCATCGAGCGGACGGGCTGATTGAGACAAAGGCGTTTCGCGGAACAGAGTTGAGATCAATTCATGGATGATAACAAGCTTCGATTTGGCGTTGGCGTGCTGGTCATCGCCGCCATCGGCCTGGGCATCATATTGACCTTTCTGTTCGGTGCCTTTCCGACCGTGCTGAGCCGCGAGTACGAGTTATTGGTGGAGTTTCCATCCGCCGAGGGTGTCAGCACCAATACGCCGGTGTTGAGAGACGGCGTCAGAATCGGTCGCGTTACCGAGATCACGCTGATGGAGAAAGAGGGCGTCTTGTTGCAGACTGGCGATGGACCACGATCGCAAAAAAGATATCAGCACGAGTACATTCCGCACATCGGTATCGGTTCGGTGATCACCGGTGATGCGACCGTTGGAATTTGTCCTGGGCGGACGCTCAGCAGCTGCTGACGATCTTCCCGACACCGGAGGATCGGCAACTGATTCGCCGAACCGTTCACCGACGGAGAAGTATGTTCGGTACGGACGAAAAGCGAAGGATCCATTCAACCTGCTGTTTGAAATGGAAGACGATCTGAGAGACACGATGGAATCGATCCGTCGCGCCGGCGATTCGATCGAGCAGGCCGGATCAGGATTCATAACCATGGTTCAAGAATGTCCAGAAGACAGTCGAGGGAACCGATGACAAAGTTCGACCAAGTCGCGAATCAAGCGGTTGCCGCTTTGGAGGAATTTCAGGGCGTGATGCGTGAGGTACGGAGTCTATTGGGTAAGCCCGAACTGCAATGCAAACCTGGACAAGACGATGGAGATGTTGCCGCAGGTTTTGGAAGAGGCCCAGACGCCTTGCAGAGCTTTGAACTCGCCGGCGAAGCAATTCGAGAAAGTCGGTGCTGTCCGCCGAAGGCACGGTGGAGAATGCTGACGAAGCGATTGGCAGTCATCCGCGATGCCGCGAAAGTCGCCGAAAGAAGTCTTCAACAGTGCCGAGAAAATGATTCAAAACCTGGAACAGTTCTACCGACCCCTTGGCTGACCGCGAGGTGATGAATTGGTCGCTGCAAGTTCTGAAAACACTGCAGGGCATGTCGACAGTGCGATGGCTGAAGTCAAAGCCTTCAGTGCGTCGCCTCAACAACAACGACGGTACCGTGAAACGACTGCTTGGAAGACGATGAGATCTACTGGCAAGTCCGCGCGAATCGATTGCCAACATCGAACAAGCTTCGGCCAGAATCCGACCGATCATGGACGACGTGCGAATCTTCACCGACAAGATCGCCAGAGACCCCAGAGAGATCGGCTTGCGTGGTGCGCTGACCAAGCGGCCGAGCGGGATGGGCCTGAAGTAGGCGGCGTCGCGGGGCCACAGCAATCGCTACTTGGACGCCCTGAGTTGGCCGCGGGCGCGGCGGAATCGCGATGTCTTTCAGACGCGGCTTCCTCCGGCGTCTTGGCCGACATTTCCTGGGCATCGGCCAACGCCTTTTCGGCCTCGTCAGCGGTCCAGCAAGTCGACGGGGATCGCCCGTGCGGTCAGAATGTTGACTTCGTTGTTTTCGACTTGAGCGAATCCGCCGTCAACGTAGTACCGCTCGGGGCCGGCGGCCGTTTGCAGTCGCAGCGTGCCAAAACCGAGCCGACCGATCAGCGGCGCACGACCCGTCAGCACACCAAGTTCACCGTCGAACATCGGCAGCACAACCGACTCGGCTTCGCGGTCGAGTTCCGTTCGTTCGGGAGTGACAACGACACAGCGAATCGCCATGGCTACTTAGACTCCATCTTCTTGGCTTGCGCTTCGGCCTGCTCGATCGACCCGACGTACATGAAGGCTTGCTCGGGCAGATGATCCCACTTGCCGTCACAGATTTCCTCGAAGCTGCGAATCGTATCGTCCAGCGACGTGATCTCACCCGGCTTGCCGGTGAACGACTTCCGCGACCAGGAACGGTTGCGACATGAATCGTTCGATTCGACGAGCACGATGCACGATCAGTCTTGTCGTCTTCGCTCAATTCGTCGACACCCAGAATCGCAATGATGTCTTGCAGTTCGCGGTATCGCTGCAGAATCGTTTGCACGCGGCGAGCAATCGCATAGTGGCGATCACCGACGTATTGCGGATCGAGAATACGCGAGTTCGAAGCCAACGGATCGATCGCCGGGTAGATCCCTTTTTCCGAAATCGATCGTTCCAGATAAATGAACGCGTCCAGCTGGCCGAACGCGGTCGCCGGTGCCGGGTCGGTCGGGTCGTCCGCCGGCACGTAAACGGCTTGCACCGACGTGATCGCTCCCTTCTTGGTCGATGTGATCCGTTCTTGCAAGCACCCATCTCGGTCGCCAGCGTCGGCTGGTAACCCACCGCCGAAGGCATCCGACCGAGCAACGCGGAAACCTCCGAGCCGGCTTGGGAGAAGCGGAAAATGTTGTCGACGAACAACAGCGTGTCCGCACCGGTCGTGTCGCGGAAAAACTCCGCCATCGTCAGCGCGGACAGGGCCACGCGAAGACGCGATCCGGGTGGCTCGTTCATCTGCCCAAAGACCATGCAGGTTTGCTCGATGACCTTGCGACCGGTGATCCCGATCTCGGTCTCCTGCATTTCCAGCCACAAGTCGGTGCCTTCGCGGGTTCGCTCGCCCACGCCGGCAAACACGGAATAACCGCCGTGACTACTGGCGATCCGAGCGATCAGCTCGGTCAGAATCACTGTCTTGCCCAGGCCCGCACCACCGAACAGACCCGCTTTACCACCACGAACGAACGGTGTCAGCAAGTCGACCACCTTGATGCCGGTCTCGAACAATTCCGTGTTGGTCGACAGTTCGTTCACCGGCGGTGCCTGGCGGTGAATCGGCCAATAGTCTTCCGCTTCCACCGGGCCACGATTGTCGATCGGTTGGCCCAGCACGTTGAAGACGCGTCCGAGCGTTTTCTTGCCGACCGGAACCGAGACCGGTTTGCCGGTGTCGACAACTTCCATGCCTCGCATCATGCCGTCGGTACTGCCCAGAGCGATGGCGCGCACGCGACCGCCGCCAAGGTGCTGTTGGACTTCGCCGACCAAATTCAGCGTGACACCTTTGTGCTCGCTCTTGATTTCCAAAGCGTTGTAGATCGGCGGCATTGAGCCTTCGGGAAACTCGGCGTCGAAAGTCGAACCGATCACTTGGGTGACCGATCCGGTCGCTTGGTTCAGTTGCGGTAGACATGGTTATCGGTCTTCGTGAATTCGCAGGAGTGATTGTTGTTCTGAGCTTCGTCGGCCAGGACTGAGGTCCTGCGCAGGCTGAAAGCCTTAGCCTTCCAAGGCCTCCACGCCGCCGATGATCTCCATGATCTCGCCGGTAATCTGGCTTTGGCGGGCTCGGTTGTAGGTCATCGAAAGTTTCTTGATCATGTCGCCGGCGTTCTCGGTCGCACCTTTCATGGCGATCATTCGGGCCACCTGCTCGCTGACGGCGGCGTCCAGGAAGCACTTGAACAAGTCGAACTTTGAAACTGGTCGGGACCACTTCTTCCAAGATGCTTTCGGCCGACGGCAAGAACTCGTATTCGAGCGTTCGCCGAACTCTGCTCGGACTGCCTCGTCCGGCACGCCAGCGAGCCGAGCGGCAGCAGCGTTTCGATCGTCGCGATTTGCTTGCTGGTGCTGATGAATTTGGTGTAGACGACATCCAGGCGATCGATTTGGCCGGTGATGTAACGCGAAAGATAGCTGTCGGCAATCTTTTCGACTTCGTCGTACGCTGGCTGATCTTCGAACTGCAGTGATGTTCGTCGGTCTCGATGCCGCGGAACTTCAAACCATTGATGCCGCGTTTACCGCTGACATCGACCGTGACGTGAGGCAACGAACTGCTTCAAGTTCCTTGATTCGCGGCACCGCGGTTCGCAGGATGCTGCCGTTGTAACCGCCACACAGACCTCGATTGCTGGACAGCACCAGCACGCGAGCCGACTTCGATCTTTTCGCGTTGCTCCAGCAGCGGATGGGAAACATCCAACCCGGCGGCGGCAAGTCGACTGACAATCTTGTGTGATCTGGTCGGTGTAGGCCGTCGCCGCCGAAGCACGATCCATCGCCTTTTTGTAGCGCGCCGTCGCGATCAGCTCCATCGTCCGCGTGATCTTGCGGATGTTGCGAATCGACTTGCGTCGTTTATCAAGAGCTCGTGCGTTGGCCATGAATCGGTTGCGTTCGATGTTACGGAAATCTCGCGGGAGTGTGCTTAGGCAGCGGGAAGCGGTTTGTAGCCAGCCTTGAAATCATTGAATCAGCGACTCGATCTTCTGCGACGATCTCGTCGGTCAGGTCGCCATTTTCGGCGAGGTCACGTCGAGCAGATCGGCATGCTTGTCGCGTGCGAACTGCAGAAAGTCTTTTTCCCACTGCTGGACGTTTTGATTTCGACGTCATCCAGGAAGCCCCTGGTACCGGCATAAGATGCTCAAGATCTGTTCTTCGACCGGCATTGGCTGGTACTGCGGCTGCTTCAGCAATTCGACCATGCGGTAACCGCGATCCAGTTGCGATTGAGTATCAGCGTCCAGGTCCGTACCGAGTTGTGCGAAGGCTTCCAAAGCACGGAAAGCCGCCAAGTCCAATCGCAGACCTCCGGAGACCTTCTTCATCGCTTTCACTTGGGCCGCACCACCCACGCGCGAAACCGAAATCCCGGCGTTCATCGCGGGACGGACGCCGGAGAAGAACAAGTCGGGCTGGACGTAAATCTGTCCGTCGGTGATCGAAATCACGTTGGTGGGAATGTAAGCGGAAACTTCCCCTTCCAGCGTTTCGATGATCGGCAAACTGGTGATCGAGCCACCACCGAGTTCGTCCGACAATTTCGCCGATCGTTCCAGCAAACGACTGTGACAGTAGAAAACGTCACCCGGGATACGCTTCACGTCCCGGTGGGCGACGCATCAACAAACTCATCTGGCGATAGGCGATCGCTTGTTTGCTCAAGTCATCGTAGACGATCAAGGCATGGCCGCCGTTGAACATGAAGTGTTCGGCCATCGCCGTGCCGGCGTACGGGGCGACGTACTGCAGCGGAGCGGGTGCGCTGGCACCGGCGTTGATCGACGGTGGTGTATTCCATCGCACCGTACTTGCGCAGCACTGTCGACGACACCGGCGACCGACGAGTCCTTTTGTCCGATCGCGACGTAAAAACACTTCACGTCTTTGCCCTTTTGATTCAGGATCGCATCGATCGCGATCGCCGTCTTGCCCGTCTTTCGGTCACCGATGATCAACTCGCGTTGACCGCGTCCGATCGGCGTCATCGCGTCGATCGCTTTGATACCGGTTTGCAGCGGCTGGGTCACCGGCTGACGCTCGGCCACGCCCGTGGCGATGATCTCGACCGGACGCGTCACGTCGGTTTGCACCGGGCCTTTGCCGTCCAGCGGATTGCCGAGCGGATCGAGCACACGACCGATCAACCGCGTCACCGGCGGGCACACTCAGCAGCGTGCCGAGAGCTTTGACTTCATCGCCTTCTTCGATCGTCAGGTAGTTACCGAGAATGATGATCCCGACGCTGTTTTCTTCGAGGTTAAACGCGAGTCCGATCGCACCGTTGGGAAACTCGACCATCTCGCCGGCCATCACACCGGACAGACCGTAGACGCGAGCGATGCCGTCGCCGACTTCCAGCACCGTACCGACTTCGCGAACGTCAATCTTGCTGTCGAACTGTTCGATCTCCTGTTGCAAGACCGATGCGATTTCGTCGCTATTGAATTTCATAGGAAGCTTCGAGGCTTGAGTTCTATGTGGGAGTGATTTATTCGGAAGTGAACTGACTGAACTTCTGCAGCAATTGGCTGGAGAAACCGTCGCGGGCGCGACGAGCCACCTTGTCCAAGCGATTCGAGACGCTGTTGTCGAACACCGAATCACCGACGCGGACAACGATGCCGCCAATCAGGTTGGCATCCACCAATTCTCGCAGACGAACTTCCTTGTTCATCAGACTGGCGATTTGCTGGGTGATTTGATTTCGCAGGTCGTCAGAGAGCGGCACAGCCGTGCGAACTTCCGCGAGGACTCGGCCCATCATCTCGTCGTAGATGTCTTCAGACGCGTTGCGTACCGCTGCGACATACGCGAGCCGGTCGCGACCCGCCATGACCTTGAGAAACTTGACCAGGATCGGATGAAACTCGTCAGCAAAGACTGCGATCGATCACCCGGGTCTTTTCCGCGGCGTCGATTCGCGGTGAAGCGAAAGCGGCGGTCAACTGCGGGCTGCCATCGAGATACTCGTCGACAAGTCGTCACAATTGCTGGACAACCTGCTCAGCGACACCGGCCTTGTCGGCGGCGCCGACCAGCGCGCGAGCATAGGTCTTGCCCAGCTGTTCAGCTCCGGTGTCGAGCACGGTGTCGTGTTTTGCGGCTTCGCTCATAAGTATCTACTGGCAGTGAAATCAGTTGTTACTGGGCAACCGATCAAGCGACTGACGAATCAAATCTTGGTGATCTTCGGGCCTGAGTTCGCGACCGACAATTTGCTTCGCCACGCCGATTGCCATGTCGGAGGTTTGGCCGGCCAGCTCTGCGATCGCAACCTTTTTGGCGGTTTCAATTTCGGCCACAGCCCGCTCGGTTTGGCGAGTTGCTTCTGCTTTGGCTTCGTCGACGATTCGCTGTCCATTCGCTTCGGCGGTGCGACGAGCTTCTGCCAACATCGACTGAACTTCCGAGGCAGCGGCATCGAGCTTCGATTGATACTCACCAAGCAAAGCCTTGGCATCGTTGTTCGCCTTTTCGGCGTCCTGCAAATCGCCACGGATTTTCTCGTCACGCGCTTCCAAACCGCCAAGAATCTGAGGCCAGACGAATTTGGACAAGATCCCAAGCACGCACAAGAAGATCGCCAGATTGCAAATCGCCGAACCGATGTCAAAGGACAACAAGGGCGGCATTCGATGCTCGCCTTCCGCGTGCTCGCCCTGATCGGCATGGCCGTCATCATGAGCCTGCTTGGCATCGACCTGAGCTTTTTCCGCCGTCTCGTTGTGCTCCGCCTGAGCAAACACAACCGAGCAATTCGTGCCGAGCACGAGCATCGAGATCACGACCAGAAATGAGGCGTGACGAACGTAATGCAACATGGATTCACCTATACGAAACTCAACGGTCATCGCAACAACGGAGGACGCGATCCTTCACCAGCGCAATCCAAGCCGTTGACACCAGACGTGTGGACGCGACTGATGACTATCGAAACAGCAACATCAAAACCAGAGCGATGACGGTTGCACCTTCGATCAGAGCAGCAGAAATAATCATCTGCGTGCTGATCGTACCGCTGGCTTCCGGCTGACGTGCAATCGCCTCGACAGCCGATCCACCGATGCGACCAATGCCAAGTCCGGCACCCAGAATCACCAACCCGATTCCGATACCGATACCAAGGTATCCAAAGCCCTTGTTGGGGGCCGCAGCTATAGCAATCTCTTCAGCGGATTGTGCCAACAACATTGCAAACTCAAACATCGTCTATTCGCTCCGGAAAATCTCTTGCAGGTCATCGATCCACAAACGCGGATACCCGACACTGGCGGGGAAAGGGTCAAAAATCGTCTTCATGGTTACGGTTCATCGCTTCCCTATCCCGCCGGTAACGGGCCGAGTCGCGAAGGTTCAATCAGTTTGTCCAAATCCATCTGGTTCTCGTCGCTCAGTTCATGATGTTCATCGTGGTCACCGTGATGAGTCGCGACCATCGAGATAAACAGGACTGTCAAAAACGTGAAAATAAAGGCTTGCAAGCAGCAGATAAACAATTCCAACAGGGTCAGCAAAACGCCGCCAACGATCACCGCGATCCCCACGGAATAGCCCAGAGCATGGGAAACCTCCGCCGCCGCGAACACGAATCCGACAAACACGGCAATCACCAGGTGGCCGGCCATCATGGTGCCGAATAATCGCATCGCCAACACGGTGCACTTGATCATCAGGCCAAGCCACTCGAGAAAATAGAGCGGAATGCCCATGCCAAAACTTAGTAGCTTGGGGCCGTCCCAGCCGAGCGGATTGAAGTGCGACAAGAAAGCCTTCAATCCAGTCTCGCGGATGCCGATGAACAGAATCGCGATGAAACTGCACAACGCGAGCATCACGTTCAACGAAAGGTTGCTGGTTGCAGTGCCGCCCCAATGAGACCAGGCAAGATGCTCTTTGTTTTCGGCCCCGATCGAGGCAAACATCTGCATGAAGTAGCCAAACGGAAATAGCCCGAGAATATTACAAAACAGAATGAAGAAGAAGACCGTCCAGATGTAGTAGATGTATTTGTCGGTCAGATGGCCAAGGTTCGGTCGGGCGACTTCGTCACGGATGAACCAACACATCGTCTCGAACAATTGGGCGACACGACCTTTGGTTCGGTAGGCATCCAATCCCTGGCCTTCCGGCCGCACTCGAATGGCGACATACGCGAAAACAAGCACCACCGCGACAGCGCCAACAAAACTCATCAACAAATGATTGGTGATAAAAAACTCGTACACGCCGTTGTGAACGAACAAGGCAGGTATCTCACCGCCTCCCAAATCGACGCTCAATAACGGCTCCTCATGCAGATTGTGAGGCACCACATGAGAGACGGGATTGTCGGCGGCGGCGAGAATAAAGTTCATTCGTGCAAAATTCGCCAGTGGAATTAAACCGTGCTACCTACGCTGATTTCGCTGCGGCCCAAATCACGATGATTGCTTGCGACCCCACCGAGCGGGCCGCGATTCAGACCTTCGCCAAACTGGGGCAGTCGACGTGCCAGTGCAGTGACTTCAACAATCGTCAAAAAGACGTACCAGCCAACCACAACGGCGGCGATCAATTCGTCCGCTGCGGCCATTTGATAACGGCACAACAGAAACAGTGCAACGGTCCCTACCAAACGCAAAATGACACTCGCCATCAATGGGGTCGAGTAGTCGTTCTCGGCACGCCCACGAGGGCTCGCCGTCGACCAGCCAGCCACTAACAATCCAGGCAGCAAGGCAACCACGGCAACCAGCCCGCTGAATGCCGTGACCATGCCGACGGCCGCGAAGTGCTGCGGTGCATACCAGGCTTGAGTCGCCATCAGCAGCGCCGCCCCGACAATCCAGGCAGCAAGCACGACGGCCAGCGCATGTGCGAACACCGAATCAAACCGCCAGGGACCACGATCAGTTGACTGGTTATTCACGTTGGAAAGATCTGGGACGCTGGGATCGGGCGGCAAACAGGTGTCCGGTACCTTTTTGCGAGGAACTCGCCCTGCGGGTGCTTCGCACAAAAAGGTACCGGACACCTATTTACTGCTCATTGCTTAATCATCCGATCCTTCGGATGCCTGACGGATGAATCGATACATGCCATATGCAAAGCCGACCAGGGCACCAAAGGCCGTTGCGTACGGCGTCGCATGTCCGCGATGCTTGTCAAAGAAGAAACCGACGGCGGCAATCGACAACGTGTAGCCCGCTAACTCCATTCCCAGACCCGCGAATCGCATCCAGGATTTGGACTCCTTGGAATTTTGCGAATCGCCTTCGTCGCGAGTTTCGGGTGACTCGGATTGCTGCATCACCAGAGCCTCGCTGAATCACAGCCAATGCCAGCTCAATTTTGACGGCCTCAGTGTGACGGACGCTGGAAAAACAGCCAGTGGCAGCGACGGATCGCCGCACCATTGCTGAAAACCACTGAGGCAGTGAACAATTAGACACCACAATTTCGACACTAAGTGAGTCTGGGGAAACAAGAAAAGCGAATCGATTTCTGACGATTGAAGCGGCGTTTTCCCAGTCTTTTTGGGGAGAATTGCATAAACCTTGGGACGTACCGCTAGAACTGATGGTGTGCCGTTGGCATAATGATTTTGGTGATGATTATGCCTTTACTGGCCGTTCGGATTGCATGGATTACTCGCGTTGCCCCCCTCTCTCGGGCTGTAGTACTTCCAGGCGTGCGGATCGACCGCGGTTTTCTGCCCAAGACCGCTGTCTCTCGGACGTCGGTGACGGAGTCATCACTTTGCTGGGATGCCGCGTAGGACAACTTGGAAAAACGGCGATCATCCAGAGGATGGCCGACGCCGAAACATCATGAAACAGTTCGAGTTAGCCGAGTGCTGACTCTTTGAGTCGGGAGATGCAGGTGATCAAAACCGCTGATTTGAAGGCACAAACACGGCGAGAATTGGCAGAATTGGCCAAGGACTACGGAGTCGCTGGCTGGCATGGGATGCGAAAGGATGAATTGGTGGAGGCAATCACCAAGATCCAACGCCGCTTGAGGAGAAAAGCGAACGCGGAAGCGGCGACGAAGGGGAAACCGAAAACCAAAAGCGCCCCCAAGTCTCGATCAAACGGCATCCAAGCGCCTCCCACTCACACCAGCACGGCAACGCGGATGACCGTCAAGAAACCGGCACCCAAAAAGCAGGCCGATCCCAACAGGCCGATTCCCAAACTCAAGCCACCACGAGTTTCTGCCAAGACGGCTCGGATTCGGGCTCAGATTCGCAAGCGACGCGAATCAATCCAGAAGAACAAGGACCTTTCCACGGGCACCTTGGTCGCTGGGTCCGCCGTCCAGAAAGGCGCGCAACGCACTCGTGCCGCGGAACCCCATCAAGATCGCGTGATTCTGCTGGTCCGCGACTCTTTCTGGCTGCAAGCCAACTGGGAAATTACCCGCCGCAGCGTCGAACGGGCTCAGTCTGCACTGGCGGAGCGATGGCATACAGCCACGCCTGTGCTGAGAGTCTTGTCGGTGGCCGACGTTTCGGGCAATCGCGCCGAAACCGTCGAACGCGACATCACGATTCATGGCGGGGTCGACAACTGGTACATCGATGTTGACGATCCGCCGTCGCGGTACCGCGTTCTGGTCGGTTATCTGTCCGAGAATGGCGAGTTCTACACGCTGTGTCGCAGCAACATCGTCGAGACGCCCCGACCGGGCGCTTGCGAGCGGCTGGACGAACATTGGCGCGACATTGCCGAGGACTATGAACGCATCTACTCACTCAGTGGCGGCTACGAGCAGGATTCAGGCGATCTGAAAGATGTTTTCCAGGAACGACTTCGCCGCCAGATGCCGCAAAAGGGCGAACAAGGTCAAGTGGTCGGTGATCCGGCACTGCTGCGACAAGCGAAATTACCGTTCAAGGTGGATGCGGAGTTGATCGTGTTTGGCAAGACCGCTCCCGAAGCATCGGTGATGGTCGCCGGACGCCCAGTCAAACTTCAACCAGACGGTTCGTTCACGGTTCGCATGGAGATGCCCGACAAGCGTCAAGTCCTGCCAGTCACTTCTGAAAGCCGTGACGGTTTGCGTCAACGCACGACGGTGATCGCGGTGGAACGCAATACGAAGGTGATGGAGCCGGTCGAGCTAGAAGAACGGCTGTAGACGCTCGATCGCCTGGCTCAGGCTTTCTCACGCCTGCTGTGTTTGCAAACGCAACCAAGATGCGTTCGGGTTGATGAAAACTCGAACGCATTTTTCGTATTTGGACAATTTCTTTCAGTCGTCCGTTGGCGACGTCCGATTTGCTATGTCCAAGTTCGGAGAATCTGCGACGATTGCTTTGCTGCCAACAGCGTGTTGTGCAGCAGCATCGCGATCGTCAGCGGTCCGACTCCGCCCGGCACCGGCGTGATCGCGCTGGCGACTTCTTTCGCTTCGTCGAAGGCAACATCGCCGACCAAATTGCCGTCGACTCGGTTGATGCCGACATCGATGACGATCGCGCCCGGTTTGATCATGTCGGCCTTTGATCATTTCCGGAACGCCGACTGCCGCGATCAGACAATCGGCGCTGCGACAGACGTCGGCAAGATTCTCGGTGCGACTGTGGGCAATCGTTACCGTGGCGTTGGCGATTTCTCGACCGCAGCTTCCATCTCGCTGCGCCAACATCATCGCCATCGGCTTGCCGACGATGTCGCTGCGGCCGACAACGACCACTTGTTTGCCCGCGACCGAGTGACCCGTTCGATGGAGTAGTTGCACGATGCCGTGAGGCGTACAGGGCAGAAACCGCGGTCGGCCTTGCATCAACAAACCAACGTTCACCGGCGAGAAACAGTCGACATCTTTGCTTGGATTCACCGCGTCCAAGACGCCGCGTTCGTCAAATCCGCCTTCGCTCGGTAGCGGCAACTGAACCAACATTGCCGTGGACGGTATCGTCCCGGTTCAACTGCTCGATCAAGTCCAGCAGGTGCTGTTGGCTGGTGTCCGCGGGCAACCGATGCGTGCGTCCTTCGATGCCGGCTTGCTCGCAGGCACGGCCTTTGTTGCGGACGTAGACCTGACTTGCCGGGTCTTCGCCCACCAAAATCGCGGTCAAACAGGGCTGAGGACCGCCGCTTTCAACAAATCTCTGGATCTCCGCGGCGACCTCCGCACGAATCTCTTTGGCGATTTGCTTTCCATCCAGAATCTCTGCGGACATGACGTTTCTTCCAGGAAATGCGGAGTGATCGGGCATCCACCAGCTGCCGTAGTGGCATCTGGCGGCGGCCGTTATAGTTACCCAAACCACCGAACTTGCGGAGACTTGTTTGGGTCAAGCAGTTTGCTTGGGTTGTTGAAATCTTCTGGAAACGAAATCACACAGGATTTGTGTCTCGATGTCTACCGACGCACCAAAGTTAAGTCCCCTGGAATCGATCAAAGAGGAAAGCAATTTCCTGAGAGGAACGATTGGCCCGGAATTGGCCGAAGCGACGGATCACTTTGGCAAAAGCGATATTCAACTGCTGAAATTCCACGGCACCTACCAGCAAGACGACCGCGACGCACGGCTGGCAGCCAAGAAAACGGGCGGCGGAAAAGCGTATTCGATGATGGTCCGCTGCCGCATCCCCGGTGGCCGGATCACGTCCCAGCAGTTCTTGGCCCAACTGGATCTGTGCGACGAACTTGGCAACGCGACGCTCAAGATCACCACGCGTCAGACGATTCAGTTGCACGGCATTCTGAAATCCGATTTGCGCGAACTGATTCACCGCATCAACGAGATGCAACTGTCGACCTTGGCCGCCTGTGGCGACGTCAACCGCAACATCATGTGCTGCCCAGCCAAACGCGTGGGGACCGATCTACGATGACATGCATCAGTTGACGGACGACTTGACCGAGGCCCTCGCGCCCAAGACAGGTGCCTATCACGAGCTTTGGGTGACCGATCCTGAGACGCGGCGAAAAGACCTTGGCAGGCGGCGGGGACGTGGTCGAACCGCTGTACGGACCAACCTACTTGCCGCGTAAATTCAAAATCGGCATCG
Organism: Pirellulaceae bacterium; assembly: GCA_963714715.1. GTDB lineage: Bacteria > Planctomycetota > Planctomycetia > Pirellulales > Pirellulaceae > JBFJVZ01. The sequence goes on along the minus strand of CAVQPV010000044.1, from coordinate 17,028 downwards.
CACTGCCCGAAGACAACTGCATCGACATCTACACGCAAGACGTTGGTTTCCTGGCGGTTGTCCGTGACGGCAAGATCATTGGCTACAACGTGCTGGCAGGCGGCGGCATGGGGACCACGCCGTCGGCCAAGAAGACGTTTCCCGCACTCGCCAAACGGATGGCGTTTGTCACTCCCGAACAAGCGGTCGGTGTTGCCGAAGCGATTGTCAAAGTGCAACGTGATCACGGCAATCGCTCCGACCGCAAAGTCGCCCGCATGAAATACCTGGTCGCCGACTGGGGCATCGAGAAGTTCCGCGGAAAAGTCGAAGAGTACTTCGGTCAGTCCGCTGGCGGATTGCACCGAGGACGACGTCACGGGGTTCGATGACCACATGGGCTGGCAAGAACAGGGCGACGGCAAATGGTCCTACGGATCTGAATATCGAAAATGGCCGGCTGTACGACAACGAGAACCGTCAACTGAAAGCTGCGATCCGAGCGGTTTGCCACGAGTTCAACACCGAACTTCGCATGACGGGTCACCAGAGCTTGATCTTTTGTGACATCGAAGCGGGCGACAAGGAAAAGCTGATCGGTTTGATCAAACAGCACAACGTCCCGCTGACCGAAGAAACCAGCACGGTCCGTCGTTGGTCGATCGCCTGTGTGGCCTTGCCGACTTGCGGTTTGGCGATCACCGAAAGCGAACGACGTTTGCCCAGCATCATCGATTCGCTCGAACAACCGCTGGCGAAACTAGGCTTGGACAAGGAACGATTCACGCTCCGCATGACGGGCTGCCCGAATGGCTGCGCACGACCCTACAACGCCGACTTGGCCCTGGTCGGCAAGGCAAAAGACAAATACACCTTGTTTGCCGGCGGTGGATGGCTGGGCAATCGCCTGGCGTACGTCTACAAGGACCTTGTTTCGGACGCTACCGTGGCCGACGAGATCATTGCGATTTTTGCAGCATTTAAGGCAAATCGCCAGGGCGACGAATCACTGGGTGAATTCTGCACTCGCGTCGGAGCGGAAGACCTGGCCGTCTTGGCTGAAGCAGCACCCAAGCCATAGTCGCCGCGCTCTCCGAGCCCGGCATTGGCATTACTCGCCGCGCTCTCCGAGCCCGGCATTGGCATTACTCGCCGCGCTCTCCGAGTGCCGGCATTGTTCCCCCGCTCTCGCGAGACGCGCTCGTTGACGGAGATCTGTTGGATCCGCCAGATGGTGGGTCGGCGTCGCTTGAGGCTCCTTGACCCACCCTGCAAATACTCGGAGAGCGACTCGCTATGCTATTGGCCATTCGGCGACTCTCCCCAGGCGACTGATATGCAAACCAATAAACTTTCTCGGCGTCACTTGCTTGCTGCCAGTACCGCGGCAGTAGCTGCGACTGCGTTGACTCCGCGGCGATCTCGCGGGGACGAAGATGCAGCCACAGCCAGCAGCACGCCCCAACCGAATCGCGGTCTCAACCTATTCCTACTGGCGATATCGGCCCGATTCGAAACTTGGCATCGAAGAGTGCATCGATCTGGCGGCCGAAACGGGCTTCGACGGCGTGGAAATCTTGCACGTGCAAATGGCCGACGAGTCGAACGCGTCGCTGCAACGAATCAAGCAACGGGCGTTCCGACACGGATTGGACCTTTGTGGGTTTTCGACGCATCAGTCGTTTGTCTATCCCGACAAGGAAAAGCGTCAAAAGAACGTCCAGCACACGATCAAGTGCATCGAGCTCGCGTATGCGCTTGGGCATTCCAACGATCCGAGTCAACACGGGCCGCTGGGGCACGTCCAAGGATTTTGACGAATTGATGGCCAACAAAGGTATCGAGCCTCGTTTGGAAGGCTACACCGACGACGACGGCTTCGCCTGGGTGATCGACGCCCTGGAGCAGTGTTTGCCGGCCGCCGAGCGTTGTGGTGTCGTGCTTGGTCTGGAGAACCACTGGGGGTTGGGACGCACAGCCGAGGGCGTGCTTGCGAGTCATCGACGCGATCGATTCGCCGTGGCTGCGGGCAACGCTGGACACCGGCAACTTCCTTGAAAACCAGTACGAGCAGTACGAGCAATTGGCTCCCGAAGCGGTGTTTGTGCAAGCGAAAACGTATTTTGGCGGAGGCACCTGGTACACCCTGGAAATCGACTACGACCGTGTCGCGGCGATTCTGCGATCGGTTGACTATCGTGGTTATATCTCGCTGGAATTCGAGGGCCAGGAAAAACACGAAACCGCGATTCCCAAGAGTTTGGATCGATTACGCAAGGCGTTCGCCTGAACTGAACGCTGGAGAAACGCCGTGCTGCGCTGCAAAAACGTCATCGTTCTCGGTTTCGCCGTGTTGCTAGATCCGACAACGCGAGCATTCCCTGGCGAGCGCCGTGACGTCGATTTCAGTCGCGATATCCTACCGATCTTGTCATGACTCAGTTTCGGTCGGCGGCGTCATCGCGTTTCTGACGTTCCGAGTCAGCGGTCTTTTCCCGCTGGGGTTCGCCTGGCTGAGCGGTTTTGACGGTCCCATTCGGGTTCACGACAAAGGTATGTGTTAGTCCGTGGACCGATTGAATCGTGAACGTGTTCATGGCAGGGATCTCAAACGCAACGAGCGACAGAAAGGATTCTCTGAAGGAAAGTATTGGCTGACTGCTCTCCTGGCTTTCCGTTAAATCGGGCGCGAAGTGATGTAAGATGTTCATCGCGAATCAGGTCTTGATGGCTATACCGATTTTGCTTTTGTTCGTGTAAAAGAATTGCCAACGCCGCCATCTGACGCGTTACGTGAAGATTGCCACCACAACAAGAAGACAAAGTGATCCTAATGACAGTTAGCCGGCGATTCCCGATCATGCTTGCAACTCTTTTGGCATGGCCTGCATTTGCTAATCGGGTCAACGCCGAAAATCCGACAACTTTCTATGACCCGATCGAGCGTGAGATCGAAGGCTGGACCGTGATGATCGATCCCCAGAGTTCTGGCGGACGAGAACCGGCAGAGGGCGAAGCGGCCCTCAAAGCGTTGGCCAATCACCTTCAGCGAGTGAACTACATCGTCCCCGCGGAGCTCGCGTGTCCAACTACAAAAACTGCGTATCTGGATAGATTGGCAACACCAACTCGGCGCCATGCAGTATCACCCGAACCGCGGCTGGCTGCTTGCCAACGGCTACGATCCGCGGCTCGTGAAACACGTTCACATCCCGCGTGCCAAGGCTCTGTTGGACCGCGGTCAATGGGCAAAACATCCCTACGTTGTGCTTCATGAACTGGCACACTCGTTCCACGATCAGGTGCTGAGTTTTGATCATCCGAAGATCATCAGCGCGTACGACCAGATGAAAGAGGAGGGCATTTACGAAAAAGTCCTGCTGTACACGGGTCGCAAGGTCAAGCACTACGGGCTGAGCAACCACAAAGAGTACTTTGCCGAGTCAACCGAAGCCTATTTTGGCGTCAACGATTTTTATCCGTTTGTCCGTGCTGAATTAAAGCAACATGACCCGCGGATGTTTGATCTGATGGTCGAATTCTGGGGCAAAGTCGAGTAGATGGTCTGCTCAATGGTCTGACGTCGCTTCGCTCCAAGACGGCAGCGTATGCGCGTTGATTTTGTGATCACAGAACTGTTCGTCGGCGGCGCGGAGCGATGTCTGACGGAAGTCGCGATCGGCTTGGCGGAGCATGGCGACGACGTCCGCGTCTTCTCACTCGCCCGCCTTCCCAGCGGCCAACAACGCCAACTCGTCCAACGTCTCGAAGCAGCGGAGATTGCGGTCGAGTCGGGAAACGCTGATCGGCCGAGTCAATTTTTCCGCGCCGGACGCAAACTGAAAACGTGGCTCCGGGCTTCGCCGCCTGACATCTGCCAAACCTTTCTCTATCACGCCAACGTCCTGGGGACGTTTGCCGCCAAATCAGCTGGGATTGCGTCCAAGGTCGGTGGCCTCCGGGTGGCTGAAGCCAAACCGTTTCGCTGCCGAGTGGAGCGTCAAGCGGTCAAGCGAATGGATTCGCTGATCTGCGTTAGCCAGGCAGTTCGTCGCTTTGCCGCGGATCAACTTGGCTGCGATTCCCACAAGTCGATCGTGATCCCCAACGGTGTCGATGTCGGCCGATTTACCACGACCACGCCGTTCTCTTGGGCCGATATTGGTTGGCCCCCTGAAAGCGTCGTCACGCTGTTTGTGGGCCGACTGCATCGACAGAAAGGCATTGAGCTGATTCAGAAGCAGATCGATCGCCTCGCCCCAGGAGGTACCAACCGACGCGTCCTGTTGGTTGGCGACGGTCCGCTCCGGCAAGACCTGACGAATTGGGCGACGTCGGTGGGCGCCGACCGCGTCCAGCTTTTGCCGTGGCAAAGTGATATTGCGCCGCTGATGAAAGCCGCTCGCGTCCTGCTGCTGCCAAGTCGCTACGAAGGAATGCCAAATGTTGTGCTGGAAGCAATGGCAAGCGGCAAGCCGGTCGTATGCAGCCGGGTCGAAGGGAGCGAAGAACTGTTGGCACACGATCGAGAGGACCAAAGCTTTGTCGCCGGTGACAGCGAGGCCATGGCTGGATTGGTCGAACGGTTTCTGATGGATGCGGCTTTCAGCGACAAAATCGGGATCAGAAACCGCGAACACGTTCGCACAGAATTTTCGATCCCGATCATGATTGATGCCTACCGACAACACTACCGAACGTTGATGTCGAACCAGTAGCGGACGAGCAGAGTGGGGCCCCTGTCCCGGTCGCCAGTCGTTCGCCGAAGCATTACCGAGAGATCAGGTGCTTTGCCGTCTCAAAGAAGGTCTTGTGACCGGAGGAACGGGCGGGCGATGTGGAGTGACTGCCGCGAGACTGGGGACTCGGCGCTTTAGACAACCGCACTTGATGATGGGAGTGCGTCTGCTGACGCTGTGTCGCATACGTCGATCGACTGCCGGACGCTGCGTTCGTCACGGGTCGACGCGCAGTCGCTCGTTTCACGCTGTTTAAATCCGACCGTTGCGATAGCATCTGTCGTTGCTGCGGATGCGTTGCTTGCGTCGATCGACCATTCAGGTAGCTGGAGCTGGGTCGCATGGCTTGAACTGGGATCTTCCGTTTGTGATACGCACTCGGCTCCATCGAGCGGCGTGTCTTTGGCGTCCAGCGAACCTCATCGTCGCTGAACGGGTTATTCAGCGTGTCAAAGAGCGAGCCGTCATCTTGCTGATCGTTTTGCACCGGTGGCAGCGGACGCATTTCGGGCTCCGGCACTGGCATGGCATGTTCGGGCTGCGAGTAGGGTTGAGCTGGCTGCGAGTAGGGTTGAGCTGGCTGCGAGTAGGGTTGAGCTGGCTGAGTGTAGGGTTGAGCTGGCTGCGAGTAGCTCTCCGGTGGAACATTTGGTAACGCGGGTTCGCTGTGATGATGTTGAGGCGCGGGCGTGATCATCAACTCATCGACCATTCCATAATCACAGGCGTCACACGCGGAATCGCACCCCGACCCGCACTGATCCAGTCCGAGAAACCTTTCGATGCCTCCTGCAACCGCGTCCAGGGTCTGGAAGATCGGTCCTGACGGTGCGCCTGATCCACAACTGTCACAGCCGCTATCGCAGCCCGTGTCGCAAACGATCCCACCGCCCTGGTTGCAATAGTCGCAGGCCTGAGCGGGTCCAAACACTCCCGCCATGAGCGTGGCCGCCAGTACAGCCAGCTGATGGCGACGAATTGAATGTTTACCAAAGAACGTCGAACGTTTCATCGATGGCCTCTCGGATTGGATTGGTTTGTCTGTCTATCGACGCGTCAGATTCCGGATGACCACGTGAATCGCTTCGATCGCTAAATCTTCCCGCAGATCCCCCAGACCTCCAGGATTCGGGCTTAGCTCCTGGCGGCAGACAATCCGCAGAGTGATCGCTAAACTGTGTGGAAATCCTCCTTACAACCCCGCAAGAAACAGAGAAATCAGGTGAATTTCGATCCATTTGGAGCCCGCGATCGAGTTTGATACCGGCCATGGACAGCCGCGATTTATCGCCTCAGCCGACTTCAAGATGCCGGGCTGGGTCAAATCGACCGGCTTGCCATTTTCGATTCGCGTGTTGCTGGAAGCCGTCCTGCGAAATTGCGACGATTTCTTGGTCAGCCAGGATGACGTCAAAAATCTTTGCGGCTGGAACGCCGCTGCGCCGGCCAAGCAAGAGGTCCCCTTCAAACCGTACCGCGTGGTCCTGCAGGATTTCACCGGCGTCCCGGCGGTGGTCGATCTGGCTGCGATGCGTTCGGCGATGCAGCGGATTGGCGGTGATCCGAAGAAGATCAATCCGTCTGATTCCCGTGGATCTGGTGGTCGACCACAGCGTCCAAGTCGATTTTTTTGGTAGCGACAGCGCGCTGGATCGAAACGTCGAAATCGAATTTCAACGCAACCGCGAACGATACGAGTTCCTGCGATGGGGCCAGCAAGCGTTCGACAACTTCGGCGTCGTGCCGCCGAACGTCGGGATCGTTCATCAAGTCAACTTGGAATACCTCGCTCGCGTCGTCGCCATCAAGGAGACCGACGATGGTCCGGTGGCCTTGCCCGACACACTGGTCGGCACCGACAGTCACACCACCATGATCAACGGGCTGGGCGTACTCGGCTGGGGCGTCGGTGGCATCGAGGCTGAAGCCAACATGCTGGGTCAACCGTTGTACATGTTGATGCCCGAAGTGATCGGTTTTGAACTCACCGGCGGATTGCCCGCCGGAGCAACGGCCACCGACATGGTGCTGCGCAGTCGTCGAGATTCTGCGAGCAGGAAGGTGTCGTGGGGAAATTCGTCGAGTTCTTTGGGACGGGCATGAACGAAATGAGCGTGGCGGATCGGGCCACGATTGCCAACATGGCTCCCGAATACGGAGCGACCATGGGTTTCTTTCCCGTCGATGATGTGACGCTGCAATACCTGCGTCAAACAGGTCGGTCAACACAGCAGGTCGAATTGGTCGAGCGTTACTCGAAGGAACAAGGCCTGTTCCGCACCGACGACGGCCCGGCGCTCACCTACACCAAGACGCTGTCGTTGGATTTGAGTACGGTAGAACCGAGTCTCGCGGGCCCCAAGCGTCCGCAAGATCGGATCGCCTTGAAAGACATGAAGCGAGCGTTCAACGAGTCGCTGACCGCGCCGATCGGTGCCAGCGGTTTTGGACTTGGAGGCGAGTGCCTTGTCGCGAACGGCGGCGGTGAAAAACAACGGTCAAGAGCAGCGAAATCACGCACGGTGCCGTCGTGATTGCCGCCATTACGTCTTGCACCAACACCAGCAACCCGTCGGTCATGATCGGCGCCGGGCTGCTTGCCAAGAAAGCGGCCGAGCGCAGGCTTGAAGGTTGCTCCCCATGTCAAAACCAGTCTCGCACCGGGCTCGCGCGTCGTCACCGACTATCTGGACAAAGCCGGCTTGACCGACAGCCTCAAGCAGCTTGGATTCCACACCGTTGGTTACGGATGCACGACATGCATTGGCAACAGTGGCCCGCTTCCCGAGCCGGTTGCCAACGCGATCAAGTCGGGTGACTTGATGGCCTCGGCGGTGCTCAGCGGTAACCGCAACTTTGAAGGCCGCGTCAATCCGTTGACCAAAGCCAACTACCTGGCCAGTCCACCGCTGGTGGTTGCCTATGCTCTGGCCGGCAGCACCGATGTCGACTCTGGTAACCGAACCGATTGGCCAGGACAAAGACGGCAACGATGTCTACCTGAAAGAGATCTGGCCGACCGCCGAAGAGATTCTGGAGACGATTCAGCGATCGATTCAACCGGAGATGTTCACGGAAGAATACGAGACCAGCGTCAACGGACAACGAACTCTGGAATGCCATCGACGTTTCCGGTGGTGACATTTATCCGTGGGACGAATCAAGCACGTACATTCATCATCCGCCGTTTTTGGATGCGGTCACCGACGATGCGGTTCCCGATATCGAACCGATCAGCGGCGCACGCGTACTCGCATTGCTCGGCGATTCGGTAACGACCGATCACATCTCACCAGCCGGTGCGATCGCATCGGACGGACCGGCCGGAAAGTACCTGCAGGAAAACGGTGTCGCGATCCGCGATTTCAATAGTTTCGGTTCGCGCCGTGGCAATGACCGCGTGATGGTACGAGGTACGTTTGCCAACATCCGCATTCGCAACCAGCTTGCGCCGGGGACCGAAGGTGGCGTGACACGGCACCTGCCCGACGGCGAAGTGATGAGCATCTATGACGCGTCGATGAAGTACCAGAACGACGGCGTGCCGCTCGTGGTGATGGCCGGTACGGAGTATGGAACCGGCAGCAGTCGCGACTGGGCCGCCAAAGGCACGATGATGCTGGGCGTCAAGGCGGTGATCGCGGCGAGTTACGAGCGGATTCATCGCAGCAACCTGGTCGGCATGGGTGTCTTGCCGCTTGAATTTGCCGACGGTGCAACCTGGCAGTCGCTGGGGCTGACCGGCGAAGAAACGATCGACATCCCGGATCTTTCCAACGATCTGCAGCCGCGTTCAACCATCACGGTGACAGCTACCGACGCGGACGGCAAAGCGACCAGTTTCCCCTGTGTGGTCCGCATCGATACGCCGGTCGAAATGCAGTACTATCGCAATGGTGGCATCTTGCCGACGGTTTTGAGAAACCTGGCGGAGTAACTCCTGGCAGGGCGAGCAACTCGTATCATGATGAATCCTTACAGTCCACCGCAAGAAATGGACGACAACGGGAGATCACTGCTTCCGCTCCAGCCGATCACGGCGAGCCAGATATTTGGTTTAGGGATGTTGATCGCCGTGATCCCTACTTCGATCCTCGAATGGCTTTGACGACGACGCCGAAGGCAAGCGATGCAGCAATCGCTGGAATGATGAAGACGCGCAGCTTTGGTTGGGCGGCTAAGATCACCAATCCAACCAAAGACAGCATCGCAATCCCGGGGGGCACCCATTGAGCTGGCCTCTGTAACGACGGCCAAGCAAGCCACAGCGCGCCCAAGAACAGTCCCACTCGCCCCATCATCTCGGAAACAAGCTTGAAACCACTGTCGTCTGCCGCTGTCAGGCCAAATGCGTAGGCCAGCAGCATAGCGATCGACAACACCAACACGAGTATCCGGCGGTGGTCTCGCGGCGAGTCATCGGTTTTTGGGGAAGTGATCATCGAGCCAGTGTCTGTCCGGAAATCGAAACAGCACGTTTTTCACGGGACAAAAACGAAAAAAGCTCCTTGAAGATCGAACCTTTTTACGGGTTCGCGCGTTGAGTTGGTTGGGTAAACGAATCTTCCACCGCAAATCTTCAAGGAGTGTTCGAGATACGTAAGCACTACGAAAGACAACGCGAATTCGATTGTAGCCCAATTGCAGAAGTGTCGCTGAACTTCGAGCCAATGGGACGACGCTGATGGCTTCAGCTATCGGCGCACTTCGCGACACCATTTGCCAGCTCAAGCCAGAGACGGTGGCAAAGATCAACCACGTGATCGTTCGTGCCGGCCAGCAGCTTCACGGCGAAGCGAGCCAGAGTGTTCGTGCCGATTCGTTGGTCGTCGAAACCGAATCCACTATCCAACCGAAAGACGCATTGGAATCTCGCTACAGTAACTGCGACAAGCAAGTCTTCACAAACTCACAATTCTTCTTGGCCAACAGGCCTGCGGTTTGATAGTCTTGCTGTTCTGTCAGAACCCCACTTGGATGCTTGGAGTTTGGTACCGTCCAGCTTCGCACCCAATACCACCTGCAATGCAGGAACCAGTCGGCATTGATCGCTGTGGTAGCGTAGCCGGCCGCGCGTCTCTCGACTGCTTGTCGAACGCTGAGAGGGCTTGCACACGGCAAACGAGAACGGGCATGACAGGCCCGGCCTGATTGCCGGACATGGAGGTCGGGGGCAACTTTCCGCCCAAATCGACCACGGGCAAATGTCAAACCGACCGTTCAAGAACCCCCGATTTCAACGTTTGATGGTGTTTTGATTTCCGGGATGTCAATTTGGGACTCTGATCCCTCGAAAACGACGTCGTGCCGCTTCGAGGATCGAGAACCTGCAAAAAACGAACGTTTTTCAAGATATGAGACCTTGGCTCGACCTCTTACGCTACAAACGACGTAACTCCTTGACGGCGAAGGAGTACGGAGTTGTCAGTTGGGGGCGGGGCCTTTCCGCCGGAGACTCACGCCGGTTTTCTTGGCCCGGCTGCGAAGGATTTCTTCCCCTCGCGCAAATATGCTCATGAGGACGTGGGAACCAACAAGGGAGCGGGTGTGGCCGACGACGAACAGTCCAGCCTGATTACCGTTCTGAAGCAACGCGACCGCTCCGCCTGGAGTGCCGCTGTCGATCGCCATCTTCACGAGGTCTACGGCTTCGTTTTCCACCTTGTTGGGGGCGACCGGGCGGTCGCGGAAGACCTGAACCAGGAGACCTGGCTGGAAGCGCTGGACGGAATCGACCAGTGTGATGCAACCCGGGGCAGTTTCCGGAACTGGCTGTTCGGCATTGCCCGCAAGCGAGTCGCCTTGTACTACCGCCGCCGTGCTTTGGCTGGGAACCCAACGTCGCTTAGTGATCAATTCGGGGAGGCGGCCGAACTGGGAGACATCTCCGTCTTGCCCGAGGACGTGCTGGAACAGGTGGAACGCGACTCTGTCGTGCGTGCGGCGATTCTGCTCCTTCCAGACGACCGCCGCGAGGTGCTGCTTTGGAAGTATGTGGAAGGGCTTTCCGTCGAGACAATTGCCATCCGTATGGGAAGAACCGCCAAGGCGGTCGAGTCGCTGCTTTCCCGAGCACGGGAGCAGATGCGGGGCCTGCTCGCGTGGGTACATGATGCCCTGTGGCGACGGACGACGGGTAAGCAAGGAGTCGTCCAATGAGTAATCAATTCAATAGCGATGAGGAAGTGCTGGCTCGGTTGGTCCGCGAAGCGGGAGACCCGAGTGTTTCACCCGACCCGCAATATGCCGAGACGCTCCGGGCGACGATCCTGGACCGTGTGGGCCCGGCGGAAACGGTTGCCCATGTGACAGAGGCTATCCGGAAAGCAGATGTGATTCCTATTACCGTGGAAAGGACCCGAAAAATGAAACGCATCGCCAAGTTCGCCGTGGCCGCAACCATCCTTGTGGCCGTCGGCATCTCTGGTCTCCTGGATGACGATCGGCGGCGGCTCGACCAACATCGCCTTCGCCGACGTCGCCAAGGCCTTGGACAGCCTGCGAAGCGCCACTTACGACTGCACGACGGAAATGAAGAACCCGGTGGACGGGAAGACGACCACCACCACGATGAAGGCTTTTTCCTGGCACCGTCGCGCGAACGTGTCGAGATGTCGATGTCCACGGGTTCCGCCAAGGACAAGGGCAGCAGCATTATGATTCTGGATCGTCAGGCCATGAAAGGCCTTACGCTGGTGCCCGAGCAGAAACTGGCCATCATGATCGACCTCTCGAAGATAGAGAAGCCCGCCGGCCCGTCGAATATGTTCGAGATGGTGCGGCAACTCGTTCGGGAGGGGAGCAGCAGCCCGGGCGAGAAGGTCGAGTCGCTTGGCAAGAAAGAAATCGACGGACGTGTGGCCGTCGGCTTTCGGACCCATGGCAACATGGCAGACATGACTTTCTGGGCCGATCCGCAGACTGCCCGGCTCGTCCGCAGTCGAAGTCGACTTCGCCGGCGGCAGCGGTCATGGCGTCATGAGCAACTTCCGCTATGACATGGAGTTGGACCCGTCGTTGTTCAGTCTCGAACCGCCCGCCGGCTATACCGTCAACAACATGGAGGTGACGATGCCCGTCGAGGATGACCTGGTCAACGTCCTGCGTCTCGTTGCCGAGCACAACGATGGCACTTTCCCTGCCGCGATTGGGATGAGCAACAAGAATTCCAGCAAGCCATGCAAGCGGCCTCAAAGTCGGAAACTGAAAAGCTTCTCAAAGAACCGGAAACTGCAAAGCTTCTCAAGGAGCTTCAAGCCCAGTATGGCAAGGACAAGGATGGGTTCATGAAGGCGTGGATGAAGGCGATGATGCCGTTCACGCAGAAGCTCACGCAGAAGTACATGCAGGGCATGATGTTCTACAATATGCTGACGTCGCAGAACGACTCGCACTATGCCGGCAAGGACGTGAAGCTGGGCACGCCCGATCGGCCCATCTTCTGGTACAAGCCGACCGGGGCCGACAAGTACCGCGTCATCTACGCCGATCTCAGCGTCAAGGAAATGACTCCCGACGATGTCAAGAAGTTGCCGGAAGCGAAGGCCAAATAGGGTCATCGGCGAGGTTCAGGATCACATGCGGCAGCCATGACAAGTGCCGCCCGGCGTGGGTCGCCGGCTCAACTTTGCGGACCGGCTGGACCGGAAGAGCGTTGACGTGTGGTGCGTCGTTTGTCGCAAGAAACCACGCCAAAGCGGGACACGTTTGCCGGTGCACCTCTGCGCGTGTCGCCAATCTGCACAGCCACAATCGGTCCAACGTATGCCTTCCGCTTGGATGCTGGCAGCGAGGGCGAGCTGTGTGAAGGAACTGTGCTGACGTGTTCTCGATAGCCGCAGACATGCCGCGTCCCGTTGCAGACCCCCAAATTCGTTGGTGACGATCCCGCAGGATCCCAAATACGGGGATTGTGGACACGCTCCGACAGGACATACAGGATGTGGAGATACAACCTTTGCACCTCCAAACACCCGCACTACAAAGACGAGCCAGGCGTTGACAAAAACACGGTATTCACGAACCGATTTTCTTGACGATACGCAAGGAAAAACGTTCGCGGACGTAGTCAACGATCCGAAACAACCGTTTGATGTCGTGCTGGACTTCTTTAGTGACGCAGAACGTCAGCGCCGCATGGAAGAGCTTGAGTTACATCACGATCGCTCACCACTGGCTGGGGTTGTTCGCGAGCTGGAGTCTCAACCGTAGATTGACCGGTTTGTGCTCGCCGTGCAGATACGCCGCATCACTCGTTTTCGGCAGGCGATAGGCGTACTGGTTCGCAGCATCATGGAGCGACTTGGCTGGCAAGAGACCGGACGCAAGGGATCGCTCGGAGTGCGTGGCACGAAATCGTCGCAAACTCCCACACACAACACCGGTGGGCTTGCTTTCTGGTTTCTGCGTGCCGAAAGATATGAGCTACCCGATGGGATGCCATACAACTCGGTTCGCGACCGTGCTTGAATCTCGCAAATCGAAAACAAGTCCGCGAAAGACGAAAACGCGATATGGCCGTGGTTAGCCGGAAGCAAACAAGTTGGCGATCGACCCCGCTGACAGTCACCGATGTTCCTCGCTTGTCGCGAGGAATCGACGACGATCGAGACGGATTTGCGCTGCGAAGATCTTGAAGCTCGACTCGTCAAGCGGGCCGCGGGTAAGGAGAATACAGTCGGCGCGTGAAGAATCTTCCAACTCAAAAACCCGAAATGGAACGCAACGAAGATCCGACGAGTCAACAAAAAACAAGAGTCAACGAGAGCAACAAACGTCAGGGAGCGATGTTGCCTGACTCACCATCGGAGTAGCGTACTCGTTATTAGGAGTATTGATCATCGCAAAAAACCAAAATACATTCGCGAAACGAGCACGCGAAATGGAAAAGAAACGCAAGGCCGAAGAAAAGCGAATCGCCGCAAAGGACGAAAAGCTGCCGAGCCAGCACTACCGGAGAGTACGACGACGAAGAAACGTCGGCCCAGACGCCGATGGACGATCGCCGACCGACAACGAATAACGGCACACCAACAAATACCGCCGGATGGGAGTCATCTGACTCGCCGGCGGTGTATATCACGACCACCGTGTCAGACTGATTGTGTGAACGTTTCACGCAGACTGGACTGACACAACTATTTTGAAGAGTAATTGGATAAGAAAATGGAACAAGGCACGATCAAACGAATCACCGACAAAGGATTCGGCTTCATTGCGTCTAAGGACAGCGACAAAGACATGTTCTTTCACAGCTCGTCCGTCGATGGAGTTCATTTCAACGACCTCCGCGAAGGCCAGGAAGTGACCTACACCGTCGGCCAGGGCCAAAGGGCCCCCGAGCGGAGAATGTACGACTGGGCAACGAATAGCCCCACTGCTCGAGACGCTCATCTCGTAACAAGCAAATTCAAGACGCTGGCACTCTCTGGAGTGCCCAGCGTTTTTTTTCGCACACGTCCAGATCAGGTTTCTGAACGGCCGATCGGCGCGGCCAGCGGTCTTCGCTGAAGTCGGCCCGCATCAGAGGAACGTCTTTCGGTTTCGTTTCGGCGCATGCAAGTCCGCAATCCTGAGGGGAACTGTGAATCCACGGTCGACCCAAGTTCGTCTGCCGTATAATCCGGGCTGACCCGCGGACAGTTGTTCCTCCTGAAATCGGAAATGCACATGAATGTAACGAGAATTATTGCGCCCGCCATCATCATGTTGATGCTTGCCTCGCCTGTCTTTGGCAATGAGACTTCTCCCGGACGAAATCCTAAAGAAGGTCGCGGCCACGTACAAAACTTTGAAAACTTACAAGGCTGAAGGGACAATCAACTCAGACATAGACATGGGCATCAGGAAAATAAAGCAAGTCACATCGTTTTCGATTCTCTTGAAGAAGCCGAATTTGTATCTCATTTCCTGGAACCAAAAGGGTGGCATGATGGTTCAGTCCGGGAACGTGTGGAGTGATGGAACACAACCCTATTTGCACATGGGGGCGATGAATGCTTACTCCAAAATGACGAGCGACGAGATTGCATTGGGCGGTGCAACAGGAATCTCCGGAGGCGCCGCCTTCACGATACCCTCGCTATTTCTGCCAGTGTTCAAGAATCAACTAGTTCCGTTTTCCCGGTTGAAAGCCCCCCAAATCGAAAAGACGGAAACCATCTCAGGAGAAGACTGCTATGTCATCAGTGGATCATCAGAGATCTCGAAAAAGGAGACCTTTTGGATCTCAAAGAAGAGCCATTTAATCAGGAAATACAATCGATCACTCGAAGCTCCTGAAGGAGGGCCATCCATTCCAGACATGACTGATGAAGAACTTGAGGAAGCCATCAAAGGTCTCGGGCAAGAGGTGACCGATGAGACGAAGAAGAACATGAGGCAGACGATGGAGCGAACCAGAAAGATGATGAAGACCATGAACATGAAGGGTTCATCTACGGAAGTTCACTCAAGTGTCTCTTCTCCGGAATTGGACGAGACCGACTTCAAGTTTTCTCCACCGAAAGGCACAGTTCTCAAGGAATCGCTGTTTGGTGGAATTGTCGGTGGCAAGTGAATCCAACTACGCAATGATCTCACTTCGCGAGCCGAATCGCACGTCACTGTTCAAGAAGGCCGGACGAAGCGCCGGCAATCATTCGATTTTTTTTTCACGCGATCAACCTGGCTCGAAAACTACGTTCAAGGCGAGCCGGTTCGGTCAGGCACATCGGTGTTGCCAGCATGACCTGTCGGAAAGACTGAGAGCGACATCGCATCTTCCTCTGACAGCTTTTCCATTGCACTAACCAAGCGATCCGAAGGGACGCCAATTATCGGCGAAAGCACGACCTTATTCGGAACGCCCAATATTTCCTCATCCCAGAAACCAACAAGCCCCTGCCGCCAATTGTCTAGCGGCGGGTACTGTACAGCGATGTACGGATAGACCACCTGGATGGTATTTGAGCCAATCACGCTCTTCGGTTCGCCGCCAACCCATTGGAAGACGGGCGAAGCGGGAAATGATTCTAACTGCGAAACGATACCCTGAACAATTTGACTGCCGAATGGCTTGAAGACTGCCTGACCGACACCGTCTTCCTCATACGACCAATCACTCGTCTTTCTCCTGGCGAAAAGCGTCCTATTCCTAAAGGGTTCCGTGTCGGGTGGGGCAGCATCATCCGCATCATCCACATCCCGTTTTAGGTTTTCAAGGGATACTGTGTCAGTGACCGAGAATCCCTCATCCCGTTCTTCGAGCCGGCGTATTTTACTGTCTAGATCGTCAACTTGCTTCTTCAATCTAAGTCGATCTTTATTCCACTCGCTTGTTTCCTTGCGATGTTCGTCTCGAAGAATGTCGATTTCTCTATTGTGGTCAATTTTTAGCTCTGATGCCGTGCGATTCAGTCGATCTTCCTGAACAAAGCGTATGACCGTTGCCCCGCAGCTAAACGAGGCGACGGCGACGCCCGTGAGAATTTTCAACCAATGATTTTCCCAAAGATTCTTCACCGTTGGCGTTTTGGGGACTTTGTACTCATGCTACATGCCCTTGCTCGATCAGCGGGTGCCCTCGCCGCTCTCCCACGTGACGACGATGAATTTACGCCCAGTCGACAAACGACGAACGGCGAGGCTGGCCAGAGCGACAGGAACGAACTTCGAGCAAGTTGTATGCCGATAGTTCGTAATGTCGCAGGCTCGCGGTGAGATGGAGATCAAATCAGCTTAAGGCCGATTCCGGACCCTTGGTCGTCTTTCGTTACCGGCGGATTGGATTGGGGGTTGCGGTCGCTTGTGAATGCGATGTCGATGCCCAACGATGACCAAGAGCCAAGCAACAAATGGCCAGTTCTCCGAGCCGAGTTCTCCGGCGGCAGGATCGCGATCGATCAGAGACGCGCCGTACCAGCTACGGCGTTGACTATCTGAACTTGACACGAATCGCTGGGGATAGCGATTGTGCGTATCAAAATCCTACGCTTCCACCGCAGCGTGAAACAGCAAATGAGAATCACCTCGACGCGTACCGCCCAACCAGGTTCCCTGGTTCATCACGACCGCGATTCCCCTGGTTTGCTAATCGGCTTGAATTCGCCGCCTCCCGCGCTTGCCATCGCTGCAAAACAAACGTTGAATCTTCCTAGCGCTCCCACGCAGCTGCTACTCGGAATTCGGCCCCATCCGCTACATCTTCCGAGTTGGACCAGGCGATCGTTCGCTCGGGTATTGCGGCAGCGCAAACTGTTCTCAAATCGCTGGCGGGCCATCCGAGTGACCTCAACTCCTGAAACAGGGTGTTCATGTTTTTTGGTACGGA
>CAVQPV010000043.1:0-66205 GCA_963714715.1 Pirellulaceae bacterium | reverse complement strand
GATATTGTTCACATCCGTGACCTGCACGCGACCATGCTGCACTCGTTGGGCATCGATCCCAAGCGATTCGCCGTCAAATTCCAAGGGCTGGACATGCGATTAACGGGTGTCGAACCGGCACGCGTGGTCGACGATATCTTGGCGTAGCCCTGGCCATGGAGTAAAACGTGTTAGGTATCCACGCTATGCGTGGGTCAGGATGCGCTGTGCGTGGGTCTCCCCGACCCCCGCGCTGTGCGTGGGTCTCCCCGACGCGTCCGCGCGCTGTGCGTGGGTCTCCCGACCCCGCACGCTGATGACGCTCGCTGTGCGTGGGTCTCCCGACCCCGCACGCTGATGACCGCAGGTCTCCATCGCGGCTAGGTTTCCGTTTGTGAGACCTGCGGTCGGAGATGCGGCGAGGTCAGGAGACCTGCGCCAAGCGCGACCTGCGGTCGGAGATGCGGCGAGGTCAGGAGACCTGCGCCAGCGCGACCTGCGGTCGGAGATGCGGTGAGGTCAGGAGACCTGCGCCGAGCGCGACCTGCGGTCGGAGATGCGGTGAGGTCAGGAGACCTGCGCCAGCGCGGAGACCGAGATGCGGCGAGGTCAGGAGACCTGCGCCGAGCGCGTGCCTACGCAAACTATTAATTTTCATCAACATTGTAACTCCATGCAGACAATCATTACCGCCAATAGCGTTGACATGGGTCGCGTCGCAGCCCAGCGAGCCGCAGCCGAGCTGCGAACGGCGATCGCACAGCGTGGCCGCGCCAATCTCGTCATCGCAACGGGTGCATCGCAGTTCGATGTATTGAGTCAGTTAATCGTCCAGGACGGCATCGAGTGGCCCAAAGTTCACGGATTTCATCTCGACGAGTACATCGGGTTGTCGATCGAGCATCCCGCTTCGTTTTGTCGGTATTTAAAAGAACGCTTTGTGGATCACCTGCCGCTTGCAGAGTTTCACTATTTGTATGGCGATGCTGACCCACAAGAAACGATTGCTCGCGTCGGTGGCCTGCTGAGGGAATCGCCGGTCGATGTGGCGATGGTTGGAATTGGCGAGAACGGGCATCTGGCGTTTAACGATCCGCCCGCCGACTTTGAGACCGCAGAACCGTATCTGATCGTGGAGCTTGATCAACCTTGCCGGCAACAACAAGTTGGCGAAGGCTGGTTTGCGTCGCTGGATGATGTCCCGACGCAGGCGATCAGCATGTCGGTCCAGCAAATCATGAAATCGGCCAAAATCTTCTGTAGTGTGCCCGACGAACGCAAAGCGGATGCGGTGCGGCGGACGCTGGAAGATGAGATCAGTCCGCAAATTCCCGCCAGCATTTTGCGCAGCCACGATGGTGCGACCTTGATCATCGACGAAGCCGCCGCGTCGAGGTTGAGCGAAAGTATGAAGTCAGCGATACAGCAAGCCTAACCCACGGACGAAAGACTCATGAGCAGTTTCGTCGACTTGCAGGTGAACGGCTACGTTGGCGTCGATTTCAATGGCGAAACGCTCTGTGAAGATGATGCGATCGTCGTCTCTGAAAAACTAGTTGCCGACGGTGTCTCCAGCGCGCTGGCCACGATCATCACGGCCCCCCTGGAGACGATGATCCGTCGGATTGGCCGGGTGGCTGAGTTCATCGAAACGTTGCCCGCGTTTGCCAATGTCATTGCCGGCATCCACGTCGAAGGTCCCTTCATCAACGCTGCAGACGGTTACGTCGGAGCACACCCAGCAACAGCGGTCAGACCGGCAACGCTGGAGGCGGCCGAGCGTTTGCTGGAGGCAGGTGGCGGGCACGTCAAACTTGTCACGCTGGCTCCGGAGATGGACGACCGTGCGATCGTCACCAAATCACTTACCGATCGCGGCATCGTTGTCGCTGCTGGCCACTGTGATGCGTCGCTTGATCAACTAAACGAATCGATCGACGCGGGGCTGGGCTTGTTCACGCATCTTGGCAACGGCTGTCCGGGCCAGATGCATCGCCACGATAACATCATTCAACGAGTGTTGAGTATTTCCGATCGCCTGCGGATTTCCTTCATCGCCGACGGTCATCACGTTCCACCGTTCGCTCTGAAGAATTACCTTCACTGCGTGCCCGACGCACACATCATCATTGTCTCCGACGCAATCAGCGCTGCCGGACTTGGCCCCGGGCACTACAAATTGGCCGACCAGCTTGTCCACGTCGATGAAGACGGCGCTGCCTGGAGCGCGGATCGCACGCACTTTGCCGGCTGCGCGACGACGTTGCCGGAGATGGTGGTAATCCTGAGAGACAAAGTCGGAATCGATCCGGCGGTGTCAGTCCGTTGGATGACGGAGAATCCCAAGCGATTGCTGAGTCGGGCGTGATCAGACTCCTAGTATTCATTGGTGGGTCTGCGCAAACCTGCCCGCGCCGATGCAGGCCTCGGGTGAATGACCAAACGCTAAGCGATCGCTGGCCCACCAGCATCGCCAAGGTTTGCTTGACCCGCCCTACTGATGCTTAATGATTCTGGGAGTCGGGTCAGGAGACCCGACCTACGAAAGACACTCACGATCCGATGAGCGCGACTTGCGTCGGATGACTCAGATACCCGATCAAATCACGCACTTGATCGCGGGACAAGTTCTCCAGGACTCCGTCAGGCATCGGTGACTTTTCGGTGATCTTTCGGTCCACGATGGACGCTTTGTCAAGTGTCAGTGATTCTGTCGCGGTTTGAATCGAAAGGACTTTTTCGTTTTCACTGGTCACCAAACCGCTGACGATGCGATCGTCGTCTGTCAGCAAAATCGTCATGCGAAAGTCTTTGTCGACGACAGCACTCGGATCGATGATGTTACTTAACAAATAATCCAGATTGCCGCGGTTGGATCCCGTCAGATCGGGGCCAACCTTGCCGCCTTCGCCGTAAAGAAGATGGCAGTTCTGGCAATTCTTCTTGAACAACTCGCGTCCGGCGCTCTTGTCAGCTGCCGCCAACACACTGGGAGTGAGGAACTGCTTGTTGTCATCGATCGCTTTCTGTTTTGCTTCCGGTGAATCGCGGACTTCCCCCCACACCTCACTGACCAGCTTGGAAAGTGCTTCGTCCTTCAAGTTGTGGATCTGCCGCACTTGAAATGCGGAAAGATCGGAACGAGGAATCTTGCCTTCCTTGATGGCAACCAGCATGGCGTGGGCAAACGACTTGCGTGACGCGAGTATTGACATCACCTGCGGACGAGACGGGGCACGAAAATTTCGATAGCGAGCGACCAAGACTTTTCCAATTTCTGGATCGTCAAACTTGGACAACCCCTGAGCAGCCAAAACATTCATGCGGGCGTCTTTGAGCAACTCTTCGCAGATCTCACGCAAATCGTCCGACTCGATTTGAATCAGCGTGCGCAGTGCATCCAGCCGCATCGTCGGTTCCGCTTCCATACGTCCGAGGGCGATCTGCTTGAGATCATCCATGGCTCGACCGTCGCCAAAGACAACACTCAATTCGCGAATCAGCTTCGTCAGGTCGCCATTTCTGAGCTTCGCGACGGCGTCCCACGAGGAGGGTTGGGGGCGCGAAGCCAGCCCTGAAAACCCTCGCTGACGCCGACCAAAACTGTTTGTTGGAACATGGCATCTTGGGATTCCGCCACAAGTGCAAGCAATCGATCGATAGGCTGTGGCTGCTTTTCAATTTCTTCGGCCAAACATCGTGAAATGTACTGCAGCGTCTCGGGCAGTTTGCAGGCTCTTGCGACGTCGACCAAATCGTTGGCGTGGTCACCGACTGTGGGAATCAGCCCATACCAGATCATCATGGGAATGTTGTGGTCGACCGCGTCCTCCGCCCGTGTGACCAAGTCAGCTGCCAGCGACGTCCGCAGCTGTACCGGCAACCGCTGCAGCGTGGAGGCGAGTGTCAATCGCACCACCGCCGACCGATCTTCGCGAGCCAACCGCTTTAACGCCGGTAACAAGGCTTGGGCTTCGGACTCGATGCGCGCCGCTTCGGCTGCTGTGCGCCACGCAGGCCCCAGCGCGTCGTCGATTGGCCAGGTTTCGGTCAACAATCGAACCGACCAAGCCCGTACATGGTCGTTGTCGTGCGAAAGCTGTTGCAGAAGAAATTTTTCCTCGATCGCACCAGTCAGGTGCATGGTCAGCAATGCTTGCACGGTACGGGCATCGTTGCCCGGTTTACTGAATTGCTCTCGAAGCAATGCGTTGGCCGCGCTCATGTCTTTGCCAGCGTGTGCTTGCATGGTGATGCGCCAAGCGGGCTTGCCGACGCGGCCAACTATCCGCAGTGGCGTGCCGCTCGGCAAGTTCCCGAGCAGGCATCGTGCGATAATCCTTATCCGATCGCAACCGCTGGGCGTCGCGTGGGCACTGAACTTTGAAAATCCGTCCGCTGGTACGATGAACGCCCGTGTGTTCGTGGCACTCGCCCGTGTCGCTCCAGTCAATGATGAAAACGCTGCCGTCCGGGCCGCTGCTCAAGTCGATGCCACGGAACCAGGTGTCCCCTGCGAGAAGAATATCTTGGCCATGCTTGGCGACGTAGCCGCCGCCGAGTTGTTGCAGGACTTCTTGATTCTGCGCGACGACCATGTTGGTTCAGCGTGAACAGGTTGCCGCGATACTCTTTTGGCCAATTGCTGCCTTGATAAATCATTGCGCCGATGTGCGAATGGCCTCCGCCAAACTCGTTCGCTGCACCATCGCGTGACTTCGTCCAGCTCTCGCCGGTATCAAAGTGCCAATGGTCGGCGTGGAAATCGATCAGTCGATAAGTCCGCTGATTGGGATCCAGTGTAAATGGCCGCGTGAAATGGGCACCCGGTATCATCTGCCAGAGGTGGCCGTTGACCGTGTTGACGAAAAACAACTCACCCAGGTCGTTCCAATCGTGCCCCCAAGGATTGGTCGTCCCGGTTGTCAAAACTTCGACTGTCTTGCGAATCGGGTGATAACGCCAGATGCCGCCTTCCAGCGCCAGGCGTCTTTCTTGGGGTGTTCCCGGCAAACCGATCTTTCCCGGACAGGAACCGCCGCATCGTCCATACAACCAACCGTCGGGACCGAATCTTAAACCGTTGGCAAAGTTGTGATAGTTGGCCTGAGCAACCTCGAATCCGTCCAGGACGACTTCGCCGGCTCCGTCGGGCACATCGTCGCGATTGCGGTCGGGAATGAAGATCAGTTTCGGTGGGCACATCAGCCACACGCCATCATGGCCGACTTCAATGCCGGTCAGCATTTGCACGTTGTCGGTAAAGACGGTCCGCGTCGTAAAGCGATCACCTGTGGTGTTATCAAAGATCACGACGCGATCGCGCAGGTCCAGCTGAAATCGCTGAGTACGCTCGGCGTACGTGTAGTTCTCTGCGATCCACAAGCGACCGTTCGCGTCCCAAGCCATGGCGATCGGATTCTGCACATCCGGTTCGGCCGCAAACGCACCAACTCTGAAGCCAGGCGGAACTTGAAACGCTTTGGCCGCCTCCTCGGCCGACATCAGCGTCTTGTCCGATTCCGGTTCCGTGTTGAATATTTCGGGAAAATCAGCGTGAGATGCCGTGGCAAGAAAACAGGCAAGAACCAGAGGGAAAAAACGCATCACCATCTCGTAAGTTGCTTTGGGTATCAAGTTTGATCTGAACACGTGTGTTGAAAATCACCCTCTCCGCTCCCTGAGAGGTGCGACTCTGCCGCAAGGGAATCGTACCGCTTTCAGGTTTCCGTTCTACAGGGGTTTACGAATGTGCATTCACTCTCCCTCTGGGAGAGTGAAGCAACTTGTTGCAAAGCAATGATTCAAGAGCGGTACGATCGCCAAGCGGGAGAATAAAGGAATGCAATAAGCCGTATAGTTCGATCAAAGCGTCAGACCTGATAACGCGTTCTTAGCGAGGCTAGACCAACAGCGGAGCGACGACATTGCCGTGAACGTCGGTCAGCCGGAAATCGCGGCCCTGGTATTTGAAAATCAATCGCTCGTGATCGATGCCAAGTAAATGAAGGATCGTCGCGTGCAAATCGTGAACGCTAACAGGATTTTCGGCGACGTTGACACTGTAGTCGTCCGTGGCCCCATACGTGATTCCGCCGCGCACCCCACCACCCGCCATCCACATCGTGAAGCAACTGGGATGATGATCGCGACCATAGACTTTGTCGGTCAACGTTCCTTGACAATAGATGGTGCGACCGAACTCACCGCCCCAAATGATCAATGTGTCGTCCAGCATTCCGCGTTGACGCAGGTCGGCAATCAAGGCCGCCGTTGGTTGATCGGTGTCTTTGCACTGTTTGCTGATTTGTGCGGGCAAGTTTCCGTGTTGGTCCCAGCCTTGGTGAAATAGCTGGATGAACCGCACGCCGCGTTCGGCCAGTCGTCTCGCGATCAAGCAATTGAAGGCGTAGCGACCTGCTGTGTTCACTTGGGGACCATACATGTCCAGCACATGTTGAGGTTCGTCCGAGAAATCCAACAAATCGGGGACGGACATCTGCATGCGATACGCCAATTCGTACTGCGCGATCCGGGAAACGATTTCCGGGTCGCCGACCGATTGGTGTTTCAGTTGGTTCAACTGTGAAAGTGAATCGAGCATCAGGCGACGCATGTCCCGAGAAACACCAGCGGGATCCGTGATATCCAAAACCGGGTCGCCCTGGTTACGGAACTTCACACCTTGGTGACGTGAGGGCAAGAATCCGTTGCCCCAGAGGCGATCGTACAGCGGTTGACCGCTCTTGCCGGAGCCTTTGGAACTCATGGCGACAAACGCCGGCAGGTCCGCATTTTCGCTGCCAAGTCCGTAACTGAGCCACGCGCCGATGCTGGGCCGACCGGGGATCTGGGCACCGGTTTGTTGAAACGTGATCGCGGGATCGTGATTGATCGCGTCGGTGTGCAGCGAAGCAATCATGCAGATTTGATCGGCCAGCTTCGCCGTGTGCGGCAACAATTCACTGAACCAGGTACCCGCCTGGCCATGCTGCGAAAACTTGAACTTGCTGGGCGCGACGGGGAAGGATGCCTGCGCCGAACTCATCGTTGTCTTCCGGTCGTCGGGATAAACCGATCGCGGAACTTCTTCGCCAAACTTATCTTTCAGACCCGGCTTGTAATCGTACAAATCCATTTGCGCCGGTCCGCCCGACTGGAATAAGTAGATCACTCGTTTGACTTTGGGGGCGTAATGAGGCAACGACGGCAGGCCGGTCGGTGTCGTCAGACTTGGTGCCGAAAGCGCTCGCTCGTTCAGCAGAGTCGCCAACCCAAGGGAGCCGAGCAGGAGCGAGCGACGCGAAAGGTTCTGAATTTGGTTCATAGTCATTCTTTCGTGATCGTTTCGTCCAAATTCATCAACAACGAGGCGGTCATGGTCAGTGCCGCATGCTCGGCGACGTCATGGTTCTTGTTTCGCGGCGTCTCGCCTACCGCCAATAGTTTGATCGCCGCATCATTGTCGGTGCGAAACTGTTTCAGGAAGCGGTGGTGTGTGCCTCGCAGGACAGCGATCTCGTGTGATTCCGGGAGTCGACCGGTCACGATCCGAAACCCGTACCTGAGACGCTGATCGAGATCCGATCCCGCTTCGTCTAAGATTCGCTCGGCCAGGAAACGGGCCGATTCGACGAAGACTCTGTTGTTCATCAACGTCAGTGCCTGCAACGGTGTGTTGGTTCTCTCGGTCCGCACCGTGCAGACTTCGCGAGCCGCGGCGTTGAAAGTCATCATTGTTGGCGGAGGAATGGTGCGCCGCCAATATGTGTAAAGGCTGCGCCGAAATAGATTTCCGCCCTTGTCTTGCTGGTACTTGTTGTTGGAAATCGAACTCCAGATTTTGGGTGGCATGTACGGCTTTGCCGAGGGACCGCCGATGTTGTTTACCAGTAGCCCGCTCGTTGCCAATGCTTGATCGCGAAGCGTAAACCCCGGCAGACGGACGCGCGGACCACGTGCCAGCAAACGATTCTCGGGATCCACTTCCAACAATGCGGGCGTGACGGTGGATGATTGACGATACGTGCTGCTGAGCAAAATCAGCTTTTGAATCGTACGCAGGTCCCAGTCGTTGTCGATCAGCTTGACCGCCAACCAGTCGAGCAACTCTGGGTGCGAAGGCGGGGTCCCCTGCGAACCAAAGTTCTCACTTGTCTGGACGATTCCCGTGCCAAAGAATTGCTGCCACATCCGATTGACGGCCACGCGCGCGGTGAGCGGATTGTTTGGATCGACAAGCCACCGAGCCAGTTCCAAACGATTGGCCGGCGATTGATCTTCGCTGCCAGATAACGATTTGGGAACGTCCGCTTGAAGGCGTTCTGTTTTGTCGGGCATGTTGTATTGACCACGCAGCAAAACGTACGTCTCACGTGGTTCGTCCAATTCGTGCATCACCATCACGGTTGCGGGTGAGCCTGCTTGCGGACGTTTTAGTCCGTTGCCCGCCTCTTTCTCGCGTGCTTTTCGCAACTTCACCGGATCGGGAGGGATCAAGCAATTCTCGCCGGGCGACAGATCTGGCCAACTCTTGGGGACTTCGATGAACGGTGGACTGTTGCCATTGTTCGGTCCGACGCCCCACTCGGCGATGTTGTTGAAGTATGCGAAGAGCTGGTAGTACTCTTTCTGTGAGATCGGATCGTACTTGTGGTCATGACATCGCGAGCACTCGATCGTCAGCCCCAAAAAGACGGTTCCAAACGTATCGACGCGATCGACCACATTGGCGGTTCGCCACTCTTCCGGAATCGAGCCATCCTCCGAGTTGATGCGATGGTTCCGTCCGAAGCCGGTGGCGACCTGTTGCATCAATGTTGCGTCGGTAAGCAGATCGCCGGCAAGTTGCTCGATGACGAACTGATCGTACGGCATGTTGTCGTTAAAGGCCTTGATCACCCAGTCTCGCCAAACATGTTGATATCGATAGCGGTCGTTTTGATAACCGTCCGTGTCGGCGTAGCGTGACGCTTCCAACCAAGGCAATGCCATGTGTTCGCCGTAACGAGGCGATTGCAGCAAGCGATCGATCAATCGTTCGTAGGCGTGCGGCGACTGGTCGGCTAAAAAGTCATCGATCTCCCTTAGCGTCGGCGGCAAACCAGTCAGGTCCAGCGTGACACGGCGGGCAAGCGTTTCGCGATTTGCGACCACTGACGGCTGGAGCCCTTTTCTTTGCATCCCGGCAAGGATGAATCGGTCGATTGCGTTGTGCGACCAGCGATCATCATCTCGACGAGGCGGACTAGTCCGCTGGGGCGGAATAAAGGCCCAGTGTCCTTGATAATCGGCGCCGCTGGATACCCAATCGGCCAACACTCTACGCTGCTGGTCAGTGATTTCTTTGCCGCTTGCCGGCGGCGGCATCCGCTCATCCGGATCAGCGGAAGTGATGCGACGAATCAGTTCGCTGCTACCAACGTCACCCGACTCGATGACGGTCATGGCCGATTCTTTCTGGTCGAGCCGTAAGTCGGCTTCTCGCGTTGCCGCATCCGGGCCATGACAGTGAAAACAAGCTTCCGACAAGATTGGACGGACATCACGATTGAACTGCAAATCTTCGGCATGCAGTCGCGCAGCCGAGAACACAAAGCAAGCAACGACAATGACTGGCAAGGACGTGCGTAAGAACATAAACGTTTACCAGGTGTGCTGGGTGAGTTAACGCATTCTAACCACTATCTCGGCGAGTGTCAGAGCTAAAGAGAGAGCAGAGCAATCCGCCGACTTTCGGCGACCACCAGGCTGACCTGATTCAGCATTCAGCAACTATAAGCTGCTGACATGCACGTGCCTTTTCAGCACGGCCACCAGATCATCGTAGGTCACCGGTTTCTCCAAGAAGGCGTCGGGCTGAACCGCGTCAGCGGCGATCGGTCGCGACCATCCTGACACAATGACGACCGGCAGCTGAGGCCAGCGTCGCTTGATTTCTTTCAGCACCGCCGCACCATTCATGCCCGGCAAGCCGTGATCACACATGACCAAATCAAAATCTGTTTGCTCCAGTTGCTCCAAGGCGGAGGGTCCGTCCACCGCCAACTGAACCGGTAAACCAATCGAATGAAACAATGCCGCCGTCGACTCTCGAACCATCTCGTCATCATCAACGTAAAGCACCGTCGGGCTGCCACCATTGTGAATATCAGGCGCCGTCGATGTGTCCCAGGGATCATCGGGCACAACGTGATCGGGATTCTCAGCATGCCGTTGGTCACTGGGTAATTGGATGCGTACCGAAGTACCTCGCTCCAAATTCGATTCGATCTGCATCGCCCCTCCGTGTTGCCGCACAATCCCGTGGCATTCACTGAGTCCCAGACCACTGCCTTTCGGCTTCGAGGTAAAGAATGGCTCCAGGCATCGATCCAGTTGCTCTGGTGACATCCCCGGACCGTCATCTTGAACTTCGATCACTGCAGTTTCCCGGTCTTCGGAAACTCGAATGGTGACCGTACCACGCTCGTTAATGGCATCGACCGCGTTGAAAATCAAGTTCGTTAACACCGATCGAATCTGTGATGGCACCGCGCTGACTGTCGGTGTCGATGTCGAGTCCACTCGCAAATCGATTGTCTTGCCATCCGCATGCGCTGCATTCTCCCATTTGGGCCGTGTCAACTCGATGGCCTGTCTGGCTGTATCAAGCAAGTCGACCGACTCCAGCGTGTCGCGGTGATGCGATTCGCGGTAGAAATGGTCCAATCGCTTCACCGTTTCGGACATATCACTCACACCCAGGCGAATGAGTTCAGCCCACTGGCGGCTTGTGTCATCCACCGCACCCTCGTTGGCCAACAATTCCGCATAGGTCAACAAAGGCGACAGGGAGTTGTTGATATCGTGCGCGACACCGGCAGCCATTTGCCCAAGCGCACTAAGTCGCTCACGTTTAATCGCCTGTTCCTGAGCATGCTTGAGTCTTTCGAGTGTCTGCGTCAGTTTTTGATTGCTGTCTCGCAGTTCTTCATCGGCCAGAACTCGCTCACTAATGTCCTCGACGGCGCCCACATACCCAAGCACGACGCCATCACGTTCAATACAGTCAGCAGCGACCTCGAACCAGATCACCTGACCGTCGCTTTGTAAGAACCGTCCGTGATTGCGATACTGCTCTCGTTGCGTCGTCGCTTGCTGCCACGACCGGACGATGCGATTCCGATCGTCCGGATGCAATGCGTCAGCCCAGCCATCTCCTCTCGCGGATTCATCGGGGATGCCAACGATCCGCTGAAGATATCGATTCAAGTATGACAGTTGCCCTGCGGTGTCCGAGACAAAGATACCAATGGGAGAACAGTCGCAAATCGCTCGAAACTGCGCCGATTTTTCCTCAAACTGTTCGGCAAGTTGTTGCCGCGCATGTTCCAATTGCTGATTGGTTCTACCGAGCGCGATGCCTCGCTTGATCAGACTCGATGAAAGCCAGGCCAAAGTCGCCAAGAGCAGTATCCCCACTACGATGAACCATGATCGCTTCCAAATGGGCGGTACGACGTTGACGGTGATCGCTTCAGAGACCGCGGATTCGTTGAAATCCTCATCGCGTCCGCGAATCCTGACCGTGTGAATCCCGGACGATAGTCCCTCCAAAATCAGCTGGTTTTCGGGGCGAAATACCGACCACTGGCCATCGTCAATTTGGACGGACCACAAGAGTGCATCAGCACTCGAGCGATTCCAAGCGTCGACTCCACGCCAAGTTACCAATGACCTGCCGCCCGACTCCATTGTCTGGTCGCGTGTTTCCAAAACGATGATCGGAGACGTCTTCTCCGCGAAGATACGGTGCTTGCCATCGAGCCAAATGCTACCGTCTTTGCCAGGTTTTAATGATCCGCGTCCAAGCGAGACTGGAAAATCAAGTCGATGGAACCGCGTCCCATCGAATCGGCAAAGCCCATCAGCCGTACTTACCCAAATATCGTCGATTCGACCGACAGCAATCGTATCAACACTGTGCGAACTCAAGCCTTGATCGCTCGTGAACGCCTGCCATTGGTCATTGCGGTATCTCAGCACTCCTCGTGTTCGTGTCGCGACCCATACCGTACCCGCCGCGTCAAGGACGACACCCGGGCAAGGAGTTTCGTCAAGTAACTCGTGCCCAACCCGACTCCAATGATCTCCATCATAGCTGACGATGCCAAAGCCACCGCCGACCATCATCCGGCCATCGGCAAGCTGCACGATGGATGTTGCGTAGGGTGGCGGACCAGGCGGCTTGAGGTGCTGCCAAGTCGACCCTTTACCAACCACAATCCCTCCAACCTGGTGTTCGAGGCGATTTCCCGTGGCGGCAATCCAAACACGCCCATCCTTGGCAACCGTAAAACCTTTGCTACTAAAGCCAGACGCTACTTCAGGAAAGTCAACACGATTCCAGACTCGACCATCAAACGTACAGAGACTGGCGATGTTTCCGTGCCGTCCAAAGGCGACAACGCCCCCGTCAACGGGAACAATCCCGGCAGGATGGCTGATGACATCGTCGCTTGCTTGATAAGCGACGGTTGCCGCCGCACCATGTCGCACAATACGGTTCGTACTCGTCTCGATAAACCACTCGGCTCCGAAATCGTCCGTACACTGATAGCTAACGCCTTCCAGCGACAAACACTCGCGATCCGACATCGCAATGCGAACAGGATATTGCCCATACCCGACGATCCAGAGCGCGTCATCGGAGGCAACGAACATGCGGTGACTTTCGCCCGGCAATCTTAAATCGCGGGTGTCGTACAACTTCCATTCGCCTGCGTGGTAGACATGCAAGCGGTTCAAACCGCCAATCCAGATGGAGCCATCCATCGTTTGTGCTGCGGACGAGACGTAGTCGGTTCCGCTCATCATTGACAGTTCCTTGCTGTTCCAGTTGGACCCATCAAATCGGCTAATCCAGCCCTTGCGTCCCTCGGACACGACACAGATATCGCCGTTGGACAGTTCGATTGCGGCAGGCCGTCTGGCAACGATCAAGCCCGGATCGATTGGCAAGGCGTTCCAGTGTTCGCCAGTGTCGTCGCTTGTAAAAACGCGACCGCCTCTCGCTCCCACCCAAATCTGATTTTGCTTGTCTTCCAACAGCGAACAAATCACTGGGTTGCGAAATCGCCCCTCGACCGCAGCCGTCGTAAACTCGATCGTTTCGATCTCGCCCGTGCTGAATCGTTCGACGCGCAGACGCAGCTCCTGCCCGGAGTCGCGCGTCAGATTGTTAAACAAATGCCCTGGCTCACCATTAACGTCAAGTATCCGGTCGTCGACGCGCAGCCCCGCTGCTTTGGCAGGACTGTTCTCGCCGAGATGAACAACGTTGCGTCCCAACAGCGCGATTCCGGTCCCGCGAAACAAGCGTTCTGACGGCAAACATTCGTCCGGGATCGTGGCAACGGAGTCAAACAACTCCTTGCGTTTGACGATTCGAGCGTAATCGTTCGATGTAAAAAGCGTTGATTTCTGATCGCGCAATCTCACAAGTCCCCAGTCGCATCCGGCCCACAAGGTGCCCCCGGATGTTTCCTTGACAAAGGTCATGGTCGGAACGAAATCGTTGGTGGCCGGAAAAATCTTCTCCCACCGAACGCCCGCTCGTTGATAGAGTCCGGATCGAGTTGCTGCGACGGGCGATCCATCGGAACGTGTCTCCAGCCACTCCACCGAGCCTGCGGGCAAACCGTCGTCGAGGCCAAAGAATTGCCAGTGGTAACCGTCGTATTTGACAGCACCGTGCTGCAAGCCGAACCACATGTTGCCTTGCTGGTCCTCAGTGACGCAGCGAACGCCGCGCCCTTCCAACTCGCGATACCTGCTAATCCGCCATGGCTGTGCCACGGGATCCGCGTATCGGAGTTGATAAGGAGATGCCGTCAATCCCGTTGGCGACCAACCAACAATCAACAGACAAAAGAAGATAATTGAGATCGCCGCGCACCGGCAAACGCATCGAGCAAACTTGCTTACGGGGCCAACACAGATTGACGATCCCCAGCCCTCGATTCCCCAGCCCTCGATTCCCCAGCCCATCAAAGCCCCGACTGTCTTACGCAGATTCCTTGACGGCATTCATCGAAGTCAAAACGTCGATCAATCGCTGCCTCCATCACCGGACCATGATACCGAATCGAGCGATTTGCGGGAAAACCATTTCAAAAAGCCAAGGAAGTACCGATCAGGGGAAATCGTACTCGGGATTCGTCGTGTCGAAATCAGCGTCGGTCAGGCCGACATTCGTTTTGACGTCGTGGTACGTGTAGGACTCCAGCAAGGGCAATTCGCCGCTCTCTTGCGGTCCCTTGCCTGCAGCTTCTGGCCAGCCAAAGGCTCGATAGCTAAGAATCAGCTGGCGGTCGGGATCATAGGCGATCTCTGCCAGGGAAAAATCCTCCTCGCCTCCCGCGGACTTGCTGCGTCGTACCCGTATCAATTCGGCGGGCACGTTTCCAACGTGGTGATCTTTGGTGATCGTCACCGACACGTCTGGGTCATCGACGTCCTTTTCCCCGCGCTGGATCAGTTGTTCGACCAGGCGAACCATGCCAATTTCACTGATCGGGTACCGCTGACCACGCATGGCAATCATGCCGTTGGGATCAAGTGAAATCGTCATCAATCCTAACACCCCCGCTTCCTTGACCTGCAGGTTGCCACCGTAAAGGTCCTCGCCCCAGATGACTTCGCGTCCTTTCACGCTGTCCGGCCGCGTGAATCGCAAATAGACTCGCATCGGCGCATCGTCGGCATCGTTGCGCAGCCGCGTCTGGACTTTCATAGCGATTTCGGTCTCCTCCGTCATGACTCCGCTGGTGTCAATTTCCTGCTTGACGAATCTTGCCGTGTAATCGCTGAGCGTTGTCGACATCGTTTCGCGTGCCTGGCGAGCCAAGTCCAAGACTTCGGCCATGGACGCATTGCGCGTTTTGGATTCGCCTGCTTCGACAGAAACTTCGGTGGGAGCGGCCGTGGTCGAGGCCTGCGAATTGCTGCGACTGCGATAAAACAGCCAGATCGCCGCAACTGCGGCGATCGCGACTGTGAACATCGTTTTTTTTCGAGTCAGCTTCACGACGTTTTTAATGATCAGCAGTGACGTTGAAGAGACAGCAGGAATTGTCGTCTGTCTGAAGAAAAGGACAGATGCCTGATGGCACCTGCCCTTACCCATTTTTGTCGCAACGTCTTAGAACTGACCTTGCATTTTGGCTCGCTGGGCCGCCATCACGGCGGAGCCAATTGCTTTCAGCAAACCTTCACCCATGATGATCTGCGACTTCGCACCATTGGGTAGCGAATCAGAAATGACACTGACCAGACCGGGGTCCGGTGAACTGGTCAACGCCGTGATCATGGCGGCAACCACATCGTTTTCTTCGATGGACTGGGCATACTCCAGCACTGGCAGAAGCGTAAAGCGAAGCTGCGCCAAAGGTCGCTGTCCGCCCAGATTCTGATCGCCCGCGTCGATCAGCCGTTTCATTTCTGCTTCACTATCGTCACCGACCGCCACGTAGACAGCTTTCTCTGCGGTGCCAATGTGGACTCGCAGCGTATCACCAAAGATTTTTCGGGCTTCGTCTTTGTCGGCTGGAACATCCGCCTCGATCAAATGCATCGTCACGCCGTTGTATTGGCTTTGGTCAAACATGAACCGCGGCGCCTTGGGTTCATCTTTCACTTTTTCAGCCAAGTCCTTCACGATCTGAGCCGCTTCGTTGCCATCGGAAATGAACGCCCCCAAGACAAACCGGAATTGGTCTGGATCCGCGATCAGCATCGCCCCCATATCGATCTTGCCCTCGGAAATCGAGTTAACGGCTAACTCGGCGATGCGGTCGACCATCTCCGTGATGTCCGCTCGGTCGCCGGGCGACAAGTTTTCCTCCCTTTCCAAGGCCGTCCGAATCGTGCTGATCGAACTCTCCAAGCTGGTGCGGGTCAGCTCGATCGACTTGGGGCTGATGGAACTCGCACCGTGGTAGTATGCCGCGGCAGAGGGGCGAATGACCGACGTAAACCGCGAAGGGATTGCTTTCTGGCCGCTGTACATTTCCGCCAGATCAGAACCGTCAACCGCCGTGAACTCGAAATCGGTCACCAGCTGTTGATTGGCAGCATCGATGTTGAAACCAAAACTCAATTCGTCGGTATCTTGAATCAGCAATTCAATCTGCGCGATCGAGTTCTCAGCCATCTTGCGACCCGCTTCCGCATCATCATCGTTTTGACGAGCCATCGCTTGCTCGAACCCTTGTCGCAACTGCGCGACAAGCATGCCTCGAGTCTCAGCGGGTACCTGCTGCATTCTGACTCGAAACGCCAGGTCATAGTTGTTGCCCATCCCCTCGAACAAGGTCGTGGGGTCCGCGGGCGCCATGGCCAACAAGTCACGATTGCGCGCGAACACGGCCCAGCCACCGTTTTGACGGATGTAGATCGTGTTCACTCCCACGGCAATCGCCAGCGTTCCGTCGTCCAGTTTATCGACGGGGCCGATCTGCGCTTTCAGGCGATCGAGAACTGTGTTGACATCGGGCGTCGGGATCATGGCGATCGGCTCGGGAGCACCGTCCACCATGGGGAGCAAGACCCCGATTGGCTGTGTGGGGTCGATGCCTTGTGTGAACGTCGCAGCCATCATCTGAAACATGCCGCCAGCTTGTGGTTGCCCCAACGTGCCAGTCATGTAGTTGACATCCTTCATCAACTTATCCATCGAGGCGATCGTCAGTACCAAGACCGGCTCGTTATCGGCACTCAATCCCGGTGCGCTGCCACCGCCAGGAAGTAATTTTTCTTGCGCCAGCAAAGAGGCCGGCAATGTCGCAGGAAGCGCAAATGCGGCGAGCGCAATTGACATGATTCGGTTGCGAATCGAAGGATTCGAGAAACCCATGGTTGAATTCATCCTTTCAAGGGAACATGTGCAAAATCAGCGTTTTGAAAACCGGGTCAACCAGCGGCCAGATAACCGAGACTGAATCCGCCGCCATCTAATTCGCCTGCAATCCGAGACCGGATTCTCACAAGAAATCAGTGATCACAAAAACACTATGGAAACAGGGCCAAAACTCACACGGTTGGGGCGCCGCGTTCAGCTGTCCCTTTGACAACGATGATTGGTTGCAAAGGACAGTCACGACACACCTCGGTAGTAAGAGTTACCTTGGCCAGGCTGCTTTAGTTTCATGGTTGCCCAACGACAGGGCAAGCGGAGGCGAAGCCGGATCCTCGCGACATTTTCCCGAATTAAGAACGCAGCTCGCAGACTGCCAGCGAAGCACGGGAAAGAATCGTCTATCTTTCTCGATAGGTAATGCGACCTTTGGTCAGATCGTAGGGCGACAGTTCCACGCGGACCTTGTCCCCAGGGACGATACGAATAAAGTGTTTCCGCATTCGCCCGGCAACGTGTGCCATCACTTCGCTACCGGTTTCCAATTGGACCCGGAAACGTGTGTTGGCCAGAGCCTGTGTGACAGTGCCTTCGACCTCGAAGGCTTCTTCTTTCTTTCCCAAAAAATTCGCTCCTCTGTTTAGTAGTACGGTTCAGCAGCAACGGCGACCTGCTGATATCGATCCATGGACCGCCAAAATGGCAGGCCTCGGCCGCAGATAGATCGTGGCTGCACAGTTCGTGCCGACAAATTAGCCGCCCAGCACCACCATTCTATCGCAGCTTCAACGAATTCCGTCTCGCTCAACTGAAGTCAAGCATCCATTAACGCTTGCTGAACTGGACACCTCGGCGGGCACCACGCAGGCCAGGTTTCTTGCGTTCCTTCATTCGCGAATCTCGAGTCAAGAACCCACCATCGCGAAGCGGTTCGTGCAGCGATTCATCATAGCTGACCAACGCACGGGCCAAACCCATTCGAACGGCGCCACTTTGTCCCGTCGTGCCGCCGCCATCCACACGCACCAGCACATCAACCTTGTCGCTGAGCTGGACCGCAGCGAGCGTCTGGGAGATCGACTCGCGATCTTGATCGTTATGAAAATACTCAGCCAGGGGCTTTCTGTTGACGGTGATCACGCCACTGCCGCCACGAACCCTGACCCTGGCCACACTACTTTTACGGCGTCCGGTGCCCAAAGCGTCTCCGTTAATCTTGTCTTTTTTAACCGCGACCATGAATCAGTTTTTGTTGGAATCGTTTGCTGTTGCTGTGAATTTGGAGCCGAAAACTAAACCACTTTCTTACTTGTTCGTTCCAGCGGATTGGGTCGCTGTGCGGAATGAGGGTGATCAGGCCCGGCATAGATCTTCAATTTCTTGAGCATCTGAGCGGCCAATTTATTCTTTGGCAGCATGCGACGCACGGCGTGGTAAATCAAATCTTCGGGTTTTCGCTGTTGGCGATCCCCGTAGCTTTCCAATCGCAAGCCGGGATGGCCGGTGTACCAGGTGTAATGACGCGCGTCCATTTTCTTGCCCGTCATCGCGATCTTCTCGGCATTGACGACGATGACAAAATCACCCGAGTCCACGTGCGGCGTGTACTGGGGACGATGTTTGCCCATCAATACCACCGCAATATCGCTTGCCAATCGACCCAAGACTTCTTCACTTGCGTCGACGACGTACCAATGTTTTTCGATTTGGCCAGGTTTGGCCATGAAGGTTGATTGAGCCGCCACGTGAGTGCTTTATTTGACGTAAATGTACCGACATACATCGATCCCCCTGGGACCGACAGCGAATCGAGGAATTTATCGGCCCAGGCGAACCTGAGCAAGGCCTTTCGCGGCTTTTGTGCCTGGATATCGGCCTTCGTAGGTCGGGTCTAGGCTGATGAATTAACCGATTCGCAGCGCAAGAGGGTGAGCCGTGGGCCGTAAGGCACCGGGCAATGCGGAATGCCCGGCCGCTCACGCGTCACGGCTCACTTAATTCATCAGCCCAGGTCGGGTCTCCTGAACCGACTGCCAAAACCATGAAATTGACGGGGCGGGAGGTCGGGACACCCATCCTGCGGTGGCGCTGCCCCAATTAGGCCGAATCGGGTGAAGGTGCAAAACGAGCCAGGTATTTCTTCAGACGCAGTTTTCGCCTCGCACTGTCGCTGGTCATGTAACGCACGCTGCCAAAGACGGGGCGTTTCGGTCCCCAAGCCCGGTCGTAGCGGCCTAGCACCCAAAAAACACCGCTGTAGGAGTTGGGATCGCGTCCGTCCAAGCCATATTTGTTGTTTAAATGGACCATGATCGCCAACGCCTCGCGAGGCGTCTCGGTCCAGTGAAGGATTTTCTTGCCCCACAGCATTCTCATGTAGTTGTGCATCACGCCCCGACGGCGGATTTCCGTTTGAGCAGCATTCCAGAGTTCATCGTGGGTCTGGGCACGCTCGAATTCGTCCAAGCTGTAGATCGCCGGTCGCGGGTCGGACTCGTGCTCGGCCAGTGTCTTTTGAGCCCATTGGGGCAACGACTCGAATTGGTCGTACGAGTCGGGATGGCGAAACGACAGGTTAAACCCCAACTCTCGCCACGTCAGCATTTGATCCAGAAAGCCTTCCGCTGGCTCGCTGGTGTTCCAGTACCCGTGGTTCTTGCCATTGGCGTCGCCGGCATCCTCGGGGGACCAGTTCTCGCGGTCCAAGACACCAGCAACGACTTCGTGCGCGGAAACGTGGCCGAAATGCAAATGCGGACTCAGCCCCGTGGTCGCATGTTCCTCGTCGGGATGGTTTCGATCGTCTCCATACCGGTCCAAAGCCCTTTCCAGAAACTTTTTCAGACGCTTTCCCGCTTCGACACTGCCGCCCTGAACCGTTTCGCTGCGCGGCACCGTATGGTCGACGGGAATCGAACGCAACGCATCTCCGTCCAGCAGCGAGTCTAAATCGGCGGCCGGCCACTGGTTCGTGATCTTGGTTGGCAGAGCCGCCAGCACTGGGAGCTTGATTCGTGCCAGCGGATCTCGCTTGGGAACATCAACCAGGGCGTCGAGCACGTTCTTCTGCATCCAACGTCGGTAGCTGTGAGCGACGGTGAAGGTGCGGTCAGCTTGGCGAAGCGGCATGACGCCGTTGCTGTCGACCAATTCCAGCCGCGCCGGCAAGCGGTCTTTGACCGCATCAATCATTTGCGGCAAGAAGAAACAGGGGTATTCGTCTGTGATGACGGTACAAGCCTGCTGAGCGAGTTCGTGCAACAGTCGCTTGCCTGCTCCCCGTTCTGGTTCCACGTAGGGATAATACAGAACCCTCTTGTTCGACAATGCCTGCGCATTGTCGCGCATGCCTTCGATGACGAATCGGTGGATGCGATCGCTGGCCCAGCGATAGCGAACTTGCAACGGTTCAAAGATGACCAGTGGTTTGCCAAATTCTTTGGCCCGATCCACGGCGTGCTGCAGGGCGAAATTATAGCGAGTACGGCGAAAAGCAATCATCCAATACAGGACGTATTGCCCGTCCGGGCGCGGCTGATGTTGATTGGCACAGTGGTGACGAATCGCGGGAATCAGCATCGATGCGGTGGCTGCGGGAAATCAGGGCAAGTAACGCAAACTCTTTAGCAGGCGGTCAAGCCGTGCGCCCTCGGGGATGAGGCGATCCTATGCCGCTTGGACATCGTCGGCGGATTCTTTGCGTTTGATCAGCGTGATCCCATTGCCCATTTCGTTGTGCTGAACTGAGTCCATAAACGCGTTGATCAGCAGCAGCCCACGACCACCAGCCTTTTCAAGATTTTCGGGGTCGGTCGGATCACGCAACGAGGCTGGATCGAATCCGGGGCCCTCATCGCAAATCACAAACCGGGCCTCAGCCGGAAACGCCTCCAAACGAACCAGCACTCTCCGCTCACGGTACGGCGATTGTTGCTTCCGCTCCGCGATCATCTCGACGTAGGGCCTGCCGTCGTCGACTTGCCTGAGGTCCGAAGAGACCTCCAAATTGCCATGAAT
The DNA here is from genome assembly GCA_963714715.1 of Pirellulaceae bacterium. GTDB lineage: Bacteria > Planctomycetota > Planctomycetia > Pirellulales > Pirellulaceae > JBFJVZ01. The sequence continues at coordinate 45,312 of CAVQPV010000043.1, read as the reverse complement.
GATTGCGTTGGTGAGTGCTTCATCAAGCGCCATGGCAATCTGCATTCGCTCGCCCTCATCAAACAAATTCAGCTCGATGATTGTCCGTTCCAGTCTGGCGATCACACTTGGAATCAACGTTTCATCATTATCAATGCGCAGCGCGATGGTGTTTTCGATCTCGAACTTGGCCACCTCGCGTAACAAGTCCTCCGACTGCATGACCGACATGACTTGACGAACGGTGGGCGCAACCACCGCATCATGTCACGTTTCGGAACGTAGCTGGCCGCACCTTTTTGAAGTGCCAAGGCGGCAATCGCTTCGCTGCCCTGACTGGTCGTCAGAATGACCGGCAAGGAGGGCGTTTTTTCATTCAACGCCTCCACCAACTCCAACCCGTTCATGTTCGGCATTTGCAGATCGGTGATCACGACCTTGGGCATGCTGCGGTCAATCGATGCGATCGCATCAAGACCATCGCACGCCGTCTCGATCACAAAACCATCGCTCTCCAGCACCATTCGCATCTGGGCTAGCTGCGTTGGGCTGTCGTCAACAATCAATAAGTGCGGGGTGTCCGACATAAATAGGAATTAGAACGCGTCAATCGCTTGTGGAGTCGTTTCGTAAATCTTGAAAAGGTTTCCTGAAAGATTTGTCAGCTTGAATGGCAATTCGACGTCGGTGGACAGGTGCGACAGTTTAAGCGTTCCATCGTGGCCAGCCACATGGTCGTTCAGTCGGATCATTTCGGTGATGAATTCGGATGAGACATGACGGACGTTTTGGAAGTTCAGGACCGCTCGTCGAGGCTTCTTCTTTTCGATGTATCTTGTCAGCTCCTCGAATGCCAGGACGATGATCTCACGACTAACGAAATCACACGATCCAAGGATCAGTTCGACAACCCCTTCGGTTTCATGAACCTCGTAGTACTTGCTTTCCTGCGTCATTGTTGTGCCTTTTCGATCCGTCGAGTCGTGCTGTGGACGCCGCTCCACGAATCCAACGGCCCGAAAACTTTACCCTATTCTTGGCCCCTCATGTTAACGATTTACGCGTGGTCTTGCCGTGTTGACCGCATCACGGCCCCACTACCATCAAAATCCGTCAGGATTCTCTAATCAAGATTGTTCGAGCCGAATTGCGGATTTAGTCGCGAAAGCCAAAATTGTTCGGCAATCGGAAAAGCTTCGCTTTTTGATCGAACCAGCAAAAAACCCCTGACACGGAAACCGGAATTGCGCTATCGGCGACTGCTCACACGCTTACCCTTGCTGTTCACGATCGCCGCGATCGCTGTGCTGATCGCGTCGTATGTGTTTGGGCTTGCTTGGTGGCAGAGCCGCAATTTCCCACTTTTTAGCACACGCGACCTGCTGGTGCCGCGATCCATCGATGTGGTGATCGCTTTGTGGCTGTTTTGGGTCGGCTCCTCAGTGGGCAGTTTTTTGAACGTGGTTGCCTGGCGGCTGCCGCGTGGCGAAGGCATCAACGGCCGTTCGCACTGCCCGAGATGCATGACCCAACTGAGTATGCGGGACAATTTCCCCGTCTTTGGCTGGATTGCCCTTGGTGGCAGATGCCGCACCTGCAAACTGCCGATTTCACCACGCTATCCGATCGTCGAAGCGTGCGTCGGGCTCTCGCTGACAATCTTGGCGACTGCCCAGTTGTATCGTTTGTCGTTACCCCATCAGGTTGTCCATGGGCACGGCGGCCCACTCTGGACGCCAATGATCGACGGTCGCGTGTTATTGACCCTTCTGTACCACGCAGTCGCGGTCGCATTTTCTTGGTCATTCGGACTCATCCGCATGGACGCCCTGCGTCTACCACGTCCGCTGGTTGCCTGGGGTTTGCTGGCGACAGTCATCCCGATGTTGGTGTGGCCGTCCTTGATGATTGTCACTTGGCAGATCACGCGCCCCCCAGATTGGCTGTCCGGCGAATTGTATTTGGACGCGGTGATGCGGGTCATGACCGCTTTGGTGGCGGCCGGTATTTTTGGCCGCTCACTGACGCGAAGTTTTTGCCCGGCCGCCGACCCAAAACTGAATCCTCTGGGCGGCGATACCGCTCGCTTGCTGGACTTGATCGCCATCATTGCGATTCCAACCGTGGTCGTCGGTTGGCAAGCGTCGCCGGCGATGGTGGTCTTGGCGTCGATGATTGCCGTGGTCAGCCGAATAGTACTTCCTGAGCGATGCGACGCTCTGGGCCGCTTTGCCATCGCGATGCCGATCGTGATGACGCTTCAGATCGTTTTTTGGCGAAGTTTCAACACGGCAAGCTGGTGGCCCGGGGAAGGAAGCTCGCCCGCTGTTTTCTTAATCGCCGCCGCGCTGGTTTTATGCGTTCCCTTGTGGCTCCGGGAACGACCGGCGGGCTGCTGAGCCTGTCGACAGCGATGGCTTCGATGCTCGGCCGCTTGACGAGCGGATCGAATCCGAGCACACGGAAATGTTCGACTCCGAGTCTTAAATCATGGCGACGGTGGAGGAGGCAGCGCCGCCATCATGTCCGCGGCCGCACGTTCGGCAAGCATCCGAGTTCGACCGGTGATCGTGCCGTTGAAGTACAGCGGCGCGACCCACGTGTTTCCGCTGACCGGCAAATCGATCGTCACCTCGATCAATTGAGTATCGTCTTTGATTTTGTCTGGGTTCACCGTGACCACGGAATTATTCACGCCGAGTAAGGCCAGGTGGTCCTTGGCGGTTTGCTTCACATCATCGCTTTTTGCTCCGACGATGATTGCAGCGCGAGCTGCTTCATAAGTCGCGTATTCCACGGCGTGTTTGAGCATGTTCAGTCGCACGAATTCAATCGAAGCGAACACGATCATCAGCAGGATGCTAATCGCCAGCGCGAATTCGACCGCCGTTGCTCCGGTACGCGATCGTGCGATTCGCTTGCAGTTTTTTCGAATCATCGATTCATCCTATTGCGTCAACATGGACGGAAGTCGTCTCGCGATGTTGCGAAACGCTTCGCTTAACTGCTGAGCGTCCAGAGCGTTGTAGTGCGTGCCACCTGTCATGTCGGCTATCTGCTGCATCAATGCTTGATTCGCTTCACTACTGAAACTGACCGTGTAAATCGGAATCCCTTTCGAGACCGCTTCAGCAGCTGCAACAATGGGATCGGTGCCGGTGTTGTGGTTGCCGTCGCTCATCAACACCAAGGCGTTGGTTGCCCAGGGACGAGAGTATTTCGGTTCCGTGACAGCGTCGACGCCTTTTTTGATTCCGTCGCCCACATTGGTCATCCCGCCGTCGAAATCCATCGAGATTGCAAAGTTGGCGTCGTCAATCTCCGTGTAGATTTCGGTCAAATTCACGTCGCGGCTGGCGGAGTCCGAGTAACTGACCATGCCAATCTTTTCGACTTTTGCGGTCGCGGTTAACTCGTCACAGAACCCTGTCACAGCGGCCACTAAGTCCAACCAGCGGCTCTTGGGTGGTACGGGGTCACCGTAGCTCCATCCCGACGGTGCCGCCGCAGGTGTGCCACCGCTACTGGCTTCGTTTGCAGCGAAGGACATGGAGCCGCTGCGGTCGACGATGATGGCGACATCCAGGGTCGTTTGGGTGTTGGTCGCCGAACAAAGCGGTCGAATATCGAAGGTCGAACCGAAGGTGGGGAAGAACGGCTGCAACGCACTGCCCGCACCGCCGTTAAATGACGTCGTGGTTAGCCGCACCGAGTTTCCGTGCGTTCCGGGCGTGAACGTGTAAGCTTGGTCTTTGCCGGATCGTTCACTCAATCCAAATTCCAAATCTCCGGCTTCCAGCGGAACCACGAGGGAATCAATCGGATTCAGTGCCGCCATGTCTCGTGCGGCCTGCAAGGCCAGAGTTTCATCATTTGTATCGATGTACTCGCGACCAGCAGCCCGCACGCTTGCGTCGGTGACGATCTGAACCTTTGTTTTGACAACTTGGATGTAGGCAAGATTGATCGCCATCGCGGCCAAGATGAACAGAATCGGCAACATCACAACGACAGCAACCATCGTTGCGCCCGTTTGCCGTTGTTTCAGCCGCTCGTGTCTTGATTCCATCAGATGCGTTACCTGCAAGATTGGGAACTGTGTTGGTCATCTCTTCGTTGCGTTATTCTGCTTTCATGACAACCGATTCCGTGATCGTCTTGTTCTCAAAGAACACGCCCCCCAAGACGGAATTCGCGTTGCAATCGGCCTCGACCGTCACGGTGAACAGGTCGCCTTCGCTCATGGTTCTCGGATCCAGCTGGATCCATCGTGATGGTGTAATCGGTGATGTGTCTGTCATCCAGCAGCATCTCGCACTGAAACTGCACGGCACTGGCTTCGATACCGGGCATGATGCCGATTCGATGCGCTTCGTATGCGGTGATGGTCACGTTTTGCTTCAGTTGGAGCATCACGCACGCTTCGATCGTTGACAACAAAATCAAAACCAAGACCGGCAGACAAACTGCCAGTTCGACGACAGCAACGCCCCGTCGGCGCTTGCCGCGTGAGAAACGAGATGCGAGCGGCGTTTTGCGTACCATGCGTTGTTGGCCAATCTCGGTGGGCGGCGGCGATTTTGAGTAAGACTGGCAGAAAATCCGACCTGTCTCAGAACGTGTTTTGAAATCTGAGCCGTCGGCGCTAGCCTCGGGCCTGGAAGCATCAAACGTCGAGGAAAGGAGGCCCGCGGCCAACGCCGTCGGCTCACAAGATGGATGAGACCATTTCAAAAACGGTTCTCAGATGAACCGTAGTGCGCATCAGTACCGGCGCTGGCCAACGCTGGGGCGTGAGACCAAGAATTCTCTGACCGCCGCGTTGAAAATCGGCTTGGAACGGTTATGACGTTTGGCAGTGCCGCCGAATGAATGCTGCCACCACCGCCGACACGTACGCGATGTCATCCGGATTGGTCAACAAATGGTCAGCGGTGGGCAGCGAAACCAGACTGACGCCCGATGCGGAGTTCTGCGACCCCGTGATCAAGCTCATCACCCGCAGCGCATGATCAAAGCTGACCATTTCGTCCACCATCGAGTGAATCAGCAGCGCCGTGCGCGGAGTGTTGGGATCATGCCCGTCAAATCGTGCCAGCGAAAATCGTCCAACATTTGTTCAGCAATTCTCCATCGCCGGCCGCCGATTTCTACGTCGCCGACGCCATGGCGCTGGATGGTCGGATTCAGGCGCATCAGCAACGTCGCCAAATGCTGGGTGTCACTGGGCGCAGCCAATGACACGATTGCGGAGATGCCGGCGTGACTGCTGCTCGCCGCGGCTAAGGAAACCGCCCCTCCAAAGCTGTGTCCAATCAAAGCGGCGACGCTGCCAAGTTCTTTCTCTGCGAAACGAATCGCCGCATTCAGATCGGCCAGGTTGGTTGAGAAATTGGTTTGCGAAAAGTCACCTTGGCTGCCGCCCAGGCCGGTCATGTCATAACGCAGCACAGCGATTCCGGATGCGGCGAGCGCTCGTGAGATCCGCACAATCGCCTTCAGGTCTTTGTTGCAAGTAAAGCAATGGCTAAAGACCGCGACGGGCGCATCAGGCAACTCCGCGGGCCGATCAACGATACCGGCAAGTTGATTTGCGCGTCCGGCGGTTTGAGTACCGCCGGGAAATTTGACGCGGTAAGACCTACGCACCTCGGCTGTTTGGAGCCGTGATGCGGCCTGCCCGGAAAGCCTCGGCCATCGCCATTGGCACCTCTGCTTCCGCCAGCACCAATTGCGATCGGTTCTCAGCAACCTTCGCTTTCATCTGCTGCTCTTCGGCGATCGCCTCCGCGCGTCGGCGTTCGGCTTGGGCACGAGCGACACGTGTGTCCGCTTCCGCCTGGTCGCTCTGCAAACGAGCACCGATGTTTTCCCCCACATCGATGTCGGCAATATCGATCGAAACGATTTCAAACGCGGTCTGCGCATCCAGCCCGCGCTGCAAGACGACTCGCGTGATCATGTCGGGATTCTCTAACACGTCAAAGTGCGACCCCGCCGATCCAATCGAACTAATGATGGCCTCGCCGACACGCGCGATCACGGTGTCTTCGGTCGCACCACCAATTAACTGTTCCAAGTTGGTTCGCACCGTGACACGAGCACGGACGCGAAGTTCGATGCCGTTTTTGGTGATCGCACTGAGAGTTGTTTTGCCACTGCGTGCCGCGTCGGGACAATCGATTACTTTCGGGTAAACGCTGGTCTGTACCGCATCCAGCACATCGCGACCGGCCAAGTCGATGGCAGCCGCCTGATCAAAGTCCAGCGGAATCTCAGCACGATGAGCCGCGATGATCGCGTGGATGACATTCATCACGTTACCGCCGGCCAAATAATGTGCTTCCAAACGCCGCGTGCTAATGCCGTCCTTGCGACTGATGTTCAATCCGGCTTGTGCCGCCATCACTTTCGCCTGAACGATGACGTTGGGATTGACTTTGGTGAAGTGCATGCGGATCAGGCTGACCAAGCTCACGTCGGCTACCGACATGTAGGCTTGAAACCAAAGTTTGCCGTACCGGATCAGAAAGAATCCCAGAACTGCTATCAAAAACAGCACGACCAACATGCCGGCCATCACAACGACACCCGTTGTATTTGCGGCCAAAATGTTCGAGATCAACGCGTATGTGGGCCCTGGTAACATCGCTTTTCGTTCCTTTTCAGCCTGCCAGCGCGGTCAGCGACCGCGTGATGATGAAGTCCAACTCCATGATGATACGGGTGTCATCGATCGCTGCAAAGTAACGCACCGCTGTCATCTTTCACCCACACACAAATGCGATCATTGGGTGAATAAGTCAACAATCGACCAAAATCGGGTTATTTTCGACTATTCAGGGGTTTTGTTGCTTAATTATGCTGGTAGCTGTGGAGAAGAAACGAGTCCCCCTTTGGGCAAGTGCACATGCGTTCGCTAGCCCTGTCGAGCCCACTCGAATCAGCAAGAATTCGACCGCTCGACCTTCTTCGCAGTGGCCGACGGAGAAAGCGCAATGCGGGCAAATTGGAAAACAGGCGATTGGGTGGTCTATCGTAAAACGAAACGGAGCGCTTCACCGGGCAAACGGGCCAGCCAAGTCATGGCGAGCCAAAAGGGAGAATTGTACTCCTACGTGGTCGACAAGTTCTGGGTAGTCGAAAGCGTTCTGCCCGGTGACCGCTTAGTGCTGCGAACCGCACGCGGAAAAAAACACATCCTCGATGTCGACGATCCGAATCTTCGTCGGCCCGGATTCCTGCAGCGAATCTTCTGGCGCGAGCGATTCAAGATGGTGGAACGGGTGTTGCTTGAGCAGCCCCACTTTGCGGCTTAGCAAAACCAGGATGACTCGCTCAGGCGTACTTCTTCAGGATCTCGGCCACCAACGCCGGATCATCCGCGTCCTGTAAGTGTTGAATCTGATCGGCGGGTAAGCCGATTTTCTCTAGGTGGCTGGCCAGCCGTTTCCAGATCTGGGCTCGTTTCTTTCCTTCGCTCAGGTACAGGTCCGTGACCGCTTCCTGGGCTTTCTGAAGGCCGATCGCGTCGCGATTTTGATAATAGTTCTTGACGATTCGTTCTTGATGACGGCTAAAAGAGGCCATGGAGCGTGTCTTTGGGGTTTGCGGTGCGATTGACGGATGCCCGGCAAAGGATTGGGATCGGCTCAGCGGCGTCTGATCCATCCAAATACGATGCTCCCGATTATCGGCCAAGCGGACGATATTCTATAGTAACGTTCCGGTTTGGCTGAATGCCACGATGAACTGACTGCCAAACGCCCTCGGACCACTGCCGGTGCTTGGCCTAACAGTGGTCGTTGACAGCAGTTCCGTCCTCGTTTTTTGCCTGCAGTCCAAGAGATTTGGGAATGATCGTTTGCCGAGGTGTCCGCGGAGCCACCACCGTCGCGGTTGATGATCGCGATCAGATCTTGCTGGCAACGCGTCAACTGCTGGGCTTGATGATCTGGCGAAATGGAATTGATTCCGCCGATGTCGCCAGCGCTTTCTTCTCAGTCACGGCAGACTTGACGGCCGAATTCCCGGCCTTGGCGGCTCGTCAACTCGGGTGGCTGGAAGTCCCCTTGCTGTGTGGATACGAGATTAAAGTTGATGGTGCGTTGCCGCGATGCATCCGCGTGCTGTTGCACTGGAACACGGAGAAGTTGCAGAACGAGATTCATCACGTCTATTTGCATGAAGCTATCAAGTTGCGCCCGACCTCTCGAATGTTCCCCCTGTCGACTTTGAGGAATTAGAGATTTGGATTCGCAATCATCTCTGTGAGAATTGACTTGGCCGGCAAATTGACAATCCGTTGGCGGAACGATCCACAATTGAGCGCGATTCATGCTGCTTACGTGGTCGCCACCAACGCCTTTTGCGTTGATCGCAAAACACAGCAATCGCTTGTCCGTCCGGCCACCGACCTGAATGATCGTTTGTTGTCAGCATCGATCGAGGTGGCGAACTTTTTGGGAGCGATTGTTTGCCGAGTACGCGATTGATCCCGGTAACGCCCGCGCCTGCGAGATCGCCTTGATCGACGCCGGTTGCAGTGAGTTACAACTTGAGCAAACCGCGGGGGCCATCTCAAATCGTTTGGGCGAATGCCGACTCGCCTTTCAGCGACGCTTTCCAAAACTTTCGGAGCAATTGGAACTGCGAGGCAAACCGCTGAAAGATCGCTGGAATGAAGTCGGTTTGTTTCTGCTGTCCGACATTGCCCACCAAATCTGGCGAGAGCAACCACCTGAAGACTGGTGGCCTTCGCGAATCGATGGGCTCCTGGTGCAGCCGATGCGCGGCGGTGATGGGAACTACGATACGGAATCGCGAAAATTCTGGGTCGAAGCCGTTTTGACCGATATTGACCCAACCGTCCCGGAAGTCCTGCGCGTGGCCTGGTTGCTGACGCAAATCGCGATCGAGATCCAGATGCGAGAAAAATCTTCGGAGACCGTGACCGGAATGCCGTGGGCTCTGGGCCGCCGTTCCGCTGGTGCTGTCGGCGGGCGCGAAGGCAGGAATCGGGATGACCATGGCCTCCGATCTGCCAATTTCCGCTGCCCTGGAGATCTGGCGTCTGGGCGACGAAACGACCGCAAGGACCATCCAGAAGTGGTGGCTCGAGTGGCAGAAAACCGAGTCTCCGATGCCGGTTGCCCTCAAAGCACTCGATCGCATGCTCAAACCAGCCGACGATCGACCCGGTAGTGGGATTAATTTGACCGAATTCACCGACTCTTGAACGACGGATCCCCCAAAAGCCCTCCTGCGCCTTAAAATGAGACAGCTCGTTCCATGACAACGGGGCTGCACCAGGGCAATTCACTCTCTTCCATTATTTCTACCTGAATGAATCATGGTGGCTTATCTGTCAGTCCAGTCCGGATCTGACAAAGGAAAACATTTCGTACTCGACCCGGACCGGCCCATGCACATCGGCCGCGGTTCAAGCTGTGAAATCCTGTTGTCGGACCCCGTCAGTTCTCGATTTCATGCGGTCGTCTATTTCGAGGACGGGAATTGGCAGCTACGTGACACCAGCAGTCGCAATGGCACCTTCGTCAACGGGCAAAAAGCAGACCATGCTCGATTGCTGGATAAGTCGGTGATCAAGATCGGCGGCACCGAATTGCGGCTCGTGGAACCCAATCACCACGGCGGTGTCGACACCGAGTCGTATCCGACCATCGTGCAGGACGTGACGATGCTCGACGACTCGGGGCAGGATCTTGATCCTTTGACACGACTCGCAAACTCGGGGCACGTGTTTGACTTGTACCTGTTAAGTCTGAGCCTGCTGCGCACCGACCACACCGATGAAGCGATCGATTCGACACTGCAGTTACTGCGTGATCGTACGAATGCAGATGCGGTTGGCCTGTCCTTTGATTCGGGTGATGGCCGTCAGACACCGCAGCGAGTTGTTCCGCCCGAGTGTACCGAGAAGGTGCAACTCGCCCGCTCGCTGATTCGACGCGTCATCGGCAAAGGAAAAGCAATTTGGATCAACGACCAATGGGATCCGGACGATTCAAATGCGTCCGATCTGCGTGCCCAGTCCGACCCCAAATGGTCCGATGCCATTTATGTGCCGCTGAACGATGGTAATAACAACTTGGGTGTCTTGCATTTGTATCGCAACGATCCGTCGTTCGAAGCATCGCAGTTCGAGTTGGCCGTGGCAGCCGGGCGATTGCTGGCCGTCGGACTAAGCCGTGCGTTGGAGCATGATTCCTTACGTGCCGAGAGCAAACGAATTGCTGATCGTAATGCCGACACGGACGAGTTGATCGGCAACAGTCCGGTGATGACGAAACTGAAAGAGCGTATCCAGCGTGTGGGCAAGGCGAACGGCAGCGTGTTGGTCCGCGGCGAGAGCGGAGTCGGTAAAGAACTTGTCGCCAGAGCCGTTCACCGCAGCAGCAAACGTGCGATGCGTCCGATGCTGACGGTCAACTGTGCCGCTATTCCTCATGAATTGATCGAAAGCCAGCTGTTTGGACACAAGAAAGGATCGTTTACCGGTGCCGATAACGATCACACCGGTTGGTTTCAGCAAGCACACACCGGAACATTGTTCCTGGACGAAATCGGTGAACTGACACTCGAAGGCCAAGCCAAACTGCTCCGCATCCTGGAAGGCCATCCCTTCCTGCCGGTTGGCGCGACCGAGGAAGTCTTGGTTGACGTCCGTGTGATCGCGGCCACCAACCGGGACCTTGCCGAATTTGTCCGCGACAAGAAGTTTCGTGAAGACTTGTTCTACAGACTGAGTGTTTTTGAGTTGTACGTGCCGCCACTTCGGGAACGCGGCGAAGACGTTGATCTATTGATCGACCATTTTTTGGAGCACTTCAAGCTGCAACATGGCCGTGCCTCACTGGCACTTTCGACTGCGGCCCGCGCGCGCTTGAAAGAGTATCCTTGGCCCGGCAACGTGCGACAACTTCGCAACGTGATCGACAGTGCTGTCGTGATGGCGGATGACCCCGAAATCGAATCCGCCGATTTGGGGCTCCGGGATGCTGGCTTGAGCCGCATGGATACGTTGCGGATCGACGAATGGGAAAAGCGGTTGATCCAAAAAGCTCTGCATCGGACCGGTGGCAGTGTTCCCGAAGCGGCGAGGCTGTTGGGAGTGAGCCGTGCGACCGCCTACCGAAAGATCACCGATTACGAGATCGAGCGTTAACTTGCTGGCGATTCTTTCTGCCCCCGGGTCACGCGGCGACGTGAATCCGATGATCGCCATCGGACGCCAGCTTGTCCAGGCAGGATTCGACGTCGTGATCTCGGTTGCCGAGCCGTACGCCGATCTTGCTGAAGCAGCTGGACTGCAAGCGGAACCGGTGATCAGCAGCGCAAAGTTCGACCAGGCTTTGTCGGCTCCCGAGGTTTGGAAACCGATTCGCGGTGCGCGAACAGTGCTGAAGATGATCGCCGAAGAATTCCTGCCGGCGCATTTCGATCTGATTCAGCGACATCATCGCGCGGGCGAAACGATCCTCGTCTCACACGCGCTTGATGTTAGCTCGCGGATCTTTCGCGACCTCGATCCGTCGACGCCGCTGATTGACATTCACTTGGCGCCGGCGATTTTACGTACACCGCATGCGCCGCCACGCGTTTCGCCGTGGTGGCTGGAGGTCCAGCGGCCCGCGTGGGCGGTCAAAGCAGCGTATTGGCTGGTTGATCGATTCGTTTTGGATCCAATCTTTGCCGGCCCCGTCAATCGATTGCGAGCCGAGCACTCACTACCACCGGTGAAAAGACTGCTCAACGAGTGGTGGCTTTCGCCAGACCGCATTATCGCGATGTATCCGCGCTGGTTTGCGCGGCGACGGAAATGTTTTTCCCGCGATTGGTCCACGCCGGATTTCCACTAGAGGACCTGGACGAACGAACCGAGATCGAAGCGACCGATCAGCGGCCCATCGTCTTTACCGCCGGTACGGCGAACCATCACGGCAAGCGATTCTTCGAGCGTGCCGCACACGCCTGTGCGCAACTCAACCACCCGGGGATCCTGCTTTCGACTCACAACGAAAACTTTCCAAAATTGCTGCCGAAGCTTGTCAGCACCCACAACTATCTATCGCTGCGATCACTGTTGCCCGCCTGCGGGGCGATCGTTCATCACGGAGGAATCGGAACAACATCGCAAGCACTCGCGGCGGCCACACCGCAGATCATTACTCCGATGGCTTTTGATCAATTCGACAATGCCACACGCGTCGCGAAACTCGGCTGCGGTATTTGGTTGCGTCGCGATCGAGAATTGATCACAGCGCTCTCCGCGTGCCTGGAGGGCGAACACGACGAAGCCTGCAAACAAGCAGCGGCCAGAATCGAAGCGACACCCGCCGCAAAGATTGCGGCTGCCGAGATCAAAAGACTCGGCACGCGCGGCTAAGGTGTGGGCCAGGACGGTCGGGTCCATCGGGTGTTCAGGGTCTTCGCTTATCGACGATCACGCGTCACGCGAAGCAAAGGTGTGAATTTGATGAAGATTTACGAAAGCCCCTTGTTTGGAATGTTCGCAATCTGCTTGGCCCGTTAGCTTTCTCGCTTTGAATCCACCGGAGGGATGGCGAAAAAGCGAAATCATGAAAAATGTGTTTGGCGATTCCGGGAGCTTTGCGTACGTCTCGTTTTTGGTGTGCGTTTTGGCATCGGTCGGATGCGAAACGTCGATGGACTTGAATCCCGATCTGCTACCTGAAATCGAACCAACTGCGGTGGACCCGCCCGATGCGGCGGCGGTTGAAAGATTTAAACAAGCTGACCGAAAACGGACAGTTGAGCCCACCGATTGGCCTCAATTGTTCGGTCCCGACCGCACGTCCGCAGTGCAGACGCAAGCGAATCCGATTTGGGGTAACGAAGGACCGCCGGAACTGTGGAGTGTCAAAGTCGGGACTGGCTACGGGTCGCCCGTGGTCTCGGCTGGCCGAGTGGTGTTTACGCATCGCGAAGGTGATGAAGAGATCGTTCAATGTGTTGATGCGGAATCAGGCGAGCCGATTTGGGGGCACCGCTATCCGACCACATTCGTCTGCAAAGTCGAATACAGTGACGGGCCCTACGCCACACCGGTGATCTTCGACGGAGACGTGTACGCGGTCGGTAGCCAAGGACAGGTGTTTTGCCTGAATCTGAACACCGGCGAAGTGAAATGGTCGCGCGATCTGCATCAAGAGTACCAGATGGAAGATGATCTCTTCCCTGTCGGCAGTGCTCCTGGAATCGTTGGTGACCGACTGATTTTCAACTTGGGCGCCGTGGACAAAGACGCCGGGGTCATCGCGATCGATCGCCAATCTGGCAAGACGCTTTGGGAATCGACTGACCAAGGCATGGCCTACTGTTCGCCGTTTGCCGCCACGATTCATGGCGAGCCGTTTGTTTTCGTCGTCACGAATATCGGTTTGGTGTCGCTGCACCCGGAGACGGGCAAGGTGGACTGGATAATCGAGCATCGCTGTCGATCACCGATGTCGTACAACTCCGTGTCGCCCTTGGTGTACGAAGATAAGGTTTTGGTCGTCACTGGCCCCGGACCCGGCGCGCTTTGCGTTCAAGTGCAAGCGGATCGCAGTTACCAGCAAATTTGGAAAAACCGACGCGTGATCGATTGCCAGTACAACACGCTGATGCTGTCGGCTGATCATGTGTACGCCTTCACGGCTGCGGGCCAAGGCGGCGCGGAACTTCGCTGTGTGGAAATCAATACGGGGCAGTTGAAGTGGAAATACCACTCGCTGCTCAGACGCGGCCAAGGTTTGATCGCTGGCGACGCGATGATCATCCTTGGCGAGCAAGGTCACCTGGCATCGTTGGTCGTCAGCGCACGGACGCCGCAGGTCCTGGCGTTTACCGAGCAGCCGCTGATGTCACCGCCCTGCTACTGCGCACCGGCCATCGCGGATGGACGGCTTTACCTGAAGGACGAGCAGCGCGTGGCCTGCTTTCAACTCAACGAGCGTGGGCAATAACGGAACGTTTTAGATGAGCGCCAAACTAACTCTTGCAACGGGTAGTCATGCTGGGATCGAGACACCGCTTAAGTACGGCTACTACATGATCGGGCGTGACGTTGAATGCCAGATTCGACCGAGAAGTCATTCGGTCAGTCGCCGTCACCGTCTGCTTCATCATTCAGAACACGGTCTCCGCGTTTTTGATTTGGCAAGTGCGAACGGCACCCATGTCAACGACGAGCGACTGGAAGCAAACCAGTGGGTGTGGCTCCGCAGTGCCTACAAATTGCGCTGTGGAACGGTTATCTTCGATGTGTCCGTCCGACTCGCTCGCAAGAGTGCTGGACCGATGGTCGCCGCAGCATCGTTAAAAGCAAAGCATGAATCGGATCCGGCCGTCATCAAGCAGCGTGCCTCGGAAGACTTCGACATCGCCAGCTTTTTAGAAGCGGAAGACGAAGCGGAACGTCAAGAACGTTACGCCGCACTGAAGAGTCAATCAGACGATGACGAGCAATCGCGAGACGAATCACAGTCGCGGTCTTGTGAAGTGACGTCCATCGATCTTGTGCAAGGCGACAAAGAGGCACAGGCCGTATCGGAAGAAGCACGTAGCAAGGCTGCCGCGAAGACAGCCGAGCGACCCGACGATCCCGATTCCCGGTTTTCGGCTCGGGCGCTCCGAATTGCTGCACTACGAGCTAAGATCGAAGCGGAACGCGTGGATGCCGAGCGGAATGATGCCATCAATCGCGCGTTAGGTCTGCGCGGACGCGTCATCAAACGCCCGTCACCAGGCAGTTCTTCCTCACGCGCATCGGTTGCTCAGCCAAAGACAGCAACGAAGACCGAATCCGCCCATCCAAGAATTTACGCAGTGGTGCTTCTGGCAACTTTAGCGGGAGGTTGTTTCATCTACTCCGCGTACCACGTCGCGCTCGGAACGCCAACACACGTGATCGAAGAAATCGACTGAGTATGGGCTGTCGTCGGCAGTCGCGCCAGCGGCGAGCACTTGCCCAGACGGCTAACGCCGTGTCCACCAAGGCGCAAGTGAGGCAACGAACTGTGTTTTGAGAGCCACATCAGAGCATGTTAAAACCACGCTCCAAGTGCCTCCGGTGTCAGCCGCATCGTACTACGGAATTGCGGGCAAAAACACCAACCGTGCCCCGCCGCTGCCGCAGTGGATGGATTCCGTCGATCATCAACATGTCCGGATGACCGGCAAGTGCTTCGCTGGCCTGATGGATCAGGTACTTTCGGAATCTCGGGGCGTTGGAGCAGAAATAGCACGGCGGATGTCCCTTGTACCTACCACTCCAGAAGCCATACAGAATTGGCTGTCCCGCCAAATTGATGCAGGCGGACTCCCGGCAAATGGGATCAAAGTCGATCATGCCGCGCCAACCTGCATCGATCTCGACGCGAGCCTGGTAGCGGACGCCCACGCTGTGCGCCCGATCCCCGCTTCGTTTCCATTCCGAACGAATATCGTCGCCTGTTAGCCGAAATGGCTGGAAGCCCCACGCAACCAACGTTGCGCCATATTGCCGATAAACTTCGTGGCCGGCTGGTTTGGCAAAGGCTACATCCGAACGTGCAATCCCGTCGACACTTTGAGCGTAGTGAGGTGCTGCGTTGAATGCCAACTCGGCAACGAGCACGACTGAAAAGAATGTGACACAAAGAGGTCTTCTCGCAGCTCTCGTGCAATCGCGTAGCCCGATGATGCCAGCAACAATCACATGTTTCATGTCACGTTACTGTCCTGTCGAGTCATGTAGGCCAGGATGGGGAGAGCGCCCGGCTGACGTGTGTACATATCACGAACGTTTGACCACGACGTGGTCACAGATATTAGCCGGGGGTAGAACAAACGAGCCTCAAGCGAAGTTCGTAACACCCCCGGATGCGTTCCTCAAGTACCGTTCATTCGCCTTCGGTCGGCGGCGTAGCCGCCGACCGAAGGCGAATGATGCGGGCAAACGCTCCAATTCCCGGGGGTGGCGTCTGGCTCGCCGGAGGCTCACCAGCTTACCCCCGGCTAATTTCTTCAACCACTTCGTGGTTGTTTGAGTCGAAAGCAAGAACAAATCTGGACCGTGAACATGAACGGCAATCCCTCCCAGGGCCCAGCCATTGAATTGACGCGCAAGCCCTGAAAGCGACCTGGCTACGCGACGCTTCGCATGTCAAGCTTTAGCAATCTCGCTACGGCAGCCGTCAAACTCGCGGCGTTTGCATCGACCAGCGCGGCGAACGCTTTTTCGTTCGCTGCTACGGTGAATCTCACCTCCGCGCGTAAGCGAATCCGCTTACTCGCGCGGAATTGTCCAACTTCCGCGCCGTCGCAAACGGGGCTCTCGTCGGACGAGATTTGGTCAATGATCAATTGCAGTTCTTCTTGGGGTGGGCCGTCGTGGCATCGCGCGTCTGATCACGCCGGCCAGGTCACCCGGGCATCGGCTAGCCTCGGGGGAGGCGGGCTCTGGCGTGAAAGCGACGATGTAGCAGAGAAAACATGGGAATTGCGCTTGCCCCGGTAGGTTCGTAGAATCAATCTGGTTGCCAACCTGGAGATTCACCGTTGACGTCTGGTCAGTGGTTGCTGCCATGCGACGCCCAATGCCGGGCCGTACGAAGATAACTCGATATGTACCCAGGAAGGAAAGCTATGCTCCCTCGACTTGCATCTTGTTTAGTGGCGACCGTTCTTCCTGCCGCGATGATGTGCTCCATCACCTCGCACGCCGCCGACACGGACAGCGACGGCTACGTGGCGCTCTTTAACGGCAAAGACTTGACTGGCTGGGAAACGACGGGGAACTGGGTCGTCGAGGAGGACGGCATTTTAGCGCTGAAGCCGAAACCTGGTAAAAGGGGAATCTTCAGCTACAAGCTGTTTCTGTGGACGAAGAGATCATTCCGTGATTTCGTCCTCGACCTCGAATTCAAGCTCGCGAAGGGTGGCGACAGCAGCGTGTTTCTGCGTTCCCGGTCTCTGGTCAGTTTCATCGAAGTGGAGGTCACTGATTCCTATGGCAAGAAAGAACCACTGACCATGGACGATTGCGGTGGAGTGCAAAAAGTTACGCCGCCCAGCAAGAATATGGCGAAGCCCGCCGGAGAGTGGAACCGTATGATCATCACCTGTGAAGGCAGCCTTTTGCAGGTGGAGCTGAATGGCGAGCGAGTCGTCGATTTGGATTATGAAAAGCTGGAGAGAAACGCACCGAGCTCAGGTCCGATCGGATTGCAGGATTGGGGCCATCCCGTCTGGTTTCGCAACATTCGCATCAAGAAACTCAACTGACAAACGGGCGCCTCGGGTTGATCGTCTTGGCGTCAAGGAGGCCCGTACGCTTCCTGCTAGTCAGTCTCCTTGAAGCGGGAATCTCGATTTGGGAGACGGGCAACTGGAACGAAACTGTTAAAACCGGCTTTGATGAGAAAACTTTAAAGACTTGCCGAATGTTTCAGACTACACTGGCGGCACTCCGAAACGCCGATGCAGGCTCGGCGAGTTGTCGAGCGTGAGTGCTGCGCCAGGCGAATTCAGCCACGGTAGCGAATTTGGGTAGAGTCGTCTGTGATGACATTTCAAGCCAGACGACCGATCACGCCCAGCTGATTTTGCGAATGCGGCCTCAAATCAAAGCTGCGCTGCATCGAGGCTGAAACGTGGTGTCGTGCCCCCTCCTTGTCCAGTCTACCGATAACGCAACGTGATAGATGAGCGCCAAACTAATTCTCACAACGGGAAGTCATGCTGGAATCGAGATTCCGTTCAAGTACGGCTACTACATGATCGGGCGGGACGAGGAATGCCAGATTCGACCGAGTAGTCATTCGGTCAGCCGCCGTCACTGTCTGCTTCATCACTCGGAACACGGCCTTCGCGTTTTCGATTTGGCAAGTGCAAACGGCACCCATGTCAACCAAGAGCGACTGGAACCAAATCAATGGGTGTGGCTCCGCAGTGACGACAAATTGCGTTGCGGCACATTGATCTTCGATGTGTCCGTCCAGTTCGGTAGCCAGCGTGCCGGACGGACGATCGCTACGGCATCGTTAACAGCGGAAGATGAAGCGGATCCGCCTGTCATCAAGCAGCGTGCCTGGGAAGACTTCGACATCGCCAGCTTTCTGGAAGCGGAAGACGAAGCGGAACGTCAAGAACGTTACGCAGCATTGAGGAGTCAATCAAACGCCAAGAATGTGTGCGATGAATCGCGCTCGCGGTCTTGTGAAGTAACGTCCATCGATCTTGTGCAAGGCGACAAAGCGGCACAGGCCGTCTTGGAAGAAGCACGCCGGAAGGCTGCCGAGCAACGCGATGTCCGGTTCTCGGCGCGTGCGATCCGGATCGCTGCACTTCGAGCTAAGATTGAAGCGGAACGCGTCGATGCCGAGCGCATGGATGCCATCAATCGCGCGCTCGGTCAGAGCGGACACGTCAGCAAACGCCCGTTACCAGTCACTGCTTTCTCACGCGCATCGGGTGCGCAGTCAAAGACAGTTTCAAGGACGGAATCCGGCCGTGGAAGGCTTTACGGCGTGGTGCTTCTGGCAACTTTGTTCGGAGGTTACTTCATCTACTCCGCAAACCAGGTCGCGAACGGAACACCGACACACGCCAGTTCACCGGCAAGCCCATTCTGATTTGCGACTTCGCCATCCGTTTTAAGGACGGAGACAAGGCGATCCGTGGCTGGAAGCCCGAGGAGAGTGCCCAGATCGCCGGCCAACGCTACGCCGAATACCTCCGCGAGGCTTCGGAGACGTCATACATCATTGGGGCGTTCTGGTGCAATCCTTGGTTGACGACCTGGGTTATGACGATCTGTCGGTCAACGGGAATACCTGTTCTCGCACACCAAACATTGGGTCGCAAGTGACAAGATTACGTCATTTCGCGGCTTCCTACGACCGGCTGCTTTGGAGATGATTGGCGATAAGCTGATTTGCCACAGAGGACACGGAGGCACACAGAGGCCAGCACGGTTGAAATCTCCGTGATCCTCTGAGCTCTCTGTGGTTTGATTACCTCGCATCCGCGGGTCGCAAGTGACACAATCGTGTCATTTTACAGCAACCTATGGCTGGCTACTTTAGACAACTGAGCAAGTTTAATGATGAACAGATTCACCACACAAATCTTTGGCCTTGCTGCCAGCATCGCCCTCTCAATTTCTGCATCTGCCGACGTTGTTCCCGTCCCGCGGTCAATCGTTTCGGAGAAGATCGAGGGTGCCAAGCCTCGGAATGTTGTTTTCATTCTGTCCGGAATCGAGCAAATTGCTGACCAATAATCTCCTCAACCGGCCTCGGTGGTTCCTCGACCAACGCAATAGTTGGCACGGCATGGATTTTCCATTGCACACCGGAAACAGCGTCGAGGTGTTCTACAAGAGTTACTGCGAAGCACTCCGGTCTGTCGATGACAGCATCGGCGCGGTGATGGAGCAGTTGAAAAAGATGGGCATCGACGATGAAACACTGGTCATCTATATGGGCGACAACGGCTACATGTTTGGTGAGCACGGTTTGATCGACAAACGCGTGGCGTATGAAACCTCCAGTCGAGTGCCGATGCTGATGCAGTGTCCCGCGATTATCCAAGGCGGCACCGTCGTGAACCAAGTCGTTGCCAACATCGACATTGCTCCCACGGTCTTGGAGGCATTGGGACTGAAGAAGCCGGCACATATGGACGGGCAGAGCTTCCTTCCGCTGGCTCAAGGCACGTCGATTCCATGGCGTGACTACTTCCTCTACGTCTACTACTGGGAACAGAACTACCCGCAGACGCCGACCCATTTCTCATTCCCCGCCACGTACTTGGCTCGCCCCCCAACGGAATCGAAGTGCGGTTAGTCTTCCCCGATCGGGAGCCTCGTCGTGGACCGCAGTTAGGCGCGGTCTTTACCGGTTCTGAAGGCAAGATCGAAATCAACCGCAACAAATTCACGACCAACCCGCGGGACTTCATTAAGAATCCACCTGACCCCAAATTGGCCGAAAAATGGGAGGGCGACGGCGTGGTCGCCAAGGGGCACGTCGAGAACTGGTTCGACTGCATCCGCTCGCGGGAGAAGCCGAATGCGGATGTCGAGATCGGCCACCGTACCGCGTCGATCAGCCATTTGATTGTGATCACGCGCCTACTGGGCCGCCGACTGAAGTGGGATCCGGAAAAGGAAGTCTTCCCCGGTGACGAGGAAGCCAACGCACTACTGGATCGCCCAAGACGCAAAGGCTGGGATTTGCAAATTCATCAACACTCAGCCATCACGATCGTCGTCATCGCCACCAAGATACTGCGCAGCATACGGCCGACTGACGCCTTTTTGTCCCACGTTTGCCACTGCAGCCAGCCCAACCGTCAAATCGACCTGAGCGTCTTTGGCTAGCTGTGCGACCAATGCTAATGGGCTGGACGGCGGAGCATCCCCGGCATCATCGAGCCGTGTTTTGACGTGCAGTCTGTCAAGCGAGTCAGGCATGACAGCGAATGCCTGACTGTACCAATGGACGGCTCGATCGCGTGCCGATTGTCGGTACACGTCAGTTCTCGCCTTTTCGGCCAAGTCCCACCAAGCGTCACCGATCGCGACCTTGTTCATGTAGTCATCGGCACCTTTCAAATCGAGTGCAGCCATCTCTTGGAGTGGTTCAAAACCGCCCCTCGTCAACAGTGGCAGGCCCCTTGTCCAGTCACCTTTGATAAAACACAGATAGCGTCCCACCGCAGCGGCAGCATCCCCGTTATCGGGATCGATGCGAAACTCCGCCAGCGACTCACTCGCGTCATCGTACTCACGCTGGGACGCTCCGAGCAGCGATTTCAAGCGATTCAGGTTTTTCGGGATATCTTCGTCCCGCCTTAGGTTCGCCAGCCGGTAGGCATACCTGGTCAGCGCCATGGCGCGAACAAAGTCGTCATCATGGATCGCAGCGTAATTCACCTTGATGGCGCGTTTGACGAATTCCATGCCTTGAACCGTTTGCACGCCGCGTTGTGCAACGCCTTTTCCAAACGCCAGCAGCCAGTGGATGTTTTCCTCATACGCATCCACTTCAAAACGTCCCACCCGTTGATCGATGGCTTCGAGCAGTTGCTGGATGCTGCCACCTTCGATTGCAAGTCGCATCGCAGCAGTTTGAAGTGCATAGGCGTCGGCTGGGTCTTCGCGCATGCCGGAGGCTTGTTGAAGCATTTCTTTGGCTAACTGAACCTTGTCCAAGTCGGCCTTGGCATTGCGAATCTGGTCCGCATACAGCTTGCGTAGCTTCGCTTGTGAATCAGCAAGCTCGCTCGTTGTCGGAACATCCTCCCGTTTGAATGCAACGACTGGCTGAACAGGTAGGTTCGGTGTTTGTGGCCTTGCCTGGGCAATCACCGGAGCGGCGGTTTCATCGGCGGCTGCAACTGCGGCATCGGTCACGTTTTTGACTGGGATGTCACGGTGGACCTTTCCGCCTTGGAGTCCGTCTCCGGCCTCCACGGTCATGGCATCCCAAAAGACTTTTTCCGGTAACTCATTGGCAAGCAAGACGGGCCAACCATTGGACCATACCGCGAATGCGCCATCCTTTCGTAACCCCAAAACCCCAGCCCTGGCGGCATCGTGCGAACCCGGCGCAGAGTCGACAGGCGCACTCCACGGAGTCGCAAAGTCTTCGTTGACTTCAACGATCATCAAGGTGTTGGCCGTTCCGTCGGCAATGTCTTCGCTTCTTAACTGTCCACCTTCACCACCAATGAATCCGCGGCGGGACGGCATGACAATGTTCGTTTTGGTATCGAAACGTTCCGGCGATACGAATTCGTCCGGGATGAACTCCAGCAAGGTATCGTTGGGCGGACGATTCCAAGGCACGCTGGGGTCAAATTTCTTGTACAGTTTTTCGTAGCCCAGGTACGGTAGGATTTCCACTCGCCACGACAGCGTCTGGAAGCCATTCGCTTCTTTGAACGTGGGCGGTAAGCGGCCCTTGTCCCGCAAATAGGTCAACAATGCACCGCTGACGGATTTCAAATTCTCGTACGCCTTCAGGCGACGCTGGCCATCGGACAGCGGTTGCGCGGGCTTACGATCACTGATGGGAACGAGTTCTTTGACTTCGATTTCTATGCCACCGGCGGTTACGATTTCGTTAGCGATTTCGTCAACGATTGCGAGCGGCACTTGCTTCGGCGGTTCTGCGACGGGAGTTGGATTCAGTTCGGGTTCGACGTTGCTAATCTGCTTGACAGGAGGCGATCCGTCATCGCCGCGTGCTCGCTGCGCCTGCCTCATCATCAATTCTTGTTGACTCGGTCCACAGCCAACTGAAAGTGGAAACGCAGCAGTGATCATCACCAACACACAAATGCGGGTGATGGGACCAAGCCCTTGGCAGCGGAAGCCGGAAGACTTCCGAGAAATCTTGATCATTCGAGGCGAAGTCGGACGAACCATGGATGGCATCCTTTGTGCTTCGGAATTCCGCCGAATTCCGCTACGGTAAATCTTGCGAATTGCTGGGGGCTAACGCAATCAACTCGCGTTCAAGCATCACGCGACGAATCCATCCGTGTGTGAGGCAGGCACCGCCAAAGCACCATGACTGAACAATGTTGAATCGTTCGTTCTCTTTCGTCGCCTCGGCGACCATTTTTTCTAACCGGCCACGCAACTCGTCCTGACGCTGCTCGACCCGCGCGAACTGATGCCCAAGATCTTCTAAAGCGGACGGGTTAAGCTTCTTGTCTTCGGCTTCCGCCGCAACCGTTTTCGCGTTGCCTGCGATGGCTTTGGTTAGCGATTCGCCGCCCGACTCCAAGTTCCAAAACCAGAACGCTTCGCTGGAAACGATGACCAACGTCGTTGTCGACGCTCCGGCGTCCAACAAAAGCACCGAGTCGACTTTTTCTTTGAATGCCTCGAAACTCGCTTCGCTCGCATCATCGGCGCCATCAGGATCAAACCATAACTGGGCAAATTCCACATCAGCGAAGTTCACCAAAGCGAGCGAATCAGCTTGCATTCCGCTCACCTTCAGTCCCGCCTCGGCACACAGTTCCAACCGCTTTTCGACGACTGTCTTTCTGGCCGCCGAGACGGAGGCGGGACGCCCGGTGACTTCGTCTTCACCAAGTTCGGCAATCCAGTTGATCAGTCGCAATTCTTCGATCGGCAGCGGGATCCGTTGTTCGGCCTCGACCTGCAGCATGGCACTGGCTTGCTTATCGCCTAGCGGAGGCAAGCGGACGAATCGGGTGATCAACTCACTGCAGGACAAATTGACCCATACAGGCGCATCACCCAACTCCACCTCTTCGCTCATCGTTGCCAGCGAGTTGCGGATCGTCTCGTCCGCATCTTCTGCATGACCGACGCGGCAGGTCGGTGCATCAAACGCGCGGTAATAGTCTTGCTCGATGACGAGTACACCCTCAGCGTCCCGGGTCAGCAGGACAGCACGAATCCCTGTGGAGGCAATGTCGATTCCCCAGACAGAATTATTCTTTCGTCGACCGAATCCGCCCAACAATCGTTTGGACTCGACAAAGTTTTCTTTGACTCGCCCCAGGCCAAGCCCTTGTGCGGCCAAGCCAATCGCAACGTGGAAGCGACCGGGGACTTTTCGCAGCTGTGAGTCAGCCGCAAACTGAACGGTCTGCGGATACGCCAAGAAACCGCCTCGACCACCACACCACGTCTGTCGGCTGGCCTTCCAGGGCGCCCACGGATCACGTGGGGTCTCCGCTTTTTGCTTGACCTGTGCCGCAAGCTGCTTGACCAGAGCGGCTGCAGATTCATCGTGTGGTGCCTCCTTGGTGAAGCGAACTGCCAGACGGCCAAGTGTCGCCGTCGCAAACGGTTCGACGTCAAACTGCTGGGACAGCCAGACAATGCCGTCAAGCTTGATTTGACGCGATTCGTGTTCTTCGCCTCTGAAACAGTCCGGAATGCTCTGCAAACACTCTGCGGCGCGACTGTAGTCGCATGTTTGAAAATACTTTTCAGAAAGCTTGTCAAGCTTGCCACTGACCTGAACGCCGATCTTTCTGAATTGCGGATCATCCGGCGACAATTCCATCGCTTGTTGCAGCAGGTTCCCAGCCACAACCCAGTTCATCGCCTTGATGCTCGCCCGCAAGTCCGAAATAAGACTCGTCTCTTGTCCTAAGGCAGCCAGCGAGTTGGCCAGGATCCGGTTTGACGATTCGCTACGCAACGGCTCAGGAATCTGTTGGACGTATCGAGCCGCGTCCACCTTGAGATCCCGCTCGAACGCGTCTTTCGCTTTATTGGCAAGGGCGTCGGCGGACGATACGGCGCGGTCACGCAAGGCGACGACTTTGTCCACAGCCGCCTGCGCCTGCGAAGCCAACTCGGCAAATCGATAGTCCGCTGGGTTGGCGGCTCGCCTGAGCAAGAAGATCGATTGGTCGTAACGGTGACTCTTCGCCGACGTGACGGCCTCAGCGAGCCATTTCCCGATCTCTTCCAACCGTTTTTGTAACGCTTCTTCCAGGTTACATCCGCAAGAGCCGCAATACTTTTGTGTCAACAATACCTGCTTGCCGCATCCCCCGCACGCTTCAAAAAGCGATTGTCCACATCCGGCGCAGAATTTGGCGTCGTTCGTCGATGCTTGACCACAGGCGCCACACTGAGCGGCAGTTAATTCCTCAATTCCCATGATAATACGGCTTATTTCAGGACTCGCGAAGGGTGGATTGCAACCAGCGGGATTCAATCATCAAGGGGGACCACGGCACCCATGACGGGAAACCAGTTGGAGAATGTTTCATCGTCGGGATCGCCAACGTGAACGTAACCATGTTTGGTGTTGGCGTTAAACGTCACCATCGGACAGTCCTTTGGAACCTTCAGCGTCAGACGGTAGCTGCCCGGTTGCGAGGGAAACGGTTTGACAAAGGCTTCCAGTTCGTCCGGCTTGACGTCCAAAACACCCAGTTTGCGATCTAGATCACCGCGGCTGCGAACGACCAAGTGAAACAAGTATTCCTTGCCCGACGCCAGCGTCCCAATGTCGAGGCCTTCGTTGCGATGAATGTCGGGGCTATAGAAGCTGATCGGCGAGCGTACTTTGCCGCTGGCGGTCAATTCCCTGGTCACCCCCTTGGAGCCATCAATCGGGTTGAACGTTAGTTTGATCTCCCCGGCAAAGCGGCCACGCGAGTTACCCGAGGACGAAATGTTGACTCTCCATGCCGATTTGGCTTCCGCGTCCAGCAGGGAGACATCATCAGGCAAGATCGGTTCGGCGGCCCATTGAAACCCTTTTAAATCGCTGTCCACGGACGCGACTTCAAAGTCGTCCCATACTTGGCTGTAGACCAGGAAAGCTGTCTCGGCGGGTTTACCGGGATCCGATGCTTCAAAGGTAACTTCGTTGGGCAGGACATACTCCGCCCGCACCTCGCCGTTGACCTTCAGTTCGATTTCTTTACGAAGCGGATCGTTCGTTGAGACGATCGCGATCTGTTCATAATCGTCCGCTTGATAGCCCGTATTCCAGGTCATCGTGACAGCGGTCTCCCCGCCGGGCAGGACCAACTGGCTGCCGAGTTTTCCGACCGTGCATTTGCAACTGGTTTCGCGAACCGTCAACTGCAGTGGCAATTCACCTTCGTTGCGAACGACAAAACTGTGTGAGAGCGTGGAGTGCGGGTCTACCATGCCGAAGTTGAAGACCGTGTCTGCGGTGACGGCAACAGGCCGCGTCACCGCATCTGCTTGCTTGGCCAAAGCGGCATATTTTTCGATCTGGCTAATCTTTTCTCGGTATTCCACTCGACGAGATCCCGGCACGCCGAACGGATGGTAGGTCACGGTCGTCGTCAGCAGTAACGCAATTGCGGCGAATACGATGACGCCAAAAAATCCGCAGGCTAATACTTTCGCGAGGCTGTTCACGTGTGAGAGCAAAATAATGAGGAACAAAGCAAGGGAAGAACTCCCTCGCGGCCAGCGGCTGCAAGGGAGTCTTGTTGACGCTGCTCAAGCAACCTTGGTCGCTTGAATCGTTAACACCACTCAGTCTTCAAAAGCACCTTTGAAGTACATGTCATTCAAGACCACACCACCGAAGAATTGATCTCGGGGCATTTCCAAAATGTCATCGGTGTAGCCGGTCAACTCAGGATGCGATGAGCTGTCGACTTGAAAACCGGGGTTCAGATAACCATCGGCGTTGATGTCATTGAAGATCGCAATGTGACCGTCAGCCATCAGGACGTTGACGCTGCCTTGGTGAACGGCAAACCAGTCGCGCGTATCTTGCAAGTAAATGCCGTTTGCGCCGCTGGCGTTGGTACCATCTTTGGCACCTCCGTCACCGCTCGGAGCTGCACAAGCCGAAGTGGTCGGTTCGTTACGCTCGCAAGCCAATTGGAACTTCAAGCTGACGGGCCCCTTCATCAACTTCACAGCTGAACCTTTCACCGTTCCGTCGTTGCCAGCCTTGGTGGCTGCAGCGACATAAGCGGGGCCGTCATTGAAGGCCTCGGTCAGTAACGAGCCAGCCGGAATGTACTCAACGACTTCGCTGACAGCACCTTGAGTCCCGAATACTTGGCGACCGGTGTTGCCGTGGCCCAAGCTCAGTGTCAAAACAGCCTCGTCGATGTCGCCGGCACCGGCACATCCGATGAAGCCAACATTGCTGCTGCTGACGCGTGAGCGGTCCATGACTTGTGCGGTCAATGGGCCAGTCGTGGTACCCAAGCCTTTGTAGCCTTGAGCACTGTCACCGGCGGCATCAGCACCAAACAGGTCGGTGACACCCTTGTCAGACTTCGTTGTGCGAATCATACCGCGAACCAAGTGCCAGCCGGCTGCATAGTTGGTGTTGTAACCGCCGGTCAAGAAGTAACGGGAAACCAACTCAGCGCGAGGTTCACTGCCGTTTTCGGTGCCGGCAAAGTACGCCGTCGATCCACCAGAAATTCCGTTCCAACCACCTTTTCCAGTGGCTCCTACGGTGCCATCTTTACCACAGATGCCTGCGGTCAGGCGACCGGCGGGCGGACTGTCTTTGGCATCGGTGGTGTCGGCACCCAGCAAGTCATTCAACTTCTCCGAACCCTTCAGCGGGTTGGACGGGTCGAGCGACTCATTCAAGTTAGCGTCGCCGATGTTAACCAGGTCAGCCACCCAGCCGTAGGTGTCCATACATCCGTCACGGCGGAAGTCACTCGCACCGCTGCAGTATGCCCCACCAGGGTTGCGAGTGCTGTACTTAAACATACCAACACCAATGTTCTTCAGGTTGGCTTGGCACTGAGCTGCACGCGCAGCTTCGCGTGCCTTCGTAATTGCCGGCAACAACAGGGCAGCCAGCAGGGCGATGATGGCGATCACCACCAACAATTCAATCAGGGTAAAACCTGCTTTTCGCATACGCGACATAATCTCTTTTCCTCGTGTTTACTCTGGACTCGCTGTAACGAACGAGCCCACAATGGGCAGTTGCGTGGAGTGAGTGGCGGACACTGATCTTTGCTACCAGGCAATCGGATTCGGTCGTTCGTCACTCGCTTCCGTTTTTCAATCTCTTTCAAACACGTTGCCATCGGCACAACAGTGTCGACAACTGTGACTTCAGGGTTTCTTCTCAAGTCACCAACATTGGCAAGCAGATTTATGAGTCGCTTGCGTTTAGCAATTACTTCGCTTCGCTTTGACACTACGCTTGTGGGTTGTTTCTCCTTTCTCGAGGCAACCGCGATCAGCCAAGTATTTGCCTGAACGCATACGTAAGGATCGGGCGGCAAATAAGTGTCCGGTACCTTTTGCGAGGAACTCGCCCTTCGGGTGCTTTGCACAAAAGGTACCGGACACTTATTTGCCGCTCCTTGCTAAAGAACGATGGTTTCCGCTTCTGATCAGTTAATCGGGCCCTTGGACATCAGCGAGTAATAGCTGGCCAGTGAAAGCGCTGTGACTTCAACTTCGTCCGAGAGCCAGACTGGGGGGCCGGATGGCTTCCTATCGAATCCGTTGTTCAGAAAGCCGTCCCGGTTTTCGTCAAAGAAACTTTGTACCGAGCCGTCCGCCATTACCACGTTGACTACCCCTAAATGATGCGGGGACATGCCCCGATAATCCTGTCGCGTATCGTGGTTCCAAACCTTAAGCCAACCCTTGGTGCCTTCCCGGGGTGTTCCGGCGGCGAAACTCGGGACTTTCATGTAATGCGGGTTTACCGCGTCGGGCGTACCGTCCGCGTCCGTGTCGATCTGCAACGAGTTGCCAATCGGGACACCTACAATCGGCGTCGCACAGTAGGATCCGCCCAGCATGTCTCCGATATCGACCGACAAAATCCTCGTCGCTGAGGCGTCACACAGCAGCGGGATCGAGTTGCCCGGCGCGTCTGAACTATCCAGGAAATGAGTCGTCAGCGGCCCACGTGTGACATGGCGACCTCGGGGATCGTCAAGCGACCGCCCCGCTGAATCGACGCCCGAACCGGGCGACGATTCACAACGCGGATCGTTCAATCGCGGGTTGCCGCGAGCATCCATATGAAACTCTGTCCGCAAGAGGAACCACGTCGCCGCATAATTGGTGTTGTAGCCCTGCTGCAGAACGTGCTGATCAATCAGGTCGGCTCGGGCAGTGGAATCGGGAGCCGCGCCGGTCGCCACGATATGCCGCGCAATGTTCAACACAGGTGTACCCGTCTCGCTCGTGTAGGGTGGACTACCCTCCCGGTCAAAACAGGGGCTGGAGACGAACTCCGACGCTGGAAATGACAACAACTGCCAAATTGCCTTGGAAGCAGCTGCCGGACTGCTGGCGCACCGCATCTCACTAACGACAACGCCACGGTCCACCAAGTCGGAAACCCAGCCGATTTCGGTGGGAACGCCATCGCGTTCAAAGTCAAAGCTTCCACTGCACAACTCACCCTTGGGTGAAGAAGTTGATCTCGCGACCAATGTCGCACCAAAGTTTCTCAAGTTGCTTTGGCACTGTGCTCCGCGCGCCGCTTCCCGCGCCTTGGAAATGGCGGGCAACAACATGCCGGCCAACAACGCAATGATGGCAATCACCACCAGCATCTCAACCAGCGTAAAACCGTATCGCTTCCTGCTCTTGTCCATTCGATTCCAAATTTTTTAATCTTCGCTGTCGCTGCTGCGTCGAGTCCCATTTTCGCTCGACTCTTCTCAGCGATCTTCTACGGCACCGATAAAATCGACCGTTCAGTGACGCAAGAATTGTTACTCCAAGAGCCTGTCTATCAATGGCAAAGCGACGGTGCCAGGGGATTTTCATCAATCCTTCGCATGCAGACTCGGACTTGTTTGGACAATCGCTTTTGCGTTCTTTTGATGAAGAGAATGTAAAGTGAGATCTCAGATCACCGTAAGGTGATCGGTAGGCGCGTTGATAACACCTCATTGCCAATTCCCACCTCGTCCCAATACGCCGCACCTGTGGTAACTTGGAGACTTCGCCGCAGCATCCTTCACCGTTTTTTCATATTCTCACGAGGCGATTTTGACCTGTGGAAGACTCGCGAAGATCTCGACTCCGAACGATGCAGCGCTCGGCAATCCACTCGATGCAATTAAAGCGACTCAATCAATTGCTGGTCGAAGCACGAAGTCAGCCGTTTTACGTCGATCGCTTGTCATCGTTGTCGCTACCGCTTTCGTCACTGGAGCAGATGTCTGAGATCCCTTTGCTTGTTAAAACCGATCTGTTGGCAGAATCACACCGCGATCCCGCTCGGATCTTTGGCCTGCCCCAAGATCAATACACGCGTTTTCATCAAACCAGCGGCACAACTGGTTGGCCGATGCCGGTGTTGGACACGCCAGAGGATTGGGCATGGTGGCTGGAGTGTTGGCAATATGTGCTCGATGCGGCCGAGGTGACTGCGAGCGACGTCGCGATGATGCCGTTTTCGTTCGGACCATTCATCGGGTTCTGGACCGCCAATGATGCGCTGGTCCAGCGTGGTGCGACGGTGATCCCCGGCGGCGGCATGTCCAGCGAAGCAAGGCTGCACATGATCTGCGATCACAACTGCACCATTGTCTGCTGCACCCCGACGTACGCTTTGCATCTTGCCTCGGTCGCCACAGAGAACGACATCGATCTGCCATCCAGCACGGTCACTCGGATCATCGTGGCCGGGGAACCGGGCGGGTCGGTGCCGTCGATTCGCGACAGAATCGAAGAAGCTTGGGGGGCTCGCGTTGTCGATCACAGTGGTGCCAGCGAAATCGGCGCTTGGGGATTTGGTAGCAGCGATGGTCAAGGGCTCCACGTGATCGAGTCCGAGTTCATCGCCGAACTTTTGCATTTTGACGATCAGCATCCTACGGGAACGCCGGTCGCTGACGGCGAATCGGCTGAATTGGTGCTGACGAATCTTGGTCGCTGCGGCGGACCTGCGATTCGATATCGGACCGGCGACGTCGTGCGCGGCTATCGGACTCACGATTACGACTGTAAGTTCTTGTGGCTTCGCGGCGGAGTCCTGGGCAGAGCGGACGACATGTTGGTGATTCGCGGCGTGAATGTTTTTCCCAGTAGCATTGAAGCAATCGTCCGCGAGGTCGATGCGACCGCCGAGTTCCGAATGATTGCCACGCGGAGCGAGGAAATGGATCAACTTGCCATCCAAGCGGAGTTGTCAGACGCGCAATCGGAACAGCTGTCTGATTTGCTGCGTGAACGTTTGGCGATGCGAATTGAAGTTGATATTGCCGCTGCCGGAACGCTGCCGCGTTTTCAGGCCAAGGCGAATCGACTGATTGACCAGCGAGCAGAATAGACCATGAACAACGAACAGTCACCCGCCGACAATGCGACGCCAACAGCACTGGCACGTGACGGCGATACGGCGATCGAAATCACCTGGAGTGATGGAAAGATAACGCGCTGGACCGTCGCCGAATTGAGGAAGACATGTCCCTGTGCCACTTGCCGTGACGAGCGAAATGCAGAACCAGCCGATCAACAGCAAGT
This sequence comes from Pirellulaceae bacterium, assembly GCA_963714715.1. Classification (GTDB taxonomy): domain Bacteria; phylum Planctomycetota; class Planctomycetia; order Pirellulales; family Pirellulaceae; genus JBFJVZ01. The sequence goes on along the minus strand of CAVQPV010000043.1, from coordinate 14,345 downwards.
CCCAATGTCACTGCCGGTGCTAACTGCGGACGAAGCCAAACCGTTGCGAATCGATTCAATGCGGCCGGTGGGTTCGTATGCCTATAACATCGCGTTCAGCGACGGACATTCCTCAGGCATCTTTACCTTTGCGATGTTGTATCGAACATGAATGGCCCACCGTCCAGCATAGATCACGGACTAGCCCAAGGATGAAACGGCGAAACGGGTGTCTTCAGATCGCGTGCTGTCGCCGCCCGATCGGCCTCGAACGCGACAATGCGATCGATCTTTAGATTGGCAGTGCGCGGAGCAATCCAGACGTCATTGCGCTTTTCATGAAAGTGAAACGTTGGTGAAATCTTTGCATCTCGGTTTGGCTCACGCAAATCTGACATCCAGTTCCAAGTTCCCGGGCTCGTGTTGCTCAGCCGACCAATCAACCACGATCCGTCGCCAACTTTGACCCAAAACTCTCGTTCTGAATCACCGCCGGGATGATCACTGCGGCATCGAAACGACAGCGTCCAAGGACCAGCTGTATTGGCATTGAAATGGACCGGCGTTAGCCCCTTTGTCGGCTCGGTCTGTTGATCGCGAATCGCTCGCAGGTAGCCGGTACCGGTGTAGTTGCGCAAATGGGTCTCGGCCAACCATGACTCGTCACGTGGCGTCGGCAGCATTTCCGCTTCGGCAACGATGTATCCACCTTGGTCATGGAATTCGTTGTTTCCAACTGCGTCGCTTGGATTTGGTCGCGGCATCACCGCTGGATCGAACATCGGATACGGCTTCATCGCATCGAGAACTGTTTGCAGTTTGATTCGTGCGGCACGTGAGGCATCGTTGTCCCCATCGATAAACATCGGTGATTCCTCAAACTGATCTTCCCGGGTGTGATAGAGACGACCATCCTCGAACAGCTTGTAATTCCGATCGCGGGCCAAGCGAATGAGCGTGAAACGATCCTTGTCCCAGCCCGGACGCGGATCCTGGTGAATGAAGACCCATTTTCGCAGCGACTTTCCGGTATCATTCAATTCCGCGGCAAAGCTAATCCCGTCGATCGGCTGCTTGACTTGCTCACGAGCTCCGGCAAGTTCAAGAATCGTCGGTAAAAAGTCGACCGAGTCGATCAAGCTATTGGAAACGTGACCGACTGGCGTCTTGCCTTTCCAATGAGCGATGCAAGGAACACGAATGCCCAGATCGGTCCCTTTTCCTTTTTCGCCGCGAACCAGACGATCGCCGATCATCGAGGCCACGCGAACGTTGGTGCCGTTGTCGCTTAAGAACAACACGACCGTGTCTTCGCGTAGGCCCAAATCGTCCAGCTGTTTCAAGACACGCCCGACCATCTTGTCGGTGTAACGAATCATGTCGGCCGCGAATGGTGTTTCGTCACTGTGCCGACGCGCGGGATCTCTCCACTCTGGGCTGTCGGGCGTCGGCACCATGGGGTTGTGCGGCAATGCCATCGGGTAGTAAATGAAAAACGGCTGATCACGGTGCCTGTTCATGAAGTCGCCGATGAAGTCGACCCACAAATCGGGACCGTATTTACCTTGGGTGTCGGTACGGTACTTGCCGTTTTCATAGATCACCGGATCGGCGTAACGTGAACCTTTATCTTCGGTGTGCCAGGGATGCCACAGTGAGTATTCGTCGTAGCCGGCGTTTTCCACTCGCATGCCCGCGTTGCGTCGCAACTGAGCACCAGGAAAATCCGGCGGGTCATAGCTGGTCAATTGCCACTTTCCAGCGATGCATGTTTTGTATCCGGCTCGTTGCATCATGTGGCCAAGCGTATCGGCCTGTGGATCAAGGATTCCAAATGCCTTCCAGTTGCGATGGTTGTACTTGCCCGTCATCAATTGGATCCGCGTGTTCGTACACAGCGGCATCGCGTAGGCATGATCGAAACGGATTCCTGCGGCCGCCAGCGCGTCCAAATTCGGCGTCGGATAAGATGTACCGCCATAGCAGCCAACGGTTTCATAACCCAGGTCGTCGGCAAGGATCAACACGATGTTGGGACGGTCAGCAGCGGTCGCCGATGACCACAGCGCAAGAGTCAAACAAACGATCGAGGCCAATGAAGTTGCTGCTAAACATTTCATGGATTCGGACGCGGTCTCAAGGTGGCGGGGACACTGCGTGTTGGATCATAGTCGACGTTCCAACCAATCGATGGCACGATCCTTCCATAGCCTGATGTACCACAACGCACAGCACCGCGGATACGACGATTGAAATTCGATACATGACGGGCTCGATGGAGTTGGCAGCGATTACTGTAGCACGATCGGCGCGCCGCTGCCGGATCCGAGTAAAGTAGGGGGCCTGATCATCAATCTCTAACGACTCCGACGTGGTTGCCAATCGTGAAAATCTTGTCGCGTTCCCTTTCGATTCTGATCGTCTTGCTGCTCGCCCTGCCTTGCGGCGCTCAGCAAGCGAACGACAAGCCGTTCAACATTGTCTTCATCCTGTGTGACGACCACCGGTTCGATTGTTTCGGTGCGGCGGGACATCCGTTTTTGGAAACGCCGCATCTGGATGCGATGGCTGGCGAGGGCGCCATGTTGACTCATGCCTACGTCACCACTTCGCTTTGCTCACCCAGCCGTGCTTCGATTCTGACGGGCCAATATGCCCACAATCATCGCGTTGTCGACAACTATCATCCCGTCGATCCGGCGCTGGTCTTCTTTCCTCAGCATTTGCAAAAGGCCGGCTACGAGACCGCGTTTGTCGGCAAGTGGCACATGGGCGGCCACATCGATGATCCGCAGCGAGGGTTTGATCATTGGGTCGCCTTCAAAGGCCAGGGAACGTATTGGCCGGACGGTCACGGGACGACACGCGAAGTGCCGCAGACGACGTACGATGGCTTCAACGTGAACGGAAAACGAGTTGCTCAGAAGGGCTACATCACTGACGAGTTGACTGATTACGCCATCGATTGGTTGGACAACCGACGTCGTGACAAGCCGTTCTTTCTATATGTCAGCCACAAAGCTGTTCACGCTGACTTTGTCCCTGCCGACCGACATCGTGGCCGCTACGATAACAAGCCTTTGCCAATCAAGACGCCGACGGTTGCCGAGATGGATGCCGGCAAAATGCCGATGTGGCTTCGCAACCAACGCAACAGCCGGCATGGCGTCGATTTTGGATACAACATTGCCGACTTTTCACCCGCAGTCTATTACCGCCGTTATTGTGAAAGTTTGCTTGCCGTTGATGATAGCGTTGGCCGCTTGAACGCCTGGCTCAGGCAAAACGAATTGAAAAACAGCACGTTGGTTGTCTACATGGGCGACAACGGGTTTCAATTTGGTGATCACGGTTTGATCGACAAGCGAACGGCCTACGAGGCAAGTGCGAAAGTGCCGCTGTTGATGACGGCGCCCGGCAAGATTCCCGCCGGTGAAAAGTTCAACGGTTTGGTTGGCAACATCGACATGGCGCCAACCCTGCTGGAGGCTGTGTCGGCACCGCCACTGGAACATGCCGATGGCGAGAGTTTCTGGTCGGCGTTGTGCCATGCCGATCCATCGAGGTTGAAACGAGCGACCCTGTTGTATGAATATTACTGGGAACGCAATTATCCGCACACGCCCACGCTGCACGCGATCATTGGCGGTCGCTGGAAGTACATTCGCGTGCACGGGCTGTGGGATCGTGACGAGTTGTATGATTTATCGAACGATCCAGGAGAGATGAGTAATCTGATTGACTCGCCAGAGCATGCCGCGAGAATCAAGAAGTTGAATGTGAGCTTGTGGGAGATGCTGTTTCAGAGCGGTGGTCATGAAGTGCCGCTGTTGGAAGATCGCGGGCCAGTGTTCCCCTGGCGGCACCCCGATCACGCTCCGCAAGCCAAGTTTCCGGACGAGTATTTTCGCGAAAGCGAGAAGCGATAGTCGCCGAACTCTCCGAGGTCGACTGTGCACAGCAAGTCCGCCGACCCCGCCGCGCTGTGCACGGGTCTCCTGACCCCGCAAGTCTTTGCCACCGCAGGTCTCCATTGAATCCTGTCACTCGTGGCGTGTCCTGGCGGTCCGGTTGGCGGCAAGGTTGGAGACCTGCGCCGAGCGCGGGCGCAGCAGGACTTGTATGCAAAACCGACCTCGGAGAGTTCGGCGACTATCGCTGTTGTACCGGTTCTGTCGATTGAGCGCGCTGAACTGGAGTACGAATTTGACACTCTGGCCTGCGCTCGGGCGAATCGTGTCCTAGTTTCCTACAGAGGCAATTCGTTTCGATTGCCGGAATCTACATTGCGCCGAGGAACTTCGGCGATCCACGTCAAAGCCTGCAGGCAGAACCATGTCCACGACGACCATCAAACGGAAGACGACGCTTGTTGATCCCGAAGTTCAGGGCAGCGTCCTGCGCAAGATCAGCATCCACTGGATTGTGTTCTTTATCTGCAATTCGATTGCACTGATGATCTGGATTCGCTTGTTCGAGCAACCCGATGCGGACTGGGGACAGACGTTCGGTGATACGCTGCGCCGATTCTTGCCGTTCTTCGTCATCACCGCGGCACTGATCCCTGCCTTTGTCTGGGACACGCTGAAGCTGACCAACCGCTTCGCGGGTCCGATCATGCGATTGCGATCGGCCCTGGCAGATGCGAGTGCCGGCCGCGGAGTCAAGCCGTTGCAATTCCGTCAACAGCGACTTTTGGCAAGAGATCGCCCAGAACTTCAATGCCTTGCTTGAGCGTGGTCAGATTAGCGAGCCGGGTGACGAACTCGATCAAGCTGACGACCAGACGCAAGACTGCTTGAAGCAACCCTCGAGACGCAGCAAGATCATAGCAAAGGTAACGATGATGCGAAGAATCAAACGTGACAGAGGTGGACGCCGGCGCGGTGTCGCCGCAGTCGAGTTCGCGGTCTGTCTGCCCGTCATCGTGCTGTTGGTGTTCGGATCGATCGAGGCATCCAGCTTTATCTTTCTGAGGCAATCACTCAGCGCTGCTGCCTACGAAGGTATCCGCGAAGCCGTTCGCAGCGGTTCGACCACGGCGGAGGTAACCGATCGCGCCGAGAACATTTTGCAGTCGCGATTCGTTCAAGACTTTGACATCGCGTTTCCCAACGGCAGCGTTGAAAACGCCGCTCGCGGTCAAGAAATCGTGATTGAAGTCAAGTGCACCGACCCAAACAAATAGTCCACTGGCTGGCAGACTTTGTCACCAATCGAACTCTTACCGCTCGCGTCGTCATGGTGAAAGAATGAGCACGATGATCCAGCCGACCAAATCGACAGTATCGACGCCGACGCGGTGCGATGCTGGTGTTGATCGCGATCATGTTGATCGGGTTCATGGCTACCGTCGCGTTCTCCGTCGACATTGCCTTCATGCATCTGACACGAACAGAACTGCGAACCGCGACCGATGCCGCCTCGAAAGCCGCTGCCCTGACGCTGTCGCAAACGTTTGATCGTGATGCAGCGATCGACCGCGGCCAACAGATCGCCGCCCTGAACACGGTTGGTGGTGACCCGCTGCTGCTTGACGATGGCGACTTTGACTTCGGCCGCAGTGAGGAAACCCACAGCGGCCGATTCGTGTTTGACGCCAGTGCCACACCGACCAACAGCGTGCGCGTCAACGGTCGCCGTACCGCGGGCTCCGTTGTCCGGACCGATTCCGCTGTTCTTCGGCAATATCTTTGGCGTCAAGTTTCTTCGAGCCCGTTACCAATGCCGCCGCGACTTATATCGAACGCGACATTGTCCTGGTCGTCGACCGCAGCGGTTCCATGAAAGGTCAGAAGTTCGCAGATTTGGTTTCGGCAATCCAGAATTTTCAACGACACGCTTGAATGAAACGCCCGTGGACGAACGAGTTGGGCTCGCTTCGTACAGCGAAACAGCCACCGAAGACGTCCAACTGACTGAGAACTTAACCCTGATCAGCAACACGATGGCGTCACTGCCTGTCGGCGGATACACCAGTATTTCACGCGGCATGCAAGCTGGCAAAAACATTATGGATCGCAGTCGCGATGCGGAATTTGTCGAACGGACGTTGATTGTGATGACTGATGGTCGGCACAACCGAGGACCGGAACCGCGTGGCGTCGCTCAGCAACTGGCCGCCGACGGTGTCCAAATTCACACGATCACCTTCGGAGCTGACGCGGACACACCACGCATGCAAGAAGTCGCCAACGATCGGTGGCGGACGACACTATCATGCTTTGACCGGTGCCGAACTGCGAGCGATTTATCGTGAGATCGCACTGACTCTCAGCACGCTCATGACCGAATAACGTCCGGAAACGATTCGATGGCAAACAGACATAAAACGAACGGCAAGCCGAAGAACCGGCGCAGCGATGGTGGAGTTCGCAATTGTGGCCCCATTGTTGTTCTTGTTCTTTTTCGGCGCCTTTGAGTTTTGTCGGGTCGCCATGATCCGGCATACCGCCGACAACGCGGTCTATGAAGGTGCGAGAACCGGAATCATTCCCGGAGCTACCGCCGACGAGGTCCGAGGGGAAGCTGAGCGAATCTTGAGTTCTCTGGGATTGTCCAATGTTGACGTCCGCGTTACGCCCTCGAAGCTCAAGAACGATGTCGCGGAGGTGACTGTCCGTGTGGAGGTGCCGTTGGACGGCAATAGCTTTGTTCCCAACCAGTTCGTCGGTGGAAAAACCATCGAGCGACAGTTGACGATGCGTCGCGAGGGAATTCGCCGCAAATTCATCCAGTCCGAGTGCCCGGACCCTGATAGCAGGTCGCTTAACTGCTCCGCGGCGCGGATGATTGAGTGCTTTTGTGTCACGTTGGTTTTTCCGGTGCTGCCGAGTCGCTCCCGCTGCTTGGGGTCGTCTTTCAGTCGCTGAATCGACTCGCAAAGCGCGGCAACATCATCGGGCGGTACCAGCAAGCCTCCGCCGGTCGATGCGATCAATTCGCCAAAGGCACCGTGGTTCGGCTGAACCACGGGAACGCCTGCGGCGAGCGCTTCCAACACAAACAACCCTTTTGGCTCTTCGTAATCAGTGGGTACACTTAGCAGGTGCAGTGAACGAAGTAGCGAAACCTTCTCAGCTAGATCAGGGCTGCCGTGGTAAGTGAATCGGTCTGCAAGTCCTGCGGCGGCAATCTTTGCGGTCAATGACTGAAGGTAGCCATGATTGATGCTACCCAGCCAGCCTGCGACATGAAGCGACAAGTCGCGATGCTCAGGCCGCGACGCGAGTTGAATGAACGCATCGACCAAATGATGCAGTCCCTTTTCTGGCGCGATCCTGCGCCAAGTAACCAAGTCGAAATTCGTCGGTCGCACTTCGTTGCCGCTTTCAACGCCGGCAAAGGGTGTCAAGTCGATCGATAGCGGCGTGATCCGTAACTTGTTCTCGGGCACCGCAAACATCTGTCCCATCTTGTCGGCGTAAAACTGACTGTTGACGATGAAGTGATCGACGTGATCAACCAGACCCCGGCAAAGTTCAATCGTTTGACCACGCGAGGGTTCGGGCAAGTGATCGAGGAAGATATCATCGCCCTGCAAGATCACGGCGATCTTTGCAGTTGCGGCAACCGCCGTCGGATTTCCGGCAGGGCGCCGCCGATCAACAAGTTGCTGAGCACAATTGCGTCGGGCTTCATCTCATTGCCCAGCCAGTCGACCAGGCGGCGGACTTCATCGGCCTGATGACCTTCGTACCTTTCAACATCGACACCGACAACTCGCCCAGCTTGGACGCGTCGGTCGATGCGGCGCGCCGGGTTGCCCAGCGAATCAACGGAGGCCAATCCAGAGGACGACGAAACGCCGCTGGGAGATGGCGAAGCCACGGCATCTGCTGGAGCAAATAGATATGAATCCCGCCAAGAAAAACGTGCTCGTCGGCAATGCTGACTCGTCCGTGCGGATCGGCGTGTAAACGGGCTGCAGCACGCAGTCGACGCCCCGCTCGCGAAGGGCGCGAGCGAGTGCGTTGTCATGCATGCAACTGCCGCAATACATTCCTGCGGCGCCTGCGGTCAGCAAAACCACCTTCATGTCGTTGCTCGTGGTGTGGACTTTACCCAGATCGTCTGAGCTGAAAAACGATCGTTGTGACAAATTGGGCTCGTTTCTATACTCCCGACGCGGCAGACACGTTGCTCGCTTGCGACCAGAGGGGTTTCTGCACGACGGACGCCACGGCTAAGGCATTCTGGCACGGCTGACCTGCGCTCGGCATTTTAGTTTCCCCGTATGTCAAACACTCCTGAAATCATCTCCCGTTTCGCAAGCCACAGCCCCCTTCTGCTGGGGAATCGACATTGGTGGCACCGGGATCAAGATCGGCTTGGTGGACGATATTGGCCAAACACTGGCATTTCGAACGATTGCCAACGCGGGAATCGGAAGGTCCCACCGCCGCGATGCAACGCGTCGCCACGGTGATTGCCGACCTGGAGCAACAGTTGGCTGTCTCCGATCAAGATCGCCCGCGTCGGGCTCGGTGCACCGGGACCGATGGATTTGCCGCGCGGCTACCTGGTTGCGCCGCCTCAGTTGCCTTCCTGGTGGGATTTTCCGCTCGTCGCGACGGTTGCCGAAATGCTTGGGCGACCGGTCTCGTTCCTGAACGACGCCAACGCGGCTGCGTACGGCGAATATTGGCTTGGCAGCGGTCGCGATCAGACATCAATGATTCTACTGACTTTGGGAACCGGTGTCGGCGGCGGGATCATTGTCGAGGGCGAATTGGTCAACGGTGTCAACAGTTTTGGCAGCGAATGCGGCCACATCATTGTCGATTCGGCCCCCGACGCCGAGCTTTGTGTCTGGGGTGGTGGTCGCGGACAATTGGAAGCGTATGCGTCGGCCAGCGGTGTGGTGCAGCGGACCCGTCAGCGGTTGACCGAGGGGGCCGAAAGTTCACTGAGCGGGCTGCTGGGAGGTGGCGACTCGGAACTGACCGCCAAAAAGGTTTATCTGGCCGCGGTCGATGGAGACGCGTTGGCGTTGGAAATCATCGACGAGACGGCAAGCTGGCTGGGGATCGGAATCACCACCTTGGTTCACACGCTCGATTCCGGGATCGATCGTGCTCGGTGGGGCGATGAACTTTGGCGGCGCCGAGTGCCCGATCGGACAACGATTCCTAGCCAGAATCAGCGACAGAATTTCGAGTTCGCACCTTCGAGAATGTTTTTCGCGGGACGACAATATCCTTTGCGACGTTGGGGGCCGACGCTGGCTACCTGGGTGTTGCCGGCTACGCTCGAAAGAGAGTCTGGGCGAGTTTAAGAACGTCCATTCGCTGCGGCACGCATAACGTCGGTAGTCGAAGCGATTTCAAAGCAACAAGAACATGTCAGTCAACATTCGCAACTTTTGCATCATCGCTCACATCGACCACGGCAAGAGCACGTTGGCCGATCGCCTGTTGGAGCAAACCGGCACGGTCAGCACGCGAGAGATGAAGGAGCAATTGCTGGACGATTTGGAACTGGAGCGAGAGCGCGGGATCACGATCAAGGCTCGCGCCGTGACGATGCTGTTCGAGCGCGGCGGAAAGAAGTACGAGTTGAATTTGATCGACACGCCGGGCCACGTCGACTTTCATTACGAAGTCTCACGGTCGCTGGCGTGTTGCGAAGGCGCCCTGCTGTTGGTCGACGCATTCCAAGGTGTCGAGGCACAAACGGTCGCCAACGCCTATGCGGCGATGGAGCACGATTTGAAGATCATTCCGGTGATCAACAAGATCGATTTGACGCACGCGCGGCCCGACGAAGTCGCCGAGGAGATGATGAATTCGCTGGGCACCGATCCCGACGAATGCGTGCGTGTCAGCGCGAAGACGGGGCAAGGTGTTGACGAGTTGATCGATGCCATCATCGAGCGCGATTCCGGCCCCGGCGGGCGATCCCCAAGCTGTCTTGCAAGCGATGGTGTTCGATTCCAACTACGACGATTATCGCGGCGCGATCACCTACGTGCGGGTCATGCAGGGTACCGTGTCGCAAAGGCCAAAAAGTCCGTTTCTTGCGGGCCGGAACGCAGCACGAAGTCGTCGAACTTGGTCGATTCGCGCCGCAGCGAAAGCCTTGCGATCAACTCAGTGCCGGACAAGTCGGTTATTTGATCTGCAACATCAAGAGCCTGGGTGACGTCCACATCGGTGACACCGTCAGCATTGCCGGCGACAACTGCTGCTAAACCGTTGCCCGGCTATTCGCGGCCCAAACGAATGGTTTACTGCGGGTTGTTTCCCAGTGACGGTCAAGACTTCAGCGAACTGCGTGATGCCCTGGAGCGACTAGCGGTCAACGATCCCAGTTTCGAGTTTGAACCCGAAACCAGCGACGCGCTCGGCTTCGGTTTCCGTTGCGGTTTTCTCGGCCTGCTGCACATGGAAATTATTCAGCAGCGATTGGAGAATGAATCCGATATCGACTTGGTACAAACCGCTCCCAACGTGACGTACGAGATCGTCAACAAACGCGGCGAGACGATTTCGATTCACAAGCCACAGGACGTTCCCGATCCTGGTGACATCGAAGAGTTTCGCCAGCCGATCGTCCGCTGCAGCATCATCGTGCCGGCCGACTTCATCGGTGCGGTGATCAAGCTGTGCCAGGAACGACGTGGTGTTCAAAAGAGCCAAGAGTACTTGGGTGCCAACCGGGCGATGTTGACCTACGACATTCCGTTAGCCGAAGTCGTCTATGACTTGCACGACAAGATCAAGAGCTGCACGAAAGGTTACGGGACGCTGGACTACGAAATGGTCGGCTACGAACCGGCGGATCTCTGCCGCTTGGACATCATGGTCAACGGCAAACGAGTCGATGCTTTGAGCGTCGTCTGCCATCGAGCGGATGCGGATCGTCGCGGTCGTGCGGTTGCGAAACGGCTGAAGCAGGAAATCGAACGCCACATGTTTGAGGTCGCTGTGCAGGCGGCGATTGGCAGTCGCGTGATTGCTCGAGAAACGGTGCCGGCGCTCCGCAAGAACGTGACGGCCAAGTGCTACGGCGGCGACATCACGCGAAAGCGCAAACTGCTGCAAAAGCAGAAAGAGGGCAAGAAACGCATGAAGGCGATCGGCAACGTCGAGATCAGCCAAAAAGCCTTCATGGCGGTGCTCAGCGACGAGCAGGGCTAAAACGGTTTCGAGATAACACGCTGAATGATTCCGCCATCAAAGCCGAAAAAAAGGGCCTCCTCGCGTTTCGGAAACTCCCCCTAGGGCGGATCGTACGCCCGCAGGCTCTGATAGTGACTGATTGCCTGGTCGCCGCTGTTTTTGGTCCTACCAATTTCCAGCGACGTGAATTTATTCTTGCCGCCTGTCAATGTTACGCACCGATCTTGTGCGCAGCGGTTGGTTTCTCGTCGTCGAAGCGAGATCAAAGGCGGCCACTCCTTGCGCGTCAGTGATCCGATCGAGATCACTTACAGGTGTCTTTTGCGCATTTCGTACTGGATGAGGTGAATATTGTGATTCGATCGAATCGTCTATGGTTGTTGGCCGCCTTGCTCTCCTTTGTTGTTCTTGCCGGGAATCAGTCTTCCGGCTCAAGACGACACCTCTGCGACGACGGCAGCCGACAGGCCCAGGTAGAGGAAGTGCTTGCGGAAACGGAATCCGTGGTCGTCGAAGAAGCAGGAGGAAGCAGCGGAAGCGAAGCCGCACCGATGCTTGGCGGTGCCGAGAGACGCTTACACCACGGATGCCGACAAGCGACACTGACAGCCAAAGACGATGATGGCAACCTCGTCGTCAGCAATTAGCCGAATTTGTCGGTCAACAACTTGTGGATCTGCATCTCGGCGGCGTTGGTGTTCATCATGCACATGGGCTTTTGCCACGCTCGAGTGCGGTCTGACTCAGAAGAAGAACACCGTCAACATTCTGTTTAAGAATGTCTGGATCGTCTGTACCGGTCTCTTGCTGTACGCTGCGTGGGGTTTCAATGCGATGTATCCGTCCGTGTGGACTTCAACGGCTACTTTGCACCGGGAGCTGGTTTGGCGAATCACTCAACGACACCAGTTTGACATCGGCTGCTTACAACGCAGGCTACACTTGGTGGGGTGACTTCATCTTCCAAGCGATGTTTGCGGCGACCGGGGCGACGATCGTCTCCGGTGCTGTCGCCGAGCGTGTCAAGTTGCCGATCCTTCATGATCTTCTCGGCACTGCTTGTTGGTTTTGCCTACCCGGTCACCGGTAGCTGGAAGTGGGGCGGCGGCTGGCTTGACCAGATGGGCTTTTACGACTTTGCCGGCTCCAGCGTCGTGCACGCCTTCGGTGGCTTCGCGGCACTTGCCTGCGTGATCATTCTCGGGCCACGTCTGGGCAAGTACACCTCCGGCGGCATCAAGCCGATCGTTGGCCACAGCATGCCACTGGCTGCGATCGGTGTATTTCATCTTGTGGCTGGGCTGGTTTGGATTCAACGGCGGATCGGCGTTGTCGGCCGACCCCAAAGCGGTCTCCTACGTGTTTCGTGACCACCAGCTTGGCCGCTGCCGCCGGTGCGGTTGCGTCGATTGTCGTTTCCTGGATCGTTGTCAAGAAACCTGACCTCTCGATGGCACTCAACGGAATTCTGGCCGGATTGGTCGGAATCACCGCCGGTGCTGACACGGTCGGCGAAGAATACGCCGTGCTCATTGGTGCGATCGCAGGTGCGACTGGTCGTCTTTTCGATCGTGTTCTTCGACAAGATCAAGATTGACGATCCGGTCGGTGCGATCTCGGTCCACGGCATCTGTGGCGTCTGGGGTACCGTCGCCGTGGGCATTTTCTCCTTCAACCCTGATCACACCGTTTATGACGCAACTGATCGGCACGTTGTGCGATCGGTGGTTTCGCGTTCGTCTTCTCGTTTGTGGTCTTCTTCGTCGTTGAAGCTGATCATGGGCGTGCGTGTGAGCGTCAACGAGGAAGAAGAAGGCCTGGACTTCGGCGAGCACGGAATGCACGCGTACAGCGGCTTCTAAAGCTTCCGCAGCAGATGGGTTCGGCACTTGCCGGACATCGAAGACGTAGGTCCGGCAGGTTGCCGGACGTCAGGATAACGGCGGCTGGAAGCCACGCCTGCGATTGATGGCGCGGCGAGAAGCCGCGTCTACGGAAAAACGACGGCCGTCGCACACATTGCGACGGCCGTTTTTCGTTGCCCGGGCCTAATTGTCCTGTTGTTCGGCAATTGAACCCTCAAGTGACTGTCCAAGGGCGAAATTCAGCACCTATAGTGGTCGCCACGATAGCGTTTTGGCGACCGCTTTCGTTTTACCGACGATCCTCAGCCCGTGGCCTGTTCCTGGCACGATTGGTATTCGTTGAGGTGAGTATTGTGAATCGTCTTTTGATTTTGGCCGCTCTGCTGGTTGTTCGTCAGTCGGTGTCCCGATACTGCGCTGGCGCAGGACGATTCCCTGGGCCGCGACGCGACCAAGCCGCCGCTAAGCAGACCCTGACCGGCGAAGGATCTGAAGAAGCGACCGCAGCGACATCAACGGGCAACACCGATCCTGCTATCGTCCGACTGTGAAATCGATGCCGCGCAACAACGCCTGGATGCTGGTCTGTTGTGCACTCGTATTGTTCATGACGGCACCGGGTCTGGCGATGTTCTACGGCGGTCTGGTGCGTCAGCAAGAATGTGCTTAGCGTCATCATGCAGTGCATCTTTCTGATGGGCCTGATGACGGTGATCTGGGCGATTTATGGATACTCACTTGCCTTTGGTGGCGATGGCGGCTGGATCGGAAACTTCGATTACCTGTTCATGAAGGAGTACAACGCGAGTGGAGTGATGCCTTGGGCGAACCGGTGACCCCGATGCAAGGCGACATCCCACGATTAACGCACATGTTGTTTCAAGGCATGTTCTTCATCATCACGCCCGCGTTGATCTGCGGTGCGTTCGCCGAACGAATGAAATTCAAAGCAATGGTGCTGTTTTCCATTTCGTGGGGAACGTTCATCTACTGTCCTCTGTGTCACTGGGTGTGGGATGGTGGCCCGCTGGCATACAACGCCAAGGGTGCCATCATGGGCGGCGCACTTGATTTTGCGGGGGGAACCGTTGTTCACATCAGCAGTGGCATCTCGGCCTTGATCGCTGCAATCCTGATTGGACCGCGGATGGGACATGGGAAGGAACCGATTCAGCCTCATAACTTGACCTACACGGCGCTCGGGGCGGCCATGTTGTGGATCGGCTGGTTTGGATTCAATGCCGGTAGCGAATTGCTTTCCGATGGTATCACCAGCAGTGCGTTCGCCGTGACACATTTTTCCGCTGCAGCCGGTGCCTTGGCTTGGGCCATGACGGAATGGCTGGTCCTGGGGAAACCAACGGTTTTGGGCGCGGGG
>CAVQPV010000042.1:0-58349 GCA_963714715.1 Pirellulaceae bacterium | reverse complement strand
TCCTCCTACTGGTTCGCAGGTACGTATTGCTTCATGGGGCCGCCTGAGGATTGGCAAGTTGGAGAAGACGGTCGGTACAACACCGAAGGACAGGCTGTCCTTTATTTGTGTAGTAGCGAAGAGGGATGTCAATGCGAACGTGACGCGTGGAGGAAACCGGGAGATGACCGAGATATCTACATCCAGGCCTTTCGACTTCAGCTCAGCGCGTTGAGAATCCTCGACTTTACTCAGCTCGACAGATCTGATCTAGGAAAGTGGGTGATGTTTTACGCGGAAGACTGCAACGTCAATGGCCGGATTCCACGTAACGAAGACAGCTATGCATTCTCTCAGGCCATCGCGACAATTGTGCTCGGTGAAGGTTTCGATGGGATGAAAGTCGAAGGCACGCGTGGACACAAAGAGAGCACGGTGACCTACCAAAACGTGGTAATCTTCGACCCGCACTCAAGTGACCGTTGGAAGGGGTGGTTGTATGGCGAGCCCGAATTAAGGAGATGAAACAATTCCGTGTCGGATACCGTTCCACGCCAAGCGTGCTGATCAGCGTTGAACTCGGTTCGACATTTCTGACGGTCCCAAGGGCCCTAAGCGCACTCCGATGACTGACCGATGCCTGAGCAAACTGAAACCGCAGAGTGAGGACAGCGGTCGCGCACGCGTTTAAGTCCATCAGGGGAAGATGGCCGATGGTGACGCTTGGAGCGGTCTCATGACCCATGTCTGCAGAAACCGCGGTCATCTGATCATACATTAGGCGCAGTTGATCGATGCTGATGCGACGGATTGTCTCCGGATCGTATTCGATGTCGAAGCCGTGCCTTTTGTGCATCTCATTTACGTGCCGGAGCGACTCTTCTGACGTAATATGTGCCACATAGCTGGGAAAGTGGCATTGATTGCCGAGATGCTCGATGTATTCGACAGCGTTCATCATTGGTGTTCCGGCAGCTGAGAATAGAGCTTTATCGCGACGTCGCGCAGAAACTTGAGTATCACCGATCGAAATGGGGATAAGGCCATGTGGCTACCATTATCGCCGCAGACCCGACTCTTATCTGTTGGATTATCCCCGGTTGGCGGCGTGGACGCAAATCGCGGATGAGCCAAGACGCGTTCGATTTTCGAGATTGAGGGGCACACCGAAGCAGATTTCCGCCGCAAGTTGGTGAATGGAGTTGCATCGTCCGAACGTACGACGAGATTCTGGTTGGGCGCGTCGGTGAAGTCGACCGAAGTGTCGAGGATGTCACAATCATTTAGGCGATATGATGACGACGGTGATTCGGCCAGCGCGCACAGGAGGGCGTGTCCTGAGTGCGCAAGCAATCTGGATGCGCCCAACATTTGAAATGAGCTTTCACCCGACCAATGAATCATCGGCCTAACGCATTTGCTTGTCTCAGAAAACGACCGTATGGCCGAGCTGTCTTAGATTCAACGAGTAAGTGACACGATTCGCTCACCTTAATGGCGCTCAACGCGGTCGTAGTTGAACACTGAGTTCGACCACGACCGGTTTCTCGCATTGCCTGTCAGTCTCGTAAAACGGATGAGTTTATGATCGAGCGTCGTTGTTTCCTCGCATGGCCACGTAGCGGTACAGGGTCGCACGGGAGATCTTCAGCGTCGCACAGACTCAGGACGGTTAGTCCTGAGCGGCGCAAGGACGATGGAGTATCCGCGGTCAGTGCTGTCGACATGTGCGGGCAACGACGAGCAAAACCGGGGGGCCGAGAACCGTCATGTCGCCAACAATCTGACAGCAGCAGTCGTCGCGCCGGTCTTCGTGCGTTCGGTCTGGTGCACCGAACGCACGAAGCTGATCGTGCAATCCGCGTCGGTTTGTCCAACCGATGCAGCTTCTGAGCGACGGAGCGGAATTGCTTTAGGGCGACCTGCACACCGTCAGCGTACGCCCATTAGGAAGACAGTATCTCAGACACACAGGACGAAATTTGAGGATTGAATTCGTTGTTCGCAGAACACCACGGTTGGGTCGAATCAAGTCTGCGTCACGGTTGGCGACCTGGTCCAGGGAAGAACATCGAAGCACGCATACCTTGTCTACAAAAGATAAACACTTCATATCCCACACTTGAAATACCGTCCGCGTTATCATGATGTCCTTCCGTCAGGCAAATACGTTGCTGGAATGAGTTATTACGGTGATCACGCGGTCGGCTTGATCCGCCGCTGTATTTGCAAAGGCCGACGAAGTCTACCGCCAACACGGAGTCACCGATGCCGTCGACCTGGCGTGACGTTCGCGTGTTCATCTCGTCGACGTTCCGCGACATGCACGCGGAGCGGGACTGGCTGGTGAAGCGGGTGTTCCCGGCGTTGCGGGAGCGACTGGTGCCGTACCGCATTCACCTGGTCGACATCGACCTGCGGTGGGGCGTGACGTCCGAAGCAGGCGGACAACGACCAGGCCCTCGATCTGTGTCTGCAGCAGATCGACGAGTGCCGTCCGCTGTTTGTCGGCCTGCTGGGGGAGCGCTATGGCTGGGTGCCGGAGGAGTATCCGACGAGGCGGTCACGAAGTACGGCTGGATCCAGCATCAGACCGGCAAGAGCATCACCGAATTGGAGATCCTGTACGGCGTGCTGCGGAAGCGAGAAGATGCGGGGCCGTGCGTTCTTCTGCTTTCGTGATCCTGCGTTTCTCGGCGATCTGCCGAGCCGACGACAACTTCACGACTGTGCGGAATTCCCTACCGAAACAGGAAGCCGACACGTTGTCAGCCACGAGGAGGCTACGAGCCGAGTACTCGACCGTCGCCGCAAGCTTGAGGCTCTCAAGGATGCGATCCGGGAGGCGGATCCGCCGGTTGCCACTGTACGCGGACTATCGCTGCCACTACCAGGGACTGAAGATCAACTGGCGGATCGCGCAGCAGAAGCTTAGCGAAGCCGATCGAAAGGCGCTGCACGAGATCGCCCGGGACGGCATCGTCGATCCGCAGGAGTACGCCAGTCTGAGTGACGAGCTGCGGGCATTCGTGGACGCCGAAAGTGTCGTCTATCTCGACGGCCTCAAACCGTTCGGCGAGCGGGTGGAAGAGCAACTCTGGACTGCCATCCAGGCCGAGTATAACCTGCCGGAGACACCTCCCAGCCAAACGCTGGCCGAGACCGATCCGCTGGCCGAAGAGGCCGACTACCACAAGCGGTTCATGGAGTCGCGGCTGCGCGTGTACGTCGGCCGCGACAAGATGCAGCGGGCTCTGACGAAGTTCGCCGACGGCGAGCACACGATCCCTTGCCTGGTGACCGGACCGTCGGGATCCGGCAAGTCGGCCGCCTTGGCGAAGTTCGTGACCACCTACGAGGAGAGTCACCCGGACGTCGCTGGTGATTCCGCACTTCGTCGGTGCCAGTCCCCGCTCCACCGATCTGCGACAGGTTCTGCGACGGTTCTGTCTGATTCTGCAAGAAAGAGTTCGGCTTTGAAGACGAGGTGCCGCAGGAGTTGAACCAGTTGAGTCACGTCTGTTCCGCGACTTCCTGCATGCGTGTGCCGGACGATCGGCGGGTGCTGTTCGTGATTGACGCCCTGAACCAGTTGGACGAGACCGACAACGCACATGCGCTCAACTGGCTGCCGCACGAGTGGCCCGCGCATGTCAAGCTGATCACCAGTTGCATCGACGACCCGGATCGCACGCGAAGCGGTGTTGGAGGTTTTTAAAAAGCGGAAGCGGGGGCATTACAATGTCGGCCCGCTGACGAACGACGAACGCTTCGAGATCGTGCAGCGGGTCCCATCACTCTCCGCCAAGTCGCTCGACCGGAAACAGGTCCAGCTGTTGCTGTCGAACCCGGCCACAACCAATCCATTGTTCCTGCTGGTGGCGTTGGAAGAGCTGCGGGGCTTCGGGTCGTTCGAGGAACTGAACGATCGAATTCAGGCATTTCCCCGAGACGGTGACACGGTCACTGAGCTATTCGTGCAGGTGCTCGAACGGCTGGAGATCGAGTTTGGCGAGGAACTGGTGCGGAGTCTGTTCCAATTGTTGGCCAGCGCACGGCGTGGCCTGTCGGAACCGGAACTGCAGGCGCTGATCGGAGCAGATGAGCCAGTCGGAGAACCTGTTTCCCGTGCTGTGTCAGGCAAGGGCCTATCTGCAGCCACGAGGTGAGCTGATCGATTTCTTCCATCGGGGTCTCTACAAGGCGGTCCGCAGTCGCTACTTGGCGACGGAGACCGAGCAACTCATCGCTCATCGCCGACTGGCGAGCTACTTCCAGCACAGCTGAACCCCAAAAATGCCGAACCTTGGAGCGGTGATTCTCTACGGGCACTCTCGGAACTGCCGCATCATCAGACGCAGGGCGAATCCTGGGACGATCTGGAAGCGACGCTGTGCGACCTGCGGTTTGTTCAGGGCAAAGTGTATGGCCGAATGACATACGATCTGGTTCGGGATTACTCGGCGGCACTTGAAGCCCTGCCGGAACTGCAACAGGAACGAGACAAAGAACGCCAACGATTGGAGATGCGGAAACAGTACGGGCGAACTGATCGCGTATGCGAAAGCCAAGGGTCAGGCCGTCCCCTTGCCGATGCCGCCTGATACACGCGAAGCACAGGAATGGATGCGGCGACTGAAGCAGCAGCGGCATCGACTGATCCGGCACTCGAGAGTCTGACTCAAGCGTCCAGGATTCCAGGCGTTCGCCAACTTCGTGTCGTCGCACAGTCACGTGTTGGAGCGCTTTCCCGATCAGGCGCTCCGATCGCCTGCAATCACGCCTCAGACGGCCCAGTGGTCGAGCAGATTGGCAACCTGCTCGACTCAGAAAGATACCACTTGGCTTCGTCGTGATCCCCGCCCCCCCGCTCCCCCGGATAAGCCACTTGCCTGCGGAGTCTCAAGGACACCGAGGCATTGTCACCATGCGCTCGACGTCCGACGGGCACACGGCAGTCTCGCCAAGTGCTGACAATGAGAAGACTCTCGTGTGTGGGACGTCGCCACGGGGGAGTGTCTGGGACGCTCGAAGGACACACGCGTGCGGTCAACGCCGTGGCGCTCACGCCCGACGGCCAGCACGGCCGTCTCCGCCAGTAGACCGAGACCCTCCGCGTGTGGGACGTCGCCACCGGGGAATGCCTCCGCACGCTCGGGGACACAGGAACACGACCTGTGGCGTGGCGCTCACGCCCGACGGGCAGACGGCCGTCTCCGCCAGTTGACGACAAGACCCTCCGCGTGTGGGACGTCGCCAGCGGGGGACTGCCTCCGGACGCTCGAGGGACACACGAATAGGGTCACCGACGTGGCGCTCACGCCCGACGGGCACACGGCCGTCTCGGCCAGTGACGACGACACCCTCCGTGTGTGGGACGTCGCCACGTGGGGACTGCCTTCGGACGCTCGCAGGGACACGCGATTCGGTCGACGCCGTGGCACTCACGCCCGATGGGCACACGGCCATCTCCGCCAGTAGGGACAAGACCCTCCGCGTGTGGGATGTCGCCACCGGGGAACTGCCTGCGAACGCTCGACGGACACACGCGTACGGTCCACGCCGTGGCCCTCACGCCCGACGGCGACACGGCCGTCTCGGCCAGCGGGGACAAGACCCTCCGCGTGTGGGACGTCGCCAGTGGGGACTGCCTCCGGACACTCGACGGACACACGGATCGGGTCACAGGCGTGGCGCTCACGCCCGACGGCCACACGGCCGTCTCGGCCAGTTGGCGATCAAACGCTTCGCGTATGGGACGTCGCCAGCGGGGACTGCCTGCGCGCCTCGAAGGACACACCCTTAAGTCGAAGCCGTGGCGGTCACACCCGACGGCAATACGGTCGTCTCAGCCAGCAGTGACAAGACACTCCGCGTGTGGGACGTCGCCACGGGGAACTGCTTGCGGACGCTTGAAGGACACGCGGCATCGCGTTTGCGACGTGACTTTCACGCCCGATGGGCAGCACGGCCGTCTCGGCCAGTTGGGACAAGACCCTCCGTGTGTGGGACGTCGCCACGGGCGATCTTGTGCGGACACTCGAAGCATCGGGTTTGATCACCATCGTGGCGCTCACGCCCGACGGCCACACGGCCCCGTCCTGCGAAACCGAGACGGCCCTCCGTGTGTGGGACGTCGCCAGCGGGCACTGCTTGCGGACGCTCACAGAACACTCGCATCAGATCACTGCCGTGGCTTTCACGCCAGACGGCCGCGTGGTCGTCTCGGCCAGTCACGACCACACTCTCCGCGTTTGGGATGTGGACAGCGGAGAATGCCTGCGAACGCTCATTGGACACCGGGGTCAGGTCAACGCCGTGGTACTCACGCCTGACGGCGCACGGCCGTTTCGGCCACGCGCCGGGACGCGACGCTCGGTGTATGGGACGTCGCCAGTGGGGACTGTCTGCGGATGCTCACAGGACACACGAAGGTGATTAGGGCCGTGGCTTTCGCGCCCGATGGCCACACGGCCGTTTCGGCCAGTTGGGATCAAACGCTTCGCGTATGGGATGTGGACAGTGGCAAATGCCTGCGACGCTCACAGGACACACGCGTTGTGTCAACACCGTGGCTTTCACGCCCGACGGCCACATGGTCGTCTCAACGAGTGTGGACCACACCGTCCGCGTGTGGGACTTCGCCACGGGAACTTTGGTCGCATTCTATGCACTGGATAGTTACGCAGCGTCGATTGCGGTTGCGTTCGACAATCGTATCGTCGTCGGCACCAACAGCGGACAGCTGCACTTTCTCACACTGCGGAATTGTCCGTAAGCTTTCACAACCTTCCGCAGCGCTCTATTGGTTCTCCGCGCGGACGCATCCGGTAAATGGAGCCGCGAAACTCAAACAGTTGTTTCCCGGCCATCGTGATCAAAAAACGCACGGCATTGCGGCCAGGATGCCTACGCCTGACACCCTCAGTCAGGCTCAGTATGTTCACGTCTTCCGGCGACACCAACGGAGCAATACTGGCCGTTAACACTTTCGACGCTGCGTCCGTCAAAACGCATCGGTTGCATCGACCGAACGCACGACGAGATTCTGGTTGGGCGCGTCGGTGTGGCGACCGAAGCGTCGAGGATGTCACAATCATCTAGGCGACATGATGACAACCGCGATTCGACCAGCGCGCTCAGGAGGGCGTGTCCTGAGCGCGCAAGCAATATGGATGCGCCCAACATTTGAAATGAGTTTTCACCCGACCAACGAATCATCGGCCTAACGCATTTACTTGTCTCACAAAACGACCGTATCTTGAGACAGCCAAAGCCTGTAGCAACGCCGTCGCCCTGCCGCGTTAAGTCGGTTTCATTTACTCATCTCGGAATTCAATGTATCGTGTTTCCGGCAGGTGATGATGCATGATGCTTGGACGTTGAACGTGCGACGAGTTTGTCGGCATGTCAGCTGAGAAGGATTGGAGTGCCATTGGCCGGTGCGTTGCCCGTACTGTTGGAAACAACCTCAATCCGCGCCTCTGGGGCTTAGAAAGAACCGCCCAACGAACCTGAGAGGCAGGTCTTAAAGCAACCTACAAAGGTCAAATGGAACTCTACCTGCGTTGGCTCGAAAAACACGAGATGCAGAGCGGCGAGGAAACTCCGCTTGGCCGACGTGATGCTAAAGAGCGTTCCGACCGGGATTTACGTTAATGGGCGATACAGGACTCGAACCTGTGACATCCACGGTGTAAACGTGGCGCTCTAGCCAACTGAGCTAATCGCCCGGTCTGTTCCGGTGATCGTCAAGACTCTTGCGCCGATTTCAGCCGCTGAGCGAGCGGGTGCGGCGATTGCGCCGCTCGGCTTGGATTCGCGCGGCGGCTGGTTTCACTCGGCTTCTCGTAGTACTCGCGTCGACGCATCTCTCTCTTGAGTCCGCTTCGCTCGACCAGTTTGCGGAATCTGCGGACTGCCTCTTGGATCGATTCCCGATCACGTACCACTAACTTGACCATTGGTTCTCCGACTTCACTCTGTTCGTCATTGGTTTTCTCCCACCTCATTTCCTCCCATGTTTGTGCGTTGATAACGGCTTACGGAGGCCCCAAACAAGCTGCTCGCCCGCGGGTGAAGCCCAGAAGTGTACTCACCGAGCCGCAAGACTGGCAATGGGCATTTGGGGTGAGCCCGACGATTCATGCTCGGCAATTTCGTCCGGTAAATCGAATCTTTCGGCGGCGGATCGGCAAATCGGCGAAGAACCGACGATGACGACGACTGGGGAGATGCCGCATGCCACATTTCTGGCGCGTCCGGATCAACCGTCAAGGATTGCCTGACAGGCTTGACGCGATTGATTGACGCTTGCGTTGTCCCCGAGGTGCCGACCGTCCGATGCCGTGGATGTCCGGCGAACGAAGCTTGGTCGGACCGTCTGGTTCGGCGGGATGCCGCACCGACGTCGCCCGCACCTACGGAGTGAGCCCGTTCATGTCGCCGATGCCGACCTCGCACACCGAAGCCGAACCCGGTCAATTGCTGCACGATCTGGAACAGCGTCAAGACGAAGTCCTGATGCAACTGGATGATCTGGATGCTAAGTTGACCGAAGTACTGAAAGGGCTGGGAGCCAGCGAGGAGCCGGGCAGCGGCAGCGAAGAGCTTTAGAGCGGATGTAGGGTGGGTCAAATCCGCGTCAGTGCTTGGTGGGTCAGCGCAACGGATCGAACTTGAAATCACACTCTGTTTTACGGGGAGCGAATGCCGACCCACCTTTCTTCGATGTTTGCTCGACGCCACCCTACGCGTGCTCCCAGCTCCATGCTCTCAATCTTCGTTGTCGCGGGTGAGGTGGCCACTGCGGTTGATCGCCAGCAAGACCCACATCATCACCGTGACGCTGCCGACGATGCCGGCGATCCCCAGCACACTCAGGTCTTTCATCCCCAGAAAGGGCTTGCTGGTGAACAGGATGGGCGGCACCTTCATTGCCAGCATCAATGATGACCCCAGAAAAACCGCACTCGTCATCAATCCCAGGACGAGCCGGTTGATGCTGGGACCGAGACGCTGATGCTCCAACGTCAACCGCACTTCGCCCCGTCTTGCTTGTTGGAGCAAAGAAACAAACTCGTCGGGCGCGGTCTCGAGTAGTCGTTCCGCTTCCAGATAGATTCGTCTCGCCTGTCGCACTCGGCGTTTCGGTGACAAACGCCGAATCATCGATCGACGCATGAAGGTATGCACGACCTCCAGCGAGTCAAAACTGGCGCCCAGCTCTTTGAGCGTGCCTTCCAGCGAGATCAGCATCTTCAGCAACAGTGCCGATTGGTTCGGCAGCGTGATGGCGTGCCGATGAAGGATGTCCGTCAGATCGTTCAAGGCGCCGGCTAAATCGAAGGCGCCGAGGTTCTGTCGCCCAAACGTGCCCAGAAACTCGGCTGTGTCGATCGAAAGCGCCGAATTGTCAAGCGTGGGAGGTGCATCACCCGTGCGTCGGATCAGCCGCATCAATCGGTTCTGGTCGCCCCGAGCGATGGCAACCAGCATCTCCTCGATCGTTTCACGCAAGTCTTCATCGATCCGCCCCGTCATGCCGAAGTCCAAAATTCCTAGTCGGCCATCGCTGAGCAAAAACAGGTTTTCAGTATGCGGATCTGCATGAAAGACACCTTCCTCGAACAGCATCGTCAGATACACGTTGGCGATCGATTCGCACAAACGCTGCTTCGTTGCCTCGAGATCCGTTCGTGCTTGTGATGCTTTCTGGGCAGTTGAGGGGATGGAGATCGGCTCGGGCTGCTCGGTAGTCGGCGCACCATTTTTTGAGGGCCGGAGCCCCGGCGGTGCAGCTCCCGACGTCTGCCGCGATTGACTCAAAAACTCGGCGACGGAAATCCCTGCCAATTCTTCCATGACGAGCACGCGCCGTGTGCACAACTCATTGATCGGACGCGGAACGACAACTTGATCGCGGCGATCGCTGAGCATGTGAGCAAAGAAATCGAGGTTTTGCCGTTCGCGGTCGAAGTTCAGTTCGCGTGCGATCATCGGAGCCAGTTGCCGAACCATGTCTGCCGGCCGCCAGGCAGCAAGCCCCTCGACGCGTTCGGCAAGTTGAGCCAAGCCGGTCAACACATCAAAATCCTGACGCATCGTCCGCTCGATGTCGTTGCGTTGAACTTTGATAACGACTTTGCGACCGTCGTTCAGAACGGCTCGATGGACTTGTCCAATCGATGCGGTGGCCAATGGCTCCGGATCAATCGATTGAAAATGAGATTCGTAATCGGCTCCCAGTTCTTTCTCCAGATTCTTGCGAACGGTTTCGATCGGATCCGCTCGGACTTTGGCACGCAGGTCCTTGAGTTCTTCACCTAACTTCGGGCCAACCAAATCCGGACGAGCAGCAAGCACCTGGCCTAGTTTGATAAATGTCGGCCCCAGTTCGGTCAGTGCCATTCGCACCCGCTGTTCGCGCGAGTAACTTGATAGCGGGATGCCTCCTCGGTCCTTGAGCGTGTCTCGAAACGGCAAGCGGAATTGGGTGAGCCAGTCGGCCAGACCATAACGGCGTAGCACCGCCAGTATCTCACGCCACCGCTTCAGGTTGCGGTACAGTTGTGGGATCGCGGTGATTTTCATTGGGGAGCTTGGAGCGGGGAGCTTGGAGCGAGGAGTTGAGGAGCTTGGAGCGAGGAGCTTGGAGTTGGGAGCGGGGGAAGATGGCACGGCTAGAAGCCGAGCCTACGATAACTATTCTGATCTGGGATCCTTGAATCCGTGTGGTGGAAGCCTCTTTTTTTGACGTTTCAGCTGATGACCGTATCGGTGGTATTGGCAGCAGCGTTGGGGATTGCCGGCGCGTGGGCAGCATCAACGGTCGAAAATGCGGGGCGATGGGGACGCTGGATCGCTCGCATCTTCTTTCTGTCGATGGTCGCCGCCGCGGCCATGCCGATGATTTTGCATGCTGCCGCTTGGGAGGCCACCGCAGGTAAATTCGGCTGGCTGCCGCTAACGCAGACCGGTTCTCGCGGCTATCAGGGACTCGCTGGGATGTTTGGAGGTCTGTTGGCGTGTGGATGGATTCACGCCTTAGCTTCCACCGCATTGGTTGCCTTGGCAACCTGGTACGGCGTCCGCCGCATCCCATTGTCACTAACAGAGCAAAGCCAATTGGAGATGAGTCCCTGGCAGGCTTGGTGGAAGATCCGATTTCCGCTCGCACTGCCTTGGACGTTGGTGGGTCTGCTTGGCACCGCTGCGTTTGCGGCGACTGAAATGACGGTCGTCGACTTGTATGGTTTTCGCACCTTGGCCGATGAATTCTATCTTTACTATGCAGTCGATCCCAGTGCGACCGCGGTCATCATGACTTGCTTGATGCCGTTGGTGGTCGGACTGGCGATCGTTGGATTGCACGTGACGGCGCGACGTCAGCGGATTTCGGTTCGCTACGATCACGAAGGCAGCCATGCTCCGGATGCAGCGCACAAAGTGACTGTGCTGGCCGCCGCTGTGATCGCACTGGGTGTTGCGGCGCTGGTGTTGCTGGTGCCGCTAACCGGCTTGCTGGTCAAGGCAGGACACGAAGTTGTCGTGCAAGATGGCGAGCGTCTCGTTTCTTGGTCACTGTGGCATTGCCTGGAGGTGTTAGGATCTGCTCCAACAACGTTCGCCGCCGAGTATCGTTGGACGCTGATGCTGGCCGCGCTGACGTCAGCAGCAGCGGTGGTCTTGGCCTGGCCTCTGGCAGCGATGGGGAGAACAAGACGACGATTGGAATTGGAATGGGTGTTTGATATCGCGTCAGTTGTCTTGGTGCTGATCCCCGGGCCGATCGTTGGCTTGGCGGTCGTGCGATTGTTTCAGCTGCCGTTGCCGGGATTTGAAACGCTGTATCAGTCGACATTGGTTCCGACGATCGTCGCCTTGTTGTTTCGAGCAGGTCCGGTCGCGTATTGGATCATGCGAGCGGGTTATCGAGGAATGGATGATGCAATGTTGGCGGCCGCGCGTTTGGACGTTGGCTCAGTGGGGCGTCTTTGGACCATCGATCGACCTTTGATTTGGCGGAATTTGGTGGTGGCCGGGTTTGCCGCCGCGATCGTGGCCTCCGGCGACGTCCCCGCGACTTTGCCCGTGGTTCCGCCGGGTGTGACAACGGTGGGGACACGGCTCTTTGGGTTGTTGCACAGCGGTGCCAGATATCAGGAAGCCGCCTTGGCATTCTGGTACGTGGCGGCGATTGTGGCGGTCGCTGCCGGCTTGGCGACTTGGATGCGTCCAGCCAAGAGCTTCCATGCCGAACCGAGCGGGAATGCCAAATGAATCGTCACGCAACGTGTGCTAGAATGGATGGGCTGTCCGGTGCCAGCGAGCGTTCTTGTGCCGCGTCGGCCACTTGTCTTTTTCGTTTTCCTGAGAACGTGTTTCAAAAAGGGGTCTGACCCTCTCTTGAACCGATCTCGATAAACGAAAAAAGTGTCCGGTACCGAGTTTAGCATCGTGCGGAAAACAAGAGTCGTATTTTGCTCCGCAAAATAACGGGTGAGACGTGATTTCGCGGAGCGAAATACGACATTAAATAGACGCACGATGCTTAGCTTGTAGTAACCTCTCGCCCACCAAGGGTCAGACCCCTTTTTTAAACACGTTCTCAGGCCATTATTCTCTATGCCACGGTTGGTTTCTCTCGCCGCGATTTTTCTGATCTTCGCAGTGACCATTGCGCTTACAGGTGCGGTTGGGTTGGCTACCGAGACCATTGAGTTTCGCGAGGAGAAAGCAGGCAATCTGTCGATCCAAGGTGAGATTCTGGTCGAGGCGCAAGACGGTGGCGTCATGATGCTGGCCGACGACGGGCGGATTTGGACAATTCAGCCGGCCCAGATCGTCAGCCGCAAATCGGATCCGGACGCCCTGGAGCCGATCGATGCCGATGAGATGGAACGCCGTATGTTGGCAGAAATGCCGGCGGGTTATCGCGTCTATCGGACGAGCCATTACGTCATCGTCCACAACACCAACGAAGCGTACGTTCGCAGGGTGGGGACGTTATTCGAGCAACTCTATCGGGGGTTTTTTGCTTACTGGAAAAACCAACAGTGGGATTTGCCGGAACCTCGATTCCCTTTGGTCGCCTTGGTGCTGGCAGACAGAAACAGTTTTCTTGCCTACGGAGTTGAGGAAGTTGGCGAGACGGCGCAGTCAGTGATCGGCTACTACCATTTAGCCAGCAATCGGATGACGACATTCAACGTACCGAACTTGGAGCGAAATATCGCCACGATCATCCACGAAGCCACTCATCAACTCGCGTACAACTGCGGATTGCAAAGACGATTCGCGGACAACCCCATGTGGGTCAGCGAAGGATTGGCGACTTTTTTTGAGGCGCCCGACTTCAATAATCCGCGCGGTTGGCGGAGTATCGGCCGCGTCAATCAAGTCAATTTGGAACGATGGCGAAAGTATGCTCGCAGTCGGCCGGCAGAATCATTGACAACCTTGCTGGCGGATGACACTCGCTTTCGCAGCGCCGCGACGGCGACCGATGCGTACGCGGAGTGTTGGTCGTTGACGTACTTTTTACTGAAGACGCGGCGTAAAGAGTACGTTGAATACTTGCGGTTGCTGAGCGAAGGAAAACCACTGGTGGAAAAGACGCGGCGCGAACGAATCCAGATGTTCGAGCAAGCCTTTGCGGGAACGCTGCAGGAGATCGACAAAGCGTTTGTGACCTACATGAACCGGGTCCGATAGTGCTGTTGAGCAGCCTCGGGGCATTCCCCGCGGCGGAACGCGGAACCGTTCCGAAGCACAGCGGTAGCAATACCGGCCTCGGAGAGGCCGGCGACCATGAGCGGCTTGTCGATTTAGTCGTTTCGCGAACTGTCATGATTAGCCGCTGGGCGTTAGCCGCGTTAGCCCCGGTTTCGTGGCGCGGAAAACCGCGGCTAACGCCGTGCGGCTGATGAAATCGACACGCCATTAGCGGTCGGCGTAGACCATGGTGCTTTCTTCTTTGGTCACCGGTACGGTGGACTGGTCGCTGAGCACGACAGCTTTGATCAGGTGCGTACCCGGTGCGACACCGCGTGCTTTCACTCGATAGACGACATCGGTGCCGGCGGCGAGTTCGTTTCGAGGTGCAAAGGCAACCAGGCCGCGACCGTCGGTGTCCGCGTCCGCATCGCTGCTGAGCAGTTCGACTCCTTGTGGCAGCTGCAATTGCACTCGCACATTGCTGTCGTTGCGTGAACCACTGTTGGTCAAGCGGATTTCGTACATCGTCTCGCCGCCAACCTCGATGGGGTCGGCGGAGTCGGTGATCTGGAACGTCAATTCCGCCAGCGAGTCGACCGTGACTGTCTGCTCGCTTTTGGCAACCACACCCAAGTCGGCACGGGCCTCCAAGCGGATGGTTCGTTCACCTTCACGGACCGGCAGCAGCGTTAACGGCACTTTGCCTTGATCACCGGCCGGCAGACTTGCCAACGACCAGAACACGGCGTGTCGCGAAGAGTCATACTGGCCTTCGAAGTCGGTGCTGACGAAGGTGAAACCGCGATCCAGGTAAGCAGCGACTTCCACGTTCGTGGCATCGGCCGTTCCAGAATTCGCGATGTCCAATTCGTAAGTCGCTTGGCGTTCCAGGAATCGACGCGACGGACCTTGCAAGCGGACTTGTAGTTCAGGCGCAACAACTTCGACGGAAACCGTGTGACTGGCTTCCAACCCGTCGTCTCCCTTCAGATGGATCGTGTTCTGAATGATTCCCGGAGCCACGGCGCGGAGGCGTAGCACTTGACGGCGCGTCTCGCCCGGCTGAAGTGTGCCGATCGAGTTATCCAGCTTGCGTCCTTTGGGATGTTCCAATCCTTCCGGCACATCCTCCTGAATGACGACGCCGGTCGCTTCACCGGTACCCGGGTTGGAGAATTCGAGGTCGATTTCCAGCTGTTGGCCGATCAGGACTTTTTCGTTCGCGCGTTGAACAATCTGCAACTCAGGCCGCGTGCTGATGGTTCGGACGGAGGCGGCTGCCTCGAAGGTCACACGAGCGACACTGCCCAGTTCGCCTTCCTCCATGGGCACCAGTTGGAGCGTTACCGTGCGTTCGTCTCCTGCTTTCATCGATCCGAGTTGCCACGTCAACACTTCGCCTTGCTGAACCGGTGATGGCGAAGCGTCGACCAACTGCATCCCGGAGGGCACGCGATCGCTGACACGCACATCCATCGCTTCGACGGCACCCACGTTCTGCACATGGATGACAAAAGTTGCCGGCTTGCCGACTTTGACTTCGGCAGGCGCACGTTTATGAATCACAACGCTGGGCGACTGAACGCCATCGAATCGGCGATCACCGGGAGAAGCCATCGTTGCCGCCGGATCAATCCCAAGCGGACCTGCTGACGAAGGTTGCTCGAACGATTGCGGTTGATAGCCGGGAGATCGAATCATGTTTGGCGTGGGCAACGACGCGATACGAGCACTTGGCTGATTGCCCAGTGGTGGTGCGACCGGTTGCCGTTGAGGCGGGCCTTGGTTGGACGCCGGCTGGTTGAAGGACGTGTCGGCGAAGCTATTTGGCTGCATGCCACCAAAGTTCTGCCTGCCGCCAATGTCTTGCATGCCGGAGGATTGCGGTCCGAGTCTTAATTGCGGAACGCCGGGCTGCACCGGAGCGCCGCCGAGTTGCATGGCAGCGTCACCCGATTGCATCAATCCCCCGTGGGGCTGACTGACGATTCGCACGGCTGGAACCTGGTTCGATTGAGGTGGCCCATCGTATTGTGCCGCCATCCCCTTGCCGGCATTCGGTGCCCCGGGGCCGGGAAGCCCTGCTTGCGGAGCGATCGCTGGGCTGTTTTCATGTGATTCTGCTAGATCCGGAACCGTGATCGCACGCAACATGGGTGGCGCGTCGTCAGCGATTCGCTCGGGCGCCTGCCCAGGCCTGAGAGCGGCATCCGGGGCGGTTTCCGCTGCCGTTTCGGGTCGCAAGCCGCTACGATCGCCGCCGCGTAGGACGTTCCCCGGTTGATCGCCCAACAACGGTTGCTCGCTCGGCGGAGCACTCGTGTCGTTGGAGTCTGTCAGCACGACGGACGGATCACCCATGGTGATCGCGGGCACGGTCGGCGCGGACGGTAGATCGCCACTCGGGAAAGACATGCTGATGGCGGGGCCGTCGTCCTGGGGAGACGAATCAGCGTCGCTGGGAAGTTGCAGGGTCGCCGCCGGAGCTTCTTTAAAAGCAACCGCATCGGTCGGTTCCTGGAATGTCGGAAGTTCCACGCCGGGAACCTCAAGCGACGGCATTTCCACGCTCAACGAATTCGGCGAATCTTCGTTGACCGGTTCGGTATGTTGCACCAACTGCACCGCATCGCCCGACTCCGGGAAAGGGTCTGTCGAACCGGCAGACTTGATGTCAGGTGACGAAAGCCAGGACTCGCCGTCCAATGCGGCGATCGGCGCAGGCGGCCCGCCAATCTCATTGGTTGGGACCTGCCATGATGAATCCGATTCGTTTTGCCGGTTTTTTTGTGCCTGGCCAGCCATGATGGCTCCCAGCAAAATGGTCACAGCACCGGCAGCCAGACGTACACCAAATGGTTTCATGAGTCGCATTCCAATTGCAAACAAAGCGGGGCAGTCCATCACCCTTGATCCTTCGTTAGCAGATCCCGCGAGACGACGTGAAGAGCAAACAGGCGAGTTTGCAAAGTGGCTAGCAAAGCTTTTGCCAGCAAGCACCCTGCTGGAGCGACTGAAATTGCAATTTTGCTAGCTGATCGATCAAGCCCACACAGTCGCGATCGACGGCAGTTTCGACCGACGTAATTCGTCTGGCGGCCAGTGTTTGCAGCAGAGCACCGATCAAGTATCTGTGTGGGGCCGACAATTCTTCCGCTGGTCCGATCGCCGGCAGATCCAGAATCGCATGACTGCTCTTCATCACTTGAGCCTCTGGGTCGCTGATCCACAATGCGATGCTCGCCAGTTCCGCTGCCGAACGCTGATCCACCAGCGCATGACGTTCAATATCAAAATGTGAAAGTGCGGATGCTGGACGAGTATCCGCAGGAACGATGCTTTGGCTGACGATGCTCGTGGAGCGGCGGAATTGCAGGGCATCGCGGCTGACGGGCATGCGATAGGGATTCGTTGACACAACCATGCGTGCAACGATCGACTGCTGTGTGTAGCCATGCCGGCCAAGCAACGATGTTGTCGCTTGATCGTCGGTAGGAATCCCGATTCCGTGCCCGACGGGCGGCAGGCCGGAATAACCAAACGACTGATCGCGAACGATGCCGACGGAGATCCGCGTGTGGCCTCGCTCGGCGATCCTCGACTCGGTGGCTTGCAGCAACGCGTCGGTCGACTCCGAGCCCTTATCGGTAAAGCAAATCGCACTGACCGTCGCGGCTCGATCGTCTTCCGGGTTGGGGAAAAAGTGACACCAGGCCTGCACGACATCGTCTTGCAGGGCGACCAGCAGCGTGGAAGCATCGAAAAATGTCCGCGACAAGACGGCTTGTTCGATGATCGGGACGTTCACCTCCGGTGGTGGTCCACAACGGGACCAGTGGGCGACCCAGACATCGACCAACGCCGGCAAATCCCCGTTTCGAAACTCTCGAATGTTGCTCATCGAAACCTTTGGCGGACACTGTCTTGGAGGAATCGTTCCCTGGCAGACAACCAAATCAGCGGCATCATGGCACACGGATCGTCACTGATGAAGCCTCCCAGCTAGAATCTTTCGCTTCAAGTTCCCATCAGCGATCAAATGAGTTCAATCGTGACACTTCCCAGCGATCGGCGGGTTCAGCAGGGCGGATATCTGTTCTTGTTGTCGCTACTCATGTTCTTCCTGGGTAGCATCGTTTTGTACGCCCTCTATGCCTATTGGCGGCGTGATGACCCCCAAAGCCAGATTCCGTTGCCCAAGACATTCTTGCTCAGCACCGCTTGCTTACTGCTGATTAGTGGTCTGGTCCACTGCGCGACACGATCGATCGATCGGGAAAAAAGATTTGCGACCATGATCTTGCTGGCCGTCAGCGCGGTAGCCGCGATGGTTTTTATGGCGGTGCAATTCTGGTCAATGAGTCAGATGCTGGGTGGACCAGCGATGGTCCGTGGATTGGGCAAAGGCGTCGTGGGGATGGTGTTTGTGCTGGCTTTCTTGCACGCCTTGCATGTCGCTGGCGGCGTCATCGCCCTGGGGATGGTGTCGGTGCGATCGGCGCAAGGATTCTACGATCACGAACGGCACTGGCCCGTCGATTTTGCAGCCCAATACTGGCACTTTCTGGATGTCGTTTGGCTCTGCATGTTGGCAGTCTTCTGGCTGACAACGGGTGGATTCGGGTTTTAGCGGCCTGTTGATTTAGTGAGCCGCGACGCGTAAGCGGCCGGGCATACGTCATTGCCCTCACCCTTGCAATTCACATTTCGTTTAAATCAACAGCCTGTTAGGCGTGGCGCGGAGCGAATATCGAAGAAAGGTGGGGCTACCTTCGTGCGCTATGCAAAGTAGCCGTCTCGCTCCATCGAGATGTAGGTGCGACCGAACCGTTTTCCGATGAGATCATGGTGGACCGTAGCTGGACCGTAGCCAAACGAGCTGTTCGACACAAGCAAGCCTGATGGTTCGTTAACCGGTCGGGCAACGTCACGCGGAGCGTGACGGCAACTTTTTTGTTTCCGTTAGACGGGCGTCGTCGTCGGTTCGTACGGGATGTCTTCGATCAGGTCCATCGGCAATGCCGCCACGTGCAAGCCGGCATCTTTGGAGATTCCATCGACAGCCTGCTGTGCCTTCTGGACGGTACTCTCACGAGTCTGGCCCTTGTACTGGGTGGACGAGGCCGAGGGGCTAAGCGGACCATCAAATCCAATCGTGTTGAGATGTTTCACGACGCTCACGTGGTTGAGAGTCCCTTCCTTTTCTGGCAAGACTCGATCGGTCGACGTCGCTTTCGTGATGTCAACGTCTGCGGGCAAGGAGCCGAGGCGCACCGCGACGATGTCATCTGCCTTCAACTCGCTCAACTGATCCATTGCGCCGTCACCGACAACCCAATCCCATGTGTCGAGATAAACGCCGGCGGCGGAAACCGAAGACACCAACGCAAGCAGGCCTTCGACATTACGCACGAACGCAAACTCCTTGCCCTCATCCAGTTCCTTGCCGGCGCGAAAGCCGATGCCCAAACGAATGTTTTTTCCGCTCAGCACTTCGGCAATCTGCGACAAACGGGTCTTTTGGATTTCAAAGTACTCGTGGTACGGCAGACGATCGGTCGCGACGGGCAGTTGAATGTAGGCACGCGTGGCCCCAAGTTGCTGAGCGAGTTCTGCCAACGGATGCAGTGACGCGAGTTGGGTGGCAAAGGCCTCGTCGTCGGCATCCAAGTCGGTTTCCGAGAGGTCGAATCCGCCGATCAGCAGGTCGGTTGCCCGCAAGTATTTAGCTGCTTCATCAATACTGGATCGCCGTGAGCGTCGGAGCATATCCGCCATGTCGACGTCCATGCCGCGAAAACCGTACGTCAAAGCAAGTTCAATCAATTCGCTTTGACGACCGTTGATTCCAAGCGAGTGGGGCGAAAAGTTCTTGAGCATTCGTTTTACCTGACAACTATCCAATGGGGGACGAAAACCGGCGAAGCGTGCTCGGCGGATCTCGACGATTGTGATGCGATGGGTCCTGTTTCCAGGGGCAAGAGTATCGCAGAATCAACCGAGATGAGCCAAGGGGCTTATTTGGCGTCTTTTCGCGTGATTTCGCCAAGGGACGATTTGGAGGCAAAGGTTTTTCGGACCGCGTCCGCGGCGAGCGTCCAAATCAGGTCGACGTTTCCACGCCCCAAGAGCGTGATAGAGAAGCGTCGAGCGGATTTTGAATGTGAGCCACAGACGCTAGGATTCGGCCGCACCTTCATCTTTGCGTAGTGGACGAGGCTACGAGTCCTTCCAAGCCGCTATTGAACAGGGACTCGTTGCCTCGTCCACTACTGCCTACCCGGAAACTGAGCAGCTGTAGACTACTAGTCTCCGGCCTGGACACGTCAAACGTCGAGGGAAGTCCGCGGCAAGCGAGCGTCGTCGGCTCACAAGCTGCCTGACGGACGCCTCCGCAGGATCAACGGAATTCATTACGGTAGCGAGTCGATGTCGCAATCATTTTCATCTGACCCAGACCAAGTCTCGTCGACGCCTGCGGATCGTCACCACGGATCGGTGATTTTTCTGGGTACCGGAACCAGCGTCGGCGTGCCGGCGCTCGGTTGCAAGTGCGATGTCTGCAAAAGCACGGACCCCAAGAACAACCGCACCCGCTCTGCCGTGTTGTTCCAATTGCCAAGCGGAAACGTGCTGGTCGATACCCCACCCGATCTGCGACAGCAGTTGCTGCGCGAACAAATCGATCTGGTCCATACGGTGTTGTTTACGCACGAGCACGCTGACCACATCTTTGGCCTCGACGACTTACGACTGTTTCCGTTTCGACTCGGCGTGCCGGTCCCGTTGTACTGTGAGGCGAAAGTCGAGGAGCGGATTCGCAAGTCGTATGACTACGCGTTTTGCGATCGCGAGTTGACTCACCCGGGGGCGAGGCCGCAGCTTGAAATTCGCAACATCGATCATCAACCGTTCGAGGTGATGGGCACAAAATTCACTCCGATCCCGATGACCCACGGCCCGCATTTCAACGTCCTGGGGTTTCGCGTGGGTGATTTTGCCTACTGCACCGACACCAACGGGATCCCGGAAACGTCGATGCAATTGCTGCAAGGATTGGAAACCTTTGTTGTGGGCGCTCTACGTTTCAAGCCGCACCCAACGCACTTCAATCTCGAAGAGGCAATCGCCGTCTCCCAACGACTCAAGCCAAGGCGAACGCTGCTGACACATCTGTCGCACGACCTGGATCACGGGCCGGTCAACGAGTGGTTGCCCCCAGGGATTGAACTTGCCTTTGACGGCCTGCGAGTGCCGATCGGACTGGCTTGACCACACAACGCGCGCGTTTGCGGTTACCTTAGGACTCCTCTGGAGGGTGATTTTGTCAACGCACACGCTCATCGTGAATCTTTATGAATACACCGTCGTCCCCAACCTCACCCGAGCGGCAATACAACACGCGGTTGGGTTTGATTCTGTTCACGATTTATCTCGTGCTCTATCTCGGATTTGTATTGATCAATGCGGTGAACGCCAGGCTGATGGAAAAGATTGTCCTGGCGGGACTGAATCTGGCGATCGTTTACGGCATGGTCTTGATCGTGTTTGCACTAGTGCTGGCGTTGATTTACGGACTGATGTGCAAGGGGGAGCCGACCGAGCCAGCGAACAGGGAACCCACTGATCAGGAGGATTCCCCTTGATCTACGAAGCATCCTGGACAGCCGTTGTTGTCTTCATGGCGTTTGTCTTGGGAACGGTGGGGCTGAGCTTTTACCTGGGCCGCAAAGCGAAATCCTCAGCCGGCTACTTCGCAGCCCATGGCCAGATTCCTTGGGCGGTCAACGGCGTCGCTTTCGCCGGCGATTATTTGTCGGCCGCGTCGTTCCTGGGCATTTGCGGCATGATCGCGTCGTACGGATACGACGGATTCTTGTATTCGGTTGGCTTTCTGGCCGGTTGGATCGTCGCGTTGTTTGTGATCGCCGAGCCCATGAAACGGCTTGGTCGGTTTACGTTTGCGGACGCCTTGGATGCGAAATTCAATTCGCGAGGCATCAAGGCAGCCGCCGGTGTCAGCACACTGGTCGTCAGTGTTTTTTATCTGATTCCCCAAATGGTCGGCGCCGGGTCGCTGATCACGCCGCTGCTTGGCTTCCCGCATTGGGTTGGCGTTGTCTTGGTGGGCATCGTGGTGATCACGATCGTGGTGACCGCCGGCATGGTCTCAACAACTTGGGTTCAGTTTCTGAAAGGATCGCTGTTGGTCCTTTTTAGCGCTGTGCTGGTCGTGATGGTGCTGGCCCGCGGATTCACGACGAACACCGACGCGTTTCAAACGATTGGACCGATCGCCGCAGCAGATTTGAATGCAGCTCAGATCGACGGACGCGACGTGCTGGCCGCGGACGACGGCTGGGAGGCGCATCGGGAATTTGTGCGGCTGGCTGCCCGGGAAGGTGTTGGGTTTGACATCTTTCACATCGAATCGGTCGCTGGTTCAGACCAGAAGCTGTTACGGCAAGCACAAGCGATCACCGATCAAGCGGGCGACGAGTTGATTGACGGCGCACCGAAAGGAAAAGGCGAAGCCGAGAAAGTACTGCAGCCGGTTGGTTACGTCACCGAATTACCGGGTGGCAAATCCAAAACGGGGCGCTCGGCCCGATTTCGTTCCTGACGACGCTGGGCGAAAGCAAGGTGATGCTGTGGCGAAACACGAAAGTTGCTCATTCCGGCAAGGCAACGACGACGGTTTACTTTCAAAAGGAAACGGAGGGACCAGCCCTGCTGCGGCCGGGCGAACATCCCAAGTTTGCCGGCATTCGCAGCAACGAAGCGACCGGCTCGCTGAACTTTCTGTCATTGATGCTGGCGTTGTTTTGCGGCACGGCGTCGTTGCCACACATTTTGATTCGCTATTACACGGTCAAAGACGGCGCCGCGGCTCGCAAAAGCACGATCGTTGGCATCGCCACCATCGGGTTCTTCTACGTGCTGACGCTGTATTTGGGATTGGGAGCGATGACCAGCGGTGCGCTCGACTTGACCGACTCCAACATGTCAGCCCCGTTGTTGGCTCGCAGCATCAGCGATCTGCTGTTTGCGATTATCTCGGCGATCGCATTCACGACGGTACTGGGAACGGTCAGCGGTCTGATTTTGGCCAGCAGCGGCGCGGTCGCTCACGATTTGTTGGACGGTGTGTTCGGTGTCGAACTGAACGAGTCGTCCCAGATTCGCGTTGCCAAGATTGCCGCGGTTGTCGTCGGTGGTATCGCGATCGTGCTGGGAATTCTGTTCAAGGAATTGAACGTCGGATATCTGGTTGGCTGGGCTTTCAGCGTGGCAGCCAGCGCCAATCTGCCGGCGTTATTGATGCTGTTGTTTTGGCAGCGAACGACCAAAGAAGGCATCATCTGGAGCGTGGTCGTCGGCATGTTCAGCTCGCTGGGCTGGATTCTGCTTTCGTCCGACACTTACACCAGCGTTTACGGTCTGAACCCAGCGGATGCAATCGCCCCGTTCAGCCAGCCAGGCATCGTCACGATCCCGCTGGCTTTTCTGACATTGATTGTTGTCTCGCTGATGACACAGCCAGACACGGCTGCTGATGCCGAGTCGGCGTAGGGCGCGGCTTCACAAAGCGAACAGCGGGAACAACAAGAACATCGTCAGAATGACCATGAACAACGAAAAGATGTAGCGTTTCTGATTGCGGCGGATGCACAAGCCGAGAAAGAAGGCGGCAATCCCGATCAGGGTCAGCAAGAGCAACACGACCAAGGGAATCGGCTGGTGAGATTCCGAGGGACGGCTGGCGGGCAGCAACCGATCCAAGCACGCGACCGCGGGAAATAGACACCAAAATGCCGCGCCGGTGCAGATAATCGTGCTGATGATCCGTCGGAACTTCGTCTCAGAAAGCACGTCGACAGGTTCGCCGCGATGATCCAGGTCGGGTGTTCGATACGGATTCAATTCCGACTCATTCACGGCACGCTGTCCTCCTTCACATTCCAAGCAGCGAAAACAGGGCTACCAGGTTCCGTACGGAAGCGGAGAGGGAAAGGATCGGATGGGTGCTCGGCTCGTTCCTCATTCCGCCGCGACTCGCAGCATCTTCAGCGTTTTTTCCGCCGCGTCGATCTCGAATTTGAAATTGCCCAGGTAGCTCATCCCCAACAAGGGTTCGGCCCCAATCGCTGTTGGATCAAGCACGGCGGCGTCCACATCCTCCGCCTCAAATTCGCCCACGCGAACACGCTCGAGCGTGACCCTGCGGCCCGGAATCGATCGGCCGTCCGCCATCACCAATCGCAATTCCCGTGCATCAATGGGAACCTGGATGCCAAGTTCCGCCGCCGTTTTCGAGGGCAAACTGATCAAGGACGCGCCACTATCGACGACCATGCGAGCGGTTTTGTTCCCGACGACGACATTGACATAAAGCGAACCGGATTGGACGTCTAACGGAATCGACTCGCTGAAGATCTCCTGCTCGATCTTCTCAATCCGTTTGTCCAGCGTCACCATCACCGCAGCGGCATTCAAATCCGCAGGCGTATCAAAGTTTTGATGCATCACCTGCAACGCGACTTGAACCTGGGAGTCGGCGAGTGATGTCGCC
Source organism: Pirellulaceae bacterium (assembly GCA_963714715.1). Lineage (GTDB taxonomy): Bacteria > Planctomycetota > Planctomycetia > Pirellulales > Pirellulaceae > JBFJVZ01. The sequence goes on along the minus strand of CAVQPV010000042.1, from coordinate 34,078 downwards.
AGTTCTTTTTTGGCAGTGTTGAAGTCGCGGCGAATCGCCAGCACCGTTTCGGCGTACTTCGATTCGGCCTCGTTGAGCGCGACGCGTTTTTCCGCAGCATCGCTCTTGGCCCGTTGTTCGTCATCGGCCAACACACGCATCTTGCTCCGCGCCGCTTCGATCAAACCCACAATCCGGTTATTCGCTGCGGTGTCGCGGCCGGCAACGCGAGCCAATTGCAGATTCAACTCGCCTTGCTGAAGGTCCAATCGCTTCAGTTCTTGACGGATCGCGGTCGCTCGCTCACTCGCCTGTTTCCAGTCCTGGTGAACGATTCGCAGTTCACGTCGTTGACGCGACAACGTCGTGATCGCACGCGAAACCGCCGTCGTGCCGGTCCCGCGTATTGTTTTTCCGCTTCGCTTCAAACCCGCTTGCTCTAGAATCTTGTCTGCTTTCGCGACCACATCGGGGCTGTATTTGCCAGACTTTGCCGGTGCTTGGCCCGCGGGTTGCTCCTGTGCCTTGCAGTTCCAGCACATCGTCTGGACAATCAGCAGGGCAACGATGGTTGGTAACGTGATCGAACGGAGAATGAGCATGCCGAACAACTTATTTTTGGCCAATGGAGGTGGTCTCAGTTTAGCAGGAAGCGGTCATCGGACGCTTCCGTTGAGCTGGTGTGCAGGGATGATCGCACTCGTTTTGACGCTTTTGACCCAGGATTCGTTCGCCGAAACACGGCTAACCACTTTGCGGCAGCAGACGCGTGACATGCTGCGGCAAGAGGCGGTCGCGAGGGAAGGCCATCAAAAAGACGATGCCGTCGCGGCACTTTGCGATCTTTACGTTCTTTTGCGGCGGGATGATCGATACACCGACAGCGAAATGCTTCAGCAAGATGCTGCAAAAATTCGTCGTCGACTGCTGACGATCTCGTCGCGTCGCCAAGCCCGGCTGAAAAGAGAAAAAACGGCTCGACCCGCCAGCCTGTCCAGCGAAGTGGACAGCGAGATCACGAAAGCCCTGGATTCTGGGCCGGCGGAGCGTGGCAATTTGGGAAAACTGGCCTTCCAGGGTGCCCAGGCCGCGGGCGGTTTTGACAACGGTTGGCAGTTGGTCGAGCTGATCCAGCGTATCGTCGAGCCCGATTTTTGGGATACTCAGGGTGGTGTCGGCACGGTTCAATATTTTGCAATGCGGCGAGTTCTGGTCGTCCGCGCCACCAGCGACGTTCACGAACAGATCCGCGATCTGCTGCTGGCGTTGTGATTACCCGCTTCCTACCATTCCGTTCTTGATAAATGGACGCACGTACACCTTCTCGGCGATCGCCAGTGATGACCTGCCCCACCTGTGGGCGCACTTTTTTGCTGGACCGCACCGCGACACCACCGTTTTGCAGCGAGCGATGTCAGCTGATTGACCTGGGGCGTTGGCTGGCCGAAGACATCGGGCTTCCCCACGAAGGTGACCCCGGCGAAACGCCCGTCGAGGACCGGATGCCTGCAGACTAGCTAGCGCCCAATGCCATCTACATTGGCACCAGTTAGGTGGTGCTTCCCATCAGCCGCCGAGCGTTAGCGGCGCGTCGATTTCATCAGCCGCACGGCGTTAGCCGCGGTTTTCCCCGCTACAAAACCGCGGCTAACGCCCATCGGCTAATCATCGACCTCCCGCTGCGCGAGAGGGATGCCTTTACACAGACCGGCATTGCGGCGACAATAGTGCGTTGAAACATCATCGAAAGCCTTTCCCCCCAGGGAAAGGTTTTCTTTTTTTGTGTCTGAACACAACGATTTGTCACGATTATCCAGAAAGGGGTCGGAGTTATGCTCGATTCGGTGCCAATGACGCGAGAGGGCTACAACAAGATCAAAGCCGATATCAGTCGACTTGAAAATGAAGAAATGCCCTTGATCACAGAAAAGATTGCGGCAGCCCGCGCTGAAGGCGATTTGAAGGAAAACGCTGAGTATCACGCGCAACGCGAGAATCAAGGAAAGTTGGCGGCCAAGATTGGACAGTTGAAAAGCAAGATTGCCCGCGCATCGATCGTCGACATGTCAAAATTGCCCAAGGACGAAGTTGTCTTTGGCTGCACCGTCACGGTGGAAGATCTGGCTTATGGCGACGAAGAAGAGTTCACCTTGGTGGGCGCTGGTGAAGAAGACTACGAGGTCGGAAAGATCTTGGTCACCAGTCCGTTTGGTCAGGGGCTTGTCGGGAAGAAAGTAGGCGAGACGGCCGAGATCGAAGTCCCAGCGGGCATGCAGAAATTCAAGGTCTTGAAGATCGAATTCAAAGACGCTTGAGCGTGCAAGGCCACCAGCTGCTCACGGTGAAACCAGGAACCGAACGTGAACCAACCGAGCGCATTGCCAGACGATGCCCAGGACGAAGGCCCCGGCTGGATGCCGATCATCATGGCAGCCACGTTGCTGATGGGAATGGTTGGTTTCATTGGCTGCGGCGTCACCACGTGGCTGCTGTTTCAGAAACGCGTTCCCCTGGCAATTCGCACACTCCGCTCGACCTACATCCCTGAAGTCGAGCAGAGCCTCCTGGAGCCCGCCGAAAAGAAAGCGACCGTCGCACAGCTGGAGGAATTTGTCTTGGATCTTGAGCGAGGCAAGTACGAAAACTGGCAGGCCGCCGGGGTGATGCAGCGGCTCGTTCGCTTGCCCGTCTTGCAGTGGGGGGAATTGTCGGCGATCGAAGCGTTTGTGGAAAAGCAATTCGGTGACGATGCTGAGCTGTCAGGCCGCGAGCTATCGCGGCTCCGCCGAGCGGTCGAATTGGACAAGGCAACCTCGATCGACTTCGAGGACGTGTTGAAGCCGGCTTTGGTGGCCGACGACTCCGTTTTGGGACGGCGTCTGAACGAGAAACTGACCCGCGAATTGGCGGCAGACGTTGTTCAGCGGGCCAAGTTGGTCGCGGACCGCAGCGACGTGCCGCAACAGGATTTTCCCGCCGTAACGATCGATGTGATCGTGCGCCGCCAAATCGAAGCTGGCCTGGAAACTGGCAGCCTTTGATGGGATTGGCCCTTCTCCTACAGTTTGGAAAAAACGCGGGGATCATCGTCCGCGCGACTGGCAATTCAATTCCCTGAGGATGACGAGCGTGGCGACACGAAAAGTAGTCGTGGTGGGTGCCGGCCCTGGAGGGCTCGGGGCGGCAATGCAACTGGCCCACGCGGGCTGTGATGTGACCGTGTTGGAGCGACGTGACCGCGTTGGTGGTCGCACTTCGGCAATCGAAATCGACGAGTTTCGATTCGATTGTGGGCCCACGTTCTTCCTCTACCCAAGAGTGCTGAGCGAGATTTTTTGTTCGGTCGGTCGCGATTTAATGCACGACGTCCCGATGACGCGGCTGGATCCCCAGTATCGCTTGACGTTTGGTGCCGGTGGGAGGCTCGATTGCACGCCCGATTTGGATGCGATGGATCGCCAGATCGCCCAGTTTGCGCCGCAAGACGTTGGGGCGCTGCGACGATACATGGACGCGAACCGGGTAAAGCTGGAGAAGTTCCGTCCGATTTTGGAGTCACCCTTCAATTCGATCTTTGCTTTGATGCGGCCATCACTGATGTCGGCGGCCAAACACTTGCACCCGTTTCGTTCACTCGGCACGGAACTGCAACGGTACTTTACCGATCCCCGACTGGTGATCGCTTTCGCTTTCCAAGCCAAGTACTTGGGGATGTCACCGTTTCAGTGCCCAAGCCTGTTTAGCATTTTGTCGTTTTTGGAGTACGAGCACGGCGTTTGGCACCCGACCGGAGGCTGCAATCGGGTCAGCGAGCGGATGGCCGAAATCGCCGAATCAATGGGTGTCAAATTTCGATTGGGCGAAGCGGTGAAGTCCGTCAAAATGTCCGGGCGAAAACTCAAGGCACTCGAAACCGAGCGTCAAAGCTACGAGGCGGATGCCTTTGTCGTGAACGCTGACTTTGCAAACTGGATCACGCGCACCGTCCCGAACGCCAAGCGTAAACGTTGGAGCGACGAGTCAATCGCCAAGAAAAAGTTTTCCTGCAGCACGTTCATGTTGTACCTGGGCATCGAAGGCATCTACAACGATTTGCCCCATCACAACATTCACATTAGCGAAGACTACGAACAAAACCTGGTCGAGATCGAGCGGACTCACACGCTGAGCAAAGACCCGTCGTTTTATGTGCAAAACGCCAGCGTCACGGATCCGTCGCTGGCACCTGACGGACACAGTGCGCTGTACGTTTTGGTCCCCGTCACGCATCAGCATCCCAATGTTGACTGGTCCACCGAGAGCGACAAGTTCCGGGATTTGACACTTGCGAAGCTTGCCTCGATTGGCCTGACGGATATTCGCGATCGCATCCGCGTCGAACATCGAATCACACCCGATGACTGGGAAAACAGGTACGCCATCTATAAAGGTGCGACTTTCAATTTGGCCCACAACTTGGGTCAGATGCTTCATCGTCGGCCGCGCAACCGATTCGAGGAAATCGATGGTCTGTACCTGGTGGGCGGTGGAACGCATCCGGGAAGCGGTTTGCCCGTGATTTACGAATCAAGCCGCATTACGAGCCGGCTGTTACTTCGAGACCTGGGAATCGGCACGAGCTTCATCGATGATGTGCCGCGCGGCCAGGGAACACCGTATCTGCCGGTCAGCGAACTGCCAGGTCTCGATCAGGTAGTCACGGCCTGAGGTTCTAACTTGGCAGCCGATCTTCGCGTGCCGATCCAGATGATCGCGATGCCAATCAAGGCAATGCTGGTTGCCAGCACCAGCCAACTTGTCGGTAAATGATTGTCATTGCGAACGGTATCGCCCAGGAACTTCAATCTCTCGTGGTAGTGGGCAACCAGTTCCAACAGCGCGTTGTGGACAAAGTGCATCACCATGCCTGGAATCACACTTCCCGTGCGGTAGGCAATCCAGCCGAGCAGCAAGCCCAGTAGCGTGGTCGGGACAAATCGCTCAATCAGTAAGGCGTTACCGGTTAGCACATGAAAGAGGCCAAAAATGATCGACGTGACCACGATCACGCGGGCGGGCGACAGCACTTTTGACAGCGAAGAGAACAGAAAACCGCGAAAACACAACTCTTCGATGATCGCCGGAGTCAAGGCGAGGCAAGCGACCAACAGCAAGGGTGGCGATTTGGTAAACGCATCCAGTCTGCCCAACGTCTGTTTGATCCGTTCTTCGTCCAGACCGCCGATTCCCATCGCGTCGGCCAAAACAAACGCCTCGTGAGCGATTGCCCACGCTCCCAATCCAATCAATGCGGCACCCAGAATCGTGATCGGCGCCGGTCGGAGAAAACGATAGGTGGTGCGGAATCGATTTCGCCCCAAGCAAGCTGCGGCCAACGGGACGAGCCCGAAGGTGGCGATCAAGGCGACCGCGTTCAACAGCAACTGCGTCGAAATCGATAACGATTCACGCCAGGAGGTAACGACTCGGATCAGAACATTGGAGACCACAAAATAGATGGGCACCAAGGTGGCCAACATCAAGGCTGCCGATTGCGGGCTGGGAACATCGGATTCGCGCAGCGGCCGGCGAAACATCGAGCCAATCGATTGCTCGCTGGTTCGTGTGCTTGCATCGCTACCAAACAATTTGGCGGCAATCGCCAACGCCGCTGCTGCGTAGGCAACCGTGCTGATCACCGCCGCCAAAGCCGACGCCGGTGGCACGTTTCCCGACAATACGTCGCGTGCCAACAGCACAATATTGATTAGCGGGGCAATCGCCATCGCTCCCGAAAAGCTGACTCCCGGCATCAGCGACAACATGCCCGGTGCCAGTGACAGCAACATGAACGGGATCAGATAAGCCTGTGCTTCCTTGAATGACCTGGCAAAACTGGTCAGCGACAATAGCAAGGCTGAATAGAAACCACTGAACAGAATCAACAGCCCCAGAATCTGCAACACGGCAAGCCACGGGAACTCGTCGTTGCCACCGGTCAACAACGGCAACAAACGCGATGCCCAAAGCGTGGTGAACATCGCCAACAAGTTCGCCAGCGCCGTCAGCAACGCGACCGTGACCACGGCGACGTACTTGGCGAACAAAACATAGAAACGCGGCACTGGCGAAGCCATCAGCGACTCCATCGTTCCCCGCTCGCGTTCGCCGGCCGTGAGGTCAATTGCTGGATACACGGCTCCCGTGATCGTCATCAATACCAAAACCAAAGGAACGATTGTCGCCAGTGCTGATGCCTGTGGCGCCTCGCCGATATCCTGAATCTGAACGTCCACGGGCGGTGAAAAGCCTGGAGTGCTCGCTTCGGCAACGGTTTCGGCATAGCCCATCCGCAGCCATTGCATCCGCTCGGCCAACACTCGTTGGCAGGTTTGACTGGCGACATCACCGGCATAGGCAATGAAGGTAACCGTTGGCGGACGGGTCATTTCGATCTTGGCGCCGACGTCAATCCTGTTGTGAAGCAGCGCTTCTTCGGCTGTTTCTTTATCGGTGATCACGATCGCGAAGCGGGCGACATCTCCACCCGCTGCTTTGACAACGGCATCCGGTGGCATGCTGCTTTGATCTTCCAGCCAGGATTTCAGCAGATAACCTTCCTCCTCCGACTCAACACCGATCGAGTACGGTTGGTCGCTCGCCCCTTCTGCCCCGGAAGTTAGCAAGAAACGGTTCAGGCCCATGCTCAACAATGGGTACACCAGCAGCGGCATCAGTACCAGCGTGACGATCGTGCGGCGGTCGCGAATCGTTTCTTTCAGCTCTTTTTGGCACAACCGCCAAAGTCGACCCCGGAACCCAAAACTGCTCATTTCGCCTCAGCCCCTGAGTAAGTCGACAAACATTTCGACCAGATGCTCTCGACCGGTGGACGCGCACAGCTCGGGCATTGCCCCGGTGTGCTGCAGCCGTCCGTTATGCAGCAATCCGAACCGGTCGCACAATCGCTCGGCTTCATCCAGCCGGTGAGTGCAGACGACCACCGATTTGCCAACATCCCGCAGATGATCGATGTACTCAAAGATCGTTTGCACACCGACGACGTCCAAGCCGCGCGTCGGTTCGTCCAACAACATGACCGGCGGATCGTGAATCAAGCCGCGAACCAGCGTCACACGCTGCCGCTGACCGGTGCTAAGTGATCCAGCACGTCGATCCAGCAACGGCGTGATTTCCATCAACTCGGCAAGTGCGATCGTTCGCTGCTGGGCGACGTCGGGATCGACCGCGTACAAATCGGCAAAGTAAAGCAGCATTTCGCGAACGCTGAGCCACGGATAAACCCCGTCGCTGGCGGACACAAACCCGAGTCGTGATTTGACGCCGATCGGATCAACCGCGGTACGCACCCCGTCGACCTCGGCGAATCCGCCATCCGGTTTCAGTAACCCCAGAATCATTCGCAGGCTGGTCGTTTTGCCCGCTCCGTTTGGCCCCAACAGACCAAACACTTCGCCCGGGGCGACCTGAAACGACAATCGATCGACCGCACGCAGTTCCCCGTGCTCGAGGTGGAAGATCTTTGTCAGTGAGTCGACAATCAGCATCGGCCGCAGTTCGAGTAGGAGAAGGGTTGCCCAAACACGGTTGCGATGAGCGTCGACTGAGAACGTGTTTCAAAAAAGGGGGCTGACGCTGTGTGGGCGAGAGGTTACTGCAAGCTGAACTCGGTACCGGACACTTTTTTCGTTTCTCGAGATCCGTTCAAGAGAGGGTCAGCCTGGGCTGATGAATTAAGTGAGCCGTGACGCGTGAGCGGCCGGGCATTGCGCATTGCCCGGTGCCTTACGGCCCACGGCTCACCCTCTTGCGCTGCGAATCGGTTAATTCATCAGCCTAGGGTCAGCCCCCCTTTTGAAAACACGTTCTAAGGATCACGGCCGAAGCCGGTTTCGCTCGGTGCGTACTCATCCCCCACATTGTTTCGTCAAGGCAAGTTCAACTCAAAATCTTCATCTTTCTTTTTGTTACGACGACGCAGCTCCTTGGCGATCTGCTTCATGGCGAATTCCTTCAATGCGTCGGAGGGAGCGTCAGGCACACCACGAAACAGGCCAAGCAAATTCACGAATTCAAAGAATGGCGTCATCAAAATCCCAAACGGGATACCCCACCACCCGCAGAGGCCTGTGAACAGGAAGTATTTGAGTTTGTGCTTGATCCCGCACTTACTGCAGGCAATCGTTTCCTTCTTCGCGCGGTGAGTGACGATCAAGAGCGAATAAATCGACCAGGCGCTATGCACGTCATTGGGTCCCTCACCGCCGCACCGCGGACAGGGGCGGTTGCGAAACTCCATCGCCCGCTGCAGGACAACGTCGTCCGGGATGCCCTCACGGCTCGAAGCGGTCACGGCGACCTGCAAGCACTCTTCGCTGCAGAAGTCCATTCCGTTCCAGTGTTCGCCGCCGAACACAACCATGTTTCCACAAGTATCGCATCGCGCCATCGGTCCAAAACCTTCTCGAAATTTGATGTTCTCCCAGGATAAATTGTAGCGTCGACTCATGCAGGTAGTAGCCCGACGGCGCCAGCCGCGGGCCTGCCTTTCCTCGACGTTTTTGACGCGTCCAGCCCCGAGGCTAGCGAGACTGCGCGTTCTAGCCGCGGGGCGGCAATGGGCGACAGCCCAGGAGGCAAGTCCTTGTAATTACCCGCATTTTCTATAGTCGCGAAGCGACGAAAGCAGGTAGCTGCCGGCGTGAGCCGGCAGATCCTTGCTGACGAATCTCGGCGAGCCGCGCAGCGGCGGCAGCAAACATCGCACATCTTGCTGTCGCCGCTGCGCGGCTTGCCGGCGCTAACTTTCACGTGACCCACGGCTTACCGGCTTGTTGATTTAGTGAGCCGCGACGCGTAAGCGGCCGGGCATACGTCATTGCCCGGCGCCTTACGGCCCGCGGCTCACCCTTGCAATTCACATTTCGTTTAAATCAACAAGCCGTTACACCGTGGGCTACCTGCTACCGCCGCTGGGGACGTCGATTGTATTACTGACGTAGTGGATCTTGCCAAAGATCCCGTTTGGCGGACGTGTAGCCACGTCCACTACCGAGAGTCCTGCAATAATTAAATCGACGTCCCGCGCGGCTATGCGTCGATGTGGGTAAAGACAAGCGTAACCGATGTGGAGGTCTGAAAAACTTCGGTTACGTCAAGCGAGTGAGTTGCTCGAGGGGCACATAAAACCGCAGGTAGCGTTCACCGTCGCTGAATAACTCACCCTTCGGATTGGGCACCAAGACCGTCGCCCGCCGGGTGATGCGATTGACGCGTCCAAACATGTACTGACCGTCATGAGCAAAACGCACGCGATCACCAACGCGAATGTTGAACTTTCGCACCGCCCGCTCACGTTGGGTGATCAAATCATGCTGGTAATCGGTGTGCAAAAAATATCGGCGGGCAATCGATTGAAATCTTGCTTGCGAGCAATTCCCATCGTTCCAGATCAACATCTCGACCAGATGAACCAGTTCGTGTTCGGCCACACGCTGCATCGCCTCCAGACGATCACGACACTGACGCCCCGTTACCTCCACGGGCCGGTCGACGTCCTCGAAGGTCTGAAACAGCAATGTCGACGACAGCACCAACTCGAACGCGCGGCGACCGTGGTGGTCGCCGTCGGGGTAGTGCGTGACGAGCTTGCCGGCCACACGCGTCATGCGAGACGACAAGCCGAAGCTCAGTCCTTCGGCACTTGCCGTCGGAATGATCTGGCCGCCGAAAAAGCGATCGTCATACATGCGAATCATGCGTGAGACATCGTCGCGGCTGACTCTCCTGAAATTCGGCTGGTCGATCGACCGGCTGAGTCGCAGCGAGTGCTGATGGATCTCGCTCTGCCACGTCAGGATCTGCTCACGAGAAAATGTCTTCGCCGCGACCTCCTTGGACAATTGCTCCAGTTTGGCCGGATCGCGGGGCCGGAGCTTGCTGGCAGTCTTCGTTCCGGTCGAGCGTGGTTTGGGGGCACCTGGCATAAGCTAAACTGTAACGAATTCCCAACGCGATCAATGGAGGCAACAACTCATGTCCGACCCAAACGCTCCCAATCGACAGACCTCATCATGCCCGTCTCGGCGCACGTTTCTCAAGGGGGCTGGAATCGCCACCGGTGCCCTCGCCGCGACGTTTCCAAATGGCATTCCCGCCGTGCACGCGGCCGGCGACGGCATCATTCGCGTTGGGTTGATCGGCTGTGGCGGTCGCGGCAACGGGGCCGCCCGCAACGCGATGCAGGCCGACACCGGCGTGCGAATCGTGGCACTCGCGGATCTGTTTCAGCCCCAGATCGATTCTTGCCGAAAATCGTTGGGCAAGAGCAATCCGCAATTTCAGGTCGACGACGATCATTGCTTTGTCGGTTTTGAGTCCTACCAGCAACTGATCGATTCGGACGTGGACGCCGTCTTGCTAGCGTCGCCACCCCACTATCGGCCCGATCACATCGAAGCAGCGGTGGCGGCGGACAAGCAACTCTTTTGCGAAAAGCCGGTCGCCACCGATCCCACCGGGGTCCGCCGCGTCGAAACCGCCTGTGCGGTCGCCCAACGAAAAGGGCTGAACATTGTCAGCGGTCTCTGTTGGCGCTACGACGCGGGACTGAAAGCCACGATCGGGCGAATCATGGATGGCGCGATTGGCACCCTGGTCAGTACCCAAGCGGATTACTTGACCGGACCCGTTTGGATTCGAACGAGACGACAAGGCGAAAGCGACATGGAGTATCAGTGCCGCAATTGGTACTACTTCAATTGGTTGTCCGGCGACCACATCGTCGAGCAGTTCATTCACAGCTTGGACAAAGCGTTGTGGTTGCGTGAAGACACGCCGCCGCTGAAGGCTTACGGAATCGGCGGCCGACAGAGACGTAGCGATGAAACGCAAGGCGACATCTACGATCACTTTTCGGTTGTGTACGAATGGGCCGATGGCACACGCACGTACGCCAACACTCGTCAAATTTCTGGTTGCATGAACCAGACCGAGGATTTTGTGTTTGGCACCGAAGGCATGGCCAAACTGATCAAACATGAAGTCAATTCGAGCGAGCCGTGGCGATTCGAGGAAGCGAAAGTGCAAATGCACCAGGCGGAGCAGGATGAGTTCTTCAAGGCGATCCGCGGCCAGCGAGATCGCATCAACAACGGCGACTACATGTGCCGCAGCACGCTGATGGCGATCTTGGGGCGCGAGGTCTGTTACAGCGGACGCGAAATGACGTTCGCTGAAATCGCTGACAGCCCGCAAGATTTGCGACCTACGGCCTACCAGTGGGGTGAGGCACCGCCAGTGGAAGTCCCTCAACCCGGTGTCTATCGGCATCCGAAGACCTGACCGGCGGGGCTGAAACGCCTTGGGACAAGGCAAAATCAGAGAAAACGTCGAAATAATCCGCATTTACCCGAGAGTTCCCTGCTCAGGCTGCTGTTTTTGTTTGACGCCAAGCGTGTCTTTCGGAGATAATCAGAGAGTCTATTCTCCTCGTCTCCAAAGCCCGTCCTCCCTGGGCAGAACGATCCCAAAGCCATCGGATTAGAAATGCAGGTTCAAGAAGGAAACCGACCGAGAGCGGTAAGTGCCACGGTTCGTGATACTCGACGTCGAGTCGTGTTTGCCATGATTGTGCTGTTCCTGGCGGCGGGCTTGGTTGCCACGTTCACGGTCACTGCTTCGGGCCAACGGCCCAACTACGATGTAATCAAACTCAATCCAGCTTTCGAGCAGCCCGCGAACCTCAAGAGGATGCAAGACGCAGCCAAGCGGATCGCCGGCACCCGCGATGACAGCTTCCCACAACGGAATGTGGCCGAAGCTTTTTTCAAGACCTATGTTCCTGCCAAGATTACCCAACCGGACGCGACCACCGAAATCACACCGTTGATTGACGAAGTGATGTTGAGAATGTCGGCCGCGCAACGCTCCAAGTCGTCTTTTGCCTCAGCAATCATGGGGTGGGTCTATCGTGGCCTCAAGCCCGTTGCAGTAGGGAACTATCAACCGGCTGCCCGTATCAGCGCGATCGTGGCAATTTCTCGGATCGATGAAAAGCCCGCGGACTTGGGCAAGAGTATCCCGCCCACACCGCTGCGCTATATCGTGACTGACTTTCTGCCCATCTACGAAGACGAAAAGAACCCGGATGGCGTTCGCGCTGCCGCACTGCAAGGCATTCATCGCTATGTGATGTTCGCAGCACCGTCGGTCACCGGCGCCAATTTGACGAAACTCAAATCGTTGATGAACGACCTTTTGACACAAGATCCCCCTGCCGATCGGTCACCAAAAGCGCATGCTTATTTGCAACGTTTCGCGGTCGATATTCTCAGCGCCTTGCGTGGCAAATCAGATCCCGTGCTCGGTCAGCAATTGATCAGTATCAGCACGGAAGCCAAAAATCCGGATTTGATCGCTCTGCACTCAGCAGCGCGGATCGGCGAAATGGCGACTGACATCCGTGGCAAAGTCGACGCTCCCGATCAGGTTTTGGGCCAATGGACCGTGCGGGCAATGAGAGCATTTCAATACGAAGCCATCCGATTGAAAGCATTAGACCGCCCCAGGCAGGTGACCCCGCAACCGCGAAAGCCGCGGACAGTCGTCCGACCCGCCACCGAACCACAGCCTGTCCCTGGCCGTTCCATGATGGATGACGGGGAAGGTATGGATGAAGGCATGGAAGAGGAAATGATGTCGGAATACGGGGAGGGAATGATGGAGATGGACGATGAGTACGATTCGATGATGATGATGAGTCCAACTCAGAGACGTAGCAATCCTCAGCCGCCGGAGGTTTTCGTTTCTCGTCGCAAGCTGAATTACATACTCCAGCAACTGCACCTCGGAGCCACCGGAAGTACCAAAGCGGGCGTTCCCAGCCAGCCAGGCGGGTTGCTGGCAGGTGTCGCAGACGACAAGAAAGCCGACATCGAAACTTGGGTAACTTCGATGGGCGATGTGCTGACCGCTTTGAACGATGAAACCTTGGATGATCGCAAGAAGTACATCGAAGGTTTACTCGCTCAAGTCGAAATCCTGCGCGGCATCGCTGGCCCGGCTGCGGAACAAGCCGAAGCAGCGGCTCCGCTTGAGATCCCCAACGTCTCCCCGGTGGTCGCTGCCGCGGTGACCGGCAAAGTAGAAGCGGTCGGCTCGGAACCACCGCCGGCTGCCGATGAAGCAGATGAAGCAGAGGCCCCGAAATTGCCGGTCGAAGACGAATTGTCGTTCGAGTAGCCGCGCTTTCGGTAGGGGAACTTGGAAGAGTTCCAAAGCACGCTTTCGTAGGGGAACTCGGAAGAGTTCCAAAGCAAATGGTTGGCAAGCACTGAACCGTCGTTCTTGAATCGCCGGAATGTTTCGGTAGTCTCCCGACTTCCGCTACCGATCTCACTGGCTGGCCATGATTCCATCCAACGCGAATAGCTCACTTTGATCGTAGGGATGGAACTGTCGCGAGATCTGTTTGGCCATCATCCCCAAATACAGTTTTCGGAACCTGGCCTCCGTCGTTTCACTGGTGTGCTGTCCGGCCGACATCGGGAACGTATAGTCATCCAACTCGCCACGATAGAGAATATCGCCCGATTCGACGTCAATGACCGATAGCGTCACGTCAGCTCGCCCACGATACAGCGTCGCGCCGTCCCGAAGCCGCATGTTCGTCAATTCGATGCCCAGCACCTTTTCGGCATTCAGGCCTTTGCCGATGGCACGATAGTCGATCGAGTCCCAGCCATGGGTGTCCCGCCACTGCTGGATTTGATCTTCGCGAACCAAGCTGAGATCATCCAGCTCGCTCGTTAACGCCTCACCGACTTTGCGACTGAGCAGCCGCGCCGAAACGTCGTCGCTGTAATGGCTGCTATCGGTCACCGTGATGATGGCAAGTTTCGTATCTGCCAAGCCATCGTATTTCGCCGGAACTTTGTCCGCGCCGACGGCGTGGACGAAATTCGCGTACAGCATACAGCCGGCCTGCGTCAGCATGACGACTCCCAGCAATGCAGAGATCAGAACGGTGGGGATGGTGGCCGAAGTAGCGGTTCTCATCGGGCGAGTCCTTTCGCTGTCAAGCAAATCCGAGGTCCGACGTCGGGTGTACGAAACCTGGCAGCCCAATGCCACACCGTTTTTTGTTCTTCTCAAAGCCGCTCCGCTAGCAATCTGCCCGCCCAGTCCACCATCGTGACCATTGCGATCGCCAGCAGGCCCAAGGTTGCCCATTGTTGCCCCGTTTCTTTGGGCAGCGAGCCGGTCCAACAAACCCTGGCACAGCCAAGAAGCAATCCGAGACCGTAAAGAGCGAGCAAAAAACCACCCAGATTAACACTCGCGCTGCTGAGCCACTGCCCACGAACGAAGTGCGCCCACGAGGTTGTCATCCCGCAGGCGGGGCACCGAATCTCCAAGACCACGCGCATCGTGCACGGCGGCAACCCCAGTTGCTGATGCGTTCCCAAGCCTCGCGGGTTCGGCTCGAGTCTCGCGGCGACAATCAACAGCACCAGGATGGAAAGTCCGATCAGGCACGAGGAACATCGCACCAGTGGGGGCAGCAGGCTGCAGCGTTTCGCTTTTCGGGTCGCTGGATGCACGAGTCTGAGCGAAAAGGGTGCGCCAGTCCTGGCGAAAAGAGTGAGTCTGGGCCTATCAGAGTCAGCCGACGGCAAAGAATCAATCCAAGGGGGCACGCGTGGCAGGAAAAGATTTTCACGAAACCCTCAACAACCATTGACGAAAAATGCGCCGATCGATAAATTCCGACGCTTCGTCGCGGGTGGTAGACACCCGTGTTTTTGTAGGTTCGTCACGGCATCATCCCCTTGGCCCAGGATTTGGTCCATGGGTGGCTTCGACAGCCCCACATCGTTCATCAAATTCGCTGGAACATCAACGTGTCGACCGGAGCAAACGAAGTCATTCGAATTCGTATGGAAGCATACGATCACTCCGTGTTGGACCAGAGCGCTCAGGAGATTGTCGATACGGTCAAGCGGACTCATAGCGAAGTCCACGGTCCGATCCCATTGCCCACGAGAATCGAGCGTTACACGGTCTTGTCCAGTCCGTTTGTGAACAAGAAGGCGCGACAGCAGTACGAAATTCGTACTCACAAGCGTTTGATCGACATTGTCCAGGCTACGGCCAAGACGATTGAAGCACTCAATAAATTGAGTCTTCCGGCAGGTGTAGACATCAAGATTAAAGCGTCTGCACGATAGCGGCCGACAGATTCGATTGCTATAACGACCCCTTGCCACCCTTGGCAGATTGCTCGCACCGCTTGGCGTGCGATGCTCGGTCTGAAGGCGAAGAGTTTTTCACCCAGTGTTTTGAAAGCTGGTTTCCGGAATATGAACGGATGCCGCTCGATAACCCTGGTATTGACGTGAGTCAGTTATCAGTGGTTCGACGCGGCGACCTTGAAATCCAATACGAACGACGGGCGCACCTCAAACAGCGGTGCGGATGAGTTATGTCACCATCAATCCTTGGCCGCAAAGTCGGGATGACTCAGATTTACTCGGAAGACGGCACGGTTGTACCCGTGACGGTCGTCCAGGCAGGTCCGTGTCACGTGCTGCAGGTTCGCAGTCAGGATCGCGATGGCTACCAGGCCGTTCAGTTGGGATTTGAGGATAAGCCTCGGCGTTTGGCCAAACGCAGTGAGCGTGGCCACGTCGCGAAGCTCGAGAGCAAGCGGGCAAAGAAGCGTGCCGGCGGCGGTGTCGAGCTTGTTGCCAAAGCCGACTGTGAGCCCCAGCGATTCATTCGCGAGTTCCGCGGCGAGTCAGAGTTGGAAGTCGGGTCCACGGTCACAGTCGAGCAGTTTGCCGAAGTCAAACGCGTGGATGTGACGGGCACCAGCAAGGGCCGTGGCTTCTCCGGGGTGATGAAGCGGCATAATTTCCACGGGCAACGGGCTTCGCATGGTGTCAAAAAGGTGCACCGGCATGCCGGGGGTACTGGTTGCAGCGCGTCGCCGAGCCGGCTGTTCAAAGGGATCCGCATGTCGGGGCAGTACGGCAACGCCAAGACAACGTCGCGGAACGTGGAAGTCGTGCAGGTCGACACCGAGAACAATCTGTTGCTGCTTCGCGGTGCGGTTCCGGGGCCCAACGGCGGATTTGTCACGGTTCGCGAAACAAACAAGGTGGGTTGATAGCCATGGCCACGTTGACGGTATATGACGAGTCCGGCAGTGAAGTCGGCAAATACGACATTGACACCGAGCAGCTCGCGCAGCGCATCAGCAAGCAGCTTTTGCATGATGCCGTTGTGATGTACCAAGCAAACTTGCGTCAGGGATCGCACAATACGCGGACTCGGGGGCAGGTCAGCGGCAGTAAGCATAAGATGTATCGCCAGAAGGGAACGGGCAACGCGCGTGCCGGCGGAAAGCGAACTAATGTCCGCCGCGGTGGCGGCGTGGCTCGAACCGTCAAGCCTCGCGATTACAGCTACCGTTTGCCTCGCAAGGCGGTTCAGGCGGCGACCCGAATGGCGATCCGGTCCAAGATTGATGACGGCGAAGTCGTTGTCATCGACAAGCTTGGCTTTGATGAGCCCAAGACTTCGCGAATGGCCTCGGTCTTGAAGGCCCTGGGTCTGGACGGGACCACAACGCTGATCGCCACCGCGGGGCTCGACGCGATGGTCTACAAGAGTGGACGCAACATCGCGGGTGTCGACGTGCAGCCGGTACGAGAATTGAATGCACTTTCGGTATTGAAGCCGAGGCGCATGTTGGTGACGAAAGAGGCGTTGGACAAGATCAAGGATGGCACGTTTACCGCGGTCGAAGCCGGCTGAGAAACGTGGGTGCCAGCGTTAACGATTATCAAGTAGTGAATTGAGATGACACGAATTCAACCTCCAGCAAAGCCCGCAGGCGGCATCCAGCTTGAACCGCATCAGATTCTGTTGCGGCCGTTGGTGACCGAGAAGGGTGTGCACCGAGCGACGCGTCACAACCAGTATGCGTTCGAGGTTCATCGCGACGCGACCAAGTCTGATGTGAAGCGGGCCGTCGAAGATTTGTTTGATGTCAAGGTTGCCAAAGTCCGGACCCAGAATCGCAAAGGCAAGATTCGCAGGTATCGCTATCGTTACGGTCGTACTTCTGATTGGAAGCGAGCGATTGTGCAGTTGGATCCTGAACACCGAATCGACTTTTTCTAGGCCGGCAAACGAAAGAAATCAACGCGAATCGATAACTGAATCATGGGAATACGAGTCTACAAGCCGACCAGCGCCGGGCGACGCAACGCGTCTGTCAGCGACTTTGCTGAACTGACTCCTGGCTACACGCCGGAAAAGTCCTTGCTGCGCCCGAAGCGAAAGACGGGTGGTCGCAACAATCAAGGCAAGATCACTTCTCGTCACCGCGGTGGCGGCCACAAGCAGAAGTATCGTGTCGTCGACTTTCGGCGTGCCAAGGATGGGGTGCCAGCAACCATCGATTCGGTTCAGTATGACCCCAATCGCTCTGCTCGCATCGCCTTGCTGAAGTACGCCGATGGCGAGAAAAGCTACGTGATCGCTGCGTCAGGCCTGAAGGCCGGCGATGTGGTCACGAACGGACCTGACGCTGCACCGACGGTCGGTAACTGCTTGCCGTTGAAGAACATTCCGCTGGGCACAACGATTTGTTGTGTGGAGATGCGGGCGGGTCGAGGCGCGGTGCTTTGCCGCTCGGCCGGAACATCAGCGACGTTGATGGCCCGCGAATCCGATTGGGCTCAGATATCGCTGCCCAGTGGCGAAGTCCGCCGCGTACCCAGTCTGTGTCGGCCACGGTCGGTCAGGTCGGCAACAGCGATCACATGAATGTACGCCTGGGCAAGGCAGGACGCTCCCGCTGGCTCGGTCGTCGCCCGCACGTTCGCGGGACGGCGATGAACCCGATCGATCATCCGCACGGTGGTGGTGAAGGTCGAACCAAGGGTGGACGGCATCCGGTCAGCCCGCAAGGCAAGAGTGCCAAGGGTGGCGCGACTCGCCAGCGGCGGAAGCCCAGCAACTCAGCAATCGTCCGTCGCCGCAAGAGCAAGCGGTACGGTCAACTGCACCTGAAATAAAAGACAATGAAGAAGTTACACGTAAGCGTTAACGAAGTTTTATGAGCCGCAGTAGCAAAAAAGGCCCGTTCGTCGATCCCAAGCTTTTCTTCAAAGTGCAGCAAGGCGGGGGGCAGCCGATCAAGACGTGGGCGCGTTCGTGCACGATCGTGCCAGAGTTTGTCAGCGTGACCTTCATGGTTCACGACGGCAGAAGGCACGTGCCGGTGAAGGTGACCGAAGACATGGTCGGTCATAAGCTGGGTGAGTTTGCGCCGACGCGAACTTTCAAAGGGCACGGAGGCAAGGCAAAGCGTTAACGCGGCTTGTCGAGCTGGTTACGGCAGGTTGTCCGGAGGAATACACATGGCACAATTCAACGCACATCACAGAAACGCACGAATCAGCGCCCAGAAGGTGCGTCCGCTGGCCGATTTGGTTCGTGGACTGTACGCCGACGAGGCACTGGACACGCTGAAGTTTCAGCCGCAGCGTGGTGCCGGATGTTGGAAAAGGTGATCAAGAGTGCGGTTGGCAACGCACAGGACCCCGATCAAAACAAGGGTCACAGTCACCGCATTGAAGAGTTGGTCATGACGGATGTTCGCATCGATGGCGGTTCGATGTTCAAGCGAATTCGACCGCGAGCACGCGGCACTGCGTTCATGATCAAGAAACGAAGTAGTCACATTCGTGTCGGTTTGACACCGGTCGACGAAATATAGAATCCGAGCCAAAGCCTCCCGGGGTAGCGGCGAAACACTTTCACCAAACCAACAGTTAACGAGTCCTAACGAATGGGCCAAAAAGTCAACCCAATCGCATTCCGCACCGGCATCACCCGTGGCTGGGGTAGCCGCTGGTACGCGTCCAAGCAAGACTTTGCCGACCTGTTGGTCGAAGACCGCAAGTTGCGGAGGTTCATCACGAACCACCCCAAGAAGACTCAATACAAAAACGCTGGAATCGACCGAATTGAAATCGAGCGGACGCGCGATGAAGTGCGTGTGATGTTGTATGTCGCTCGCCCCGGTTTGATCATCGGCAAGAAAGGCCAGGAGATCGAAATTCTCCAAGCCGAACTACAGAATTTGATCGGCCGCCGCATCAACTTGAAAGTTGAAGAGGTGGGTCGACCAGAGCTGCAAGCTCAGTTGGTCGCCGAAGACATCGCTCAGCAACTTGAGAAGCGATCGAGTTTTCGGCGCACCATGAAACGTTCGCTCGAACAGACAATGGACGCGGGTGCAAAGGGCATCAAGATCCAATTGGCTGGGCGACTGGGCGGAGCTGAAATGGCTCGCCGTGAAAAGCAGAGCAGCGGTTCGATCCCGCTCAGCACACTGCAAGCCAAAATTGACTACGGAACGACTGAAGCGATGACGCCACAGGGGCACATCGGGATTCAGGTCTGGATTAACCAAGGTACTTACGGAGACGACACCGATGGCGCTGATGCCCAAGCGGGTCAAGCATCGAAAAAGCCAAAGAGGTCGCATAAAAGGTAGTGCGACTCGCGGTAACACGGTCGTCTTTGGTGACTTCGGGATTCAATCATTGGAACCCGGTTGGATCAAAGCAACGACGATCGAGGCCGGGCGTATCGCTGCGCAACAGTATGTTCGCGGCGAAGGCAAACTTTACATTCGTATCTTTCCCGACAAGTCGGTCAGCAGCACTCCGCTGGAGACCCGGATGGGAAAAGGTAAGGGTGAGCCTGATTTTTGGGCTGCCTCCGTCAAGCCTGGCACGGTCCTGTATGAACTGGGCGGGGTCACCGAACAGCAAGCGAAAGTGTGCTTTGCACGTCTTGCCAGCAAGTTGCCGGTGAAGGTTCGCTTCGTGGAGCGTCGACACGCCTAAGGGGAGCATGAGGTCGAGCAATGAACAAGATCACAGAATTACGAGAGATGAGTGGCGAACAACTGGACGCGACCGCCCACGAGGCGGCCGAGACGTTGTTTCGACTTCGTTTCCAGTCGCAATCGGAGCGTTTAAACACGCCCAGTGAGATTAGAAAGAATCGTCGCTTGATCGCCCGGATCAAGACGATTCAAACCGAGCGGGCAAAAGCCGCGACAGCCAGTTAAGAATTCACGCCTACCTACATAATCCATCATGCCCAAACGTGTTGTCTCAGGGATCGTTACCAGCGACAAAATGAATAAGACGCGTCGCGTCGAAATCAATCGCGTGGTCCAGCACCCTAAGTACAAGAAATTCATTCGCCGACGCACCGTCTGCTACGCTCACGACGAGAACAACGAGTCGGGAGCGGGTGACCGTGTGGAGATCATTGAATCGCCGCCGACCAGCAAGTTGAAGCGTTGGACGTTGGTGCGCGTTTTGGAAAAGAGTACCGAGGTTGACTTGGCAGCACTGCGGGCGGCGGCCCGTCAGGGAGCCAGCCAGGCAGAATCGGAAGCGATCGAAGCGGCGCATTTGGGTGCTTCCCAGCAGGAGACTCCCGCGGCAGAAGCAGGCGGCGAGTCCGCACCCCCAGCAAGCGACGAGTCGTAAGCAGTAGATCAACGTTACACCATCCGCCGGACTGGTCCGGCGACAGACCAACACAGCCATGATCCAACAAGAAACTCGACTAGACGTTGCCGATAACACCGGCGCTCGTGAAGTCATGTGCATCAAGGTGCTCGGCGGCAGTCGAAGGCGCTTTGCCGGGGTCGGCGACATCATTGTTTGCAGCGTCAAGAGTGTGATTCCCGGAAGCGATGTTAAGAAGAAATCAATCGTTCGCGCCGTGATTGTCAGAACCAAGACGCCCACGCGACGTCCCGATGGCAGTTACATCAGGTTCGACAGCAACGCAGTGGTTTTGATTGACAAAGACAAGGGCCCGCGGGGAACACGCATTTTTGGTGCCGTCGCCAGAGAGTTGCGGGACCGCAACTTCATGAAGATCGTCAGCTTGGCCAATGAGGTTCTGTAGGAAGTCCTCAGCAGAAAAACGAATCATCCAATCCCACGTACATAACAATCACCATGTTCTTTCGAATTGATGACGAGGTCGAAGTGATCGCCGGGGCTGACAAGGGCCACCGCGGCAAGATCCTGAAGATCGATCGCAAGAAGAATAAAGTCGTCGTCGAAGGTGCCGGCCGAGTTTGGAAGCACGTTCGTCGCAGTCAAAAGAATCCACAGGGCGGGCGGTTGAACAAGGAAATGCCAATCAGCGCCAGCAACGTGATGATGGTTGACCCGACGACGGGCAAGGCGACACGCGTTGGCGTGCGCTACTTGCCCGATGGCAGCAAAGAGCGATTCGCGAAAGCGAGCGGAACCGGGATGGGCAAGATTGCTCCTGCTCGAGCGCGATACGCACAGAAAAAGTAAAGACAAACACGAGAGCACCTGATGGGGTGTTGAATTGACATGGCTGATAGCAAACCAAGACTGCAGACCGCTTACGAAGAAACCATTCGTAGTGCGCTGAAGGAAAAGCACGGTTACACGAATCCACACCAGATCCCGCGGCTGGAAAAGATCACCATCAATATGGGGATCGGAGCGGCGATTGGGGATAAAAAGATCCTCGATATGGCGGTCGATGCGATGACCCAGATTAGCGGCCAACGTCCCGTTGTCACGATGGCACGAAAGTCGATCGCTAATTTCCGGCTCCGTGAAGGCATGCCCATCGGTTGCAAGGTGACGATCCGACGACAACGGATGTATGAGTTTCTTGATCGCCTGACGGCGATCGTGCTTCCTCGTGTGCGTGACTTTCGCGGGATCAGCCGCAAAGCCTTCGACGGGCACGGGAACTACACCGTTGGCTTGACCGAACAACTGGTTTTTCCCGAGCTGAATCCGGACAAGTTCACACGCCCTCAGGGGATGAACATCACGATCGTGACCACGGCCAGAACGGACGACGAAGCAAGAGACTTGTTGGAGATGTTTGGCATGCCGTTCAAGCATGATCGCAAGAAGGACACCGAGGCTGCTTGAGCAAGCAGTCGCTGATTGTTGATTCTGATGGATCAGCACTTTTTCAATGCACTCGACCGATTTCACCAACTAGAAGACGCCCAGTGGCAAGCAAATCAAAAATCGCCAAGGCAAATCGGAAGCCGAAATTCAGTAGTCGACGTGAGAACCGTTGCACGTTTTGTGGACGCCCTCGCTCGGTCTACCGCAAGTTCGGATTGTGTCGAATTTGTTTCCGCGAGAACGCCAATCGAGGATTGATTCCCGGCGTACGCAAGGCGAGTTGGTAACAAATAGTAGCGGACGAATAAAGCCATGATGACAGACCCGATTGCCGACATGCTCACCCGCATCCGTAATGCCGTTCGTGTGGAACGGACGTTCGTGGATATTCCCACCAGCCGCGTCAAACGCGGCATTGCCGATGTATTGAAGCGTGAAGGTTTCATTTGGGATTGGAAAGAGGTCGAAGAAGAGCCTGTTTCTCAATTGCGATTGGAGCTGAAGTACGGCCCCAATGGCGAACGCGTGATTCAGTCGATCAAGCGGAAGAGCAAGCCTGGTCGGCGACTGTACTCGCGCAGCAAGGAACTCAAGCCGGTGTTGGGTGGACTGGGGATCAGCATCATCAGTTCCAGTAAAGGTGTGATCAGCGATCGTGAAGCACGCCGTGACAACGTTGGCGGCGAAGTGCTGTGTGAGATCGCTTAGGGAAGCCCCGGGTCGCGTAGGGAAGCCCCGGGTCGCGTAGGGAAGCCCAGTCGGGCTGGATTGAAACAAAGTCAAAGAAGCGTAAGTGTTATGAGTCGCATTGGAAAACAACCGGTAGCCATCGCCAGCGGAGTCAAGGTTTCGCTGGATGGTTGTACGGTCAATGTCGAAGGCCCGAAGGGGAAACTGTCTTTCGAGCATCGTCCCGAGATCAGCGTTACGATTGATGATGGCCAAATTACCGTCAGCCGTCACAGTGAAGAACGCCAGTCGCGTGAGTTGCACGGACTGACTCGCTCCCTGATTTCCAACATGATCGAAGGCGTGGCCAACGGTTATGAGAAACGACTGGAAATCGTGGGCGTTGGCTATCTGGCTGCCATCAAGGGCGACACGTTGCAGTTGCGTGTCGGTTACGCAAACGAATTGCATCGTAAGATTCCGGCCGAACTGGATGTGACCTGCCCCGACCAGACGCATGTTGTCGTGCAAGGGTGCGACAAGCAGAAGGTGACTCAGTTCGCCGCCGAGATTCGCGCCTTGCGGAAACCGGAGCCGTACAAGGGCAAGGGCATCCGCTACGTGGGCGAGCAAGTGAAAATCAAACCCGGAAAAGCGGCAACCAAATAGCGGATCGAACGCGCAACAGCAGAAAAGAATAATCGGGCGGTCAGAAATACAGCCAAGAACGCCACCCACTTCACGAATGCATTCCTGGCTGGTCAGAATTCGATCGGTAGTCAAATGGACAAAAACAAGAAAATTCAAAAGCAACGCAAACGTCGACGCAACCATGTGCGGAACAAGGCGCGTGGAACTGCGGAGCGGCCTCGCCTGTGTGTGCAGCGATCACTCAATCACTTTGGTTGCCAGGTCGTTGATGATCTTGCCGGCAAAACGATTGTCAGCGTCAGTACGCGGGACAAGGATGTGCGTGGCACAATGAAACACGGCGGCAACAGCGTTGCCGCAGCCGAGATCGGTAAGTTGATTGCCGAAAAGGCTAGCGCGGCGGGGATCAAAACGGTCCGCCTTGACCGCGGCCACAATAAGTACCATGGCCGCGTAAAAGCGTTTGCTGATGCAGCGCGCGAAGCCGGACTGGATTTTTAATCGAACTCAATAGCCTCTAATCGAGGGTCGAACCATTAGTAACGCATCCAAATCATCGGGCGGCGGCGGTCGTGGAAAACGGAAACAGCAGCCAAAAGACGAAGGTCCAGGCGAAGGCCTGCTGGATCGTGTCGTGAAGATCAAGCGTTGCGCCGCGGTGGTCAAAGGTGGTCGCCGCTTCAGCTTCGCCGCCATGGTCGTGGTTGGCGACGGTAAAGGCCGCTGTGGCTGGGGCTATGGTAAAGCGAACGAAGTGCCACCCAGTGTCCAGAAAGCTCAGAAACAAGCTTCACGAAGCATGATCGATGTTCCGTTGGTCGAGGGCACGATTCCGCATCAGGTTTGGGGGCACCACGGGGCCGCCAAAGTTTTGCTGGTTCCAGCCGGGGCTGGTACCGGAATCATCGCTGGACAAGCCGTGCGCGCCGTCTGCGAAGCGACCGGGATCCACGATATTTTGACCAAGTCATACGGCACCAATAATCCTGTCACGTTGGTCAAGGCAACTGTCGATGCGTTGTCGAAGCTGCGAACGCGAGAACAAATCGCTGCCCTCCGCGGGTTGGACCCCGAGGAGTTGGTGGTCAGCTAGGTGACGTGTCGTCACAGCGAAGAGTCCGTCTTAAAGAGCCATAAAGAATTCGTTATGAACCTGAATGATGTCCACCGCGGAATAACGAAGAACCGTAAGCGAAAGCGGATCGGTCGCGGTCCGGGAAGCGGTCACGGCAAGACGTCCGGTCGAGGTCACAAGGGCCACAAGAGCCGTAGCGGTTACAGCCGCAAGCCGAACTTCCAGGGCGGTGCGATGCCGATGTTCCGCCGCGTACCCAAACGCGGATTCAATAACCGCTGGGCCAGCTCCGTGTTTGCTGTCAACGTCGGCAAGTTGAACGAGGTGTTCGACGATGGTGCGGAAGTCACGCTCGCAGCGATGGCCGCCAAAGACGTTGCCAAAGGCACGTTTGACGAAGTCAAAGTCCTGGGCGACGGTGAATTGACGAAAAAACTAACGGTAAGTGCACATCGGTTTAGCAAGTCCGCTGAGGAAAAGATCGAAAAAGCTGGTGGCAAGATTATCAAGTTGGTCGCAAAACGGACGCCACCGGAACGGGTCGCGGCTTTGCAGGCCCAGGCAAAATCGTAGCGATACGTGGGGCAACGATTCGGAGGCGACAGCTTTCCTATCGCCCCCGATTTGCCGAATCGGTAGACTGCCGCCATTAGCACGACCCGACGCGTGGTCGGAAAATGCTTTCCACATAACGAGTGACGGACCATCGCATGTTTGAAAAGCTGCGAATTATCTTTTCGATCCCCGAACTTCGCAAGAAATGCTTGCTAACGCTCGGCTTGCTTGCCGTCTATCGGATCGGCTTCCACATTCCGCTTCCAATGGTTGCGACCAACTTGGCGGATGGCAGCACGGCGTCTGATTTTTTCGAGAAAGTCAGTGTGTTCGCCGCCAGCGATTTGCGTCAGGCCACGATCTTTGGTCTGGGCATCATGCCCTATATTTCCGCGTCGATCATTTTCCAGCTGTTGGGCAGTGTCTATAAACCGCTGGAAGAGCTGAAGAAGGAAGGCGAAGCGGGCCGGAAAAAGCTGAATGAATATACGCGCTATTTGACCGTGGCGATCTGTTTGGTGCAGAGCTACATGTACTTGAAGTTCATGTTGATGTCGGGCGGCAGCGGCGGCTTTGGCAACATCAATCCGAATTTCCTCAATGCGGACGGCACCGGCTTGTACTGGGGCTGGCAGGTGATCGCGGTGCTGGTGATGACATGCGGCACCGTATTCTTGATGTGGCTGGGCGAGCAGATCGATGAATACGGGATTGGCAACGGGATCAGTTTGCTGATCATGGCGGGCATTTTGGCTCAGATGCCAAAAGCGCTTTACGAGCTGGTGCGAAACATGAAAACGGAGTTGACCGGACTCAGTCGCGGTCAGGTCGGTATCGAGACGCTGATTCTGTTGGTCATCTTGTTTATCGGCGTGGTCTTTGGTGTCGTGTTCATCACACTGGGCCAACGAAAAATCCCCACCCAGTCAGCCAAGTTCACGCGCGGCCGCCGTGTTTATGGTGGAACGCGTCAACACTTGCCGTTGCGAATCAATCAGGCTGGCGTGATGCCGATTATCTTTGCCAGCAGTCTGTTGATGATCCCCGGTGTGGCGATGGGATTCATGGCGGGCCTATTCGAGTCCGGTGGTCCGATGTTCAAGGGATTGAATTTGGTCAGTTTGACGATGAGCGACCAGACGTCTTACTTTTTCAATCTCTTTTATGTCGCGCTGATTTTCTTCTTCTGCTATTTCTGGACGGCAATCACGTTCAATCCGAAGGAAATGTCGGATAACCTTCGTGACAGCGGGACATTCATTCCGGGTTATCGCCCCGGGAAACGAACCACGGACTATTTGGAAAAAGTGATGGTTCGGATCACGTACGTGGGTGCCGCCTTCCTGGCGATCGTCGCGATTGTGCCGACGATTGTTTATGGGTCCTTGGGTGTCCCCTATTCGATCGCCGGGTTTTACGGAGGCACGGGACTGCTGATCGCGGTGAGTGTCGCATTCGATCTGGTTCAAAAGATTGATAGCCACTTGGTGATGAGAAACTACCGCGGGTTGTTGGAAGGTGCCGGCGGCGGTGTGTCACCGGTTGTCTAGTTTTGCAGACTGGGCGGCGTTCCAGCCGCAGCGACGCACGACAGCCTGAAACTTGTGCGTTTGTCGTTACCCACAGCCGCGAAGCGGCGGCAGCAGGTAGCCCACGGGGTAACAGGCTGTTGATTTAAACGAAATGTGAATTGCAAGGGTGAGCCGCGGGCCGTAAGGCACCGGGCATGACGTATGCCCGGCCGCTTACGCGTCGCGGCTCACTAAATCAACAAGGGCAATGACGTATGCCCGGCCGCTTACGCGTCGCGGCTCACTAAATCAACAAGCCGGCAAGCCGTGGGTCACGTCTTGGTTGCTGACGACATTTGACTCTTTGCCGCCTACAATGAGATGGCCGGGTCAATCGATCTTTGTGTCTTTCGTCAATCAAGGTGAATCAAGCGTGTCTGGTCATTCCCGCATCCGTTGTTACACGATCTGCGCGTCCCTCGTATTCGTGATGAGTTCTGGGTCAGCCATTGCACAGGTTTTTCGCCCCCCGATGCGACCGACCCTGGTGGGTCGTTTCATCGAAGCGCCGCGGTTCATCGAACAGCAGCTGCGAGATGCGGAAGATGCCATCGAGCAAGAACAATACAGTGACGCCGTTGTCCGCCTGGGCGATCTGCTGCAACGTGAACCGAAGGACGCGTTCGATAACGATTCCTTGGATGGCCAAGATTTCTTTTTGATCGAGGAGTCGCAGAAGCGGATTCAATATCAAACCAAGAGCCTACTTCGCCGTGCTCGCGAGATCGTCGGCGGATTGCCGCCGGCGGCCTTGGAGACCTATGAGTTGCAGTATGGGCCGCTCGCCCGACGCACGCTTGACGACGCAGCAGTGACACGCGATTGGCACAAACTGCGGAACGTGCGGCGAAAGTTCTTCCACACCAAAGCGGGATACGAAGCCTCGTTGATCCTGGCTCAGCAGGAACTCATCAGTGGGCATCCCTTAAGTGCCTCGCTGCTGTTGGATGCGGTTGTCGAGACACCGCAGGCCGTAAGGCATTTAGGTGAAGCGGTAACATCGCTGCACGCAGCGGCGCTTCACCTTTCCGGACGCCAGCTGGATAAGGGGATCGCCGAAGAGTACTCCATCAGTCGGGAAGCGGCCGGTGGCCCGCTGAAAGACTATGCGATGTTCGGTGGCAAGGCGAACCGAAACGGTGATTCCTCCGGACAAATGCCGTTGGGAAATCTGCGTTGGGATCTGCCGACCACCGCCAGTCCACGCGAAGCACAAGAGTTGACTGAAAAGGCGGATGAATTGATCGCCAGTGGCAAGTTGCCACCGCCAAGCTGGGTGCCGATTCGCATTGGCAACCAATTGATGATGCGGACCACCGATCGTTTGTTTGGTGTCGACTATCGGACGGGCAAGCGAGTCTGGCAGTTCCCTTGGTACGCAACCAGTGAAGATGTCAACGAAGATCAATACTCCTTGGATGTCATCAATGCGATGATTGATGAGGAAGGCCCCCGTAACTTGCTGACGCAACGTGTTTGGAATGACCTGCCGTACGGCCAGGTGACCAGTGACGGCAAACGCGTCTTCATGATTACTGATCTGTCCGAAATCGAAATTGCCCAGTTCAGTTCGATCATGGGAATGCGGGGAACGCGTCCCGCCGACACTCGGACAAACACTTTGGTCGCACTGGACTTGGAAACCGAGGGGAAATTGCAGTGGCGGCTGGGCAAGGGTGCGGACCAGGCATCGACGCTTGTCGGACGCATTCTTTTTGGGGCCGCCCTTGCCGCTGGATGGTCGCTTATACGTGATGGTCGAAATGGCCGGTGACATTCTGTTGGTCTGTCTTGATCCCTGGATCCGGCAAGCGAATTGTGGCGTCAACAACTGGTAGCGGTCGAAACTGGAAGCGTTGATTTCGACGCGGTCAGGCGAATTGCCGGTGCGGCTCCAACTTATCACGAGGGCGTGCTGATTTGTCCAACGGGGGCGGGCGCGACGGTCGCCGTCGATCTCAGCGATCGAATGTTACGGTGGGGCGTCAGCTATCCGCGCAAAACGGACGTGAACCAGATCACTCAATCGCCAAAATGGTGTCGAGCCGAATCAGCTGATGCAGCGTTGGCACAACGGATTGGCGATGGCCGAAGGTTCAGTCGTCTTGGTGACGCCGATCGAATCCGATCGTCTTTTCTGTTTCGACCTCGTCACCGGTTCGTCAAAGTTCTCAGACAGATCGCGCGATCAGATGCGATACGTGGCAGGCATCCGAGGCGACAAGTTCATCGTCGTCGGGACTCGCGAATTGTCCGCATACGACACGGAGTCCGGTGCACAACTTTGGCGAACGCCTAACGATCTGGTCGCAGCGGGGCAGCAGATTGCCGGACGCGGGGTCTTTGGAGACGATTGTTATTTTGTACCCGCGACGGCACATCAACTGATCCAGGTTTCACTCGAAGATGGAGCCGTTCTTGCGAGGCGGACGACGCGGTATCCACTTGGCAACCTGGTCGCGGTGCGCGGAGAGATCATATCGCAAGCTGCGACGCGATTGTCAGTGGCTTACTGTGAAGCATCACTGGAGCCGTTGGTGAATTCGATTCTGGAAGAAGAATCCTCAAGACTATGAAGCGCTGGTCCGCAAAGCCGAGTTGCTGATTCAGCGTGACAAGCGGCGAGAGGCTTTGGACTTGTTGCGTCGCGCCGCCAAGATCGATCCGACAGTGATGAAGTTCACATGCTATCGGTCTCGGCGATGCTGGGCATCCTGCGTGATAACCCGAGTGGTGAGCCCGAGTTGGTGAAACAGCTGGAATCGATGATTGACCAGCCGAATCAACGAGCCGAGTTTTTGGCGTTGCTGATCCGTGGAGCGATTGACAACGAGCGTGTCGTTGAAGCAGTGGACGGTTTGATCAAGCTGTCCACACTTTTAACCAATGAGAATCTGCTTGATTCCACAGCCGACGAGATTCTCAATGACATTGGTCGACAATGCTCGCTGGACAGTTGGGTCGCAGCACGGATGCGTGAAGTTGTTGACTTGGCCGGCGACGAACAACAACAGCAAATCACAGATCAAGTCGCTCAGCACATGAGTACTCTCGCTGACGGGTTCCACGAATTTGCTGGGACGATCGTTACGGCACTTTGGATTCGTGGGAAGTGATGCTGCGTGCACAGAGCTGGGCAAACGATTGCGTGATGACGGAGAACTCCTCAGGCTGGAACGACTCGCACTTGGTCCTTCAAACGCGACGCCTACAGACATCCAGCGGTTGCCTGATGAGTCACTTGTGCTGCTTGCCCAGGCCTTGGCCGAAGGTCGGCGGGGCGAAGATGCCTTGAACGTTTTGCAGGTCCTTGACGAGCGTGAGTTGGAGGTTGATACGAATCTGCGGCGGTTGGCCGACGGCCGGTGTTGAAAAGAAGAAGTGGGACGAACAGGTGGGCTTACAGTGGCAATCTCAGCAATTGCGTTCCAGTGGACGTATTGCCTTGGGACAACGCTTATCGCGTACGATGTTTTCGTGGGGCGAATCGTTTCGCGGATGGCGGTTGGTCAGCGAAGACGCCAATACCGTCGCACTCCGTGATCCGTTTGGTCAGATTCACGGAATCCCTTTGGACGGTTTGAGCAGCCGTGGCGACGATAGCGATAAAGAAGCGATTATCGACGGCGGGGTAATGATCGTCGTGCGTAAGGGCGAAATTGCCGCGGTCGATTTGTACCGCGTCAGAAATAACCAGGTTTCTGATTCGATCCTATGGCGGCGGAACTTCAGCGGTGATGGTGCTTCGATTGCCAAACGCCGTAGCGAAACAAACTCGTTTAGCGCGAGCGTATTCTGGTACCCGATGAACTCGACGACTGCGCGGACGACTGCAGCTGAATTCCGAGTCGGCCCGGTGTTGGGCGATCGAGTGATGGTGCTGCAAGGAGGTGACTTACAGGCGATTGATCTGGCAACGTCCGAAACGCTCTGGAGGAACGCCAATGCCCCGCAGAATGGGTCCATCGTCGCCGATGGTAATCAGGTAGCAGTGGTTTCGCCGAACACCAAAACGGTGGAGTTCTTTGACAAACTGGATGGTCGCAGTTTGGGATCCGACACCTGGGAACACGGCAAAATCTGGCACAGTCTCGGTAAACATGTCTTGTGCGAATTGCCCAGCGCCGATCTGCGAAGTTGCGTTGTCAGTCTGGTTGATCCTTTTTCCGGTGATGTTGTCCAGCGATTGGAATCATCAACGGCTAGTCGCAGTATCGTTGATGGCGATCGCACGTTTGGAGAGATCGTCGGCAGTCGATTCATGGTGCTGTTGAGTTCCAGCGGCAGGTTGACAATCTGGGACATTCAAAACGGAACCGTCCTGAGTGATCTGGAAACCAAGCCGTTGGAGGATTTACAGCGTCTGCATGCCATGGAACTTGACGGACAACTGGTTCTGTTGCCGATGCGAAAAGTCGATCACGCAAATCTGCCGAATGACGCGACCTTGCAAACTCGCGAGAGTTCAATCCATCAAACAACTCATGCCGTTTATGCGATTTCGATCGAGGACGGGACGATGCGTTGGAGCGTAAACTTTGACAAGCATCCGTGGGGATGCACATTGTCACAGCCGTCGGCCACGCCGCTGCTGCTGCTGACGCGGGCATGGTCGACCTATTCACCAAGAAACTCGCACCCGTCAAAATTGACACTCAAGCCATCGATGTAAGAAACGGCAAAGTGTTGAACGAGCGTTTGGGAACAGAAGTCTCACCCAGAAGCAACGAGATCAAGACCAGGATCACGGTGCAACCGGTCCAGAACCAAGTGATTGGGCATATGGGCAGCGAAATCCTGACCTACCAATTTGGTCGTTCTGACGATGAATTCGTCGGTGACCGGTGAATCTGCCATTTGGACCAGACTTGTCCCTTGATTGGCGATGATCATTACCAGCCAAAACAGCCTGGCTACTGCGAATCATCAGCAACTCAAGGAGGAGCCATTTTATGGCCAAGTTCTACGTTCAATGTGGATTCATTCGCCAAGTCCTGACCGCTGAAAGTGCGGACCAAGCGGCGCTGGCCGTGGTGGACATTGCTTTACAGCCTCATCTTTGGATTTACGATGATCCAGCACTGACCGACGTTGATTGTCGCGATCATTTGATGGTTGAAGCCTTGCTTCATCTGGACGCGGCAATTCGAGTCAGTCAGCGAGGTTTTGATCGGCCGGATGCAGAGTTGGTTGGTACGCCCGAAACCATTCAGCAGTGGCACGCATTGATCGTCGCTGTCACAAAACTTTTCGCGAACGCGGGATTGATCTCGAGAAATGTCTGTTCCGTCGCTTCGACTGGCGACGTCCGAACACGATCGTCGGAAATCCCTCGGTTGCCACGCTAAGGCAGAGATCTTCCCGGTGCAGTCCCAAGCAAGATCAAGGTCGGCGGCTGATCAGATTTCGATCGGTGGCCAATTCGACGATCGCCTTTTGCAAAGTAGCGTCTTCACGATCCAGAGTCAGATGTCCTTGCTCGTTGGGACGTGCGGCAATGTAAGTTCCTTTGACGCAAATGTGCGGTTCGACACCATGACGGCTGATGGCGCGTCCGTTTGGTGAGTAGAACTTGGCCGTGGTCAGACAGAGACCAAACTTGGCGACTTTGCATCCGAAAGATGCCTTGCACACTGCCTTTGCCGTAACTGGTCTCGCCGACGATCAGGCCTCGCCCGCTGTCGGCAATCGCGCCCGCGAAAATCTCGCTGGCACTGGCGCTGTCATTGTCAATCAGCACGACCAGCGGAACATCCCAAGTGTTGGGTCGGTGCGCGACGTAGTCAAAGTTTTCGCGGGCGTTACGTCCCCGCGTGCTGACGATGCGTCCCTCCATCAGGAAGCGATCGGCGACCTCCACCGCTGCCGAAAGAAGTCCGCCGGGATTGCCGCGGACATCCAGGATCAGCGATCTCATTCCTTGGCGATGTAAATCCCACAGCGCCCGCTCGACGTCCCGGGTGGTCGTTTTCTGAAAATTGGTCAGTCGCAGATAGCCAATCTTCTTCTCAGCGTCGACGATATGAACATTTTCCACGCAGGGGACTTCCACGCGGCGACGCTGGACACGCAGATCTCGAGAACGTCCTTCGACGTCAACAACGCTGATGGAAGACGTATGAATTCTCTGGTCCACGCAGCAAGTCGGCGACGTAGTCGGGATCGGCAGCATCACATCTGGTCTTTTCGACTCGCGATATTTTTTCGCCGGCCCGGATGCCAGCTTGCTCGGCCGGCCCTTCCAGCGATGACCGACAAGATCTTCAGGCAGTCCGCTTCCGCTTTCAGTTCGATCCCAAGCCCAACAAAATTCCCCTCAATGTTGGAGAACATTTCGTCCAATTGATTACCCGACAGCAATCGCGTGTAAGGATCCAACGTCGAAACGGCGCCGCTTAAGTACTCCAGCACAACACCGTGCCTGGCAGCCCGATTTCCGACTGGGCGAGTTGGGCCACGTAAGCAACGTTGGCTCGCAAATCGAATCGGCTGGCGTTGCTGCGTTTGTCCAATCGCCGGTGAATCGTCAATCGAAATTTTTCAACCGACTCCCGATCCGCGTTTCCAGTACGTGATTGACGAATTTTTCCTCCGTCAGGGCGACTTCCAGCGCGGCGGTTCCGTGCAAGAACACGCGCGGCCAGTCGACGGGATCCACGTAGTGCGACTGCAGATTCGTCAACACCTCCGTATACAGATCGAGAGCCTGGCCGGTGCCTAGTCTGCTCAAGCTTCCGTGAAACTTCGATCTCGATAGCGACGATTTACGTCATAGTGTAAACGACTGATGACCAACCGTTGATACAGCGTTTTGTTGTCGGGAAACCCGCGGCAGGATTCATCGTAGTGGCGAATCGCGTCAGCCCACAAACGTTCGCGTTCCAATTCCAGACCTCGGTCGATCGCGTCTGTCTCGGGATCGAGCGTTAGACGGAGCCGCCTCAGTTGACCGTCTGCGAACAATGTCGGCGTCGCGACGAGGAGACGGCGTCGATCAGCAACGAGTTGACGGCAGCCACGACGTGCCAGCCTGATAAGCGAACCCAAACGGTGAAAGCATGCGCGTACATCCACCGTCGAGTGTCCAGGGAGTGGCCGCGGATCTCTGGGAGGTAGACATCCGCCTCGCGGCCGCTTAAAGACACTCAGAAGCTGCGGCCACGGGAATATAGGTCACAAAGGGTGCCTGGTCAAAAAACCTTTGCGGTGGCAAAACAGAATAACCAGTGCAATCCGCTTTGCCTGCAAGGTGGCAAGGAGATCGCTATAGTTATTCCGATGATTCCGTTTCGCGATCACTACTCCGCGATGCGTGAAATGAGTTTCACGCGGGAACCCCGCTGCCTTCCTCGGCACGAAACGAAAGATTCGTTTTGGCGTCACTGCAACGATAGGCATTGTCCACTGAACGGACAATGTTCCGCAGCAAAATCCGTTGACACCCAGGCGTGCTCCGATCTAACGTCCGGAATCATCCCTGGAATCCGGATGACAAGGCTAACTTAGCTTGCTGGCAGGACGCCATCTTCGAAACGTTTGAGCAAGCGTACTGAACGACT
>CAVQPV010000041.1:0-56206 GCA_963714715.1 Pirellulaceae bacterium | reverse complement strand
CCGAGGTGAAACACTATATTGCCAACGGGTGGGGACTGTTTGACATGCATGGTAACGTCTTGGAGTGGTGTCAGGACTGGCTGGGCGGCTACAGCCAAGATGCCCAGATCAATCCACTCGGCGCAGATGAGGGCCACTACCGGGTGTTGCGTGGTGGCGGCTGGTAGCTACGACGCGCAGTTCGTGCGTTCGGCGGACCGCCTCGGCCGCGAGCCCGGCGACCGGGACGATCGATTGGCTTCCGCTGTGCCCAAGTTCAACCAGAAAGCAGGCAACGCCAGCAAACGAGCGAAGGGACGAGCAAGGAGCGGAGCGACGCAGCCGATCCCGAGTGAGTGAAGCGAGCGCGAGGTAAGACATGCAAATTCGGATCTTTTCTATTCGAGCGTCCGCCCCTGACGAGCAAGACGTGGACGATCTGAATGCTTTCCTGCGGTCGCATCGCTTGATCAAGGTCGAGCAGCAATTTGTCGCCGATGGCGGTAACAGCTTTTGGTCTTTTTCTGTGACTTACGTCGACGGTGTCACGGCAGCGACACCTTCTCCCTCGAAGAAACGAGTCGACTATCGCGACGTTCTCAACGAACATGATTTCGCAATTTTCGCCAGACTGCGAACACTTCGCAAAATGTTGGCCGAGAAGGAGGGTGTTCCTGCTTACGCTCTGTTCACAAACGAGCAGCTTGCCGAAATCGTCCGGCGAAATGTTGCCTCCAAGCAGGAACTGAGCCAAATCAGCGGCGTCGGCGAAGCTCGTGTTGAGAAATACGGCGACGAATTTATCACCGCCTTACGAGAAGCGAATTCGGAAGTCTCCAGCCGGAACGAACCCAATGCCGAAACGTAGTCGAGTCACGCTTGAAGACGTTGCATTGTGGGACAATCTTGTCTTGGCAACGTATCGAGCGGCACAGCACAAACGAATGCGCTCCGCCGTGAGTTCATTCGTGAACAATCTGGATGCGAACCTGCTCGCACTCCAACAAAGCCTGCTGGATGGATCGGTGAACGTTGGCAACGCTGCAACCTTCCGCATCTTTGACCCGAAACCGCGTACGATTCACGCGCCGGTCTTTCGCGAGCGAGTGTTACACCACGCGTTGATGCGACACATCGGCCCGGTTCTGGAGAAGGCCCTTGTGGGCGACACGTTCGCATGCCGGATTGGCAAGGGAGCAATCGCAGCCGTCCAACGTGTGAAGCATCACAGTCGCCGGTACGCGTGGTTTGGCAAACTGGACGTTCGACAGTATTTCCCCAGCATTTGCCACGCGACGCTCCTGGTTATGTTGCAACGCAAGTTCAAAGATCGCGGCCTGCTTGCACTCCTGCACAAAATCATCGGCTGTTACGAAACCGACAGTGGCCGTGGATTACCGATTGGGGCACTCACGTCTCAGAACTTTGCGAACTTCTACCTCAATCCGCTTGACCGATTTCTGCTCGAGGACATCCAGGTTCGGGGCATCGTACGATACATGGACGACGTGGTTTGGTGGTGCGATACGAAGAACGATGCCCGGGCGGCCGCCTCGGCTGCACGAGAATTTCTGCTGCAGCGATTGTCGCTCCAAATTCGCCCGCCGATCCAGGTGAATCGTACGCGTGCGGGCATTTCCATTTGCGGCTACCGCGTGTTTCCGGGCACGATTCGCCTGTCGCGGCGTCGGCGAAAGCTGTATCAGCAGGGTCGACGAAAATGGGAAGCCCAATTCCATGCCGGTCTGATTGAGGCAGGGGAACTGCAGGCGGCCTACGCCGCGACGCTCGGCATCACCTTGCACGCGCAGGCGTCGGCTTGGCGAAGGGAAGAGCTGCGACGGCATCCGCCGCTGGATGATTGCCTGGAGATTTGAGACACTGTCGCCGTCCTCTCCGAGGTCGGTTTTGCACAGCAAACCGAGCATTCGGAAACGGAGTGCACCGGTGAGCAACACCGCGGGGGCGCCGTCTTGGAAAGACCGAGAATGCTGAAACCGAGCACGGAGTGCACGGCGACACTCACAGGCGACGGCATCCGCCGCTGGATGTTTGCCTGGAGATCTGAGACACTGTCAGCGGTTACGGGTCGCAAGGCCACAACCGGGTGTTGCGTGGTGGCAGCTGGAACAACAACGCGCAGAACGTGCGTTCGGCGGACCGCAACGGCAACGAGCCCGGCAACCGGAACAATCAGATTGGCTTCCGCTGTGCCCAAGCTCAAGACCGAGCTGGATGGCTTGGATTTGAACAGACCCGTGTCCAGTCCGCCGCGAGGCGGCGAATAGTGATTGGCGGCCGGTGTGTTAGTAGCGGGCAGCAGCCCGCGAAAGCTCGCCGGTCCGCTTTTCTTGTTGCCTGATCGTCCCATGCCCGACACACAAGTCCCTCCTCCGCCACGCAGCCGGCATCCGTTGATCGATGGTCTGCGCCCTCCATGGGCGTCGGGCTGGGGGCAGGATGCCTTTGGTATCTTCGCCGAGATTAGCCTGCCGTCGGGCGACGAGTGGGTCACACAGCGGATGCGATGGCTTCCAGCCGGAAATTCTTGATGGGCTCGCCCGAGGGTGAGCCGGGACGCGATTTCAGGGAAGGCCCGCGACACGAGGTGACGATCAGCAGAGCCTTCTGGATTTTCGATACGCCATGCACGCAGGCGTTCTGGCAAGCGGTGATGGGCGACAATCCCAGTCGCTTCGTTGATCCCGAGCGCCGTGGAGCAGGTCAGTTGGGAGGATACCAACGTGTTCATCGAGAAGCTCAACTCCACTGTTCCCGGCATTGCCCTGCGTTTGCCAACGGAAGCCGAGTGGGAATACGCCTGCCGTGCAGGAAGCACGGAAGCAACCTATGCCGGACCGATCGAGATTCTCGGTGCTACAACGCTCCGGTTCTGAACGAGATCGCCTGGTATGGCGGGAACTCGGGCGTCGATTTCGACCTTGGTGACGGTGTGGACTCCTCGGACTGGCCGAAGAAACAATTCGATCACGTGAAAGCCGGAACGAGAAAAGTCGCCGAGAAGCTGCCCAATCGCTGGGGCCTTTTCGACATGCTCGGCAACGTCTGGGAATGGTGTCAGGACTGGTACGACGAGCAGTACTACCGGAACTCGGTATCAGTCGATCCCGGCGGTCGCCGCTGAGGGCCACGACCGGGTGTTGCGTGGCGGCGGCTGGGACAACGGCGCGAGAGCGTGCGTTCGGCGGACCGCCTCGGCGGCGATCCCGGCGACCGGTGCGATCAGATTGGCTTCCGCTGTGCCCAAGTTCAAGAAAGCTAGCCAGCCGCGAGGAGCGGACGTAGCGACCAAGCAAGCGGAGCGCCGCGGGTCGCTCGTCCAGCGACGAGCGCGACGATCCAAACATCGAACTTTCGCCAGTCCCTAATAGTCGTCGTCGATCTGGGCGGCTTGCCAAAGCTCCCGAAAGGCCTCGGCGACATATGGGTCGAGCGTTTTGACGTAATCGGGCGGTAACTGATTGACGCGGATGAGTTGAATGACATCCGCCTTGTCTTGCAGGTGGTGGGCGGCCGTCATTCCGCTGGCTAGCTTCAGTTCCAACAGCGTTTTCAGCGAAATATACGGGATCCCTTCTTCGCCAGCTTGTGCCACGGTCTCAGGGGCCGGAAACGCTACAGGCTTGGGCAGGCCATCACCGGGATACTCACCCACCAGCAAGGCATCGATGTTGACGTTGCAAACTGCGTCACGAAAGTTCTTTGATCCCTCGAACTTGTCGACCCAGCCCAATCCTATGTGACGCTCCTTGAAGCGGGCGAGATCTTCTTCTCGGATCAAAATGTCGACAACATCGGTCGTGCGCCTGTGCCCATGGACGTTGGCAGCCATCGCGCCGGCGATGGCGAATGGAATCTGCATCTCGCTCAGCGCTTGGGTCAGTCGCTGCATCGCGGTGTGAATCGGTGAGGTACCCATAAAGAATTGGTCCACACGTTTGGCGACTTCGAGAATTGGATCGGGCATGAAAGAGAGTTCGCATGAATGGTCGAAGACGTCGTTTCAAGAGAAGCGTCTCGTCCCTGAGTTCTTATACTCAGTGCATTATAGGCCGATCGAACCGCTGTTGTCGTCTCGTGCTTCTGGTAGCGGAAGTCGGAAGACTTCCGAGAATTTTGGCGTCGAGACAAACTCACACTTTCGATGGTTTGCCACCCGCCATGATTCGGAACTCTTCCGAGTTCCGCTACGGCAATTCCGGCGCACGCTTGGGTAATGACAAGGAACAGGGGGGTTGGCCGGATGGATGCAAAACCGAGCACGGAGTGCACGGCGATGATTACTTAAAGGTTGCTCGGGGGCGTACGGCGGTTTGCTCGTCGCCGGACTGAGTCGTCGCCACTTAGGGATTGGAAGCCTCGGATGCGAGCACGCGGGGCCAGGCCTTGAGTCTCGATCGGTTCTTCCAGGACGTACGTGCCGATATTGCCCGCCAGGTCTTTCACGTCGATGCGCAGGTAAATCTGACGCGGCAGTTTGGGGTCGGCAGGCCAGACGTACATACCGTCGTTACGAAGTCCCGCTGCGATCGTCGTCCACGGCCCGCCGACCTTGTCGCTGAAAGACAGAGCCACGGGCCGCTTCATCAGGTTTTCGTCGCTCGCTTCGTAGCCAATCACCAGCGAACCGGTGCGATCACCGGCACCATATCGCGCCGATGTGAGGCGGACTTTCGGTGTCGGTCTTGTCGACCACCACGATGATGTCGGGGACTTCGCCATCCAGGGACGCGGGCTCGCCAATCCGTTGTGGCCGACAACGACGACACGATAACCGAACACGCCTTCGCCCTTGGTTTCGATATCGAACGGAGTGGTGCGATCGGGGTCGGCGCCCACAAGGACCATGTCTTGCCGCCGCTGATGCTGCCGTAAAGTTCGACCGCGTCGACCCCGTTGGCTCCGATCGCCTCCAACGTCGTACTC
This sequence comes from Pirellulaceae bacterium, assembly GCA_963714715.1. Taxonomy (GTDB): domain Bacteria; phylum Planctomycetota; class Planctomycetia; order Pirellulales; family Pirellulaceae; genus JBFJVZ01. The sequence goes on along the minus strand of CAVQPV010000041.1, from coordinate 51,280 downwards.
GAGGCTGAATCGTTCCGAATCGCTGTAACGAACGGCCACGCGGCCTCGACCGATACGCTTCGTTGTATTCGCTTTCACTCAATCGACGTGCTTTGTAAGCCTCGATTGCTGCGGTGGAACTTTTGATGTCTGCAGCGCGTTGGCTTGCTTGTTGATCGTCGCATAGGTGCTGAAACCGCCGACGATTCTGAGAGCGGTCGCAGCGCTTCGCTGGGCGTACGCGGTCGCGGTTTCTCGGGACTTTGAGTCATCGGCTTTGATGTCGCCCGTTGCGCTTTCACCGTCCGCATCGGGGCCGTTGAGAGAGAAGGCCGATATTTGCGACGGGGTCAGCCGGGTCGGAGCAGACGGTTGATACGGCGTTATGTCGATGCGGGCGTTGGATAGGTTGCCTTGTTGCCGTACAGCGACGGCGGTCCGAACGGGTGCTGGTCGGCGACGTCACCCGCAATCCGTCGGGCGTCATCTCGGCTGTCATCCCGCGGATTGGCAAACTGGTGCCGCCCCCGGTTGTATTCACGCGATAGCCCGGAAGAGACTTGGTTTCACTTCTTCGCTGGTCGTTTGAGTCAGCATGGCCGTTGCTCTCGTCTGCTTGGTGGACCGGAGCTTCGCGAATCAGGATCGCTCATTGCCAATCGGTGTCGGCTCGACGTCATAACGAGGATCCGGGGGCCATGGCGACTCGCGGACGTTGAATCAGCCGCGATCGCGATCGTCTGATTGCCGGCCGAATCGACCACAATCGCTTGCAGCGAAAGTTGTTGCCAGTGATGAGTGGGGATAATGGAAAGTTGTCCCGTGGTAAGCAACGGCCGAACGTCAACGATCTGCCATTCGCGGACGACGTCCGTAACGTAGTGAAGCCGAACATTCTTGGTCGGTGTCGCGTCCTTCAGTTGCATGGCAACATCCACGCGACCTGAAGCATCCGCTTCGACATCCAACGTGACGTCCGGTTTGGTGGTGTCGATAAAGACCTTCAACTGAGGCTTCAGCGGACCGTTGGGAAACGGATTGCCCAGCGAATCCACCGTGCGGGTCGCGAACCAAAACAGTCCGTCGTCCTGTCCCTTGGAACTGAAACTGGCGAACCTGTGGCGGCTTGCGATCGAGCAATTCCCAATTGGAGTCGCCTCGTGAGACCAGCAATTGAACTTCCTTGGGTTGGTTTCCGGCGGAGTCGATGTTGAAGGGAATTCCAAAAGATCGCGAATTCATAATCACCGCATCCGGCGTTACGGCGGAATGCGGACGGGCTCGAAGCGATTCGCTCGCCGGCGGTGCTGATTGGGGGTTCGGCAACGGCGGCAACGCTTGTTCTGAATTCGCCGCCACGGCTGGGTTTTCCTGGCCAATCGTAGCGGGGCTGGGCATCGCAACCGCAAACAAGCCGGCAAGAGGGACGCTTTCCTGGCAAAACGCATCTTGTCGACAAAGCCTCGATGGCAGAAAGTGAAGTGCGACGTCAGGACAAAGGGGTCAGACACCACTGGCGCGAAGTACCCTTTTCGAGGTGGTGGCCTGATCGGTGTCTGACCCCTGTTCTGACCCTAGCTTGACCGGCCGCATCGACTTATTCACGCAGCCTGCCATACTCGACCGGTTCGGCAGAAATGTTGCTGTCTCTTGAAGAATCTCCCCGCGGCAATCACGACCAGCAATCAGCCGCATCCTGATGATCCGAAAATGAGCATTATCCGCTATCAATACGACGTCATCGTGATCGGTGCCGGCCATGCCGGAACTGAAGCCGCCGCCGCCGCCGCCCGTCTGGGTGCGAAAACGGCCCTGCTGACCACCAATTTGGACACGGTGGGTCAGATGTCGTGTAATCCAGCCATCGGCGGTGTCGCCAAGGGCCAGATCGTCCGCGAAGTCGACGCCATGGGTGGATCTGATGGGCCGAGCGATCGATGCCACCGGCATTCAATTTCGCTTGTTGAATCGTCGCAAAGGTCCGGCGATGCATAGCCCCCGAGCGCAAGCAGACAAGAAGGCTTACCAACAACACATCAAATTGCAGGTCGAACAACAAGACAATCTGCAGCTCCGCCAAGAAACCGTCGCAGACTTGATCACCGAAGCGGCCAGCGATGGCCCGCGAGTCATCGGAGTCAGCGTGGAAGGCGGAGCTGAGTATCGAGCGGCGGCCGTCGTCTTGACGACTGGCACTTTTTTGAAAGCGATCATGCACACCGGCGAAGCAAAGACGGCTGGAGGCAGGGCAGGGGAGGGCACCACCGCCGGCATCAGCGGCGCGCTGCAGCGACTTGGATTCGAGATTGATCGATTCAAAACCGGCACGCCGCCGCGGCTGAACGCACGTTCGATCGATTACGCCAAGGTCGAAGAACAACCAGGTGACGATGGACCGCAGCCGTTTTCATTTCTGACCCAGTCGCTGGACGATCGATCAGATGCCCTGTCACATCACCTATACCAACCAGGCGGTTCACGATCTGATTCGCGACAACTTGCATCGAGCACCGATGTACAGCGGGCAGATCAACTCGCGCGGTCCTCGTTACTGTCCATCGATTGAAGACAAAGTGGTGCGATTTGCCGACAAACAACAACATCAATTGTTTCTCGAGCCCGAAGGTCGTGGCACCGAGGAAGTCTACGTCAACGGGATCTCCACCAGCCTGCCGCGAGATGTCCAAGACCAGATGTTTCGCATGATCGATGGTCTGGAGCATGCGCAAATCATGCGATACGGTTATGCGGTCGAATACGACTTCTGTCCGCCCACGCAACTCTGGCCCCACCTGGAGTCAAAATCGATCAGCGGATTGTTCTTGGCAGGGCAAATCAATGGCACGACCGGCTACGAAGAGGCTGCAGGCCAAGGGCTGATAGCGGGCTTGAACGCGGCACGAAAGGTCGCCGGGCAATCGACCTGGGTGCCGACCAGAGATCAGGCCTACATCGGCGTGCTCGTCGACGACTTGGTGACCGCCGGAACGGACGAGCCGTATCGCATGTTTACCAGTCGGGCCGAGTATCGGCTGCTGTTGCGGCAAGACAATGCCGATCGCAGGCTCACGCCCGATGCCGATCAATTGGGCTTGATTGATGCCGATCGACGCGACCGCTTCCAGGCGAAACTGCAACACATCGATCGAGCCGCCGAACATTTGTTGCGGACGGCGAAAATTGGCGACCTTGCCGGCGATGTCTATTTGCGACGTCCGGAAGTCGATTGGGCGATCATCTGCGATCATCTCCCCGAGTTGCGGGAAATTGACCACGAGGCCGCACAGCAGTGTCTGTATGACATCAAATACGCTGGCTACGTGTCCCGCCAGCACATGGAAGTGGAAAAGCAGCGGCGATTGGCGAAAAAGCGAATTCCGCCGTCATTTGATTACGGTCAAATCAAACCGCTTCGTAACGAAGCCCGAGAAAAGCTCACATCGCATTCGACCGCTGAATCTGGATCAGGCCAAGAGAATCAGTGGCATCACGCCAGCCGACATCGCGTTGTTGCTAGCTCACTGTGAGAATCATTAGCGTTTTAGGTAGGTTCGGCTGCGTGCGGTGGGCCAAGTGCAGCGGGCGGGGGCTGGGTCGACCACAGAACTTTTCTTGGCGTTTATAACCGAGAAGTTTCGTAAAGTACCTCCAGCGGACGAGTTACGGAGTTTCGATCGATCTTGACCCGATCATTGAAATCGATAGAATTCGTCACCGAGGCAAGTTTGGTAAGGCAGAGAGGCTTGGAGTTTCTTGCCGCTTGCGTTCTCCGCGCAAATTAGTGCCGAAATGCGCTAGTGCGGTAGCACGGAAGTTTGCTAAACGAGGGCCATCGGTGATGTGGTTCGGCAGTTCGCGCTGGATAGCAAGAGCAGCAATGGCCCACATCTGGGTGGCCAGATGCCAACCGAATACGAATCGGAGTTCAGCCGAATGCTTGGCTGATTCGTGCACCTAACATTTTGGAACGGCTAGTCATGCAGGGAGGATGGTTTCTGCCATGACCACAAAAACGGTCTTCACGACAGGCGAAGCGGCTAAGATTTGCAAAGTCAGCCAGCAGACAATCATTCGTTGTTTCGACAACGGATCGTTGAAAGGGTTTCCGCGTTCCCGGTAGCAAATTTCGTCGCATTCCCCGTGAACAGCTATTCCTGTTCATGAAAGACAACGGGATTCCGACCGACGCGCTGGAGAGCGGCAAGAAGAAGCTACTGATCGTTGACGACGACCAAGATTTGGTCGATTTGATCAAGGACGGTTTCGATCGCGATGGGCGGTTTGACATCCGCACGGCCAACAACGGATTTGATGCCGGCATGGGCGTCAAGGAGTTTCGGCCGGACCTCGTGATCTTGGATGTCATGTTGCCGGATATCAATGGCAAGGAGGTTTGCCAGCGAGTTCGTAGCGATCCGTCGTTGGATATGGTCAAGATTCTGTGCATTTCCGGCATGGTCGAACACAGCAAGGTCGACGGATTGAAGGCCGCGGGCGCGAACGACTTCATGCAGAAGCCGTTTGCGATCGACAGTCTGATCCATCGTTCGTGCGATCTGTTGGAGATCGAACGCATCGTGGCCAATTAACGTGACAGCTGAGTCGTCCAAGGTTAACGACGGCTCATTTGGGCAAGTTCCAGGTCCAGATCAATGGGGCACGTTCACCCAGCCGGCGGAGGACGCGTCCTGTTCTTCGGCACTCGCTGATACCAATGGGAGAGTCTGGCCCGATGGGGTTGCTGCCATGCTTACGACGCGGACCCGATCGCTGGTGGTTGCCGTTGTCCGCTGTAGCAACCGAATCGGTCGGCCTCTGTTGCTTTCCTAGCGGATGGTTCGCGGCCAAATCGACGATTCACTTCGTTCACGGCTCATTTGGACGTTGCGAAACGATCCGCCGCTGCTGATTTACGCGGCGCTTGTGTTGGTCCACGCGAGGAGGCTCTCGCTGGACTGACTTGGCCGACTGGTTGGTCGATCATGCAGCGGGTCGATTCGCCAGCGGTGATGCGTTTCTTAGGTGTTGCCTTCAATCGAAGAAGCGCATCACCAACGTTGGAACAAGCTGCGAGACTATTACCGAACACTGCCGATCGAGAACTGGCTTGAGGAAGCGTCGCTGTGGTTGGAAGTGACTGGTCTCACCGTGTCCGAAGTCCTGGAAACGCAGTGGCCCACTGATCACCGCCAGCTGCGAAAACGGGTTGCCAAGCAAACGAATCTCGGCACCTGGTTCGATGCTTCAGCAACTCGCCCGCACGATCCAGCGACAACAATCGTTAAGTGCATTCGTTTGATCGTCGACTGGCGAAAGCGAAACTCGGAGCGCTGAAGCAACTTGGCGTATGGTCTGAGTCACGAGATCAACAATCCGCTTGCCAATATCTCGACGCGGGCCCAACAATTGCAGCGTGGTGAGAAGGATCCAACCCGAGCGGCGATTTTGCAGCGAATTGTTGACCAGGTGTACCGTGCCCACGAGCATGATTGCTGACCTGATGTTTTTTGCCCATCCACCGGTCGCTGAGCGACAACCAGCGGATCTGAATGAAATCATTCGGCGAGTTGCCGAGGAATTTCGGAGGAAGTCGAGCGTCAGGCGATTCGCTTGGAAGTCAAAACGACCGATCAGCCCGCTTAGGCATGCGTTGACGACTCAGATGATTGGCGAAGCACTTCGCTCGCTGATCCGAAACTCGATTGACGCGATCGGTTGCGAGGGAACGATCGTGGTGTCGGTGGTGAGTGATGATTCACGCTGGTTGATCCACGTTGCCGACAGCGGACCGGGCTTGTCCGAAGCAGCTCGCCGAGCATGCATTCGATCCGTACTACAGCGGCCGTGAAGCTGGCCGCGGATCTGGGCCTCGGGCTCTGTCGTGCCTATCGAATCGCCAAGCTGCACGATGGTGAAATTACTTGGCCGGCGGGCCGACTCGGCTGTGTCGCCACAATCGCGATCAACTCCGGCGACTGATGATGGTCCCGCTTAGTCAGCAAGCCGCACTACGGTCGTTGGAAGCCCGTGTCGGCCGTTGTCGATCGCCGATAATCATTCGTCGTCCACGCTTGATCTTTGGTAGCGAAACTCGCTAGAGTTTCGGCACGTTCCGCAAAATGCCGAAACTCTTGACGACTTTCGCTAACAGCTAACCCCGATCTTGAGTCTGGACGAAGCACGTGTAGCTTCGTGATCGATCACTGACAGAAACGAAGAAAGATGCTTGACTCCGCCGTAGAAATGTTGCGTCGGCAAGCCAGCGGAGAGGTTTCAGCGGTTGAACTTGCCAAGCAAGCATTCAGCCGCATCGAAGCCTTCACAGCCGGTCCATAACGCGTTCACTCATGTCGATCACGAAGCCGCCTTGGCGAAGGCGGAGGCGGTCGATGCCAAACGCAAAGCTGGGGACGCACTCGGGCCGCTTGCCGGCATTCCCGTCGCCGTCAAAGACGTACTGTGCACAAAAGATATGCCGACGACTTGTTCGTCCAACATGCTGCGGAACTTTCGCCCGCCCTACGATGCGACCGTGGTTCACAAGCTTCGCAGCGCCGATGCCGTCATCGTTGGCAAGACGAATATGGACGAATTCGCGATGGGAGCGAGCACGGAAACGAGTGCCTTTGGCGTCACGCGCAATCCGTGGGACACCGAGCGTACGCCTGGCGGCAGCAGTGGCGGCGCGGCGGCTTGTGTGGCGGACGGTTCTGTGCCGCTGAGTTTGGGAAGCGACACGGGAGGTTCGATCCGGCAACCCGCCGCCTTTTGCGGAGTGACCGGCCTGAAACCAACCTACGGTCGCGTCAGTCGGTATGGATTGGTCGCCTTCGCCAGCAGTTTGGATCAGGTCGGGCCGATCGCGTCAATCGGTCGAAGATGTCTGCGTTGCTGTTGGAAACGATCGCCGGTTACGAACCGCGTGATTCCACATCGCTGGATCGAGACGTCCCCAACTACAGCACCGTCACGCAGTCCAACGATTTGAGAGGAGTGCGTATTGGTGTCCTGCGGAGTTCGCTCGAGAGCGACGGTGTCGACGCAATCGGTTCGCACCGCCGTTTTGACATCGATCGAAGTGTTTCGTGAATTGGGTGCCGAGATTGTCGACGTTGACCTTCCGCACAGCGAGTATTGGGTACCGACGTACTATGTGATCGCACCCTGCGAGGCGAGCAGCAATCTGTCGCGTTATGACGGTGCGCATTACGGACATCGGACCAAAGTCGATCGACATCGAGCGATCCGCTGGTGTCAACGTACTGCCGCAGTCGCGACGAAGGCTTTGGTGCCGAAGTCAAACGTCGCATCATGATCGGCACCTACGCGCTGAGCGCGGGCTACGTCGGCCGTTATTACAACCAGGCACTGAAAGTTCGTCGGCTTGATTCGGGGCGACTACGACGCCGCGTTCACGCAAGTCGACCTGTTGCTCGGGACCGGTTGCCCCGACGACCGCCTTCAAGCTGGGTGAAAAGGTCGACGATCCGATTCAAATGTATCTTTGCGATCTGTTCACCGTCGGGAGCAAACCTGGCCGGTGTGCCCGCCGATTTCGCTGCCGGCCGGCTTGGATCCAGCAAGGGCTGCCGATCGGAATTCAGCTGCAAGCTCCGGCGTTGGAAGAATCCCGGCTGTTGTTTGCCGGAGCCGCTTTCCAGTCGTCACGGATCATCACAAACAGCGTCCTCCAATCGTTGTCAAAGACGTCATGAGCACCGCGACCGAGCACGACTTTCAGACGATCATTGGTCTGGAAGTCCACGTGCAACTGAAAACCAAATCAAAGTTGTTTTGCGGTTGTAGCACCGAATTCGGTGCGCCCCCCAACACGCAGGTTTGTCCGGTTTGTCTGGGGCTTGCCCGGCGCCTTGCCAGTCATGAATGAAGAGGCGATCGACCTTTCGATTCGCACTGGTCTGGCACTGAACTGTTCCATACCGCCACTGACCAAATGGGATCGCAAACAGTACTTCTATCCCGATTTGCCCAAGGGCTATCAGATCAGCCAATTCGATTTGCCGATCTGTGCCGATGGTTTCTTGGAGATCGCCGACCCGACAATCCAGACGATACACGCCACATCGGAATCATTCGTGCGCATCTGGAAGAAGACGCCGGCAAAAGCATGCACGACGAGACGGCCGGCAAAGCCGACTCCCGAATCGACTCTGAACCGTTGCGGAACGCCACTGCTGGAGATCGTCAGCCAACCCGATCTTCGCTCGGCTGCGGAAGCCAAGGAGTACCTGACGCAGCTGAAACTTCTGCTCACGCATTTGGAGGTTTCCGATTGCGAGATGCAAGAAGGCAGCCTGCGGGTGGATGCGAATGTCAATTTGCACCTTGTTGTCGACGGCAAGAAAGATCGCCACGCCGATCGTCGAAGTGAAAAACATGAATAGCTTTCGCGCCGTCGAGCGGGCGTTGGAGTACGAAGTCGAACGTCAATACGCCGACTGGGAAGAGACGCGGAAGACGATCGAGGACGAGCCGAAGACGACACGTGGTTGGGATGATTCGAAGGAGCGAACATTCCAACAACGCGAAAAAGAACTTTCGGCCGACTATCGATACTTTCCCGATCCCGATCTGTTGCCCATTCGGTTGCCGCACCCAGCGGATCGACGCGGCGCGAGAATCATTGGGCGAGTTGCCCGCCGAGACTCGCGAGCGTCTGCAGGGCCAATACCGCATCAAACCGTACGACGCCGACGTGATCGTCCACCAAGGCCGCGGGATGATCGATTACTTCGAGGTCGACGGTCGCTGTTTCCGGCGACGGAAAGCGTACCAGTGCTTGGATTCAGCAAGATGTCATGCGGACAATGAAGGACCGCCAAATCGATGTCGATGAACTTACCGTGTCCGCCTCCACGCTGGGCGAATTGATAAAGAAAGTTGCCGCCGGGGCGTTGGATAACGCACGGGCCCGCGACGTGTTCGCACACCTGTTGGACAACGATGTTTCCGTTGATCAAGCGATCAAGGCTCTGGGGATTGAATCGGTCGATAGCAGCGAAATCGAGTCGTTGTGCCAGGAATTGGTGGACGCCAACCCAAAAATTGTCCAAGACGTGTTGGGCGGCAACGAAAAAGCGGTCGGTGCCCTGATTGGCCAGGCGAAAAAGAAGAATCCAAACGCCAATCATCAGGCGGTCCGCGAGACCGTGCTGCGATTGATCAAAGGCTTGTAGGACGGGTCTCCCGCCCCGTCTTTTTCATCGGTTTGGGAAGTCGGTCAGGAGACGCGACCTACGAAGAACCAGCGGATCAAGAGATCATCCATGTTCAAGCGAGAAACGGATAAGCCGGATTATTGCTTCCTGCTGATCGTGGGCTTGGTGGCGTCGGTGACGCTGTGGTTGCTGCTCACACCGTTTGTCCCCAGCGTTGCCTCGTCTTCGCTGCATCGCTTTCATCTGCGCAGCGATTCGTTTGCCTGGTGGTCGATCCAGCAACCGATTCCGTCGATGTACAACTTTGGCAATCGATTTGAAGTTGCCGAGTTTCCACCTGGCCTGATCGATCCGATCTTTGCTGTTGTCACCGAGCGCCGTTACATCAATCATTTTCCGGCGCGGGTGCTGACGTGGGCGAGCCGGCGAAATCGGAACCTGGGCGACGGCAAGGATCGCTGGGCTACCATTGAATCTTCCTATCGCGGCCAGACGCTGACCACGCGTTTTCACGCCCAGGGCGATGGCGAGGGTGGCTACAAATTGATCCGCTTGCCAGACAAGCAGGCGGGGCAATGAACGAGCAGCAGCCGGAGCGAACCAGAGTCGTATGGGCACATCGCTTGGTGCAGGTCGGTCTGTTCATGGCCCTGATGTGGAAATATCGGTTCTTCATGTTTGCCGATCAGGTCTACACCAATATTCCGCTTTCGGATCCGTTCTTTCCCGACTGGCTCGAGTCCCAATGGACGCTTCGTGTTGCTTTTCTCGCCACCGTCGGTTCAATCTTCCTCAGCTTCTTCGTTGGCTCGCGGCTGCGGCGTGCCTGCGCAATCATCACGTTGGCTGGCTCTTCGATCCTTTGTCTGCATCAAGGCACGTACAACGACATGACTTTCGTCACGGCTTGGTGGACCTCGCTGTGGAATGTTTGGTTCGTCTTTCGCATGGATGATGACGACCAGGAACGCGTTCTGCTTCGTGGTGCCTTCTTAAGCCGGCTCATGATCTCGATGATTTTGCTCGGTGGCGCCGTTGGCAAGTGGACCGGCGAGTACTGGTCGGGCGAAGTCTTTTGGGATATCTATTTTCGTGATCGTGAGTATTGGGTCTTCAATCTGCTCAGGGAAAACTTCTCAGCCGAGACGCTGGGCATCATTGCGATGTGGTACAGTCGCATCGTTGTTGTCATCGAGACAGTGGCTGGGTTTGGGCTTTGGCTATTACCGCCGAAATGGGCCGCCGGCTTGGCCGTGTTCTTGCTGATTTCAATTGCCGTCTTCTCCAATGTCTATTTGTTCTCGGTGCTGCTCAGTCTGGTTGGTTTGTCGGCGGTCGGATTCTTCGTTCCGAAGGAATCGAACTCGATGACCCGGGCGACGGAGTGACTGGTGCAATGCCGAGCTCGGAGAGCACGGCGACTGTTACAGCACGCCTTTCGTGCTGGGGATCGCATCGCTACGTGGATCGGACTCTGCAGCCATGCGAATGGCGCGCGCGGTCGCTTTAAACACGCATTCGGAAATGTGATGGGCATTGCGTCCGTGGTGTAGAACGACGTGCAGGTTGCACTTGGCGTTCGCCGCAAACGATTGCCAAAAATGCTCGATCAGTTCACTGTCGAAGGTTCCAATCTTTGCAGCTGCGATCGGTGCGTGGTACTCAAACGCGTATCGTCCGCCCAAGTCGACGGCTGACGTGACCAGGCACTCGTCCATCGGCAGCGTGAAGTGACCGTAACGACGAATTCCAGCGCGATCGCCGAGGGCTTGATCCATGGCTTGGCCCAACGCGATGCCAATGTCTTCGGCGGTGTGGTGATCGTCGACGTGCAAATCACCAATGGCTTTTACGTCCAGGTCGACCAACGCATGCTTTGCCAACAAGTCAAGCATGTGATCAAGAAAGCCGATGCCGGACTCACGCTTTCCGCTGCCGTCACCGTCCAGGTTCAACGACACCGTGATGTCGGTCTCGCCCGTTTTTCGTTCAATCGTTGCAGTGCGTGTCATGGCGTGTGACGGACTTCCACCCGTTCTGATTCGGTGTTTGTGTTGTGCTTTGGTAACGGAACCAAGCCCGATTTGCTATGCCAGATACCGCTCCAGCATCATCAAGCAAGCGTCAATTTGCTCGTCCGTTCCAACGGAAATTCGCAATCCGTCGCCCCAGTCGGGGAATTGCATGTATCGAACCAAGATTTGGTTCTTCTTCAGAAATTCGTACATTGCCTGATGATCGCCACGGGGATGTTGGCACCAGACGAAGTTTGCTTGGGAAGGCGTGACGCTAAATCCGATTTCGCGGAGTCGGGCAGTTAAACGTGCTCGAGTCGCGTTCATCTTCTTTTGCAAGTCGCTGAGCCATTCTTGGCAGCCAATGGCGGCCGTGGCAGCGGCGATCGAAACGGCGTCACAGTTGTAGCTGTCTTTGATTTTCGCTAATTCTGCGATGATGTGCGGTTGAGCGACCAGGAAGCCAAAGCGAATGCCCGCCAACGCGTACGACTTGCTCAGCGTTCGCGTGACGAAGACTGCGTTCGTTTTGTTCGACCAGCGGCAAACAGTTGTCTTCGGCAAAATCCGCGTAGGCTTCGTCGACGACCAGCGGGCAAGTCAGCGAAGCGGCGATCCGCGAGACTTCTGTCGGCGAAATAAAAGTGCCGCTGGGGCTGTTCGGATTGGGCAAGAACACCAAGCGAACGTCGTCGTCGTTGGCGCCGAAGGCTGCCGGCAATTGCCAGCCATCCTCAAAGTGAACTTGTTCCCAGCCGGCGCCCTGAATGTCGGCCAGCGTGCGATACAAGATGTAACTCGGATACGGCAGTCGCAGCTTTTGGCCTTCACCGACGAAGCCGCGGACCAGGATCGTCAAAATATCGTCGCTGCCGTTGCCGGCCAGAATCCATTCCGGTCCCGGCAACCCAAGTGCCTCGGCGGCCGCGCGGCGAAACGATGTCGCCAGTCGGATCGGGATAACGATTCAGCGGCCGCTGGCAGCATGTTTGATCGCCTCGACCACTGCCGGCGCCGGCGGGTACGGGTTCTCGTTGGTGTTCAGCTTGATGAACTTGCCCGGCGGCGGTTGTTCGCCGGGAGCGTACGGCAAGCATCTGCGAGAGTGCAGGGCGAAAGAGCGGTGATTCGGCATGCGGTTGTCTGAGGTGCGGCGGTTAAGAGTAGCATGATGAGTATCTTCCGAATCGTGACGCTTCTCGCGTGCGCTGTCAAACCTTCCTTTTCCGCTATTCGGACCACATCGGGGGCGATTTGGTTCAGGGCGGCTTCGTCGAATTCGGTGACGCTGCCGCTGCGCAGAAAACTGTTGCTGGACAGACCCGCGGCCCACGTGCAGGTGCCGCCGGTCGGCAACACGTGACTGGGACCGGCTGCGTAGTCACCCAGGCGACCGGCGTGTGGTGTCCCAGAAATGCGGCGCCGCTGTTCTTGATCTTCGCGATCAAGTCTCTCGGGTTCGCCGTTTCGATGTGCAGATGCTCCGGTGCGAACTGGTCGGTCAATTCGCAGGCGTGTTGCTGATCGCGAACCAGAATCAATGCCCCAAATGCTTCCAAACTGTCGACCGTCAAATCATTTCGCTCCAGCAGCGCGACTTGGCGGACCAATTCATCGTGGACCGCCTCGATCATCGCCTCGTCCCAGGTGATCAAGATCGCGCTGCCGGGTGAATGTTCCGCTTGAGCCAGCAAGTCGGCCGCCACGTAATCGGCTCGCGCCGTTGAATCGGCGATGACGATCACTTCGCTGGGCCCGGCGAACGAATCGATGTCGACGGTGCCGTAGACATGTTTTTTTGCCAACGCGACAAACAAGTTTCCCGGCCCGACGATCTTGTCGACGCTGGCGAATGACGTCACAACCGTAGGCGAGCGCCGCGACGGCTTGTGCGCCGCCGATCCGATAGACCTCCGTCACTCCCAGTTCATGGCAGGTCGCCAGCATGTCTTGTTGTAAGCGCCGAATTGAGTTGGCGGAGCGACGACCGCGATTTCGGAAACGCCTGCCACTTGTGCGGGAACCACCGTCATCAGCACGGTCGAAGGATAGGCCGCCGCTCCGCCGGGCACGCAGACGCCGACGCGACGCAGCGGCACGTACCGCTGCGTCAGCGTGACGCCTGGCTTGGGGGTCGATCGTCACATCGGTGTGCAAAATCGCCTGCTGAAACTCAGCGACGTTGTCGCGAATGCTCCGCATGGTCTCGATCAGCGCCGGGATCGGCCGCCGCGTGTGCTTTGGCGAGTTCGTTCGCCGAGACACGAAGCTGGTCTGCGGACAGGTCGGCTTTGTCGAGTGCCTTGGTGTAGCGGAGCAGGGCAGGGGTGCCTTCGCTGCGGACATCCTCGCAGATTCGTTTCCACGACTTGGATCGGTGTCAGTGGTTCGCCGAAAACCTCTTCCGTCAACGCACGGCCGCGCGGGCTGACCACGTCGCCTTGGGGGCTGAGTTTGTTCACGCAGTTGATGAAGGACTTCAGGTGAGCCGTCGCGCGCGTCAACTCGCTGGATCTTCAGTTGCTGTTTGATCAGTTGTCATGGTTCGTGTCATGTAGAACGGACTTTGGTCCGTTTCTTTTGCTACGGCAACGGACTGAAGTCCGTTCTACGATGCTTCGCCCATGATAAGCCAGTACAATGGGAGATTGTTTACCCGTCATCTCTCCCCTTGTTCACGAATGACGAAGAAATCGACCTTCGAAGTGACACCGTCACCAAACCGACACCCGGCCATGCGGCAAGCGATGGCGGATGCCGAAGTGGGTGATGCGGTCATCGATATCGATCCGACCGTCGAGCGATTCGAGCAAATGACCGCCGAAATCTCGGCAAAGAAGCCGCCGTCTATGTGCCCAGTGGCTCGATGGCCAACCAAATTGCCGTCCGACTGCATTGTGATCGCGGCAGCGAGTTCATCTGTGAGGCCGATTGTCACATCTATCACTACGAGCAAGCGGCCTATGCTCAACTGTCGGGCTGGTGGCACAGCCGATCGCGGGGCAGGGCGGTGTGATCAAGGCCAGCAACTGGTCGGTCTGATTCATCCCGAGAACGATCATCATCCGCGGACTCGGCTGATTTGCCTCGAAAACACGCACAATCGCTGGGGTGGTCGGCTTCAGCCCCAGCGACGAAGTACTGCGAGTCTGTGAGCTGGGCGAAAGCGAACGGACTGAATAGACACTTGGACGGAGCCCGCTTGTGGAATGCTGCGGTGGCCAGTGGCAACAGCGAACAAGAACTCGCCCAGCCATTCGATTCCGTCAGCGTCTGTTTCAGTAAAGGCCTCGGCGCGCCGGTCGGTTCCGCACTCGCGGGAAGCAGCGAATTTGTTTACGAAGCCCGCCGGGTCCGCAAACTCTTTGGCGGCGGCATGCGGCAAGCCGGCATCATCGCCGCCGGCGCCATTCATGCGATCGATCATCATCGTGAAAGCTTGCACAAAGATCACCTGCACGCCAGAGAGTTGGGTCAGGCAATGGAGGGTTGCGAGCACTTGTCATTCGAGGCGGGCGGATCGATACCAACATGGTGATCTTCGAGATCGACCCGCAGCACTCGACTGCCGCACAGTTTCGGCAAGAGCTGGAATCGCGCGGTGTTCGTTGCTTTGACGTCGGCCCGCAAGCGATCCGGTTGGTGACGCACTTGGATGTCAGCGAAGAGCAAATACGGCGGGCTTGCGAAATCATTCGACAGGTAGCCAACTTGTCGATCGCGGAAAGCGTTTGATGAACAACGTGGGCGCGACGACCGGACCGTCGCGCCGTCGCGGTCGCCGCGATCGTGGTTTTTGTCGTGGCCCTGTTGCTGCGACTGCCGTCTTGCTACGAAAGTTTTTGGCTGGATGAACTGCACACGGCTTGGGCGATTTGGGAGGATCTAACCGACGTCGCGCCGCGCGCGGAAGTCGGCAACCAAACACCGCTTTACTTTCAACTGATGTGGTTGTGGAAACAACTGGCCGGCCAATCGGAAGTTGCCTTGCGACTGAGCAGTGTGTTAGCCGTTTCGCTGGCCTCGGCGTTGTTGGTGATCGCGGTCTGCAAAACCAGCAAGCGACTTGCGGCCGGCATTCTGTCCGGCTTGGTGCTCGCGGTCGAGTCAAACGCGATCTTTTTCGGCACGGAATTGCGTGCTTATGCCTGGCTCATGCCCCTCACGGTGATCGCCCTGTGGTCGGGCGTTGAGCGGTTGAGCGGTCAAAGCATCGGTCAAGCCCGCTGTCTTACGACTCGTGCTGGTGGCGGCTGTTTGTCTCGCAGCCTGGTTGCATCCCACGTCAATCGTGACCCTCGGTTTGTTGGCAATACCGCTATTTGCCGGCCCGCTGTTCGACTGGATCCGCCGGTCGAATCAGTGCCACCCATTCCATCCTTTGGACATTGTTTGCCTGTTGATCTTGGCGGCGACGGCCTGGTCCTTGATTCACTCGACGGTTCCAGATTCGTGGCAACGACGCGATTTCTGGAGAGCGTTCGGGCTGGCGACATCGGTAAGCCAACTGTGGACGATCTGGCCATGGCTGCCGATCGCGGGAGTTCCGCTGGCACTTGGCCTGCTGACTGCTGGGAAGAAGAGCTGGCGTGAAATCGCTGTCCAGGTTTTTCCATTGGTGATCGCATGTTCGGCAACCGCAATCTTCTTTTTCGCGTCGTACGCCGACTACGTGCCGCTCTGGCATCGTCGATATTTCGTGGCGGTCTTGCCGATGCTCGCGTGGTTCGCCGGTTGCTGGTGCTGTTCTGGTTTGCCAGCAAATTCAACTTGGACAAGCCGACTGTTGGCCACAGTTCTCGTAGCAATCGTCTTGAGCGTACTGATGTGGTATCAGGGAACCGCACAGCGATTGGTCGCAGGTCGGACCAGACTGGCGATTCGCGGCGAAGATTGGCGCGGAGCGATCGCTTGGGTGAAGAAGCAGAAGGGTCGAAATGAAAGCGTGTGGCTCGATAGTGGACTGATCGAAGCACGTATCTTCGCACAGCCTTATCACGCAGATTTGGCGCCCAGCCAGCTTCAGTGGCAGTATTTCACGTTTCCCGTTAGGGGACCTTATGCCTTGCCAGGGACGGTCGTCGCGTCTCCCACAGCACAATGGGGAGCGAATCGAGATAACATAAGCGGTGGACGTTTGCCATCGGCGGGTGATGCTGAAGGTCGCAAGCGTTTGTGGATGATCAGCCGGTCACGTCGATCGGTGGTTGAGCACTGGTGTCATTCTATCGGGGGTTGGGCTCAAGACGTGGAAATCCGTAGCTTTGGGCGAATTCATGTTGCGCGGCTTGACCCAGGGACCGCCGACGAACGAATCGATGAAGCCGAAAACGGAAAATGATGCGGGCGAGCGACGGGTATCCGCGGACGATGGTTGTTGTTGGAACTGGACAGCGGTTTAAAATGTCTTTGGTGGTAGATAACCCGAGAATCATTAATGAATTGGCTTAGGCGATTATCGATTTTGCTTGCTTCATGCTGCTTGTGCGGCATGGTGGTTGCTGATGACGCGGCTGAGCGTGGTTATCGATTGTTGACCGAGACGGCATTGCTGCCCAGCGACTTTCAGCAATCGACATTTGACGAGATTTGGGGAAGTTGGCCAGAACCGTTGCGTTCGGAGGCGGAGAAAGCGTCCCTTCAAGAGCGGAGGGCGATGGCCTTCGATAGGTACGGTTTGACTCGTCGACTGAATGATCAATCGGGCAAGCCGCTGCAATACGTCGTCGACGCTGATGGCCAGTGGACGATGAATTGTTTTTCTTGCCATGGTGGCAGTGTCTATGGGAAGTCTTTTCCGGGAGCCCCGAATAATCGTTTCGCCCTGCAAACGTTGACAGAAGAAATCCGCAGTACCAAGTTTCGCCTTGGCAAGCCGTTGTCTCGGATGGATCTCGGTTCGCTACTGATACCGCTTGGGACAACCCACGGGACGACAAACGCGGTTGTCTTTGGCATGGGATTGATGGCTCATCGCGACGCAAAGTTGAATCTTGTTGACAGGATGCCTCAGTCATTTGTGCACCACGACATGGATGCGCCGCCGTGGTGGCACTTCCACAAGCGGCCGTACATTTACATCGACGGATTTGCCCAAAAAGGGCATCGTGCGTTGATGCAATTCATGCTCGTTCCCGAGAATGGGCCGGAGTTTTTTCGCGACAACGAGAACAAGTTTCGCGATGTCTATGCTTATCTTTCATCCCTGCGCCCCCCCAATTACGAAGGCGCGATCGACAATGGTTTAGCGGAGCAGGGCAGGGTGGTCTTCAATAACAACTGTGCTGAATGCCATGGCACGTATTCAAGCGACCAAACAATACCCTATCCCAACCGGCGGATTCCGATCGAGGAGTTGGGAACCGACCCGGTGCGGTTAACCGCGTTGACCGTTGCGGGGCGCAGCAAATATGCCAATAGCTGGTTTGCTCACGCCGGAACCGCCCGGGAGCACAAGACGGTTGTTGACCCGGATGGGTACGTGGCACCGCCGTTGGATGGCATCTGGGCCAGTCCACCTTACTTTCATAACGGCAGTGTGCCGACACTGTGGCATGTGCTGAATCCCAAAGATCGCCCGGCCGTTTGGAGACGAACCACAGAGGAAATCGACCCGCAGCGGGTTGGATTCCAAATCGAAGTTGTCGATCGAGTTCCCTTGGGTGAACCCGACGTCGCCGTCCGCCGCAGCTACTTTGACACCCGCCGATTCGGCAAAAGCAATGCGGGTCACGCCTACCCGGATCGGCTCAGCGAGGATCAGAAATGGGCGGTTCTGGAGTATCTGAAGACGCTGTGAACTGGCGAGGGAGCCGAGTTGTTTCCGTAGGTGGCGTTGACCAAGGTTCACAAGCTGGCCGCGTGCAAGCTGGATGCCCCGGCAAATTCGCGGTCGTTTCAACGGCAGTGTGCCCAATCGCCTTTGCGTTTTCGCTATCCGCCAATGAAACGCCGGTTGCCGCCGCGTAATATCCGGCGTTTCTTCAACTCCAAAGAATGTACTGAGGACGGGTTTCCAGTCGTCCACGATGTCGCTCAAGTCGATGACTTCATTTCCTGAGTAGGCTTTGGTTTCTTCTTCGTCGCGATGGACATCGGTCGCGTGTTTGGCCCACAGCACATTGACAACGCACCGAATTCCGCCCGCGAGCCACTGCGCTCGTTTTCTCAGCGATTGCATCGGCTGTGTCCGAGGGAGATTCACTTCGAACAGCAGGTCTGGCATGATCGTCCCGAAGCCGCGACCCTCGGTTCTCGGGACACGATCCGCGGTAATGAAAGCCACATCGGGTGCACGCACGGTGTCGGGGTCATTGCTGATCATGAATCCAGTTTCGGCCGCATAGACGCGACCTAATTTGAGCTGACGAACATGACTGGTCAGCAGAACGCGATTTCATTTGCAACGAATCCGTGTTGCGATCCCGCCGGGCTCATCATGCTTACTTTTCCTTCGATTAGCTCGCATCTTCCGTTGGCGGCGGCAAAAACCTCGAACTCCTTGGCCGTCATCGGGCCGCGGGCGTTGATCTCGTCCACCGTCTGGAGCACTTGGACTTTCACCATCCGGTTGGGAGAATGCGAATCGGGATGAGCCGTTGACATGGCGGAATCCTGGGGATGAAACCTCTCACACCTACTCTACGCGGTGACCGTCTGCGTATAAATGTCTGTTCCAACCGAGTTTATCACGGCGTTTTTCGGGTGTTTTCCCACCAGAGCCCGATGGAGCAAGTATAGACTGATGAGCAAAACACAAATCATGGCCGCCCGCGCGGGCGAAGTGACTCCGGAAATGGAATTCTGCGCCAAGCGCGAACAGCTGCCGGTCGAAATGATTCGCGACGAAGTGGCTGCCGGTCGGATGGTCATTCCGGCCAACAAAGTCCACGCGGCCGGAGCGCTGGAGCCGATGTGCATCGGCATCGCCGCCAAATGCAAGATCAACGCCAATATCGGCAATAGTGCCGTGACCAGCAACGTCGGCGAAGAGCTCGACAAGCTGCACACCGCCGTGCATTTCGGTGCCGACACGGTGATGGATCTGTCGACCGGCAAGGACATCGACAACATCCGCCGCAAGATCATCGACAAGAGCCCGGTGCCGATTGGAACCGTGCCGATCTATCAGATGCTGGAAGAACTGGGCGGCAACATCGAAGACATGAATGCCCAGCATTTCCTGGACATGGTCGAGCACCAGGCCAAGCAGGGTGTCGACTACATGACGATCCACTGCGGCGTGATGCTGGAGCATTTGCACCTGACGCGTCAATCGCGTGACCGGAATCGTCAGTCGCGGTGGTTCGCTGATCGCCAAATGGATGATGGCGCACAACAAACAGAATCCGTTGTACGAGGCCTTTGACGATCTGTGCGACATCATGCGTCAGTACGACGTGACCTGGTCGCTGGGCGATGGCCTGCGTCCGGGCTCTATCGCCGACGCGTCGGATGAAGCTCAGTTTGCCGAACTGGATGTGCTGGGCGAATTGACCAACGCGGCCAGGACAATGGCACCCAAGTCATGGTCGAAGGCCCGGGCCACATTCCGATGCACCAGATTCAGATGAACATCGAAAAGCAGATCGAAATCTGCAACGGTGCACCCTTCTATGTGCTCGGTCCGCTGGTCACCGACATCGCTCCCGGTTACGACCACATCACCAGCGGCATCGGTGCCGCCATGGCGGGTTGGCATGGTGCGGCGATGCTGTGCTACGTCACGCCGAAGGAACATCTGGGATTGCCGAACGAAGAAGACGTCAAGCAGGGTGTGATCGCCTACAAGATTGCCGCTCACGCGGCCGACGTCGCTCGGGGCCGCAAGGGTGCCCAGGATCGTGATGACGCTCTGTCGAAGGCTCGCTTTGAGTTCGACTGGAACGAGCAATTTCGCTTGTCGCTCGATCCGGAAACCGCCCAGCGGTATCACGATGAAACGTTGCCGCAGGACACGTTCAAGAGTGCCCACTTCTGCAGCATGTGCGGCCCCAAGTACTGCTCGATGAAGATCACCGAGGACATTCGCAAGATGGCAAAGGAGAAGGAAGTGGTGAAATTTCCGGCTTCCTGACGCTGAATTCTGCGCCGTCCTCGATTGATGGAAACCCGTCCACGCATTCCAGCGGCAACGCCGGCGTCATGCTGATACAACTTTTTCCTCAGCGAGCGGCGGATGCTGATCGCCGTGGCGCTGAATGCGCGTGCTGATCTATGCGATGTACTTTCCCAGGCTGGAGGAAGCGTCCGCTGGAACTATCTGGACATGGCCTTTATCCGTGTCTTTCGTCATCGAGGCCGTGGTCAAGATTTGGGCGTACACCCCGAGGGGTTACTTCGACTACGTTGGAACCGATTCGATTTCACCATCGTCGTGTTGAGTCTGCCGACGCTGATCGTTCCCTTCACGGATGTGCCCGACACCGGGTTCTTCATCATTCTTAGGCTGTTCCGCCTGATCGCGTATCCACGTGCTGAAGTTCGTTCCCCACATGCAGCACTTGATGCTGGGATTGGGGCGGGCCCTGAAAGCATCCGTCTTCGTGTTGGCCGCGTTGGTTTTCCTTGTCATCGTTTTTTCAATCGTGACCTGTCACTTTTATCGAGACATCGTGCCGGAATATTTCGGAGATCCGCTGATCAGTCTCTATTCCATCTTTCAAGATGTTCACCATCGAAGGCTGGTACGAAATCCCCGATGCAATCGCGAACGAGAACCGACAGTACGATGATTGTCGGCGTCACGCGGTCTCTACTTCGGCCTGATCGTCTTATTGGGCGGCATGTTTGGAATGAGTCTAGCCAATGCCGTGTTCGTCGACGAAATGACGATGGACAACACGAAGCCGCTCGAGGCGAAGGTTGATGAATTGCGCAAAGAGATAGCCGAGATCAAGAAACTGATCCAAGAACGCTAAGTCGTCGACTTTCCGCGGCCGAAGTTGCCCAGTGCGAACGTTGCCCGCGTGCGAACGTTGCCCGCGTGCGAACGTTACCCGCGTGCGAACGTTACCCGCGTGCGACGACTATGAGGGCTAGCTTTCTTCGGCCGGCGGCTGATAGGGGTCGCCGGTATCACCGGCTTCGGTTGCCAGGCTCGGTCGACTCCCGATCAACAGTCCCGTACCGCGCAGCTTCCACAAGAAGAACGCCGCGCCGATCGCCATCAGCACGCTGCTGAGATAAAAGATCTTTTGAGGCTGGTTGCCGAATCCCGGCCGGATCAGCCAGTACAGCAATGCCGCAATGGTCAGGAAAGCAAAAGAAACCGCATTCGCTGTCCCCAGGAACCGCCCACGCTCGTCATCGGGTGACAGTTTTTGCAACAGCGCTTGCAGCGGGATGATGTAAAACCCGGCCAAGAAGCCCGCGCCGATGATGAAAAACGACACATTGCTAAAGGCAACTCGGAACATAGGCGGCAGGTTGGGCAGCGAAGGTGGAATGATCGCCAGCAGCGAAAAACAGGATCAAACCGGCGGCACCGATCGGAATCAATCGCGGCTCGATGCGATGCCCGGAAATCAATCCGGCGACGGCACATCCCAGACCGATGGCGACCCCCATCACGCCCAGCAACACACTCGCTTCGGTGCGATTGATCTCCAACACGACCGTGTACTCGGGAACAATAAACAGGGCGATCCCAGCCAGCAAATAAAAGTAGCCCCACGCCAACATGACCATCAATAATCGCGACTTCGACATTTCGCCGATCGCGTCGACGTAAATGACGAACGGGTTCCAGTTGTATTTCAAATCTTTGTCGCCCGGCGGCAATGGTGTCAGATACATCGCAGCAGCCAGTCCGGCACAAGCGATCAGCAGTAGTGTGACGCCGGGTACCCAACCCATTCCCGCGGCGCCGTTTTGCGGGCTATACAGGTCGCTGACAAAGCCCGCCAGGATAGTTCCCACAATCACAGCCACGTTGGTCATCATATTGATCGTACCGTTGGCACGGCTCAAATCTGAATCCTCAACCAACTCCGGAATCATGCCGTACTTGGCGGGGCCAAAAAATGAACTCTGGCAGGTCAATGCGATCAGCGCCGTCAGCGTGATCCACAAATTCCCAGTCCAGAAGCCGACCGCAGCGAGCAAAGCGATCGGGATTTCCGCAATCTTGACCCACATCGTCACCGATCGTTTGGAGTGTCGGTCGGCAAGCTGGCCAGCGTAACCTGAAAGCAAAATAAACGGGACCGTAAAACAAACGCCGACAATCCCTTGGCCGCCTTTGCCCAATTGTCCGCCCCAGGCACCATCGATCACCATGAAGGTCAACACGCCCTTGAGCACGTTATCATTCATGGCGCCAAAGAATTGGCTGGCGACCAGGCTCACAAAGCCACGCTTGAACAGATTGCTTGCCACGACGACTCGTTCTGGTGGGAAATCGTTTCGATGGAGCGGGCCGTTGCAGCCGACAAATGATGCGAGATCTTAGCAGAAGTTCGCCGTCGTCCGATGCATCAATCGCATGGTACAATCAGCCTAGTGATTCCACTGTCCAGAGCACGAAAGCATGGCCACCGCTCCGTCCATTCGCACGATCGCAGACTTGCTTCGTGATCTAGGCGTTGACGCGGATCGAATTCTTTTCCGTCCGCCACCGGGAACGGCAACTGAGCAAGATTTGCTTGATGGGGATGCGCACCAGGACCGGCTCGTGGAATTATTTGATGGAGTTTTGGTGGAGAAAGCGATGGGGTTCGAAGAAGCTGTCGTTGGGGCAGCGATCGTCTTCGCTCTGAAACAGCACGTTACTCCGAGAGACCTGGGCGTCGTGGCTGGAAGTGATGGCATGGTTCGATACCGAGAGGGCGTCGTGCAACTGGCCGACGCTGCCTACTTTTCATGGGACCGATTTCCAGATCGGAGATTGCCCGGCGATACCGTTTCTAGGGTCGTTCCAGACATTGCCATCGAAGTGCTGAGTCGATCGAACACAACGGCGGAGATGCAGCGAAAACGCCATGAGTATTTTGATGCGGGCGTGTCATTGGTGTGGTTCATTGACCATCGAGCGAGGACGGTGACGGTTTTCACGACCCCTGAACACTCCCGGACTTTGGCCAGAACGATATCCTTGATGGTGGCACCGTCTTGCCCGAGTTCAGCTTGCCAGTGAAAGATCTGTTCGTCGACTTGGATCGTTAGTGTTTACGTCCGATATTTCACAATTGCTTCCGGCAGCGGATAGGCAGTGACATCCCGGTCGCCATCGGTGGCAGCGATCTCCAGAAGTCGCATATAGCCTCGGGAGACCAGGTTGGTTCGCTGTTGGCGAAAGTCAGGATCGAGATGCTGAATGGAAAAGTCACCCTGGACGACGATCGGATCAAAATTCTCATGCTCGATGAACTGAGCGAGCACGGGATTGCAGCGAATGTGCCGTTCCAAACTGGTGTGTAAGACTTCGGGGTCGAGTTCGCCGATCACAAACCGCAGGTACAAGTCGCTGTCAATGATCGACGTGACGTCTTGGCCACAAACCTCACAGCGATAACCTTCATCGCACTTGGCCATTGTCGTCGAATTCTCCGAATTCGAGATCAGAATTAAACGTTTGCTGCAATTGCCGACGCACCAGGCAGTCGTGCTATTACCGAACTCGCAGAGTTCGGCGACTCTACGACAGCCCCAATACATCGAACATATTATACAGGCCGTTGTCCTTTCCTTGCAGCCATTTTGCCGCGGCCAAGGCGCCCGACGCGTAACAATCCCGGTTGCTAGCCGCGACGTTGACTTCGATCTTCTCGCCCAGCATTCCAAACACGATCGAATGTTCACCAGGGTTGTCGCCGACACGCACGGCGTGATAGCCAATCTCATTGCGCGTGCGTT
Organism: Pirellulaceae bacterium; assembly: GCA_963714715.1. Classification (GTDB taxonomy): domain Bacteria; phylum Planctomycetota; class Planctomycetia; order Pirellulales; family Pirellulaceae; genus JBFJVZ01. The sequence continues at coordinate 27,252 of CAVQPV010000041.1, read as the reverse complement.
GCCCCGTGTGGCCTTCGCGGCCATGCACATGGTTAACATCACCGCCCAATTTTTCGGCGATTAATTCTCCGAACTTCAGTGCTGTGCCGCTCGGCGCAGTCGTCTTTGAAACGGTGATGCCGTTCGATGATTTCGATGTCCAAGCCGCCGGCAACGTCGCCGAGCACTTCCGTGATCCGCTGCGTCATCTTCATCGTCAAGTTGACGGCCAACGACATGCTGGGTGCCAGACGATTGGAATCGCCTGGGCGGATGCCTCCAATTTTTCTTTTTGTGCACCGCTCATTCCCGTGGTTGCCACGACAAGCGGCGTTTTGTTGGCGACGCATTGATCGATGCAGTTGTCGAACGCTTCGGGCAATGAAAAATCGATAACGACGTCGGCGTTGTCGGGCCATGCGCTGGCAAGGGGCACCTGGATCGCGTGAATGCCGGCGACGACGCCGGCATCTTGGCCGATCAGCTTGTGATTGGCGTGGTCGATGGCCGCGATGATCTCAAACGAATCGTCTTCGGCCGCCAGCGCGACGACGCGGCGGCCCATCCGTCCCGCGGCGCCGTGGATGGCCAATTGTATGGAGTTGCTCATGACAGGAAATGTAACGGTAATGAGCCCTTGGGGGCAGGTATCGGCCACCGAATCCGCTAATTCAGGGTCGCGAAAACGGATGCCCGCAGAGGCGAGACTAGTCTGGATTTCGTTGTTTCATCGATCGTTCCAGGTTGGATTTTTCTCAGTGCCCAATTCCAAATCCTTAGTGACTCTCGCCTCTTCGGCGAGATGAACGTCTGGCAAGACGGTTGATGATTCGGAGCCAGATCACTTGGGGGCCCGTCGCGGCGTTCCAGTACAGTGGTGGTACTACAACGGGCACTTGAAATCAGGCCAGCGAAAGTTTTCGTTCCACGCCGCGTTTTTTCGTTTTGACTCCGCAGGTTTTCGAATCGGGAGTTGGATTCCTTTGCGGCTACTGGGACGCAGCGTTTCGTTTGCGCATTCTGTCCTTGACGGACCATGAAACGAAAAGCACTCGGTTCTCGCATCGACGAGCGTTTCGATGGGGTAACCAGGCCTCGACATCAAATCTGGACGTTCGCGTCAAGGACTGGGGGATCCGGGGAGATTCCGGCGAGCATCAGTTGCGGATCGGATTCGACGATTGTCGACTTTCACTGAATCTAGAGCTAACCAAGCCCATCGTCTCGTACGGCGACGGTGGCCTGTTCGAATCTGTCTTACCGCGTGTTTCATCGCATTGTTCGTGTCCACGAATGGGGGTCGATGGCTCCATCGTATTGATGGCGTCGAGTCGAAAGTCGACGGCACAGCTTGGATGGATCGTAATACGGAGAGGTTGGTCCAGACGAAGTGATCACGGGGTTGGGTATGGATGTCGATTCAACTCAGTGACGGCCGAGAAATGATGGTCTACCGCATGAACCGACGAGGCAGTGAAGAAACGTACCTGCGGGCTGCGATGATCGACCGCAACGGAAGCGTCACGATCGTCGATCGATCACGAAATCCAGATGCATCCGACAAGAATCTGGGTCAGCAAGACGACAGGTGCCGAGTATCCCGTGTCTTGGAGCCTTCAGCTGCCAGGCGAAGCAATAGAACTCGTGATCGAAGCGAAGTTCGACGCCGTCGAGTTTGATACGCGGGGGACGACCAGCACGATTTATTGGGAAGGACCGGCGCAGGTTCGCGGTGTTAAGCATGGCGAGCGGATTGCAGGGGACGCCTTTGTCGAGATCGTTGGCCATGTCAAGAAGCGATTGCCTGGGCAATTTGACCATGCTCGACGAAACCTGCCGCTGCTGGGATACTTTGCCAACGAAATTCGGATTCGGCTTTTTGGTGCTTCCTGTTACAGAATTCAGCACGGTGACTCCTTCTGATGCAGAAATGGGCGCGATTGGTGACGGCTCATCCCAAGGCGTGTGCCCTCGTTGCCGTTGTGCTCACGCTTGTTCTGGGTGCCGGTTTGCCGCGGTTGGGATTTGACGTCCGCCCGAACGCGACGATCACATCGGACAACCAAGCCTCTCGCGATCTGGAAGTACTCACGTCCAGGTTCGGTGCGGATGATAACGATGTTGTCGTGATGGTTGAGGGCAGGGGGCTGCTGGAATGGGAGAATCTGCAGGCGCTTCGTCAACTGCGAGACCAGATTCGCGAAATTCCTGAAGTCGAGACCGTTGCCAGCCTCTTTGATTTGCGCAAGCGTGGTAGCTCGTTAGCACCCGTCATTCCCAAATACGCAACGGACGATTTTGCAGCTGATCGGTTGCAGGCGGAGTTGATGCGTCATCCGGTTGCCGCGAACCAGCTGATTTCCGACGACGGAGAAATGTTGGTGATGTGGGTGAGGATCGCCGGCGGAGCGCTACCGGTTTCGACAATTGCTTCCGTGGTCGATTCGACCTTCCAGTACGCGAGGCAGTATGAGCAGGCAAGCGGAGCAAAGGTTTGGTTGGCGGGTCATCCCGCTGTGCGTGCGGATGTATTGGTGCTATTGCGGCGGGCGATGTTCATTAGCTGTTCCGCGGCGGCGGTCGCCAGTTTTTTCGTTGCTTTGATGTTGTTTCGAGCCGTTGTTCCGGTGTTGGTCGTTGTCGCAGCGCCCACGATCGGTTCGATCTGGGCATTCGGATTGCTGGCTTGGTGCGGTGTCCCGGTAGGCGGGTTGATGACGGCGCTGCCAAACCTGATCTTTGTGATCGGCTTGACCGATGCAGTTCACTTATTGTTGGACGGTCAAAGACACTTGCGCGCGGGCAGAACGAGGCCGCACGCGGTATATCGAATGCTGATACGAGTTGGGCCCGCCTGTTTCTTGACAGCGTTGACCACGATGATCGGGTTTGGCTCGTTGACGATCTCGCGGTCCGAGAGCGTGCAGAATTTCGGCTTCTGGGCGGCGCTGGGAACCACCTTGGTGGTGATCGCTGATGTCCTCGTGTTGCCAACGATCATGCATTGGGTGCCGACCAGGCACTTGATTGCCGGCCGCGCGGAGCAAGCAGGCCTCACTGCCTGGCTGGATCGATTGATTGCGCCGACACTCCGCTATCCTCGCCTGACCACGGCCCTGGCGATTGTTCTATGTCTGTTGATGATTGGTCCTGCACTCTCGCAGAGTCCCGACATCATTTGGACGGAATCGATTCCGGACGACTCATCTTCGACGATGGCGATGCGGCGAGCTGACGAGAAATTTGGCGGCGGCTTGCTCGCTTACGTGATGATCACGTGGCCCGAAGATTTGGTATTTCCTGACAAAGCGATCACGCGAGCCACGTCCAGGACACAAAGAATCTTGGCGGATAAACCAGAGTACGAAGCCCCGTTTTCGATCTTGAATGTTTTGGCCGGCGTTCAGGGCAGCAGCCTTGATGATCGGTATCGCTCTTTCCGTCGCGCGCCAACTCGATTCAGCAGTCACTGATCAACACGTCCGCAAACGCGTTGGTCGTCAGCGCTCGGGTTCCCAATGACGGTGCCGCGGCGCTGAACGAACGAGTCAACGAGCTTGATGCCGAGTTGCGAACGCTCGCCCAGGAGTTCCCGGGCTTTGATTTCACCGTGACCGGGACTGTGGTGACGGCATCAAGAAATATGAATGCGATCATCATGGATCTATCGCGCAGTCTGGCAATCGCGGCGGTCCTGGTTTTCATTGTCTTCGCGTTCGCGTTTCGATCGCTGAAAGTGGGGCTGCTAAGCGTGATCCCAAACGCGTTCCCGTTGCTGGTTGCGGCAGCGGGATTGGCATTGTTAGGTTATCCGCTGCAAATCACGACGGCGATGACGTTTTCATTGTGTTTGGGTTTGGCCGTCGATGACACGATGCATGTGTTGATTCGCTACCGGTCGGTGATTCGCTATGGTTGCGACCCGATGACGGCGATCCATCGGACGATCCATCATGTCGGCCCGGCGCTGATCGTGACCACGTTGATCCTGATGGTTGGCTTCGGGACGATGATGATGAGTCCGCTGCCGGGAGTGCGTATGTACGCCGGTTTGTGCGCGCTGACGCTGCTCACCGCGCTCGTCGGCGACCTGCTGATTCTACCCGCCATGCTGGTCGTGGCTTCGAAGCGCTGACATCAACTGGTCAACAGCCAATACGTCAACTTCGCGCGCTTCCGTCTGCCAGCGGGCTAGCTGCCTGCGAATCCCTACAGACCCAGTCGCTTTTCGATTTCCTTCTTGACCGCCGATGCATCGGCGGGAAGTTGAACTGCCGGGTTGGCGTGTCGGCTGCTTGACATCGTTCAGCGATGATTCGTGATAACCGACTTTGAAGTTGGTGAACTTCAAACCGTGGGCAGTGCTGATGACAACCGTCTTGTCACTCGACCCAATCACGCCTCGCTTGATCAACTTGCGAAGTACCGCGAGGGCGACGCCCGTGTGCGGGCAGGTAAACATGCCCGTCAAATCGGCGACCGCGGCTGCGTCGGCAAGTTCGTCTTCGCTTGCTTGTTCCACAATTCCATCCGTCTCCACGATCGCTCTTTCTGCTTTGGCATAACTGACTGGATCACCAATCCGAATCGCGTTGGCCAACGTGTCTTGCGCCGTCACGCTGATTTTTTCCTTAAAGTCTCGCTTGAAAGATTCGTAAAACGGGTTGGCTCTCTCCGCCTGGGCCGCGACTAGACGGGGCATTCGAGTGATCAGACCGAGATCCATCAACAATTGAAACCCCTTATGCAGAGCACTGATGTTTCCAAGGTTGCCAACCGGAATCACGATCCAATCGGGAACTTCCCATTCAAATTGTCGAACGATCTCGATGCCGACGGTCTTTTGGCCCTCGATGCGAAGACTATTCATCGAGTTTGCCAGGTAGATCGAATTCTCTTGCGTGACTTCCTGAACGATCTTCATGCAGCCGTCAAAGTCGGTATCGAGTGCCAGCACATGTGCCCCGTTGGCAACGGGTTGGATCAACTGCGCGGTGCTGACTTTCCCAGCCGGCAGGAAAATCACTGCTGGGATTCCGGCATACGCTGCGTAGGCGGCCAGTGCGGCGCTCGTGTCACCGGTGCTGGCACAGGCGACGGCTTTGACCGGGCTGCCTTGGGACATCATTTGTTTGACGACACTGACCAGCACCGTCATGCCGAGATCCTTGAAACTGCCCGTGTGGCTGTTGCCGCACATTTTGATCCATAGGTCTGGTACGCCCAATTGATCGCCCAGGCGTTCGGCCCAAAACAGATTGGTGTTTCCCTCGAACATGCTGACAACGTTTTCATCAGAGAGCGACGGGATCACCCATTCGCGCATGCTCCAGACACCGCTCCCATAGGGCCAAGTCGCCGAATTCGTCCGAGATTCAATCAGTTGCTGCCACTGGTAGGCATTGCGTTTCTTCAGCGGCTCTCTTTCGTGATGGACTTCCAGCAAACTGCCACAGCTGGGGCAGGTGTAAATCACATCAAAGATCGAATGTTTGCCAGGACAGCCCGCGATGCAGCGAAAATAGACGGTCTGATTCTCTACGTCCGACTTGGGCTCGACGGCTGACGACATGATGGGTTCCTGAAGGTTTGAAGTGGAACGACATTATGTTCGTAGCCACTGGACTGGCAAAGGGTGAAGTAGCAGCATCCGATCACGGGCAAAATAGCACAAGATCATTGTCAAATCGGAATATTCACCTGGGCAGCCATCGGCCCGCTCAGGTACGTTACCAAACTCGCCGCGCTGTTCGTTGTCGTGGCTGGTTTCCTATTCCTATCTGCAATGCAGCGAATGGACGAGTCCCAGAATCCGCCATCAACATCGCTGACTGGACGCGCGGTTTTGTATGTCTGTTTGGCAATTATTGGCGCAGGCGGCCGATTTGTGGACCAAGGCAGCCGTTTTTCGCTGGCGCGGTTTGCCCGGCGAAACAGACATTTGGTGGGTGATCGACGGCTATTTTGGCATTGAAACGGCCGTCAACATCGGGGCAGTGTTTGGCGTCGGGGCAGGGAAGGGCACGTTTGTTTGCGATCTTGTCCGTTGTGGCCGCCGATTGGGATCGTCGTCTGGCTGTTTCGGTTCCGAGCGGCTGAGTCGCTGTGGCTAACGGTCGCACTGGGCATGATCACCGGTGGTATCATCGGCAATTTGTACGACCGATTGGGCATGTGGTGGCAGCCTGGCTATCCCCGAGCAGTGGCAGAGCGGTGTTCGCGACTGGATTCTTTGGCAGGCGAGTCCCGCTTTGAAGTGGCCTAATTTCAATATTGCTGATTCGCTGTTGGTGGTCGGAGCCTGCATGTTGTTGTATCAATCGTTCTTTCTACGCAGATACAGAGTCGTCGAATTCTCCGAATTCGATAACATGACGGTGGACCTGCTCGTGGTTGGCGCCCTGGACGTTCGTATCCGTTGGCGCTGGAAGATTGGCGTTGGAAGAGGAACGATCTGGTATCGAACTCGGTGAGTTCGACGACAATGAGATGAACATGTCATCACCCGACCATTGGGACTCGCTTCATGAAGGCCGGCTGGCCGCCATGATCGAAGTCGCCCAGGCCGCCGGCCGACACACTTTGAAGCACTTTCGCAGCGACTCTCTGGTCGTTGACGCCAAGAGCGATGATTCGCCCGTCACGGTGGCTGACCGCGAAGCCGAACAATTGACGCGGCAGCTGCTGGCCGACCGTTTCCCGCATGACACGCTGCAAGGCGAAGAGTTCGAGGAGCAAACCGGCAGCAGTTCGTATCGTTGGATTGTCGATCCGATCGACGGGACGAAGTCGTTCATATGCGGCGTGCCGCTGTATTCGACGCTACTGGCGCTGGAATGTGATGGATCGTCGTTGGGTGGAGTGATTTTTATTCCGGCGCTTGATGAAATCATCGTCGCGGCCAGCAATCAAGGCTGTTGGCATCGATATGGGGAAAGTGAATGGTTACGCGCGGCAGTCTCGAAAAAGACTGACATCCAACAAGCAGTCTTTGTCACCAGTCAAGTCGACACGTTCGATGAGCGTGGAGCCTTGGACGCGTACAAACGCCTCGAAAAGGAAGCTTGGATCACTCGAAGTTGGGGCGACGGTTACGGATATTTGCTGGTGGCTACTGCTCGAGCTGACATCATGATCGACCCGGTCTGCAATGCCTGGGACGTCGCCGCGATTCTGCCGATCATCGTGGAAGCCGGCGGTCGCTTCACGGATTGGAAAGGCACCGCAACAACCCGAGGCGGCGACGGAGTAGGCACGAACGGGCAGTCTGCACGAAGCCGTGCTGAAACTTCTCTAGTTGGTCTCCCGACCCGTCAGGCCGTGGTTTTGGAAAGTCACGCCAGGACCCGACCTAAGAAAAACGAACCAATCAGAAGAGATCGCGGTGTACGGACCATGCGGCGATGTATAGAAATCGATCGTCGTCGGCGTGTTTTGATTCAGCCAAGCAGGATTTTCCACGATTTGGTTGTCTGCTGGCGATGGGTCGCAGCGGGGCTATTGGCCGGTCAGGTGCCCCCAAGGATCGGTTTTTGGCTGTTTTGGCGAGTTTTCAACTCCATTTTGTGATCCGTTGTCCATTTACAAAACGCCACCTTAGCCCGTAAACTGCCGGGCTTCACTTCCAGGGCCGATGGCCCTGTTTTGCGTGCCAAAGGTGGCCAGCCCCGTGTTTGAGTCCCTCTCTGAAGGTCTGCAATCAGCTTTCAAAAGCTTGTCCGGCAAAGGCAAGCTGACCGAAGGCAATATGCGCGACGGGCTCGATATCGTCCAAAAGGCGCTCTTGGACGCCGATGTCAGCTATCCGGTCGTCCAAGACTTCATGGGCCACGTTACCGAGCAAGCGCTCGGAAAACGTGTCCTGCTGAGTTTGCGACCTCAGGAAGAACTGGTTCGCATCGTCCACGACGAACTGATCCAGATCCTCGGTCCCGTCGATTCGTCGCTGCATCTGAAAAAAGATGGACCGACCGTGATCATGCTGTGCGGTTTGCAGGGAAGCGGAAAAACAACGACCTGCGGCAAGCTCTCGCAGCTGCTGAAAGAAGAAAACGTCAAGCCGATGTTGGTCGCCGCCGACTTGCAGCGGCCGGCCGCGATCGAGCAGCTGCATGTGATCGGGCGGCAACTGGACATTCCGGTCTACAGCGAGCCCGACAACAAGAATCCGGTCAAGGTCTGCCAGGCGGGGGTTGCCAAGGCCAAAGCCGAAGGTGCTCGCGTCGTCATTCTCGATACCGCCGGGCGACTGGCGATCGACGAAGAGTTGATGGGCGAGTTGCAGCGGATCGACAAAAAGGTCGGTCCCGATCAGGTCTACCTGGTCGTCGACGGCATGACCGGTCAGGACGCCGTCAACAGCGCGGGTGCATTCAACGATGCGCTGGAACTGGATGGCGTCATCATGACCAAGCTGGATGGCGACGCCCGCGGTGGTGCGTTGCTGTCGGTCAAGCATGTCACCGGTGTTCCCATCAAGTTCATCGGAACGGGCGAGCATCTTGATGCGCTGGAGCCCTTCCGACCCGAAGGGATGGCGGGACGGATTCTGGAGATGGGCGACATCGTTGCGATGGCGCGGGAAGCCCACCGCATCGTCGACGAGAAAGAGCGTGAGGAGTTGGAAGCGAAAATGGCTTCCGGCGATTTCACGTTGGACGACTTCAAGAACATGATGGAGAAAGTCGCCAAGCCGGGACTGATGGGCAAAATGATGGGCTTGATGCCCGGCATGGGCGAATTCAAGGAAGCGCTCGAGAGCGAAGAAGCGGCTGGCGGAATCCGTCAAACGATCGGCGTGATCAACAGCATGACGGCCGCCGAACGCAAGAATCCAAAGCTGATCGATGCGAATCGTCGGACCCGGATTGCCAAAGGTGCCGGCGTGCAGACCCCGATGATCACGCAGTTGATCAAGCAATTCGACGTGATGAAACCGCTCATGCAGGGCATGGCAGGGCAGGGCGTTGGCGATCGGATGAAGATGATGAGGCAACTGCAAAGCAGTGGCGCGCTGAACGATCCAACCATGAAAGGCTTGAAGGTCAAGAAAGGCACGGGCAAGCGATTGTCGCCGGCCGAGCGAGCCAAGCAAAAGAAACAACGCGATAAAATGAAGCGACAAATGAAGAGGAAGAAATAGTAAGGTCGCGGCCACGAATAGCAAAACGTTACGTCCGGCCGAACCGGACCAACACAATCCAAAGATGCCAGCGCGTGCTGGCACCGACCCGGCGTCGGAAACCTTCCGGCCCCAGGCAGTCTGACTAGATGTAGGGACTCGAACCCGTTTGGGAGAGAATTGAAATGGCAGTTCGTTTACGAATGAAAAAGATGGGACGTACCCATCGACCCTTTTTCCGTATCTGCGCGATGGACCAACGAAGTCCTCGTGACGGACGCGTGATCGAAGAACTTGGTTACTACGACCCGATGTGTCCCGAAACGGACGCTCGCGTCACGTTGAAGACCGATCGCATTGATTACTGGTTGAGCGTTGGCGCGCAGCCGAGTGAGAGTGTGGGAGTGTTCATCAAAAAGTACGGCACCGAGGGCACGCATCTAGATGCACAGAAAGAAGCGCGGGAGCGTCTGGGCAAGCGCAAGGAATACACGCCCGAGCCCGAGCCAGCCAAGCCGGCGAAGAAGAAAAAGGAAGAAGAACCGAAGGCGGAGGCCGTTGAGGAAGCAGCTGCTGAGGAACCCCCTGCCGAAGAAGCCGCGACCGAGGAAGCGGCCAGCTGAGTGACGTCGTCCACGCGTGAGCATCCATCATGCGATTCGACATCGTCACTTTGTTCCCGGCCATTTTCGACGGGTACCTGACTCAGAGCTTGCTGGACAAGGCGATCCAGCGAAAACTGGTCGAAATCCAGCGGCACAACCTGCGGGATTGGGCCGCGGATATCCCGCACAAGAAAGTGGACGACCGTCCTTTCGGGGGCGGGCCCGGGATGTTGATCCAAGTTGGACCGACGGTGGATTGCGTCGAAGCGGTCGAAGCGATGGATGCTCGGCCGGCAAAACGGATTTTGCTCACGCCGCAAGGCAAACGCTTCGACCAGCGGATGGCCGAAGCGACTGGCGACCAGCGACAGAATCGTGTTACTGTGTGGCCGATACGAAGGATTTGACCAACGGGTGATCGATATTTTGGAGCCCGAAGAGGTCAGTATTGGCGATTTCGTCTTGAACGGAGGCGAAGTTGCCGCGATGGTAATCGTCGACGCAGTCGTCCGGCTTCTGCCGGGAGTCCTGGGCGACGAGAACAGTAACATTGACGATTCGTTCAGCCGAGGAAATCGGCTGCTTGAATTTCCACAATACACACGACCGAGAGAGTTTCGCGGACACCAAGTTCCCGACGTCTTGCTGGGCGGCGATCACAACGCGATCGCCGAGTGGCGAGAAGCAGAAAAGTTGAAGCGAACGGAGCAACGACGGAGCGATTTGCTGTAAGCCCGGCGATCGCCGTCCAAACGAACAACAACTGACTTCAAATAAGAGCAATAACCATGACAAACGCCATCATGGATCTGGTCGAAAAGACCTCGATGAAAGAAAACCCGCCGGAATTCGAGATCGGCGACACCGTGGACGTTCACTTGAAAATTTTGGAAGGCAACAAAGAGCGGATCCAAGTCTTCACGGGAGTTGCCATCGCTCGCAGTGGCAGCGGCAGTAAAGAAATGTTGACGGTTCGCCGCATCGTGGCCGGTGAAGGTGTGGAACGAAAATTCCCCATTGCACAGCCCTCGCATCGAAAAGATCGAGGTCAAACGAAGCGGTGTGGTTCGCCGAGCGAAGTTGTACTTCCTGCGTGACCGCGTCGGCAAAGCCGTTCGTCTGAAAGAACGTCGCCGCAAGTAGCCGTTTGCCGCCACCGCGTCGGCGCGGCTTCCAGCCGTGCCAATTTTTTGGTTTTGCTTGGTACGGCAGGATGCGATCATCTGGTTCGGGCTCGGGATTGGCACCGCCACGCTTTGCGGCGGCGTTTTGGCGCTCGCATTTTATCCGTGGGCAGGTTTGCCATTCGCGATCCGTGTTGTTCGTCATTGGTACTTTCCAAGTGCTGGTGAGTGAGAATGAGCGATCTTACAATGGGATTGCCTCGGTCCTCATTCCGTCGACGTGCCGTGACAGGTCTTCTCACTCGAATTCGAACGCAGTATGTCGACTGGCGTTACGGCGCGATCGATGCCGACGCCCCCGTTGGCAAACGAGGCGAACAGGCGGCGGCAAGACTACTGCGGCAAAAGGGCCTTGTGATCGTTGCCGAGAGCGAAGCCGACAAAGCGGGCGAGATTGACTTGATTGCCATCGACCGTCGCCGCAAGTCGATCATCTTTGTCGAGGTCAAAACACATTCCACACGGCTGCCCGGGCATCCAGCCGAACGCGTCGACGAAGCCAAGCAAGGACGTGTCACGCGGGCGGCGCTGCGTTATCTGAAGCGAAAGAAGCTATTGGGTACTCCCTGTCGCTTCGATGTGATCGCGGTCTGGTGGCCTAAGGACATGGACGAACCGGAGCGAATCGAACACTATGAATCGGCATTTGACGCAGCCGGTAATTTTCAGATGTATTGACCGATCTAGTTCAATTCGGCGACCGAGCGAAGGACACCATCGCGCTTCGACCATTTCGCGGCTCGTTGTTTCAATATTCCTTGAGATAGGTTCGGATCCGAACCGACGAAAATAGAATGACAAACGCTCGAATGATACGTCATTCGATTTGTTCGGAAAGCTTTTGAGGGCGAAGCCCAAGTGATTTGCTTGGCCCAGGTCCTTGCAGCGTCGCGGGCGATCAGGACGAAAACCTGATGGGCTAGACAAATGCCCGGCCGGTCGCTCGAAATCCTCCAGCAAATCTATTGTTGGTAAGAACCAGTTTCCCATTGAGTGGCCTGAGAAAGGGCACACTAAGTCGTTGTTGATCAATAGGCCCGATTTTTTTCACTTTTTCCGCCTCCACGGACCCAGCGTTGGGCCCCTTTAATCAAACGCGGCCGGTCCGAAAACGCGCTGTCGGGGTTTAGTTATACTCGGATGCATTGAGGCCCCATTTGCATGCTGGCCGGCGGCGGCGGTGCCGCTCTATTCCCGATTTTTCAACGCTGAGTGACATTTCATGAGCCAAGCCGCGACGGAACCGCAGAAACTGAATGAAGATGACGTCCAAGCAATCGACCATCTGCGGGACACTTATCAAAGATTGTGCAAAGAGTTGGCCCGCGTCATCGTCGGCCAACAGCAAACGATTGAACAATTGGCCATCTGTTTGTTCGCTCGGCGTCACGCCCTGCTGATGGGTGTGCCCGGATTGGCCAAGACGCTGCTGGTCAGCAAGTTGGCCGAGACAATGTCGCTGAAGTTCAGCCGCATTCAGTTCACGCCCGACCTGATGCCGATGGACATCACCGGAACCGACATCCTGCAAGACACCGCCGGCGGCAAACGTGTGTTCGAGTTCGTTGCCGGGCCCGTGTTTGCCAACATCGTGCTGGCGGACGAAATCAACCGCGCTCCGCCCAAGACGCAAGCCGCGATGCTGGAGGCGATGCAAGAACATCGCGTCACGGTGTTGGGCAAAGAGTACAAGCTGGATGATCCGTTCATGGTCCTGGCGACGCAGAACCCGGTCGAGCAAGAAGGAACGTATCCCTTGCCCGAAGCTCAGCTGGACCGTTTCATGTCGTTGATCGAATTGGATTATCCCAGCGAAGCGGAAGAAATCGAAATCGCGCGGACGACCACCGGCGGTGATTTGCCGGAGCTGGATCATTTGATGACGGCCGAAGAAATCATTGCCCATCAAGATTTGGTGCGACGTGTCCCGGTGCCGGATCACATTTACTCCTTTGCCGCCAGGCTGGTTCGCAAGACACGTCCCGATACGCCTGCAGCGCCCGAGTGGTTGGCGCCGCTGGTTGCTTGGGGAGCCGGTCCGCGTGCGGTGCAGAACTTGATTCTGGGAGCCAAGAGCCGTGCGGCGTTGGCAGGGCAGCTACATGGTCCGGTTGGAAGATGTCCAGCATGTCGCTCAGGCTGTGCTGACGCATCGTTTGATCACGACCTTCGCCGCACAAGCCGAACGAGTCACGGCAAAAGACATTGTCAAACGATTGGTGGAAGAGAATCCAGACTGAGTTTGTAGGCCAGGACTCTGATCCTGGCGGCCCATCTGATGTTCCAGGCACAGGTCCTGGCCTACCGACTGATCGAGTCTATGAGCACTGAACGTCGGCAACGCGATTTTCTTGACCCGCTGGTTCTGGCGCGGCTGGGTGCGCTTGCCGCTGCTGGCCCGCAAGCCGATGTTGGGCAGCGTTTCGGGTCGGCACGCCAGTCCGCATCGCGGTGCCAGTGTCGAGTTCGCTGAGTATCGCAAGTACGTCCCCGGTGACGATCTGCGGCGTTTGGATTGGCGAGCCTACGGTCGCAGCGACCGCTTCTTTGTCAAAGAATTCGAGGCCGATACGAACCTGCGAATGGTTCTGGTCGTCGACACCAGCGGCTCGATGGACTTTGGTTCCGTCGGCATGACCAAGCTGGATTACGCGCGGCGTGTCGCGGCGACGTTCGGATACCTGGCGATTCAACAAGGAGACGCGGTTGGCTTGGCCTGTGTGGCCGATGGGATCGTGCAAAATGTTCCGGCCCGTCGCAATCCAGCCCACCTGCGAACGCTTGTTCGACACGCTGGAGCACGCGAAGCCACAGGGCGAAACCGGACTCGTGCAGTGCTTCACGAGTTGGCAGAAACGGTTCGGCAGCGGGCCTTGATCATGATTCTGTCCGACATGTTCATCGAGCCGGAGGCGATGCGAGACTGTTTCGAGCATCTGCGTTTTCGCAAACACGATGTTTCGGTGTTTCATCTCTTGGATCCGGAAGAATTGGCGTTTGAGTTTCAGCGGCCGACGCGTTTTTTGGACATGGAGGGCGGCACAGCGATCTTTGCCGAACCGAACGAGATCGCCGATCGATACCACAAGGCACTGAACGATTATCTGGACGCGGTCCGACAAGTCGTATTGGAAACGGCAGTCGATTATCACCGCGTCAGTATCGAACGGCCGTACGATCGCGAGTTGACTGAGTTCCTGGTCGGCCGCGCCAGTCAACGGGGTGCCCGATGAGTTTTCTTCAGCCCTGGATGCTGTTCGCGCTGCCGCTGGTGCTGCTACCGATCATCATTCATTTGATCAACCAATGGCGTTACCAAACGAAACGCTGGGGCGCGATGATGTTTCTGCTGCAAGCCAATCGCATGGATCGCGGTTACGCCCGTTTGCGGCAATGGTTGATTTTGGCCATGCGTTGTTTGGCAATCGCCGGATTGCTATTCGCGGTTGCTCGGCCGCTGGCCAGCGGGCTGTTGGGTTGGACAGGCGGCGGCAAAGCCGACACGACCATTGTCTTGCTGGATCGTTCGCCCAGCATGCAGCAGACAGGCGTCAGCGGTCAGTCCAAGCTGGACACCGGTCGTCGGCAAATGGCCGACGCGCTGCGGACGCTCGGTTCCACGCGTTGGGTGCTGATCGACAGCACGAGCGATGGAGCCGAAGACGTTTACATCGATGGATGCTTTGGTCGACTCGCCGGGGATGACGGGGTCTGGATCGACCGCTGACATTCCGGGGATGTTGCAGGCCACGGTCGACTACCTGAAAAACAATCAGCCCGGTGCAACCGAGGTTTGGATCTGCAGCGACCTGCGATCGCCCGACTGGAACGCTGATAGTGGGAACTGGGGGGCGATCCGAGAGGCGTTCAGTCAATTGCCCCAGTCGGTTCGTTTCCACCTCTTGGCGTATCCGGAAAAGAACCCGGCCAACGTCGCGATTCGCGTCACCGATGTGCAACGCACGAGCGGACCTGGTGGTAACGCGGTGTTATTGTCAATACAGCTTTCCCGCGACTCCCAGGAAGAAGCAGCGGTCACGCTGCCGGTGCAAATTGAAATCGAAGGCGCCCGTACGGAATTGGAAGTCGATTTGACGGGGGGGCAAGTTGAATTGAAAGATCATCGCGTCGCGCTTTCAGGCAGTCAGCAGCGCGGTTGGGGACGTGTTGCGATCCCGTCGGATGCCAACGACTCCGACAACGAGTACTTCTTTGTGTTTGATGATCCACCGCAGCGAAGAATCGTCTTGGTCAGCGAGAATCGCGAAGCGACGCGTGCCCTGGAAATTGCCGCCTCGATCTCGCCGGACGGTAAAACCGACGCGAATGTCGAGTTCGTGACGCCGGATCAATTGGATTCCTTGCTGCTTGACGATGCGGCATTGTTGATTTGGCAAACCGATCTGCCCGACAGCGGCACCCGAGGTGCGGTCACAGAATACGTTGATGGCGGTGGGCAAGTCCTGTTTTTTCCACCGCAGAGTTTGATCGGCGGAATCGGCGCCGGCAGTTCCCGTGACTTCATGGGCGTGTCCTGGGGCGACTGGGTCGACGCCGAAAACAAGGTGATGGTTGAAAACTGGCGAAGCGATCAAGATCTGTTGGCTGCCACGCGTAGCGGTGTGGGCCTGCCGGTCGGCCAACTGGAAATCAACGGTTACGCCAAACTGAATGGCGAGTCGACTCAATTGGCAACGGTCACCGGCGGTGATGCCCTGTTGGCTCGCGTGACGACCTCCAAAGGGGGTGTTTATTTCTGCACCGCGTCTCCCTCCAGTGATCGATCCACGCTCGGCAAAACGGAATCGTGTTGTACATCACGGTCCAACGAGCGATCCAGCAAGGACTTTCGGCACTCGGGCAAACAACACAGCGAGTTGCCGGAGCGGTCGATGAGCCGACGGATAGTTGGCGACAAGTCGTCGGTCAACGGCGATAGTCTGTCCAGTGAGTATGCCTATCAATCCGGCGTCTATCGAGTCGGTCGAGGATGACGATCGACATTGGTTGGCCGTCAATCGATCGCTTCGTGAAGATCAGCGTGACACGATCGAAGACGCACGGTTGAATAATCTGTTTGCCGGTTTGGATTTTTCACGCGTGGACGATTCCGCGGGAAGTCTATCCGGAATCGTCCGTGAGATTTGGCGTCTGTTTTTGTTGGCCATGATTGCCGCGATGATCATCGAGGCGATCTTGTGCATTCCACGTCGGCCAGCGGCAAAGAGGCTGGATAGTGCTTTGGCGTCTGCCGTCGAGCAAACAAGGGGGAGTGAAGCAGCGTGAATCAAAGCTTCTCACTTCAGTCCAGCCCCTTGATGGTCGCCGTTTCGGTAGTCGGTAATCGCCGTCGTTTGTGTGTTGGCGTGGTATGCATGGCGAAGAAGCGGTTATCGTCAATCGATTCTGTTTCTGGAATTGCTGCGCGTGGCACTCGGTTTGCGCAGCGGTGTTCTTGCTGAATCAGCCCGAGACCGTTCAAGAATTTCTGCCGAGCCAAAAACCGACCGTGGTCGTTCTGGGCGACCAGTCGATGAGCATGACGACCAAGGATGTCGGGCTTCAGCGAAGGTGGCAACGTTCCGCTGAAAACCCGTCAAGCAAGCGATCGAACCACTGATGTCCGAGTCGACTTGGCAAACGCTGGCCGACAAGCTGGACATTGTTCCGACACCCTTTTCCAGCGGCGAGAAGCAGCGATCGCAGCGACTTGTACGAGGCCTTGGAGTCGGCCCACAAGGAACATCCGAATTTAAGAGCGGTGGTGTTGGCGTCCGATGGCGACTGGAACAGTGGTCCGCCGCCGGTGCAAATGGCGATGCGGATGCGTTTACAGCAGATTCCGATTCTGGCCGTGCCAGCCGGCAGCCCAACACGGTTGCCCGACATCGATTTGCTCAGTTTTGATGTGCCCACGTTTGGTGTTGTCGGCAAAGTCAGTTCGCATTCCGTTCACGGTGGAGAGTTCGCTGCCGCGGGACCACAGTGCGGTGGTCACAATGACATCCACCGACGGCAGCAAAGTCACACGCGAGATCCGCATTGCCGCGATGGGACGCACCACCGACGCAGTGCTTTGGAAACCCGAAAATGTCGGCGACTACACATTGACGCTTTCGATTCCTCCGCACGGCGAAGAACGGATCACCGACAACAATGAAAGGCTCGCGCCCATCGCCGTCCGCGAAGAAAAGTTGAAAGTTTTGGTCGTTGAATCGCTGCCACGCTGGGAGTATCGATATCTTCGCAACGCACTTTCTCGAGATCCCGGCGTGGAAGTTTCTTGTTTGTTGTTTCATCCTGGGCCTCAGCAAGGTTGGCGGCGGCAGCAAGGATTACATCCAGAGTTTTCCCGAGGCGTTGGAGGATCTCGCCCAGTACGACGTTGTCTTCTTGGGCGATGTTGGGCGTGATGGAAGGGCAGCTGAGCGAAGAGCAATGTCGATTGCTGGTTGGTTTGGTGGAACAGCAAGCGAGCGGTTTGGTTTTTATGCCGGGCTGGCAAGGTCATGGGCTGGAGTTGGCGGAGACGCCGCTGAATGCCTTGTTGCCCGTCATCTATGACCAATCGCAGCCGATCGGTTGGGGCTCGCGAACGCCCAGTCACTTTGCACTGACCGAACTTGGTCGCCGCAGTTTGCTAACCAAACTTGCCGACACGCAAGACGACAACATGCAAGTCTGGGAAAACCTGCCTGGGTTCCAGTGGTACGCCCCGGTGATTCGCGCTAAAGCAGGCACCGATGTCTTGGCGGTCCACGAAGACGCGTCCAACGAATACGGTCGCATCCCCTTGTTGGTGACGCGGACGTTCGGTGCCGGCAAAGTACTTGTTCATGGGAACCGACGGTGCCTGGCGTTGGCGTCGCGGTGTCGAAGACTTGTACCACTATCGCTTTTGGGGACAAGTCGTCCGCTGGATGGCGTATCAGCGAAACATGGCCAAGGGTGAATCGATGCGTTTCTACTACTCACCCGAACAACCTCAAGTCCGCCAAACCATCGCGCTGAAAGCCAACGTGATGGAACGTAGCGGCGAACCGCTGAGCCGTGGAACGGTGACGGCTCGGATCGTCGCGCCGTCGGGAAGAACCGAAACGGTTCGCATGCAAAGTTCCGGTGAAGAATGGGGTGCATTTGCGGGCGTCTTCACACCCAAAGAGCCCGGTGGTCATCAAGTCACGTTGCGTGCAAAGAGAGCCAATCGAGCCTGGAAGCGACCTTGTTTGTCCAAGGAGCGATTTTGGAGCAAATCGGTAAACCGTCACGACCAGAGGTGCTGGAAGAGCTAGCAAGGGTCTCCCGCGGTCGTGTTCTGAACGAACGCCAACTTGGAGACGATCGTCAAAGCAGTCTCCGAGGTGCCCGAGCCGCCCAAGCAGATCCGTCGCGTGCAGATTTGGAGCCATCCGCTGGTGGCAGCCAGATTCATCGTGTTCATGGGGGTGTTTTGGGTTGGCAGAAAAATGGTGGGGCTGATCTGATGAATACGATAAACTGTGATCGCTGTATCTCGCCGTCCAGGAGGGGTCCTGGCATTTCAAAGTGTTCGAAATGACGCCGGGGCAGGTCCTGGCCTACCACACGGGAAAGACCATGAGTGTCTCGACTCCATCCCAAGCGTCGACCCGACTGATTGCAAGTTCCCGACAGCCTCAAGCACCAGCTTTCTGCGTTTCGTGGTCGAGTCTGGCTGACGAAGATGGCCGAAGCCTTCTGGCTCTGGCGGTTGCCGCCGTGCTGGTCGCGTTTCTGGTTGTCTTCTTGGTCGATCGACTTTGGGACACGCCCCAATCAATCCGACTTGGCATCTTTCGTTGCAACGGTTGCCATTTGGCTGGTCGTGCCATGGGCAATGCATCGTTGGGTGTGGCGACATCGCCGGATGGATCAATTGGCGCGTTTGCTGCGAGTCCGCGAGCCGAATATCGGCGATCAACTTTTGGGTGTGATTGAGCTCGCCGAAAGTGACACCGAACAAGCGCGATCGCGTACCTTGTGTGCTGCGGCGATCGAGCAAGTCGCCGAGACGGCGAAGCATCGTGACTTGAACGAAGCGGCCCCACGGTCTCGTGTCAGACTTTGGGGCTCTGTCGTTGCCGCGACCGCATGCATCGCCGCAGTTCTGTTCGTTATCGCGGGTCCGGCTGCCAAGAACGCTTGGGCTCGTCTTGCCGCGCCGTGGTACGACACGCCGCGTTACACCTTCACTCAAGTCCAACCGCTTGCGGACAACTACGTGGTTCCGCATGGCGAGACGGTGCCTTGGACGGTGACCTTGGACGACGCGAGTCGCTGGCAGCCCGATCAAGCGACGCTGGAGATCGCGGGCTTGCCGCCGAATGTCGCAGAAGCTGGATGGTCGCGAGTACAAGTTCGAATTGCCAGCTCGAACGGCGCCGACCGAGATGTTGGTGCGCGTTGGTGACTTCTATCAGACCGTCTCGATTGAGCCGAAGATCCGTCCGGAACTGGTCGGTGCGAATGCGAAGGTGCAGCTTCCTGAGTACCTGCAATTGCCCGCGCGATCGAAGAAGACGTGCGAAGCGGAACGCTCAGCGTGGTCGATGGAAGCCGTGCGACACTGACGGCCACGCTTCTCGCGAACTCGCTACGGCATCGATCAATGAAGCAAACACGTTGACGTTTCTCGAGGACTCGTTTTCCTCGGACCGTTTCGAGTCCAATCGGGCCGCATGCCTTGGCTTGGAAAGACCAAGACGGCTTGGAAGGCCGGGAACCGTTCGAGTTGTCGCTCAAACCCGCTGTCGACGAACCGCCATCGGTGGTCACCCAAGACCTTCCGCGGCAAGCGGTTCTGCTGGATAGCGAGCAATTGAATTTCCAAGTGCTTTCGGCCGACGATTTTGGCATCAAGACAGCTGGGCATTTCTTGGCGAGGATTGGACGATCGTTTGACCGAACCGGCCGAGGGCGAAAAGGTGATTGCCGTGGGTGGCCCCGCAGCAGTCGTCATTGCAGGTGCCCGCCACCTTTTCGGCGGTCTCGCTGGGCATCGAACCGCAGCCGATCGAAGTTCGCCTGTGGGCCGAAGACTACCTTCCCGATCGCGGACGCGTTTACTCGGCACCACACATCTTCTTTGTGCTCACTCCCGATCAGCATGCCGATCTGGATCACCAACCAAATGAGCAAATGGCATCGTGCTTCACTGGATGTCCGCGATCGCGAAATGCGACTGCACGAGCGCAACAAGCAGATTCGCGAGATGACGCCGGAGCAGTTGGCTGACGAAGAGATGCGAAAGGAACTCCGCAAGCAGGCGGCTGCCGAGTCATCCAACGGTCGTCGCTTGTCAGCACTCACCAAGGCCGGCGAAGACCTGCTGCGACAAGCGTCCCGCAATCCAGAGATTGGCGTTGGCCATTTGGATCGCTGGGCCGAGATGCTGCAAATCCTGGATGACATCTCCGGACAATCGAATGCCGTCGGTCGCCGATTTGTTGGAGAACGCGTCGGCCAAACCGCAGCTCGCTCGTAGTGGCAAACCGAAAGAATCCGGTCCGTCTGCGGGTAAGAATCGCGGCAAAGGTGGCGGCAGTGGCGGCGAAGAAGAGGAGAAAACGGCGGACACGCCTAAGCCGAAGATTCCATCGATCGTCGACATGGAGTCATCACAACAACCGCCCGATGAAAGTGACTCCGAACGAGCAGGAACCAGAAGAAGAAGGACTGGAGACCCTCGGTTGACCTTGCCAGTCACCACGATCGCTGGGCCGCCGAAATCGGGAGAAGGACCAACCTGAGGAAGAAGAGGAAGAAGAGCCGGTCGATCAAGCGATCACCGAGCAAAAAGATCTTGCTGGCGGAATTTGAGAAGATCGCCGACGAACTGAACACGCTGCTGGCCAACATGGAAGGAAGCACGTTGGTCAAACGGCTGAAGGCTGCGTCGCGCGAACAAAATCAAGTCGCCGATCGAATTGGTAGCCGCATCGATCAGGTGTTTGGCAGTCGGTCACATGCGGACAAAGAAGATCGCCAACTGCTGAAGGATTTGTCTGAGGTCGAAACGCAAGAGCGTCGAAACGATCTCGTACATCATGGACGACATGCAGAGTTATTACGAACGCCGTCGCATGAATCAGTTCAAGTCGGTGCTGGACGAAATGCGGGGATCGGAAGTGCTGACGGCGCTGGAGGATCTTGGCGACGAGATTCCCAAGCAACAGGGAATGTCGATTGCGCAGGCCGAATTCTGGTCCGACAACTTCGATCGTTGGGCCGATGATCTCGTCGATCCGGCTAGCGGCGGTATGTGACCGGGCTGCAAATCGGCCGGCAGTTTGCCGCCATCCGTGATTTTGGAAGTACTGAAGATTCTGGAAGCTGAAGTCAACTTGCGAGAAGAAACTCGTGTGGCTGAACAAGCCAGGGAAGGTGTCAGCAAAGACGAACACATGAGCGAGGCAATTCGTCTGAGTGAAACTCAGGACCTGTTGCGAGATCGTGTCGATCAGGTCATCGATCGTATCGAGGAGTTGCCCGATGGCGGTGCGAACTTTGCCAAGGAGATCAACCTGCTGACCCAAGTCAGTTCGGTCATGACCGAAGCTCGTGATATTTTGGTGTCGCCCAACACCGGCAGTGAGGCGATCGCGGCGGAGACCGAAGCGATCGAACTGTTGCTGCAGTGCAAGCGGATCAATCCGAAGGGCGGTGGTGGTGGCGGCACCAGTCCCGGCGGAGGAGGGCAGGGCGATACGCAAGATTCTGCTCTCGCTCTGCTAGGTCGTGGAGTCAATCAGAAAGAACAACGCGAAGCTCGGACGATCACGCAGACCACGGGCGAAACAGGTCGCAACCTGCCGGAAGAATTTCGCGCAGGATTGGACGAATACTTCCAACGTTGGGAGCGAAATACAGTGACGCACGAATCTTCCTAGCGCATGAGCGAGCTGCTGGCGGCATTGGCCGCGTTGCGTTTTCGTGTCGAGCGTCACATCTGCACAAGACGCAGCCAGTCGCGGTTGACGGAAGTGGTCGCCGAAGTCGAAGTGGAGATGGCGACGGAAGAGTATGATGGTCGCGATGCCCGCTGACGACAATCTGCTCAAGCTTTTTGCCTACGCACAAGTGGAGGTCGCGTTGGTGCGTCGCGCGTGCGCGACTTGAGTGATGAACAACTCAAGGCATTTGCGGAAATCGATGATGATTGGGTCCGCAAGATCAGTAACCGGCAAGCGAATGCGGCGAATGCGAACGGCCAGCAGCCTGGATTGATTGCCATGTTTTTTGGTGCCCGGCCCGTTGCGAATAATCCGGCAGCAGTCGCCAAACAGAACTGTCAGGAAGGAAATCGAAAAACGCGTTGCTGAGTTACTGACAGACGAGCAAAAGAAAGTCTACGAAAAGGAACAGAAACTTCGAGACAAGTTTCGTAGCGAAGCAACTGCCGACGCGCTGATCGAGAGCCTACAGCCGCGACTTGGGATGACCGAAGAACAGCGAGCGGAAATCAAGGCCAAGATTGCGCCGTGGGTGGATCGATCGAATCTGCACACCATGTACTACTTTTCCGGCAACAACTATTACCCCGACATTCCTGAACACCTGTTGTCGCAACACTGGACAAAGATCAGATGGCTGGCCTACCGGGGCTTGCAGAAGCATCTCTTCACCGAAGAAAACTTCAACGACGGTCAAGCTCCGATTGTGATCAAGCAATGATGTCGGATCGAATCCAGAATCCAGATTGCTGATGATCGTGCTGTTGCTGGCAGCCAGTCATGGCGCCATCGCCATGCCCAATTTGGAGTGGTAGCCCAAAACGACTGGGTCAGCATGTGGGCTTTGAACGGTCAAACCGAACAACAAGTTGCCAAGCAACTTCGCTCTGAATATCAGATGCGAATCAAGATCATGGATCGCATCTGCAGTCTCGAGCAAGAGCAAGCAAAACAAGCTGAAGCTGGCCGGCCGAAGCCGACATCACACGGTTTCTGCGAGACGTTGCCCGCACGCGGCGCAAAGTCGAAAAGCTGAATATCGACAACAACAATGTCCAAGAGGCTTGGGAGGTTGTCAGTCCGTTAGCCACACGCATCCAAACGGGATGTTCGCCGAGGGATCGTTATTCGACAAAGTCTTCCACTCTTCTCTGGACGATTCTCAGCAGCAGTTGTACGAAGCCCAGATTCAGCTGGATCGCGCACGCCGCTGGAAGGCGATCACGCGAACCAATGTTGCCGACATCGAAAAATCGATGCCGCTGCTGGGACATCAACGCGAAAAACTGCTGAAATTGTTGGACGAGGTTGAAGTTCCCAAGAAGATGAACAAGCACATGGACGGTTATGTCGGCTACTTGCGGTTGATTAAAGTTGAAGAAAAGGAACTGGCGGAGTTTTTGGATGAACACCAACTGGCGGTCATCGAACAATACCGCGAGCGATACCAGGGTTGGGCCGGGATGTTTCAATAGTCTTGACGATTCTTATGAGTAACGATTCATATCATCGACCATCGTGCTGCCGGCTTGCCGTGTTTGCTGCAGCTGTTGTCGCCTGCGTTTTATTGTCAACTGCGGTTGTCGCGCAAGAGTTCTCGGTGCCACAGGGCGATGTGGTGCCGCGAGATGTTCGTGAGATGTACGATCGGGGACTGCAGTATTTGCTAAAGACCCAAAGTGCTGACGGCACGTGGCAATCGGGCAGCGAACGAGGGGCCGGCACGACCGGCTTGGCATTGCTGGCGTTTCTGGCATCTGGAGAAGACCCGAATTTTGGTCCCTACAGTTCAGCGATTCGCAAATCGATCCGGCATATCATCAAGTCGCAGCCCAAATCGACTGGATACATGGGGCCAAGCATGTATCACCATGGTTTCGCGCTGCTTGGCCTGTCCGAGGCGTATGGAGCGGTGGACGAAACCGATTTGTGGGCTGGAGAGACGCACGCTAATCAACGAAGCATCGGCGAGTCGCTCGAACTGGGTGTGCGATGTGCGATCACTTCGCAAAAGAAAAATCCCTTTGGAGCGTGGCGGTATTCTCCCGGTGCGCGTGATGCCGACACATCGGTCAGCGGCGCCGTGTTGATGGGTTTGTTGGCCGCTCGCAACGCCGGCATCGAAGTCCCCGACGAGTCGATCGACAAGGCGATCAAGTACTTCGCCAGCATGACTGGCGGAAACGGTATCGTCGGTTACTCAGGCGGTCTGGATGGTTTTGGACAATCGATCGCTCGATCGTCGATTGCCTGTCTGGTGTTCGCGATTGGCAAGCGAAAGGATTTGAAGCAATACAAGGCCGTCGAAAAATACGTCACAACAAATTTGACTGAGTCGTCTGGGCTGGGTCGAGTACGCCAGATACTACCAGGCTCAGGCATTGTTCCAGGCGGATATCGAAGCCTGGGAAAAGTGGAATCGGGGACTGATCCGCCAATTGAAGGCGATCCAGGGCGATGATGGAAGCTTTCGCGGTGACTTGGGTACAGCCAATAGCACGTCGATGGCGTTGCTTGCTTTGGCACTCAATTATCGCTTTTTGCCAATCTACGAGCGTTAGTATGCGAACTTGTGTTTTCCTGCCGGCGGTCACGTCGACCCTCCTACTGTTTGGCCTGACATTGGCTTCCGCTGCCGATCCGCCGCCGTTGCGATTGTGGTTGAAGGACGGAAGCTACGTCGATGGAACATTGGCTGCATCAGGCGACAAGGACTTGGTTGGCTTCCAAAGCGATTTGTTCCGCCAACCCATGTACTTTGATGTTCGAGCGATCCGTAGTATCGCCGGCGACGTTAGCAGTGACGATCAATTGTCCGATCATTTTTTCTTGATCGAAGGTGGAACAAGACTCGCGGGTCAAGCTGAAAGAGTTCAACGACAGTCAAGTCGTGATTCAATCTCCCTCGTTAGGTGAAGTTCGGTTGCAACGCGGTCTGCTGCGATCAATCGAAGCGAGCGAGGATGGTGGCAAACGAGTGTATTCGGGGCCCCGCTCACTGGATGATTGGCAGATTCTGGACGACGCAAAAAACTGGCGATTTGCGGCCGGGTCGCTGACGGCACTCAACAAGGGGGCTCGCGCGGTCGGTGACGTCAGCATGCCCGACAAATTTCGTTTGTCACTGACCATGTCATGGGAGGGAAGGGCCGACTTTGTCCTTTCGCTTGGCTGCAGTCGGCCCAAGCAAGCGGAGCAGGTTCCGCAAGTTCAGGGACGTCGAGCCGTGGCCGCTGCCAAGCCAGCCAATGATGGGGCAGCGGTTCGCTTGGAAATGTGGGATGCACAACTGGCGATTGTCCGTGAAATTGGCAATCTTGCCGATATCGCTGTATTGCCGCTGGATGACAGCACGTCGCGATTCGAAATGACGTTCTACGTCGACCAAATTGCTGGGTTGGTTGCCGTTTATTCGTCACGAGGCCGTTTGTTGGAAAAGATTCAGGTGGCCGATGACAAAGGCAAGGCACGAACATGTGCCATGCTCGAAAACCACGGCAAGAAAGTCAGCTTGGATCGCTTCGACGTCTTCTCGTGGGATGGGCATTTGCCCAGTTCGACCGAGTATCCGGAAAGCTACGTGTTGGACAAGTCCGAAAAAGTTCTCCGCGGTGATATCCAAAGTTTCGATCCCCAGACTGGAATGCTGAAGCTGCTTGACCGGGAGGGCGGTGATGCGGAGCTCGCTTTGTCGGAACTGCGAAGAGTGGTCATCTCACCGTCCAAAGACGAGGACGCTGAATCGCAGGGGCAAGCAGAGGACTCGCCTGATGCGGAAGTTGAGGAACGATCGCGACAGCTTGAGATCGAGTTTGCCGATAGCAGTCGCCTGATCGGCACACTTGCTGCTGCCAACGGAGCCTTCGTTTTTCGAGCTGAGGGAGTCGAAGGTGAAATGACATGTGCGCCGGACAAAGTGGTCGCGATCATTGGCTCCGAGACACGTTTTCCGGGTGAAGGATTGCCGAATGCCGTGGGGACGATTTCCAGCACGTCCGCCAGCCTAAGAGGCTGCCTTGTCGATAATCCGAACCCGGACGGCGATGCCGTGTTGATCTGGCAGCCTTGGGCAAGTCCCACGGCGATCGCGATTTCCGATGCTGCCAACGGAGTCCATCGGCTATCCCAAGCCCAGACGAACACGTCGGTCCGGGCCAAACCGGCCGCATCGCGACCACAACCATCGGGGCTGGGCGGTTTGCTCGGCGGCATCTTTGGCGGTGGTGAAGTGCCGCAAACTGGCGGCAAAAAAAGCTGCGACAAAACCAACCAACAAACAATTCGAGATTGTCTTCCGGACCGGGGATACGGTTGATGGCGTCGTGGACTCGATCGATTCTCGCGGTGTCACGTTTCAATCGGACGAGACAACGACCAAGTTCGTGCCGCACGAGAAAATGGATTCAGTGGTATTGAATCCATCGATCTCGAAGGTCAAGTTTGACGCCGAAAAGATGAAGCGTTTGATGACCGTGCCGCGTTCGATGAAGACCGATCCGCCCACGCATCTGTTCCTGGCCAGAACTGGCGACTATCTGCGTGGACGTTTGCTTGGTGTCGATGGCGAAAACGTCAGCATCGAGGTCCGATTGGAGATCAAGCAGATTCCCCGTACAAAGATCTCACGAATCATTTGGCTGCACCAGCGGCCATGGTTGGACAAGCAAGCAGACGGCGAAAACGATGACCAGCAAGCCGAGGAACAAGTCGAGTCAAATGAGGACTTTCTGGTTCACGCAGTTCGGCCCGATAAACGTGGTGTCACCTTTCGCCCCAAGCGGGTTGTGGATGGAAAACTGACTGGTGAAAGCGATCTTCTGGGGCAGTGCAGCGTGAGCTTGGACGGGATCGAAACACTTCTGTTCGGGACCGATGTGGGTCGCGAAGCATTGCAGCTGCGCAAAGAATCTTGGTCGCTCTCGCTGGCCACCTTACCAAAGGTGTACCAAGAGTCGGCCAACGGCGATGGACCAGCGATGGGACTCGATTCGCCGCTGGTGGGACGTGATGCACCCGGCATCCGGTTGGATACGATCGACGGCGACGCGTTCGATTTGGACAAGCTGCGAGGCACAGTCGTCGTACTCGATTTCTGGGCCAGTTGGTGTGGTCCCTGTATTCAAACGATGCCTGAGGTCGACCGCATCGTCGAGGAACTCGACGATCACGATGTCGAATTGGTCGCCGTCAATCTGCAAGATTCCGTTGAACGCGCCAAGTTGGCCGTCGATCGAATGAAGTTAACGGCGACCGTGATCATGGATGTCGATGGCGAAGCGGGCCGATACTACGACGCCCGCGCGATTCCGCAAACGGTGATTATCGATCGTGAAGGCAAGATCACGCACCTGTTCGTTGGTGGTGGTCCAAAATTTGTGGATCAATTCGCCACC
>CAVQPV010000040.1:0-22201 GCA_963714715.1 Pirellulaceae bacterium | reverse complement strand
GCGTTGAAAGAAGTCGTCGCCGGAGAGAAGGCGACTGAACAAACCGACGCCCAAGAATCAGGTTGACAGGTGCGGATTACATCTGCATCAGGCAAGCACAACCTGATCAGGTTGTAACCGGTTTAACCTCAAAAAGAGGTGCGTCCCCTGGTATGTCCCCTAGATCATTGAAAATCTAGACAAAGACCCTCCAAGTACTCCATTGGAAGAACTTTCGTTCCCTCTTCCAATTAGGAGACACTCAGATGGCTATGACCAAAAAATCCACACGACGCGGAGGCAACGGCAAGCCAAAGAAACGCTACATCGGTAAGCCGAATGGCGTCATACAGCAGCGAGTTCGTGAAGCTGGTCCTGAACGATTCGCGGTCATTTCTGTGGACTGTGCGAAGCGTCGATCCAGGTGGATGCTCTGTGACTATTTTGGGCGCGTCATCGCCGAGCCCACCAGCGTCGAGCACAACTCCGGTGAACTCAAAGCCATGGTCAGTCTAGCGACCGCGGCTTGTGAAGCCGAGGGTATCGTCGACTCCATTGTGGCTGTTGAAATGACTGGCGTGTATCACAAACCGGTTCAAGCAGCATTCCGCAAAGCGGGCTTTGACACTCGCATCGTACATCCCTTTGCATCCTCCCACTATCGAAAGCCACTTCACCCAGACAACAAGACCGATGATACCGACTTGGAGGCCATCTTTCACGCCGCGATCAACGGCTATGGACTGGCTTCCCTTCCGGTGAGCGAAGTCTATCAGTCGCTACAGCGTCTCTCACGGCATCGCCGTAACCTCGTCAAGCAACGAGCAAGGCTGCAAATCCAAGTCCGCGCGTTGATGCATCAAGCGATGCCAGGGTATGCGGATCTCTGGGAAGACGACAAGCTATTCAACAAGTCAATTGCGTTGCCGATCGCGAAACAGTTTACGTCAGCTGAAGCGATCAAGAAGGCGACGCAGGCCGCAATGGCCAAGCATCTTCGCAGTATCAAGACGCGTTTCCAAGAACGTACGCTCGACAAGATTCACGCCTGGAGTCGACAAGCGGCCGACGCTGCACCTCTCCAGGAGTTGCTCACCGAACAGTGGAAGCAACTCGCTGAAAACCACGCTTTGCTGACCAGCCAGATTAACGACACGGAGCGAAAAACCGCTCATTTTCTTGTTCAAACGCCCTACGTGCTTCTCTTGTCGGTCACCGGAATCAACGTCGTTTCCGCTGGTGAACTCGCCGGCGAAGCAGGCCCCATTGAACACTACGGCTCGGCAACAGCACTCAACGGCCGAGCATTGCTTTATCCAGCGCGTTACCAGAGTGACGAAGTCGATCGCAGCGATTCGATTGCCAAGCATGGCAATCGCAAACTTCGCGCCGCCTGCATACTGGTGGCAAAGAACCTGATCAAGTGTCATCCCTACTACCGTGGACTCGCAGCGGTCTGGGCGAAACGGAACGTTGCCACAGTGGACCGACAATGCCGAATGGCAAATCGCACCAACCGAATGGTGTTTCAAATCGTCAGCGGTCGGCAAGTCTGGCGTGGCAAAGGCATCGACCGCGAATACTTGTTGTACAAACTCCGTGAATTTCATCGCACGCATGGCACGTCACTTGAGCTTACGGTCGCCGACCTGAACTCGGCATTTGAGTGGTTACCAAAATCAACTTACTCCGAAGAAGCCAAACCACTACTGAAAATCTCAACGAAACGCCGAGGACACACCGCGTCGTTGGGCGATTTATTGATGCCGTTACTGGTTCGGCTTGGAGTCCATCAAGAGAATGAAGTAGAATCGGAATCGTCCGAAGCTTAGGGCCCATGCTGACCTGTCGTGCTGCCTGGCACACTGACAACATCGTTCGTCCCCGAGGGCAGGCGCGGTCACCAATGACTGCAGTCAACAAGCCCGTGGAAAAAGCGTGATGCTCTGTCAGCGGTTCAAACGCCGGATAAGACAGTGTGAGGCTTCTAAGCTTCGGATATCTACCAGGGTGGCGAGACTGAACCATCCATGCTGACTGAGAAGTGCTCGGCAGCCGGCAAGGCATTGGACTTTAAGTTGCAAAAAAGCTACCGTAGCGTAGTCGCGCTAGATGTCTGCGCACTGCTCGGAAAACCGAGCCAAACTAAGTTCGGCCATGACAGTGCTTTTCTTGCCTCGATCTTCTGAAAACCCGGCTGCATCAACAAACTGTGTTACACGTTCCGCACCGTATGCGTGCGACCAGAATGCGATCAAGCTCACTGCGATTCGCATTACGTACCAGAGGTTCGTACTAACATCCGATATCGGGCGATGCCCAGGGGTGACTTTCAACCAGCGCGAAGTTGCCATAATCATTCGATTCCCTGGGCATGTCCGTACCATCGTTGTGTTTCAGACAACGCCGTTTCAGGGGTTTATGCTCAATGCAAGCGTGCAATTTTTTTGACACTGCAATATTGCGTTTTGCTCCGCTCTCGTTGGGCGATTGCCACCGCAAGCCCGATAGCAATCGGCGCAACGTGACTCCCTGTCTTTTCCCTTGTTGTTGCAATTGATACACGTTACAGAGCAAGCAGCTTGTGTCGGCCATCGATTGCCTGCGAGCGGCTTGCCAACACACCCGATCGGCTTAGGTAAGAGATTGCCAGCATACTTGTGTGCAAGCATGCACCCTGGTGGGCACGGATTACGGTTTAGAGGTTTCCGAATAGGCACCTGCTCTACGGGCTCCGGTGGTGGAGTGTCGTCCTCGGGGCACGGCATCGTCCCCCATTGGGCGAAGCAATAACCGACTACAAAGAAGCAGGTTAGTTGCTGGATAGCGGCGGCCTTATTGCAGCCTTCGATTCTGCTTTCGTCCCCATTTGCATTTCTGATGCATCGAGCGTGAAAATCTCGTACACTTTCAAAGCAGGTTTTCCCAACCTCTATGCAAATCATAGACAAAGCGGTTGGGTCCGAGGATGCAACTGGCGACGATCCACCGAATTCATGAAGATTCCACTCGCTTCCCTCGAACCCGATTGGATCTCTGGAGCAAGACTCCAACCGGGCACTCTTGCCGTACGTGCATGTCGCAATCTGATACATGCTCTCGGTTTGCGACGACAAAACCGCGGGAGATGTACGTACGATTTTCGGCGCGCGCCGGGGCCCACCTTCTTGCCAGGGCTCGGTTTTCTGCGCAGACGTACATGCCGTTGACGGAATGGGATGGAATCGTGGGTGACCGTACGCCTAACCTCGCTCGCGCAACCGCTGCTGCAGGTCACTCGCCGTTTTCGACAACGCGGCCACCGTCTGCGACCTTAGATCCACGGACGAGGATTCACTGAGACCGAGCAAATTCTCAAGAAGTTGAATGCGGCCGACTAAACAACCTTTTTCCAGACCTTCCTCCCGCCCCTTCTCAAGCCCGGCAGCGTGCCCCTGATCCTTGGCCGCTGCAATCCGTGACTGCTCGTCACGCTGCATCTTCAACCGGGCCTCGTAGAGCTCTCGTTCTCTTGGACTTCTTGCAATCATCTCTAGGACTCCTGCCGCTTCGGCGAATACTTCGTCACCGAGTCGATCGCCAAGCTGCTGGGCCGTCAACTCGGAGGCCCAACGCAAGAAGTAGACCCACATTTCGATCGGATTGGTGATAACGCTATTATCGCCCGGTGGGGTGTACTTGGGCAACTCGAGAAGGTGA
This sequence comes from Pirellulaceae bacterium, assembly GCA_963714715.1. Taxonomy (GTDB): domain Bacteria; phylum Planctomycetota; class Planctomycetia; order Pirellulales; family Pirellulaceae; genus JBFJVZ01. The sequence goes on along the minus strand of CAVQPV010000040.1, from coordinate 18,523 downwards.
ATCTGGAGCGAATCACACAGCAAAACCGGCGGATCTTCGCTTCGCATCCGGAAATCGAGATGAAGCGATGGCACATCCGAGAACCAGATGCCATCAAGAACACAGATCCCAATGGAGGGTGTGAGCGACTGGTAGGCGTCGCCCTCCTTCATCTGACCGACGTACTGATTCGCTGCATAGTAGGCCAACCACTGCGGCAACTCGCCAGGTACGCTGGTCTGCATTTCGATGTTCAGCCAGCGACCCTGGTCGTCTTTGGCTCGAACATCCAGGATCGCCAGCTTGTCTTCCTCGAATTCCTTCTCCAGGAATGGGTTGAGAAACTCCACCGATTGGATGATCCGATCACGGGCCAACACAGCGTTCAAGAAATGCAGTGTGATGGCTGAGTGATCGGGACTGCCAAGCAGCTTTTTGAATGCGTAATCAACGGTGGGAACGATGCCGATGCTGCATGCTCTAGGTTTGCGATGACAGAATCGTGCGAAATGCACGTACGATTTTCGGCGCGCGCAGGGGACCACCTTCTTGGACGAGGATCGGTTTTCTGCGCAGACGTACATGCCGTTGATGAAACTCGATGGATTGTAGGTGACCGGCCGTGCGGCTAATCGCGCTGTGCAACCGCTTCTGCAGGTCACTCGCCATCTGCGACAGTGCGGCCAGCGGCTGCGAGTTCAGTTCCACGGATGAGGATTCACTGAGACCGAGCAGATTCTCAAGAAGTTGAATGCGGCCGACTAAACAACCTTTTTCCAGACCTTCCTCCCGCCCCTTCTCCAGTCCCTGCTCCAATCCTTCCTCTAGCCCCGCTGCGTGCCCCTGATCCTTGGCCGCTGCAATCCGTGACTGCTCGTCACGCTGCATCTTCAGCCGGGCCTCGTAGAGCTCTCGTTCTCTTGGACTTCTTGCAATCATCTCCAGGACTCCTGCCGCTTCGGCGAATACTTGTCACCGAGTCGATCGCCAAGCTGCTGGGCCGTCAACTCGGAGGCCCAACGCAAAAAGTAGACCCACATTTCGATCGGATTGGTGATCACGCTATTATCGCCCGGTGGGATGTACTTGGGCAACTCGAGAAGGTGAATCTGGAGCGAATCACACAGCAAAACCGGCGGATCTTCGCTTCGCATCCGGAAATCGAGATGAAGCGATGGCACATCCGAGAACCAGATGCCATCAAGAACACAGATCCCAATGGAGGGTGTGAGCGATTCGTAGGCGTCGCCCTCCTTCATCTGACCGACGTACTGATTCGCTGCATAGTAGGCCAACCGCTGCGGCAACTCGCCAGGTACGCTGGTCTGCATTTCGATGTTCAGCCAGCGGCCATGGTCGTCTTTGGCTCGGACGTCCAGGATCGCCAGCTTGTCTTCCTCGAATTCCTTCTCCAGGAATGGATTGAGAAACTCCACCGATTGGATGATCCGATCATGGGCCAACACAGCGTTCAAGAAATGCAGCGTGATGGCTGAGTGATCGGGACTGCCGAGCAGCTTTTTGAATGCGTAATCAACGGTGGGAACGATGCCGATGGCCATGACACTTGGCTTTACGAAGACCCCAATAAACGATGTAGTTCAAGCGTAGCCGTTCAGCATCATCAAGCACAGGCGCCTTGACAATCCTCTGCGAAGGGCGCGTACTCGCGTTCCACACTGTCTATTGAGAACGGGGTATCCCGGCCAGCGGCGGGGTTCAAGCGGCGGCATCCATGACCGCGATACGCCTTTGGCCCTTTCGTGCGCGGTCGTTGAAACGTGCAAGCAGTTCTGTCTGGGCGTGGTTGGCGTATTCCTTCGATCGAACACGTGCGTCGGGCGATTGATCAGCAAACCGCCGCTGATGTTTCGCGGGCAGCAACGTGCGGCATGATGGGCACCGTTCTCGCCCGCGTCAAAAAGCTAAAAACCGAACACCAAGCCTTCGCCCGGCAAAGCCTTTCCCGGCGAAGCCTTTCTCCCGGCGAAGCCTTTCTCCCGGCGAAGCCTTTCTTGTCGCGATCGTCAATCTGACGATGCGTGCGTTGTGGCAAAAACTGCCAACGTTGCGCGAAGTGAACTGCTGGTCAATAACTCGTAGTCCTCAAGATGTACATGCTCGGTGCCACCAACCGGGCATTTGAGCGCGAGTTTATGACAGAGCTCCGAGAGCCGCGTTAATCCATCCTTGGTTCCGTAAACCGACACTTCATCATTGTCGATCCGAAACTCAACGGAGCCGTCTTCAAAAACGGGCTTCTTAAAGTTCTTCATTACCACCAGTACCACCAATGTGGGTGCCCCCAAGGTTTGCCATGATGAGCGGGATCAATTCGAAAACCGCACTTAAACGGCCGACTGATCACTTTAAAGACGTTGCCACCTTTCAGTAGCGTTATTTCGAGTGCTGGCTTCCCGCCAAGAAAGATAACTTCGACAGCTTTAACGCCGACCGCAGCACTTCCCGCAACAACCGCTGTGACTTGTCCGCCCTTCGTTCCTATAACGAGTATCGTGTCGACACCGTCAACGGGAACGCTTACGGAATGATTCCATGGATTCACATAATCACAGTACGCATTGCAATAAGAATCAAAGTACTCACCCCACGTCCACTTCCCAGTCGGATCCGTAGCATTTCTGAGAGCGAAGTAGGCCGCGTGAAGATTATGCCCGTCCTCATACCCAATGGGGTCTCTGGAGCAAGACTCCAACCGGGTACACTTTTTGTAAGTGGGTGCGCGTTTGAGACGGCATGCGGTTGGTGAAACGCATCGGGGTGACACCGGCATGCACCTACGATTTTCCCCGCGCGCGCGAGGTACGTTCTTGCGATGGTGTCGGCGGGTTTTTTCTCGTAGGTGCATGATTTCCCATTGTAGGTGATCGACGTACGTGGTGCGCCTACGATTGGTCCGGCTTTTCGTCGGGTTTCTCTGCCGGATGCGTCGCCCCGTGAACCTTCAACAGGTTCGCAATCGCCACCCGCGTGTAGATCTGCGTCGTGTCCAACTTCTCGTGACCGAGGATCACTTGGATGCTGCGGATGTCGGCTCCGTTCTCGTGCATCAACGTCGCCATCGTGTGACGGAAGATGTGGCACGCTCCGGACTTGTTGATGCCGGCTGATTGGATGTAGCGCCGCGCGTATTCGGTCAACGAATCAGGGTTGAGCGGTTCGCCTTGATTGCTGACGAACAGCGTGCGTTCCTTTTCATCGAGTAGCAACTTGTCGCGTGCTTGTTCCACGTAACGGGCGATCCACACCAACGCCCGCATCCCGATCGGCACGTAACGGTCTTTCTTCCCTTTGCCTTGATTGACGAACAGGCTCTGACGATCGACTCTGAATGTCGTCGATCTGCAAGCCGCACAGTTCGGCGCGGCGGATGCCGGTACTGTAGAACGTTTCCAGGATGGCGCGATCACGCAGTCCCAGCGGTGTGGTTGTGTCGGGTTGTGATAACACTTGTTCGACTTCGTCAGCGGTGAGAATCGCCTTGGGGAGTGTCTTGGGTTGTCGCGGTAGTTCGATCTCAGCGGCGGGACTGAAGGGGAGGTGATTGACTTTGACCAGCCAAGCGAAGAAGGCGCGCACTTCTTTCAAGTGCAGATGTTGACTGCCCCACGACAACGGATTGCCGTCTTTCTTGCGATGTCGATAGAGCGAACGTTGGAATGACTCGATGATTGGTTTGCTGATGATACTCGGTTGAGAGAGATCGCGATCGAGGCACCACAGCGAGAACAGGCGAACGTAGAGAGCGCGCTTGCGGATCGTTGCTTCGCTGTAGTTGTGAACGCGTAGCCAAGTGAGATGTTCCTGCAGCAGCAGCCAGAAGCCACTCCGATCGGTTGAATCGCCGAATGGTTGCATGGACTTTCGTTGTTTCTTGGACATCAGTGTGAACTCCGTGTTGTGTCCGCGCGCACCGAGAGCCCGGACGATGGGAAGAAAGATTTCGTTGATCAAGAAGCGATCAACGATCGCGGCAGAACTGCCGCGAGGTACGTCGATGCACGTACGTTTTTTCGGTGAAGGGGTGCTGTGTAGCGGCGTTAACCGCCGTTGATGCCGCTAAGCTGTTTGCTGACCTTTGCTTAGCGCAACTCGGCAGGCCCGCCGATGGGGCGCTTTTGGGCCGCCGATCAACGTTTTTGCCCCGCCAATCAACGGTCGAGGGCCGCCGATACGTTGGTCATAGGTGTTGGTTCGTTGAGACTGGCAGGATCGGTCAGCCCGAACAGGGCTGGTTCGCCTTCTCGACCGCGACCATCGAAGCGAAGTTCGTAATGCAACGTCCGCCCAGGCCCAGGGTAAACGTGGATGTATTCGTAAGCGGCCAGACGATCGAGATGAACTCGCAGCTGGGTGTGACCCCAACCGAATGCTTCGCGAAGTTCGCGGCGAGTGAAACGGATGTCTTCGATCGGTCGATCGGTGTCGTCCGCGATCTTGTCGATGTGAGTGAAGATTGTTCGTAGCAGTTTGCGGGTCTGCGTCGGCAGTTCGTCGATGCTTGAACCCAGTACGGCGCTGGCCAGCATGTTGGCAACGGCGATGTCACTGCGGGTGACTTCGATGTACTGGATCGTCTTGCCTTTGACGGTCGCTTGCTTCACTTCTCGCTGGAACTGATGCAGCAGCGTTACCGACTTGATCAGTGTCAGGTACTTGGCATTGTCACGGCGATTGCGAACGCGCGATTTGGCGAACGTGAGTTGATCGGCGTAGCGATTGACGACACGCATCGGTTTGAGCAGCCGCTGCGCGTTCTGATGCAGGGTTCGGGTCTGCTTCGCAAGCTCAGCAGCCAAGATTTCATCCAGCGTTTCCGCATTGCGTTGGCGATCTTGGATCGCTGCGGTTTGCGCCGCGTCTTCGTTAACCGAGAGCACGAAGCAACGGTTCATCAACTCGGGATCCACATCGCTGGCGGTTGTCGTCAACAACAGCGTCACCGGTCCTTCGACGTCGTAACGTTCCACGGCCGTGCGCCCGGTGCCCGATTCTTTGGCCGTGGTCACGATCGAGAGCCTGCCTTCGCTTTGCAGCAGCTTGAGTGCGTAACTGGCGTCGCGAACGCCTTCTTCTTCGGCGACCGATAGAATCTTGTGACGCAGATCGAGGTTGCCGGCGTAGTACAGGCTCTTGCTGGTCATCGCGCTGCAGCCGAATTGATGTTCGGGCGGCATGAAGGCCAGGATCGCATCGAGCAAGGATGTCTTTCCGGCAGCAGAAGAACTTTGAATGACAACGCCCAGCGGCTTGGGAAGCAGTCGACTGGTAGCGGCCAGGTAACCGGTCAGCTTGCCGATCCGTTCGCCCACGATACCGCAGGTATCGAAGTCGTCGAGGATGCGATCGAGCAGCCGCTCGTCTTTGAGTAGCCCCATCGCTTCACTGCGCTCAGCGTCCGTGATTTCGACTTGCGAGGCTTCGGGCTTTCCTTTCTTGAGGTGTTCTTGTTGCAGTTGTTCCAGCTTCAACAGCACGCGGCCCAGATCGCCGCGGAGTTCGTGTTCACTGACTGCGATTTCCTGGCCCGCTTCCTTCAGAAACACGCGACGAGAACGTGCGTGATACAGATCGAGCGTATCGACGTGAAAGCGGTCATTGCGATCGTTGAAGACCATCACGTTGACTTTCAACACGCCGATCGTGGTGTTGCGCTCCAGCGAGCGAATCCGCCAACGGCGATGCTCGATGGTAACGTGACTTCTGTTTCGCTGCGCTCAACCTGCAAGTCTTCCGTGACTGACGGCGCTGGGGACGCTGCCGGTTGCTTGGTGCTACGGTTTCGCTGCGCTCAACCTGTGAAGGCGGAGGCGCACCGTTGATCCAGAAGGCGGCGCGGATCCGCTGACCCAGACAATCATCGATCGACGTGTTGTCGATGGCGTACTGATTGACACTGGTGTCGTCGGGGAAGTTGATTCGCAATAGTTCTTTTCCAACGAAGGGGTCGCAGTCGATATTGGGATGCGCGAGCAAGGCACGTTTGACGTTTGCGAAGTGTTCCTGTCGCAACTGGATTGCGCCGGCGGCGATTGCGTTCTTGTAACCGGCTGCGTAGAACGTCCAAGCATCGAGTACACAGTCACAGACAATGATTTCATCGAAGGAGTGAAACGCGGCAGCATTGAAGATGCCATTGCCAATGGTGATGATCTTCTCGCCCGCGCCATTGCGGTCGATGCGCACGCCGTAGATGCCCGTTGTTTCGCCTTGCAGGCTCATCAACGGTACGGTGACGTAGCCGCGAAAGGTCTCGTGACCGGTTGGTTTCAAGATGCCGACGCCTTGCAAGAACTTGCGCAGCTGTTTCCCTTGACGCGTTTGATGTGACGGCAACGCTTTACCAAGCGTTCTGTCTGCGAATCCGACTTTCGATCCAGCGTCGGCGGAAAGAAGATTTCTGTCGAAGGAAGGAAAGCGCTTTTTCGTTTTCAGCGAGTCTTTCGGCGTAATACTCGATCGTGGTGGCCAGTGGTTGCTGGTTCCATGCGGGTGAAAGCAGAGATCGTTCATCGTTCGACTTTCCTTTTCGGTGGGCGCAGACCGGTAGCCCGGCCCTGGCTGGGATGCTTTTGAGATCAGGCGTTTGACGTGGGGACCGGCCTGGCGCTGCGTGTCACTGCGGCTGACGCTGGTAGATCGTCGAGTGTTTCACAACCATGGCGCAAGCTGCGTTTGGGTCCATTGAGGGGCGATCCCTCCATGACGCGACAGCTTGGCCTCGCTGTCAACAGCCGCAGACCACATTCCGCTGCAAAGATTGGACGGACGTGTTGGTGGGCGCGAAGCTGTAACGGTTGTGGGCGTTGTGGTTGCTGCCGCCTGTCGGAGCTACCCACTTTTCACACCGGACGGACTGCACGAACTTCGCTGACGCTCGTGCTCCGCCGCCGACCAGCAAGCGGGGATTCGCTACCGGCCGCCCTCTTTAAAGGGACTCGGCATCCTGGCTCATCTGTCCTTATCGGGCTCAGCCCTCGGCATCGGCGTGTGTCGCGGACGGATCGTGATTCGCAGGCTCATCACTGATTCCTGCTCCGCGCTTTGGCGAATCCTTCGCGTCGCTGGACACGCCGAGTGCACCGCCGGCTACGTTCGCAAGCTCACTCCGGTCGACAACGGGCGGCTTCGCTCGAAGACTCGCTATGCGTGCCGCCCGTTGCCGACTGGCATCGTGCCACCGACGGGTGTCAATCGCCGACCCTCCATGCTCGGCGTGTCTGCGACGTTCTTGGCGCTGTCGGTCGCTGGAACGTTCAAGCAGTTCCGACTGGGCGTGGTCGATCATTGGCTCCGGCAACATCATTCGCGCCCGTCGGTTCGAGCGATGAATAACGTTGCCAAACTCATCTAAGAGGCCTGACCCCTTTGATCTTTGTTCATGCCATCGTCGAATCGACTGGCATCCATGCCACCGGCGGGTTTCATGCGGCGGCATCCATGACCGCCGTGCGCCTAACGGCTCTTACGCTGTTCAATCATTGGAACGTGCAAGCAGTTCCGCCTGGGCGTGGTCAATCATTCGCTTCGGTCGCGTTGTTTCGCCCGTCGGTTCATTCATCGGATTGACCTCCATTCCTTTTGATCTCGCCGGCGCCATTTGATTTACCGCGACACTCGGACAAGTACGCGTCTGGGTTTCGAACTGCTTCGTAAACTCGTTCAAGCTCAACAGGATAACCGATCTCGAAATTGCGGGATATCAAACTGGATTTTGATGGTACCAATCTCGTCGTTATCCGCAATCACTATGAATGTGTAATTGTGATTCTTCTGAAGATCCATGGCAAAAACTTCAATAGACGATTCGTTATTCTCTGGTTTGCGTGGCTGGATGAGAAAACGATACCGTTCGGTATCGGATTTCTTTGATTTCAAGTCCGCAATAGCTGAGTCAATACTTTCCCCTTTCTTTAGAGGCAAGGAGCTAGTAACAGACCTGAACAAATCGAGGAACCGTTCGCAGATATCGCCTACTTCTTGGTGATCAGTACGTGTCTGCTCTTCCGCGTCATCTCGTTGAACGCATCCACAGACCGCCGCAATCAGCCGAACTGAAATCACGACGGGAACAATCAGAATCTTGGTGGCGGTGGCAACGGACTTCCTCGTGGATCTCCCGGCACGTTGTGAAGAATGTTTTGGTCCCATACTCTGCCTTTCATGTATTTGCATATATCGAACTTAAACGATCCAACTGGATTGCCAAGAATCTCACCCCAAAACTCCATGCCAGCTTCATTGGCTTGCAGATCAGCGGGCTGGCCGTGCCATTCGGGTCCATTGGCTGTCCCAAGAAATCATCGCTGAACCAACCCCATCCAGAAGAAGTCTGAGTTATCGCTCCGTTTCCTCCGCCGTAATAGACGAAGGTGCCCGTTGTGAGCCAAGTCCAAATCGCCTGGTCAATCCCTGGCGGCATTAGTCCTTCCGTCCAGTATCCAAATGCGATTGCGTACGCTTCACCATGGGTTGTATTTATGCCGTGATAAATGAGCCCTTCTTCAAAAAAGTGACCAACTTTGTCAGTGCCGACGCATTGCCCGCAAAGCATTATCGATGGTGCTGAGTCGAAGGATTTTGGTCCCTGGAAAGGAACGTTGACAGGTGGGCATTTACAAGTTGATGCATCAATTAGTCCGGCATCAATCTGCGAGAGAACGAAATCCTCAATTCCTGTTGTCTTGATTCCTCCATTAACCAATTGATCAATTAGTCCTTCCTGGAGCGAAGCACTGGTTTGATCCGGGTTTGTCGCGAGCTCGTCGATGATGCTCTGCACGAAGTCGTTGATAGCCGGGGCAGCATTCACTTGGAGGGGGTCGCACTTGCACAGTGCAGGAGCCAAACCGCGGGGATCAACATATCGGAGTGCGTTATTGCGGACAAATCGATACGCAGAAACACCACCCCTAAACCCGATCGGATCTCTGGAGCAAGAACTCCAACCAGGTGCACTCGGCGTAACTGCAACTGCGTTTGACGCGGCATGTGGTTGATGAAACGCGTGTGGTTGACGCCGACATGCACCTACGATTCTTCCCACGCGCGCGAAGGCGCGTTTCTCGATCGTCGTGGGCGGGTTTTTTGTCGTAGGTGCATGCGTCTCATTGTAGGTGATCGACGGAGATCCCATGCGCCTACGATTCTTTGTCGTCTTGGTCCGACTCTTCGTCGCGTTCGGCTGGATGTGTGTTGCCGTGCACTTCCAGCAGACGCCGCAATGACGTGCGAGCGTAGATCTGCGTCGTGTCGCTCTTTTGGTGACCCAGGATGATCTGAATCGCGGTCAACTCGGCTCCGTTGTCATGCATCAACGTCGCCATCGTGTGACGAAAGATGTGACAGGCACCGGGCTTGTTGATGCCCGCCGCTTGGATGTAACGACGGGCGTATTCGGTCAGTGAATCGGGGTTCAGTGGTTCGCCCTGGTTGGTCACGAACAGCGTGCGTTCTTTTTCATCGAGCAAGAAGTTTGTCGCGAGCCTGTTCGACGTAGCGGGCGATCCACACCAACGCCCGCATGCCGATTGGAACGTAGCGGTCTTTGTTGCCTTTGCCTTGGTTGACGAACAGCGCTTTGCGGTCGACTTGGATGTCGTCGAGCTTGAGGGCGCACATTTCGGCGCGGCGGATGCCGGTTGAGTAAAAGGTTTCCAGGATCGCTCGATCGCGCAGGCCCAGCGGTGTGGTGGCGTCGGGCTGGGATAAGACTTGTTCGACTTCGTCGGCCGTGAGGATCGCTTTGGGTAGCGTTTTCGGTTGCTTGGGCAGTTCGATCTCGGCAGCCGGGTTGAAGGGGATGTGATTCAGCTTGGTCAGCCAGGCGAAGAAGGTGCGCACTTCCTTTAAGTGCAAGTGTTGGCCGCTCCAGGCCAGCGGTTGGCCGTTCTTCTTGCGATGACGGAACAGCGAACGTTGGAAAGACTCGATGATTGGCTTGGTGATGACTCGCGGCTGCAGCAGATCTCGCTCCAGACACCACAGCGCGAAGGAACGCACGTAGACGGCTCGTTTCTTGATCGTTGCTTGGCTGTAGTTGTGGACTTGCAGCCAGGTGGTGTGCGCTTGCAGCAGCAGCCAGAAGCCGCGCGGGTCGGTGGCATCGCCGAACGGTTGCATCGGTTTGCGTTGTTTCTTGGACATCGTTTTGAAAACTCCGAAGTGTTGTCCGTGCGCACCGGTAGCGCGGACGGTTGAGATTGGAAAGAGCGATCAACGAGAGACGTTGAACGAGTGCGGCCAGAGTGCCGCTACGTACACCGATGCAGGTACGTTTTTCGTGGGGGTGTGCTTTACCGGCTCACCCTGCAACGTTGAGAGCTAATCAGTTGCCGCTCAACGTTTTGTGTTAGATTTCGTGCCCTGCATACCACCTGCTATTGGGGTGCAACGTTGGGCTTTGGCTCTGCAAGGTTGCTCGGCGTAGGTTCCGATAGGGCCGTTGGATCGACCAGGCCGCAGACGGTTGGCTGCCCTTCGTAGCCGCGGCCGTCGTAGAGCAGTTCGTACTCGGTCAGCTTGCCGCGACCGCCGCCATGAGCGATGACGTACTCCCAGCGGCAGAGACGTTCGATGTGAATGCGAAGCGCTGAACCCCAGCCGAGTGATTCGCGGACTTGCCGACGAGTGAAACGGATCTCACTTTCCTGCAGGTCGTGTGCTTCGGCTTGCTTCCGAACGAACGCGTAGAGATCACGCAGCAGTTTGCGCGTCTGCTGCGGCAGTTCGTCGATGCTTGATCCGAGCACTGCATCGGCGATCATGTTGGCGATCTGGATATCTCGCTTGGTGATCTCGATGTACTGGACGTTGCGGCCTTTGCGGACTTTCGTTTTCACTTCGCGCCCGTACTGATGCAGGAAGGCGATGGCGCGAATCAGTCCGAGATACTTGGCCTGGTCACGGCGGTTGCGGACCCGCTGCTTGGTGAAGCGAAGTTGATCGGCGTATGGATTCGAGACGCGAATTGGTCGTAGCAGACGCTGCGCGTTGTGATGCAACTTGCGAACTTCGTCGGCATCTTCGGCGTCCAGCATAGCGTCGATCGTTTCTGCTTCGCGCTGACGTTGTTGAATCGCTTCGGTTTGTTCGGGATTTTCGTCAACTGAGAGAACGAAGCAGCGATTGAGGAGCTCGGGATCGACGTCGGTTGACGTGGTTGTCATCAACGTGGCGACTGGTCCTTTGACGTCGTAGCGTTCCACCGCTGTGCGGCCAGTGCCGCTCTCTTTGGCTGTGGTCACGATCGATAGCTTGCCTTCACTTTGCAGTAGCTTCAGTGCGTAGCTGGCATCGCGGACGCCTTCTTCTTCAGCGACGCTGAGGATTTTGTGTCGCAGATCCAGGTTGCCGGCGTAGTAGAGACTCTTGCTGGTCATCGCGCTGCAGCCGAACTGCTGTTCCGGCGGCATCAAGGCCAGGATCGCATCGAGTAACGATGTCTTGCCGGCGGCCGATGACGATTGAATGACAACGCCCAATGGTTTGGGCAACAGTCGGCTGGTGGCGGCCAGGTAACCGGTCAACTTGCCGATTCGTTCGCCGACGATACCGCAGGCATCGAAGTCACTCAACACGCGATCGAGTAGGCGTTCGTCTTGCAGGAGTTCCATCGCTTCGCTGCGCTCAGCGTCGGTGATTTCTACTTGTGGGGCTTCGGGCTTTCCATGCTTGAGTTGTTCTTGTTGGAGTTGGTCTAGCTTGAGTGTGATGCGGCCCAGGTCGTGGCGAAGTTCGCTTTCGCTCACTCCGATCTCTTCGGCGCACTCTTTGAGGAACACGCGGCGTGAACGCGCATGACACAGATCGAGCGTGTCGACGTGAAAGCGGTCACTGCGATCGTTGAAGACCATCACGTTGACTTTCAAGACACCGATCGTTGGGTTGCGGTCCAGGCCGCGAATCCGCCAACGGCGGTTCTCGATCGTGACCGAGACTTCCGTTTCGCTGCGCTCAACGTGCAAGTCGTCAGTGACGGTTGGCGCTGGGGACGCTGCCGGTTGCCGGGGCACGGTTTCGCTGCGCTCAACCTGCGACGGTGGCGCACCGTTGATCCAACTGGCAGCGCGGATCCGTTGTCCGAGACAATCATCGATCGACGTGTTGTTGATCGCGTACGATTGACGCTGGTATCGTCGGGGAAGTTGATTCGCAGCAGTTCTTTGCCTGCGAAAGGATCGCAGTCGATATTGGGATGCGCGAGCAACACGCGTCGCACGTTTGCGAAGTGCTCATGTCGCAACTGGACTGCGTGGGCGGCGATTGCGTTGTTGTAACCGGCACCGCAGAAGGTCCAGGCATCCAGCACGCTGTCGCAGACGATGATTTCATCGAAGGAAGTGAGAGCCGCAGCGTTGAAGATGCCGTTTCCGATGGAGACAGATCTTGTCGCCCGCGCCGTGGCGGTCGATGCGGACGCCGTAGATGCCCGTTGTTTCACCTTTCAGGCTCACCAACGGCACGGTGACGTAACCGCGGAAGGTTTCGTGACCGGTTGCTTTGAGGATGCCGGGACCTTGCAGTCGCTCGCGAACATCGCGTCCAGCCTTGTTGCGATTCGACGGCAGTTGCTTACCGAGCGTTCGATCGGCAAAGCCGACTTTCAAATCAGCGTCGGAAGAAAGAAGATTTCTTCGAAGGAAGGTGAGTGCCTTGTCGTTGTCAACGAGTCTCTCGGCGTAGTAGTCGATCGTGGTGGCCAGGGGAGCAGAGAAGATTCTTTGAGTGAAAGCGTGGTCGGTCATCATTTCGATCCTTTCGGGTAACGTGGTGTCAGCGCGCAGCGGTAGCGCAGTGGGTTGGTGGTGTGCTTTTTGCGGTGGAGAAGTTGGTTGCCGGGGCTGCCGGCGAGTGTGCGCACACAAGGGAGCTAAAGACGACTCCCTTGATGACGCGACAAACTCGCCTGGCTGTCAAGTGATGGAGAAGCGAATCCGCTGCAAAGAACTGGCCGACTCACTTACAACTGTGAAGCTGTAACGGTTGCCACGTTAACGGTGGTTCGCCTGTCGGTGCTTCTGGTCCTCTGACAGTGGGACGGACTGCGCGAACTTCGCTGACGCTCGTGCTCCGCCGCCACCTTGCGGCCGGGGATTGGGTTCACCGCTCCCGGCTTACGTCGCTGACGCTCGTCGCGGTCGCTACCGCCCTCTTAAAAAGGAATTCGGCATCCTGGCCTCATCTGTCCTTATCGGGCATCCAGCCCTCGGCATCGGCGTGTGTCGCTGACGGATCGTGATTCGCAGGCTCATCACCGATTCCTGCTCCGCGCTTTGGCTAATCCTTCGCGTCGCTGGACACGCCGAGTGCACCGCCGGCTACGTTCGCTGCGCTCACTCCGGTCGACAACAAACGGCTTCGCTCGAAGACTCGCTATGCGTGCCGTTCGTTGCCGACTGGCATCGTGCCACCGACGGGTTTCAATCGCCGACCCTCCATGCTCGGCGTGTCTGCGACGCTCTTCGTGCGCGGTCGGTTCGCTGGAACGTGCAAGCAGTTCCGACTGGGCGTGGTCGATCATTGGCTCCGGCAACATCATTCGCGCCCGTCGGTTCGAGCGATGAATAACGTTGCCAAACTCATCTAAGAGGCCTGACCCCTTTGATCTTTGTTGACCCCTTTGATCTTTGTTCATGCCATCGTCGAATCGACTGGCATCCATGCCACCGGCGGGTTTCATGCGGCGGCATCCATGACCGCCTGCGCCTAACGGCTCTTACGTGCGCGGTCAATCATTGGAACGTGCAAGCAGTTCCGCCTGGGCGTGGTCAATCATTCGCTTCGGTCACGTTGTTTGCGCCCGTCGGTTCATTCATCGGATTGACCTCCATTCCTTTTGATCTCGCCGGCGCATTTGATTTACCGCGACACTCGGACAAGTACGCGTCTGGGTTTCGAACTGCTTCGTAAACTCGTTCAAGCTCAACAGGATAACCGATCTCAAATTGCGGGATATCAAACTGGATTTTGATGGTACCAATCTCGTCGTTATCCGCAATCACTATGAATGTGTAATTGTGATTCTTCTGAAGATCCATGGCAAAAACTTCAATAGACGATTCGTTATTCTCTGGTTTGCGTGGCTGGATGAGAAAACGATACCGTTCGGTATCGGATTTCTTTGATTTCAAGTCCGCAATAGCTGAGTCAATACTTTCCCCTTTCTTTAGAGGCAAGGAGCTAGTAACAGACCTGAACAAATCGAGGAACCGTTCGCAGATATCGCCTACTTCTTGGTGATCAGTACGTGTCTGCTCTTCCGCGTCATCTCGTTGAACGCATCCACAGACCGCCGCAATCAGCCCAACTGAAATCACGACGGGAACAATCAGAATCTTGGTGGCGGTGGCAACGGACTTCCTCGTGGATCTCCCGGCACGTTGTGAAGAATGTTTTGGTCCCATACTCTGCCTTTCATGTATTTGCATATATCGAACTTAAACGATCCAACTGGATTGCCAAGAATCTCACCCCAAAACTCCATGCCAGCTTCATTGGCTTGCAGATCAGCGGGGCTGGCCGTGCCATTCGGGTCCATTGGCTGTCCCAAGAAATCATCGCTGAACCAACCCCATCCAGAAGAAGTCTGAGTTATCGCTCCGTTTCCTCCGCCGTAATAGACGAAGGTGCCCGTTGTGAGCCAAGTCCAAATCGCCTGGTCAATCCCTGGCGGCATTAGTCCTTCCGTCCAGTATCCAAATGCGATTGCGTACGCTTCACCATGGGTTGTATTTATGCCGTGATAAATGAGCCCTTCTTCAAAAAAGTGACCAACTTTGTCAGTGCCGACGCATTGCCCGCAAAGCATTATCGATGGTGCTGAGTCGAAGGATTTTGGTCCCTGGAAAGGAACGTTGACAGGTGGGCATTTACAAGTTGATGCATCAATTAGTCCGGCATCAATCTGCGAGAGACAAAATCCTCAATTCCTGTTGTCTTGATTCCTCCATTAACCAATTGATCAATTAGTCCTTCCTGGAGCGAAGCATGGTTTGCACCCGGGTTTGTCGCGAGCTCGTCGATGATGCTCTGCACGAAGTCGTTGATAGCCGGGGCAGCATTCACTTGGAGGGGGTCGCACTTGCACAGTGCAGGAGCCAAACCGCGGGGATCAACATATCGGAGTGCGTTATTGCGGACAAATCGATACGCAGAAACACCACCCCTAAACCCGATAGGATCTCTGGAGCAGCTTCCCAACCGGGCACCGCTCTCTGCCGTACGTGCATGTCGCCAATCTGATAGTGCTCTGCGGTTTGCGGACGACGAAACCGCGGGAGATGTACGTACGATTTTCGGCACCGCCAGGGCCCACCTTCTTGCCAGGGCTCGGTTTTCTGCGAGCGTACATGCCGTTGACGGAATGGGATGGAATCGTGGGTCACCGTACGCCTAACCTCGCTCGCAACCGCTGCTGCAGGTCACTCGCCGTTTTCGACAACGCGGCCACCGTCTGCGACCTAGATCCACGGACGAGGATTCGCTGAGACCGACAAATTCTCAAGAAGTTGAATGCGGCCGACTAAACAACCTTTTTCCAGACCTTCCTCCCGCCCCTTCTCAAGCCCGGCAGCGTGCCCCTGATCCTTGGCCGCTGCAATCCGTGACTGCTCGTCACGCTGCATCTTCAACCGGGCCTCGTAGAGCTCTCGTTCTCTTGGACTTCTTGCAATCATCTCTAGGACTCCTGCCGCTTCGGCGAATACTTCGTCACCGAGTCGATCGCCAAGCTGCTGGGCCGTCAACTCGGAGGCCCAACGCAAGAAGTAGACCCACATTTCGATCGGATTGGTGATAACGCTATTATCGCCCGGTGGGGTGTACTTGGGCAACTCGAGAAGGTGAATCT
This sequence comes from Pirellulaceae bacterium, assembly GCA_963714715.1. GTDB lineage: Bacteria > Planctomycetota > Planctomycetia > Pirellulales > Pirellulaceae > JBFJVZ01. Next base: position 2,673 of record CAVQPV010000040.1, on the reverse strand, counting down.
GGAGCGAATCACACAGCAAAACCGGCGGATCTCCGCTTCGCATCCGGAAATCGAGATGAAGCGATGGCACATCCGAGAACCAGATGCCATCAAGAACACAGATCCCAATGGAGGGTGTGAGCGACTGGTAGGCGTCGCCCTCCTTCATCTGACCGACGTACTGATTCGCTGCATAGTCGGCCAACCGCTGCGGCAACTCGCCAGGTACGCTGGTCTGCATTTCGATGTTCAGCCAGCGACCCTGGTCGTCTCTTGGCTCGAACATCCAGGATCGCCAGCTTGTCTTCCTCGAATTCCTTCTCCAGGAATGGGTTGAGAAACTCCACCGATTGGATGATCCGATCACGGGCCAACACAGCGTTCAAGAAATGCAGTGTGATGGCTGAGTGATCGGGACTGCCAAGCAGCTTGAATGCGTAATCAACGGTGGGAACGATGCCGATGCTGCATGCTCTAGGTTTGCGATGACAGAATCGTGCAAATGCACGTACGATTTTCGGCACCGCACAGGGACCACCTTCTTGGACGAGGATCGGTTTTCTGCGCAGACGTACATGCCGTTGATGAAACTCAATCGATTGTGGGTTTGACCGGCCGTGCGGCTAATCGCGGTACCGCGCAACCGCTTCTGCAGGTCACTCGCCATCTGCGACAGTGCGGCCAGCGGCTGCGAGTTGAGTTCCACGGATGAGGATTCACTGAGACCGAGCAGATTCTCAAGAAGTTGAAATGCGGCCGACTAAACAACCTTTTTCAGACCTTCCTCCGCCCCTTCTCCAGTCCCTGCTCCAATCCTTCCTCTAGCCCCGCTGCGTGCCCCTGATCCTTTCACTGCAATCCGTGACTGCTCGTCACGCTGCATCTTCAGCCGGGCCTCGTAGAGCTCTCGTTCTCTTGGACTTCTTGCAATCATCTCCAGGACTCCTGCCGCTTCGGCGAATACTTGTCACCGAGTCGATCGCCAAGCTGCTGGGCCGTCAAGTCGGAGGCCCAACGCAAGAAATACACCCACATTTCGATCGGATTGGTGATCACGCTATTATCGCTCGGTGGGATGTACTTGGGCAACTCGAGAAGGTGAATCTGGAGCGAATCACACAGCAAAACCGGCGGATCTTCGTTTCGCATCCGGAAATCGAGATGAAGCGATGGCACATCCGAGAACCAGATGCCATCAAGAACACAGATCCCAATGGAGGGTGTGAGCGACTCGTAGGCGTCGCCCTCCTTCATCTGACCGACGTACTGATTCGCTGCATAGTAGGCCAACCGCTGCGGCAACTCGCCAGGTACGCTGGTCTGCATTTCGATGTTCAGCCAGCGGCCATGGTCGTCTTTGGCTCGGACGTCCAGGATCGCCAGCTTGTCTTCCTCGAATTCCTTCTCCAGGAATGGATTGAGAAACTCCACCGATTGGATGATCCGATCATGGGCGAACACAGCGTTCAAGAAATGCAGCGTGATGGCTGAGTGATCGGGACTGCCAAGCAGCTTTTTGAATGCGTAATCAACGGTGGGAACGACGCCGATGGCCATGACACTTGGCTTTACGAAGACCCCGATAAACGATGTAGTTCAAGCGTAGCCGTTCAGCATCATCAAGAACAGGCCCTGACAATCCTCTGCGAAGGGCGCGTACTCGCGTTCCACACTGTCTATCAGAACGGGGTATCCCGGCCAGCGGCGGGGTTCAAGCGGCGGCATCCATGACCGCGATACGCCTTTGGCCCTTTCGGGCGCGGTCGTTGAAACGTGCAAGCAGTTCTGTCTGGGCGTGGTTGGCGTATTCCTTCGATCGAACACGTGCGTCGGGCGATTGATCAGCAAACCGCCGCTGATGTTTCGCGGGCAGCAACGTGCGGCATGATGGGCACCGTTCTCGCCCGCGTCAAAAAGCTAAAAACCGAACACCAGGCCTTCGCCCGGCGAAGCCTTTCCCGGCGAAGCCTTTCTGCCCGGCGAAGCCTTTCTCCCGGCGAAGCCTTTCTTGTCGCGATCGTCAATCTGACGATGCGTGCGTTGTGGCAAAAACTGCCAACGTTGCGCGAAGTGAACTGCTGGTCAATAACTCGTAGTCCTCAAGATGAACATGCTCGGTGCCACCAACCGGGCATTTGATAGCAAGTTTTGACAGAGCTCCGAGAGCCGCGTTAATCCATCCTTGGTTCCGTAAACCGACACTTCATCATTGTCGATCCGAAACTCAACGGAGCCGTCTTCAAAAACGGGCTTCTTAAAGTTCTTCATTACCACCAGTTCCACCAATGTGGGTGTCCCCAAGGTTTGCCATGATGAGCGGGATCAATTCGAAAACCGCACTTAAACGGCCGACTGATCACTTTAAAGACGTTGCCACCTTTCAGTAGCGTTATTTCGAGTGCTGGCTTCCCGCCAAGAAAGATAACTTCGACAGCTTTAACGCCGACCGCAGCACTTCCCGCAACAACCGCTGTGACTTGTCCGCCCTTCGTTCCTATGACGAGTATCGTGTCGACAGCGTCAACGGGAACGCTTACGGAATGATTCCATGGATTCACATAATCACAGTACGCATTGCAATAAGAATCAAAGTACTCACCCCACGTCCACTTCCCAGTCGGATCCGTAGCATTTCTGAGAGCGAAGTAGGCCGCGTGAAGATTATGCCCGTCCTCATACCCAATGGGGTCTCTG
>CAVQPV010000039.1:0-64642 GCA_963714715.1 Pirellulaceae bacterium | reverse complement strand
CGACTTCATGTTGGCGATCTCGGTCCTCGCGGAACCGATCAGGGCCGAGCCGCCGCCGCTGGCTTGGAAGCAATCGGAGTCGTCGGTCGCACTGGTTCGAGGTCCGGATGTGCTTTGGCAATTCAACCACGGCGCGGACCTGGATGTTCCCTACTTCCACCCGGTCAGCAGCGACCGGCGGTCGCGTGCTGACTTGGGACCGACCGCCTGATCATGCTTGGCATCACGGTTTGTGGTTCTGTTGGAAATACATCAACGGTGTCAACTACTGGGAACACGATCGGCAAACGGGCAAGCCGGCCGGCCGCACCGCATGGTCGGACGTGCGAGTTGAAGACGCGCGATGATCACTCCGCCAGGATTTCGCTGACGTTGGAATACCATTGCGTCGGTGAGGACGAAGTGGTGCTGAGCGAACGACGTTCGATCGAGATCTCCTGCTCCGCATGCCGAGACGAATTCCGCTTGGACTGGACCTGCCGAATTCACCGCGGCCCAGCAAGCGGTGGAACTGGATCGCACTCCGCCGAAGGATCAGTCGTGGGGCGGCTACGCGGGACTGTCGGTGCGGTTTGCAAAACGAGTTGACCGATCGAATCGTAAGCAACGAGCGATACCGAGCCCGGCCGAATTTGGGCCTGGCGACCGGTCACCGCGGCCGTGCCGACGTCGATGGACTACAGCGGACGTGATTGACAAGCAGCTCCGTTGGACTTGGCGTTCTTGGACCATCCTCAATAATCCTCGCCATCCCACGCCCTGGTACGTCGATTCGTGGGCAACGGTGATGAGCTACGTCAACGCCGCCTTGTTGCATGACGAGCCGATGTCGATCGAGCCAAGCGGGCAACTGGTGCTGCGTTACCGTTTGATCGTGCATCCAGGCCGCTGGGATGCGGCACAGGCCCTTTGCAAAAGGAGGTGAAAACGTTTTCGGTTTCTCCGTAGCGGATGTCGTCAGACGGTGATTTAACTGCGTGGCTGAAACGTGACTCTTACTCGTACTCATCGTCTTAATCTTCATCTTCTTTGCGAGCGATTAGGAGAAAGAGTACGAGTAAGAGTACGAGTAAGAGTACGACGTAGGGAGAACACGGACAGAAACCCGGGCAACGCAGATCATGGACCCGTGCCGACGCCTACGCCTGAAACGAGAAGCTTCGCCATCGCCTGGTCAACACGCTTCTTCATGGACTGCACCCATCTATCCACGCAACCCACACGAAACATTTCCACCAACCAAACGTGAGACTCTCATGCAAATGACATCGATCAGCCGTCGAAGCTTCCTGAAAACATCCGCCGTGTCGGCTGCGTCGATCGGCGTTCCGTTTGTCGTCCCTTCCCATGTCTTGGGCAAGGACGCTCCCAGCAACATCTTGCGGATCGGCTGCATCGGCACCGGACGCATGGGACACGGTGACATGAGCGCGTGTTTGCAGAACGGTCTGGAAACGGAAACCAAGGCGCACATCGTGGCGGTCTGTGACCTGGACCGACAGCGCGCTGAACATGCAAAACGACAATGCGATGGCAGCTACGCCCAGCAGCTGACCGATCGTCCTGGTCCCGCGATCGAGATGTACGAGGACTATCGCGAGTTGCTCGCACGTGACGACATCGACGGCGTCACGATCTCGACGCCCGACCATTGGCACGCCTTGGTCGCGATCGCTGCTGCCAACTCAGGCAAGGACATCTATCTGCAGAAGCCATTGACCTACAGTGTTGCGGAAGGCCGGAAGTTAGTGGCGGCCGTCAGAAACAACAACGTGGTTCTGCAGACGGGATCTCAGCAGCGCTCCGACCGCAGATTTCATCAAGCCTGTGAACTGGTCCGTAACGGACGCATCGGCAAACTGCAGACGATCCAGGTCACTTTGCCGACCGACCACGGCACCGGAGAGCCCAAGCCGATGCCGGTTCCCGAGCAACTGAACTACGACATGTGGCTCGGCCCAACGGCCCGAGCACCCTACACGGAGCACCGAGTCCATCCGCAAGAGGGTTTCAGTCGGCCGGGTTGGCTGCAAATCGAGACCTATTGCCGCGGCATGATCACGGGCTGGGGCGCACACATGTTCGACACGGCCCAGTGGGGACATGGCTCCGATGACTCCGGCCCGGTCGAGATGGAAGCGAGTGGCGAATTCCCAGACCGCGGGTTGTTCGATGTCCATACAAACTTTCGAGCCGCAGGCCGTTATGCCGACGGAGTCAAATTGCTCGCCAACTCGGGCACGCCCGCCGGCGTCACGTTCCAAGGAGACGCCGGATCGATTTCGGTGACGCGTTCGAGTCTGAAAGCGGAACCCGGCGATATCTTGCAAGCGCCGATCGGTGATGCGGACGTGCAGTTGTATCGAAGCGACAACCACATGCGAAACTTCCTGCAGTGCATGGTGACGCGTGAAGATCCGATCTGTCCGGTGGAGGTCGGTCACCGCTCGAACAGCGTTTGCGTGATCACGCATGTGGCGATGAAGCTGGGCCGCAAACTTCGCTGGGACCCAACGACAGAACGGTTCCTTGATGACGACGGGGCCAACAAACTGCTCGACTATGATCATCGAAAACCTTGGACCGTTTGACCTTGTGGAGACGATTGATGATTTTTCTGTCCCTCGTGTTGGGCTCGGTCGTCGCCGTTGCCCCTTCGCCTTCGGTCGAACTACAACCCGACGAGGCAGCCAAGAAGCTGGTCGTACTTGTCGACGGCCGTGCGGCTTGGTCGTACCAGTATGGCGATGAATTTGCCCTGCCACATTACTGGCCGATTCACAGCCCGTCCGGAAAGCAACTCACAGTCCAGCGGCCGGATCCGTATCCTCACCACCGATCTCTTTGGATTGCCGACAAGGTCCAGGGCGTCGATGGGCCCGCGGTTGATTTCTACCACTGCTGGAAGAATCTGCGCAACTCGGAAGACCCGGCTGCTGGTTTTCGCCACTTCATTCGTCATCAGCGGTTTGGCAAGTTGGAAGCCGACGGAAAGACCGCACGCGTCGAGGAAGAATTGCAGTGGATCGTCGACGAGCAGACTCCCGTGCTGGACGAACACCGTCAGTTGCGTGTCGTCGCGCTCGGCGAGGGCGAGTACTTCCTGGACCTTTCGTGGAAATTGACGGCGGCCCACGGTGACGTGAAATTCCTGAGTGATGGTGTGCACTACGCGTGGCCGTATGTGCGCATGCACCCGCAATTCAGCGGCCAACAAGGCGGCGTGATCACCAATGACCAAAGGCAACACGGACAGGCGGGAACGAATAACGCGCCGGCCAGTTGGATCGACTATTCCAACACGGTCGAAGGAAGAACGGAGGGTTTGGCCGTCTTCATTTATCCTGACGGCGAGTCACATCGTTGGCTGACGCGTGAGTACGGCACCTTCGGTCCGCGGCGCTCAGACAAACTCAGCGGAAACAGGTTTACTCTCGAGGCCGGCGAATCCTTGCGTGGTCGTGTCGGTATCTTGATCCACCGGGGTGATGCCAGGTCGGGACGGATCGCCGAGCGTTATCGGCAGTATATTGAGGACCAGCTGTGAAGATTCATCGACGCCAATTCGCGGCGGCTGCCATGGCGGCGGCCGTCTCTGTGAACCGCATCGCCCGTGCTGAGGAACCCGTCAGCGTGAAGATCGACCGCATCGAGTTGTTCCCCTTGCGTTATCCGATGACCGGTTATTTCAAGTTCTTTACTGGTCCGCACGGTTCCTCCGGTCGTGCCGCGGTCGTGATCAAGATCACCGCTGATGATGGAACGGTGGGTTGGGGGGAGAGCATCCCGGTCGCCAAGTGGAGTTATGAGACGCTGGAGACGGCCACGATCGTGCTGCGCGACTACTACGCGCCGGTTCTGGTCGGTCGTGATCCGACGGACATCGACGGTGCGCTGGCCGCGATGGACTCCGCGGTGGCACCCGGCTTTACCACGGGCATGCCGATCACCCGCGCCGGAGTGGACCTGGCCATGCACGACCTGACGGGAAAGTTGCGAGGTCAGTCGCTGGCGCAGATGTGGGGTCGCGATCCTGGTGGTCCGATCACGCTCAGCTGGACCGTCAATGTGCAACAACTCGAGCGACGTCGATCGGGTGATGGACGCAGGGCGTCGTCGCGGCTATCGAAACTTCAACATCAAAGTCGCGCCCGATCCCAACTTCGACGTTCAACTGGCCCGACGCGTGCGGGAAAATGCACCGGACGGTTTTTTATGGGCGGACGCGAATGGCGGCTACGATCCGGCCACCGCCCTGGATGTTGCGCCGCAACTGGCCAGCGCCGGCGTGGATGTCCTGGAAGCGCCGCTGAAACCGAATCAGATCAGCGGTTATCAAAAGCTGAAGCAGCAGGCTGCCTTGCCAATCTTGATGGACGAAGGCGTGATCAGTCCAACCGATCTGCGGGAGTTCTACCAGGCCGGCATGTTGAACGGCGTGGCCATGAAACCGGCTCGCTGCGGCGGCCTGCAATCCAACCGGCAACAGATTGAACTTTGCCTGAAGCACGATTTGATGTGGCTGGGTAGCGGATTGACCGACCCCGACATTTCACTGGCAGCGACTTTGGCATTGTACGCCACGTACGGGCTGGCTAAGCCGGCCGCGCTCAATGGCCCTCAATTTCTGACGGCCAGCGTTCTCGCCAAGCCGTTACGCATCGAGAAGGATCAGGCTCATGTACCCACGGGTCCCGGTTTAGGCATCGAAGTCGATGAGCAACAGGTGATCGATCTGATGAAACGCAGTGGTGGAGACAAACTGCTGAGGTAAAACCATAGATTGATGAACTGAGTCCTACCTAGCTGCCAAGAGGTCATTCCCATGAACGTCTTCCGTCACACTCTTGTCGTTTTGGCCACGCTCCCCGTCACCGCCTTGCTCGCACACTCTCAGGATGCCGATTCGGCAACGATCCGGATTGGTACCTACGACAGCCGTGCCATCGCGATCGCGTATGCCGCGTCAGAGTTCAATCCCGTTGCTGATCGGATGAAGGAGTACGAGCAAGCAAAAGCGGAGGGTGATACGAAATTGGTCCAAGAACTCAATCAGTGGGGCAAGAAACATCAACGCCAACTCCACCGGCAAGGATTCTCGGTCGTGCCGGTAGGTGACCTGCTGAAGCATGTGAACGAGAAGTTGCCGAGCGTCGCGAAATCAGCCGATGTCGTGGCGATCGTCCGCGCCTGCGATTACACATTGTCGCACGTCGAAGAAGTCGATGTGACGGACCAGTTGGTCGAGCTTTTTGATCCTGCCGACAAGACTCGAGAAATCATCCGGCAAATCAAAGACAAACCGCCGGTGGATCTGGACGATGTCGAGCAACAACACCAGCACTGACCGATTCGATCACGCCCCAGGACCAGTGACGGGAATTGCCAGCCATATTGACGCGGCGGTAGCCTCCCGATCTCAGCAGACAACTCGGCAATGGTATAATGCGGAGTTAATCCCGCCTCCAAATCCCTCGCCAAAATCGATCACGCACGTTGCGTGCTTCGTGGCCCCACCTGAAAGGGAGTGTTTGCCGTGACTCACCGTCCCAACACGCCATCATCCTCTGAACAAAAGAGTTCCCGTCGCGACGCGATCAAGACGGGCGCGACTGTGGCTGTTGCGTCCACGTTGCCGGTTTTTGCTGCCCCCCATGTTCACGCGGCCGAAGACAACACGATTGGGTTAGCGCTGATCGGCTGCGGGGGTCGTGGCCGTGGCGCGGTGGTCAATGCGCTCTCCGTGCCGGATTCGGGACCAGTGAAACTCGTGGCGATGGCGGATTTGTTCGAAGAGAAATTGCCGTCATCGCGAGACGCGTTGCAACGCAAGTTTGGAGACAGAATTGACGTTCCCAGCGAACGGCAGTTTGCAGGTTTTGACGCCTACAAGCATGCGATTGACTGCTTGAAACCTGGCGACGTGGCGTTACTGACCGGGTACGCCTATTGTCGCGGGACGCATCTGGACTATGCGGTGCAAAAGGGAATCAACGTCTTTATGGAAAAGTCGTTCGCCGCGGATCCCGGCGGTTGCCACCGCATGCTACGCATTGGCGAGACTGCGGAAGCAAAGAACCTGAAGATCGCAGCGGGGTTGATGTGTCGCCATAGCGTCAATCGTCAGGCCTTGATACAGAAGATCCAGGATGGCGAGATGGGACAGATCACGTTGGTCCGTGCCTATCGATTGGGCGGAATCGGCAACTTGTATCCGCGGCCAGCGGCGCAGAGCGAGTTGGAGTATCAGATTCGTAATCGAATGTCGTTCCTGTGGGCCTCCGCCGGGCTGCTCAGTGAGTACATGATCCATCAGATTGATGAGTGTTGTTGGCTGAAGGATGGATGGCCTGTTGCTGCCCACGGCGTCGGTGGTCTGTCACCTTACAGGGATAACTTTGGCCAGAACTTCGACGCCTATGGTGTGCAATACAAGTTTGACGATGGCGCGATTGCCCTGGTTGATGGACGCTATATCTCGGGCTGCGAGAACGACTTCGTCACGTATGTTCAGGGAACGCGCTGCGCCGCCCAGTTCTCCGGAAAAGTCCATCACGGTACCGTGCGAACCTACAAAGACCAGCGGATTCGCGACGACAACATCACCTGGGAAGCACCCGAGGAGCCATGCTCAGCACATCAAGCAGAATGGAATGTGTTGATCGATGCCATTCGACAAGATCGACCTCATAACGAAACTCGGCGGGCGATTTACGCAAACCTGGCCACCATCATGGGTCGGGCAGCGGTTCACTCAGGTAAGACGGTCACCTGGGACCAGGTGATGCAGTCCGACTTCCGGTTCTGCGATCGCCTCGATGACTTGGACTTTGACAGCACGCCTCCGGTTCAGATCGATGCCGAAGGCCGATACCCGGTTCCCATCGCTGGGAAATGGAGCGAAGTCTGAATGGTCGCGATCATACCTGCTCCGGGATCACCCACGGGTCTCGATACTCTCGCTTCAACAGCGCCTTGCCGGCTTCGCTGTTCGTGATCGATTCGGTTGCCGCATCGATCGTCAGCTTTTCGCCTCCCAAGCGATAACTGATGTTGGCATAGTGAATCATCAGGCAACTGAGATGGCCCTGCAGCACATCGGCGTTGGGAAGTTCGCGGCTGCGCAGGCAGGAGACAAAGTTCTCTTTGTGCTCCGGGTCCGGGAAACGGCCGTAAGCTTGATCCTTCACGACCGGTTGGCGGGACTTGGGACGCACGAACACTTGCCAGCCGCCGCCATGTCGGCCCACGACCATCATGCCCTTGGTCCCGAAGATCTCGATTCGCGTCGAGTTCTGCATCCAGTACGGAAACATGTCGCTCTCACGCACCCCGAGTCGGTCTTCAGCATGTAGTCGGCGAACAGCGTCAACTCAAAGCTCACCAGTAGATTGTCGTAATCGAACAGGGCGATCTGCGTATCGGGTGATTCAGCCGCCGACTTGGGACCGAAGCGACCGCCGGTGCGAATAAACCGTCTTTGGATAGTCGACGCCCAACAACCAGCGGGCAAGATCGATCTGATGACTGGCGTCGTTGGCGATGTCGCCGCCGGAGTAACGCCATTGATGATGCCAGCACTTGTGCATGCTGGCGTTGTACGCATGCTCCGGCGCGGGGCCGTTCCACATGTCCCAATCCAGTCCATTCGGCGCCTCGCTGTCTTCTACCACAGGGCAATTGCCCCACGGCGGCTTCTGGTTGTAGATCCGGCAAAGATGCACATCGCCCAACTTGCCTGCTTCGATGTACTTCTTCGCCGCCATGTTGTAGGGGGCGCTACGATTCTGAAAACCGCACTGCACGATTCGCTCATACTTGCGTGCTGCTTCGACCATCTTGCGGCCTTCCCAGGCGCTGTGCGTGATCGGCTTTTCGACGTAGACGTCTTTGCCTGCTTGGCAGGCCCAAACGGTGGCCAACGCGTGCCAATGATCGGGCGTGGCGACCACGACTGCGTCCAGCGACGGATCGTCAAGAATCGTGCGAAAATCTTGGACACCCTTCGGCGCACGGCCACCTTGCCACTGGGCGATCATGTTCTGCCGCGCGGGGATCACGGCATTGTTGACATCCGCCAGATAAGCGAACTCGCAATCGTTGCGTTCAAGAAAACCTTTGGCCAGATGGGGACCGCGTCCGCCGCAACCGATCAAGCCCAACGAGATCTTTTCGTTAGCCGGAGCCCCCGCGCCGATTGCGGATTGGCGAGAATGGTCAGGCCCGCGGTACTCGCTAGAGCACTGGCATGGTTAAACTGGCGACGTGTGATCTTTCTCAGCCATCAACTCATCTCCCCTGCTTGCATGGGTGGTAAGCGATACATTGTGGGAAGCGTAATCGCAATGCACAAGCGAATTCGGCGGTGAGAGCCGTCCCAGCACATTGAACAGGAACTCAGCATGAGCAGCGACTACACGCACATCCTCGATCTTGCCAAGGAAGTGGAACCGCCCGACGACGGCATTCTCACCCGCACACTGCTCAATGACGACGCGGTCAAGGCGGTAATCTTCGGTTTTGGGCAAGGCGAAGAACTATCGGAGCACACCGCCTCGATGCCCGCCATCCTGCATTTCATCCAGGGCGAGGCGGCGTTGACGTTGGGCGACGATACGGTCGAAGCGCAACCGGGTACATGGATTCACATGGCGCCTGAGCTGAAGCACAGCGTGCAGGCGAAAACACCCGTGGTCATGTTGTTGCTGCTGTTGAAGCGTTCCGGCCAGTAACTCGCAGGGTTTGCAGGTTGCCCACGGCACGCACCTGAATGATCTGTCGAAGTACAGAAATCAGGAGTCGTGCTCCCCCTTTTCCCGGTCTCGTGGTCGCTACCGTGTAATGTAGGAGAAGGGGTGAAGATTGCGAAAGAAATTGTGCACATGTTCGCTAGGTGTCGAGTAGTAATGCACTTTGGTACGACTCGTACCACGGCCGCCGGTAGGCGGAAATTCGAAGGTAGGCGGTTCGCGATCGTCGGGCGGATAACGGGGATCGTCGGGCGGATAACGGGGATAGTCGGGCGGATAACGGGGATAGTCGGGCGGATAACGGGGATCGCTGGGCGGATAGCGAGGATCGCTGGGCGGTGGCTGAGTGCCTGGTGGCTGAGTGCCTGGTGGCTGAGTGCCTGGTGGCTGAGTGCCTGGTGGCTGAGTGCCTGGTGGCTGTTGGGCAGGAGGTTGATTTGGATTCGGAAACAGACCCGCCGCTACTTGACTCCGGCAAATGCGGGCTAGGTTATTCTGCCGATCGACCTCGTCAAAGACTTGCTGCATCGCTGCATCGAAACGTGCGGGGATCGGATCACCGGGTTCAAGTTCTGCAAACAAAGCCCTTGCCAGTTCAGGGTTCACGACTCTGGGCAAGTCCGGGACCCAATACGAACACCATCCGTCAACGTCTCCACTCGACTTCATGATGATACGAGATCGCGCACCCGGAGTTCGACCTCGTTGCACGGCAACCAGCAGGTGTGTTGGGTTGGTGATCACGACGTCGGCAAGCGATTTCACGTCGCCTGGTTGCCAGAGCGGGACGGCAAAGCCTTCTGAGAAGCGATTCTTTCTGTCCCAAATCACATTCTTCGTACGTCCGATGAACGAGATGTCGAGAATGTCACGATCATCCGACCCTGCCATATTCACTCGGATCTGCAACCTTCCATTCTCATCAGGAACAAGGTTCGGGATGGTGGCGATGCCGTCCTTGTCCGAAACGTTACTCTCGGTCGGATACGTTTCGCCCTCGACTTGCACGCGCACGTCGACGTCCGGAATGGGAGTGCCCAACAGATCCACGGTGAAGACGCGGAAATCGTCGCCGGCGACGTTGGAAATCGCTGCACAAGTAACGATCAGCAGAAGCACGGAGCGAAACATCGATCGCCTCCCGGGGCAATATTTGGAAAAAGGATTCACTTCCGCCATCAGTCAACAGGGCTTCCGTTCAACAAGATTGGATGAGGGATTTCCTCGCAAGAATTTTCGGATTTGGCTGGTGATAGGGATGAATCTTTCTTTTCCAGGTTTTGCTGAATAGTCGTATTGTTAGGATATGAGGGCATATTGGTTAAAGAAACGACCGCATAACCGTTACTATCCCCCTGGTCCACATCGCTGCTGACGGGAGTATGAGCATGCACGAAGCGTGTTTTGTCTGCTCCGCTCATACAGCAGCCGCTTCGTGCTATCAGGGGAAATGGCATCTGATTTCCTGAATCAGTTCCCGTGTGTTCTCCAGCCGAATTGATGATCATGGGCGAACCATCGCAGCCGCTGAAATCAGAGAATCCTGTTGCTGTTGGTGCCGGCTGGGAAGACCAAGAACATCGCTACCCGGCGGCGGTGCGGTGGATCGTTGACGCTTTCTTGCGGGTCAAGAACTGGCTCTGGGGTTACGACTTCTTCATCTCGTACCACTGGGATAGCGGTGGTACGTACGCCGTGCAGCTAGCGCGGCGCTCCGAGATCTGCAATACGACGTGTTCTTGGATCGCGCCGAGTACGCCATGGGAGAGGATTGGAAATCGGCCGGCGACTCGCGCTTCGCAACACGCAGCGTCTGGTATTGGTCGCAACTCGCGAGGCCGTCACGCAATCGGCCCCGGTCGAGCGAGAGGTCGAGATCTTTACCAGCCGCGATCGTCACATCATTCCCATCGTCTTTGGCGACACTTTCACAGACCTTGACCGCGATCAGTACCGCGTTCTCTCTCGCCTGAAGGAATCGCAGCTGTACATCGACGAGGATCCGAGCAATCTGCTGCGTCATCCATCGCAGTCGGTGATCGATCAGTTGCACCGAACGCACAAAGTCATGCGCAAACGGGGCTTGCGCACGCGTCTGCTGCGCATCGTCATCCTGCTGCTGACGACGTTTTCAATTGCGACCGCGATTGCTGCATGGATCGCCAACGACAGGAACATCAAACTGGCACGCGAGATCGTGACAACGCTGGTGGGCAACGTTTTCTTGACGAGTTCAGCAGATCTTACCCCCCGCGACTTTCAAGAGAAAATCGTTTCCCATCTGGCAGTTCCCGAGCGTCGCGAGTCGGTGTTGGCTGAATTCGATAAACGCCGCGACACGGCCGATCCAAGCTCGCAAGAGGATCCTATCGTGGCCGGTAAGCAGCGTGCCGACGCGGCGATCGTCCTGCTGAAGCTGGACGCGCTGGAAAATGCCATTCGGTTTTTGTCCTGTTCCCCTCAAGACCCCGAGCCGATCAGTCAGTTCGTCGCGCGCTGTAAGCAGCGGGGTGGAGTCGATCAAGCGACGCTGACAGCCGCTCTGGAACTTGCCTATCGCCGGCTGGGAGCTTTGCGGCGAGATCCGACGTCAGCCCAAGTTGATGGCCCACCGGACACGATCCGGCAAGCGGAATTGACCTGCTACGGATTGATACTCGCGCTCGGAGAATTCAAAAACCATCAGGGAACGGTGGTGCCACCGAGCGAATTCATTGGCCAACTGGAAGATTGGTACCAACACGATCCCAGTTCGGCGATTCACGGTGCGACCGGGTGGTTACTGCGGCAGTCTGGCGAAGACGCTCGCGCAAGAGTTCGAGAAATCGACGAGGAAAACGCTGTTACAGCAGTGGAGAACCTCGCGGATATGCAGAAAGAGTGGTTTGTTCTCAAGCTGATTCCGGATGTTCAAGGAAAGCAGGATTCAATCTATCTGACCTTCATCGTCTTTCAGCCTGGCAGCTTCAAGATCGGCTCACCCCCGGATGAGGAGGGCAGAAATGAGACCATCGATTTCGAGAAACTGACTCCGGTCACAATCAGTGATCGATTTGCGGTCTGTGATCGGGAGGTAACCAACGGGCAGTGGCAGCAGTTTAAGCAGTTCGGCGGGACGCCGCTAAGTGATGACGCAGAGAATCCCGTCAGCGGTGATGCTGAGAAGCCGGTCATCGGCGTCAGCCAAGAAGACGTCAACAGCGTTTGCGATACGCTTTCAAAACTGATCTCCGGACCGCTTCAGTTTCGATTGCCTCATGAGACAGAGTGGGAGTATGCATGCCGTGGCGGCGCGGCGACGCCATTTAATTTTGGTAGTGACGTCGATCTATTGGACCGATTCGCCCGGGCTGGTCCGTGCGACGAAGCCAAGCTTGAGAAATCCGAATTTGAGAAATGCCGATTGCTTGAAACAGCCCAACTGTGGCCCAGTACACGCGGCTTATTCGACATGCACGGCAACGCCAACGAATGGTGTGGAAATCGTCAATACCTTTACGATGCTCCGGAGAGAAAGTTAAGGAACCCCGCCGTCCGCGGTGGCGGCGTCGGGAAGGACAAGTTGATGTCTCGGTCGGCCGCTCGCAACCCACCCCAAGGCAAACACGGTTTTCGTCTGTTCCTGGCGCCGCCGCGGTCCCCGTGAATAGGGAGCGTGACGCTACCTGCGCGTTTTGAGTAGTGCTCTTCCGTAGGACGGCTCTCCCGAGCTGTCATTTTCATGGTTTTGGGAATTCGGGTCAGGAGACCCGACCTACGAAAAACCCATCAATCAGACGAAAGCACAACTTCAAAACTGACGCGTCGCGGGTAACGTCGTGCAAGGCTGCCCGCCGGACCACTTGGATGCTTTGTCGCTATCGTCGTTCTTGGGGACAATAAGTCGCGTCCGCAGTTGCACACCGGGTTGTTATGCTAGTGGTATCTTTCCGGCCGCTCCCATGATTTGAATCAGCAATCACTCGCAAAGTGCGCGGTTCGCGATTCCATCCCACCCACCCCCACGGTCCCACCATGAACCCTGCCAACACACCGTCACCGGGCACTTCACGTCGCCGTTTCATCGGAGCTAGCGCCGCCGTTACGGTCGCGGGTGCGTTACCGTTGGCACGCACGGTTCACGCCGCAGGGGGTGACGAGATTCGCGTCGCACTGGTTGGCTGCGGTGGCCGCGGGACCGGGGCCGCCGTGCAGGCGCTGGAGAATTCGGCGGGCGCGCGAATCAAGGTGGTCGCGATGGCGGATGCGTTTCGCAACCGCTTGGACACGGCTTACCGCGTGCTCACGAAGCGACGTCCCGAGCAAGTCGTTGTACCGGAGGAGCGGAAATTTGTCGGACTCGATGCCTATCAAAAAGCGATCGACTGCGACATCGACATGGTGCTGCTGTGCACGCCCCCCGGTTTCCGCCCGGCGCAGTTCGAAGCGGCGGTGGAGGCCGGTAAGCACGTGTTCATGGAAAAGCCTGTCGCGACCGACGCTCCCGGTGTTCGCCGCGTCATGGCAGCGAACGAAAAGGCCAAACAAAAACAGTTGCTGGTCGCCGTTGGGCATCACTTGCGTCACGAAGTCAAGCACCTTGAAATGATCGACCGAATCAATGAAGGCGCGATTGGTGAGGTTCAGTTTTTGCGTGCCTACTTCAATTCTGCCGGCGTCTGGGTCAATCCACGACAACCGGGCGAGACGGAGATGCAGCACCAGGTCCGCAACTGGTACTACTTCACGTGGCTCAGTGGCGATCATCTTGTCGAACAACATGTCCATGACCTGGATGTTTGCAACTGGGTCATGCAGGGGCCGCCGATCGAAGCTCGTGGTGCCGGCGGAAGGCAAGTCCGTGTCGGCCCGCAATACGGCGAAATCTTTGACCATCATTCGGTGGAATTCACCTATCCGGGCGGCGTGAAAATGTTCAGCTACTGTCGTCATATCCCGAAATGTTGGAACAGTTTTTCCCAACACATTCACGGCGATCGAGGGACGATCAACATTGAAGGTCACGGCGCAGCCGAACTGTTGGTAAGCGGAGCGGAGCCAGTGAAAGTCTTGCGTGGGCCTGACGGGCATCAAACCGAACACGACCGCCTGTTCGCAGCGTTGCTGGAAGGCCGACCGTATAACGAAGCGGACTACGGTGCCAGCAGCACGATGACCGCGATCCTGGGACGCATGGCGAGCTACTCGGGCCAAATCGTCTCCTACGAAGATGGCTTGAATTCGCAAGTCGATCTCTGTCCCGAGTCGATGACATGGGACGCCGACACACCCGTCAAACCGAACAGCGACGGGCTGTATGCCTGTGCGATGCCAGGGGTAACCAAGGTCTTGTAGCCGGCATCGAGCCAGCGCAACCGTAGGTGCGCTTCGCGACCTACGGCTACTATCTTGGACCGCTTGGGACGTCGATTTAATTATTGCAGGACTCTCGGTAGTGGACGTGGCTACACGTCCGCCAAACGGGATCTTTGGCAAGATCCACTACGTCAGTAATACAATCGACGTCCCTCGCGGTCGCACAGCGACGAATGAAGTCAGGAGACCCGACCTGCAAGAAGTTCTCTCAGGCGAAGGACGCAAACACTTCTTCGACATAGGCCCGACTACGGCGGTGCGACTCGATCGCGTCCATGGTGTTTGGCGTCCCCTGTTCTACAGCTTGTTCCAAAACCAGCAGGGGTCGCGCACCGTGCTTCTGTAAACCCGCGGCGACCCGTCGGTAGTCGATGTCGCCATCCATCATGCACTCGGTCCAGGTTCCGTCAATCGACTGCCGCAGGTGCAACTCGGCGACGCGCGCGGCGTACTGCTCGATCACGTCGTAGACTCGCTGGACGTTATTGCCGCTGCCACGGTAGACCCAGTGCGTGTCCAGGCAAAGCTTGACCAGCTTGGGATCGGTTTCGTTCATGACGTGATGGAATTCGCGACCGTCATCCTGCCAGGCCGGGGCGTGGAAGTGGTAGGCGAGTGCCGTCCCCAACTCGGCCAACTGTCCGCCAAGCTGAGTCATCGCCTCGGCCTGGGTCGTCAGCTGTGCATCAGACTTGGCCTGCCCTTTCAGTGGTGCTGGATTAACGACGACGACTTGAACGTCGATCAGGTCCTTCGACTTCTTGGCCGTTGCGACGACTCGTTCGATATTCGCCTCCGTGGTGGCTGCGTCGTGAAGCGGGGCGCTGGTGTAGAACGACCGCATCGCCAGCTCGTGTTTCTTTAATAGGCCAATCATTCGTTCGGCTGCCGCGACATCACCAAGCATCGTCTCCAGCCCATCCATTCCGGACTGTTTCACTTGGGCAAGCCCGGTGTCCAGATCAGCGCCAAAGTCCCTGCCCGCTCGTCGGTACATGTTGATCCAACAAAACTGGTTGCAGGCAATGTGCAACTTGTTATCGGATGCGGCCCGGGCCAATCCGGCGGTTAGCGGAGCGGCCATCGCGGTGGCTGTAACTGATTTCAGAAAAGTTCGACGGCTGGTTTGGATCATGACTGCGGTCCTTTGTTCATGGTCTTCAGAGGGTAACGGAGTTCATTCGTTGAAGGCGAAGCCGCAGGCGAAGGCTCACGGCACGAGTCTAGCATGACTCTCGCTCTGCGAGATCGTGCGGCTCTCAAGTTTCAGATTTGCAACGGTTTACGAAGATGAATCATTCTCCTTCGCGACGAGGGTTTGAATCGGCGGCGCAGCTGGGGCTGCGATTGACTCGCTGGAGCTCGCCAAAGAGCCCCCAGGTTAAAACGAAAGCAGCATTTGCCAAATGAACGAATTTCCAAGCGCATCGACATCCTGCCAGATCTTGCGGCAAAGCGGTTCATCCCCCGGCAACTCACCGATTTCAGCATGTTTCTCCCGCCAAGCGTAACATTCACCTGGCTGCAATTTGTTTGCCGAGGGATTGGCAAGAAACTGGCCCGGCCGGCGATCTTCGCTCAGCGGACGCGGGCCCGCGCTGCGATCCGCGGACGCGCTGCTGTCTGAGCTCATTGCATGGCCTCGCGAATAGACGCCAAACTCCAAAGTCGCCTCCGTCATCGCGCGAAGATTCTCGATTTTCGCGTCGTTCTGAATGATGGCGCTGGCGTCCATGATGTAGCCGCCGTTTCCGGCCACGCCTGCGATGATTTCGCGACAACGCGCTCGGACCTGCTCCTCGGTGCCGACGCCAAGCAACGTATTGGAGACGCCACCGCTGAGGCAGAACTTGTCTCCCAATACATCGCGTGTTTTGAAAATGTCGCCTTGATCCACGTGGTAGACGATGCTGCGGTCGGGCAATTCGGCAAACCTCTCCAGGTGGTGATCCCAACTGCCTTCCGCGTAAAACAGCGTCTGATGTCCCGCGGCCCAAAGCTCTTGGATGATCGGTTTCAGCGTCGCCCAATAGATGTTGTCAAAGATCTCGGGAGACACAAACGGCACACCGCCACGGTGCATCCAGAGGCCGATTGGAACCGTCCCGCTTGGATCCGCCGTGGTCATGGCGACGTGAGCCAAGTGCGGCGCGAGTGCCTCACAAGCGGCAACGACCTGGTCGCGACGATTGAAAAGGTCATCGACTAAGCCGAGATAACCGCGCAGCTTGTCTGCGATGATGTCCATGGGAGCTTTCAGAATCCCCGCGATGGCAGAAACCGTTCCGCATTCGCTCTGCAGTCGCTGGACTTGCGGTCCGAAAGCGGTGAAATACTGCGTCATCGCCGCGCTGGTCTTCACCAAGGCCAAATTGTGGTGATACGTACACGGCGAACCGACCGGGACGAGTTGTGTGCTGACACGTGGTAACCATGTGTTGTATAGAAAACCTGTCGGGTCATCGATCAGCGCTTCATACTCGTCGGACTTCATGAAGGCGTCATCTTCCGACGGTTCGCGGTACTGAAAGCCGGTCTCGGCGGGAATGTCGATCCCGGGAATCGCGTAATACTTGAGCCCCAGTGACTGCGCTAGCCCGGTCCACACATAGACCATGTTTGCCACGACCGCGTCCCACTCGAAATCCGCAGCACACTTGCACGCCGCATCGAAGGCTTGCTGATAGTCATGTGCCAATTCCTGGCACGTGTAACCGGCGTAACGTCCCGTAAACTCCGCGACAAAGGGCCGGATCGGAACACGATCGGGCATTTCGTTTCGCATCGCTGTCGTGTAGCGGCAGAGTCGCTCGGCGTAACGCTGTTCCATCTCCGCCGGCCGACTGGACTGAGTGCTTGCGCTCATCTGTGAAGAACCATGGTGCTTGATTCGATTAGTTGGTGTGCGGTAGCGGTCGACTGCACGAATGGGGCCGCAGGTGACAATGTCACACGGCGCCCAACAATCACTTGGATTCGGGCGGCGGAAACCACTCTGATGACGTCATGAGGCGCACACTATCGCACACAGCGTGCACGGGCACACACATCGGCCAGCTTTGTTGGGGAGGTGATTGGGGAGGTGAGTCGGTCAGCGGCGTTTGACCTCAGTACCGGTCGGGGGCAAGGGGCAACGCCGTTAAGGATTTTGGTGACGTTCTTTCCCGATATTCTTCGTAGGCGCGGCATCCTGCCTTGTTTTTACCCACATCGATGCACAGCCGCGAAGCGGCGGCAGCAGGTAGCCCACGGCGCAAGCCGTGGGTCACGTGGCAGTTACAACAAACAAGCCGCGAAGCGGCGACAGCAAGATGTGCGACGTTTGCTGCCGCCGCTTCGCGGCTCACTGAGATTCGTCGGCAAAGATCTGCCGGCTCACGCCGGCAGCTATCTGCTTTCGTCGCTTCGCGACTGAAGAAGATGTGGGTAAAGACAAGGCATCCTGCCGTGCCTACGCGAAGGTTGCCCCTCATCCCGGCCCTTCTCCCCCGCAAAAGCTGGGAGAGCAGGGAGCCAGAGAACGGTAGAGACCCATGCCTTCGCGGCTTGTTGATGTAGTGAGCCGCGACGCGTAAGCGGCCGGGCATCCGTCATTGCCCGGTGCCTTACGGCCCGCGGCTCACCCTGGCAATTCACATTTCGTTTAAATCAACAGCCTGTTCGGGGAGGGTGAAGGAAGTGAAACGAAGTAGCCTCGCGCCAACTGCTCGCGGAGGGAATGACGTTTGCATCGGCTCGTCACGGATCTGCATCGGCTCCCACAGCGGGAGAGTAACACAACAGACCCGGACGTCCCGCCCCTTCCCCCCCCAACATCCGCTCCCCCCCTGTTTGTTGTGCGCGACCGCCCGCCCGACAGGGGATTCATTGTTCTTAGCAAAGGAACCTTCGATGATGTCACCCATGCAATCCAGTCGCCGAAAACTCTTGAAGGCTGGTGTCGCCGCTTTGGCCGTTCCCTACTTCGTCCCTCGCCGTGCCTTTGGAGCCAATGACCGGGTGCAAGTCGGCATCATCGGACTCGGAGGACGCGCTCGAGCGATCGTTGAGAGCTGCAAGCTGATTCCCGATTTGGACGTGATTGCCGTTTGTGACTGCTTCAAACCGGACATGGACAAGTTTGTCGAGATCGTTGGCAAAGATCAGAAATGGTCGACCTACGAGGATTTCCGGCAGATGATCGACGCCGAAAAATTGGACGGCGTGATGGTCGAGACAACCACCCACGCTCGCAGTTGGATCGTTGTCAACGCCATGCAGGCGGGCCTGGACGCCTACATCGAAAAACCGATGTGTCTTTCCATTCGCGAAGGCCGCACCATGGTCGACGCGGCAAGAAAATATGGGCGCGTCACGCAAGTTGGTACCCAGCAGCGGTCGATGCCGATCAACAACTGGGCAAGCGATCTTGTCAAGGGCGGCGCGATCGGCAAAATCAAAACGGTGCTCGCACCCAACTTTGTCGGTCCGGTTCGCTGGACTGGTGGTGATGCGGAAGCGATGCCCGCCGGAGGCAGTCCGCAGTGGTGGGATATCTGGACCAACCAAGCCGAGATGCGACCGTATCATCGCGACATCCACCACCGTTGGGAAAAATGGTGGGACTACGACGGGGGCGGACTCTGCTATGGAGTCACGGGCTGGGGAACACACTCCTTCGACCAGATTCAACGTGCTCTCGGTACGGACGAAACGGGCCCCGTTGAAATCGTGTTGGAGGAAGCGATCACGGACAAGCCCTGCGGGAAGTTTGAAACGGTCAGCGAAGTCGACGATACGCGGCTGGAATATCTGATCAAGCTGGCCAAGCCGGTGGTCGGCCCCCGCGCGAAGGTCACGATGCGTTACGCCAATGGAACGGAACTGCGGATGCACCTGGATGGCGATTGGGGCCCAGGCCTCGGTGCGATCTTTATCGGCGAGCAGGGAAAGCTGGAGATCAATCGCAACAAGATCGCCGCGAATCCGAAGCAACTGATGGACGACCCGGACAATCCGGGCCCCATCACCAAGCCAGAGACTCAGTACCATATCGAAGATTGGGTGCGCTGCATCAAAACGCGAGAGCGATGCAATGCGGACATCGAGTATGGTTTGCGGTCGACAACGCTATGCTACCTCGTGAACATCGTCCGCGAAGTTGGACGAGTCGGTGAAGCACTGCGTTGGGATCCCCGCACCGAGCGGTTCACCAACTGCGATGAGGGCAACCAATCGGTCTACATCCAGCGTCCGCGGCGCAGTGGCTACGAGTTGCCCGACTTGGTCTGACGAGTCGGCTTGATCTGGCAGTCCTTGACCACTTGGCGGGCTGCATCGCGAAGGACAAACGCTTCCGGGTCACTCTCGGCGAGTGCTTTCTCCAGAGCATTCAGCACATCGTAGAAAAGGTCCCACCCGGAACGCTGTTCAGCCAGTTCATCAGCCAGCGCCGACGGCGTCTCGATGTAACCGCCCGATCAACGGGTCGAGACGTTCCGCAGCCATCTGCATCACGTCCAATGCTTCCGCACGAGCTTGCTGGTCACCATCGGCCAGCAGCTCGCCAACGCGCAGAGTCAAGCGAAGCGCCACCAGAGTCGTGGGGATGTGCGAGGCAAAACAGCCGGTGAATGGATCGATCGTCTCTTTGATTTGCAGCATCCGACCAGGGCAGTGCTCTGACGTAATGAGAGAAATAGAGCGTTCGAACCAAGTCGCCGACGAACCGGCCGACCTTCGCGGCCTCGATGGCCAGACCGGCAAAGGCTTCCTTGTCGTGTCGCATGATCAGGCCCGCCGAATGGACGTAGCGCAGCGGCGCCGGCCCGGCAAAGAGAACCGACAACAAGTACGCCTGGTCTTCCGCACGACCGATGAAGGTGGGTGTGAACGGCCGATGCCGGCGCAATGCGTCCACCAGGATCCCGTTGGTGCCGCCCGTGACATGAATGCGATGAAGACAGGTGTTCCGCCCGTCCGGATTGCCAGCGGTGCCCGTGTACCGGGTCATCATCTCGGCTTCCGTGGAAAGCGCCATCGGCAAACGGTTGAAGAACGACACCGCTTCCCCGGCCGGGATCGCTGTCCGGTCGCGTGACATCGGGCGTGAACAAGCCGCGGGCAATGTCCTTTTCATTCACCAAAGCCCCGGCCAGCATCCCCAATTCCACGGCGCCGCCATCGGCATCTTGACCACGGGCGCCCCACAGCGGCGATTGAAAGTGCTCAAAAGCACTGCCGCCGCCTTCTTCGACCAGTTGCTCCTGCGGGAAAACCTGATCCAAGTCAATCTTGAACGTGGCCCGAACGCGCTGATCCACCAAGACGTGCCAGAGAGCAGAAACGGCTTTGAGGAAGCTGTAATGGCGACCATATTCGCCATCGACCCCAAACACCCGGCGGAGCGGTTCGAGGTCATCTCTGCCGAGATACAGCTCAGCGGCCGGAGCCAACACCTCGTCAATCAACCGCTCCGTGGCCGCTTCGGAAAACACATAAACATCAAGATGCGGCATGTCGGGCGCCGACGCGAACGCCTCCTGAAGATAGTCTCGAGCGACCGTTTTCAAGCCAGTGTGCGTGACCGAAACCGAGAGCGCACAAGCCATCCGAGCATCGGCCGCCACGTTTCCAGTGGCCTTCTCGAACGCGATCGCCTCATTGAGACCCTTGAGGCCATAAATGATCTCGTTCGCATCGGCTTCCATATCCAACGGAATCGGATGGTCGAACCAATACTTTTGCTCTTCCTGAGCGATCGTCTTGATCTGATCGCACAGGGCTGGCGAGAAGGAGAGATCCTTCATCGCCGTCAGGTCCGAGGGCAGTGTCAGGAGAATGTTGGAGGTGAACAACATCTCCGAAATCGGATCGGCGATCGGTTGCGGGTTGAGTTGATCGACACGAACGGTGCGGCGGTCCCTGAGAGCGGAAACCACTTGGTCGGGATCATCCAAACAGGATGCACCCTCGGGAAACAGGAACCCCCAAACGGCCCGTTGCGCCGCGCTGTCCCAAGGGGAGGCACTCGATCGATCCGCCCAGGCGGCCGCCTCTTGCCGTTTGCGGGCCACGGGGCTATCGCGATCGGCTAGCTCCCGCTGTTCGGCGAGAACCCACTGACCGAGCCGCAGCAAGAATCCGGCCAGCGAGGACCCTTGGGTTGCTTCATCCTCCAGCAACTTCGTCCCCGTTGCCGCCTCGCGCCCGCCGCACAAACTGAGCAGAAATGCCCCACTGGCTCTCGCCAGCCTGGCCGTGTCATGATCGCCAGGTGTCACGGCGAGCATTGCCGCGTCGATTCCGCTCAGCGATTGGGCACCACCAACGCCCACGAGTCGGCGCAGCACTCTTTGAAAGTCGTCTTCCATGTGGGGGGATTATACGGACCTCGACGGAGGTCACCAGCGGACGCCCCCACCCGGATACCAACAAGGACGCCTAATCATCGATGCCCTCGTGCATCGTTGCCACGGCAAGATTCAATGCACCGATCCACTGTTCGCCCAGCGACTCATCCCAGTCATCACCATGGAATTCCGCCACCGTCTCAACCAACACTTCGATGAACTTCGCGTACAGCTCTCGAGGAATCCCACGGTCACGATGCCTCGCTCCGACCACGTTCAGGTAGGCGTGCGCGGGGGCGTTCAGCACCGGATATTGTTTGACGCCTACCAAGGCCATGGTCAGCATCGCCGTTTGCCGTTGCAGGCTGGATTCTGAAAAATAATCCTTAAACTCCGGATATCGCTCGAACAGCCGATCGTAGAAACCTGCCAGAGCAAGTGATTCGTTCTCCACAATCTTTTCGATGCTTTCGCTTAGTTTCATGGTTGAATCGAAATGTTTGCTCAGGAATAAGGGTTTTTCGTAGGTCGGGTCTCCTGACCCGACTCCCAAAACCATGAAAAAGACGGGTCAGGAGACCCGTCCTGCGAACATGCACGGTGCGGCTGAGATCAGTCCGATTCGATTTGCACGTCCGGCGGCAATTGGTGACCGCTCATTCGCAGGTGCTGCAACCGGATCGCGCTGAGTCGCTTGGCGAGCACTTGAGCGACACGGTGCATGAACTGGAAGCCAAACTCGGGATCTTCACCGCACAAGGCCAGCAATTGCTGACCGTCGATGGCAAGCGCCTGGGTCGCCGTCAAGGTCCGCGCTGTGTCCGACAATAGCTGGCGTCCCACCAACGGCGACCAGCCGACCAATTCGCCGTCAGAGACCGTCATGATCTGGCGACAGCCGACGTCCGGGTCGCAACTGATCAGCGAGACTTGGCCGCTGACAATCAAATATGTGTGCGTCGCCTTGTCGTGCTCGCGGAAGATATCACTGTGGGTTGGGAATTCGACCAGCTCCGCGATTTCCGCAAAACGCAACAGGTGTTCGTCGGAAATACCGCGAAAGAACTCAACGCCACGAAGCGTCTCTAGTATGGTTGGGTCGCTCATTGCTGTTGGCTCCTTGAGAGGCACGATCCTATGGAAAAGGTTAGCGGTATGTGAAAGATTCGCAATCCGGTTGCGAAAGCGAGGATGGTTTGTGGAGGAATCTCCCGCTGGACCAGACGCGAGCTATCCGTTGGAAGCCGCTCCGAGAGACAGGTAATTTGCCACCTGGAGCGATTCTGCCGCTTCAATCGGGTGTTCCACCAAGGCCACGCCAGCAAACCCGCGGGGGTGACCTGCTGAACATGGTAAATTGGCTGCTGTCCGCCGATCGTCAAGACGGCAATCCGTGGTAGGGACGGTTGCGGAGGATCCTACTGGCAATTTCGCCCGGCGATTCACTCACGTCAAGGTATGTCCCCTAGCAATCATCGCGAATGCCACTTGCTCGCTCAATTAGACGGCAGCCCCGTCACGCTGAGGATTTGGAGAGAAATCTTGTGAAAACAGTGCTCATCATCGCAATCACGCTGTTGCCCATTCTGTCGGCAGCCGCCAAGCAATACCACGTTCGAGCCATTGCCGTCGACGCGGGCGACGGATCGCAGGCCAAGCCGTTTGCGACGATCTCAGCCGCGGCCGATGTCGCGCAGCCCGGCGACGTGATTACGGTTCACGAAGGTGTCTACCGTGAACGCGTCACACCGCCACGTGGCGGCCAGTCGGATGACCAACGAATCGTCTATCAGGCCGCCGAGGGTGAAACGGTGGTTGTCAAAGGGTCCGAGGTCATTCGCGACTGGCAGCCGTACCAGGGGGACGTCTGGAAAGTGACGATCCCAAATTCGTTCTTCGGCGATTACAACCCGTACCAGGACTTGATCGAGGGCGATTGGTTTGACGACAAAGGCCGGCCGCATCACACCGGTGAAGTCTTTTTCGACGGCAAGGGCCTGTGGGAAGTCCCCTTGTTGGATCAGGTGCGCGAGCCAGTTCCCGCTGCGGACGTGCTCGATCAGGAAGGTTCGACCTGGACTTGGTTCTGTGAGAGCGACGACGCCACCACCACTCTTTACGCTAACTTCCACGGCAACAATCCGAACGAACATCTCGTCGAGGTCAACGTACGGGATAGTTGCTTTTATCCCGATGCCCCCGGCCGGAATTACATCACGGTACGAGGCTTCCGCATGGCGCAGGCGGCCACTCAGTGGGCTGCCCCGACCGCCGAGCAAATTGGGCTGATCGGAACCCATTGGAGCAAAGGTTGGATCATCGAGAACAATGTGATCAGCGACTCGCGCTGCAGCGGGATCACACTCGGCAAGGACCGCGCCACCGGCCACAACGTCTGGAATAACGAACCCGAGAAAGACGGCGCGACCCACTACAACGAAGTGATCGTCCGCGCGCTGCAGATCGGTTGGTCCAAGGAAAACATTGGTTCGCACATTGTCCGCGACAATACGATTTCCAACTGTGAGCAGACCGGTATCTGCGGTAGTCTTGGCGGAGCGTTTAGCCGGATCGAGAACAACCATATTTTCGACATTTGGGCGCGGCGTCAGTTCAAAGGCGCTGAGATGGGCGGGATCAAGATCCATGGTGCGATCGACATGCGGATCGAAGGCAACCGCATCCATCGCGCCGGTCGTGGTCTGTGGCTCGATTGGATGGCACAAGGAACTCGCGTGACACGCAACCTGTTTTACGACAACACGACCGATGATATCTTCCTTGAGGTGAACCATGGGCCCCGCCTGATTGACAACAACGTGCTGTTGTCCGAGGTGGCTCTGCGCGACCAGTCGCACAGTACCGCGCTGGCACACAATCTGATCGGCGGCCGCATCACGAGTCTCTCTGAGCACAATCGCAGCACGCCTTACCACAAGCCGCATTCGACCGAGTTGATCCGGACCCGCAACATCACCGGTGGCGATAATCGTTTCTATAACAACCTTTTCATCGGTACCGGTGACGAGGTGGGACGACAACAGCCTCGAGGTCGGTCGCTGTCCGGCCACGGAACCTGGATGTACGCCGGCCTGGAGTTTCCGCTGCGCGCCGCCGGCAACATCTACTATCGCGGCGCCAAACCTTGCCAGGAAGAGCATGGTCCACTCGTGCTGTCCGAGGCGGATCCGAAGCCTCGAATTGTTGAGGAGGACGGAAAGGTGTTCCTGTCTTGGACCGTGGGGAAGGAACTCAGCAGTGCCCAAACCGTTGGCATCACAACCGAAATGCTGGGCCGAACGGCAGTTGCCGATCTGCCCTATGAAAACCCTGACGGATCGCCGCTTTCAGTCGATGTGGATCTACTCGGTCGCCATCGAAATCGGCAAACACCGACTCCGGGACCGTTTGAAACGCCCGGAACCGGCGAGCTAAAGATTCCACTCCCAGGATTTTGAAGCATGAAGAAACAATGGAAAGTCGCCGGAATTGATTTTTCCCACATGCACATGGGCGATCTGCTGGGAAATGTGCTGAGTCATCCAGACGCAGAAATCGTGGGGATTTGCGACCAGCAACGCGACAAGATGGACGCTGCTATTGCCTCGCTGGGCATTGGCGAGGAACGAGTGTTCACGGATTATCGGGAGTGCCTCCAGCAGACAAAACCTGATCTCGTCATCCTTTGCCCGCCGACCGCAGAGCACGCCTTGTGGGTCGAGCGCGTCGCCCCCTACGACGTTCACGTCTTCGTCGAGAAACCGTTTGCGGCTTCACTGGAAGATGCCGACCGGATGATGGCTGCCGTCGAGGCGACCGGCAAACAGTTGGTGATCAATTGGCCGCTGCGGTGGGTGCCAAGCCACTTCACGACGCATCGGCTGATTCACGAAGGATTGATTGGCGACGTTCTCGAAGTGCATCATTACGGGGGCAATCGCGGGCCGCTCTATCATGGAGCAGAAAAAGTCGAACTCGAGCCGACACCCCAAGAAAAGCAGCAAAGCTGGTGGTACCAAAAGAAAGCCGGCGGCGGTTCCTTGCGCGACTATCTCGGTTATGGCGTCACTTTGGGAACCTGGTTCAACGGCGGCAAACGGCCGATGGAGGTCACAGCGGTCACCGCTGGCACACACGCTCTGGAGGTCGACGAGCACAGCGTTACCGTGGCTCGCTATGATAACGGGCTTTCCAAATTCGAAACCCGCTGGGGCACGTTCACCGATCCGTGGATCCATCAGCCGCAACCGAAGTGCGGTTTTGTCGTGCGAGGCACCAGCGGCACGATCGCCAGTTACGACTACGAACCGATGCTTCGCATTCAGACCGTGGAGCAACCGCAAGGATTTGATCAGGGGGTCGACGAACTTCCGGAGGGAGAACGCAACGGCATTGAATACACGCTGAAGTGTCTGCAGCAGGGCCGGCCCGTGGAGGGACCGCTGTCACCGGAGATCGCCCGCATCGGGCAGCAGATCGTGGACACAGCGATTCGCAGCGCGGAAGAAAAACGGACCGTTCCCCTCTTGGATCGGTAAAGAACCAGCAGCGATGCGAAGGATGATCCAGCCGATGAAATTGAAGCTGATTAGTTGCGAAGTTTTTTGTCGGGAAATGTGCGCTGCGGTCGCGCGATCGCCGAATCGCGTGGACGTTGAATTCTTGCCCAAGGGATTGCATGACTTGCCCTGTGCGGACATGCGCAGGCGGCTGCAGGAAGCACTCGATCGTGTGGACACCGCCCAATACGATGCCGTCGTCCTCGGCTATGGACTCTGCAACAACGGCCTGCATCATGTCCAGGCGAGGGAGATTCCGCTGGTGCTGCCTCGTGCCCACGATTGCATGACGCTGTTTTTAGGCAGTCGAAAACGGTACCGCCAGTACTTTGACGACAACCTGGGTGTTTACTTTCAGACCAGCGGGTGGATTGAACGTGGCGAGGTCACCGGGGAATTGAAACAGCTGTCGATCGGTCACACGTCAGGCATGGACAGGACCTACGCGGAATTGGTTGCCCAGTACGGCGAGGACAATGCGCAATACCTGTATGAGACGTTGTGCAACACGGAGAAGAATTATCGTCAGATCACGTTCATTGAAATGGGCGTGGAACCGGACGATCGCTTCGAACGGGAATCGCAACAGCAAGCCTGCCAGCGCGGCTGGAAGTATGAAAAAGTGCAGGGCGACATTTCGATGATTCAACGGCTCCTTGACGGCCAGTGGGACGCTGACGAGTTTCTGGTCGTCCAGCCCGGGCAGCGTGTGATCGCCCGATACGACGAAGGGATTGTCGAATCCGAAGTGTCATCGAAACCTTCGTCCACCGATCAGGCCGATTCCAAAACCGCGGAATCGTAGTGAGAACGGACATCGCTTGCGCGGTTTTTGGTTCCCCGACCAGGAAGTGGTCTCAGACGGTAGCCGGGGGTAAACGAGCTTGTCTTTACCCACATCTTCTGTAGTCGCGAAGCGACGAAAGCAGGTAGCTGCCGGCGTGAGCCGGCAGATTTTTCCCGACGGATCTCAGTGAGCCGCGAAGCGGCGACAGCAAACGTCGCACATCCTGCTGTCGCCGCTTTCGCGGCTTGCTTGTGGTAACGGTAACCTGACCCACGGCTGACGCCGTGGGCTACCTGCTGCCGCCGCGTAGCGGCTGTCCTTCACATTGGGTAAAGACAAGGGGATCGAGCCAGCCTTCGCCATTCGATGGTCCGAAAAGCCGTTATCTCATCCACATTCGCTCGATTTCCTCAAGCGAACGTCCTTTGGTCTCCGGAACCAGACCGATGATCACGCCAACCAGGACGGCACAAAAAACGGCATAGACCAGGAACGGGAAGCCATTGTGGAATCTCTCCACCAGGTAAGGATTCTCGGCCATCATCGGGAAGGTCTGTGAGACGACAAAGTTTGCCACCCACAGAAAAAAGGTGGCGACGGCCAGCGCCCGGCCGCGCACCCGGGTCGGAAAGATCTCGGACAGGATCACCCACGTGACCGGTCCCACCGAGATCGCGAAGCAAGCGATATAGCCCAACATGAACCACAATAACCAGGGCCCGATCGATTGCGTCATGGAGGCCACGCCGATCGCCGTCAAACAAACGCCCATGCCGCCAGCGCCGAGAATCATCAACGGCTTGCGTCCCACGCGATCCACCAACCAGATGGCCATGACGGTAAACGCGAGATTGACCGCCCCCACCAGCACCGTCTGCAGCAGAGCAATGTCCATCTCGGATCCAGCCACGGATTTGAGAATCTCCGGCGCATAGTACAAGAACACATTCACACCGGTGATCTGCTGCAAGACCGCCAGCGAGACACCGATCACCAATACGATCCTCATCCCGGGCCGCAAAAGCTCCCACAGCGATCCAGGTTCTTCTCTCAGAGCAGAGCGGATTTCTTGCATCTCCCTTTCCGCGTAGACCGGCCCGTCAATCCGCTCCAACACTTGCTGGGCCTCTTGTTCACGCCCCTTGTGGACCAGAAAGCGAGGGCTTTCGGGAACGCCCAGGAGTAACAGCAGCAGCAGCGTCGCTGGGACCGCCTCCGATCCAAACATGCATCGCCAACCGATGTCGACATTCCACGCCTCATCGCCAGCCCCGGCGATGAAGTAGTTGACGAAGTAGACCATCAACATTCCGAAGACAATGGCGAACTGATTGACGGATACCATCCGCCCACGCAATCGAGCGGGACTGATCTCGGCGATATACATGGGGCTGGTCATCGACGCCATGCCGACACCCAAGCCGCCGACCATCCGAAACACGACAAACTCCGTCAGCGTCCGTGGGAACGCCGAACCTAACGCCGACACCAAGAACAACAGCGCGGAGAGAAGCAGCGCGGTTCGCCGGCCCAAACGGTCGTTCACCTCGCCGGCGAAAACGACCCCGAGGAAGCAGCCGACCAAAGCCGAGGATGCTGCCCATCCTTTCATGGCAGCATCCAATTCAAAGTGGGACTGCAAAAATCCGATCGCTCCGCTGATGACGGCCGTGTCATAGCCAAACAACAGACCTCCCAGCGCCGCCACCAGGCTAAGTCGGGTCAGATAGGCGATCGATCCACGATCTTGTCCTGCTTCCATGGCGTTCCCATTCAACTAATGAGTTAGCGCAGCGAACAATCCAATGCCGCCTCGTACAGAGCCAACAGATTTTCATCGGGAGTATTGGTGAGAATGTTGTGTATCGTGTTGAAGACGTAGCCCCCACCTTCACCAAAGATACGGATTCGCTCGCGCACTTCCTGACGCACCTCTTCCGGAGTTCCGAAAGGCAGCGTCTTCTGTGTGTCGACACCGCCACCCCAGAAGACGAGTTGGTCGGCGTATTTTGTCTTCACTGTTTCCGCATCCATCCCCGCGGCGGAACACTGCACAGGATTGAGGATGTCGACACCCATTTCTACAAAATCATCCAGCAGCGACATCACCGCGCCGTCGGTATGGAAGAAAGTTTTCCAGCTGGTGTTGGTATGAACCCAATCGTTCATCTGCCTGTAGAACGGTTTCCACAAGTCACGGAACAGCTGCGGTGAAATCATCAGCGAGTTCTGCATACCAAAATCGGTGCCGCTGATGATGATCACATCAAGCTTGTCACCGACTGCCTGACGCAGCAGCTCCATGTTTTCGATAGCCGCTGCGGTCTGAAGTTCAAAGATGCCGCGAATGTACTCCGGTTTCGTGAGCAGATACTCGTACCAGAGATTCGGATCTCGCAAGCCCTTGGGTTTGATCAGATTCTGTCCCGGCACAAAGGCGACGTCCCCCAGCCCGCCTTGGCCAAAATTCATCACCAATCCGTATTCGGTTTCCTCATGAATCCGGGTGGATTCTGTTTCAAAATGAGTCAGGTCGGCATCGGTAAAACGCCCGAAGGATTCAGCCCAGTCCGACGGGTCGAGCTGTTCGTCATCGATCGGTTGCTGTCGCACGATGGCATCAAAGAACGATCCTCCTTTGGGCAGACGACCTGACGGTTCAGCCGTCCGGTCACCCTTTGGATAGATCAGGGTGTCGCCACTCTCCTCCACCACGGTTTGAAAATCGTTAGATACCATGACCTCGGTCCCGTCCGGCATGGTCCAGGGTTTCCAGCCCACATCGTTCCGAAAGCCGAAGATGGTGCCCGCGGACCACAAGCCGATGACGTCGACGCCTAACTTTTCGCGTACGTCCTCCTCGACATCCCCCAGCAGTTGATACGGCTCATGAATGCGGGGTGTTCCAACCGGCAGCCCCAGCATTCTGCGCAGACGGGCGTACGCACTGGCGGAGATCCCAGTCACCCAAGTCGCTCCCAGGTCGATCGGCGGCCGGTCAGGTTGCTGGTGGTTAATCGCTGTTCGAAAGCGCTGGCGGGAATTCATCAGGCGATTTCTTTTTGCGGGGCCATTGCCGGAACTGCGTCGCTGTCGCTGCTTGCTGCCGGGCGACGCGTAAATCAACGGGCTGCTAACCGACGTTCAGCCAAGCATCGACGTTCTCGGTCGTCCAGGGCTCTCGTTGCTGGCGGCTCAGCATCGTGTTGGCCGCCTCGTCGTCAACAAACCTCTCTTTTTCGGGGTTCCAGCGGAGCTTGCGACCGAGCTGCATCGCGATGTTGCCGAGGTGGGCAACTGAGATCGTCCGATGTCCAATCTCGGCCGGCGCATAAGCCGCTCGGCCTTGCTTGATCGCGTCGGTGAAGTCCATGTGCTCTCCACCCTGGCCATCCGTGCGGGGACGCGTCAAACGCTGCTCTGCGCTCAACTTGGTCTCAAGCAATTCCGGCTTGTCCGATTTCATTGGTCCGCGCCAGCCGCGCGTCAGTAGCCACCCCTCGGTTCCCTCGAACTTCAGCCCCGGTGCGTCGGTGAATAGTTCCGTCGTTAAGCCCGACGGATAGCGGTAGTGGATCTTGAACGTCGTCGCCGTGTTCCAAATTCCATCACGTGGCGGAAAGTCTCCCTGGCCTTCCATTTCGACGGGGCCGGTCAGTTCGTTGCCGGTTGCCCAATGCACAAATCGATCATGTGCGCACCCCAGTCGGTGATGATGCCGCCGGAGTAAGCAAGATTCCAACGAAAGTTGTAATGGACACGTGAAGCACAATACGGCATCACAGGGGCTTGGCCTTGCCACATTTCATAGTTCAACTCCGCCGGCGGTTCTCCCACGGTTGAATCGAGTTCTTGGCGCATGCGATTGCTGGGCGGCAACAAAATCTTGACGTGCTTGATCTGCCCGAAGACTCCTGCCTTCAGCAGTTCGACCATCCGGATGTACGACTCAACCGATCGGTTTTCGGACGCGGTTTGAAAGACGAGTCCGGATTGCTTGGCAACGTCAGCCAGCATGCGTCCTTCGCTGAGCGTCAATGACAGCGGCTTTTCACAGATCACGTGTTTGCCCGCCTTGAGTGCCATCAAGGCAGGGATCACATGCCAATGATCGGGCGTGGCCACATGGACCGCGTCGATGTCCTTGCGATTGATCAGGTCACGAAAATCAGCGTAGCCGTCACAGCGATAATCTCGTCCAAGTTTCTTCCCGTAGTGAGCGTTGACTTTCTGTTCTGCCTGGGCCACGCGAGTGGAATCAACATCGCAAACGGCGACGACTTGTTGATCCGAATTGGCAAACATCCGATCCAAATTCCACCCCGCCCCATGGCTTCCAGAGCCGATCAACCCCATCGTGATGCGGTCACTTGGGGCGGTGTGTCCATCCAGGCCGAGCGCCGAGGATGGAATGATCATCGGCGCGGCAGCCGCCGTTGCCAGCGACTTGATGAACTGACGACGCTGCGGCTGGTGTGTTTGCTGTTGGCCAGGGTCTGGTTGGTTGGACATGTGTGTGCTCAAGTTCGGGCGATTGGTTTTTCGTAGGTCGGGTCTCCTGACCCGACTCCCAAAACCATGAGTGACGGGTCGGGAAACCCATCCTACGAAAAATCGTATCATGGTGTTTGTCCGATTTCGCGAATCCAGATGTTGCGGAACGCGACCGGGCAATGATGTCCCTGAATCCGCAGCGGCAAGCGATCGGGATGCGGCACCAGCGGCGGTGCTTTTTGGTGCACCGTCGGTCCCATGATGCGGGTCTGGTTCTGCACCAACACGCCGTTGTGCAGCACCGTGATGGTGGGCGGCGATACGACTTTGCCGTCCTTGAAGACGGGCGCATTGAAGACAACATCAAAACTCTGCCACTCTCCGGGCCGCCGGCAGACGTTGACCAGCGGAGGAGTCTGCCCGTAGATGGCACCAGCAGAACCATCCGCATAGATGCGGCATGAATAGGAATCGAAGATCTGCAGCTCGTACCTGTCCATGAAGAAGACACCGCTGTTGCCCATGTTGCCCGCGTGTCGCCGAGCTGAGTGGGAGTGCGCCATTCAACGTGAAGTTGGCAAGATCCAAACGATTGTTTCGTCAACAGTGAATCGGCTCCCACGATGGCCGTGCCTGCTTCGACCGTCCAGTCGTTGTCCTGAAACTGGTCGAGCGAGTCGCCGGCGAACAGAACGATGGCATCTGCGGGCGCCTTCGTCCCCATCGCACCGTCCGAGGCAGGCGGCAGAGACTCGCGGCGGCTGAGGCTGCGTCGGGTCGTGCACGCGATACTTCGCCCCCGGGTAGAAAGGCGTGTGATCGTATCCGGTGTATTCATGGACAAACCGCCCCACTTCTTCGGCCTCCGTCACCACGCCAAGGCACAGCAGCAGGGTCAACATGATTGCAAAACGGTTCATATCAAAGCCCTTGATCGCGAAGGTACTTCACGCTCTTCGTTAAGATCTCTTTCGATCCGATGATCTCGAGGGTGGAGCTGGCGATATCCGCATCCTTGAGCACTTCGCAAACGCCGGCGATGTCGATGACACCGTCGCCCAAGTGCGATGGTCGAAAAACCGCAGCCATACAAGGTGCCTCGTTTCGGCTCCCACTCCTCGGAGAGATCTTTCCAGTGGATGTGATGAATCTTGTCGCGGAAGACCTTCGCCATTTCGACAGGATCAGCACCACCGAGCCATGAGTTTCCGGTGTCGAGGTTGACACCCAAGGAATCTGGGTTTCCGAGCCGGGCAAATACTTCTTGCAGCCCCGTGATGCTGTCAGTGACCGGACCGTGCGGTTCAAGCAGAATGCGGACGCCATAGTCTTCCGCCATTCTGACCGGCACGCAAAGCTTTTCCGCCATCACGAACACCTGCTCGTCGTGGGTCAGGCTCTTGGCCCACTCCGAGCGTGGGTCGGTATCGGTCGTGACCACATCCTTGATGCCGATCGCCGCGGCGAATTTCACCGCTTTCATGATCTCCGCTGTCCCATAAGTTCCCGGACTACTCGGTTCCAACAATCCGGCATGAGCGCACACCGCGGTCGGCTCGATCCCATATCTCTCGAACAGACGCCTCACCTCGAACGGGTTGTCATCCAGGCTGACCGTCGGCGAAAAACCGGCAGTTCCCAACATGCTGCCGCCCGCATTCGTATCGGTGATGTCAGCGCAAGTGAACCCCATTTCTCTGGCACGGGCCAGCTGGACTTCGACACTCGCAAACGGCTCGATCAACAAGAACACGCCGATCTTCATGGGTTGACTCCTGAAGATTTGGGCTCCACTACGTTTCAGAGATCGTACGCCATCTATAAGCCGCGTCCGCCGCTACGATTTAGCCCGACCGGAAATATCTGTCCGACGTCGTAGCTGAGTAGCCACTCGCACCGCCGCAAAGATGTGTCCGATCGAGCAACATCGCGAAGTCTGCTTCGGCAACATCAACTTTTCGCGCGACATCCTCACCAGCTAGACTTGTCTCTCGGTCGCCCTACGTCACGACGGAGCGTGACGGCTACTTTTGTTCGGTCATGTGTTACAGCGTCCACGGCGGACGCATGGGGCGACTGAACATTGCTCGCGCTTTCTCGCTGCCGCCGGTGATCTGCTGCGTGGCTGGATCCCAAGTGATCTTCTCACCGGTACGCACGGCGATGTCGCACAGGTGACTGATGACGTCCGATCGCACCGCGTCGTCGATCGGACTGCTGGCTGGCTGTCGGGAGCGAATCGAATCAGCGAAGACCTGAATGTGCTGTGCGCCATTGTTGCCGTGGTTATTGGCAGGCAAATCGTTGGGCAGCAAGTCCGCGGGAAAAGCGCGGATCGAGCTGCGTGTCAACTCCAGCCGTGCCTCGGTGCCGATGAACTTCGTGCTGTCCGATCCGGTTTTGAAGGTGATCTTCACGCCGTCGGCCATCTGCAGCGTCATGTCCCAATCGTAAACCGTATCGTACAGACCCTCGGTGGGAACGACGCCGGTGCCTTCCACCGTGTACGGACCCGATTGGTCGCCGTCGTAGCACCAGACAAGAATGTCCAGCGGATGCGCGCCCCATCCGGCCAAGTAGCCGATCGATTGGTCGTAGATCCAGTAAGTTCCCTGCGGCTTGCAGCGGTCGACGGTGTAAGGAACCTCGGGCGCCGGACCGAGCCACATGTCGTAGTCGAACCCGTCGGGCACCGGCGCTGTCTCGATCGAGCCGCCACTGCCGCCGTTGGGCGCCTTGACCTCAATCGCCTTCAACTCGCCCAGTTTTCCGCTGCGGACCAATTCGCGGCCGAACTGTTGGTGCTTCGCCTCTCGCTGCTGAGTGCCGTACTGGAAGATCCGTTTCTGCTCGCCGAAGATCCTTTGGCAAAGCAGATCCTGTTCGAGCGTCAGCCCCAGCGGCTTTTCGACATAGCCGTCCTTTCCGGCTTGGGCAGCCAGCAAGGCGATCGGGACGTGCCAATGATCGGGCGTGGCGATGATCACACCGTCGATGTCTTTGCGGTCGAGGATCTGGCGAAAGTCGGCATAGGCTGTGCCATTGATCGCCGCGGCAGCCGAGTCGCGACGATCCTGGTAGCAATCCGCCACGGCAAGGCTCTGGATTCCGTGTCCCCGTTTGCGTTGCGTTCATCAAGAACGAACCGCGTCCTCCCACGCCAATATGCCCCAGCGTCACGCGTTCGCTTGGTGGCGGTGTGTCGGCGTCGCCCAAAGCGGTGGAGGGGACAAAAGCGGGAGCAGCGAATCCGGCGGCGACCGCACATCCCGTTTTGATGACATCGCGGCGTGACTGTTTCTTGTTATTCATCAGAGTTCTCCGGGTTACCTGAGACATGAATGACAGGTGGCGTAAGCTTCCAGCTTGCGTCATTTGGGAATCGCAAGCTGGAAGCTTACGCCACTTACTTTGATTGAATCGGATTCGGTCACGCTGCCCGTCGCAGCCCACTCCGTTCCGCGGACCAACAAAGTGGCGAAGCCTGCGTTTTCCATTTCGTCAACTCCGTGTCCCAACAGCAACGTAAAACTGCGGCCCAA
Source organism: Pirellulaceae bacterium (assembly GCA_963714715.1). GTDB lineage: Bacteria > Planctomycetota > Planctomycetia > Pirellulales > Pirellulaceae > JBFJVZ01. The sequence goes on along the minus strand of CAVQPV010000039.1, from coordinate 29,824 downwards.
GCCGAATTGCTTTACCATTGCGATCGGCTCATCTTGGCCCGAACCAGCTTGTTGTTTTGACGAAAACGCCGATGCCAACACCGTGACACCGTCCTGAATTCCGGCGCGATGCCACAACTCTCCATGTATCGTGAAGCCCTCCACGCCACGCGTGACGGGGTGGTCGGTGGCGTCGATCTGCACCGTGAATTCATGACGCGGACCGTGACCGGTTTGACCGAGTTTCCAGGTCGCCAGTGTTAGCTCGAGGTACTCGTCCCAGTCGGGAAAGGAAGAAGAGCCAGCATGAACGACGACATGGCCTCCGCCACGACGCACGAAATCGATGTAGGCTTTCTTCGTCGCTTCCGGCCAACTCGCGATCTTATCGTCGCCTTTACCCCAGGAATTCCAATTGCTGAGGATCACGTCGTAAACATTCAGTCTTTCCGCGGTCAGTCGGTCCGGTCGCTCATCAACATCGACCTTGAATCGTCCCGTCCGCTTCCAGCAACGACTTGATCTTGGGCGTCGTCCGTTGCCAGTCATGATTGTTTTGGCCACTTAAAAGCAACACGTGTACTGGTTTGGAAGGCTCGGCGCCATCGACAACATTCACCGCCAACAAGCCCAAACAAACGGCTGCCAGCAGCTTCACGAGGCTCCTCGGATCAAAGGCTCTTCCTGCGCCCGTTTCCATCATTACACTCTCTCACAATGAGTCTTCGGAAGCTCCCAAACTCGTACGCGTTTCAGTCGTAGCCAGACGATTAGAATCTACGGGAATGACCTGGAGAATGAGTCAAAATGTCCACTTGAAGATTTCCAGCCAGGTTGGTCGGCAATCAAGAGGGTGATGTGATGCTCCGACCTCTACCAACGAAACCGACATCCGATCAGGCCGACCCTTCCTGATCGGGGCCTTTCTTGTCGTCTTGTTGTCTGCCACACAGGTTGATGCCGCCGAATCGGCGAATCCGCAGCCTCGCGCCGTGCGGACTCGTTTCTGGGCATCCACTTTGATTTTCATGCCGGGGCCGACTGTGAACAAATCGGTGCACGCACGACGGCTGAGATGGTCGAACTTGGTCATCGACAAAGTCCGCCCCGACTACATCCAGATCGACTGCAAGGGACACCCGGGGTACTCCAGCTATCCGACCAAGGTCGGCAATCAAGCACCGGGTTTCGTCGGCGATCCGCTGCGTGTTTGGAGAGACGTCACGCAAGAACGCGGCGTCTCGTTGTTCATGCATTACTCTGGCGTCGCGGACGAACGGGCGGTGGAGTTGCACCCTGAATGGGCGGCAAGAAAACGGGACGGTTCGTTCCACGGTCGGAAAGGGACGACCTCGGTGTTTGGGCCTTACGTGGACGAGTTGATGATTCCACAATTGCGTGAACTGGCCGGCCAATACGGCGTTGATGGTGCTTGGGTCGACGGCGACTGCTGGGCGGCACAGCTTGATTACAGCGAAGCGGCGGTTCAGGCATACCGGAAGCAAACCGGTGAGACTTCGGTGCCGCAAGGCCCCGACGATCCGCGCTGGCAGGCGTGGCGTGAGTTTCACCGCGAAGGCTACCGTACGCTACCTGCGTCGCTATGTGGACTCACTCAAGTCCTCGCACCCAAACTTCCAAGTGATCAGCAATTGGTCGTTCAGCGGTCACATGCCCGAACCGGTGACAGCGGGCGTCGCCGGACTTTCAGGTGACTTCAAGCCCGACGACAGTGTCAACTCGGCCCGCTTTCAAGGTCGCTGCCTCGAAGATCAGGGGCTTCCGTGGGACTTGATGTCCTGGTCCTTTAGCCGCAAGACGCGTCGTCAGAAACCCGCCCTTCAGTTGAAACAGGAAGCAGCCGTCGTGCTCGCTTTGGGAGGCGGCTACCAAGCGTACTTCAAGCAAGATCGGGACGGCGCCTTACGTGATCCGGCAGAAATGGATGTGATGGCAGAAGTCGCCGCGTTCTGCCGTGAGCGACAAGCCCTCTGCCATCATTCTGTCGCGGTTCCGCAGATCGCTTTGCTGTATTCCACAGCCGGTCACTACCGCAGCTCTCCCGCCTTGTTCAATCCCTACGGCAGCGACGGCGCGGGAGTGCTTCAAGAAGCCTTGCAATCGCTGTTGGAGAACCAGCAAGCGGTGCAGATCCTGAGCGAACATCAACTCGATGGCGCGAGTGGAACGGTGGCCATTGATCGTTGTCCCAGGCTGGAGCCATTTGGAGCCGGCGTTCCGCGATCAGCTTGCCGCTACGTCGCCGATGGCGGTCGCTTGTTACTGATCGGTTCGGGTCCGGCCGCTCTGTTCGAGCCTGAACTGCGAAGCGTCGAAAAATTCAGCGGATGCACGGATCGTCGTGGTGCCGGACGTCGATGACCAATTCATTCCCGCGGTTCGGCGTCTGTTTCCGCAGCCGGTCGTGGAAGTGACCGGCGCGCAAACATATCGATGTGAGTCCACGTCAACTCAGCGGCAAGCTGGGAATCCATCTGGTGAATACTGCGGGCCCACATGCCAACGCACCACCGGAGGGGATTCACGAGATTCCCGCAACTGGGCCGCTGAAGGTGGCAATCCGTCTGGCCGCCAAGCCCGTCGCGGTGACCCAGCAGCCGGAAGGCACGGCTCTCCAGTTCGCTTGGAGCGACGGTCAGGCGATGGTGACGGTGCCAAAGTTAGAACTATATTCGATCCTCGAAGTTACCGAAGACGACTGATTCCGTATCAGTGACATCGATTCTTCGACACTTTGGAACACGGACTGGCAATCGGCCGCCAGCTTGCGGCAGCGATCGAGATCTTGATCGGTCGCTTTCTGCGTCACCAGCTGCCTGACCCGGCCCAGGTATCCTCCAGCGAATCCTATTTTGCATTTTTCATTTCTCATTTTTACTTTTTCAATCGTCCCACCTATCCGGAATCCGCGCAGTGCCAGAAGTTCGTAGAAGATGGCGATGGTTGACGAGTGCGTGGGATGCGAAGAACTATTGAAAAAGTTCAAATGAGAAATGAAAAATGCAAAATGGGGGAGGAAAAGACGGGGCAAAATGAGGGCTCCGACTTCTGGAATCTGCGGCTCGCGTTGACAAAGCAATGCGTCACACCAGCTGCCTGACCCGGCCCAGGATCCTCCAGCGAATCCTATTTTGCATTTTTCATTTCTCATTTTTACTTTTTCAATCGTCCCACCTATCCGGAATCCGCACAGTGCCAGAAGTTCGTAGAAGATGGCGATGGTTGACGAGGCGCGTGGGATGCGAAGAACTATTGAAAAAGTTCAAATGAGAAATGAAAAATGCAAAATCGGGAGGAAGAGACGGGGCAAAATGAGGGCTCCGACTTCTGGAATCTGCGGCTCGCGTTGACAAAGCAATGCGTCACACCAGCTGCCTGACCCGGCCCAGGATTCCTCCAGCGAATCCTGATTTTGCATTTTTCATTTCTCATTTTTACTTTTTCAATCGTCCCACCTATCCGGAATCCGCAGCGCCAGAAGTTCGTAGAAGATGGCGAGGGGTGACGAGGCGCGTGGGATGTGAAGAACTATTGAAAAAGTTCAAATGAGAAATGAAAAATGCAAAATCGGGGAGGAAAAGACGGGGCAAAATGAGGGCTCCGACTTCTGGAATCTGCGGCTCGCGTTGACAAAGCAATGCGTCACACCAGCTGCCTGACCCGGCCCAGGATCCTCCAGCGAATCCTATTTTGCATTTTTCATTTCTCATTTTTACTTTTTCAATCGTCCCACCTATCCGGAATCCGCGCAGTGCCAGAAGTTCGTAGAAGATGGCGATGGTTGACGAGGCGCGTGGGATGCGAAGAACTATTGAAAAAGTTCAAATGAGAAATGAAAAATGCAAGATCGGGGAGGAAAAGACGGGGCAAAATGAGGGCTCCGACTTCTGGAATCTGCGGCTCGCGTTGACAAAGCAATGCGTCACACCAGGTCACCTGACCCGGCCCAGGATCCTCCAGCGAATTCTATTTTGCATTTTTCATTTCTCATTTTAACCTTTTCAATCGTCCCATTTATCCGGGAATCCTGCGCAGTGCCAGAAGTTCGTAGAAGATGGCGATGGTTGACGAGTGCGTGGGATGCGAAGAACTATTGAAAAAGTTCAAATGAGAAATGAAAAATGCAAAATCGGGGAGGAAAAGACGGGGCAAAATGAGGGCTCCGACTTCTGGAATCTGCGGCTCGCGTTGACAAAGCAATGCGTCACACCAGTCGCCCGACCCGGCCCAGGATCCTCCAGCGACCTATTTTGCATTTTTCATTTCTCATTTTTACTTTTTCAATCGTCCCCACCCATCCGGAATCCGCAGTGCCAGAAGTTCGTAGAAGATGGCGATGGTTGACGAGGCGCGTGGGATGCGAAGAACTATTGAAAAAGTTCAAATGAGAAATGAAAAATGCAAAATCGGGGAGGAAAAGACGGGGCAAAATGAGGGCTCCGACTTCTGGAATCTGCGGCTCGCGTTGACAAAGCAATGCGTCACACCAGTAACCGTGCGGCGCACCCGGCCCAGGATCCTCCAGCGAATTCTATTTTGCATTTTTCATTGTCATATTTTAACCTTTTCAATCGTCCCATTTATCCGGAATCCGCGCAGTGCCAGAAGTTCGTAGAAGATGGCGATGGTTGACGAGGCGCGTGGGATGCGAAGAACTATTGAAAAAGTTCAAATGAGAAATGAAAAATGCAAAATCGGGGAGGAAAAGACGGGGCAAAATGAGGGCTCCGACTTCTGGAATCTGCGGCTACCGCGTTGACAAAGCAATGCGTCACACCAGCTGCCTGACCCGGCCCAGGATTCCTTCGAGCGAATCCTATTTTGCATTTTTCATTTCTCATTTCTACTTTTTCAATCGTCCCACCTATCCGCGAATCCGCGCAGCGCCAGAAGTTCGTAGAAGATGGCGATGGTTGACGGAGCGCGTGGGATGCGAAGAACTATTGAAAAAGTTCAAATGAGAAATGAAAAATGCAAAATCGGGGAGGAAAAGACGGGGCAAAATGAGGGCTCCGACTTCTGGAATCTGCGGCTCGCGTTGACAAAGCAATGCGTCACACCAGCTGCCTGACCCGGCCCAGGATCCTCGAGCAGCCAATCCTATTTTGCATTTTTCATTTCTCATTTTTACTTTTTCGAATCGTCGCCTCCTATCCGGAATCCGCGCAGCGCCAGAAGTTCGTAGAAGATGGCGAGGGGTGTGGGATGCGAAGAACTATTGAAAAAGTTCAAATGAGAAATGAAAAATGCAAAATGCAAAATGGGGATGAAAAGACGGAGGCAAAATGGGGGAGGAAAAGACGGGGCAAAATGAGGGCTCCGACTTCTGGAATCTGCGGCTCGCGTTGACAAAGCAATGCGTCACACCAGCTGCCTGACCCGGCCCAGATCCTCCAGCGAATTCTATTTTGCATTTTTCATTTCTCATTTTAACCTTTTCAATCGTCCCATTTATCCGGAATCCGCGCAGCGCAGAAGTTCGTAGAAGATGGCGATGGTTGACGAGGGCGTGGGATGCGAAGAACTATTGAAAAAGTCCAAATGAGAAATGAAAAATGCAAAATCGGGGAGGAAAAGACGGCTTTTTCAATCGTCCCCCTCACTCACCTCGGACGGCTTCCGAGCCTTGGTGGCGTCCAAACGGTGGAAGTGCAAATTGAAGAAGTTAAGATGAAAAACGAGTGAGGGAAAAACGGACGCAAATTGGGGCTGGAAATGGAGCGGCGTGGGGAAGATTTAGAGGATCGACTTCTGGATTTTGCTGCTCGTGTTGGCAAAGTGGTTGATGCGTTACCGGACACGCGGCTTGGGCGTCACATCGCAGGGCAATTGGTTCGTAGCGGAACATCGCCTGCGCCGAATTATGCCGAAGGCTTCGCGGCTGAGAGCAAGCGTGACTTCATTCACAAGCTCGGCATCGCCCTCAAGGAACTCCGCGAATCGAGATCATGGATCAAACTCATTCTCAAAGCGGATCTTTTGCCAGAACAACGCATGTCAGAATTGTTAGACGAAACAAATCAACTTTGCAACATCGTCGGGAAGTCCATCGTTACTGCCAAAGCAAACCAAAGGAAGAAGCTGCCACGTGACTGATCCCCAGGATCTTACAGCCAATCCTATTTTGCATTTTTCATTTCTCATTTTTACTTTTTCAATCGTCCCATTTATCCGGAATCCGCGCAGCGCCAGAAGTTCGTAGAAGGTGGCGAGGGGTGTGGGACGCGAAGAACTATTGAAAAAGTTCAAATGAGAAATGAAAAATGCAAAATGCGGGAGGCAAAGGCGGAGGCAAAAGAGGGGAGGCAAAGACGGAGGCAAAAGAGGGGCTTCGAAAGCAAACCGAAGGAAGAAGCTGCCACGTGACTGATCCCCAGGATCTTTCAGCCAATCCTATTTTGCATTTTTCATTTCTCATTTTAACCTTTTCAATCGTCCCGTTTATCCGGAATCCGCACAGCGCCAGAAGTTCGTAGAAGGTGGCGAGGGGTGTGGGTATTGAAAAAGTTAAAATGAGAATTTGAAAATGCAACATGAGGGAGGCCCGAATGCTCGACGCACCCCAAAAGACTTCATGCAAACAGACTGCGCGCGAAATCACCATTTCGCTTGGCATCGGCGACGGGATCGCTTGACGGACTGGAGGTCTCGAGCACGACCCAGCCGTGATAACCGACTTGCTTGATCGCGTCGGCGATCGCTGCAAACTTCTCCTTGTCGTGGTCCAAATAGTTCGGACCGTTCTTGAAATGGAATTGTGCAATCCGGTCCTTCGTTAGGCGAATGTCGGACGGCACGTCGTGACCCTTGGTCGTTCCCGTGTTGTAAACATCGAAGTACAACTGCACCGCGTCATGATCGATGCGGTCGAGAATTCGCATGTTTTGCTCTCCGTCCAGATAGTTCTCCAGCGCCAACACAACTCCCGCGTCTTGGGCACGTGGCGCAACAGCCTTCAAACGCTGGATCACCGTGTCGACCTCGGCCTGTTTCACCTCGCCGCCGGCCGTCAGCAAATCTCCTTTGCCGAAAAACGCAACCAGGATGACGCTCGCTCCCAAGTCACGGGCCGCATCAATGCATTGCTCTAACCAGGAAGGTGCCCGCAGATCGGTCGCCAAAGGACATTTGTTCAGCAGCCCCATCATCAGCGAACGAATCGGCAACCCTGTCTGCTGCATTTGTTCGTGGTAACGCGCGAGCACTTGCGGGTCCGCGATTTCCAAACGATCGGCTGGGTCACCCACGCGAACTTCGACCCCATCCAGCCCCGCTTGCTTTGCCTGCTCCAAGTCGACTCGGCAAGACCCGATCCGGATCGACGGCTCGGCTCGCGCGATGTCTTGCGCGGTAAGGAAAGGCGAGGCCAAGGCCGTGCCGGCCAGGGCCGTCGCGGTTTGACTCAAGAAATGTCTGCGTGTATTGATCATGGCATCCGAATTGTGAACAGGGATTGTCAGCCAAGCATTGCCGATAAGCGGCCCGTCGCAGCGGAGGTCGGCAGACGTTTTTCGACTGCCGCTACCGCTCACGCAACTGAACGGTCTGCACCACGGTACCATCGGGTCCATAACGTTGCACGGCGATTTGTCCTTCGGTCGCCAAAGCGTCAGCTTTCAGGGTTGCCGAATCGTCGGTGGGCAGCAGTGCGAACACGCGACCGTCGGACAACTCGAGCCTCGAGCACGTATCCGCCGGCGATTGGCTTCAGAGTCGCCCTGTGCGGGGACGTGTCGCCGCTGCGATGCGGCCGGTAGAGCGCCACGAACTCGGTCTGCTTGCGTTGCCGCTGGCGTGGTGGCTGTCAGATGCCACTCGCGGGTCGTGATCGTTGGCCACGGATTCGGGTCGTACTGGTCGGTCTGCGAAAGCTGCAGACCTTGCGGTGCGAGGATATCGATCTCACACGCCACGTCGCCGACTTCTGTTCTCACTTGACGCTGGTCGTCGATCTGAAACTCGTTGATCGCGTGCAGCCAGTACTCGAAAGTCGAGGGCTGTGTGGCTTCGAGCCGATCGAACACGATGACCAACTCCGGCTTCACGAACAGAATGGCCCGTGTATACCGATCCAGCAATCGCGGAGATCGATCGGCAGACGTCTGACGCTGTAGGCCTCGGCCGCCTCGCCGACCACCACGTCGATCGACGGCGTCGTCTGGAACGACGATGATGCTGCCCTTGGCCTGCAGCGGATCGTTTGACCTGGCCTTGGCCGTTGACGGTGATGTTGTTCAGCGAACGCGTGCTCCACACCCAGTCGCGATGATGCGGTCCGCCGTACATGTAGTAGTGACCGGTGCGGGTCAGCAACCGCTGGCCGTAGGCCCACAGCACGAACGAATTGTTGGCCGCGTTGCCGTGCGATCGAGTTCCCATCGGGCTGGATTTGAAGACGACCTGCACGTCATCGTCGGCGTTGTCCAGCGTCGTGTTCAGAAACGCCTGGCCGATTCCGCGAAACAGCCGCGAGGTCGGCAGGTCGGCCGGTGGAACGGGATCGACTTTCGGGCAGTCCGCCGCGAACGAAGCCGATGTAGCCGGGCGTTTCGACCGGTCCGCCCAATCTGGTCGACGTACCATTGCCAGTGTCCGTTGCCGGCCTGCGCCGCCAGTTGGCTCATCAGCGGTGCAACATCGCGTGACTTTGCGACGGGTGGCTCCGTCGCCAAATCCACCGCCGACCTTTGCCCGGCGGCATCAGATACATCGGGTAGTAACCGACTTTGGCAGAAGTACGGTTTGTCGAAGGCGTTGATACCCAGTCGCGGCCCGCATGACGTCGGCCCACCAAGTGAATCGGCCGATGTAGCTGGACCAGTACATCACGCCTTCGTGCCAGCCGCCGTCGTCGTCCGACCAGACGGGATAGACGTTGAAGAAGACGTTCATCGCGAACCAGACCCAGTCATCGGCTTCTTCGATCTCGCCGAGAAAGGCGATGCCCACTTCGCCCAGAAAGTGCCAGGCCCGGTTGCTGTGACTGGAATACGGTTGCCAGAGGTGCCGCGGGCAAAGATGTTCGTACATTTCCCGACCGCGAGCTGTCATCACGCGGCGGCACATTTCGCGTTCTTCGTCGCTCAGCAGATCGTGGACGAAGGTGTAGGTCCGCGAAAAGTAGTACGCGTAGGGCATGCCGGCTTCGTCGTTGTAGCGGTAGCCGGTGGCACCTTGAGGATCCCACTGAGCGCAGTCCAGCAGGATTCGCTTCGCCAACTGACCGTACTCCTCCTTGCCACCGAGCAAGCGAGTGAAGGCCAAGCGTCGCTGCGCCGTCCAGTGCGGCGATCGTGTACGTGCGATTTCCCCACCACAGCTTCTTCCACTCGGGGCTGCCCCGTTTCATCTCCTGTCGGATACTTCTGCGGCTCCGCCGTCGGAGGTGGGTTGGCTAGCAGTTTCTCCCAGCGGGCCACAAGATCGGCGAAGCGATCCTGCATCGGTCCCTTGGCCAACTCTCGCAGTCGCGGCATCTCTTCGGGGCGAACGAACAGACGCGGATGCGAGCCCGGGATACGCGATACCAGTTCTGCACGCCTGGGCAAGGGCAGATGAACGGCGGAATCCGCAATCGTGAAGCTTCTTTCTTGACTCCAGTTCGTGGCCACACGATTCTTGTCGACACCGCGATATCGCCAGGTGTAAGAACCCGATGGAAAGATCCGGTCGGGACAATGAACGTTGAACTCGATCGATTCCGCGGCGTACGTAAAGGGCTCGCCACCGCGACTGCGGCATTCGATTTCCCATGAGACGATATCTTTCTGTGGACGCCACGAAAAACTCGGTGGCGTTGTCTCGGAAACGTTCGCCTCGGCGGGCCGGTATCCCCATTGCTCATCGTTGGCCGGCGACTCGTCTAACTTCAGCGTTGCTGCGGCAGCAACGGGCACGATTGCGCAACTGAGAAAGACAACAAAGAGCAACGTCCTCATGATGATTCTCCGTGACGTCGTTGGGCAGGATTGACAGGTCAAAGGTTCGATGTTTTTCACAAGGCGTACGTGATCGCCCTCTGTCCAATCGGGCCGCACATCTCACTGCAATCGAACACCGGCAACTATTTTACCAAAACGGATCAGCAGAGCCCTCTGAAACGCAGCAAACGTCGACGGGTGCGACAACGGGAACAAAACTCAGACCAAATTCGCCCATGCGGCGCAGCATCTACGTCGAATCACCAACGGATGCGTATGGAAACCGAAGCGACCGGAGCTGCTCCGAAGCTAGCGCCGTCGGCTGACAAGATGCACGATCGACAATCTCAAAACACATTCCAAGAGCGTGAAGAAAGTAGTGTAGAGATCAATGCACGCAGTGAGACGGATTCATGTTCGTAAACTCATGCAAGTGGAACACGTCAGGCCGGCAGCGCGGTTTAGAAACGTTCCAGCAGCTTGACCTTGCTGACCGTCATGCTGCCCCGGTAAAGCGCACAGGGCAGCGGTTTTACAACCGGAAGTCGATGATACGGATCCAAATCCGAAGTGCCAGCTAAGTGGACGTTGCCAAATCCCGACCACATTTCCCCCGGCCCCAATTCCCACACGGTCGACATCAATTCACACAGGGTGGGGTCAAACGGTTTCTTCGTATCGGTGGGATTGGGCATGACTCTCAGCGAGATGTACTCGACTCTCCCGTTAGCGTCCCCCTCTTTTAACTGTAACTTGTGTTGGCCCGGAATCATCACGCCCGAGCAAACTCTTAAACCTTCGGGACAGTCCAGATAACTGAGGTATTCGGCGCCGGAGTTGAATTCAATCCGCCCGATCTTCTTGGGGAACCCGCCGATCTCGCGACCTGCCGCCATGGCGCGGTCAGACGTGACGTGCAGGCGGACCGGGTAGACGTACGGCTTTCCCTTGTAAGTACACGTCAGCGATTGAGCGACCTCGTTGTAAAAACCAATGGACGACCACTGATAGTTCGCAAAAATCATGCGCACCATCGGTGGATCGGTCAGCATCAATTGACTCGGCAGGACCGCAGCCGCAGCGTCGGGATCCGTCACGTAACTGTACATTAAGATCGTTGAATCTTTGTACTTGACCGGAGGTTGGTGATACAGTGGCGCGTCGACTGGCAGTGAATAACCAAAGCCTGCCTTCTTCAGTCTGCCTTGGATTCCCTTCGATTTCTTGCTTTTTTTCGCCATTCTCGTGCTCCTGCGATATGGTGGTGGTTCGGCCCGGGTGGATTTCACTTGAAGGCGCGAGGGACTCGGTTTGCCAGGTTTTCTTATATTGAATTAGTTACCCACTCTAATGTGGTGCTATTACTATATGCAAGAAGATTCTGGGTTTCCCGGTCCGCTCATCTACCGACACGGAATGAGTGATGGCCGCCGGTTTATTTTATTCGTTCGTTTTTAACGGACACCGATCTGATGTCACCGACAGGAAACGTCGTGGTGATCGATCCCGGACTTGCTGACGCTCAAAGAGCCACCTGGTCGTGGGATTTCCTTACATAAAATTCGTCGATCGCAATTACAGCAGGAAGAAAACGTGAATGGTTCTACCAGAACTCTATTGTTCATCATCTTGTCGTTGCTGCTACTGAACTGCGGGCGGGGCGTTGCTGGCGAACCTGCCGATACCGTCCAGGCCCATTCCGTCCAGCACCTCGATCAGGGCTGGAAACCGGGTTGGAAGAACGGGCAGACCAATTGGTATCACCATGCCAGCCAAGGCACCATGATCGTGCCCTATGACTGGTTCATGGCGTTGGAACAACCATCGATCGATCCTGCAGCAGAACCGAAGCTGTTCAGCGATCCGGACTATCTGAGTCAATTTGGTTTCCTCCGCAGCAAAGCGGATACGAAATACAATCCCGGCAATTTGCCGATCGGGTTCGCGATCGCTGACAACTGGGTCGATCCAAACAACACGGCCCCAACCAGACCGGTCAAGGCGGTCGGTCTGACGTGCGCGGCTTGCCACACCAGTGAGATCACTTACAAAAAGACGCGGCTGCGAATCGAAGGCGGTTCGGCGATGATCAATTTGGGTGCGTTCCAGAAAGCGCTGGGAATGTCTCTGCTGATCACCAATTCCAGTGCCAAGAAATTCGAGGCGTTCGCGAAACGCTGGTTTGCCAGTCAGGGGCTTCCTACGGAGCTGGAGGCACGAGCAAAAGCGGGACTCAAGGACGCGTTGGAAAAGGCGGTTGCCAAAGGCAATGCAGACGCAGAAGTTGGAAGCGGAATTGGGGCTTCACACCGTTGACGCTGGTTTTGGTCGCACCGACGCGCTTTCGCGAATCGGCAACATGGTGTTTGGGAAGCTGGGCTCCATGAACCTGACCGAGACCGACGCCCCCGTCAACTTTCCGAGTATCTGGGATACCCCCTGGTTCTACTGGGTCCAGTACAACGGCTCGATTCGGCTGCCGATGGTCCGCAACATCGGCGAAGCGTTGGGGGTAGGGGCCGCAGTCAATGCAGATTTTGAGTCCACCGTCGATATTAAGAACCTGCACCTGATGGAAGAGCAAGTGGCTGGCCAGCAGCCCTTTGCCGGTTTGCAGGCGCCGGCATGGCCGGAGAAGGTGTTGGGTGAGATCGATGGGTTCAAGCAGGGAACCGGACTGTGGGAAACAGGGAAAGGCCTCTATGAGAAACACTGCATTCACTGCCACTACCGGATCGAGGATTACCAATTCGCACTGAGTCTGAATACCAACCACGAGGAGTATCGGAAACACTGGAGCCAACCCAATCGATTCGGCCGCAGGTATATGAAACTGCCACTCATCAACTTTGTGGACATCGGCACCGATCCCGCGGCTGTAATCGATTTCTACAAGCGGATCGTTTACACCGGCTCTTTAGATGCGGACCAATCAACGATGTCGGCCCTCAAAGCGTTGACGATCGCCACGGACAAAGTGCGTGAACGCGAATACTGCAATCTCGGTCTGACGCCAGCCGAATACGCCGCCTACGACGGCTACCGCGAACTGACCCCGGAACCGGCGGCGATTGCCCGCCTGGACTATAAGGCCAGGCCGCTGAACGGCATCTGGGCCACTGCCCCCTACCTGCACAATGGTTCGGTCGCCAACCTCTATCAAATGCTGCTTCCAGCCGATCAACGGATGAAGAGTTTCTATGTTGGTTCGGTCGAATTCGACCCCAAACATGTCGGCTTCAGTACGAAGTGGGCACCAGGACTTTTTCGGATGGATACGACCGTGCCCGGCAATCGAAATACCGGACACGAGTTCCGCAACCTGACAAAACAGGAAAGGGACAGTCTGACACCGTTCCAGCGGGAGAGACTGGACGAGCAAAAGGGCTGGGCCGTGTTCGGAGTCGTCGGCCCTGAACTGGACGACGAGGACCGCTGGGCTCTGATCGAATACCTGAAATCACTGGGTAGCCCACAGCCTGCTCGGGAGCGTCCACCGGCAGGTGAGGCAGAGGCCGTCAAAAAACTGGCGCAGATTCAGAGCCTGATTCAACGGCATGAAGTTGGGCCGGACAAGCGCGGCCAGCACGCCAAAACTCATGGTACGGTCTCGGCCAGCTTTCAAGTCGCTGACAACCTGCCGGATCGGCATCGGGTGGGTCTCTTTCGTCAAGCCAAAGACTACAAGGCTGTCATTCGGTTCTCCAACGGCGACAGCAAAAACGACGGGCAGCCAGACGTCCACGGCATGGCCATCAAAGTCTCGATTCCCAACGAATCCGATCCTGAAAAAACGGTCATCCAGGACTTTGTGCTGGCAGACAACCCCGTGTTCTTCGCGAAGAACGTGCAGCATCTGCTCGAGTTTACGGATATGCGGCTAGCGAAAGCCACGGAGTCCCAGTTGATCGCCAAGTTCCCACAGTTGCTTACCTACCGGAAGTTCATGACAAGCCCGCTGGAGTCAAAGTACTGGAGTCAGACGCCCTACAAGTTTGGAGAACTGGCGGCTGTCAAATACTGTGTGGTTCCCAACCCGGACAAAGCGAAACCGGATGAGCAGGATCCGAAGATTGAGAAGTCGGCGGACTTCCTTTGCGATGTCCTGAAGAAACGGCTGACGGAGCCGAACCCCCCGGTAAGTTTCGATTTCTGCATTCAGGAGCAAGCGAACGTGAATTGCATGCCGATTGAGGATCCCACCCGTGAATGGAAATCGAAATTAATCAAACTGGCGACCATCACGATCGAGCCGCAGGTTTTGGATGCTGCACAGCAGGCACAACTCGCCAAGAGTCTCTCCTTCAATCCATGGAACGCCCTGCCGGAACATCGTCCGCTGGGCAGCATCAACCGTGCTCGCCGCACGATCTACGAAGAGAGTCGAAAGCTGCGGTACGAAACAAACAACGTCAAAGAGAATTCGCTGCCGAAGAGCGAATGAAACTCCGGGATCGCGGTGGGAGCGAAGCTGTTCTTGCTTGTTTCCCGGGGGTGGCACTCGCTCCGCTCGCTTACCCCCGGCTAATTGCCTGGATCCCTTCGGAGAGTGATTCATGTTACCCGCGCTGGTCGCACCGTTGGTGCTAACACGTTCCTCGCCGAGTGCCAATCCAGCATCAAGAACGTCACCATGCATCCGCCTGCCAACAGGGTGATTGCGAGCAAACCTGACAGGAAAACCGACCACCCATAATGCTGTGCGATCGAACCGCCAAAAAAGTTAAACAACATGGCGCCGGAGTAGCCGAAAACATCGATCCACGACACCAGGAATCCAGAGTGCTTGCCACCGAACTCGACCGAAAAAACACTCATCGGAACGTAGTAGGCAGGCGAGATTGTGAGCCCCAGAAGGAACAGCGTCACCATCGCGGTCGGAGTTCTCACGGCTGCCGGCACCACCGCTAGATTCCACAACGCCAAGACACACAAAGAGCTGACCGCCAACAATCCACCCATGACAAAAATCAAACGCTTCTTTGTCAGCCGGTCGTACACAAAACTGGTCAAGACCAACGCCGCGAACATCCCCGCCGGAAAAACGCTGCCGGACATCGAAGCTTTGCTGGGGCTGACACTCAAGGCCTCGACCAGATAGATCGGGATGAACGTCAAAAAATCCATCACAATCGTCAGGAACACCAAGCTAAGACAAATGAACCAGACCCTGCCGCTGCGAACAAACTGTCCGCAGGCTTGGGCAAGCGTCAGCAGGTCGAACCGATGGGGTACCGCCTTGGGGGCTTCCTGATCCGTCCCGCTCGGTTGATCTTGCTGGCTTGATTTGCTGTGTTCCGAAAGCGGCACCAGCCCCGCCTGCTCGGGCTGTTCCTTTAGAAAGAAGAACAACAGAACCACCACACCAGCGGTCAGGACTGCCGAGACGACAAACACGGTGCGCCACGAAATCAGACTCAGTAAATATCCCAGCACCAAGCCGGCGGCGATCGTCCCAACCCTCGAACTGGTGGAGATGATGCTCCAAACCTGTCCGTACCGAGATTCCGGATACCAGTTGCGGACGATTTTGGTCATCGCAGGCCATCCGCCGGCCTTGGCGAACTGGCCGAAGAAGTTAAATGCTGCGAAGGCAAAAAATGATGAGCCAAACGCAAAACCAACATTCGCCAGCGCAGTCAGCGACAGGGCAATCAGGAACATCCGGCGCCCGCCCAGCAAATCGGCTCCGGGTCCGGTCACCATCTTGCCCAGGATCGCACCGGCGCTATGCCAACTCATCAGCCGCCCAAACGACTCCTTGTCCATCCCCAGAGATGGATCTTGGATCATCTCGGCGCTCGAAGCGATCAGCGTATTGCGGCAGATCATGAAACGCCGCGTAGCCGATGTACATGCTTGACAGAATGGTGATCTGCCAGCGGGCGAAACGGCGCTGCGGGTCGGCGATCGATCGGCGAAGTGTCTGATCACCGTGATGATTCATCGCGGCGTTCCGGTTTGGCCGCGTTGCTTTCCAGCGGGAGGAGTTTTCGTTTCAGCGAGGACCGATTCAACCGCATCGGCAGGGTGCTGAGCAGCCGTGTTGGTCGCTGCGGTCGACGGTAGCGGAATCTCAAGTAATTCGTGCAGTTGACGTTCCAATTCCGCCATCACGGGGTCTTCCTCCGTTCCGCGGACGCGTTTGGGACTGACGGTAATCGCGGTGCCAATGCGCACGGTGACCGACATCGGGCGATGGACTCGGCTGACGTCGGTCAAATCTTCCTCGAATCGCTCGACCGTCTCGAGCAGTCGCTCCGCCGTGGGATTCGAGCGAATGTAGTGGGGCGGATAGTGGCCAAGCTGCTGCGCGACGTACATGTCCGCCAACTGACCCCACCTGCGTTGTTTTTCCTGTTCGGTAACTTCCTCGCCGATCAGGTCGGCAAGGATCGCGATTCGCAATTGCTTGACACGCCCGACCGTCGTGCTTTCCGTCTTTCCATTTCTCCATTCGCTTTCCAGTGGCGTCAAAATCTGGTCGATCAAACGTTGCAGGCGATCCGGAATTTCGCCTGCTTGCGGCCGTCCAAAATACTCAATCTCCTGCAGCCACAGCAGTGCCTCGCCGACACGGTAAATCCGCTGCACCAAATCTGGGTTTGGAACGGGACGCCATGACAAGCGACGCTCGATCGAGTCCAGCGTGTCGCTGACCGCAGCGTTGATGTCACCGTGAAAGTGATACCGGATCGCCACGGGATGCACGACCACTTGTCCCGCCGGATTCGCGGCTGCGCGTTTCTTGGCGGCAGATCTCGCAATGAAGGAAACACCCTGCATCAAAGCCAAAACTCGATCATTCGTGCGAGTGATGACGCCCTCGGGAAAAATGACCAGCGGTCGCTGCGACTGCTGCAAGATATCGATGCTGGCTTGTAACGCTTGTCGATCCAGGCCCTCGCGGTAGACGCTGAAACCACCGATCCGGCGGAGGACGAAGCGTTGCAAACGACCCTCCATGAACACATGCCAGCTTGCCATCGTGAACGGCGTGGTGCTAACGCGGCGGCAGATCTCGGTGACGACCAACGGGTCTGACGGGCGACAGTGATTCGGTGCCAGCAACACCGAGTGACCGGCGGCGAGCGACTGTTTCAGCCGCTCGATCCCTTCACACTCCACTTGCTCGACACCAAAGCTGCGACGCAGGCGACAGCGGACGAATTTCCGCAACAGCCAGGGCCAGCAACGGCCACGATAAGGGGGCACAAATTCATAAGGCTGATCAAGAACGACAGGATGCATCCGCACTGTTCTCCAAAACGCGTTGACCGACGAGGACATAAGCTGCCCAACGCATCAACTCATGCATACAGCGGAGTACCGAAGGCAATGCGAAAAATATCGCCCGAGTCGACACAGTAGCCCGCTCTCATTTCAAGGATCTCGCTCAGCGAATTGTCTTCGATCTCATCTCGGCTGAATGTAACGCGTGCCCTGATCACCAGAGCCCGTTTTCAGCCCATCAGCATGGCAGATTCCAGAAATTCCAATGGCTGAATCGATTGGCCGCCTGCGTCCGAGGAGACACTCATGCAGCGAGTTCCGATTTCGCCTCGGCGAATTTTTCGACTGCGAACTGCAAGTCTTCGATCGAATGGCCGGCGGAAACTTGTGTGCGAATGCGGGCCTTTCCTTGCGGCACGACCGGGTACGAGAAGCCGATCACGTAGACGCCCTTCTCCAACAGTTTGTCGGCCAGGGTTCCCGCCAGCCTGGCGTCGCCAAGCATCACAGGGACGATCGGATGTTCGCCGGGCAAGACGTCGAAACCGACCTTCGTGATTCTCTCGCGAAAGAACTTCGTATTCGTTTCCAGCTTGTCCCGAAGTGCGGTCGATTCGTTCAACAGATCAATCGCTCGGATCGATGCAGCCACGATGGGAGGAGCAACCGTGTTGGAGAACAGGTAGGGCCGCGACCGTTGCCGCAGCATGTCGATGACTTGCTTGGGGCCGGAGGTGTACCCACCGCTGGCGCCGCCGAGTGCCTTCCCCAACGTGCCAGTGATGATGTCGATCCGGTCCATCACGTCATGATGCTCGTGCGTACCGCGGCCATGAGCTCCCATGAAGCCGACAGCGTGCGAGTCATCGACCATCACCATCGCGTCGTACTTGTCCGCCAGATCGCAGATACCTGGCAGGTTGGCGATGCAGCCGTCCATTGAGAACACGCCGTCGGTGGCGATCAGCCGGAAGCGCGCCGGCGGGCTTCCTGTAGTTTCTCTTCCAGGTCGGCCAGATCGTTGTTTTCGTAGCGTAGCCGCTGCGCCTGACAGAGCCGAATACCGTCGATGATGGAGGCGTGATTCAGCTTATCCGAGATCACCGCGTCCTGATCAGTCAAAATCGTCTCGAACAAGCCGCCGTTGGCATCAAAGCAGGAAGTGTAAAGGATCGTATCCTCGGTGCCCAGAAAATTCGACAGTTTGCCTTCCAACTCCTTATGGCAGCTTTGCGTTCCGCAGATGAAACGGACCGACGACAGGCCGTATCCCCAGCGGTCGAGCCCCTCGTGCGCCGCCTTGACAATTTCAGGATGATCGGAGAGGCCGAGATAGTTGTTGGCGCACATGTTGAGTACTTGTTGACCGTCACCGACTTGGATGTGTGCTTCCTGCGGTGTGGTGATGATCCGCTCCGATTTATAGAGACCGGCCGAGTGGATTTCGTCCAATTGCGTTGTCAGCTGCTCGCGGATGTCTCCAAACATGATTTATTCTTTCCAGGAGAGAATGACTTTTCCCGATTGTCCCGACAGCATCGCGTCAAAACCTTTTTCGAATTCGGTGTAAGCAAAGCGGTGGGTGATCACTGGCGTGATGTCGAGACCGCCTTGAATCATGACCGTCATCTTGTACCACGTTTCGTACATTTCGCGGCCGTAGATTCCTTTGATGGTCAGCATGTTGAAGACGACCGTTTTCCAATCGATGGCGATGTCTTCTGCCGGTATTCCGAGCATCGCGATCTTGCCGCCGTGACACATGTGGTCCAGCATGTCGCGGAAGGCGTCGGGATTGCCGGACATTTCCAGGCCAACATCGAATCCCTCGACCATGCCAAGTTCGTTCTGGACGTCGTCCAGTTTCTCGCTGCGAACATCGACCACCCGGGTGGCTCCCATTTTCTCCGCGAGTTTGAGCCGCCACGGGTTGACATCGGTAACGACAACGAAACGAGCTCCGGCATGTTTGACGACGGCGGCTGCCATGCAGCCGATCGGTCCCGCTCCGGTGATTAAGACGTCTTCCCCGAGTACGGGGAACGACAGCGCGGTGTGCACGGCGTTTCCGAAGGGATCGAAGATCGAGGCGACGTCCCGGTCGATCGATGCGTCGTGATGCCAGACATTCGTCATGGGCAGTGAGATGTATTCGGCAAACGCACCGGGACGATTGACCCCAATCCCTTTCGTGTCCGCACAAAGATGCCGGCGTCCGGCGAGACAGTTTCGGCAGCGTCCGCAGACGACGTGCCCTTCGCCACTGACAATTTCGCCAGCATGAAAGTCGCACACGTTCGAACCGACTTCGACAATTTCGCCCACGAATTCATGGCCGACAACCATCGGTACGGGGATCGTTTTCGCGGCCCACTCGTCCCACTTGTAGATGTGCACGTCCGTTCCGCAGATGCCGGTCCGGTCAACCCTGATCAGCACATCGTTGATGCCGACGGCTGGTTCTGGGACGTCTTCGAGCCACAATCCCTCCTTGGCTTCGCGTTTGACGAGTGCTTTCATCGTGTGATCCGCATCAGGTTGGCTGTCGTACAAAACATCGTAGTTTCGCCTTTGTCGGCCGTAAATGCTAGGCTAGCGATGCGGCCCGTGCCGCTGTGCGGCCGGAGAGAGGAGCCTGAAAAAGCCTAACGCCGTTGCGCCTCACCCCCCAGTTATTCGCAAAACCATGATTGCATCAGGTGACCGCCGCTTGCTTCACTATTCGCTTCGCGGACTTTTTGTGCTCACCGCGTTGTGCGCCGTTGCCGCGTGGATCCACCGCGAATTGTACGTGCCGCCGCTGAAACAAATCGCAGGACTAACGGCCTGTTGATTTAGTGAGCCGCGACGCGTAAGCGGCCGGGCATACGTCATTGCCCGGTGCCTTACGGTGCCTTACGGCCCGCGGCTCACCCTTGCAATTCACATTTCGTTTAAATCAACAGCCTGCTAAGCGTCGAGAGTGCTTCCGACAAGAGTGCCGAAGTGCTGTTTGATGACAGGGCGACGCTGCAAACGGTCGAGCATTTGCTTGGTAATCTAAAAGACGGTTCAGCGTTGTGGTTTTACGACTCGTGGCATGCGATTTGAGTTCGAGGCCCAGCCGCAGGTCAGAGTCGACAAAGGCGATGGGAAGCACATCCGCGACCATATTCGCTCTCGAATTGAGTCGTGATCGATACGTTCATAGACGTTCGCCCGCCACCGTGGTCGCGGGAGCCAAAGTCAGCCGTTGTGAACAGAGGAACTTGCATCGCTTGCTGCTTGGCGTTCGAGATTTTGGGCTTCTCGGTTGGTCGCCTGGGCTTCTTGGTGGCGGCCGAGATCCGTGAGTATTTTTTCTAGGTTTTTCAAGCTCGTGATTAAATCCCAGCGACCGGTTCCACTGACAGTCAGTTGCCGAGAAACTCCAACGGCTTCTGTGAGTACCGCCAATGCCTCTTCCCGGTGGCCGAGCGAATGAAGAAGCGTGCCTAAATCATTCAGACTGCTGACGAACCAGGAATGCAGCATGAAGGCATTAGGTAACGTCTCGACGCGGCGGCGAAACATCTCGACCGACTCGCGAGTCGGCCGAACAGCCTCATCATCACGATTGACTTTACGATACAAGTTGCCCAACCGTTGAAGAGCCAGTGCCAAATCCGTGCTTGCTTGGTTGTCAGAGATCTGCTCAAAGACTTCGATCGCCTCGACGATTGCTGTGATAGCGTCGTCGTAGCGTCCTTGTTTATCCAGCACCAGGCCGAGGTTGGACAGACCGTTGTACAACGCGGGACGATGGTCTTCGCAGCGGGCCACCAAACGTCGATTGATTGTGACCGACTCCTGCAGGGCGATGACGGCCTGCTCGCTAACGCGCCCCCAGCCCAGATTGTTCAGGCTAATGGCCAAATCGGGCAAGCAAACATCGGGTCGCATCGCAGCCAGTCTTCGATTTATCTCAACGATCTCGACAGACGTCGGAACGGCGTCGTCCGCGGCCGCGGCACTTTTCTCCCGCGCATCTTTTTCAATCGAAGCTAGCGAGAATTTTTTATCGAGGAGACCGGCGGCGCGCAGCCCGGAGTCGCTGACCAAGGTCCCGTCCACGTCCAGCGTTTGCAACTTTGGTAATGCGCGAAGGTGTATCAGCCCGGCATCGGTGACTGACGTGTGACTGAGGACGACGCATTCAAGCGAAGCGACACGAGCCAAGTGGGAGAGGCCCACGTCGGTTACGCGACAGTCCGTCAGGACGATCACGTGAACGGTTCGTAGCCGAGAGAGGGACTTGAGATGCTTGTCGGTGACCCGGTTTCCCTTCAGTTCGATCGTGATCCCCGTTTTCCGTATCGACGGGACCGCGCTGAATTTCCAACGTCGTGAAGCGACCAGCCGGGCGAAGGTGCTGAGTTCCTTCCATTCGAGGTATTGGCCCAGGATGGCAATGTCCCATTTTCCCTTCCAAGAAGGGACGAGGTATCTCGATAATGCTCGCGTCGCCAGGTTCGCGGCCACGAATCAACCCATTGTGTGAACCAACATGAAATCAAGAAACAGCCGCGTCAAGCACGTCGACCGCTGCTACCACTTTTAGCCAACGGTATGCGATCGGGCAACTTATCGCTTTGAAGCAATGCAATAGAGCCGTGAGGCAGTTCGGAAAAAAAGGGCTCCGTTGGCCACAGCCGGAGTTGACCAAGTCTGCTCATCGATCTCATTGATGCCAAGAACGCGAAAGTCCTTGCCCCCAGCCAGGACATGCGTCGCTCCGCTCGTGTCAACGCAGAATACTCGGTTGCCGCTGACCCAAGGGGAGGCCCAGAAAGCTCGTGCTCCAGGAATCCGCGTGCGATATGCAGTGCCACCCGTTTCGGCATCAACACAGTGGATGACTCCGCTGCGTCTTTCCAACAGATACAGATGTCCGTCACAAAAGGCAGGTGAAGCCATTTGAATCCCGCTGCGAGCGATCTTCCAAACCACGTGCTCACCCTGAGTCGCGTTCTCCGGCGGAGTAATATCCCCAGCCCCGCCTGGCGTAACGGCAAACAGAAAACCGCCCCCGTCATCTGCACCGCCGCGATTTCGGAACTCGGTTCCCACATAGAGTCGGTCGCCGACTGCCAACGGAGTCGCCGAACTGCGACCCTTTTCCATGTCCAGTTGCCAAAGCAGCTGGCCCGTTTCGGGATCATAGGAACGGTAGTGCATCCCGCCCGCGATCAGCTCAGGACGCAGACTGTTTTTCCAAATCATGGGTGAACTGTACTGGGACTTCTCATCGCGGTCGACGCGCCAAATCTCCTCACCGGATTTCCCGTCGACCGCCACGAGGAACGATTGTTGCTCATTGTCGATCTGCAGAAACAGCTTTTCATCAAACAAGACGGGAGAACTGGAAGTGCCCCAACCAGCCCGCATTTCGTAGCTGCCAAAATCCCGTTCCCACAGCAATTGTCCCTTCGTGTCATAGCAGTAGAGTCCGGTCATCCCAAAATATGCGTAAACGCGCTTGCCGTCTGTGATCGGCGTTTCGGTCGCGTAGCTGTTGGAGCTGTGTCGAGGCATGGTGGGTCGACCTTCCCGAGCCGTTTGTCGCCATCTTTCTGCTCCCGTCTTCGCGTCGAAGCACATGACCTGCCAGCGGTAGGTCACCTTGATCAAATCTTCGCGGCGCCGCCCGCCCCCTCCGCCGTACTCTTCCGGCCGCGTCGAGGATTGGCTCTGGCCGGAGGCGATAGGGACGGCGGCGGTCAGGAACACTTGATCGTCCCAGACGACAGGACAAGACCAACCTTCGCCAGGCACATCAATCGACCAGGAGACGTTGTCAGTCTCCGTCCATCGTTCAGGATGAGTCGAGCTGGCAATTCCGTCGGTGTCGTTGCCCCGGAACTGCGACCATTGATCTGCCGTTGCCTGGCAGTCAGCGTCAGCAACGGAAATGACGAACACCGCGAGGCAAAGAGGCAATTGCCGCAAGGAAGTCATGGCTATGCTCCAAACGTCAGCAAGTCAATATTGTTGATAATCAATTCTCGATGCGATTCACGCAAGATGATGAAGCTGTCTGCTTCGCTGGCAATTCAACGAATCGTCGCTTGCCCCGCTTAAAACTCCTCGATCACTTCTTTCCCGCGGCGCGTTGCCAAGGCGTCATAAACCTTTTCATCGATTTGAGCCGAGATCGCTCGGACTGATCCATCACAGATCGCGAATTGACACAACCCGATGTGTGGTGCGGACAGTCCCTTATCATCCCCGTCGATTTGGTTGGGCCGAAAACGAGTCTCGAACAACACCATGTGACCATGATCGTCTGCAAGGTCGTCGACGTCCCGGACAGCAGCACTCCAAGCAGTCTCGAAGTAGCGATGCCCACCGGGGGAAGTGACGCTCAGCGGCAGCGGACCATTGGTGCGTTCACCCAGTGCTAGTGTATTGGACAGCCCATCCAGAATATCGCGAAGCTTTGTGTGACTGTTCCGGTAGAAGACACCTTCGCTGGAGGTTGGTGTATCGTCCAGATTCACCGCCGGCGTCGAGGGCCCCCAATTGGCCGCGTAAGAGGCGGCTGCGTAGCGTTCACTGGGAATTGTCGTGTCATCTCGCACGACGTAATTGCCGTCCGAGAAAGTATCGGAGGGACAGAGAAACGTCGGAATCGAAGTCTCACGGGCGACGAGATTGGCCTCATCGAAGATGGGTCGAGAAAAGTCAAATTGCTGAAATAAACCGGGTTGCTCGATTTGGGGGAGAATCACGCTTCCCCAGGCGAAACCCATATGATTGGCATTTTGCAGCGGGCCGGACGGACCAAATTTGTGTAAGTAGCCCGCCGGAAGCTGCTTGAAAGCCGATTCATAGTTGTGGATTCCAAGAACTAACTGTTTGAGATTGTTGCTGCAGGACATACGGCGGGCCGCGCCACGAGCCGCCTGCACCGCCGGAAGCAGCAACCCGACAAGAATCCCGATGATCGCTATCACGACGAGCAACTCAACCAGTGTAAAGCCATTGGGATGTTTTGGAGTTTGGGGTCGGGGCATCATTTAATGTCCGGATTTGCCGAGGGAGTCCGAAAGTCTGGCTCTGGCTGCTGGGCGGGCGAAAGTGACGTGTGCGATTTTCGAGGATGACGCATTTGGCAAAGGCGTGGCAGTCCGCCAGCATTGACAAGCTGGATAGTATATCGAAGAGGCAAGAAAAACAATTTAAATATGCGACTCGATTGGTAGTGCTTTCCTGATCGGCACGCTGAAAATCAGCGCCACATCGGCCTTTCCTCCCTTCGACTCTCTGTCTGGCTTCTCGCTTCGGGTGAGAGAGGACTGAAAAATAGTTCGCAACGTTGCCGTCCCGGCTGACCGTTGGCCGATATACTGCAAGTTTCAGCGCAAGGAGATTTCAAGCGTGTTCTTTAACTCACGACCGTACATTTTGCTGATCGCAGTCATGATTGCCGGCTGCGCTCGAGTTCCAGATGACGGCGTTCAATTCGCAGAGGTCGCACAATCTCAGCCGATCACCATTGAAGACTTTTCTGACTTGCGGTTCACCGACGAGGACGGCAACGAAGTCCAGCTTGCCGACGTCATGACACGCGAGTATTTGGTCTTAGTTGTCACGCGTGGCTGGTACGGTGGTGTCTGTTTCTACTGCGCCTCGCAAACCTCTCGCTGGGCACGGCGATTCGATGAACTCGACCCCTACGATGCCCAGCTTGTCGTCATCTTCCCCACTGAAACCGACGAGGATGCTGACAAGCTGAGTGAGCTGAGCAAACGAATCCAAGGCGGTGAAATACCAAATGAGAAAATCCCGTACCCCATTCTCCTGGATATCAATTTGACCGGCGTGGACCAACTTGGAATCCGTGCGGAACTGGCAAAACCATCCACCTACATCATTGACCGCGAGGGGCGAGTCAGGTTTGCTTACGTGGGCGAATCAATCGCGGATCGGCCGACCGTTGATTCCGTGCTCAAACAGCTTGCCAAGTTGAAGAAATAGAGGGCGAGCGACGAATGTCTCAGGATCCGAGAGTTCAAGACAACCGGAAATTCATCGAGACGTGCCTCGAACTGGAATTGCTTCACCAAACCGATGCCGAGTCGCTGAGCAAGGCGATTGCCCAGGATAGTGTGATCGCGCAAACCGCCCTGCAGCGAGGGCTACTCACACCTGCTGAAGTTGACATCGTGCAGTCGCTTCAATACCCAACGCAGATCGTTCCAGGCTACAAGATTCTGGAACTGATCGGACGTGGTGCGATGGGCGTCGTCTATCGGGCGGAGCAGCTCGACCTGGAGAAGATTGTCGCTCTGAAAACGATTCTGATTAGCAATGTTCACGATCCGACAGTCGCGGCCCGCTTTGAGCGCGAAGCAAAGTCGCTGGCAAAACTTCAACACCCGAGTATTGTCCAAGCATTAAATTTTGGCAAGCATCAGGGGCGTTACTACTTCGCTATGGAATACGTGCCGGGACGTACCTGCGAACAGCGCGTACGCGACGTGGGATTCATGCCTGCGGAAGAGGTTTGGTCGATTGTTCGACAAGTGTCATCCGGGCTGATGCACGCCTTGCGGCAGAACTTGATTCATCGTGATATCAAGCCGGCAAATCTGATTCTATTGCCGCCGCCGGAAGGGGCGGTGAGCGGAACCGAGATCGTGAAGATCGCGGACTTCGGTTTAGCGATGTTTGCTGATCAAAGCGCCGATCAATTGAAACTGACGACCGGTGACAAGATCATGGGCAGCCCCGCTTACATGTCGCTGGAACAGTTCGGAGGTCGGCAAGTCGATTTTCGCAGCGACATGTACTCATTGGGCGCGACGGCTTGGCATCTGCTGTTCGGCACGCCACCTTTTCAAGGATCAACGGTTGCCGCGTTGTTTCAACAGAAGTCGCAACCACTCGTCATCGATCCGTCAACTCTTCCCGTCACGCTGCCAGAAGATCAACTGCGGCTGTTGATGGGGTTGTTGGATCCCGACCCCAACCAACGTCCGCAAGACTATCAGCAATTGATCGAGGCGATTGATGCACTGGGTGTTTCCGCTTCGGTTGCACCTTCTGTAGCTCAGGCGACTTCTGATCCAGGCACTTCGTCCCAGGTTGCCATCAGTGATCAACCGACCATCGAAATCGCCACACCAATGGCTCCTGGTGGAGTCTCATCGCCCGCCGGGACCGGCGACGCGATGTCGCCAGCGGTTGAACTTGCCAGGTCTTCGGTCATAGCGTGGTCGAATCGGACGAAGTGGCTGATGGCAACGGCGTCTCTCGGCGTCGTGGTCGTGGCGATCGGACTGCTGCCATTCGGTTCAACCACCCGAGGAGCGCGGACCCACACCCGCGTGGTCAGACACACTCCGCTGTTCGATGGTGTCACGCTTCTTGGATGGGATGTGGGTGGTTCCATGGTCGGAGCTTGGAATTCCGTGGAAGCCCCCGATTCCTCCACCGCAATCGCGTGCACGACACCGCGAGGCGCGCTGACGCGCAGGATTCCAGAAACACCCCATCCACGAATCAGTCTGTTTGTTTGGTTGCAGCCCGGTGGTGGGCCTGTGGACATTGACTTTGCGCTGGATCACGGCGATCCGTCTGATGTTCGAGGTTGCTTACGTATGTCGGGTGAAACAAACCAACTTGGTGAGAAGCAGTCTGATTTCGGCGAACTCGCCTTGACGCTCGAGTCGGACGCGTTGCCAACCGTTTACGATCGGTATCACGTGGTTCACATCGAGCGGCAACCAACCGATTGGTACGTTTTTCTCGAAGAGCAACTGCTGGGCACCTTGCCAGTCGAGCAAGTCGGAGATGGCGATGCGATTCGACTGGTGGTACACCGCGGCGTCAGCAGTGAATCGGCCGAATCGCACGCCTTCTTTGCCGACGTGCAGCTCTCCGATCTTCGCAAGCAGGAGCAGGCCGATTGACGGTCGCGTGTTCCTGATCGAGCTGACCACAGCAGCCAAGAGCTTGCTATAGAAATCCGACCTTCCGATGGCGGAGCTTCACAATCGGCTGATGGGCAAGTTGCCGGACAGAGAATTGAAACAAATGGTCAAGGCATTGACAAAACCACCGCGAATCAATCCCGTTTCTGCTCGGATCGGATTTGCTGGATGGCTTTCACGGAATAGAAGCCGACCGGTTCGCCGTTTTGCAGGTAACCCCAGTCGCACACATCTTCGATGGGGAGCTCGACCTGGTCGTCGATCTTCAGATCACCCAGATCGACAGGGTCGTTCGCCAGAGTTCCGTGAACGAAGTGAGGTTCAAAGCCGATAGGTTTGATCCAGATGTATTCGGTCACTTCATCGACGGTCAGTCTTACCTTAACCCCCAAGCGGATTCCACAATCTTGGCAAGTTTGCCGTTGCGATAGTGCGGTTTCGACGTGTAACAGTGCTTTCTCAAAGACCGTGCGTTTGATCCTCTTCAAGTGAGACTGGCGATTTGAAGCCTGGCGGCTTCACGGCCAGCAACGAGCACGGGATTCGAGGCAATAGTCGCTCGGCAGTATTTCCCGTGATGAATCCAGAAATGCCGGCGCGACCCACCGTGCCCATCACGATCAAGTCGACATCGTGCTGTTCGACGCAATTCATGATGGCGAAGTCGGGTGGCTCGATCACGAAGTGCACCTTGGCAGGCAGCGGCAAGTCGGCTGCCGGCGAGTTGCGTTTCAATGTGCTCTTCTGCCTCGTCACGATAGGCTTGCTTTCGCTCTGCTGAAATGCTCGCAGGAAACATGTAGTCGAATTCGGGAAACTCGGCGGCATGCACCACATGCAGTTGAGCGTTCTGGAGCTTGGCCATTGAGCAGCCGAGTTCCATCGCCAGGTCACCGACCGGCCGCAAGTCATGGGCAACGAGAATGGAATCGAAGTCTTGGCCTGCCCGTGGTTGAGTGAACCCAGACGGCACAGGGGCATTTTCGCAAGAGCTTGATTCCGGTGCTTCCCAGGAAGAATCCCTGGATGGCACCCATGTGGCGAGTGCCCACAAGCACCAGGTCATGTTGTTTGCGAAGTACCTGGCGAATCAGCTCCAACCAGCTCTTGCCGACAACGACGTGGCTGTCCGCCGCGACTCCTTCTTCTCGAGCCTTTGCCACCAGTTCGGCCAGTCGGTTCTCTGCATCGTCCAGGACCGTGGATTCGTTCGTGCTGCTTTCGGAAATCAGTTGCTGAGCTTTCGCCGACAAATCCAAGGAGAAGAGAAAGTCGATGGACGCAGAATTCAACTGTGCAAGCCACAACGCCTGACGAACGGCTTCTGCGTTCGGCTCCGAAAGCTCATCGGCAACGAAACGATCACCCCACGACAAGTCGACTCCCACCAAGTATTTTCCTGAATCGTTTCATGGCAATTCTCCTGAGGCACGTCGGCGTGTTCCCATCGATCGGAGATCAATCGGACCATTTGGACTTGGCCTTCTTAATTGCCTTGCGCACCTCGTCACAACAACCGCAAATAGCGTACTCGCTTCATGCTGGAGGTTGCATCGGCCGAGAGCGAACTGGCTCGGTTTTTCGCCGCAGTTTCCGCCGCGATCGGACTAAATCCTACGGAAGTGTGCAGCCGAGCGGCTGCGTCATTCGTTTCCAAAAGTGACAGAAAGTTCTGCAAGAAACCAGTTCACTGGCGAACGAAAGAGTCTTGGGCAACGCTCTGTCGCCTGCTGGTGCTCGGCATCGCAACCACCAGCACTGATTCGGCCACGCCGCGGCCCCGGCAAGGTAAGGGACGACAACAGGAGGTGCATGTGTCGATCGGGCGTTGAACTTGGTCGGACTGGGGTCGTCCGGTTGGGGTCGATCCGATTTTCCAAGGCATGCGTGCGACGCAGCGATAACTTTGCCGGCACGCTGTGGACTTGGTGCACGTCGATGCGTCGACCGCGGACGCCGCACCGAGACGCAGGATCTGCGCGACCGTTAATAGCTTTTCGTCTGCGGCGGAGAATCGTTCTCCGTTGTGCCGTTCTCCGTCGGCGGCGCAGGGACGCGCCCCTTGACAACCGAAGAGAACAATTCAAAGCAAGGCAATTCGATTTAGTTCAACGGCCGTGATCATGAAAGATCATAACTGATACCAACAACCACGGCCGCTTACAAAGACGGCCGGCCGTGTGGTTGACAGGGCGATCGATGACACGGGGCTTCCCGCATTGTCGTACAAAATGTCGCCGTACGTCACGGCGGCGCCGGACCCCGTGCTTGTCAATTCAATGGCTTCTCTTGCCTCGGCTTTGGCTTCGGAGAGCCCCGACGACCAACTCGTCGCCATTGCTGAAAATCGGACCCGCTGAAACGCAAGTCACCGTTCCGTGAGCGGGGCTTCGCCGGGATTCAGAAACGAACAAGTGACGTCATGCGACAGCCTATCGCCGGGTGACGAGATACCACAGCGTCTGGAAATCTGGACCGATCTCGAATTGGCTGAATCCGTCGCCGAGTTCCACGGGAACGGCTCGCGATGTTTTTCCGCTCGAGTTCAGCGCGCTGATGGCAACGGTTCCCGGCAGGCGGATCGTGGCGCCGATGCCCTCGACAATGGTCGGTGCGCAGACCCCAATGATCGGCGACGCTGGTCCGTTCTTCATTCCACTGCATGCCGGTGTTGCCCACTTGCCCGACGGCCACCAGCAACATCTTCTTCGACTT
>CAVQPV010000038.1:0-48031 GCA_963714715.1 Pirellulaceae bacterium | reverse complement strand
CGCGGCCGGGAGTTGCTGTCCGTGCGCATGCAAGTCGATGAACCCGGGAGCGACGAACTGACCCTCGGCGTTGAGCGTTTTCTTGCCTTCGAGTTTCTTATCGGAGATCGCCGCGATGCGACCGCCCTTGATACCAACGTTGCGCACCGCATGCAGACCGGTTTCCGGATCCACGCACCGTCCTCCCGCGATGACGAGATCGTAGGGGCCGGGCTCGTTTTCAGGGAGCCTGGCCGCGGCGTCCCGCCAAGCCGACGCGGAGAGCGTCGACAGAGCAGAAGCAACCGCACTCCCGCCCGCAGCCAGCTTGATGAAGTTACGACGGGAATTTAAGGATTCTGTTGGTGGATCGTAGTTCATCGGAGTCCTCAGTTTGCTGGTGTAAGGATAAGGGCGTTTATGCATCGCGATTTCAAAACCCGCCGAGTGACTGCCCCTCGTCCGGCAGTTTCGCAACTTTCCAGGTTGGTGTCGCTGGGCCGCAATCGAGAAGGAAGTTTTGACCTCCCGGTGCAACTCAGAAGTTGGTAGCACAGATCAGTGCGATCATCTATCTGTATACTTACCCAATGCTGACAATCGCAGGCAGGGTGCAGAACCGTTAGGAATAGCTGAAAGCGGACGAATCAGTATGCAAAAAGGCGCAAACAGGGGCTCGTGCGCCTCAGAATCGCTCTGACGTACTGGTCAGCGAAATGCGTCAGTTCACCGAAGTCAGCGAAATGAACGAGTTATACAGGGGCGGGCTGATGTTCGATTCATCCAAACGGCACGTGGCAGGGTCACGGCGACATCCCGACTGACGTCAATCGGCCCGTTGCAAATTCAACAGCTTAGCTGGACCGGCAAGCTGATCGCCGAGGCGACGACCGCATCGAATCGGACCACGCTGATCGTTCCGGAACCGCGAGAACGTCCCGCGTTCATCTCGGTGAACACGTCAACGACGCACAAATCATGCTGTACGGCCCTAACACCGAACATTTCACCGAGATGTCAGGTCGTAGTCGAGGCACGCAATTGTTTCTGCCCCAGGGGGTGCTTGAGCAAGCGATCGCGCGCGGCTGCAACACACGCCGATGCGATCGATCCGCTCCCTTTAGTTCGTAGTGATCGATGTGGAAGCCAATCGACCAGTTACGAAGGGTCAGCCCGATGTTCACGGCACCAGCCGTATCACGCCGGGCATGTTCATCAATCTGCCGGATTTGCTGGACAAGCCCATCGAATCCGATTCCGGCTATCCGTTCAATATCAGATTCTTTCATGCGTTCGTTTCCGACACAAAAGCCAGCCGCTCCTTAATGAGCGAATGTTCGTCCCCGTATTTTCATGAGTTCCTCAAGCTCACGTGTCTATCATGGGCAGATCGAAACGTCAACGAGAACTCGCGAGATCTGAGCCATCAGATTGACGACCTCCCGTCGGTGACAAGTGAGTCCCGCTCATTTCAATGAAGGGAGCAGCAACAGACATTATTCCTGCATAATTACGATGGAAAACGCTGACAAAAGGCTGATTTCGGCATGGCCCCACTTCTGTACGCTATCTGCAAAAAGTTCTACCAGTCTGCGTATCGATCCGTATCCCGTCCTGCTACCCGACCGCTACGGTCAACTTTTCGAGCGTTGAGGAGGTCGGCAATCTCTTTGCCATATTTCGGACAAACGAGGTTTGGCAGAATCTTCCTGAGCCACTTGATCGTGTACCTTGGGAAGTCTTTGTCCTCCTCGCTCAGCTTGGTGACTACCCCTTTCGATGAATAGCTCTTCGAAGGTCGAGCCTGGCGGCGCAGTCGCCGTTAACATGGATTCCAAATACACGCCGCTTGTCCTGCTTTGCCCGGCACGGAAAAACTGGGGCACGGCCACAGGCATCAAGCCGAACTCGGTCATCCTCCATTCACGCCAAGACGATGTGATTCCCTTCAGCGACTCCGAGGAACTTCTGGTCAACAGCGGCCTCCCACCAGATACACTCATTGAGATCGGTGACGATCACCGCCTTGCCGATCCTGAGCCACTCAGGGCCATGCTGGAGGCGTGCGAGCGGCTGACGAAAACCTGAATACAACTTTTGGAATGAAGGACGCCAACCATGAAACAGACACCGCTTGTCAGTTTGCTGCTCCTCGTCGTGTCGTGCAGTTTGGCCAAGGCCGAAGTCCCGCTCATGTCTCCCGACGAGCTAAAGAGCGAATCGTCGCACATCGTCATCGGCAAAGTCCGGGCGGTCTACTCGACCACTGAGAAGAGCAAGAACTGGGAAGACACTTCATCCATTGCTGAAATCTCAGTGATGAGCGTCGAGAAGGGCACTGGTCTGCAATGTCGGCGACGTGGTTTACGCTCACTACTGGAACAAAAGGTGGATCGGCGAAGGCGATCCAGAGCCACATTCAAGCGGTCACAGCGGCGTCTCTAAAGGAGACGTTGTAAGGGCGTACCTGCAACGGAAAGATGACGCCTACCACGTCCTGCTGCCCAACGGGTTTGCATCAGCAACGGCAGACGAGGCCAATAAGAAATCAACCAACAGTGATGTTGCTGCCCAAGAGCTTGCCGCCGTTCAGGGAAAATGGGTCCGAACTGTGGAAACAGACCGAGGCACGTTCAAGATCGTGAAGGAACACAAGGGCAATAAGACGACACTGACGATAACGGACTCCGAGGGTGAAGTTGTCGAGCAGAAGGAATCAGAGTTTCGCCTTGAGACTACTGGGCAAGTTCGGGTCTTCACGTTCTTCAATAACGTGTTCACGGCTGGTCCGAACAAGGGCCGGACAGACGATACGCCGCAGTCGTATATCTACCGAGTGACGGACGACACGTTCGCTGAGATTCGAGGTGTACTGGTCGGTGATGACGATAGGCTTGCGGCATTCACATGGAAACGAGTGAAGGAGTGAGAAACACCGAATGACTGCGACTTCAATCACTTCTTCTGCTGACGTTGGCGGCAGTTAATCCCCTCACCCCCGGCGATCACACACGGACGTTGACGGTCGGCGATCTGGAACGCAGCTACATCGTGCATGTCCCGCCGAATTACGACCACGACAAGGCAACGCCCGTGGTGCTGGTCTTTCACGGCGGCGGTGGAAAGCCACAGTCGATGATCCGGTTTCAGTGGGATGAACACGAAGTCTGATAAAGCCGGTTTCATCGCCGTCTATCCCGGTGGGACCGGACGGTTCGAGAAGGTTTTGACGTTCAATGGCGGCAACTGCTGCGGCTATGCCATGCGAAACAAAGTGGACGACGTTGAGTTCACGAGGAAGCTACTCGACGACCTCGCCACCGTCGTCAACGTCGATCAAAAACGGATCTTCGCCACTGGCATGTCAAACGGAGGGATCATCACTTATCGACTTGCCTCTGAACTTTCAGATCGCATCGCCGCCATTGCTCCACTTGGTGGACCAATGGGAACGGAGACCTGCAATCCGAAGCGTCCTGTTCCCCTGATTCATTTTCACGGGACCGATGATGAAAACGCTCCGTTCAAGGGCGGGAAAGGCAAAGGTGTGTCTGGAACGGACACGAGTGAGGAAAATGGCACACAAGAAGCCCAACCTGCCTGAGAAGACCTGCGTGGTCTGCGGACGACCTTTCAAGTGGCGAAAGAAGTGGGAGAAGGTCTGGGACGAAGTGAAGTATTGCAGTGAGAAATGTCGCAAGGCTCGTGAGAAGGCGGCTTCCGACTCAGAAAACCAACAGGGCTAGGCTAATGGACCAGAGAACCGTCAAGCAGCTCGAACGGGAAATCGAAGCGGCGATTGCCGAAGTCATCATGCCGAAGGAACTTAAAGGACTACCGCTACTTCCAAGTCGTCACACGATGCATTTGATGTCCAAGGCTGCCCTGACAGTTTATGAAACTGCCGTGGAAAATCACCACTCAGATGATTAAACGTCCCGCAATAAACGGTTCGACATCAGGTATCGCAAAAGTTCGCTACCTTTTCGCACGCAGCTTCGATGCAATCAGTGGGCTGAATAACAACACCAGCAGTCCCAGTGGCATCAATCCACCGTTAACCATGTTGTAGTCCGCACCGAGCCGCTCCCAACTCAGGCCCATCACGAAGCGACCGAACAGGATTTCAAATGCCACGGTCAAAACCAGCCAGATGAAACCGATTAGAAGCAAAGTGGAAGGTCTCGTTGCACCGATCCAGCGAATCGTGAGAGTAAGCAATCACGAGAATGATCACTGACCCGGTGAAAACGCCAATCTGATTCGAGCGAAACTCTCCGATCATCGGCACGAGAAGAATTGCTCGAAGAATGCCATGAGCGATCTCGGCCACAATCAACAACAACCAGATCGCCAAGCTGCGAACTGTGACTCGCCATCGGTTTGTAATTTCTTCAGTCATTTCATTGAAGCAACACTGTAGTCAACGCTTCTGCGTGGCGTGCGGTGCTTTTCCGGGTCGGCAAAACCAAGACGGAAGGGAAGTTGCGGGACCGATTTCGGGTTGGATTGTAGCTTTGCAACTTCCTGTTTGATCTCGTCGACCTGCACGATCTGACTCATCGGTTGACACCAAATGCCGAACGAGGCCGCAAGAAGCGAGAGCCGCTGGTACACTTGGCCTACTTTGATCTGAGTTTCCCGGCTGTTGTCATTGGAACTGATAAGGCCCAAAACTGGTGACGACATCAGCACCACTGAATCCTTCTTCGCCGTGGACTCTCCCATGTTGATGTGAGTGACAGCCAACTTGCCTATCTTCGACATCAACCACGATGTACCGAAAACGCCCTGACCGATCCAATAGCCGAGTTCTTCTCTGAAAGCCGGGTCCGCAAACTCAACAGCGTCCGCTCGCACCACGAGGTCATCGACCTTTTTGCTTAATCGAGTCATCGTCGGTCAACTGGACGGTGATATCCCGCTCGATGCAGCATCCTCGAAGCTGTTCCAGAATGTCAGCCGAGATTGGCCGCCCATCGTACTCGCCGTGATTGGTGTGCCGCACGGGGATCATCGTGAACATGGTGTTGGGTCGTTGCTGAACAACGGCATCATCCACGTCAAAGAAAATCGAGGCAGCGTGCATCGGTTCTTCAGCATTGGGCAGATACTCTGCCTGATAGCCCAAGCCAAAATGCTTTGCTGCAATGATCAGGTTTTCCATGGGCGCATCCGACGCTGATGTGCAGTTCCCGCTGATCATCGTCAGCAACCTTGAGCCAGCGTTCCTCATCAATGAAAACATCAATCTGGTTGCCGATGATACGGAACTTCCAAGGCTGCGTATTGTGGCTCGATGGGGCGAGGACTGCATATCGGAGCAAGAATCGCAACCTATCAGCCGACGAGGCACTGGACGGGAAGTGGTCTTCGTCAACCTGCCAAGGATTGGTGGAAGTCATGATGTGTTCCTTACCAGTTCATCAAAGTGATTGACAGTTGCAGCACGGTCGCAATCGATACCGAGATAAAATACGGCACCTGAGCCACGGCCACCCAATTGTAGTGCTTCCAGATTGCGACCGCTGGCGGATGCGGTCTTCCCAAGAAACCGTTGTAACCGCACTGTTGAAGAAGCTACCAACGACCGGAGGTTTGAGAATCTGTTCACAGATTTTCTCGAAAACATCAACGGCTTCGGCGTTGGGCGTGGCCAGGGGCTTTTCGATGTCATATCGGTGGGCAACCGCGTTGCGAAGATCACCATACGCACGAAGGTCGTTTGCATTCCGTCGAACGCCAGGATGCGACTTTTCTGCTGCGGCGATGAGGGCATAGAAGGAAACTCGATTGTCGCTCCTGGTATGCCGACGAAGAAAATCCTCGATGCTGTTGAACGCAGTCAGAAATCGTTGCGAAAGTTCATCCATCAGTCCGACACCTGTCGCGGAGTGAGCATTCAGTCCTCCTTCGATTCAATTTGTGTAGTCGAGAGGATGACCAGCATATTCCCTAATTGGTATGATACCGGGAAAGGCCATTGTTCTCAGCCAAGGGACAACGCCATGATATCCGCGAACGACCAGCCTCAAATTCCAAAGCCGTCAGTCGGTCCCGTCAAACCAACCTCGAAGTGCGTCAACATGATCTACGATCCGGCCCAATCAATCAGGGCGAAAGGTTGGCGGCACGCATGTTCATTGATTCGGTCGGCGGACTGGAGCGTGCCAAGAAAGTCTTGCGGCACATGCACACGCCGATTGATGCGGCTCCTCCGCAGTAATGAATATCCTCTTCCTCCACGGTTGGACCTCCGTCCCAGGTGGCCGCAAACCAACCTTTCTCAAAAACGCGGGCCACACGGTCTTCAACCCCGCTCTCCCCGAAGTCGATTTCGAGGGAGCGGTCCGCATCGCCCAGGCCGAATACGATCAACATCATCCTGATGTCGTTGTCGGTTCTTCACGCGGCGGTGCCGTTGCGATGAACATCAATAGCGGTGACACGCCGCTGGTGTTGCTTTGCCCCGCGTGGAAGAAATGGGGATGGGCCAGCAAAGTAAAAGCCAACACGACTATCCTGCACAGTCGAGCCGACGACGTGGTGCCCTTCGAGGACAGTGAAGAACTTGTCAGTAACAGCGGCCTGTCGGAGTCAGCGTTGATGGAGGTTGGCACGGATCACCGGCTCGCCGACCCTGAACCGTTGGCGAGGATGTTGGCCGAGTGTGAACGGGCGGCAGGCGTGAAGGAGCAAGGCGAGGATGCGTAACAAGACGAACGCTCTTTCGTCGTTACCATACGCCCGGAATCAGCTTGTACCGAACCCTCATTGCGTATTCCTTGTACCCGTTCAATTCTTCCTGCAACGTCTGGTCCTCCCACTGGGTCCGCACGATCAACACCATTGAGGCAAAACCCGCAGGAATCAATGCCCACAAAGAACCCAACGATAGTGCCATGCCAATTGCATGGAGAATCCCCCCGACATAACCGGGATGTCGAGCGATGGCATAGGGGCCGGTGTCGATCACCGAATGCCCCCGCTCCGTTTGAATCCGCACGGTGACTTCAAAGAACTTGTTCACGCCTTCGGCCCAAGTGACGATTCCAATCCCGGCAAGCAGCAAAGCGTAGCCGACACCGCAAACCCACCACGGGACCGGGAACCAGTGGAATCGGCTATCATCCAAAGCCGCCACGAGTACGACGGCCGACATCGCTGGAAAGTAAAAACAGAGCAGAATCTTGTCCCAGCGTTTTGTTCCTTCGTGGAAGCGACTTCTGGCGACGATGACTTCGGGATTCACACGCTGAAGAACAAGAAATACCGCTGAAATGACGCCCAACAGAACGAGGACGAACAGCCAGCCTTTCGGCCACGCCCATGTGCCAGCAGGCAGGAACATGAACAGGGCGAAGAATACAGGCAGGCCAATTAGTCCCAGAACCACACGGCGGCGATTGATTCCTTGTGGCGGTTTGTCCGAGCCGCTGGCAGCAGTCATGAATCGTTTCTCATTTCTCGCAGAGGTCGTCCCGGAAGATGCAGCACAGTCCCAGGCGGATTGAGGAGTCGTTGTTCATACTCCCCAATTCATCCAGGTCATGCTTAGTTGCAGCACGGTGGCTATCGACACCCAAACGAAGTACGGCACCTGGGCAATCGCTACCCATCGGTACTTTGGCCAGATGACAATCACCATCCAGATGATCGTGGCCCAAACGATCAGAATGTCTACGGCAGCCAGCGGCAGGTTACGCAACCCAAACTGAATCGGCGTGAAGACCACATTGGCGACGAGATTGATGGCGAACGGCACGGCGATCTTCCATTCGATCTTCCGACGAATCGCCTGCACGAAGACAAACCCGAACGTCACGATGATGATCGGGTAGAGGATTTGCCAGATCAGACCAATGGTCGATGGTGCTGGTGTCCACGATGGCTTCCACAGGCTGTCGTACCACTCCATCCAGGTCATCGTCTCGTCCTTTCGCCATTTGACTCGCGTCCATTATGGCGACCGCCAAGTCAAACTCCCAGACGTTGCATTGCTGGCCTGGGACTAGAGAATCAACGGGCATCCCTTCAAGAAAAACGAACGTAACATCAAACGATGGTGGCAACATGGACCAAAAGACTGTCCGCAAGTTGGAAGAGAAACTCGAAGAAGCCATTGCCGAGATCATTGCGGGTATGGGCCTGAAGAAGCTGCCCCTGCTGCCTTCACAGCAGACCATGCACTTGATGGCGAAAGGCGGCAGTGACGGTGTACGAGGCAGCGGTTGAGAATCAGGGCCGCGAAAACTGAGGTTACTCTTTCGTCGATGCGGGATCGGCTAGACCCTTCGGCTTTTTGACTTTCGGTGGTTTGGGAACATCGCCGCTCTGGAGACGCTCCCTCAACTTCGCGGGCCTTCTTTTCGTCATCCATTCCGGGACTCCGCATGAACTCGATGGCGGTGACGAACTTGTCTTCGTCCACATCGAGCCGCTTGAAGACGAATTCAGCCGTCAGCCCCATCGCACAGGCAGGACAATTGTCTGGAGCCGGTTGCACGTCGCCCGCCCCGAACGCTGCCGCAACCGCTTGTCCGTGTGGCCGTTCGTCAGTGTTACGATGAGTGAGTCGCATGAACTCGGCTCGATCCAAATGATCCGAGCCTTTTTTGCCTGACTGGCTGAGAAGAAACTCGACGAGCATCTTGCCCTGTTCAGGTGCCTCTTTCAGCGAAACTCTCCCATCGCCGTTGATGTCGAGTCGCTCGAAGAACTTGCTGTCTGCTTTTTCTGGTTTCGGCCTTTCGCCGTGCGATACGCCACCGAAGATCAGGAATGTGACGATCAAGACTGGCACGATTCGCATTTCGTTGAATCCTAAACAAAACTCTCGAAGCTCGGTTGGTATCAAACCCCAATCCTACCAGAAAGTTCAAACAAGAACCCACTGCCGCGTTACTCCACTGACAGGATGAGCCTCTCCTTGGCCTGCCGCGACAAAGCCTTGATCGCCAACTCCCGCTTCAGTGCCGCTCCCTTGGTCTTCGCTTCTTCCTGATATTCCAGAGTGACCGGAAGTCGGCTGCGGGTATAGCGTGATGCGGTGCCTGCGTTGTGTTGTTCGACCCGTCGCTCCAGATCGTTGGTGATGCCGGTGTAGAGCGATCCGTCAAGACAACGCAGGATGTAGACATACCAGACTGCAAGTTCCTTGCCTTCGTTTTTCAAATGATTACTTTCCCCAATTCATCCAGGTCATTCAATATTTGGCCTTTCTCCGTTTGAATCGTTTTCAGTATGGCGACCACCAATTCACTGTCCCAGGCGTTGCATTCCCGGCCACGGAACAGAGAATGGGATGGACACACAGATTATTTCAGCCTCAAAGGATCATCCTGATGAAACAGTTTATGATTACCCTGGCCGCTCTTACCTTCATCGCCTGTACCGCCCGACTCAACGCCGCCGAGCCGCAAGTTGCTCACATGGTCTTCTTCACTTTGGCCGATGATACCAAGGAGAACCGCGACACATTGGTTGCCGCTTGCCAGAAGTATCTCACCGGCCACGATGGCACTGTCTACTTTTCAGCCGGTTCGTTGGCGGAAGACCTGGATCGCGAAGTCAATGATCGGGAATTCGACGTTGCCTTGCATTTGGTCTTTGCCAACAGAAAGGCTCACGACAAATATCAAACCCACGAACGTCACCTGAAATTCATCGAAGAGAACAAGCATTTGTGGTCAATCGTGCGGGTGTTCGATTCTTACTTGACGGCACTGGCTCACGACACCATCCCTACCAACGCCAAGGGATTCGCCGGGATGTTGCGAGGCAAAGTGGTTGGGACTCAGGAAGGAAAGATAACCGTGGAGATTGCTGAGATCACCAACGTCTGGCAACACAGTAAGGCTGAAAATCCAAAGTCACTCGTCGGCAAAAAGGTGTTGGTCACGGCACGCGACGATGAGGGA
Source organism: Pirellulaceae bacterium (assembly GCA_963714715.1). Classification (GTDB taxonomy): domain Bacteria; phylum Planctomycetota; class Planctomycetia; order Pirellulales; family Pirellulaceae; genus JBFJVZ01. The sequence continues at coordinate 38,132 of CAVQPV010000038.1, read as the reverse complement.
AAAATCGCTCAGTTTCTTGGAGTCGTAAAAGTTGGCGAGTCACTCAAACTCGATGTGGCCAACAAGGAAGGCGACACGCTGACGATTCTTGAACTGACTGAGGACCAGCGAGAGCGAGTGAAGGAATAGCCGTGGCGACTGAATACAGCCACATCGTCGATCTCGCCAAAGAGGTTGATCCACCCGAAGATCGCATCCTGACCCGCACGTTGTTCAACAACGACGATGTGAAAGCGGTGATCTTCGGTTTTGGTCAGGGTGAGGAACTTTCGGAGCATACAGCGTCAATGCCCGCGATCCTGCGCTCCATTTAAGGTGAGGCGACCGTCACACTGGCCGACGACACGATCCAAGCCCAACAAGGAACCTGGGTACACATGCCCGCCAGTCTAGAGCACAGCGTCAAGACGACTTCGCCCGTCGTGATGCTATTGTTGCTGTTGAGAAAGTGATCGTGGTTTCGATTTCAAGGAATAGCCGTGGTTACCATCGAGAAGGCAATTGAGATCGCTGCCAAGGCCCATGCAGGCGTAAAGGATAAACAGGGGAAACCCATCCACTCCCATCATCACGCGGATCGGATGCAAGAGATATGCCCAGGAAGTGATCGACGCCTTGACGCTGGTCACGCATCAAAAGGACCAGCCGTATTCTCAATATGTGATCGCGTGTAAGCAGAATGAAATCGCCCGGCAAGTGAAGTTGTCTGACCTTCGGGACAACGGCAATCTCGACCGCTTACTCCTCCGGCCAGAAAAGTTTGATGGCGACTCGGCCCGGATGCACCGTTATGTTTTGTCGTATCGTTTTCTGACCGAGAAGATTACCGAGGATGAATATCGCCGGTTGATGGAAAGTTTGAGTAGCGGGAGTTTTGGGTCGAATCCGTCAGGGTGACGGTTTTCAGGAATGGATTATTCGGAAATTGAACTGTAATCCTCTGGAGGGATCTGTGAACGACTATTCGTTGATGGCCGCCAGAAGTTTGCCAATCAGTGCTTTTCTCGACTTGTCGTCTGTCGTGGATTCCAACTGCGAATCGAGCTGCAGCATGAAGTCGGCGTAGTCGTTGTACCAGTCTCGCTGGATCTGTGATTCTTCGATCCGCGGTTCCGGTTTGCCCGTGGAGACAGCGGCGGCGCCCGACACCAACTCGAAACTTTCGTCGAACGAAGGTGCATAGATTCTTGTCGTGTCCAAGCCTTTTTCACCCAGTAGATCCCGCAAGGTCGCTCGAGCGTCGTCATCGCCGTGATTCAAGAACAGGCCGCCGCTGAAAGGCCCGCGTTCGAGAACCCATTCGATCAACTCTCCCTGGTCGGCATGGGCGGAGTAATTGCCCAGTCGCCGAATCTGCGCGGCCACCTTGTGTTCCTTGCCATGGATGCGTACACGTTTCGCCCCGCTGGTGATGATGTTGCCAAGTGTGCCCGGCGCTTGATAGCCGACAAAGAGCACCGTCGCTTCCTTTCGCCAAATGTTGTTTTTCAAGTGGTGTTTGATCCGCCCGGCGTTGCACATCCCGCTGGCGGAAATGATGATCGCACCCTTCGAGACATTGTTGATTGCCTTGCTCTCATCAACGCTTTGGACGAGACGGAAGTTTTTGTGCCGAAACAGTTCGGCGTCATCCACTTCCACATCCTCGAGCGCCGCCGAATACTTAATGAAGACCTCGGTGACTTTTCGCGCCAGTGGCGAATCAAGATAGACGGTCGCATCAGGGATTTTCCCTTCGCTGAGCAACACACCAATGTCGTGCAATAACTCCTGGCTACGTTCGACGGCAAACGAGGGAATGATCACGTTGCCACCACGCTTTAAGCCACGGACCAGTTCATCACGAAGTGCTTCGCGTCTCTTTTCCAGCGTGTAATCGTCGCGGTCGCGATCACCATACGTGCTTTCACAAACGATGTAATCGTAGCCCACTGGGGCGTCGGGCTCGGGGTGAAAGGCTTTCTGTTCCGGACCCAAATCGCCCGAGAACAGTAACCGCAACGGCTCGCGATGTCCTTCATCAATTTTCAGCTCCACGGAGGCGGAGCCAAGTAAATGTCCGGCATTCCAAAGTCTCGCGCCGATTGTTTTCGACAGCGCAAACCATTTTTCGTACTCAACCGGGCGTAACTGCTTGAGTGTCTGCTCCGCGTCCTGGATCGTATACACCGGATCGACCGGTTCCAGGCCCTGACGCAGACGTTTCTTGTTCACTCGCTCGACGTTGTTCTCTTGAATCCACGCCGAGTCGCGGAGCATGAACTCCAACAAATCGATCGTTGGTCTGGTACCGTAGATGGGCCCTGAAAACCCAGCCTTGGTCAGCTTGGGCAATAAGCCGGAGTGATCGATGTGAGCGTGTGTCAGAATCAAGAATTCCTGAGCCGTGGCGTCAAACAGGAACTCTCCATAGTTCAACTGCTGGGTGGTTCGGTTGCCTTGGAAAAGCCCGCAATCGATCAGAAACTGCGTCGATTCCGTTTCGATGTGGGAACACGATCCGGTTACCGTACCGGCGGCGCCGCAGAAAGTTAGTTTTGCCATGGAGCAACCAATTGGTGAGTGGAGGTCGCAAGTGTAGCGAATTTTTGACCTGCCGCGATCAGGTATCGTCCACTCGGGTCATCGGCCGCCATGACGACTTTGGCGGTCACTGCACAAGTTTCCAACCCACAGCGGCCGGGTCAAATCCGGCTGGAAAGCGGGTTTTGTCATCGTACATTGGCGGTGTGAAGAAATAACACGACTCTAAATCCTCAGCTCTGATCGCGGATAAGTCTGCGTGGCGGAAACTCGCTGAATCGATATCAACGAGTTGGAATGACGAAGAATTGACTGGACAGTTGATCGTCGCTCCGTCGAGGTTCGCGTCGCGTAAAGAAGCGCACTGAAAAGATGCACCGCCTCCGGTCAACGATGCGTTTCGCAGGTCGGCACCGGCAAACGAAGCCAATTGAAAAGAGGCACCGCCACCGGTGAGTTGAGCGTTCTGCAGGTTCGCATGATCGAAGCGTGCCCGCTGAAAAGAACTGGTGCCGGCCACGATGATTGTGTTTTGCAATTGCGAGTCGACCAGCCATGTTTTCTGGAACGCACTTGGGCCCGCGCTAATGTTGACACCGCGGAAATCATTGCCTTCCAGATTCGTTTCATACAAGAATCGATGGCGACGCGTTCCCGGCTGCGGTTTTTCGGCAACGTCCCGGAGTTCCAGCTGTTCATTGGCTGCCAACAGACGCTGTTGTATTCGCCAGACTTCGTCGCGATGACTTTCAGCGCGTTTGACGGCGTTGATCCAGCCAAAGCCAATTGCCACGATCAGTGTCAGAGCCAGCAAGGATCGAATGGTAATCCGACGTCGGTTGCTGCCTGGCTGTTGCCGATTGTCATTCATTTCCTACAGCAGCTGATCGAGTTCTTCCGTCAGTTCCTGGAACCGTTTCAGCGTCGTTGCGACCGGTTCGGGCCGGGTCATGTCGACGCCCGCGTCACGCAGCAAGTCAAGCGGGTCTTTGCTGCAGCCGCCGGAAAGAAACGCCAGATACTCGTCCAATTCCCGTTGGCCGCCGCTGAGGACTCGGCGAGAAAGTGCGATCGCCGCGCTCATACCGGTCGCGTACTTGTAGACGTAAAAAGCGCGATAGAAATGTGGAATGCGAAAACATTCGAGTTCCAAAACTTCGTCGACAACAAAGTCGCTGCCAAAGTAGTCGTCGAGCAGTTCACGATACGTGGCGCGGAGTGATTTGACGGTCAGCGGCTCGCCTGCTTCGGCCATTTCGTGCGTTCTTTTCTCGAACTCGGCAAACATCGTTTGCCGAACCACCGTCGCGCGGATGCTGTCAAGTTCGTTGTTGATCAAATACGCTCGTTCATTATCGTCGCTTGCCTTGGCCAACAGGTGCTCGGTCAGCAACTGCTCGTTAAATGTGCTGGCGACTTCCGCGACAAAAATCGTGTAGTTGTAGTACTCAAACGGTTGGCTCCGCGCCGAATACCAGCTGTGCATCGAGTGGCCGGCCTCGTGCGCGAGCGTGAAGACGTCGTTCAAGACCTCTTCCTTGAAATTCATCAGAATGTAGGGGTCGCCGTCATACGAACCGCAGCTAAAAGCACCGCTTTGCTTGCCCCGATTCGGATAACGATCCGACCAGCGCCCGCGTAACCCTTCTTGCAGAGTTTCGGTGTACTCGGCACCCAGCGGCGCCAGAGCATCGATGACAAGGTCGGTCGCGGTGTCCCAGGTATGATGCTTTTTGATGTCGCTGAGGATGGGGACATAAGTATCGTAGTGGTGTATGTCGGGCAGCCCCATTTTTCGACGCCGAACGTCCAGATAGTGATGCACGCTTGGCAGGGCATCGCGGACGGCGGTAATCAAATTGTTGTAGACGTCCACGGGAACGTCATCGGGAAACAGCGCCGCTTGCAAACTGCTTTCGTAGTTTCTCGCGCGCGCGTAATAGACGTCGCGATGAATGCTGCCCTGCAGTGTCGCAGCCAACGTGTTTTCGTGCTCAGAGAACTGCTGGTAATACTGCTCAAACGCCTTTCGCCGAATCTTCCGCTCCGGGCAAATCAGAAATTGCTGAAAAGTTGCGTGTGAAAGTTCGACTTCGCGGCCTTCGTGATCGGTCAGTTTTCCAAATCGCAGATCGGCATCGTTCAGTTGTCGAAAAGCGTTGCCGGCGGCGCCAGCCATTTCACCTTGCATCGCTAGCAACCGTTCTTCGTTGTCCGTCAAGGTGTGCGGCCGATAACGCATCAGACGCTCCAATTGCAGCCGAAACGGCTCGACGGCTTGATCGGCCATCAATTCGGCAATTCGATCTTCTTCGATCGCCAGCAATTCTGGACGCATGTAGCTGGCAGCCTGGCTGGCACGAACAGCAAGATTCTGGAACCGCGACTTCATCGCCTGGTAGTCGCTGTTACCCTGGTCTTCGGTCGTTTTCAAAAAAGCGTATATCCCCAGACGCTCTGCGGTGCGATCAAAATCGCTGTCAAAGCGAAGTGCTTCGCCCAACACGGCAGCCGACTCGCCCAACCGGCCCCGAAACGACTCAAACGTTTCGATCCGTTGCTCCAGCTTCTTAAAATCGGCTTCCCAGGCCTGATCGCCCGAATACAGACTGGCGAGATCCCAGCAATCTTCGACGGCAACTTCGTTTCGATTCGGTAGCGTGGCAGTGGTCATTCGGTGGCAACTGGGTAAAAGGATCGGGAGGAAGCCCGCGGCATTGTAGCTTCGCGGGCACGTTACACGTAGGCTCGTCGACCAGCCCTACGATTGTCTTGCGTGAATGGTCCGGCAGGATGCCGCACCTCGCTCGGAGATTGCATGTAGGGTGGGTCCAATTCGCGTAAGTCCTTGGTGGGTCAGCGCAAACGGCTCGAACTTGAAATCACACTCTGTCTTACAGAGAATTCATTGCGCGAATGCCGACCCACCTTTCTTCGATGTTTGCTCGACGCCACCCTACGCGGGTGCAATATCCGCACCTAGCGGCCTGTTGATTTAGTGAGCCGCGACGCGTAAGCGGCCGGGCATACGTCATTGCCCGGTGCCTTACGGCCCGCGGCTCACCCTTGCAATTCACATTTCGTTTAAATCAACAGCCTGCTAGGAGTCGCCTTCGTTCAGAAGCCGCTTGCGAAGCTTGTCCGACTTCCACTTGTCGTATCGACGCGTGCGAATCGCATCGAGCCCCGCCAGACCAACGACCGTCAACAGTGTCAGCGAAACGATCGACCAGACGGCGATGAAAATTCTTCCAGGTCCGGCAAAGGCAGAGATCAAGATCAGGACTCCGCAAGCAGCAAACAACAAATGCACCCGGCGGCGGGAACGCATTCGTCTACTCAGATACGCATCGTCGTTGTTACGGTCGTACGACTCGTTCGCCCATCCGTGACGTTCATTCCAATGCAGCCAGGCGGCAAAAGCCAGACAAGTGAAGGCAAGGAGCAATTGACCTGCGAACATGTTGGTTGCCCAAATCGGGTTTACTGTTGCTTGAGCCAATGATGGACGACCCAAACGACCGCTGCAAGCGACTCGCCGCTACAGTTGGCGGGAACGTCCTGTTCCGTATGCCAATACGAAGGAGCACCGATTCCCGGACGGGGGTAATCGAAGTCGATCAGATCGACGGTCGGGATCCGGGCGATTTGGTTCAGCGGAATATGGTCGTCGTCGATCGGCATTTGGCGAGTGCGGGCAACAAACGCGCGGACGCCCAAACGATCGGCCGTTTTCCAAATGCTGCGGGCCAAGTCCTTTGCGTATTCCAGGCTGTTTCTTTCATAGTAAAGCCTCAACTCGCGATCGCCGATCATATCCAGCAAGATGCCGGCCTTATACGCGGGCGTGGGCCGCTCCGCGGCATACTTCTCAGCAAAGAACGTCGAGCCAAGAAAGTAATCGTCACGACCTTGCTCGAACACAAATTCTTCACCATCAAATAACACCAAGTCAACGCCGACGTCACTGGGTAAGTCATGCAGCTGGTTCGCCAACTCCATCAAGCCGGCTGTCCCGCTGGCCCCGTCGTTGGCGCCGACGAACCGACCTTTGGGATTCCGCGAGTCACGATCAGGATACGGGCGTGTATCGTAATGGGCACACAACAAGAATCGTTTCGGTGCATCGGTACGCCAAGACGCAATCAAGTTGCTCATCGAAACGTCGGAACCATTTTCGGGATGCCGAATCTGAAACGTTTGAAAGGAAACCTGACCGCCGCGCTCTGTAAAGAACTTCTGCAATATCGCCTGCTGGGCCTGCATCGCCGGTGACCCGGAAGGTCGCGGGCCCAATTCACAGAGACCCTGCAGATAGCCAAACGCGCGATCGGCGTTGTACTGGACGGGGATCGCCGTCAACGTGGGGCTTTGTGGCGTCACTGGTCCCCGATGGAAGACACCCGCGCCGGCGGCAATCCAAAAAACGCCCGCAACGATGACGGCGAAGCCCACTCCCAGCATCAACCATGACTTGGATGCACGCTGGTCCGGGTCGGCATGGTTCGCCATCTTGGGATCATCGGTCGAGGGAGCGGGCTGAGTAACCGATGCTGACTCAGTCCGACGGCGTGTGCCCGATCCGGCTTCAGTTGTTTTCACCATCGTTCCATTGTGCCGAATTTTTTGGCTTCCGTGAATGAGCCGGCGAATGCCGTGAAAAGGGGCAATTCCTGCCTTTGATTATATCAACTGAACAGGCTCCGCTAGCAATGAGCCAGAAGCGGCGTTGTGGACAATGCCATCGATTTGATACTCGCTCCTCTGGAGGGCTCTCTTCAAGCTCTCGTAGGCCGGCCTTCGTAGGCCAGGATCCGTCCTGGCCCTAACGACGACGTGCCAGGACAGTTCCTGGCCTACCCGGAAAAGATTGACCGAGCAATTTACCCAACACCATTCACAATCACACACATTGAGTTCGGCCCACGATCATCAGCCGTTCATCTTTACGCCTGCCGTGGTAACGGCACGCTTCAACGACGCTGCGCTCCATCCCAGGGCCGGCGGGCAAGCCGGCATCGAACCAGCGACGCCGACGGCTGCCGCGGACCCATTAGTACAGGTGACCGTTCGCGAGATCTCCGACATCGTTCGCGAAGTAGCGGCGGCGGCGCGGAGCGATCGATCGACCGAAGAATTCCTTGCCTTCTTTGTCGACCGTGTTCTACGCGCGATGGCGGCGGAAGGTGTGGTCGTGTGGCGTTCATCGGGACCAGAGGAAGCCGGACCGTATCGAGCGGTCCGCAGCATTGGACGTGTAACGGAGTCGTCGATTCCTGTCGAGGGCGCTCGATTCACACCAACGGCTACTGAGTGAAGTTTCGATGCAAGGTCAGCCGGTCGTCGTGCCGGCAACACCGGGAGCGACCGACGGCGACGTGCCCGCCAATCCGATGGACGTCCCCGTTGCCGTGCTGGCAATCGAAAATGACCCCACCGCGTCGGCAAGTGAATATTTGCTGGAAGTCTTTCTCGATCCCGAAAGCGGTGTTGCGACCCAGCGAGGTTACCTGAGATTCGCGGCCCAGATGGTTGATCTGGCTGGCGAGTTCATGCGGACCGATCAACTTCGTCAAATCCGTCGTTCGCGTCAAATCGCTTTACGCGTTGACGAATCGCTGGCTTGTCTGCATCAACAGACTTCTTCGGCCCGACTCGAGGCACAGATCGTTGACTTGGCGGCTGATGTCTTTGAACTTGATCAAGTTGGACTTTGCTATTTTGATGGCGGGCATGCGAATCTGTGCGCCGTCAGCCATGTCAATCAAATCGACCGCCGTTCACCACCAGCAAGACGGTTGACGAAAGCCGCTGAGTTGAAATTGGACGAAGGAGGGATGACGTTCTTTGATCTTGGCGAGCAACCCGATGGGCTCGGTAAGGGAATCGTCGTCGGTCGAGATGCTGCGGTGCCGATTCGCTTGATCGGTATGACGTCCGACGCGGAAGTCAGGGCCCGCGAGAACGTTCAAGAGCTGCAGCGATTTATTTTGCATGCCGATTTGGCTTTGGCGCAAACCAATCGATTTGAATCGATTCCGGGTGCAAGACTGCTTTCATCGCTTGCCTTGGCGGGCAACAGGCTCGGGACGAAGCGGTGGACGCACCCCCTCATCACCGCCGCAGTGCTCACGTTGTTGCTGCTCGTTGCTTTGTTTCCCTTGCCGCTGATCGTCAATGCAGCGGCGACCGTCCGACCGGCCAACGTGCAAACGGTAATGATCCCGCGCGACGCCATCGTCCAGCACATTCACGTAGATCACGGCCAGATTGTCGCCAGCGGCGAACCATTGGTCACCCTGGTCGACCCGGATCTGGAACGCGAGATCACCGAATTAATTGGTCGTCGTGCCGTGTTGTCCCAACAACATAGTCGCTGGACCAACGCCTTGGTCGAAACGCCCTCGAGCCGAACCGACCAAAATGAACAACTGCAAGGCCAACGCAGTTTGGTGATGGAGGAGATCGCAGCGGTCGATCAGCAAATGGAACTGCTGAGCCGAATCCAAGCTTCCTTGGTGATCCGCGCTGACCGCCCGGGGATCGTTGATGGCTGGAGGATACGTGAACGACTCAGCGGCAGACCGCTCAGACGAGGTGACCCCCTGCTGGCGGTCGTGGCCGAGGATTCTGAGTGGATTGTCGAAGCACAGATCGCTCAAAACCGCATCGCTCACGTTCGTGATGCGTTCGACGGCGGCCAGTTGCAAGCTGACGTGGTTCTTGACGCCGACATGGATCAGCACTGGCAAGCATCGCTGACAAAAGTTGGTCCTTCGTTCAGCGCGTCGCATGAATCGGTGGCCACGACCGCAGCCTTGCTGACGCTGGATCGCGAAACGTTTCGCCCGGAATCAAATTCGGGGCAATTCAACGCCGTCTCCGGGGCGCCTGCGCACGTTGTTTTTGACTGTGGGTCGGCGCCGATTTGCTACCTGTTGTTTCAAGACTTGTTTCGCACCGCTGCTGGATCGGTGGGATTGTATTTCGGTTCCGGCAACGAGTCCGCGGGAGAAGAGTAATGTCCAGATCGAGCACACACCGCACGCGTTGGTCGCGATTCTATCTTTGTTTTGTGGCGGTTACGCGACTGTTACCGTCGGTGGCGACATTGAACTACAAGACTGCGTCGTTCGTTTTGCTAAAGAGGTGAAGGTGCCCGCGATTGAAACGGGGCGGGTCGCTGAGATGTTCGTCAAGCTGAACGACGTCGTAGCGATGGGTGCTCCAATCGCCAGGCTGGATGACCGAAATTTGTTGATTCAGCGCCGCGCAGCCATGCTACGACTGAACGCGGCGCAGCGAATCGACCGACGACATCGAACTGCGCGATGCCCAGACGGTGCTGGCCGAGGCCCAGGCGGAACTTGACACCAGCCAATCGATTCAACGAGACGTCAGCGGAGTGATCCCCCTGTCGCAGATGCGGCGGTTGCGGTTGACGGTCGAACGCGGCGGCTTGGAAGTTGCCCGGGCCAAGAAGCGACACAAGCAAGCCCAGGTGGAACTGGAATTGCGCGAAGCCGATTTGTCGTTGTTGGATGATCAGCTTCGTAATTTGCACACGGAAAGCCCCATCGATGGCATCGTCCTGGAGGTCGCCCGATCGGCCGGCGAGTGGATCGAGAAAGGACAGCCAATCGCCACGGTTGCCCGGATCGATCGCTTGCACGTTCATGCGCTGGCAAGCAGCGAGCAAATCCTGCCGTGCGCATGTCGAGGCCTTCCGGTCAGCGTTCATTGGGTCGACGCGGCCACGGGAAGCGAACAATCCCTGCGCGGCAAAGTGCTGTCGGTCGATCCACAGATGCTGCCTGGCGGCAGATTTCGTTTGCATGCTGAAATCGTCAACGAACCGGACCAGCAGGATGAGACGCAGTGGAAACTGACGCCTGGCACGAAAATCCGCATGAAGATGTATGTCAGTGTCGCGTCGCGGTCGGACCGGCGCGTCAAGCGCTAACACGGGAGTGGGACGAACGTGTCCAACGCATCCATTCAAGACCGTCGCCGGACGCTTCGTCAAGACCTGACCAGTATTCAAGTCAGTGGTCGCCTGCGGCCCTATCGCATCGTCATCGATGAAATCGGTGGCCGATTCGCGCGTGTCTCCGAGCAGCTTTGGCAGCGATTGCAGCGCGGTGACGAGGACTCGGAGCTTTGGGCTGAAGCGAACGCCGCAGGTTGGCTTCGCAATCGAAATCGACTACCCGCGCGACGATTCTCGCCGTTGATGATTCGAGTGCGACTGGGATCGATCGACTCACTGGCGAAGATACTTGCCAAATACAGTGGAGTCTTCTTTTCATCACTTGCGATCGCTTTCTGGTTGCTGGCAATCACGCTGACGGCGGCCGCCGTTGTTAGTCGTAGCGATCAATGGATCGCGTCGCTCGCTGCTCTGCCTGCTTACCTGAAGAACGCGAATCCCTTGATGATCGGGATGCTGTTTGTCACCACCAAGGCGATCCACGAATTGGCTCATGCTGTGATGTGCCGACGACTGGGCGCTCGATGTGGCGAGGTCGGCGTCTTGCTGCTGTGCGGAATGCCCTGCCCGTATTGCGATGTCACCGACATTTGGCGACAACCATCATCGATCAAACGAGCTTGGGTGATGTTGGCGGGCATCTACGTCGAACTGATCATCGCCGCAGTCGCTGCTGTAGTCTGGATGACTTCGTATGACCCATCGACTCGGTTAGCCGCGATCAATGTGATGCTGGTGTGCGGTATCAGCACGATTGTCTTCAATGCAAATCCGCTGATGCGATACGACGGTTACTTTGTGTTAGCCGATTTGATGCGACAGCGCAAATCTGCGTCACGAAGCTCGCGTGGCCTTTGCCGGCGTTGTCACTCGCCGCGTCGCTGGTTCTCGATACACGGCAGCTAAAAAGCGTGACGTTCGGTCGTTGTTCCTAACGGTCTTTCACGTTGCCAGCAAGCTGTACCGTGTCGCGGTCGCCTGTGCCATCGCGGCGTTGCTGATCCAATACGCTGCATTGGTTGGGGCTGCGAACCGCAGCCATCACCGTGGTAGCAATCGTCGCGATGCTGGCGGTGGGCAGATTCATACGCTCCGCGGGTCGTGTATTGGCGGGTGAAGGTCGCTGGCGACGTGTATCCCTGCCGCGGCGAATCGGACCCCTTGGCTTGTTCGTGATGTTCTTGTTGTTTGTAGCGTTCATTCCTCTGCCCCACTATCGCCGCGCGGTCGGAGTGATCGATGTTACCAACGCCCACTCCGTGTTCATTCCTGAAGATGGCTTGGTGGAAGCAGTGTTGGCCGATTTTGGTCAGTTCGTGAACCACGGCGACACACTCGCTCGGCTCGACCGCGACGTGATGCTGGTCAAGCAAGCCAAATTGGCAGGGGATCTGCGGTCTGGCGAAGATCCGCAGTGATCTGGCTCGTCGCAGTGCCTTGGATGCGACGTCATGCCTCGCGGCCAAATACCGCCGATCAGTGGAGAACGCTGCAAGCGGCCGAGGAGGCAGCTGAGACTCAACTCGTATCGATGCGTCGTCGGGTTGCCGAAACAGAAGTGCGGTCACCGGTCCGTGGTGTCGTGATCCCCGCATCAGCGACCATGGCGCAAGGCCGACCGGAATCGAAGACCTACCTGTCGGGCCGAGCGGGGACAGCGTTGGCGGCTGGACACGTTTGGTGTCGTGTCAGCGAGAATGGGGAGTTGCAAGCCGCGTTGGTCTTGGATGCTCGAGATCGATCCAGCATCGATGTCGGTTCGACGGTGATGATCAGTTCGAGTCAACTGCCGCAAACGGTCATCAAGTCAAAGGTCGTGGCTGTCTCGGCAATCCGGCAAGTTGACTCGGATCTACCGCACAACTCCGCGTATCAAGTCCTCTGTCCGCTGCCGGCGATCGATAACGATCAGCTGATGTCATGGGTGGGCCAAGAATGCCGAGCTGTTTTCCGTCTCCCTCACCGAACACTTGCGTCGGCGTTGACCTCCTGGTTGGAAAACTGGTTTCGTGGTTGATCCACCACCTAACGACGAGCCGCCAACGGGAAAGAAGCCGGCACCCATACTGCCCGCGACCGACGAGCGGATGAAGGTGACGATGGTCAAAGCTCCGCATCCTGCGGTGTTACCGGGCCAGCAGTTGTTGCAGCAATGTGAGTTACGCACGCAGCGTCGGAGTGGGCCGGGCGGGCAGCACCGCAATAAGACAAGCTCGGGCGCATTCCTGCTTCACACGGCTTCGGAAATCGTGGCCGAGGCGACCGAGCGGCGAAGCCAGCCACAGAATCGATCGGTTGCCCTGCAGCGACTGCGATACCGGTTGGCGATTCAGCTGCGGACTCCCAGCGTTTTCGATCGTGCCCGATGTTCCGATCGAAAGCGAGATACGTAACAGATTTCGCGGAGGAGCACTTCGCATTAATGAAGCCAACGAAGCGAAGCCGGCAGTCCTGGCACTGTTGCTGAACGACCTGTACGCCAGCGGCGGACAGCCAAGTTTGGTGGGGCCCCATTGGGGAGTCACCGGGAGTGCCATTGTCAGTCTGCTCAAGTCACACGGACCGGCGTTCGTCTTTCTCAATCAGCTGCGGGTGCACCACGGTCGCAGTCGCCTTCAATAGCCGTTACAACATTGTCGCCGATCTCTCCGAGGTCGGTTTTGCACGACTTCCGCCAGGACACCTGCGGTCGAGAAGGTGCGTGCCTCAGGAGATGCTCGCACAGCGCTTGTAGCCGAGTTGCTCCGCAACTCGGGCCGGAGTCGCGGAGCGGCTCCTTAACAATCCCCTTTCGTTGCTACCAAGATATTTCGCCGCAATCAGGTTACAATCTTTGCGATCAACCTGACAAAACACTCGATCGACTTCTGGAATGAAACATGATGCGATCCCACGCAAGCATCTTTCTGTGCGTCTTTCTCCTCGCCGTTGCCACCCACTCCAGCACGTTTGCAGCCGAGCTGTTTGTCGAAGCAGAGAGTTTTGCCGATCGCGGCGGCTGGAAACTCGATACGCAGTTCATCCAGCAAATGGGGTCGCCTTACCTGTTGGCTCACGGGCTGGGCCGTCCGGTCGACGATGCCGCAAACACAAGTTCAAATTCCCGAAACAGGGAACGTATCGCGTTTGGGTCCGCACCATCGATTGGGTAGCCCGTTGGGACGCGAAACCGTCGCCGGGAAAATTCCAAATCCTGATCGATGGCGAATCGCTTGCGGAGACCTTTGGGACCAAAGGCGCCCAGTGGAGTTGGCATGATGGGGGCACGATCCAGCTGGAAAAAGGCAAGCGAACAATCGCACTTCACGACCTGACCGGATTTGACGGTCGCTGCGACTGCATCTACCTGACGACCGATCTAAGCGACCAGCCGCCGCCGGTGGACGAAGTTCTATCGGATTGGCGGCGCGAACAATTGGGGTTGGCCAAGACACCGATGGTGCGTGGTCCGTACGATCTGGTCGTGATCGGTGGCGGTTACGCCGGCATGGGAGCGGCAATCTCGGCTGCACGGATGGGCTGTCGCGTTGCCTTGGTCCAAGACCGGCCGGTGCTGGGCGGCAACGGATCCAGCGAAGTCCGTGTGTGGGCGATGGGCAACATTCGCCGCGGCAAGTTTCCTCGCATCGGCGAGATCATCGAAGAGTTCGCCGACAAAGCGACCAAGTCACCGGGCACGCTACGAAGAATTCGGCGACGAGCTGAAGGAAAAGCTCGTCCGTGCGCGAACCCAACATCGAATTGTTCTTGAATCATCACGCCCATGCTGTCGAGATGGATGGTGTCCAAGATCGTCTCGGTCGACGGCACTCGATACTCGTACCGGCGGCGAAGTCGCGATTCCTGGGCAATCTGTTTGCCGACTGCACCGGGCACGGTTGGATCGGTGACTTGGGCCAATGCCGATCGCGAAATGACACCCGAAGGTCGGATGGGCATGAGCAACATGTGGGCTTGGGACGAACTCGAGCAACCGGTTGCGTTCCCCGAGACGCCGTGGGCGCTCGACTTGAACATGGCCGACTTTCCCTATCCGCGTGACCATCACGGCCAATGGTTTTGGGAAAGCGGTTTCGACAAAGATGCGATCGGCGACGCCGAAGGGATTCGCGATTGGAATCTTGCGCGCCGTCTACGGTGCCTTCAACGCGATGAAGAACCGTGATGGGGCGCGACAAACATCAAACCGCGATCCTGACCTGGGTCGCCTACATCGGCGGGCCGCGAGAAAGTCGCCGGCTGATGGGCGATGTTGTGCTGACCGAAGAAGACATTGTGGCCAAACGCGACTTTCCCGATGGCTGTGTGCCCAGCACCTGGTCGATCGATCTGCACTATCCCAAAGAACAGTACGCCGCAAAGTTTGCCGACAATCCGTTCATTTCCAAAGCGGTTCACGGCAAAGGCGTCGATCGTTCGTATGGTTACCCCGTGCCCTATCGCTGTTTTTATAGCCGCAACATCGACAACCTATTCATGGCCGGCCGCTGCATCAGCGTCACTCACGAAGCCCTCGGCACCGTGCGCGTCATGAAGACTTGTGGGATGATGGGCGAGGTCGTTGGCAAAGCGGCGATCGGTGTGTTACTTGAACGACTGCATGCCGCGAGACGTGTACGAAGATCATTTGGATGAATTGTTGGAACTGTTGAAGTTGCCCGGAAAGGCTCGCCGCAGCAGTCCCTCCGAAGAGATCGTGATTCCCGACGATGCCTTGCCGCTGGCCGGTCCGCAGGGTCCGCCCAGCGGAATGGACGTAGCCAAAATGGAAGGAATCGTGGTCGACGACAAGCAGGCCAAACTGCAAGGCAACTGGCAAAGCGGCACGGGACTCAAGAACTATGTCGGCTACAGCTACCTCTACGCCGGTGCCAACAGCGGGGCCAAAGCGACGTTCACGCTGAAAGTCAAAGAGGCCGGGAAGTACGAATTGCAACTCTTCAGTCAGTCGCATGAGAATCGATCGACAACGAGCCCTGTGACCGTCAGCGTGGGCGGCGACTCAGAGTTTCATCGAGTCAACCAACGTGTTAAGTCACCCGACGACATCATCACGATCGATGAGTTAACGCTGACGGCGGGCGCTGAAGTCACCGTCGTGATCGGCACGGAAGGTGCGGACGGAAACGTGCACATCGACGCGGTGCGATTGTTGAAAGCGAAATAGCGAAGCAGGCCTATTCCTTCAGCGAAGTAGGTCATGCTCCGCATGACAAAATCCGGTACGCACCTGGACCTCGCGTCGCTGCGGATGCCGTTTTCTCCACACACGGTTGCACCACATCGATTTCGGCATGCAGAGCATGCCCTACATCGCTGCTGAGCCAATAGCCGGGCCTATTCCTTCAGCTTGGCTGGTGGTTCAAAGAGGCGATGGACGCCTGCTTCGATCGAATCCTCTGTTTCCAGAAACTTGTTGATTTGAGTCGAGTCGAAAATCGCTTTGACGAAGGGCGTCGGTTGCGCAAAAACGATTCGGCTGCCTTTCGTGTTGGCTCGGGCAACCAGTGTTACGAAAACGCCAAGCCCTTCCGATGTGATTCGCTGGACGTCGGAAAGGTCCACCAAGACGCGCGATGTCTTCTCTTCGATGATCGGGTGCACGAATTTGTCGGTTTCGTCACGGATCGATCCATCCACGAGCCCGTGGCAACGAACAATCTTGTAAGTGTCAATGTCTTCGACGTCGAGCTTCATTGTGTCAGCAGCTTATCATGTGCGGAGGATCGCCCTCTTTCGCCAGCTTAGTCCGCGATCGCACCAGCCACAACGCCGCTTCAGGAGCCGGTTGGGCGGTGCAATCGACAAGGGATCGGTGGCGCGGATGGCGGCGAACCATGAACTACGGCTTGAACCAACCGAGTGACTCGAGAAAGGTCATCATTTGGTCGACCGTTTGCCGGTAGTAGACGCCGTCGCTGCGGCCTTCGTTGAAGAAACCGTGCGGTTGGTCTTCGTACAGGTGCAGTTCGCTGCGGATGCCCGCTTTCAGCATGCGATCGCGAAATCGCTCGGCCGTGCTGACCGGGACCAGTTTGTCGGCCGTGCCAAGAAAAACAATGGCGGGCGGATCGTCCGAGGTAATGTTGTGGGCGGGTGAGTATTCCGCGAAAGCCTCGCCGACTCGATTGGTGCCCCATTCGCCGGGGCCGTTGTCGTACACCGGATTGAACAAGCACAACGCATTCGGTTTGCGCGAGACACCATCAACTTCCTGGTCATCCATCATTCCCAAAAACGATGCCAAATGGCCTCCCGCACTCCCACCTCCGGCGGCAATGCGGTCGGGATCGATGCCGAACCTGTCGGCGTGACCGCGTATGTAACGCAAGGCGTCGGAAACATCTTCGGTGCAAGTCTTCGGTGGGTCAGATGATTTGCGATCCAGCAATCGATACTCGATGCGGAAACAAACCACGCCGCGATGCGCCAGCTTGACACTGTGGGGAGCGAATTGACCGGGGGTACCTCCGACCCAGCCACCACCGTGAATGAAGGCGACCGCAGCACGTCGATCGGTTGGTTTCCAATCGGCGGGCCGTGTCCAATCGATGCGAAGCTCGCGGTCGCCGACCTGCTTGTAGATGAATGAGTCTTCGACCGGTTCAGCGGCGTGCGCGACGCCCGTCGTGAGTAGCAAGAAAGCGAATAGGTGTGCGGAATTGGAATGGCGCATGAGATTCACAACTTCTTCGTCGTTCCTAAAAAAAAGACCAGGATTGCTCCCGGTCTTCATGTGATCACAAACAGGGCCCTGCTCAGGCTTGGACCTTCGCCTTGGCGCGGGCTTCGCGGAGCCCCCGGCTGAGGATATCTCGAAGCATCGGCGAGAAGTCTTCGTACTTCGCCTGATCGGGTGCCCCGTTACTAAATTGGTAAATCGCATCGCGCGGTTTGACGCCGAGGGCAATCAGCGAACTGCTGACGGTTCCATAGTCGTTGTTGCGAACCACCATGCTGGGCCGGCCTGGTCCAACCGGGGCTCGAGCAAACACTTTGCTAGCCACCGCCAGGAATTTGACGGGCGAATCGAGCGTCTGCAGTGTTAGCAATCGACGAGCCATCTGGACACGCTGATCTTCTGGATCGTTCAGATTGCGTGCACCGACGATGTTCAACCCATCTTGCAGCGAAACCACTTCCTGTCGTTCGTCCGCGTGGATGCAGTACCCGTTCAAAGCGTCAGCGATGACAATATTGCAGCCTTCGTAACGTGTCTTGGCGAATTCAGAGTGAGCTCGGTCGAGTGCTTTTTCGGCCGATGTGCAGCGAAGCAAGTCCAACGCCAGCGAACCTCGCGAACGCTGGCCGAATAGCGGACGCTTGGTGACGCGATTACAGAGGCCGACAAACAGACCGTTTTGATTGACGCCGAGCCAGGTACCACCCGCTTTTTGATCGATCCCGGCCAGGATACGGGGCTTACCAGACTGAATGGAGGGGGTCAGGCTCGGCCTGTCAAAATACTCCTCGCGGTTGGCTGCAACCAAAATAGGACTCTCGGGGACCAAGCGGTACTGAACAGCCAGTAAGCACATCTTGCAGCTTTCTTTCCAAAGATCGGTGATTTATTGTCCAGTCGCGGTCGGCAGCCTCGATATGGGCCCTGCTTCCACGCGACGATGACCAATGTATCTACGGTGCCCCTCGACCTGCACCCCCTGTCAGGGGGTTTGGCGAGAAAAATCACCTCAAACCCACAAACATGGGTGGCTTGCAGGTGAGTCTGGGCAAATGACGCCGCAGATTCCGCCTCGGACCTGGCAAAACGGCCTACTTCGCGGTTGACGTCGGTGGAACCACCCATTTTCTAGCGACTTGTCGTTTCGCGAACTGTCATGATTAGCCGATCGTCGTTAGGCGGCGTTAGGCGCGTTAGGCCCGGTTTTGTGGCGGGGAAAACCGCGGCTAACGCCGTGCGGCTGATTAGATCGACACGCCGCTAGAAGGTGTCTTTGCACCTTTGGACTTTCCAATACTTGTTTTCGCCGATCATTTCGATTCTTGCCCTGCCGTGCGGAGACTCCGCGCCGTCAGAGTTCGTTGAGACCATGAGCACGGCCTTGTTCCCGTCGACTTGGACGCTCAACACATCGACAATGGATGTGGCGAAAGCTTTGCGGAATTCCAGATCGAAGCGATTCGCATCGTCATCGGCCGCTACCGTTTTCTCCCACACGGTTCCGTTGAGCGAGTGATTGATGGTCGGGCGCTGCGCACGCGGTAGGTCGTTGTAGATATCTGCTAACTTGTCAGCTTTGGCAACCGCTGCAATGTAGGCTTTGAAGCAACTCTGCGGAGGCGGCGCCGTTGCCGGGTGGAACGGCGGCGGATCACGTGGCAGTGCCAGGATGTTCTCGCGGTACTGAAGTTTGTCGTCGAACTCCGCACCAAATCGATCATGGCGATCCTTCATTTCTCTGTTCACGCGGTCGACAAACGCTTGCTGTGACTCGCCTTGGCGGCGTTCAAAATCGGCGTTCATCTCGGCTGCGTGACGGTTGTGGCGAGCCATCATTTCGTCCACGCGGCGTTGCTGCTCCGCTTTCATTTTCCGCACACGCTGCTTGTACTCCGGAGACGGAAATTCGCCGACCACGATGCCTGGGAAGGACAGATGAATGAGGATACCAGCAGCGATGATCGCGATCGTCTTCATCGTTCATTTCTAACGAGAGCGTCCGGCTCACGTGTGTGGGTATTGCGAACGATGGACCACGAAGTGGTCACAGATATTAGCCGGGGGTAGAACAAACGAGCCTCAAGCGAAGTTCGTGACACCCCCGGATGCGATCCTCAAGTACCGTTCATTCGCCTTCGCTCGGCGGCGTAGCCGCCGAGCGAAGGCGAATGACGCGGGAAAACGCTCCAATCCCCGGGGGTGGCGTCTGGCTCGCCGGAGGCTCACCAGCTTACCCCCGGCTAATTTCTTGAACCACTTCGTGGTTGATTGAGTCGAAAGCAAGTGTCTTTCTAAGCCAGACGTTCTCTAACGGCGTGTCGATTTAATCAGCCGCACGGCGTTAGCCGCGGTTTTCCCGGCCACAAAACCGGGGCTAACGCGGCTAACGCCCATCGGCAAATCATTACGGTTCGCGAAACGACTAAATCGACAAGCCGCTAACGCGCCCGCGGCTCATAAAACCACAAAGTAGACGGCATTGGGCGCGAGCCCACCGGCTCTCCGCGAGACGGTACGCGGGGCGCCGTGACGCTGAATCAATGCCGCACGTCCCGGCGCGTACCGCCTGCCGCCAACTTGCCCCCCTGAACCCAACACGGCTGCGGCTTGTCTAGCCCGCGGGACACGCGTTTCAGACGTCTGCGCCGTTGACAGTCAGGCGTCGACAGTTGACAGTGACCGGTTTCCGGCGACTTTCGTCGCACTCCCTGGTATTCCGTCTGCTCCTGCGCACAACCGATATGACCCAAGCCAATTCGTCCGCGCCGCGGACCATGCTCGACAAAATTTGGGACGAGCACGTTGTCCACACTCCCGACTCCGGTCCGTCGATCGTGTACGTCGACCTGCATTTGGTCCACGAAGTCACCAGTCCTCAAGCCTTTGAAGGGCTCCGACTGACCGGTCGGCCCGTGCGCCGACCCGAGCGAACGATCGCGACGCCGGACCACAATGTTCCGACCACCGATCGCAGCTTGCCAATCGCCGACCCGATCAGCCGCAAACAAATCGAAACGCTGCGGAGCAATTGCCAGGAATTCGGCATCAAGCTTTTTGATATCGACGATGTCCGCCAAGGCATCGTGCACGTCATCGGTCCGGAGAACGGCTACACGCAGCCCGGCATGACGATCGTTTGCGGCGACAGCCACACGGCGACTCATGGTGCATTTGGAGCGCTCGCCTTTGGCATCGGCACCAGCGAAGTCGAACATGTCTTGGCAACCCAAACGCTGTTGCAATTCAAGCCCAAGACGTTTGAACTGCGCGTCGATGGCGAGCTGGCCAAGGGTGTCACGGCCAAGGATATGATCCTGTACTTGATCGGCCAGATCGGTACCGCGGGCGGCACCGGCTACGTGCTGGAATACACCGGCGATTGCGTCAAGGTGTTGTCGATGGAAGAGCGGATGACGGTCTGCAACATGTCGATCGAAGCGGGCGCACGTGCCGGCATGATCGCTCCCGACGAAACGACGTTTGACTACCTACGCGGTCGTCCGGAAGCACCCAGCGATTTTGACGCCGCGGTCGAGCGTTGGAAGGGGCTCCCCAGCGACCCGGGAGCGATGTACGACCGCAGTCAAATCTATCAAGGTGCCGACATCGAACCGCAAGTCACCTGGGGAACCAATCCTGGCCAAGTGATCAGCGTGACGGACAAGGTTCCCGATCCTGCTGATTTCAGCCACGCGACCGATCAGAAATCGACCGCCCAGGCGCTGGAGTACATGGGCTTGAAGGCGAAAACGCCGATGCAGGAAGTCAGCATCGATCGCGTCTTCATCGGCTCGTGTACCAATGCACGCATCGAAGATTTGCGGGCCGCGGCAGCCGTCGTCAAAGGCCATCACGTTTCCGCCAGCGTCGATGCGATGGTCGTTCCGGGAAGCGGCCAAGTGAAAGAACATGCCGAGCGAGAAGGCCTGGACAAAGTCTTCAAGGAAGCCGGTTTCGACTGGCGCGAAGCGGGCTGCAGCATGTGTTTGGCGATGAACCCCGACAAGCTTTCGCCGGGCGAGCGCTGTGCCAGTACCAGCAACCGGAACTTTGAAGGCCGGCAAGGCAAGGGTGGGCGAACGCATCTGGTCAGCCCGGCGATGGCAGCGGCGGCGGCGATCGAAGGCCGCTTTGTTGATATCCGCGACTGGCACTACAAGTCGTAGGTCGTGACAGCGTAGCCGAACTCGGAAGAGTTTGGAAAGGAACACTGGGACGACTTCCGACTCCCACTACCGAGAACAGCTTCCATCCGGATTCTGAAAATAACCATGCAAAAATTCACCACCCACACCGGCGTCGTCGCCACACTCGATCGGGCCAACGTCGACACCGACCAGATCATCCCCAAACAATTTCTGAAGCGAATCGAACGTACCGGATTCGGCCAATTCCTCTTTTATGATTGGCGATTTCAGGACGACGGGGAAACCCCGAACCCCGACTTTGAACTCAATCAGCCGAACGTTGCCGGGGCCTCGATTTTGGTTGCCCGCCAGAACTTTGGCAGCGGCAGCAGTCGCGAACATGCCGTGTGGGCACTGGAGGACTATGGGTTTCGCGCGGTCATCGCGCCGTCGTTCGCCGATATCTTTTTCAACAACTGCTTCAAAAACGGGGTGCTGCCGATCACGCTTTCGGAGTCGGAAGTAGAAGAGCTGTTCAAGCGTACCACGGCAAACTCGCCGTACCAGATCACCGTCGACCTTGAGCAGCAGACGATCACCGATGGCGATGATCTGAATCTAAGTTTCGCTGTCGATCCGAGTCGACGGCACAACCTCTTGAATGGGCTGGACGACATCGCCCAAACGCTGCAATACGAAGACAAGATCAGCGAGTACGAGGCGAATTTAAGGTAGGGGTCGTCTCAGGGACTCCTGCCAGCGGGCGAGCGTCTTGTTGCCCTGCAAACGCGGGCTGCTGCTCCAACGCTCGCGTCCCGGCTGGGTCGGCAAACTCGTCGCTGCGGGTGAGCGAAACGAGTTTACCCCGGGACGTTGGCGTCGAAAGCGTCGACGTTTCCAAAGCGATTAGTTGCGTTGTGAGGCCCCTGGTCGAGCGGCCAATTGCAAATGTCCAAACAACGTTTGCTCGCGACGTACGATGTAAAACTTGGCTCGGGGACCATGCTGCATGTCGGGGTGCTCCAAGATGCCAGCCAAGTCGGTCATGTTGGATGTTTGCCATCCGTGGATTCCCAGCAACACGTCACCGGACTGAATCCCTTGATCTTCGGCAGGTGACCCGGGCCGTACCGCGGTCACGTACAGGCCGCCGCGATAGGTCGTTCTCATACGGGTATTGAGTCGACGAATGGTCGATTCGGGAACTGATTTGGCGCGGACACCAAGGACTGCCCAGGCGATGTCCGAAACATTACCCGACGCTGGCTGAACCGCCTCTCGGGTCGCCATCGCCAAGTCCATCGGATTGCCGTCCCGCTCGATGCGAAGATCAAGTTTGTCACCGGGCCGGGCGTTCAGCAGGGCGAGGGCAAAGTCCAATCGATCGTCAACAGGCCGTGAACCAACGCGGACAACGCGGTCACCCGGCTTCAGCCCCTCCCGTGCTGCGGGACTGCTAGCGGAGACATGGGCGATGGAAACTCCATCTCCATCGCGAGGTCCGCCTTTGGTTCGTAGGCCTGTCATCAATCGACTGCTGTTATGCTCTTCGATCATTTCGGTCACGATCTCGACGACTTGGTCGATCGGAATCGCAAACGCGATCTGTTGTGCACCAACGCGAACCGCCACGTTCACGCCGATCATTTCACCATCAATGTTCAGCAGTGGTCCACCAGAGTTGCCCGGGTTGATGCCGGCACTGATCTGAATCAGATCGTGGTAATCTTGCGTATCGTTGACTGGCACATTGCGATTCAAGGCGCTGACGATGCCTTGGGTGCTGGTGTGAACGTAACCGTAAGCGTTCCCGATCGCGATCACACTCTCGCCGACCATCAAGTCGCTACTGGTGCCTCGCGGAATCGTGGACAATGCCGTAGGAGTGGCGACTTTGATCAAAGCCAAGTCCTTGCGAGCCCGGGCAGCGACCAGCGTGGCCGATGTCGTCTGGCCGTTGTGCAGGGTGACGCGAATGTCCTCGACGTCTTCGACCACGTGATAGTTGGTAATCACGTAGCCGCGTGGATCGACCACCACACCGGTGCCCATTCCGTTGACTTGTCGGAACGACTCCGGAACGGCTCCGGCCATGCCGGCCGCCGATGTGCGAATCGTTTTCTGGCCGTGGATGTTGACGACAGCCGGTGAAGCACGTTGGATCGCCAGCACAGTTGGTGTCTGTCGAGTCTCTGATATGGACCGCTGGTCTTGGGCTGTTGCGGGTGACTGCATCCATGCGCCGGCTACGGCAACGGCGAGAAGCAATCGGCCCAGGGCCGGGGTCAAGTGGGTCGTTCGTCGCATAAATCCCCGTACCCGCCGAATCATTCGGATGCACAGTTTTGGGCGGACTCTACGGGATCCGCCGATGGCATACCGGTCATTCCGGTATGGCTTTTTGCATCGGAACATTGCGTCGTCCCGCTTGATGGCGGGGAATTGATGCCGCAAGGTTTACCAGCCTTAACAATCGGCGCCGTACATTTGACGGCGTTGACGGCGAAAACGAAGAAGCGCCAGGCCGCTGAGCGACGTGCGTACCTGGCAGTGCAGCGAAAAGATTATCGGCAAATCAAAGTCGTTTACCTAGAAAAGTTTGCCCAGACATCATCTACGATGTAACCGGCACAAGTTCGTTGCCAAGATTTGCTGGCCTGCACCGAATACGCTAGGAACGTGTTTTGAAGAGGGGTCGGACCCTTTGTGGGCGAGAAGTTACCGCAAGCCAAACTCGGTACCGGACACTTTTTTCGTTTCACGAGATCGGTTCAAGAGACGGTCAGCCCCCTTTTTAAAACACGTTCCAAGCAGACTCCACCCGCTGGGAACTTATGAACCACCAGTCAGAAATGCTTCGGCCGAGGTGAATTGTGGACGATCCCGCCGCCAATCGTGACGAATTCGCGCGCGGTGGAACTGCACCTGCGGTGGGTGAAGCCCCACTCGCCGGGAAACTCGTTGGCGACAACCTTGCTGGCCCAAATCTCGGTGGCGAGTCGGCCAAAGTTCCCGAGCCAGCTTTGCGGCAATCAGAACGGCCAGCGAACAACGATTTTGAGGCCGCTCTGGTCGAGCTACCTGTGTCCGAAGGGCAAGATCTGACGGAGATCCCACCACCTGGCGATGCGACACCAGACGGGTCGCAGGAGCCCCGCAGTCCACGGCAGCCGATTGGTCGGGTGCGTCGATGTTTCCGATTTGGCCTGCGATGCGTCTGGGGCGTGTTCTGTGTCGCCTCGTTGATAGGCTTGCTAGCGGTACTGACAGCAATCCCGATCGTGCAGTTGATTGCGTTTGGCTATTTGCTGGACGTTGCCGGTCGCTTGACGGCAGGCGGCACGCTTCGCCACGCACTGCCGAATCTTGGGCGAGCTGGCATGATCGGGCTCGCCGCCTCGGCTGTCCTTGTTGCCTCGCTACCCACGCAGCTTTTGGTGCATTGGGAGTCGGTCGCCCAACTGATCAATCCCGATTCGGGTCAAGCCACGGTCTTGCGAGTGCTGGCCATCGTCTGCTCGATCGGGGTGATGGGGTACTTGTTGTGGGCGTGGGTTCGCGGCGGTCGGCTACGAGACTACTTGTGGCCTCAACCGATTCGCTTCCTGCGGGAGGGATGGCGTTGGCGAACGTGGCAGCAATTACCCGATCGGCTCTGGGAGTTTACCGCGTCGCTGGAACTTCCACGATTGTTCTGGCTGGGCTTTCGCGGTGCGGTGGGGACGTTAATTTGGCTGATTCCGGCGATCTTGATCGCCGCGATGATTGAAAACGGCACGAATGGTTTGGCGGGGTTGGTCGGTTTTGCCTCGTTGATCGCTTTAGGCGTCACACTGCTGTATTTGCCGATGCTGCAAGCCCATTATGCGGCGGAGAATCGTTTTTCGGCGTTATTCGAGGTCCGCCGTATCCGCCGTGATTTTCGCCGCGCCCCGTGGGCCTGGTTGATCGCGATGGTCTTTGGTTTGGTGGTCCTGCCGATTCCGCTGTACCTGTTGAAGATCGAAGCAACGCCGCGCGAAGTCGTTTGGCTTCCCTGTCTGGTATTCGTGGCCTTCATGCTGCCGGCCCGCATTGGGGAAGGACTTGCACTTCGCCGGGCCAGACGCCGAGGGGAACCAAGGGGCCGCTGGGCAGCGATCTCTCGCTGGACGGTGCGTCTGTTGCTGCCCGCCGTCGTCGGGGTTTATTTGGTGTTCTTGACGGTCTCGCAGTACACCAGCTGGGATGGATTGGGTACCTGGGTGCAACAACATGCGATTCTGATCCCGATCCCGTTTTTGGATGGGACGTAAGGAACAACCATCCGGCAAGGTGCGGTCCAAAACTCCCAGTATTTCCTCTGATTTGGCCGCTCCTCCATCGCGCCTCGACCAGGCAATGTCGCCCACGCGAGGGCTGCCTGTATCCCCTCCGCTTGGGGGTTCGGCAATGGGCGTCGGCGGAGGCCAGAGGGCTGCCTGGCGTCCTGAACGAAATTTCTTTTCAGCCGTACACTCTGTATCGGAAGCGTTGAAGACATGGTGGGGTGTTGGGCAATCCCTTAACTTCTCGAAGTCGCCCTGGTGTTGGGACGTCGTGAATCATGGTTTCCTCTTTTCCCAGTGACTGATTTTTGGCCCCACGGTCCTGCTCGGCACGTCCCTGAGTCAGGTTGCGATGCAACATTGCCGACGCAAGCG
The DNA here is from genome assembly GCA_963714715.1 of Pirellulaceae bacterium. GTDB lineage: Bacteria > Planctomycetota > Planctomycetia > Pirellulales > Pirellulaceae > JBFJVZ01. The sequence goes on along the minus strand of CAVQPV010000038.1, from coordinate 12,128 downwards.
GGCGCCGCGTCCTTTCCATGGGCGTGAGAATCAATCTGCGGTTGAAACCGGCCCAAGCCGGCTGATCCGATCAACCACCACGACGAACCGTGAATATACTTCCGACCTACCGATGCTGGGTGCTGTCACCCAAGTGGACGAAGTCTGCGATGAACCGATGTTGCCAAACTCACCTAGCCTAGCCACTCTTGCCTGGCATGTCTGACTCCTACGATCTTGTCTTGGAAGCTGGCGGTACTGACAGGCACTATTGGCGCGACCTGTGGCGACACCGTGAGTTGTTTCAGGTGCTCGCTTGGCGAGACGTTTCAGTCCGCTACAAGCAAACGGTGATTGGTGTTTTATGGGCGCTCATTCGTCCATTTTTGACGATGATCATCTTTACGGTCATCTTTGGCAAACTCGCAAAACTCCCCAGTGAAGGGACTGCCCCTTACGCCTTGATGGTGTTTGCCGGCATGCTGCCTTGGACCTTTTTCTCAACCGCTTTGGCCGATGCGTCCAATAGCCTGGTGTCGAACGCCAACTTGATCAGCAAGGTCTATTTCCCAAGACTGATTGTCCCGGTCGCGACCATTTTCGTTGCCTTTGTGGATTTCCTGATCAGTTTTTCGATGCTGGTGCTGATGATGATTTGGTACCAGTACATGCCCCCTTGGCAAATCATATTGCTTCCGCTGTTTGTGGTTCTCGCCTTTCTCGCCAGTCTTGGTCCCAGCCTCTGGATCACCTCGCTAAACGTTCGCTATCGTGACTTTCGCTACATCATTCCGTTCCTGGTGCAATTCGGCCTCTACATTTCACCCGTGGGTTTCAGTAGCAGCGTGATTCCTGACGGTTGGCGTTTTCTTTATTCGCTGAATCCTGTGGTTGGTGTCATCGACGGTTTTCGCTGGTGCATTCTTGGCGAAACGGACCTCTACCTTCCTGGATTTCTCGCCAGCATCGCCGTGAGCGTATTCTTTTTGTGGTTTGGCATCCGCCGTTTTCGCAAACTGGAAAAGCGTTTCGCAGACTTGATTTGAGCAGCGAGAGACACAGGAAGTAGCATCCAAGGTTTCTCGATCTCGCCACTCGTTTCTCGCAACTCGCCTCTCCCCATGCCTTCCCCGATCGTTTCCGTCGAAAACTTATCAAAATCCTACCTCGTTGGGCATGAATCGGTGCAGCACCAGCACGATACAACGTTGCGCGATCAGTTGGCTCGACACGGGAAGAACTTTGGCAGGAAGGCGTGGGACATGGTGCGCGGGCGGCAGATCATTCAGGGCGACGAGGTCGAGGAATTTTGGGCGCTGAGAGACGTCAGTTTCGAGGTTCAACCCGGCGAGGTGCTGGGAATCATCGGTCACAACGGAGCAGGAAAGAGCACGCTGCTTAAGATCCTGAGTCGGATTACCGAACCAACGCAGGGACGCGTCCACTTGCGCGGCCGAGTTGCCAGTTTGCTGGAGGTTGGCACCGGCTTCCATCCCGAACTTAGCGGTCGCGAAAATGTTTTCTTGAACGGCGCGATCCTGGGAATGACGCGTTCGGAGATCCGCGGCAAATTCGACACGATCGTCGATTTCGCCGAGGTGGAGCATTTCATTGACACGCCTGTCAAGCGGTACAGCAGTGGGATGTACGTGCGGCTGGCGTTTGCCGTCGCCGCGCATTTGGAACCAGAAATACTGGTGATTGACGAAGTTCTTGCTGTTGGTGATGTGGCTTTTCAGCGCAAGTGTCTTGGCAAGATGAACGAAGTCGCGGGTGAAGGAAGAACGGTGCTGTTTGTGAGCCACAACATGGCTGCGGTGGGCCGGCTGTGTCCCCGCCTGATTTGGCTGCACGACGGCCAGATTTCTGAAGCTGGCGAAACTGCAGACGTATTGAGGCAATACCTGAAACTGGATCAAGAGACGACGCGAGCCAGTAAGATCTTCGCGAAGGATCCCACGAAAGATGCCCAGTTGCTCCGCGTCCAAGTGCTAGGTCAAGACGGGCATGAGAGCAGTGCTCTGGAATGTGATCATCCGATTGTCTTGAAGTTGTCGCTGATGGTCAGACGAAGGTTGTCAGGATTGTACGGATACCTCGAGGTGCAGCGCAACGATGGGACGGTTGTGATGATGTCGGACAGCTTTGACAGTGACCCAAACCCGCTTGATCACCTCGACGTGGGCACGCATCAAGTCACCTTGACGATTCCCGCACGGGTGTTGGCTGCAGGCGATTACTTGGTGTATTTGAACTTTACCTGCCCCAATTCTGACCGGCCTGATGTCGATTCTCCCGGCATTGTCGCGGGCTTTCGTCTCGACGATCTCAGGACACGTCGCGGCAACAACCGACCAGGTTTTGTAAGTGCACTGCCAACGTGGGACGTAAGAGTCGGCGTTGCAGACTCGCAGACATCATCAGAGGCGACAAATTCTTGAAAAAGAAGATGCGAACATACCCGGCAGAGCAACAAGTCACCGCCGGGCTGAAAATTGTCGCGATCGTGCAGGCACGAATGAGCTCCCAGCGCTTGCCGGGCAAGGTCCTGCGGCCCATCGCTGGTAAGCCATTGCTGCAATGGGTCATGGAGTGTGTTGCGGCCAGCCAGAGTCTTGATGGGATCCTCTTGGCGACTTCCTCTGAGCCGAGCGACGATGCTGTTGAGCAATTCGCCGAAGCCCATGGCTGGGTCTGTTTTCGAGGATCACTGAACAATGTCGCCGAGCGATTTCTGCTGGCAGCTGCGTTTGCTGATGCCGACGCGGTCGTGCGAATCAGCGGAGATAGTCCGTTGCTGGATTACAAGTTGATCGATCGGGCCATTGAACTTTTCCGCCAAGGATCATTCGATTTAGTCACAAACGTCAAGCAACGGACTTTTCCCAGTGGTGCCTCCGTCGAAGTTTTTTCGACCGCAATTCTGCGGCGAGCCGTAGCCGGCATGGAATCGGAATTTGACCGGGAGCATGTCACGCCGTGGTTTTACCGCAGCAAGGACGTGCGGATCGCCGAATTCAAGCATGATCCGGATCTGAGCGGCGACACACTGACAGTTGACACGCCAGCTGACATGGAGGCCATGGAACAGATGCTGAGCGGTTTGGATCGCCCACACACCGAGTATCGTGTGGAAGACGCCGTGCGATTACGGCAACGCGTGCTGCAGAGATCACCAATCGGCATGACAGGAAAACTGCGAGTTGGGGTCATCGGACTTGGTGTCGGCGCCCGCCATGTGCGCTGCTACGAAGCGCATCCTGATTGTGAAGTTACGACGCTTTGTGATTTCGATCCCGAGCAACTGAAGCGAGTCGGTGCAGAATTTCCCGGCAAGAAACTGGTGGAAGATGCACGCCGGGTGCTGACCGATCCGGCCATTGACATTGTTTCGATTGCCACGTTTGACGACGCACACTTCCAACAGGTGTGTATGGGAATTGAGCACGGCAAGCATTTGCTGGTCGAGAAACCGCTTTGTTTAACAGCAGATCATTGTCGCCAGATTCGACGGTTGCTTGCCAGGCATCCGGATATCCGCCTGTCGTCAAACCATGTGCTGAGAGTTTCCTCGCGATTTCAAGAACTAAAACGGCAGATCCTCTCTGGTGAGTTTGGTGACATTTACTACCTCGAAGGCGATTATCAATACGGGCGGCTTCAGAAGCTGACCTCTGGTTGGCGAGGCGACATCGATGACTACTCCGTCGTTTTGGGTGGCGCAGTGCATGTGATCGACTTGCTGTTGTGGTTGACGGACGACGAAGCTGTTGAAGTGACGGCGTACGCGAACAAGATTGCTTCGCAGAACACGGCGTTCCGTTACAACGATCTGGTCGCCGCACTGATCAAGCTTCGCAGCGGCGCCATTGCCAAGGTCACGGCGAACTTCGGCTGCCAGCGACCCCATTACCATGCCGTTGAGATTTACGGGACAAAAAAGACGTTCATCAATCGTCCTGGACCAGCTGAGATCTACTCGTCAACCGATAAGGGCACCGAGCCAGAACTGATGGATGTGCCCTATCGTGACTACCAAAACACCGAGTTGATTGGCAGCTTCATCGATTGGATTCGTGGGCGTGACAAACCAATCGTTTCGCCGCAGGACATTTTTCGCACCATGGCAACCTGTTTTGCCATCGAAAACGCGGTGCACAGCGGGCAGCCAACTCCGGTCAGCTACTAGAGGCAAGCAAGGAAAAATGTCAAGGCAGATACCATTCGCACGACCAACCATTGGCGACGAAGAGCGGACGATTGCCCAGGAAGTGTTGTCCGGCCACGTTCTCGTTCACGGCCCCAGAATCACCGAATTTGAGAACGCCTTTGCGGATTGGGTCGGCGCCGATGCTGCCGTTGCGGTCTCCTCATGCACCGCTGGATTACACCTGGCTTACTTCTATCTTGGACTCGGACCGGGCGATGAGGTCATTGTTCCGGCAATGACTCACGTGGCGACGGCCCACGCCGTAGAATTTGTCGGCGCTAAACCAGTTTTCGTCGATGCCGAGCCGCAGACGGGCAACATCGATCTCGAACAGATTGAAGCGGCCATGACTGCACGTACGCGTGCCCTGTCGGTCGTTCACTATCTGGGGATGCCCGTCGATATGGACCGCATCAACGCGATCGCTAAAAAGCATGATTTGTTTGTCGTGGAAGACGCGGCTCTGGCGTTCGGTACCAGGTACAAGGGAGTGCATGCCGGCTTGCTGGGCGATCTAGGTGTGTTTTCGATGTACCCGGTCAAGCATATTACAACACTCGAAGGCGGCTTGGTGTTGTCAAAACACGCTGAGGCACTGCAGAAGATTGCCCTCCAACGAGCCTTTGGTGTTGACCGCACCCACAGCCAACGGAAGATTCCCGGTCAATACGACGTGAACTTGCTCGGCTTCAATTACCGCATGAACGAGCTGCAGGCCGCTATTGGAACTATCCAGCTTAGCCGCCTGGATGGGTTTCTGACAAAGCGAAAGCAGAACCATGAAATCATTTCTCAAAAGCTTGGTGCACTGGAACAGGTTCGACAGTTCGATAGCTCGCATGGGGATTTCCAGAGCAGTTACTACTGTAAGTCGATCGTTTTGCAAGGCGGACTGGAAACGAAGCGTGTCGAGATGATCAATGCTTTGGCCGCCCGAGGTGTCGGAACGAGCATCTATTATCCGCGCCCTGTACCCGAACTGACCTACTATCGAGACAAGTATGGGTATAGCGACGGGCAGTTCCCGCAAGCCGCGAAGATCGCCTACCACTCGATCGCCTTGCCCGTTGGACCTCATGTGCGGCCCCGCGACGCTGAGTTCATAGCTGACGCTGTTATTGATGTCGTCAAGGAGCTGTCATGAGCATTCAATCTCTGAAGAACAAACGCATCTTGTTGATCGGTGGCGCCGGCTTTATCGGCCACAACCTTGCTTTGTACCTCAAATCGCTCGACGCGGACGTTTCGGTGATCGACGGCCTTGAAGTCAACAACATCATGGCGTTCTCGTCATATTCCGTGGATGCCGCGAATCAAGAACTCTACCTTGACATTCTACAAGAACGCTTGAACCTGCTGCGAAAGGCGCACATCCCGCTTTACGTTCAAGATGCCAGAGATTACCACGCACTGAGCAAGTTGTTCACTCGAATTGAGCCGCAGGTGGTCGTGCAACTCGCCGCGGTGTCGCATGCCAATAAATCAAACAAAGACCCGTTTCATACGTTTGATCACAGCATGCGGACGCTTGAAAATGCCCTCGATGCGTCGCGAGGTCGCATTGAACACTTCATCTTCTTTTCTTCGAGCATGGTCTATGGCCACTTCCAGGAACCGGTCGTGAACGAAGAAACGATCTGTGAACCGTTGGGGATTTATGGAGCGTTGAAATACGGTGGTGAGAAGTTGGTGATTGCCTACAACCAGGTTTTTGACTTGCCCTACACGATTGTTCGGCCTTCGGCTCTGTACGGTGAACGTTGCGTCAGCCGCCGCGTCGGTCAAATATTCATTGAAAACGCGCTGACGGGAAAAGAGATCACGATCAGTGGCGACGGCTCCGATCGCCTCGACTTCACCTACATCGGTGATCTTGTTCGCGGCGTGCAAAACGTCATTGAGAACGACAAGGCAAAGAACGAAATTTTCAATTTGACATTCGGCGAAAGCCGCTCCCTGGCCGAGATGGCCCAAATCATGTCAGAGCATTTCCCGGGCCTGGAAATCAAGTACGTCCCCAAGGACAAGCTGACACCCAATCGCGGGACATTGTCGGTCGAAAAAGCAAAAACCTTGATCGGTTACGAGCCGCAATCTCCCGCTTGAAAAGGGGTACGTCGAATTACATCAACTGGTACAAGGCGGTTCTTTGCTCGCGAACAAGGCACGAGCCCAAGTCATGCTGACACATGACCGACTTCCTGTCGGAGTACCTCGGCAAGCCTGCTTGGCAAGTCACGGCACCCGCTCAGTTAGAACCACAGGTGTTCTCCAGCGGCCGCGCAGGTTTTGCTTTCGCCAAAGTTGGCTGCAGTGAAGTCGTCACGGCCGCGTCGCTAACGCAACTCGGTTTTCGTCTCATCGATACCAACATTCAGTTTGATCGAACGGTCGCGGCAACGTGGCCCACGGTAGAATTGGGTCAGGATTACGGGATTCGATTCGCCGATCCCCGTGACGCCGCCGCAGTGGAAACAGTCGCCGCGACCAGCTTCGTCTATTCCAGATTTCATCTCGATCCACTCGTCTGCGAACGAACAGGCAAACCGAATCAAACAGGATTGGGCCGGCAATTTCTTTCGAGGGCAACGGGGTGACTGGATGGTCGTGCCCACGTACCAAGGTCGCGCCGTTGGTTTCCTTCAGCTCTTGTCGAGAGACGAAACGCTGATTATCGACTTGATCGCGGTGGACAAGACGCATCAAGGCAGGGGACTGGCCACCGCGATGATAAAATTCGCCGCCGATTCATGTGGCGACTGGAAAAGAATGCTGGTCGGATCGCAGGTCGCCAACATCCCCTCGGCTCGGACGTACGAGAAGTTAGGTTTTCGGATGTGTGATTCATCTTACGTTTTCCACTATCACGGCCCAATCGCACTGCATGCTGATCGGTAATCACAACACGGATGACAAGGTGTTCCTGATCGCCGAGATCGGGAATAACCACGAGGGCGACTTCGATCTCGCTTGCGAGATGATTCAGCTGGCAGCCGATGCGGGTGCCGACGCGGTCAAGTTCCAAACGATTGTCCCCGAGCGGTTGGTGGCCCCCAGCGATACGCTGCGAGTCGAGCAACTGCGCCGATTTCAATTCACGCAAGATCAATTTTCTCAGCTTCGCGATGTTGCGGTAGCAAGCAATGTCGTTTTCATGTCCACGCCATTTGATGTGGCAGCCATCGATTGGCTCGACCCACTTGTCCCCGCCTTCAAGATCGCGTCTGGAGACAATGATTTTTGGCCGCTGATCGATCGCGCGGCTAAGACGGGAAAGCCGCTCATCATTTCGATGGGCTTTGGACAATCGCAACATGCAAACAAGCTCGTGCAATTTGTCAACGATGCCTGGAGCAAGCATGGAGTGACCGACGGTCAGATTGGGCTCTTGCACTGCGTTGTCAGTTACCCAACGCCTCCGCAAGAAGCCGCCCTGGCCATGCTGCGTCACTTGGATTTGCCCGCTGTGACCATCGGCTATTCGGATCATACGATCGGCATCCGGGCGGCAGAACTTGCAGTCGCGGCCGGAGCCAGGATCATCGAGAAACACTTCACCATAGACAAAAATCATTCCGACTTTCGAGACCACCAGTTGTCGGCCGATCCGTCGGAGTTAACTGCTCTTGTCGATGCGATTGCCAACGTCGAACAACTTTTCGGGCGCGAAGGTGTGGTCACACAGGCTTGCGAAACGAAGAACGAGATGCTGGTCCGACGCTCCATCGCGGCTGTCCGAGACATGGACGTCGGTGAAACGGTTCGCTGGGAAGATCTTTGCTGGCTCAGGCCTCGTAGGGGGTTGAAACCTGGTGAAGAAAACTTGGTCTGCGGCCGCATGCTCAGGCAGCCACATCGGTTGTGGACAAGCGTTTACACTCGGTCACTTCGAGTAAGCAGCGTGTGCGGAATCGCCGGTTATTTTGGGACTCGCCGTGTAACCGACGCCCGTGCGCAAGGCTGCTTGCGATTGATGCAGCGCCGCGGACCGGACGCATCAGGAACCTATCGGTATAAAACCAACCACGGGCCTCAGGTTCTGCTTCTGCACAGCCGCCTGAAGATCATTGACTTCGATCAGCGTGCCGACCAGCCATTCGTGTGCGGTGAGTCAGTGCTGGCGTTCAACGGCGAGCTCTACAATTACTTGGAGCTTCGCGAACAATTGCGGACCGCTGGATGCAAGTTCGCAACAGAAAGCGATACAGAAGTTCTCGCGCAGACTCTTCGCAGCGGGCGGCGAGAGATCGCTCGATGGATGTGAAGGAATGTGGGCGTTTGCGTACTTCGACGAGCCCAGCGAGTCACTGCTCTTGTCGCGCGACCGCTTCGGCGAAAAGCCACTGTTTCTTTACCGAGCGTCCGATGGCATCTATTTTGGCTCGGAGCCCAAATTCATTTTCGAGTTGCTTGGCCGACGATTAGAAGCGAACCTGACGCAGATTACGCGTTACGTCGTCAACGGCTACAAATCGCTGTACAAGGGGCGAGACACGTTTTTTGACGGCCTCGCTGAACTCCAGCCGGGCAGTTGTCTCAGAATCAATGCGGATGGTGAAGAATCGTGTTTTCGGTATTGGAACCCGCGATTCGATCAGGACGAATCGATCAGCTATCAAGATGCTGTCGCAGGAGTACGCCAACGAGTCATCGATTCCGTGCGGTTACGATTGCGAGCAGATGTTCCCATGGCATTCTGCATGAGCGGAGGGATCGACTCCAACTCGTTGATCAGCGTCGCTAAACAAGTTTTCGACTACGACGTACATGGATTTACGGTCGTTAATGAGGACTCTCGTTACGAAGAACAGGAGCAGGTTGCGCACGCGGTTGAGCAGTTAAAGATCAGGCATACGCCGATTCCGATAACGGCAGACGGCTTTCTTGACAACCTCGCGTTGCTGATCGCACATCATGACGCTCCGGTTTACACGATCAGCTACTACGTCCACTGGCTGCTGATGTCCCGCGTCGCGGATGCAGGATATCGAATTTCGGTCAGCGGCACCGCGGCCGACGAATTGCTGACGGGGTACTTTGATCACCACAACCTGTATCTTTACGAGGTAAGCGACACTGAATACTTCGAGCCATCGCTTGCCAACTGGAACAGAAGAGTGCGTCCTTACGTTCGCAACCCGTACCTCCAACAGCCTGAACTGTATCTGAAAGATCCGACCATTCGTGACCACGTATTTCTCAACAATCACCAGTTTGCTGCATACCTTTGCCGCGATTGGTACGAGGAGTTTTCGGAATCAAACTACTCGGACTCTCTGCTTCGCAACCGCATGCTCAACGAGATGTTTCACGAGGCCGTTCCCGTGATTCTTCACGAGGATGATGCAAACGCGATGTACTACTCCATCGAGAATCGTTCGCCGTTTCTTGATCGTGAATTGTTCGAGTTTTGTTATCGTATTCCCACGCGTCACTTGGTGCGTGACGGCTATGCCAAAGCCGTTCTTCGCGACGCCATGCAAGGCATTGTCCCCGAAAAGATCCTCTGGAACGAACGCAAGGTCGGCTTCAACGCACCCATTTTCTCCTTCTTGGATGTGACTTCCCCGGCCGTGCGGGAGCGACTGTTAGAGCCAAGCCCAATCTTCGACATCGTGAAAAGGGACTGCGTCGAGCAGTTGCTGGGCAAGCCCGATCTTCCCAATAGCGAAAGCAAGTTCCTGTTTTACTTCCTCAATAGCAAGCTGTTTCTGGAACAACTGGCCACTTAAACCAAGTCAAAAATGTTTTCATGAGAACCATATTAGCCATTCAAGAAGCACATGATGCCTCAGCAGCTCTGATGGTGGACGGTGAAATCGTCGCCGCCATCCAACAGGAGCGATTCACGTTTCTCAAAGGTGATTATGGTTTTCCGCAGCAATGTGTCGAAGCCATGGAGACAGCGGCCGGTCCAGGGACAGCGATTCGCCGCACGTGAACGTGCAGTCGCTTGAAGCCGTCCGCGTGCGGCTCGTCGCGATGACTCACGAGGGATCTCGAGAGCGACGAACGGGTCTCCAGGAAGTGGGTCCCCCGGGCCGAGAGCAGGAACGAGATCCCGCGATGCCGCGGATCCAGCCCGCCGGCGCCGGTCATGATCATGCGCGTGACGAGGTGCGTCATCAGGTGTCGGTGCATCACGTCGATGGGCCGCCTGATGCAGTAGTTCTCGTGCGAGCCGTACGTCGCGCCGGTCAGGTAGCACTGGTTCGTTCGGGCGACGACTGCCCCCGGGACGGCGCGGACGAGCTGCTCGACGAGTCGTTCCCCGGCCCGGACGGCGATGACCATGCCCGCCGGCGTGACGGCCTCGGGCGTGGCGTACTCGACGTGCTGCCCGTTGTCGATCATCAGGCGGCCGCCGGCCGGAAGGAAGAGATCGGAGCCGGCGCCGCCCAGGTGGGTGAGCCTCCGCTGCGCCTCGGACATGACGCGGCGCGCGACCTCCGCCGGCGACATCGGCTGCTCGCCGAACGCGGCCGGTCCCATCTCGGTTTCGACGCCGCCGGCGGTGATCAAGGGGACACCTCGAATGGACGGGGGCGCGGTCGGCCCGCGTGCGTCCTTCAACGGGCTGCAAAGGGGAGTGAGAAGGAGAAAGCCGCGCGGGCAAGGCTGCCCGCGCGGCGGTGGGCGGACGAGGGCCCCCTCAGAACCCTCTACTCACCGCACGCCTGCCGCGCGCTGCGTGAACCGCTCCCCCTCCGGCATCCGGTCGAGGCCCCGATCGATGCGATCGAGCGTCTGCGGCCGCCCCGTCGGCCAGGCCGGATCCGAGCCCGGGCCGCAGCCCGGAGCGCGGCAGGCCTCCGTTGTCCGTCATCCACTGCTTCTTCGCCTCCGTCTTCAATTGCACCATCAGCGAACCGTCCTTTCCGAATCGAGTCGGCGGGCCCTGGTCCCGCCCGTCCTGGCCGCGCCCGTCCGCCGCACGCGTGGCGGGGGAGCGTGCCGTGGTGAAGTGCCCGAACCTGCCGGCGGCATCGCGTTCCGGACCGCGAATGGCCGAGTCGAACCCTGGTCCCGAACCGGCACTTGTGTCATCATGCACCCCTCCGCGCATCCATGCCGGCAACCGAACCTCGACAGAACTGTCACTGTCACAGAGTTCTGTGACAGGTCCGCGGCGGACGATTGATCAGTCCGATCCACCGCTTCACATGTTTTACTGTGAAAGCGCGGTGTCGCGCCGTCGGAAAACCGGAAGGAGATTAGATTTGCCATTTTGTTCGGCAAAATCAGTTGTTTGTGTCACAGTCAACCCGGCGGGCATGGCATACTGTGCCCGCGCCTGGACATGAGTCCGGGGCGAAGCAAGGTACTGTGCACATGTCTGTCACAGAAGTAAGGTTTTGCCGGGGTTTGTGACCATGCTGCGGAAAAGGAGTCACCGCATTGGCCAAGCAACACGGAAGCAGCGGCGCCGCGACCAAGGCGCTCGTCGCAGGACGCGTCGCCAGTCAAGGGACATTCCCCTTCCGGCGGACAAAGTGGAGAAGGTCTCGCTGGTGTGCGAACGGTTCTGTGACGGGAGCCTCCCGTCGGAGATCGACGCCCAGCTCAAGAAGGAACTCGGCCTGGAGTTCAACCGCGAGGAGATCTATCGCTCGCTGCGGTACGCGACGAAACGGCGGTGGCTGAAGTTCGTCGCCCCGACCGCCCACGCCCTGGGCGAGCGGCTGCACCAGCGGTACGACTGGCTCGACGGCGTGCACGTGGCCCACACCGCCGCGTTCACGGACGTCGCCGCCCACACCGCCCGGGTTCTGCTGGATCTCCTGCGGCAGCGGGCGAAGCCGCCGTATCGGAAGAAGGTCGTGCACGTGGGCTTCGCCGGCGGCTACGCGATGCGGGCGGTGGCCCGGAATCTCGCCGAGGAGCTCTCCGGCCCCACCGACGGTGTGCCGGAGAAGATCGTGTTCCATGCCCTCGCCTC
>CAVQPV010000037.1:0-284118 GCA_963714715.1 Pirellulaceae bacterium | reverse complement strand
ACGAGTTGCGGATTGATCGCAGGCAGAGATTGGTTACTCTTGCATCGGCAGTCGCAGCGATGCACCGCGAGTTGCGGATTGATCGCAGGCAGAGATTGGTTACTCTATATCGTCGGTACTTGCAGTCAGTCTGCGAGTTGCGGATTGATCGCAGGCAGAGATTGGTTACTCTGTTCGCGTCGAAGTCTATCCGCAGCGCATGTTGCGGATTGATCGCAGGCAGAGATTGGTTACTCTGACACTGCTCTAAGCCGTTGATATTTTGCGACTTACGTCACAGGAGAGGTTAAAAAAGCTGCAATTGAGACGGGATTTCCACATTCTGTGCTCGTTTTTGACCCAAAAAATCATCATTCTTTCAAATTGTTTGTCGGTAATGACCAGAAGCCTTACTTCTCCGTCGGGAGGGAGGCTGTTCCGGACTCGATGAACGTGTACCGTTGCATTTTCGCGACTGGGGCTCGACCTTGCATAGACAGAATACTGCATTTTCTGAAATCCGTCGTCAAGTAAACACTTGCGAAACTGGGAATAGTTGAACCGCGCTTGCTTGGTGTCGACCGGCAAATCGAACATGACAATCACCCACATCATTCGGTACCCTGTGATTCGCATTTCGGTGTTACCCCAAAATCGGGTTCGGCTTCCGCGGTCGGTATATCCAGTCGCTTGCTTTCTCTGGCATAGCAGTGAACGAGTGACGCGACCATACGGTGCACCATGACCATCAGCGGCCCCTGCTGCACCCCGTTGCTAGAGTCGAGCTTCATCGGATGAGTCAGCAGCGTAAGCAACTTTGCCTTGACTGGCTGACTGAGCTGATAAATGGCATCCTCGGAAAACAGCCTGGTTATCTGACGCACTTGGCGATCGACGAGTGGTCGAAACGGTTCAATCAAGTCATCGGCGAGACAAAATGCATTGCTGCGGTTTTGATGAAAGATACCGAGGCTCGGGTGCAGTCCCGCGGCCACGATTGCACGCCCTAAAGCCGCCCGCAGTACCGCATAGCCATAGTTCAAGCAGGCATTGATCCCATTTCCATCAGTGTTGCGGTGAAACTGAGTCTCGGCGCATGGCACGGAGTCTTCAAAATCGAGCCAGTGTTCCCAGTAGACCTTCGCCGCCTGCGCCTCTAAGTTGCTTGGATCACCAGATCGCACCTGCGTCGCTAACACGTTTAATCGACGCTGCTCGATCGAATTTGCCGACAGATTGCCCGCTTGAGCTTTGATCTTGGCGACGATCAACTGTTGCCAAAGGCGTTTTTTCAATGGAAGCGAAGCGGCGATTTGGTCGTTGATTCTCCAGACGCCTTCTCCATGATGCGTGACTGGCAACATGATCGCGGCGGGCAGATGATCACGGCCGCAAATAACAACGGCTGCTCCGTGTTCGGCTAATGATGCAAGGGCTTGATGAGAATAGGTGGTCTGCGGGTGATCGACCATCACCACGCCAACGTCTTCACAGGGCGCAGTACCAACAATTCGACCATCGCGTCGCAGTTGCAACTGTCGGTGCCGGACGCAAAGGTGTGCGGGCTCACGCGAAATTTCAAGAGTTCGCTTGATCACGAGGCATCGTCGAATACTTAGACATCGCAAAACCGGCCAGCCTAGTCCGATGGCTCCGCAATTGCGACCAGATTTGCACACTGGCCTGGATTTTACTTCCAGCCAACCGTTAGTCGCCCGCCCGGCGTATTCTTCCCAGCGGATCCACAGTGACTTTGTGACCCTCGAACGTGCTCGGATAGCATGTAAGTTTTCGTTGTTGCGATGACGCCCGCGCGTCGTACTGGGAAACAAATTCCATCTGTTTCGTGGTTGCTTTCGCTGACTTATAAACGACAAGAGATTGCTCGCCGTCGAATTCTCGCAAAATGAGTTCGCGGCTCGAAAGCGACATCAGGAACTTGGCGTCGGGGTTGTTGGGGTGAATCCGCTGAATGATGGGAATCTCGTCGCGAATCCGTTTGGCGGCTTCGAGCGTTGTGACAAAGACCGCGTCTTTCGTGGTCGTGTTTCCATTTTGAACTTCGAAAGTCCACAGGTGATGCGTCGATCCGGGTTTGACGAATGCTTGGGAACGGCCCTCACCGGATCCGAGCGGCTGGATGGTTTTCTCAGGCTTGAGTAGCCGCACCCGTTTGATGGGCACACCGGAAGGCATCGTTAACCCGATTAACGCCGCCTTCATTTTTGGTGCCGAGGCTTCTTGCCCCGCCCGAATTTGATCCCAAATTCGGCAAGGCGGTTTAGCACGATTTGTCGAATTCCCGGATCGCGAATGCGTTCGACTTCCGCTGCCGAAAGATCAGTGACCGGCTTTCGATTGACCCAGTATTCTTCCTGCTCGGTGGGGCCGTAATACGTTTCCTCGTGCAGCGCTCCACGAACTTTGCGATCCACGCGATGGGAAATATTCACCTTCGCGATGCGTTTAGCGACGGAGGAGCGAAAATGATCCCAAGGAACCGGCAGTCGCGATGAGTCGTCGCGGACAACGCCTCCTTTCATCTGCTTCGACAACGCCTTCAAACGGCTACGGTTGGTCAGAGCCACAACGATCGCGTCGATGGCGTGATGACGATGATCCGCACGGTTCTTCTCGCCCGGTCGCAGTTTGCTCTCCTCCTGCCACACTGGACTGTCGGGAATCTCACTTAAGATCGTTTCGAGCCCCCACTGCCACCGCAATTCAGCGGTTAGCTGCCCTTTTAGTCCGATAACTCGGCTGGGTTCTTCGAACAACAGTTGCAAGAATTCTATCGTCGCGCGTGCGATGTAACCCGTATCGTTGAGCTGCCGGTTGATAAACTGGCCCGCGTCGACTTCTTTTTGAAAAAAACGTCGATACTTCGAGTACGCCATCTGGCCGTCACGTAATAATTTTGCAGCTCGCTGGCAAATCGACTCGTAACGGTCTGAGTCTTTCTGCGCGCAACCACTGATAAGGCGTTTGTTGCGCTTTTTCCGCGTTGCATTCACGGTGGCAAAGCACCTTGTTGGCTTGGGAATCATCCAAAGTCAGCGAACGCGGCAGAATGTGATCGATGTCAGTTGCTCCACCGAAAAGTTGATTTTGGCTGATCGGCTTATTGCAGTACATGCAATCGTGTTCTTGCTGTTGCCACAGCCGGTATTTCAAGATCGCGTCACGCGTCGGTCGCTCACCCACTGCTCGAAGCGCTTCGGCGGCGTCTTCGCGTTCTTTTTCGTTTCCTCGGATACGTTTGTTGTATTCGTTGCGTTTTTCCTGGCCCATCTGCAACGAACGAGCCATCTCGACGTGAACCTCGTCAGGCTTGCCGTACTCGCGAATGATCGCATTGACCACTTTTCGTAGCTCGTATAAAGCTCGTTTGACGACCGGGTTGGGTAGGTCGCCGAGCTTGCAAACGGCTGGCGAGACCCGGGCAAAGTCCGGTAGGGCATCGAACAGGCGGCGTTGCAACTCGTCACGACGCAGATATCCGGCAGCATGCAGGGCACTTTTCTCCGGATCACTCACCGATTGATAGATCAGGCCTCGTTCCAAATGCGGCAGCAATCGATCGATCGCGACACGTGAAAGCATCACGTAGCCGATCGGCAGATCAATGTCGAGTGCCGCATCAGCCTGGTCCTCAGTCAAACCCAATTCATCAACGAAAGTTGCAAACAGGCGGTCGTCATCGTTTTGATTCTCACGGAGCAGTTCGACGATCGCATCGCGTTTCTCGTCGTCCCAATCGTACCACTGCTCGCCGATTTTGGCGGCGAACGCCACGTCCAGCGTCATGCCTTTGATGCTGGATCGCTTGCCTCGTTCGAGATTAAACTTTACCGAATCGAGGAAGCCGAGTTTCTTGCGAATTTGACCGAAATCAACCTTCTTCTTTCGCGAAAGCATATCGAGTAGCAGCGAGCGTTGTTCAGGTGACAACTCGGTCGGCGAGCCATTGTCCGGATCAACATGCCGCAAGTTGTTGACTTCTTGCAGAACGCGAAAACGCTCAGCACGGCGATCTGCTCTGGGGCATCGTTTTTCTTTGGGTTCCAGTTCACAGAGGCCGATGACGGATTTGGGCCAGTACATTGGACGCTGAAAGAAGAGAATTCCCTCGACACCGAAAGACTCGAAATCGGATCCATTTCTGCGTATGGGATCGTGATGAGAAATTGGTTTGGAAGGCTTGATAGCCGCTTCCGGACTTTCAGGCGGCGGGCGATGGCCCCACCGATTTTTGTCGCTGAGCAGTCCACCGTGATATTGGCTCTGATAGTTCCAGATTGCATCGAATTCGTTGTAGATCTGTCTACGGGACAGATGGCGACCACGCACGTGATCGTTTTCCCCTCGCGATTTGTGCCGTTGTTCTTCCTTCTTTGCAGCGAGGAACTGCCCGATCGTTTGGTGACCCTGCTCCTTCTGTTCCCGCTCGTTTTGATTGATTTCGGCCAACATCCCCTCGGCCTCCTTGTCGCCTCGATCCTTTTTGCGATTAGACAAAAACCCGCGTCGCTGGTTGAGATGCAGTAAGACCCGCCCGATTTCGTACGGTTCGAGCCGACGATACAGGGCATCTTCGCAACACAAACGGATCCTGTCGAAAAAAACACTGCTGTTCTTTCGGGTCTCCCGGCCATAGTCCCGTGCGGATCAAGGCATCCGTCAGTTTCCGTCGTCGTTTCACACGGCGACGAGTTTGGCGGCGTATGGCCCGTGCTACGCGTCTGGCTTCGTTCCGCGATGCTTCCTTTGACGTCTCAAATGCGTCGACGCCCTCGGGGAAGACGCGAACCCCTGTATTGATCAAACCCGGTTCATCGCCTTCACGAACCAGCGCCCAACCAATCGAATTTGGACCCAAGTCCAAGCCAAGAACCTTTCTTGCCATATGACGCACCGTAACACCAAGTTCAGCAATCGATTAGCGGGATTTCCGAAAACCTTTATGTTACGCGGCAGAACCCTTCTTGTGGAGCATGGAGAATCGCTTGACAAGACTGAGTCTAGCGGACAAAATTGGTTTAGTAACCAATCTCTGCTTGCGGTACTTTTCGTAACAAGAGAAAATTTCGCAGGCACTGCTCTACGGAGCACCCGGCCACGTTGCTTCGCAGTGTGGCCATTTTTATGCGCAGTGGATTTGCCTTCCAAGCGAGCGTCGCCCACGCATCGCGTAGGTCATGCTCTGCATGACACATTGCTAATTTCTGAATCACGCCATCAAACGACCCCAAAACGGGACACGTTTGTTGGTGCGCCCGAGAGTGTTTCATCAAACGTCCAGATCAGGTTTCTGAACAGCCGATCAGCGAGGCCAGCAGCTTTCGCCGAAATCGGCCCGCATCAAGTCAACGTTTTTCGGAGAGCGTCAGATGCCGCTTCGACGCTCCGGTCGATGAAACCGGTGTTTCGACGGGGATTTTTTGGTTCGTGTCGTTGGAGTGCCTGCCAGGATTTCAGCCTGGCTCCCCTCTCTCCCAAACTTGTTTGGGAAGAGGGGCGGTGCTGGTCGATCGTTTGTTCAATCAAACGCCGAACACCAACTGCATCTCGCAAGACGTCATAGCCTGAAATCCGCAGCACGGTATATCCTCGTTCGGCTAGAAAATCATCCCGACGTGCGTCACGTTGTTGTCCTGCTTCGCTCCGGTCGTGTTGTCCATCAACCTCGATGATCAGCTTGAGTGCCACGCAACAAAAGTCGGCAGTGTACGGTGGAATCGGATGCTCTCGACGAAACTTCTGACCGCGGCAACGGCGGCCCGGCACCATTTGCCATACGTCTTGCGCAAACTCGTTCGACCGAGTTCGTTGATCGCGCACAACGGTGATCGGCTCGGGGTCGCGCCGGCATCGTTGTGTCGCGTGTGAGCGTTCGTTCATGATGCCCCTTTCGTTCAGACTCACGGATTTGGCCCCTCACCCCCGGCCCCTCTCCCCATCTTGGACGCAAGCTCCACTTGCGTCCAAGATGGGGAGAGGGGAGCCAGAGTACTACTTGAACGTCAGCAACGGCTTTCCGCTATCGGGTCGGACACGGAGTGTGTCCCGTATCTTGGACCGCTGCCTCTAATGAAACGTCGCACAGCAAGCGGGATCAACTGCGAAGCAGTGGCATGCTGAAGCCTCGGACGCTAGTCCGAGGAAACCTACCGAACGTCAGATTTCGAGTCGCAAAGCGACGGCAGGTCCATCACCCAATGATTTCCTGCTCGAACACGAACCGCGGATCGAATTCGATTTTGTGGCGACGTAGAAGCTCCAGGTACTCGTCCTCAAATGATTGGCGTTGATGATGCTCCCGTTGGTGATCGGTGTAACTGCGGACGGTTTCGACAATCGATGCACTGACGGAGAATGCACCGTATCCCCGTTGCCATGAGAATTTCGCGTTGACCCGCTCTGCGACTATGTTTCGTTGACATCTTCGATCATGGGACTGGCGTCCCATGCTTCAACCTACCATCGCTTCGCGATTCCGGCAAAACCGGCAGACACTAACGCGATCTTCGAAAATTCGTTACCGTCGTACCGTGGCCGACACCGGGGTCTCGAGCGGTCACCGTCCCATCAACCCGAGATGACCGCCGTTTCTGAATTGACCATCAAACGACCGATTGTTGCTCGGTTGCCATCTTCCACGCTACCGTGACGCTTGCGAATCAACGCTAATCCGCCGAGAATCTGTCCATCGATCGATGTCGCTCGCCAGCGTCGCTAGCGTGGCCGTTCCTTGCGACGGGTCGTCGTAGAAATCCCTTTGAGCGATTCAACCAATGGCAACGAATGCGACTCAGGATCTGACACCTAAACAAGGCCAGTATCTCGCGTTCATCTACTACTACACGAAAATTAATGGCCGGGCGCCGGCGGAGGCCGACTTCCAACGATACTTCCGGGTTTCGCCGCCTTCGGTCCACAACATGATCGTGACGCTCGACGAACGTGGCTTTATTTCGCGTGAACGTGGACGCGCACGTTCGATCAAGCTGCTGATCAATCGCGAGGACATACCCGATCTTGACTGAACCCGTCGCCAATGGTCGGTTCTGAGCATTTCTCCGCGTTAGCTCAAATGGGGCGCGCCGGCGTCGCCTCACTGCATGGTGAACAGCTCCCAAACTTCGTCGATGGTCAATGCTCGGTCGTAGACCCGCAAGTCATCAACCCTGCCATGAAATCGCTCTGACCAGTTAAACGGATTGTCTCCGATGCACATGTTGTGACTGCTTGGTCCTGAGCCAGCAGGCATGCCGGAGCGGAATTTTCCATCGACGTACAAGACTGTCCCGGTACTTCGGAAAATCACGACAAGGTGTCGCCACGAGTCGGCCCGCACGTCCACATCGAACCGCAGGCGATTCCCGCCGGTGAACACCGTCCACTTGCCGTTGTCCATCAGCAGGGAACGATCAAAACCGCCATCGTCATGACTAAAGACCTGTCGTCGGCCATCGATCGATTGAGGACGAACCCACACGCTGACGCTCATTTCCGGCAGAACGTGGGGGTTGATATTCAGCGGCGTCTCCACCCGTTCACCGGCGGCATCGATTAGCAGGCATTGCCCGAGTCGGCCGGAGACAAACGAGCCACCGACTAACCTGGCATTCCGCCGATGGCCCGATTGATCGTTCGCGTTTCCGTCGAAGGGATAGTAGGCCACCATGTCGCCGACATCAACATCCGGCGGATCGGGAGCGTTCGTGGGCGAGCGCCACGTGTGCTGACCCATATCCCATTGTTCAAAATAATCCGATTGAAACGCTGCATCTGTCTGAATCTCAAGATGGTTGCGGTTCCAATCACCAGCAAGAGTGTGAAGACCGGCAACGAATCGAGACGCACCGCGGTACCCCCACCGCCATTCGCCGATTTGAGGGCCGTGCCTACCGATTGAACTCTCAAACTGAATCACCGCTTCGGCGGGGTCAAACGTCCACCGCTGCATATTCGCGACCCCGTAGGTGGAGCCCGTCGTCGCCGACACGACGTCTCCCTGATTGCTGCCCGTTAAAATGAGTCGGAACGCGTCGGGCGCCGGTCCCGGCACAACCGGTCCGCCGGGATCCCGGTTGGTGGCCTCGTACAGGTGAAACGTTGCCGGAACGACCCAATCGTTGATGAAGGTTTCCGTGACAAAGGCAGTCTGCTCGAGTGTGTAGCGCGAATCGGTGCTGCGGAAAAAGATCCGACCGTAGTGCAGCCTGGCAATGTGATAGCAGTCGGTTCCGATCCGCAAGCCCAGCGTTCCATTGCTGGACCGCAGAACACTCCAGTCCAGTGTATTGGCGAGTTGTCCTTCGTCGTCCCGGACAATGCATCTCCCTGAGGGCTCGAGATCGTAGCTCCCGAGATTCCGTCCATCGGGGAATCTCCATCTCTGAAACCGCGTGTAATGGAATAACTCGTCGGGCACTTGATCACTGCTAAGTTGGATTGATTCATCCTGGTCCGATCGTGAATATCGATATCTCCAGTCGTTGAGTACGGGATTGCTGCCCGTGCCGAAAAAGTAGTCGCACGTCAGTCGACGAGATAATTCGTCGTAAGGGTGCCCTTCCCCGGGGATCTGCAACACATGACCATGCGTCAAACCGCCCGTGGCACGATCGAGTTGTCGAATCCATTTCTTGGCACCGTCGATATGGGAAGCGACTCCGGGCTGACTGATCGGCAGATAAGTATCATTGTCATTGTCGCCACAAAAGACAGCAAACCTCAGGTCTTTCACGCCCTCCAGATCAACCGTCAGCCTCGGATTTCGCACCAACGTCTCACCTTCCACTCGCGTTGTCTGCGACCAATTCAAGTCAGCGTAGCGGCAGTCGTATCGGTACGGAAACGTGACCCTGCCTGGGCGGCGCACGATGGCCGCCTCGAGCTTTCGCGGATGCGCCAACACAAAACGGTTGACGAACTGACCGCCCGCCGATTGACCGACCAGGTAAAAGCGATCGTCGGCGGACATCCTTTGCGCCCGGAACTTCTCCCGAATGAAGTTCTCGTGGATGTCGATCAGGGACCAGTCTTCTTCTCCGTCCAAATTTCGATACTGCATCCGGTGCCTGTAGATCGGATGACGCTGATGGTAGTTGAACGCCGGTGAGACAATCAGCAAATCGGTATTGCCCAAAGGAATCGCAGCGTTGGCCGGATGATTCATTTCGGCATGAAAATCTGACAGTTTGTAACCATTCATCGGCCAGCCGACGCAGTTTGACGGCCACTGCTCGCAATCGTACTTGCCATGAATGACGTACATTTTGCGGTCGAAATTGTTGGCGGGGACCCCATCGGCATCACGGACGTAGACATGGAGTGGAATCTCGATCCCGGAAAGGTCGTAGACGAAATCAATCGCGTTGACAATGTCCGCATAACGATCGTCGTTGACGCGGTAGGTGTTAAGCACGTTTTCTGCGTGAGTTACCTCGAAGTGGGCGAATTCGGCTTGTTCGGCCCGAGGTTCTCCCCAGGTCTTTAAAATCGCGCCCACATCGGTGAACGAGTTCCGAACTAAAACAACCCCAACGCAGATCCAATGCTCGCCGTTTTCGCTGTACCACGCGACGCACTCCCCGTTCGGGCGACACTTCAGTTTCAGATAACAGGTGCGTGAATCGAAATCGACCCAATACGTCGCCGTATTGGGGCCGCGAAACGCCAGACGCGTCGAGCCGTGGGGTCCGAAAACGACGACGTTGTTCGACCCGCAAGCGACATAGAGGCCCGCATGAAAGCGTTCGCCATGGTCTTCCGGAATGGTGACCTTCGCTTGAATCACAAAGTCGCGCCCGGCTACTTCAGGCAGATCCTCTGCTATCGATAAACGAACACGTGGCGCACGGTCGCGTTGATACCAGTTGTCATAAGTGTTTTCAGCGTCTACCGCGATCCTGAAACCGCCGTGCTGTCTCCACTCGATTCTTCGGTTGACCCCATCGTTGTTGTAGACGTGCTCGGTCATCAATGTGCCGTATCGACCGGGGTGCCAGATTGGGGCCCCCGCAGCTGCCTGTGCCACCGTGATGGTTGTCGCAATCGATGCCACCAACAAATACGAGATGAGTCTCATTGGGACGCCCCCTTGTTTGCGAGTTGAAAGCAGTCGCCTGCTAGCAAGGGGTCAGGTACGAATAGCCGGAACCGCCCATCGCGCGCTTCGCACTATTGGTTCCTGACTCACTCTTAGCCATGTGCGAACTCTTGGCATGTTCTGGTGTGTTACGGGTAGCAAGTGTCGTGCCGGCGCAGCAAGCAGAGCGACACCGTCCGCGAGAAGACTCGAACGATTGGCCCCTCTCGCGATTGGTTGGCCGTGCAAAATGTCACATGTGCGTATTTGGCAGGCGAGCGCGAGTAGGGTTCAACGGCCCGTCTCGCAACCCAGCAAGACCGGAATCCAACTCGCTCGGCTCCGGCGCCGTTTGGAACACGAGACGGAGCGAACGCAGTGGGAGCTGATGGATCGTCTCGCGCGGGCGGCTCAAGTCGACTTGAATCCCATTCTGGAAGAGGTTCGCCGTCGCAACCGGAACAAGCGCAAGCGGGTCCGGTCGGTCATGGAGAAGGCGGAAGCGCAGGCGGCCGAGCGAGCGGTTGAAGAACGCAAAAGACTTGTTGAGTTGCGCAAGAAGTACGTCGAGGGCTTCGGCAGTCTCTATGCTTCGGAGAAGGGTAACCCGGAAGCCAAACTCAAATTCATCGCATCACGGCATCTTCCTCGGCTGCGTCACCCTGCACGGCGAGAATATGTAAACTGATCGGAACCTCTCGCCAAATTGCGGAGGCAATTGCAGACAAGAAGCGATGCTGCCACTGGGAATTGATTCGAGTCCACAATTTCAACACGAATACTCATAGCTGCCTTGTCGACGTAATTTCACACTCCCATGAAAACAAACAGACGTTCCTTCGCAAAGTCGGCCACTCTTGCCGGTAGCGCCTCCCTTTGCTTTCCTTTGATCGCTCGCCCGCAAGACGGCACCAGTTCGGTTCGTGATCGCTACGCGCAGCTAGATGCAGTTCTCAAGCAGCCGGTCTTGAAGCGAGAGCTCTTTCCGGATCCCGTGATCATCGAGAGGATTGAGTTGTTGCGCGACCGGAGCAACTGTATTTGCCGAGTAAGATCCAAAGAAGGCGCGGAGGGTGTCTCCATCGGACACCCCTTCATTGCCAAGTCCAGCTGGCCAATGTTTCAGCACAATCTGCGTCACCACTTCCGACGGCAAGGACGCGCGCGATCTGGATCAGCTCATCTTCAACGCCCACGAATTGAACATTAAGCGGCAGGGCATTCCGCTTTGCGTGCAAATCGCCTCCATCGAGTTTGCCATCCTCGACATGCTGGGCAACATCGCCAACAAGCCGGCGGGACAACTGATCGGCGATCTGATTCACCCGGAAGTCGCCATCTACCTCGGCACTCGTTTAGGCGACCTGCGCCGCAAGGAGCCGGAGGTTTCACTCGAGTTGGTCAAGCAAGACCAGGAAGAGACCAAGGCCAAGGCCATCAAGCTGCGAGCCGGACGCGGCGACAACCTTGGACAGAACAACGAAAACGCTCCTGGCCGAACCGAAAAGCTCATTCGCATGGCTCGCGAGATGTTTGGCGACGAGATGGTCCTGATGATCGATGGCAACGGCACCTACGATGTCGAAGAAGCCATCCGCATCGGCAAGATTCTGGAGGAATACAACTACTACTTCTACGAAGAACCTGTTCCCTGGGACTGGTACGAGGAACAGAAGCAAGTCGAAGCCGCCCTCAGCATTCCCATGGCTGGCGGCGAGGAGGAATTTGGTGTCCATGCCTTCCGCTACCTGATCGGAAACGAGGTATTCCAGATCGTGCAGCCTGACCTGTTCTACTACGGCGGCATGATCCGCACCATGCAGGTCGCTCGCATGGCCGAAGCTGCCGGCCTGCAGATCACGCCGCACATCTCAGGCGGTGGACTCGGCTACGTCTACATGCTGCAAATGGTCTCCGTTTGTCCCGCCGCGGCGGAATACCACGAGTTCAAGATGTTCCATACCCGTGACGCCAACGGCACCGTCATTCCCGTCGAAAGCAAAGCGGAACCCTTCGAGAGCATCGACGGCATCATCAGAGTCCCCATGGGCTCCGGCCTCGGCGTGCGTATCGACCCGGACTACATCAAGACTCACCAGGTCGTGAGAGCGTAAAGCGAGGAGGGCCGCTCAAGGAAGTTGCAAACCCTGCTGTCCCGAAGACGTGCACGAACAGCAGGACACATCCTGCTTCAGCAGGTCGACATCGCTGAAACCAAGCGTGCCCATGTCGTTCAAATCACCGGCGGGTGTGTGTAGTTCAGTCACCGTGCCGGTGGCATCTTCGGTAGCGACGATCGCGCCCGGGGCGTCATCCCCGCCGCCTGCGATCCCGCAACGTGCTCCCCGTGTTGTTGTGCATTGCTTCTGTACGTATTTTGTGTGAACCTTTTCGGGGCAGCCAACCAGAAGATCAGAGCAACGCTACATACCAACAACACCGAAGGAGTGCGCGGACATGGCACGCGAAACAGTCGTATCGAACTTCAAACTTAAAGCCAGAGAAATCCTTTCATCCTATGCGGCGTTCACGCTCGAGGGCGTGATGACGGCACGGGTGAAGCGCGGTAAGGATGCCTGGACCATCGAAGAACGCAACGGCATTGCCAAGGGAACATCCGATGGTGAGGCCGAGGCTATCTACATTCCTAATGACAAGGCAATCAAGTCGGTGGCAAAGAACATCGTTCCGCTGCTTCCCAAGAAGGTCGTTATCCGCAAGCCCCAGGACATCCTCGATGCATGCGCAGCGTTCGACCTGAAACTGGTCGAGAAAGCCGGCCCGAACAAAAAGGTGTGGGGTGGCAACGCCTGTCTGGCTTCTTCGACAGTGTTCTTCCAGACACTCCTGAAGGCCTCGGGCTACGAGGCGTGGCAGATGCTGGCGCCCAAGGGTGGGCTGAAGACGTTCTACATGCCCAATATCGCGTTCAACATGGTCTGCGGCGGCGAGCACGTGCCTGGAACGAAACAGGATATCCAGGAAATGTTCTTCTTTGCGATGAACGAGAAGTCGGTGAAGGGCGTGTTTGAGACGGGCACGAAGTTCTTCAAGCAGTTCGAGAAGAATCTTGTTCGCGACGGGCTTCCGACGGGTACTGCAAAAGAGCGCGGGTTCGTGTTCCCGGTGAAAGACAATTTTGAGGGTCTGACCCGTATCAAGGAGTGCGCAGTCGCAGTTGGGGCTGGGGCCGAAAGACTGGGCAATCGGCACAGACAATGCCTTCTCGGAAATCCAGAAGACCGACCAGCTTCGCGAGGAGGGCAAGTACGACCTTCGGTTCTCGGGTCAGGGAATCAAGACGTGCGCCGAACTCATCGAGTTCGATTACTCGGTGGTCAGCAGCGCGGACAATTTCGTGACGATGGAGGACCCCGGAAGTGAGAGTGACCCTGAAGCGCACCGTCTCATGAACGAAAAGTACGGCGATCGCGTGCAGATCGTTCTCGATGACGCCGCAGTGACACAGATGCGATTCATCCTTCCGTTCCTGTGCGCTAAGGACCAAAAGCAGCGCTGCGGTAACTCGGTGCTCATCAAGCTCAACCAGGCCGGCACATTCACCGAAACGTGCCTGGCCACCGAGATTGTTCTGGGTCTCGCCGATGCGAAGAAGGTGGAGACATTCCTCAAAGCGCGCGGCGACCTGGCGAAGGTCCTGTCGGATATCAAGGAAAAAGGTGTCAGCAGTATCGCAGAAGCGGTCGACAATATCAAAAAAGGCGGATTTACGGCGTTCTTCTCGCACCGCTCTACCGAGGGAACCTCGGAGTTTCTGCCGTACATGCCGCTGATCTATGGAGCAGTGAGTCGCAAGATGTGGTTTAAAGCAGGAGCGCCGAATGGCGAGCGTAACCTCCAGAACTACAACCCGCTGATTCGGGCTGAGGAGGAGATGCGCGGCAAAGGCATCAGAACAGTGGTGGCAGGCTTCAAGGGCCTGCCCAAGGGGGTGAAAATCCCTGCGCTGGCAAGCTAAGACCGGTTAATTTTTCTACGTGGTGTTCAACGGGGAGGCGTCTGGTCAAAAAACGGAAACGAACACTTTGACCGGGCTCTTATCAGTCAAAGCTCGGCAACGACCGCGTTGTGCGTGGCGAAGGGAGCACCACCATCGAACCCGACCGGGCTGCCGCAGAAAAACTGCGCATCGGCATTGAACGATTACATGGGGCCGCGCCCGCCGGCCGGAAAGGACTTTCTCAAAGGCAGTCGGGGCGATGCCGGCAACACTTGAATCGACGAGCGGGATCCTCAACAGACTCTCCGACCCCGAAACACAAGAAGCCTTGCGTCAAGTCGAGCATTTACTGCGGTTGCTACCGCAATCCTCTCCCCAACCTGACTCGGCGACTCACTGATGGGGCACTTCATGAGCCTCTTTGGGCGCGACACGTTCAGAAACCTCCTGCCTAAGCGCGAACGCTCCGCCGTGACGGAGCCACATCTACGAGCTAAAGCGATCGGGGTCCGCGTCGCTGGGCATGCGCCAGTCGCCTCGTGGTGACAGACTGACTGAGCCGACTTTGGGGCCGTCAGGAACGCAGTTGCGTTTGAATTGATTGATGAAAAATCGCTTGATGAACGTTTCAAGTGTCTCGCGAATCGTTGCTTCGCCGTAAGACTCCGTGAATTTGGCGTGGCTCGCCAAGTACAAGATCTTGTCGCGGCTAAAGCCGTTTCGCACGAAGTGATACAGAAAAAAATCGTGTAGCTCGTACGCCCCGATGGCCGCCTCGGTGCTTTGCCGAATGGAGCCATCGGCAGCCGGCGGCATCAACTCGGGCGAGATCGGTGTGTCGGCGACACGGTGCAAGAGTGTGCGTAACGGATCATCGAAGTAATGGTCGGCCGCATAGCGAACCAGAAATCGCACGAGCGTTTTTGGAATCGATGTGTTGACGTTGTACATCGACATGTGATCGGCATTGTAAGTCGACCAACCCAGCGCCTGTTCGCTCATATCGCCGGTGCCGAGCACGAAGCCACGGCTCATCAACAGCATCGTGCGGACGCGAGCCTGCACGTTCTCGAATGTCAAATCGGACGCGTCGACATCGATCTCTAACAGCGATTTTTGCAGTGAATCGGCAGTCGTGCGTCCATCGATGTCGATCCCCAGCGGCGCGTGGCCGAGGGCACGAAACGAATCCAAACAAAGATCGCGAATGTCAATGCACTCGCCCGTGATGCCTGTCAGCTCGATCAACTGATCCGCACTTGCCTTCGTATGCTCGGTGGTGCCAAAGCCGGGCATCGTGATGCCATGGATCACGTCCGGCGACCGTCCTGCCGCATCGCAAGCTCGCAGCGCCACCAGCAGCGCCAGCGTGCTATCCAAGCCTCCGGAAACTCCGATCGCCAACCGCGACGACTCTGCGATTCTGGAAAGCCTCTTCACCAGACCGGCAGTCTGAACGCCAAAGATCTCGGCACAGCGCTCCTCCAGTTCACTCGATTCGCGGGGCACAAAAGGATGCGCGTTGACGCGGCGAGCCAAATCGTCACGAAGGGGTCGAGATTGAAAATCTGCAAAGATGTCGATCACACGGAAAGTCTTGTCAACCGAATCGCGAACGTCGTCAAAGGATCCGATCACTCGGCGATCGTGAGCAAGTCGCTGCAAATCGACATCGCGGGTCACCGATGTTTCGTGGACGTAGGCTGGTTCGGCACCATCGCCAATGTGACGCGATTCTCCCAGAATGCCTCCGTTTTCGGCGATCAAACAATGCCCGCCGAAGACCAGGTCCGATGTTGATTCGCCCGCACCTGCCGACGCGTAGGCATAAGCGGCGATGCAACGCCCTGATTGGCTGCGCAGCAGATCGCGACGCCAGGCAACCTTGCCGATCGTTTCGTTGCTTGCCGAAAGATTCAACAATACGTTGGCGCCAGCCACGGTTGCCGAACTGCTGGGTGGAATCGGTGTCCAGAGGTCTTCGCAGATCTCGATCGCGATCGTCGCTTCCCCGCACCGAAACAGTAGATCCGTGCCGAACGGAATTTCCTCAGCAAACAGTTCAATGGTTGCCGGATCACTCTCGCTAGCAGCACGAAAATGACGACCTTCGTAGAATTCACGGTACGTCGGCAGAAAGGTTTTGGGAACGACGCCAACAATTTGGCCGCCGGCCAACAACGTGGCAACGTTCATCAGCGACCCGGCGACCACCAGCGGAAGCCCCACGACGACGATCTTCGGATGGGCCTGGCTGTGCTCGACGATACGCTGGAGTGCTTCGATCGCGCCCGTCAACAGCGCGTCACTGGCGAACAAGTCGCCGCACGTATATCCCGTCAGCCCAAGTTCCGGCAGCAGCACCAAATCGGCATCGCAGGCGTCGACCATTGCTATCGAAGCCTCAGCATTCGCCGCCGGATTGGCGATCGAAACCGCAGGTGCGGCAGCCGAGATGCGAAAGATTCCGTGCGGAAACAAAGTGCTATGGTCTCTAATGATTAAAAGGAGTCTGCCTGGCGATACGCCTCGATCACTTTCTTTTCTCCATCGACGCCCTTCGCGCTGTTACCGTGTTCCATGCCGATCACACCCCCGTACCCTTTCTCGTGCAAGTGCTTGAAGACGTGCCGGTAATTGATCTCGCCAGTGTACGGCTCTTTGCGCCCGGATTGTCACCCGATTGGAAGTAAGCGATCTCGGACCAACAGGCGTCGATGTTGGGAATCAAGTTGCCTTCGGTAATCTGCTGGTGATAAATGTCAAACAGGATTTTGCAGGAGGGGCTGTTAACGGCGCGGCAGATCGCGTAAGCCTGATCGCTGCGTTCCAAAAAGGCACCCCCATGGTTGGCGTGCCAGTTCAGCGGTTCCAGCACCATCACCAACTCGTCTTTCTCAATCACATCCACACACCGTCGCAACATGTCGATCACGTTGGCGGTTTGGTAGCCTGCGGCGAGTCGTTTTCCGCCATACTTGTTCCATTGGTCTTCACGGTGTTGTTGATCAACGCTGCCCGGGACGACGGTAAACCACTTGGCACCGACCCGCTTGGCAATCGTCACGGCATCATTCATCGCCGCCAAGATTTCAGCCGTGGTGTCGTCTTGCGGACGGGCAAACGTGGGACGATCAAAGCTGCCGTAGGCGACAAACACACCCATTTGCATGTCCAGGCTGTCGAGCGTTTTGCCGATCTTTTCCTGCATCTCGGCAGTTTCGCTCGGCAGTCCGTTGTACTCAAACGCGGTGAAGCCCTGATCGGCACAGAATTTGATCTGGTCGATCACGTCACCGCCGGCAGAATGTTTGAACATGCCGGGATGTGGCCCGTAGCCGAGCTTGAATTTTTCGTGATCGGCGGTGTCGGGCTCGTCGGCTGCGAATCCCCGATCGGCAAGAATGGCGGCGGAACTCAAAACAGCGGCTGTTTTGATCATTTCACGGCGATGCATGGCTGAGACTTGGTAAATGAGAACCGAATGGGCGTTTGCCCGATTTGCATTATAACCAAGACAATCGAGGATGAATCCCTCACCACCTGGTCACCGAGATCGCCATGTCGCAGCCAATCATCTCAGCCAAACTATTCAAGTTCCTCAAAGAACTCGGACGCAACAACAACCGCGAGTGGTTCACGGCAAACAAATCTCGCTACGAGAACGACGTGCGGGGCCCGGCTGTGGAGTTGGTCAGCAGCCTGGTAAAACCACTGGCCCGCGCCGTGCCGATGTTGGAACCGAAACCGAAAGGCCACGGTGGCAGCGTGATGCGAATCTATCGTGACACTCGCTTTTCCAAAGACAAGACCCCGTACAAAACGAACGTCGGGATTTCGATCCGCCATCAAGCGGCCAACGACATTCACGCGCCCGGCGTCTACATTCACTTGGACCCCAAGGAATGTTTTGTCGGAGCAGGATGCTGGCGCCCGAACGCAACGTGTTGTCCGCGATTCGCGTGGCGATCGACCAGGAACCCAAGGCGTGGACCAAGGCCCGAGACAACAAGCGTTTCCGCGACAAGTTTGATCTGGTCGGCGAAAGCCTGAAGACGGCACCGCGTGATTTCCCCAAGGATCACCCGATGATCGAAGACCTTCGTCGCGTTGACTTCATCGCCATCGCACCGTTGACGGAAAACGATATCACAGGTGACGACATCGTCATGACGTTGGTCGACCACGTTAAGCGAGCCAAACCGTTGATGCAGTTCTTGTGTGACGCGATCGATGTCCCTTACTGATCAAGTAACGTCGCAGGAAAGGATAACACTCTCGCGAGGTCGGCTGATTGTTTTCGCCGCGATCACGTCATTGGCCGCCGGTTTGATCGCTTGGTTTTATCCATCAGGCTCTCTGCGCGGGGCGGCAAGTTCTTTGCCCGTCCTCTTTGCGTGTGGTTGGATTTGGTCGCAGGCGGTTTTGTTGGTTCTGCCCGCGTGGCTGCTGGGGGCAGCGGTCGCAGGCAGGCGGCCCAAATTGGGCGAGTGCCTGGGCGGGCTGCTGATGTTGGCGGTGCCGCTTTTGGTTTTGTGCGACGCGATCACGTTCAGTTGGATCGGGGAAAGATTTCTTTCCCGCAACGTGTGGCGGCTTGTGACCACGCTGCGTGAATCTCTGGTCGATCACGTTTCATACGGCACGGTGATATTCGCCGCTTGCACGATCACGGCGTTCGCCTTGATCAGTGCGGTCACTTGGTGGATCGCGGGCAAGATGGCAGCACGAGCAATGACGCGTTCTCGACTGGTCACGGGCCTGCTGGTTGGTTCGGCGTTCGCATTGGCTTTGCCCGCTGTTTGGCAATTCGGGCGCACGCGTAGCGAAATGGCTCAGTATTCCGCCCGTCATCCGCTGTGCGCCGTCGGCTTGATCGGATATCGCGGGGTGGGCCAAAGAGCGGAAATCCAGACGCTACCCATGGGAGGCGGCCTGGCGTCGACGATGGAATCGCTAATCGCCCGGCGCGAACGCGGGCACTTGCGATTAACGGTTGAGCCAACGGACAAACTGCTCCGCGACGTTGTGATCGTCATCATCGAATCGTTTCGACACGAGCTTGTCGATCCGAATGTCATGCCGACCTTGTCGGACCTTGCCCAGCGAGGCATGCACTGTCGAGCCCACTTTTCGACGGGGAACGCGACCACTGACGGGATGTTCGGATTGCTCAATGGTCTGGAAGCGATCTGGTATTCGCGGAACATGCATTCCGCACCGCTGCTGAATCGGCTTTTTCGTTCCGCAGGTTACGAAATCGGTTTCTTTGCCGGACACAATGACTGGCAAAAATTCCGGATGGACGGCTTTATCAACCGTGACCAATTCGACGTGTTTCAGACGGATCATCCCAACTGGTTGGAATCTGATCGCCGCGCGACGCAGCGTGCTGTGAATTTTCTGCAGCACACCAGTGACGACGAAACGGCGGAAAGGAAACCACGGCTGGCAATCCTGTATCTGTACAGCACGCACGCCGATTATCACAGCTATCCGCAAGACCGTCTCTTTCAGCCGGCGGCCGACGATCGGTTCGTGATTCCCTTTTCGACCGATGCTGTGACCGAAGTTTGGAATCGCTACAAGAACAGTGCGCGAAGTATCGATCGATTCCTGTCGGCGGTGCTGGATGATGATCGCATCGCCATGATCACGGGTGATCACGGGGAATCATTCCTCGAAGACGGCGTGTGCGGTCACGGCGTTCGCGTCTCGCGGTACCAGAACATGACACCGGCAGTGATTTATTGCCCGGGTGAATTCCCAAGGATCGTTCTTGAACCAACGATGCATGCCGATTTGTTGCCCACGCTGCTCTCTGCCGTGGGGTTGCGTTTGAGCGATCCAGCGTCGCTGGACGGCATCGATTTACTCTCTCACTCCCAGCAACGACTCGGACGGCGATTGTTCGTTACGCGCAATTACTTGAGCGACGACTGCGCCTTGATCGGACTGAGTCTTGGAAATGCGTGTTTTGGATACCGCTGCGCGATCTCGTTAGCTGAATGGAAGGCGGAGCCGTTGAACCCAATCAATGACGCCGGCTATGAGCAAACTTCACCCGTCGATGGTGAGGCATACTTGAAGCAGTGGACTGTCGACCGATTCCCCGACGCCAAACACAGAGGCTCGCACGACCCTCTGTCGCGAAAGTGACGACACGTCGACATCAGATGGATGGCGCACCCAGGCAATCTCGACTGGCCTCATTTTCAACGTAAACGCTTTGTTTTGAATGGGTTACGTCGTCCACCCGGCAAATATTCTTTGATCGGCCCATTGCGTGCATCAGGAAGACTCGGACGCGGCCCGACTCAATGTCGAGATGGGGAATTGCCCGTCCGCCCCCCAGTTCGAGGAATTCCTTTGATGTTCAACAAACTCTTCTTGGCCGCCGCGCTGATCGCCCTGCCATTGATGCTCACCCAGGAAAAGGCGAGTGCATTCGGTGGCATGGGTATCGGTTATGGCATGCCTGGATACGGTCATGGGATCGGGCCGCGGCCGCTGCCACTACCAGTCCCACCGCGTCACTCGGTACATCGCAGTCATCGGATCGCGACACCCTATCCGTCTTTCCGACCTGACTACGGACACGGGCGCCGATACCGTGGTTACGGACGAGCCTGTAGCCCCTACGGTTACGGTGCGCATTACGGCGGCAGTCCGTATTCACGTAGCGGTATCTCGCTGCACTTTGGTTTCTAACGGAACTTCTCTTCAGCACAAACGCGGGTGGGGCCATCCGTGTGCGGGGCAACCAACTTCCCTGATTGTTGGTTGCCTCGCGTTCTTTTCAGATTCAGTCGCGAAAGTCGGGAGACTGCCGAATACGTCCTGCTGGCCTCGCAACTCTTCCGAGTTCCGCTACCGTGGTCAGCCGCGTCAAACGCCATCGCTTAGCTCTTTGATTTCCTCGGCGGTGAACTTGCGGTGCAAGCGGGCACCCAATTGTGAAACGATTCGTGCAGCGGCGTGCGAAGCCACATGACCTGCTTGCTGCCAACTCAGACCGTTGGTAATTCCGTACAACAGTGCACCGGCATACATGTCACCTGCGCCCGTCGTATCGATGGCATCAACGTCGACTCCTTCGATCGGAAACGCCTCACCCCCATGCATGACGATGGAACCTTTTCGCCCCAAGGTCAAAGCCACGTTCTCGGCATGGTCATGAATCTTGGCACCACCCACGATGGGATCCTTTTCACCCGTCAAGCTTTTTGCTTCCTCTTCATTACAGAAGAATAGATCAACCGGTCCGGTGATCAGATCCCAAATCTCATCTCGTATCATGTTGACCAAGAACGGATCGGACGCGGTGAAGGCAACTTTCACGTTGTTCTGCTTGGCCAGGTCCATGGCGCGATAGGCAGCAGCTTTGGTCGTTTCGCCGGTCAGCAGATAACCTTCGATATACACGTACTTGGCTGCTTTGATCAGGCCTTCATGAATATCGTCTTCGGTAAGCGTCGCTGAAGCTCCCAGGTTGGTCAGCATGGTCCGCTGGGCGTCTTCGGTGATTAAGACAGCACAGGTTCCGGAAGGTTGCTTGCCTGGATGGACGTCGATCGTGACACCAAGATCACGCATGTCTTGCAAAAAGAATTTGCCGGTTTCATCGTTGCCGATCTTGCCGACATAAGCTGCCTTACCGCCAAAATCCGCGACCGCGGCAATCGTGTTGGCCGCCGATCCGCCGGCGCAAAGGTTCAGCGGACGTCCATCCAAGGCGTCCAAAATACTTTTCTGCCGGTCACCATCGACCAGTGTCATGATTCCTTTGTCGATTTCTAATGCGGTCAGCATCGCGTCTTCAACACGCGCTTGAACATCAACCAGGGCGTTGCCCACGCCAAATACGTCGTATGTCGTCATTCGTCTTTTTCAATCCTGCGTTGTTGAATGGAATTCCGCTGTTGGTTTCTGAAAGGGCTGAGAACGGAACGAATTCCGTTGGCTGGGGGACTGCCAACGTAATTGGATCGTCGCGAATACGTAAGCCCTCAAGCGACGTCGCCTAAGTTCAGACGTTGACCGTAACGTCGAAGGACTTGTCCGCGCAAATCAGCCAGTTCGGCGGCGGTCATGTCAGGGTCTTCGTCGATCAGCTCCTGCGCCAACTGCCGGGCAGCTTCCAGAATCTGGATATCTTCGCTCAAGTCCGCGATCCGCAGCGGCGGCAATCCACTTTGCTTTCGACCCAGCAGGTCGCCCGGCCCCCGCATTCGAAAGTCGGCCTCGGCCAACTCGAATCCGTCTTCGGTCTGTTCAAAAACCTTCAACCGCTCGTGTTCTTCTGGAGACTGCGGACCGTCGGTGAACACACAAACGTGACCGGCATGATCGCCTCGCGAGACGCGGCCGCGCAACTGATGAAGCTGCGCAAGTCCAAATCGCTGTGCTCCCAAAATGGTCATCACCGTCGCGTTGGGGACATCGATACCGACTTCAATCACAGTCGTACTGACCAGGACCTGGATCCGCCCCGATGCGAAGGCCTCCATCACGGCTTGCTTGTCATCGTTCGGCATCCGGCCGTGAAGAAGAGCGACTTCGTAGTCGGCAAAACGTTCTCGCCGTAATTTTTCATAAACCGATTGAACCGACGAGACATCTTCGAATTCTTCATCGCCGGATTGGTTTGGCGATTCGACACGCGGCGCGACCACAAATGCTTGACGGCCTTCGTCCAGCCGCTCGCGGACGAACGACCACCAGCGATCTTTCCAGCCATCATGGGCAAGATAGGTGTGGACAGCACCGCGGCCGGGTGGCTTCTCCTTCAGCGTGCTCAGATCGACATCGCCAAAGAGGGTCATGCCTATCGATCGGGGAATCGGCGTTGCCGACATCACCAAGTAATGCGGATCAACGCCACCGCTTCGCAGCGCAACCCTTTGCGCGACACCGAATTTGTGCTGCTCGTCAATCACACACAATCCAAGTCGCTTGAAGTCCACACCATGCAAAAGCGCTTGTGTGCCCACCAACAGATCGACTTCGCCTGCGGCCGTCGCACGAAGCACTTCGCGACGCTCGGACGCGGTCAGTGACCCACACAGCAAACCGAGTCGCACGCGGCTTTCGGCCAACGTTCGCGACAGGGTTCGAAAGTGCTGCCTCGCGAGCACTTCCGTCGGTGCCATGATCACCGCTTGATGCCCACCCGCTACGGTCAGCATCATGGCGTAAATCGCGACCACGGTCTTCCCGCTTCCCACGTCGCCTTGCAGCAGTCGGTTCATGGGGAATTGTCGCGACATGTCTCGTCCGATTTCCTCGATTGCCTTTCGTTGGTCGCCTGTCAACTGGAAGGGAAACCGGTTCACGATCCGTGCGTCGATCATTGCGTTCGGTGGCAGCGGCGGCGCCCGCAGGTCGGTTGTCAGCTTGCGCCGCCGCATGGCGAGCGCTAACTGCATCACAAACAATTCCTGAAACACAAAACGTGTGCGCGCCGCGGCCAAGTGCTGTTCGTCATCGGGACGATGTAGCTGGTGTAGGGCTGCGGTGATCCCTGGCAATGCTCCGACAAGTCGCACACCTGCATTGCGCACTGCGTCGCCCGCCCGATGTCTTAGCGAATCGGGCATCACTTCACCCAGCGAGTCGGCAAGCTTGGTCACCACATCAGATGCCAAACGTCGTAGATCGGATTGTTTGACGCCGTCGGTTAGCGGATAAACGGGCAGAATCCGCGGCGTCGGCAGCTGTTCTGCTTCGTCCAAAATCGTCACCTTGGGGTGAATGAACTCCATTCGCAATCCGTTCAACTTGGGCTCGCCGGAGATCAAGACATGTCGGCCGAAGGTCAGTTGTTCGGCGCGAAACGGTTGATTGAAGAAGAGGATTCGCGCCGCGCCCGTTTCGTTTTCAACGATCGCGCCGAAGACCGTTTTGCCCGGCGTACGTGACACCAATTCGGCGTCGGTGATCTCGCCCACCAGCGACGCAGGCACGCCTTCACGAAGCTCCGCAACCGCCGCCGCCGGCGCGGGGAACTCGTAGTCTCGGGGAAACAAAAACAGGACGTCCCGCGCCGTCTTCAGTCCCAGACGACTCAACCGATCAGCGCGCCTCGGTCCTACACCGGGCAGATACTGCAGCGGAGTCGCGAGCGTCATCGATGTCGTCTCGTTCTGCATCGTTGGAATTCCTGAGCCTGTTTGATTCTATCGCGTTCGTGCGTGCCATTCACAGGGCGTGCTGATTCGGTGTCCGCCGTTACGCTCCCTGGTCCGACCGGAACAGTCCGCCCACGGGTTCGTTTGCTCAGTATGATAGAGAATCCATCTGCCAACGTTTCCAATCCATCCGGAGCATCGCATGCGAACGTTCATCGCGTTGACCTTCTTTTTCAGCAGTACAAACTCGCTGACCGCCGCTGACCCAGCCAGTGGAACACTCACGATCGCATGGAAGGACGCGTACCTGGAAGTCATCGGCCCGCAGATTCCCGGTGGACCAATTCGCACCCACTACTTGGAAGCGTATTGCCGACCAGGTTCGACCGATCGCGATTGGAAGGAAACCGTCATTGACCACCAAAGCAAGCTGATTTCCGCCGCGGAAGATGGCAAACGGATCGAGATCGAAGATCGACTGGAGGACGGCGTCGTCGTCAAACACGTGATCGAAGCGGGCAACGATGAAGTCCATTTTCTGGTCACGGCAACCAATCCTACGGACAAGGAATCACTAGCCCATTGGGCACAGCCTTGCATGCGCGTTGACAAGTTCACCGGCATGGACCCGAAAGATGCCCGCGAGGTCTATCCGCCGTACATTCGCAAATGCTTTGTCATGGTTGGCGGTAAACTGACGCGACTGCCAACCGAGCCATGGGCCTTGAAAGCTCGTTACGTTCCCGGCCAGGTGTATGCGCCGGCAGGTGTGGACCGCAATGACGTCAACCCGCGACCGCTCAGTGAGCTGGTGCCATCAAGCGGACTGACAGGGTGCTACTCGGCCGATGAAAAGATGATTCTGGCGGTCGCCTGGGAACCTTATCAAGAGATCTTTCAGGGCGTGATCACCTGCATCCACAACGACTTTCGCATCGGCGGTTTGAAGCCGGGTGAGACGAAGCAGATTCGCGGCAGGCTGTATCTTGTGCAGGCCGATGAAGACGCTTTGATTGCGCGATTCAAGCGAGACTTCCCGAAGTGATCGCAGGCCGGGCCTTGGCCGAGAAGAGCCGAGAAGAACTGTGCAACACCGAGCTCGGAGAGCTCGGCGACTATCGCTAAGCCGTGTGGATCGCCCGCTTGTCTACGTCCAGGGCCGCCTCGTGGACGGCTTCGGATAAAGTCGGATGGGCGTGACAGGTGCGGGCAATGTCTTCACTGCTGGCTCCATATTCCATCGCGGCGGCGGCTTCGGCGATCAAGTCGCCGGCACGCGCGCCGATGATGTGCACCCCTAGCACTCGATCGGTCGATGCATCCGCCAAGATCTTGACGCGGCCTTCGAATTCGCCGAGCGTTCGCGCCCGACCATTGGCAGCAAACGGACAGACACCCTTCAGGTAATCGACACCGGCCTCCTTCAGTTCGTCTTCCGTCTTGCCGACAGTCGCAATTTCGGGATGGGTGTAAACGATCGCGGGGATGACATCGTAATTGATGTGACTTTTGATCCCCGACATGCGTTCCACACAGACAATCGCCTCTTCCATCGCTTTGTGCGCGAGCATCGCGCCGCCAATGCAGTCGCCAGTGGCAAAGATGCCTTCCACGGCCGTTTCAAAATCCTCGTTGACGGGAATAAAACCTCGCCGGTCCGTTTCCAAGCCGATTTCTTCCAACCCAAGACCATCCGTCGCCGGCACCCGACCGGTGGCAAGCAAAACTCGGTCACAGCGAATCGGATCGCCATTCTTGACCGTCACCACGCACTCGTCGCCATCTCGCTTTGCGGATTCGACAAACGTGCTGGTGTGAAATTCCATTCCCTGTTTCTTGAATGTGCGATGTGCCAGCTGCGCGATTTCGGAATCGATGCCGGCCAAGACCCGATCGAGTGCCTCCAGCACAACGACTTGGCTGCCAAGCCGGTTCCACACACTTCCCAGCTCCAACCCGATATAACCACCGCCAATCACGACCAGGCGATCGGGAACATCGGGAAACGACAACGCCGTTGTGCTGTTGCCGATACGATCGTTCTCTTCCTCGACGCCGCGAAGTTTGGCTGGTCGGCTTCCGGTGCAGACCAAAATGCGGTCGGCTTGAACGAGCGTTGGTTCATCGCCCTCGACCAACACCGATTCCACAGCACGCAATTTTCCGCGGCCATGATAAGGCGTGACTTTGCGTTTCTTGAACAGCATGTCGATGCCGCCGGTCAAGGTGTCGACGATTTTGTCTTTACGCGCCATCATCGCGTCGAGGTCCAAATCGACGCTGCCAACACTAATCCCATGTTGCGCGTATGACGTCTTGGCTTCGTGATACAGATGGCTTGATTCCAACAGAGCCTTGCTGGGGATGCAGCCGACTCGCAAACACGTGCCGCCAAAGCGAGGGTTTTCGTCGATGCATGCCGCATCGATACCAAGTTGAGCGGCTCGAATCGCGGCAACATACCCCGCCGGGCCGCCGCCTAAGACAACTAATTCGTGGCGAACGGTTTTCATGTTTTCTGGCTTTTCAATCCGATTAGAATGCAGGCGAGTTCAGACAAGAGATCAGTGTGGACGGAAAAGAGGTTCTTCGGAAGTAGTCTCGGCCGTCTCGGCCTGGCAGCATTGGTCGGGATTTGACGATTTGGAAGCTTGAAAACGCCCCTTGCGGGGGCTTGTGTTGCGTCGACAATGTGTGGTCCGCTCGCACCGGCCTCGAGCGGCCCAACTCCACGACCAGGCGTATACCAAGCGGCCAAGCTCCCTCACAACAGCGGCCTTCCTGAAAGTCACGGCTGTCGTAAAAGCGTTCCCAATACCATCCTCTTTGCGATTGCCCAAGTTGTCCAAGCGAAAAATACGCGCGATCGCCGGCCCACTGTTTGCGGCCGTCCTGTTTGCGCTCGCGATGCGGCTTTTGATCAAGGAAGCGTCGAGCATCACCTGGGATGGCTTCGTCTCTGGAATCACGACGGTACCTCCGCTCTATTTGTTGATCGCTGCTTTGCTGATCGCGATGAACTATGGCCTGTTCATCTGCTATGACCTGTTGGCGCTGCGATATGTTTGCCGATCGTTACCGCTACGGCGCGTCGCGTTGGTGTCCTTCATTGGCTTTTCACTGGGCAACAACCTGGGTGCCATCTTAGCAGCAACGCCAATTCGATTTCGCTACTACAGCCAATGGGGCCTTTCGGCTCGCCAGATCGTGGCCCTGATTTCGATTCTCGGTTTGAGTTTTTGGAGCGGCGTTTGGTTTCTAGGTGGAGTCGTCCTCATTTCGGTTCCACTTGAGTTGCCCGAGCACATTCAGTTGCCGTTCGGAACCCGAACGCTGGGAGTGATTCTGCTGACGATGGCCATCGCCTATTTAGTTGCCTGCTTTGCCTGGCGCAAGCCGTGGCCGCTTGGCGAGCTTCACTTGCGACTACCGCGACCGGGGCTGATGTTCGTTCAAGCGTCGGTCGCCGCTGTCGACTTATTCATTTCGGCAACCGCTTTGTATCTGGTGCTGCCCGGCGATGCCGTGGTCCCGTTTGCACTCGTGTTGGCGGCGTACATGACGGCTTTGTCGGTCGCGCTTTTGACACAAGTCCCCGGCGGCCTTGGCGTGCTGGAACTGATTCTGTTGACGCTTTTGAAGGACAGTGTGGGTGAGTCCGTTTTGGCATCCGTCTTGATCTTCCGACTGCTTTACTACGTCATTCCCCTGTTATTTGGCATGTTGACCTTGGTTGCTCATGAGATCTATGACGGTGCCGTGGAGGCACGTCGCGCCAGGGAACAGGCGATTCAGTCGCATGATGTTTAAGCATGTTGACACAATCGTGTGCAGGCTCCGGCCTCCTCATTCCCCGACTCGGGAGGCGGAGCCTGGGCTGATGAATTAAGTGAGCCGTGACGCGTGAGCGGCCGGGCATTGCGCATTACCCGGTGCCTTACGGCCCACGGCTCACCCTCTTGCGCTGCGAATCGGTTAATTCATCAGCCTAGGCGGAGCCTCTAAGACAGCGTGTTGCCAGGCGGAACCTGGGGACAAGTTTGGTGAGCTGTGCATTCTTGGATAAGATAGCGGGCATGATCCTCTCAAAATTCTCATCCGTTTTCCTGCGAGCTGATCGACGGTTGTTGGTAACGTTCGCCTGCTGCCTTGTTCTGGTTCCGTGCATTGACAACTGCCGCCCCAGTCACGGTCAGGAAATTCGTTTTGGGCGCGAGGTGCGGCCCATCCTTGCCAAACATTGCTTGACTTGTCACGGTCCCGACTCGAACGCTCGCGAAGCCGATTTGCGGCTGGACACGCAGCAGGGCGCGTACGCCGACTTGGGCGGATACCAAGCGATCAAACCACATGACATCGCGGCCAGCGCATTGATCACGCGCATCGTTAGCGACGATCCCGATCTGAGAATGCCGCCGGCTGATTCTCACCCGCCGTTATCCGCACGCGAGATCGAAGTGCTGAGTGCCTGGATCCAGTCGGGCGCAACCTACCAGACACATTGGTCATTTGTCCCACCCGAGTCTGTTGCGGTGCCCGATGTCGTTGATGCCAGTTGGTGCCGCAACGGTATCGATCGCTTCACGCTCAATCGCATGGAGCAAAGGGGACTCACGCCGTCGCAGCCAGCGACAAAAGCGAAGCTGATTCGGCGACTTTATCTGGATTTGACCGGTGTGACGCCGCCGCCTGACGAAGTCGACCGATTCGTGGAAGATGATGATCCGAAGGCGTACCGCAAATTGGTCGACCGATTGTTGGCATCCCCCGATTACGGCGAACGTTTCGCGCGACCCTGGCTCGATCTGGCTCGTTACAGTGACACCAACGGCTACGAAAAAGATCGTCCAAGAACCA
The DNA here is from genome assembly GCA_963714715.1 of Pirellulaceae bacterium. GTDB lineage: Bacteria > Planctomycetota > Planctomycetia > Pirellulales > Pirellulaceae > JBFJVZ01. The sequence goes on along the minus strand of CAVQPV010000037.1, from coordinate 255,095 downwards.
TTTGGCCTTTCCGAGACTGGGTGATTGGTGCGATCGGTGACGACATGCCGTTTGACCAATTCTCGATCGAGCAACTTGCCGGCGACATGTTGCCCGATGCGACACTCAGCCAACGCATCGCCACCGGTTTTCATCGCAACACGATGCTGAACGAAGAAGGCGGTATCGATCCATTGGAGTATCGCTTTTACGCCATGGTCGATCGTGTCGCCACGACCGGGACCGTTTGGATGGGCCTGACGACCGGCTGCGCACAGTGCCATACGCACAAATACGATCCGATCACGCACACCGATTACTATTCGTTTTTGGCCTTGATGAACAATGCGGACGAACCGGAAGTGACGGCGGACCCAGCGGAGGTTCGCGAGCATTGCCGAGAAATTGAACAACAAATTCGGCGGAGGGAAAACGAACTCGCCCGCGAGGTCCTGGACTCCAGCGACCCGCAACACGAAGCGATACGAGCCGACTACGAACAATGGCGACAACAACAGATCGATACGGCGAGCGACTGGACCGTGCTTCGCCCGACATCGCTGACGACGACCATGCCGCGGCTGTCGTTGACCCTATCGGGCTCGATTCTTGCTTCGGGCGATGTCACCAAGCGTGACGTCTACACGCTGGAAATGCCGCCAGTCGAACAAGGCATCACGGCGATCCGGCTGGAGGTTCTGCCTCACGCATCCTTGCCCGCCAATGGGCCCGGAATGGCCTTCTACGAAGGAAGACGCGGTGATTTTTTCCTCAGCGAATTCAAAGTCCGCGTCGCTGACACACCTATCCGGCTTGAGCGTCCGTCCGCCAGCTACGGAAAAATCAGTGTTGGCAGTGGCGGCGCCGACGCGTCGAACGTCTTGGATGGCAACGGCTCGACGGGTTGGTCGACATCCGACCAGCAAGGCACGGCGAATCGCTTGGTCGTCAATTTTGCCGAACCGTTTTCCTCGACGGTGCCATGGACAATCGAATTGCTGTTTGAACGCCACTTTGCGGCGGCGCTCGGCCACTTTCGCCTTGCTGTCACCACGCGCACCGGCGGCGCCAACGCGTCGGCTCAGAACGCTGATTTGGAATCGCAATTGAACGATGTCCGCGTTAAAAAAAACCAACTGGGCCGCACTGCTGAAAAGCAATTGAGTCGTCAGTACATTCAAACCAACGAACGACTGAAGGAGCATCGCAAGCCGATCGACGTCTTGCGTCGTGCGATTCAGGATCCGGTGCGGACGTTGGTCCTGCGAGAGCGTTCCCAGGACGATCAGCGGACAACGCACCGGCACCATCGGGGCGAATACTTGCAACCCAAAGAGGCAGTGCAGCCAGCTGGGCTCTCGGCATTCCAACCGCTGGACGACGCGCATCCCAAGGATCGATTGGCCTTGGCACGATGGTTGGTCAGCGACAAAAATCCGCTGGTTGGTCGAGTGACGGTCAATCGAGCGTGGCGTCAATTCTTTGGCACGGGGATCGTTCGCACGGCGGGCGATTTTGGTACGCAAAGCGAGCTGCCATCGCATCCGCAATTGATCGATTACCTGGCTGGCGAACTTACCAGCGGCGATTGGTCGATGAAGCGATTGCATCGCAATCTCGTGCTTTCGGCAACGTACGCGCAAGCGGTCGGCGGCGCACCCGTCAAGGATCCTGACAACCGTCTGTTGTCACGTTTTCCACATCGACGTCTGGATGCCGAACGTATCCGCGACGCCATGCTTTCGGCAGCTGGTTTAATGACACGTCAGATCGGTGGACCGAGCGTTTATCCGCCGCAACCGGCCACGGTTTCGCAAATGGCTTACGGAAGCCCAAACTGGAGAACGTCCTCGGGTGCCGATCGCTATCGCAAGTCTCTGTACACGTTCAGCCAACGCACCGCGCCGTTTGCTGCATCGATCAGTTTTGATGGACCGACAGGAGAACTGTGCCTGGCCAGGCGAGAACGAAGCACAACGCCGCTACAAGCGTTGACGTTGCTGAACGACAAGATGTACCTGGAGATCGCCGCAGCCCTGGCTGAATCGGCCATCCGCGACGTCGGCGACGCCGCGACAGCCGAGCAGATCGCCACGCGCATCTTCCGGCGATTGTTGGTGCGGGAACCAGAACCTGACGAATTACAAGCGATCGTTGCGTTTTATCACCGTCAAGCCAAAGGCGACAAGCCTTGGCTGCTGGTCGCCCGGGCACTCATGAATACCGACGAAGCCATCACCACGCCGTGAGCGAAAGACATGCAGCTAAAACAACAGACCCGACGCCAACTGTTTGAAACTTGCGGGATCGGTGTGGGCAAACTTGCCCTGGCATCCATGCTTGCCGGCGAGTTTGGCTGCCCAGCAGACGCAGCGTCCGACTCTGCTGGCGGGCTGCATCATCCAGCAAGGGCCAAGTGTGTGATCTACCTGTTCATGGCGGGTGCACCAAGCCAACTGGAACTGTTCGACTACAAACCCAAGTTGATCGAACTGGAAGGACAACCGATACCGCCAGCGGTGATCGCCGGCCAGCGTTACGCATTCATCCAGCCAGATGCGGCCGTACTCGGTCCGCGATTCAAATTCTCGAAGCACGGCCAATCGGGCGCCGAGCTTTCCGAAGTGATTCCGCATTTGGCGGGAGTTTCCGATGACCTGTCATTTATCAAGAGTGTGCACACCGATCAGTTCAACCATTCACCCGCGCAGATTTTCGTCAATACCGGTAGCCCGATTCCCGGTCGGCCAGCGATGGGTTCGTGGCTCAGCTATGGCATCGGCAGTGAGGCAAACGATCTGCCGGGATTCGTGGTCTTGAAAAGCGGCGGGAACTTGTCGGGTGGCGCGTCGATGTGGAGTGCGGGCTTCTTGCCGGGCGAACATCAAGGTGTTCCTTTTCGCGCCAGCGGTGATCCGATCCTGCACATCGCCAATCCGCAGGGTATCGACCAAGCGACCCAACGCGACACCTTGAACCTGATCGCACAATTGAACCGTCGTCGTTTGGAAAATCTGAAAGTCGACGACATTCAAACACGGATCGAATCGTACGAGATGGCGTTCCGAATGCAGTCGCGTGCCCCGGAATTGATGGAACTGGCTGACGAATCGGAATCGACACTCAACCTGTACGGTGTCAAGCCAGAGGACGGAGGATCGTTCGCCAAGAATTGCCTGCTGGCGAGACGATTGGCCGAACGCGGTGTACGTTTCATTCAGCTGTACCATGCGGGTTGGGACCATCACAGCAATGTCGAAGGTGGCGTGCGCGGACAATGCCAACAAACCGATCAAGCGTGTGCCGCCTTGATCAAGGATCTGAAACAACGAGGCATGCTGAAAGATACGTTAGTGGTATGGGGCGGAGAGTTTGGGCGGACCCCGATGGTCGAAGCGAGCGGCGCGTTGGGACGAAAACTCGGTCGCGATCATCATCCGCAGGCGTTCACGATGTGGATGGCTGGTGGCGGCATTCAGGGCGGTCAAACGGTCGGCAAAACCGACGAACTGGGGTTTCATCCAAGCGAAGACCCCATTCATGTTCATGACATCCAAGCAACGATCTTGCACCAACTGGGGATCGATCACGAACGGCTGACGTTCACGTATGCAGGCCGGGCGTATCGTCTGACCGACGTGCATGGCAAGGTGGTCGAGAAGCTGATCGCGTAGAACGGACTTGAGGCTCGGCGCAGGTCTCCGACCACGCCATCACATTGACCGCGCTCGGCGCAGGTCTCCGACCTCGCCGGCACCCGCGCTGGGCAGGTCTCCGACCTCGCCGGCACCCGCGCTGGCGCAGGTCTCCGACCTCGCCATCACATTGACCGTCAGGTCGCGCTCGGCGCAGGTCTCCGACCTCGCCATCACATTGACCCGCGCTCGGCGCAGGTCTCCGACCTCGCCATCACATTGACCGTCAGGTCTTCAGAGCGGAGCCGCCGCATGGCAGGGGAGACCTGACGGTCGAAAGAGCGTGCGGGGGGCCAGGAAACCCTCGCACAGCGAGCGGGGGGAGACCCTCGCGCAACGTCTTGGACAGGCCGGCCTACGATTTTTGCCTGGCGAAGTATCGTGACAGTTCGTCCAATCCCACCTTGCCGTCTCCGTCCAGGTCCGCTTGCTTCATCATGCTTTTCGGCAAGAACCCGGGATCAGGTTTGTCAGACAACTCCGACTCCTCGATGTGTTTGCTGCGGTTGCGGTCGTGCCGCGTGATCATCTTTTGGGCTCTCTGGAACTCCTCCCCGGCGAGTCCGCTGGGGCGTTTCGTCAAGCTCTAAACGATCTGATGCAGCAGGGATCGCTCGCAGCCGTCTTGGTCGACTCAGTGACTCATGCGACTGAGCATGGCTCCGATCATCGCCGAGCGGAAATCATTGCCGGTGAAGTGCGCACCAATGTTGTTTCGACTTGTTCGTGGCTGATCAAAAGGTCGCCGCCCGAAGTATCGGATCTCATCGGTTGACGGATCAACCGGGGGCAGGGGCGCCATCCCGGGACGAACGTGGCTGTCGATTCGCGGTGTTGTTGGCGCATACGCGTGTGGCAAAGTCATACCGGAAAACGGGGGGAATGGTGTGCGAGGAATCATCGTGCCGGGAAAGGCGTAGGGAACCGCTCTGGGTACAACCGCGTGTGGCTCAATCACGGGTGGCAATCCGAACGCGGTGCCGCCGACCGGTGGTCGGTAGACGTGATGGTCGCCGCAAATGCACTCAACTTGCTTTGCCAACTCCCGGTACGCACACGTCACGCGTTGCCAGCACTTGATCAGTTCGGGGTGTCGTGGGTAACACGATCGACCAAAAATCGCAGCTTGCACGCAGCGATGCAGCGATTGCACGTCCCGCCATTGGTGCAAGACTCGATCGGTCCGCTCGGGGTGACGAGCCACCCTGTGCAGATCACACGCGGCGTCAGCGAGTTGGTGAACCAGTCGCATCTCATCATGATCGATGAACCGCACCTCATGAACGGCGAGGTCAAAGTGCTTGACCGCTTCGTGATATTCGCAAGCGGCAACTTCGAGGGGAAGTTCGTGACTCGCGTTGGCCACGGATGCGGGAACAATCGCTGCGGACAGCACAAACAAAAGGGGGTGGATCGATTTCATCTTTCCCGGTCTCCATGGGTCGTTGCTGGGATTGGACTGAAAAAGCAGGCTTTGACCAGTCGTTGGTTCCCCTGCTCAGTTCGCAACGATCCATTGCACCAGTCGTGCCGATTGCGAAAGAACGTCAGATTTCTTGGCTTAAGCTGTTTCACATCAAAGACTTACGACCAGGAGCCGCTCGGGCGATGCGCCAACATATCGATCACACAGCGTTTCTGACTGACTCCTGATTGATGGCGCATTGTCCACTTTGTTGGATTTCCCTTGCCCTACCATCCGACTGGCTTGTATAGGTGGAGATGCGAGTTTGCCGGTGGTCTCGCCAGATCCTGGCAACATGAACAGTGAGTCTTTCGTGCCGAAAGGATTCGGGTGGTGATTCAATTAGAACAATTAGCGGCCATGGTCGGCGGGCAACTTGAGGGGCCAGATTTGCAGTGCAGCGGTGCGAACCCGCCTGCCGAGGCGACTGCCGGAGAGATCACGTTGCTGGATGACCCCGAACGGGTGGGCAGTTTGAGGGAATCGCTGGCGTGTGCCGTGGTCACCCATATCGACATTGATTGCGGCGCACGTTCAAAGATCATTGTGGATGATCCTCACCGGGCATTCTCGACGATCGTGGCACACTTTCGTCCGCCCCTTCGAGCGGGGATTCCCGGAGTCGGCGTTGACTCATCCGCCAAGATTGCTCCATCGGCAAAGATCCATCCCACAGCAACGGTCAGTGCGGGCGTTGTGATTGGCGACCACACGTTGGTGATGCCGGGCGTTGTGATCATGCCGCACTGTGTCATCGGTAAGGATTGTGTGGTTCATCCCAACGTGACGTTGTACGAGTACAGTGAATTGGGTGACCGTGTGATCCTGCACGCGGGGTGCGTGATTGGTGCCAACGGTTTTGGTTATCGACAGGAAAACGGACGACACATCCCCTGTGCCCAACTTGGTTACGTGCGAATTGATTCCGACGTCGAAGTGGGCGCATGCGTGACGATTGACCGTGGCACTTACGGCGCCACGCGAATCGGTGAGGGAACTAAGATCGATAACCAGGTCATGATCGCGCACAACTGCCAAATCGGTCGGCGCAATCTGCTGTGCAGCCAAGTCGGAATCGCAGGTAGTTGTCGTACCGGTGACGACGTGATCTTGGCGGGGCAGGTTGGATTGAAAGATCATATCAGCTTGGGTGACGGCGCTATTGTCGGTGCGCAAGCGGGCGTGATGAACGATTTGAACGGCAACGAAATCTATTTGGGCTCGCCCGCCATGTCGCAGCGCGATCAGATGCAAATCTTTGCCGTGACTCGGCGTTTGCCCGAGATGCGACGTGAGCTAAAGAAATTGCGGAGCGAGGTGGATGAGCTTCGCGATTCGCTCAACGATCAGCAAGAAAATCGCGCGGCATGAAAGCCGCCGACACCGCTGGTTCGGTCTGTCCGCGACGTGGATACCGCCCAGGATACATCAAGACCATGATGAGAGATCTGCAGGAATCTCAGCAACAGCCCCCGATTGGACTGGTCGCCGGATGGGGACGATATCCGGTCGAAATCGCTCAGACGATCATTCGCAACAACCGCGCTGTTTGCTGCATCGCGATCAGCGGACACGCCAGCAAGGATCTGGAGTCGATTTGTGATCACGTCAAGTGGGCCGGTGTCGGTCGGCTTGGTGGACACATCCGCTACTTTCGTCGTTTCGGTGTGCGGCAAGTGACGATGGCGGGCAAGTTATTCAAAGCAGAATTGCTGTTCAAAGGTTCGGTTTGGCTTCAACACTTCCCTGACTTGTGTGCCATTCGGACGTTTGGGCCTCATTTGATTGGACGTCAACGTGATGCTCGGGACGATAGCTTGCTGCTGTCGGTCACCAGGGCGTATTCTACCGGCAACATGGAAGTGTGTGCGGCAACCGATTTTGCACCGGAGTTACTTGTGAAGCATGGAGTCTTGGCTGGTAGTCAACCCAGCGATCGCGTGATGCGCGATATCGAAATGGGATGGCAGGTCGCCAAACAAATGGGCGGCATGGACATCGGTCAGAGCATTACCGTCAAAGACGGGACGGTGCTCGCGGTCGAAGCGATCGAGGGAACGGATGCCTGCATCGATCGCACCGGCAGACTCTGTCGGCGCGGTGGCTGGACACTGGTGAAAGTCAGCAAGCCGCATCAGGACATGCGATTCGATGTACCAACCATTGGACCACTGACGATTCAGCGTGTGCGTGATGGTGGTGGCAAAGCGATCGCCATCGAAGCCGAAAAAACGATCCTCGTCGAGCGGGAACGCACCATTGAACTTGCCCGCAAAGCAGGAATTGCAATCGTCGCCATCGACGCGGTCAGTGGCAGAGCGACGACGCCAGTTTCGATCCCGAAAGCAGCCTGAATTTTGGTAGCCCACTTAGAAACCAATTCAGATCGATGGCGCACGGCTCGGACGCGTGCGCCTGCGAAACTGAATTTGTTCCTGGAACTGCTGCGCCGTCGCGAAGACGGATATCACGAGATCGATACGGTCATGGTGCCCATCGATTGGTGCGACGATGTCATCGTGGCTCGGACGGAGCGCGAACAAATCCGCGTTGGCGTCCGTTGGTTGCCCAGCAAAAAAATCATTGCCTCGCGGCTTGGACTGCCAGTCAACTTTGCCAAGACGGCACAGTTATTGCAGATCCCCGAAAATGAAGGGAACTTGGTTCATCGAGCACTCTCGCTTTTTCGTGATCAATTCGACACCCCCGGCGGATTTGATTGCCGAATCCGCAAACGGATTCCTGCCGGGGCCGGCATGGGTGGCGCCAGCAGCAATGCGGCATCCGCACTGCGCTGCGCCGCAAAACTTTGTGGAGTTCCCAGCAATCGACCCGAAATCTACGAAATTGCCGCATCGATCGGCAGCGATGTCCCCTTTTTTCTCGGTTGCAGAAACGACGCCTCAGCGATCGACGCCCCCCAACGCACCCTTGCAGCGAGGGCTCAGGGACGCGGCGAAATCCTCACACCGCTGACGCTTCGATCACCTCTTCACTTCGTTGTCGCGTTCCCTGGTGAATGTCTATCCACTGCTAAAGTTTATGCAGCTTCTCAGATTCCAGCTGTCTGCCGCTCGCCAGACGGGATGTTAGGCGCTTTGGGGTCCGGTTCATCGCCGGAAATTGGGAAACACTTGTTCAATCGTCTTACCGGGCCGGCACGAGAAATTCTGCCCCGAATCGACGAAATTCTCGAATCGATGTGGCGGAGCGGTTTGCAAGCGTGTCAATTAACGGGTAGCGGTTCGGCATGTTTTGCGATTCAGAGCACGGCCATCCAAGCGGATCGAGGTGCAGCGCGACTTCGAGCCATGCTTGAACCGGGAGCATTAATCTCAGATGTGCAAAGTGTTTGTGTTCCAACACCGGTTGTCTGTGATTGACAACCATGCCAATGCTCCGTTCAACACATTGATCGGTTAGGGAGGGTCGGATCGTGGAGATCACCGAGATACGTATTAAATTGATGGAATCATCGGAGGACCGGTTACGGGCCTTTTGCTCGATCACCATCGACGACTCCTTTGTCGTTCGCGACTTAAAAATCATCGACGGTTCGAGCGGACCGTTCGTGGCGATGCCGAGTCGCAAGTTGTCCGGACACTGCCAGCGATGCAATCACAAGAATCACTTGCGTGCAAACTACTGCAATTACTGTGGCGTGAAGCTTCAGCAAGACATCAGCGAGTTCGATTCGCCGCAGAAGCTGTACGCAGATGTCGCGCATCCGATCAACAGCGAATGCCGTGAGAAGATTCAAAAAGCGGTGATCGACGAGTTCGACGCCGAGTTGAAGCGGGCCAACCAGCCTGGTTATGAATCTCGATACGACGACGATTTTGGTTTCGAGGACATGAACCCAGGTGACGCTGATTTTGTCCAACCGGGTTCGCCGCCGAGACCGAAGTTCATGGACCAAGAGAAGAAAGACACCATCGACGCCAATGATCAATCCGAAGACGACTTTGGCGCCGGAGTCTTCTAAGGCTGTCACGTCGCCGTGACGCAACGAGCGGCCTGTTTGTTTCTAGCGACGTGCGCGGTTAGCGGTCGCGGTGCTTGACTTCCCTCTCGCTTCGCTTTGGCGGGGATTGCGGTTAGACTCAGCGGTGGCGAATTCATCATTCCCACGCGACCGAGCAGTCATGAGCCAATCCGCAACCACCCGACGATCCTTCCAAATCAGCATTGGCATGATGATGTTGATGATGGTCGTATTTGCAGTCATGTCGGCGGGACTCTTTTACGCGTCTCGAGTTCCTGCGGTGCGAAACGAGATCGCGGCGTTGGTCCGCGGTAAGACGGCGACCAGTGGTGAGGATGTTGGTCGCGCGGCACACATCGCATTCATCATGTTCACTTTTTCATCGCCATTGATCCTGGCCGGAGTGTTATCAACGGGGCTATCGATCGTGCGCTGGTTTGAAAGGAAGAAATGAAGACACGAACATGAAGGCACCACGCCCGGCCATGGTGTCAAGAGCGTCGGTTGTCGAAGCCTTGGGGTCGGTTCCGCTGCCAGAGAGCGAGATCGACTTGTTCGCTGATGCGTTGACGAAGCCTTACCCGAGCGCTCTTCGATTTCGACGTGACGCTGATGCCGGTTGTTTTCCTTTTGGCACCGAGGCCGTTCCTTGGTACTCCCTGGCGCGGCGGATGTGTGATCCGTCGCTCCAGGCTTCCCGAGTTCTATCGTACGCGTGTGGCGATTACTTCCTTCAAGACGCAGGCTCGCTGCTGGCGTTGGCCGCCTGTGATGCCGACCGGGCGTTGTCCAGCGACCAGCTGCTGATTTGTGACCTCTGCGCCGCACCGGGCGGGAAAGCCTCGGCATTGCTGGAAATGCTCGGCGACCATGGATTTCTCTTGGCCAACGAAGCTATTCGCTCGCGTGTCGCTCCCTTGTCATACAATCTGATGCGAACTGGCTCGGACCGTTATGCCGTCACCGCCATGGACCCCGAGAGATTGGCGGATCGATTGACGGGCCTTTTCGACCTGGTGTTGGTAGACGCCCCGTGCAGCGGGCAAGCACTGCTCTCGCGCGGCCGACAATCCGCTTCCGCCATGACACCGCGACAGATCATGCATAGTGCGGCGCGACAAACGCGAATCCTATCTGCTGCGACGCGTTTGTTGCGATCGGGAGGTCAATTGATCTACAGCACGTGCACGTTTGCCGAAGCCGAAAACGAACAACAGATTCGTGCGCTATGCGGACAAGCAGTCGTGCAACCGCTGCCTATCGATCGACTGCAGGTCTACGAGTCCCACGACGCTTGCTATCGGTTATGGCCTCATCGCCATCGATGCGCGGGCAGCTTTGCTGCCTCGGTTCAGGTCGTGGCCAACGCTGAGTTGCATCACCGAGCAAAACGAACTTGGAAGCGGAAACGTGGCGACAAAGCGCCGTCTGAGGCACAACGATGGTTTGCATTGGACGCAGAAAAAATCCGATTGGAGGTGCGCGACGCCGCTATTTTTGCCTGGCCCACGGATGCGCCCGACTGGATCGACGAGCTCGCGATCGCCGGCCCAGAATTGATGCATCGAACCGGACAAACTTGGAAACCAGCTCACGCCGCCGCCTTGCGCCGCGTCGGCAGGGCGCACTGTTCGCAGTCGATCGACGTCGACGATGAAGCCGCCAAGACCTTCCTGAGCGGGAAACCGATTCCCTGTGATTCGATGGGTTGGCAGGTCGTTCGATCTCAAGGCCGACCACTCGGTTGGATCAAAGCCAGCCAGGGGATCGGCAAGAACCATTTGCCCGCGGCAGCACGGCTGATGGGACCTTGGCTGTGTTGACCAATGCGTTATCAGATCGTTTGGCGGCAAGGCTTCCGTTCTATTACGGCTACGTGATGATTCCCATCGCGATGATGATTCAGATCTGTACCTGTCCGGGACAGACGTTTGCAATCAGCGCCTTTACGCCCAGAATCCGTGAGTCATTGGAACTGAGCGATAGCCGCTTGTCGCTCGCCTACATGCTGGGAACAGTTCTTGCCGCGCTTCCTCTCTCGCTGATGGGACCATTGTCTGATCGCATGGGTTTGCGGTTGTTGACCGTTGTTGCCGTTTTGTCGCATGTTCTTCGTCGGAATGTGTTGTCTGGCCGTGGTCGCTTGGTGGGCAACACCGCCCAAGACGCCCAAGACTGGCCTGTGAGCGAATCGCACGCGCACGTTTCCTGACCGGAACAATTGGGATTTGCCCCCCGCGTTGCCGTGTTTTCTCAGCCGCACGGGTGTCACAACGTCCGGCGAGTGATGCCTAGCCAGTGAGATTTGCGGGGAAAACGGTTATCATGGCTCGGTTGAAGTTGACCATCCCGACGTCATCACCCACGATCAAAGGTTTCCGAAGTTTTGCGGATCTGACCGTTCGTTGTCAGCGGTCGTTCACGCCAAACTAAGACATCATTTTTTTACTTTTTGGAAGCAAGTCATGTTCAATCCAAGATGTAACCCAGCAAGATTCAAAGGGATCTTGCCGAGTTTGTTCGCTTTCGTATTGTTCTGTTCGCCCGGATGTTCAAAAGACAAGATGAAGGAAATGGCGGCTTCGGTGCAAGAGAAATCACAGTCGCTTGCCGATGCAACCAAGGAGTTGGCGACACAAGCCGTCGAGAAAGTCGAAGAGCAGTTGCCGGAAACGGGAGAAATCACCCTGCAGGTGAGTCCGCCGGTGGACATCAAGTCCGCCAACATCGAACTGATTTCAATTGGTGATGGTCGCGAAAACGTCATCCAGATCTCGAACTACGACGTCGCGACGAAACCAACGAGTTACCCGAGTGTTTTGATCCGAGGCAAAACGGCTGCGGGCGATCCCGCGAGTCTGGCGGGTCAAACCGTGTCGTGCGAGTTGTACATGCAGGCAAGTTCGTCCTCTCCGATCGCGATGACGGCCGCCGATCAGCCTGCCCAAGTCACGTTCAGATCCTTTGATCCAGAGAACAAAACGGTATCCGCGAACATCGCCAGAGTCGCATTGATGAGTTCAGACAACAAGCCGGTTGCGCTCGGCGGCGGATCGATCGTTGCCGTCGTTTCAGAGGGAGGATCCTGATCGTGAAGTTGAACCAGACAAGCGGAATGCTCCCAGCAGTTGTCGTCGCGTTTTGCGCGGCCGCCTCGACGGCATCGGCCAACCCAACCAACCTGAATCCCACTGCGCCGTTACAGGCACACGGTGCGATCAAGGGAGCAAAAGCCGGATTGGAAGATGCGAAGGCTGCCGTCCAACGACTCTATGCGCTTCATGAAAAACACGAAGCATTCTTTGTCAAGGCGGTTGCACTGCGCGAAAGCGATCCAAACCGGTTGCAATACACACCACTTGCCAAGGAGGCTGCGGCCCTTTGGAAGACGCTGCGAGACGCCGATCAATTGCAGTTAATGGGTGAGCCAGCTGGGACAGATCTTCGGATCAAACTAGCCCCGCTGCTGAGGAGTACGGGACACATGGCATTCACGACGAGGAATGACCCAAGAGTTAGAATTCGCATCGTGGATAAACTGCGCAAAGAAACACAGAAGCGAGAGCGCATTCTGGATCAGCAACAGCAGAAGATTAGCAATGGTCAACTGGAAGCGGCCGAAGCGGCGTTGGAAAGCTTTGGGGTGGAACTGTGGGAACAGATGCACATTTTGTCCCCCAAGGAGCGCGAACCTTATCTCAATCGTTTCCAAGGATTACTCGCCGATTGCGACAACCGGTTGAATGCAAAACGGAAGCAGTTGTACCTGCAGCAGGCGCAGCAGTTGATGACAAAGAACCTGGAGGGAGTCGCACTGTTCGACAGCGAGGCGACGCGAATTCGAGGTGAATTGTCCTCGACCGGCACCGCCAAGATAGGCGACAACGAGACGGCCAGTGCGGCGGATGCGATCGAGTATTTGACGGGGCTTTGGGGCTCTGCCTCGGCGGGCCTGATCCGTAACTGCGGGCTCCGATGGGCATTCAGTAATAGTACCGCATCCGAAATTTCCGCCGCAGCACAGAAGCCCGTCGAGCAACTGGAAGCATCCGCGAAGACCGCAGTCATCGCAATGATCGAGAGCGCTGCGGCCAACGTACCGGCCGAAAATGTTCGCCCGTTGTATGCAGACATTCTTGGGAAGCTGAGTGTGATCGATCGTCGCATGGGCACGGCGGACGTCAGTAAAGCATGCGAGCCGGCGTTGAAGAAACTGGCTGAGAAAGATCCTGCGTTGCCCGCACAGATCGCGGCCTATGATCGCGCTACCGGGGAAGCGTTGCGTTGGCGAGAATCATTCGCGTTGCAACAAGCCTCGCAATTCCGTCAGAGCTATGTTCCGACAGAGATGAAGGGCGGGCAAAAGGTGTCCATCAAAGAGAGCATCAAGCCAAGTGCTTATGGCAGCGTTTCCACGGCGGAGAGAGTTCTACTGCCAACATCGTTCACCCAACCTGCTTCGTGGACCGTATCGGAGGTGAGTCCCTTCCTGGTGGAGGCAAAGGTTTCCACCAACGAAACAGTGAGAATCTCGCCCAAGAGCAAAACGTCTGTCGTGCCGTTCCGATCGCATCAATTTGCCAACGTCGCCGTCGGCTTCGAGCTACAACAGGAATGGGATGCACTCAAGGCTGCCTTGAACGTGGATGACGAGCATCCGGCCCTGAGCATGGCCGCCGCCGATGCACTTTCATCCTCGCAATTGCGCAGAATTTGAATCGGTTGGAGGTGAAATCCAGCGAGTGCATTTGGAGGCGGCCGTGACACGATTCGTTACGTTGCCGGACGGCGCCAATATGCTCTCACGCCTCGGCTCGATTCCCTACCTCGACGATGACGCACCGCCGATCAAGCAAACATGCTGGCGTTTCGACATCCAGCCTCATTGGGTTCAACACAAGTACTTTACGTACTCGGCGGCAGCGGCGATGCAGTGACGTGAGACAAGCTTGACAGCCTGTCGAGGGGCGGCTGCCTGTCTAGAACCGACGGCGATTCTTGTAACCGTCGTCGCGGCTACTGTCGCCTCCCCACTGGACGGACCAGTCGGTCGTTTTCTTACCTTCGCGTGATCCTTGGTTCCGCGAGCGACTGCTATCGGCATGTCTTTGGCCGGCTCGACGCGAGCATGCCCCCGCAACGCGCCCGCGGCGGCATGAGCCATCGCGTTGATCAAAACCTGGGTCATTGGATGTGTCACGACGCTGCCAACCTTTTCCATCGTGGTCGGCCCCCAATGATGGGCACGGCGGATTCGATTCCACAGAAACTCAATATCGTCGGCATCCCGCGCACGTTCGATCTCCTCAGCGATATCCAGCCGGTCGGCAAATTGTGACCGTGAAGAATCAAATCTTGCGGATCGAAACCTCTGAATCAATCGACCCAATTGATTCATGTACTCCTGTTGACGTTCCACCTCATTCCGCTGCTTCTTGGCAGCGCGATCGAGCTCATTGAAGTCAGCATCCACCCCGGCCAGCCTCGCCACGATTTGGTCGTCCGTTAGATCGGCGGTAGATTTGGCGCGACGTTTCAAATCACGTGTATCGCTTCGTTCCAGCATGTCACGAAAGACTGTGATTGCTTCGCGGTAATAGGCGCCGCGGGTGTCTTCCAATTCGGTCAGCTCGCTCTCGATCCGCTCGGTCTCTGTCCGCACACGACCAAGCGACTCCAACTGCTCATTACGCTGCTGCTCCGCGACTCGCAGCTGTTCGATGATTTGCGGCAGCCCCAATTCGTGGGCGACCGCGTCCCGTCGACGTTCCAATTCGTCCATCACCGTGTCCAACGCCGCTCGATCTTCGGCGATAATCTTTCGCATCTGATCAGGTGTCTTCTTGAGGAAATCGTATCCCTGGCGAGCTTCGTTGTAGTTAATGAACTTCGCCAAGGCACGATCCATTCGTCGGGTAAAGCCCCGCTTGGTGTACGCCTCGGTTCCATAGCCCCGTTCACGGAGATACCGAAAGAGCGTGCTGTTCTCATACGCCGGCAGCTTTCTGGCCGCATCCTGATCGATCTCTGACAGGTTTGCTTCCGCCCGCTCAAGTGCTCCCTCGGCCAGCGCGGCGCGATCAGACAATCGAATGAACTCCTCGTCATCGCGGAGACGCTCTTCTATGCTGTCGGCAAGTTGCTGTTGTTGATCAAGCAACTGATCCAGTTGTTCATTCGCGTCGACCAGCACATCCTCTTGTTGCCGACGATCTGCGTTGTGCTCGACAAGTGATTCGGCAAGTCGCCGTTGGTGGTCCTGCTTACGCACCAGAATCTCGGAAACGTTGTTGCGGATCTCCGTCCAAGTATTGCGGATCGACTCGGGCGTCAGTTCCGGCAAGTAATGCTCGGCCAGGCTCAGCAAGGCTTCGCCGCGATCTTCCTGAAGCTCGCTGCGTTGTTGCGCTTCGGCAGTCAGGCGGCCGCGGACGGCTTCCAGTTGCCGTTGCGCAGCGGCGTACGCGTCCATCAACTGGCGGTGCACGACGGGACCGGAAATCGGCATGAGCGAACCAACCTTAACTCGAAATGACTTCTAATCGAATGTCCAACTTGTCAAAGTCGATGGCGACTGGGTCACGGCACCATCCATTTGAATCTCCGCTGTCAATTCACCACGCTGTTTAACGCTGTAGAGAGTTTCGTTCAACACGCCGTCACTTTTGTCCCGGCCCAGCCTTTCAAAGGCCGATTCCGAAATCTGTACCGCCCATGCGGTCACTTTTTCCACGCGATCGGTTTCGGAATTACGGATCCGCTGCGGCACGACTTTTCCGTCGGCAGTGCGTGCTTGGACGACGGCGTAATACAAAGGCGTGCCATCGGCAAGCGAGCGATCAAACCCACTCATCTCCTTCATGCCCGCAACCACATGGACTTCGTACTCCGCGTTCAACTGCTGGAACATCTCCTGCAGTTGGGTCTTGGCGGCGATGGCTGCCGTAACGTCGGTAGACGCTTGTGCTTGTGCTTGCAAACTCTCGGCTCTGGCAATGATCTCAGGATTGTTCGTCACGACCTTGATTTGCTCGGCCACATTGGCGGCCTGATCGACTTCGGCGGCCACGGCCCGCTCCGCGCGAAGCGATGGGCTCAGCGGCGCCCTCGGCGATGCGAATAGGAACCACAGCGATGATGCGGCGATGGCGATCGCCGCCACTGAGACAAAAATCCGCTTGCGCCAGACCCAACAATGCGCCATGAAGGATTTCAAGCCGGGACGCGGATCCTGGTAGGTGTGCAAATTGGAAAGATACCGGTCGATCGCCGCATCAATCTCAGCTTCGCTGACGTTTTCACCCAACAACTCGGCTTGACGGACCAACTTTTCCCGCAACTGTTGTCGCACGCCGTCGCGCTGGAACATTTCCTCCGCCGTTTGACGTTGATCCCGCATTTCGCGGGCGACATCCATCACACGAAGCGTTTCCTCAATCGTCAGATCTTCGCCGGGAAGACGAATATCACGGGCGGACTGGACTTGGGACTGCGAGGCAGGCATCAGGAAAACCGTGGGAAAAAGCAAAGCTCGATCCGAATATCTTATGCAATCAGCGCTGTTTGCGAAGCGAGCCGCGGCAAAATTCGAGTCCGGGCTACCCCGCACGATTGCTCTGAAGCGAGCGAAGCGCTAACCTTACCGTTCCTGGTTTACCAAGCAAATCCACCGCAATTAATTCCGTCTCGTCTTTGGAGAAGCGTCGGCATGTCTGAGCAAGCACAAGCATCCGCCCCCCAGCAGCAAGAACAAGTCACCAGTGAAACACAGCCCAAAGGCGATCCCAAGGCGATGCGTCAGTACCTGGATCGAGCCCTGGACGTGCTGAAGAAATTCGGTGGCAAGAGCTCCAGCACGGCGCCTCAGGAATTGATCAGTCTGCTCGAGGGCGTCAAGCATTTGGACGAAGCCAAAGTCTTGGCGATTGCCGACGTGATCAAGCACATGAGTTCGTTCAACGCCTTGGTCCGTGAAAATGTCGAAAGCATTCAGATCGGCAATCGCTACATGGATATCGCGCAAATGTTCGACTCCGTTCGCGAAGACAGCAAGCGACTGATCGGACAATTGGATGATGGACGAATCAGCGGCACTGAAAAAGTGTCCAATTGGTGGATGAAGATTCGTCGTGGCACCCCATCCGATCGCTTTGAACAGATCGTGGAAGTCTACGGTGATGTTGCCAAAGACACCAAAGACGCGCTGAAAAGCGAAGAATCGATCCTGGATGGCTACATCGACTTTCGCTTTGCGTTGAAGGAAGCGGAAGTGCTTTCGCGCGAATTGCTCGACACACACGCGCCCATCTTGGAGGCAGCGAAAAACGGTTTGGCGACGGCCCAAGACGCCCTGGACAATTACACCGGCACCGACGAAGGCGGCAAAAGCAAACTGGAACTCAGTCGCGACGAGGCCCGCCATCGCTACGAGGAAGAGGACGAAACGTATCAGTTGCTGAAAGACATCGCAGAGAACCTGGAAATCGGTTACGACGTCGGCGAGACGCTGATCACCAAGCTGAAGCAAACGCACGATGTGAAAGAACGCGTTTATCGTCGCGCCGTCACGTTTTTCACCACCAACGAACATGTCTTCACGATTTTGGGCACGGTCTACACCAGTCAGCATGGACTGCATGAAGTCACACAAGCCACCGAAGCGATGAAGGAAGGTGTCAACAAAGGCTTGGAAGACGTTGCGACCCTGGGCCGTGAATTGGAACGAGCCGCGCTGAGAGCCGGATATGGAAGCACGATCGATCCTGAATCGGTTCAAAAGCTTGTCGACGCGATCACCGGATTCCAAATCGAATCGCTGGAAATGATTGCTGAACTGCGCAAGGAATCGGAAGAGAGCACCAAGGCGATTCGTAAGTCGGTCGAGGAAGGCAAAAAGAAGTACCAAGAAACCTTGGCCAAACACGCCCGCGGTCAGAAACTGAGCTAATCTGGCCCAATCAGCCTTTCGCTCGTTCGGCGAGATAGTTGTTGATCGATTGGACGGGAATCGGGATGCCTCGAATCTCGCCGTCGACAACGACGTTGCCGTCCACCAGTCCTTGGAACTTGGCCACAATCATGCGGTTGCGACGGACTCGCGTTAGCTGAATCATCACGACCAACACATCGCCGGGAAGCACCACGCCGCGGAAACGGACTTGATCGACGCCTCCGAAGCCGACAATCTCGGCACCCAGTAAATCGTGTCGCTGAGTGAAATAGCTGGATAGCTGGGCGACCGATTCCAGCATGATGACGCCCGGCATGATCGGCATGCCCGGCATATGACCTCGTGCCCAAAAATCATCTTCGCTGGTTTGCAGATAACCAGCACAGATGTGGTTTTCGGTCTCTTCGTACAAGATCGCCGTCAGCTGCTCCATCTCGAAGCGCTGTCGATTGAACTTCCGGATCGCGTCCAAATCAGCAATCGGTTTGTCGAAATCAAGTAACGACAGATCGACTATTAAGTCGCCTTTTACCACCGCAAACACCCGCCACTCAGGTCTTGATTTTCTTTCGTTTTGCCTTGCGCGCTTTGGCGCTCGCCGGGCGGCGACCGTGATTGGCCTTCTTTATCTTGTGTTGCGGTTTTGCCATGAGATTGGGTCTGTCGTGGTTCAATGACGGGAATCCGCAGTAGCGTGATCTGCTGCGAAGCGGCGAAAATAGCAGGTTTTGCTCGTCTGCGGTAGTCACGAACCGAGCTGCACTGGTCACCGCCAGCGGCTGGCCCTGCCATCGTACGGCCCGCCCGCTGGAATCCCGCTCCTGGACCACTGTTGTTCGGGCTGTGGCTGAGCCGCCGAATAGGTCCCGCTGTCGCGTACCGATGGGGGCATGATCGGCTCGTGAACGGCCGAGCGGGCGATGTCTTGCGTGGCTCCGGCACTGTCTCCTTGGGATTCCTGTTCCGCCCGCTGCTGCCGGAGACGAAGGTACCAGCCTTGCCCCTGCCCGGCGGCGGCGAGTGCCGATCCTGGAGGTGGAGGCAGTTCTTGCGCCGCCGGTCTTTGTGGCACAGGCATCGTCGCGTTGGCCAAACGCGTCGAACCGGCGTCATTAGGCCGCCAGCGATCGCCACCGGCAGCCGTGTTCTTTGCTAGTGTGGCGGTTGCCGGTGCCGCGTTCGCAAGCGTCGCGGTTACCGGGGACGCTGCGTTGGCGACGGCGAGCGAGGCCGTTGCCGGCGTCTGAGCGTTGGCCAGAGCAATGGCGGCTTCGCGACCTGTCTCGAGCTTGGCGAATTGAGTGACATCGCCGCTGCCCGATTTGACCCAGCCGAGCCAATTGTCTTGGAGTTCTCGTAGCGATTCGTACCCGTAATGTTTGCGGACGTTCGCAGTCCAGGAGGGACGATGCATGTAGTCCTTCAAGAACTTGATGAACGTCCGCGGACCCTGTTGATCAATCAGAAACCGACAGACGGAGTAGCCCTGTGCATACATCGGCAGCACATCGCTGGGGTACTCGGTCATCAAGAACAGTTGATTCATAGCGATCCCACGTCGCGAACCGAGGAACTCGCGCAGCTTGGCTTCGTGTTTGTTTCGCTCGGACGCGTGCTCGACCGTGGTACAAATCCCCTCGTCTGCCCAGCGAGGAAGCGGGCGGCCAAAGTAGGTCGCCAGCACCGTATGCGTGACTTCGTGCGGAAGCACACTATCGAGGATTCGCTCCGGCGTACCGACAACTTCCATCTGGAAGTCACTGACGGGACGCGGGTTGTAAGTGGTCACACCTTGGGCCGCCAGGTTTGGCCCGGCGACAACCCGGATGGGACACGGCCGCGGCCAGGCAGGAAGCTCGGAACCAGTCCAATACATAGCCAGTTCATTTCTGTACTTCTCCGCCGCGTTACCGACGGCAACCGCCAGTTGGGGACTGGGGGCCTGCACGATGAAGTTCTGCGTGCGATGGTTTCCGGCCGACGTTGTCGACGTACCGAAAACGAAAAGCCCACCCACAAACACTGCGCACGCAACACGGCGCAGCCAAAATCCGGCTTCCATGCCGATTGACTCCTAAAATGCATATTGGCGGGAGCCAATCCGTTGACTCCGATTAACGAGTCAACCTGGGCCGCTCTCCGTTGCAGCCGCGATCAACTCGACGTCAGCGGGACTCTAGGAAAAGATGCACGACGACCGATAGATGAATCTGAACGAACGCTAGCAAGCAAGAGTTCAGCACCCAAGGTGCGACGATTTGCATAGCCCAGGCCAAATGGAGCGAGCTTGCGAGCGAAAGGACGGCCTGGGAATTTCGCAAAACAAACATTGCGCGATGGTCGCGGAAATTGAATCGGAATTCGTTCCCAGGTGGAAAGACGAAGCTCAGACGTCGATCGCTTCGGCGTCTTCGGCCCGTTCCATGATGAAGCGAAATCTTGCCGACGCATCGCGGCCCATCAGGTCGCTAATGATCTTGTCCGTCTCCAGATGATCGTCGATCTCGACACGTAACAGCCGGCGAGTCTCCGGATTCAGCGTCGTGTTCCAAAGCACCTTGGGCATCATCTCCCCCAGACCCTTGAAACGCGTGATCTCAGGTTTCGCTCGTCCATCGGCGTCTTCGAGAATCCGTTCGCGGTCGTCTTCATCGGCGGCCCAGAAGGTTTCTTTGCCGATGTCGATGCGGTACAGCGGCGGCACGGCGATGTACAGTCGGCCGTCGTCGATCAACGCCGGCATGTGGCGATAAAAGAAGGTCAGCAGCAACGTCGTGATGTGGTGACCGTCGGTGTCGGCATCCGCCAGCAAGATGATTCGGTCGTATCGCAAGCTGGCCATGTTCATGTTCGGACCGATGCCGCAGCCGAGCGCGGAAACCATGTCTTGAATTTCTTTGTTCTCCAAGATCTTTTTCAAGCGTCGCACTTTCGGTGTTCAACACTTTTCCTCGCAGCGGCAAGATCGCTTGATAGTTACGATCGCGTCCCTGCTTGGCGCTGCCGCCGGCCGAATCACCTTCGACGATGAACAATTCCGAATCCGCTTTGCCGCCAGCCAAACAATCGCTCAGCTTGCCCGGCAACATCGTTTTTTTTCCACCCCCTTTGCGCGAGACCGCTTCGGAGGCCGCTCTGGACGCCGCACGCGCCCTGGAGGCCGCAATGATTCGCGCGATCACGGCGTCGGCGACACTACGGTTTTCGTTCATCCACTGTTCCATCGCCGGCCGCACGGCGGATTCGACGACCGAGGTCACTTCAGGATTGTTCAGCCGGTCCTTGGTTTGGCCTTGGAATTGTGGTTCACCGATGAAGATCGACACGATCGCCACCAAGCCTTCGCGGATGTCTTCGGTGGTGATCTTGACGCCGCGCGGCGTCAGGTTGTGCGTATCGATGTAATTTCGCACGGCTTTGTTGACGCCCGATCGGAAACCATTCTCATGGGTCCCGCCGTTGGCGGTGGGGATGCCGTTGACGTAGCTGCGGACATGTTCGTCCGTCGATTCGGTCCACTGCAGCGCCAGTTCCATCCGGAAATCATCGTCTTTGCGATAAGTAAACGGCGCTTCGTGAATCGGATTCGCTTTGCGTTCCTTCAGCACTTTGGCCAGATAATCGACGATGCCGTGCTCGTGCAGAAACGTCTCTTTTGTCTTCTCGGCTTCGTCGACAAACGTGACTTTCAAGCCACGATGCAGAAAGCTGGCCGTTTCCAAGCGGTGACGAATGATCGTTCGATCAAATTCGGTCTTGGGAAAGATCGTGGGGTCGGGCGTGAAGGTGATCGTGGTGCCGCTGCCGCGGACGGCGCCTTTCAGCTTTTGCAGCTTGGTTTTCGTCTTTCCCTTTGCGAAAACCATGCGGTACTGCGAGCCGTCGCGGCGGACGACCGCGGTCATCTCCTTCGAGAGTGCGTTGACCACGGACGCACCGACACCGTGCAAACCGCCGGCCGTCTTGTAGTTATTGTCGTCGAACTTGCCGCCGGCATGCAAGACGGTCATCACCATTTCCAGCGCTGGCTTTTTTGTTTTTGGATGCTTGTCCACCGGGATTCCGCGACCATTGTCGGAAACGCTAATGGTGCGGCCATCTTTGTGCAGCGTGACAACGATCTCCGAAGCGTGTCCATTCATCGCTTCGTCAACCGAGTTATCAACGATCTCCCAGATCAAATGATGCAGCCCCGTCATGCCGACGCCGCCGATGTACATGCCGGGGCGTTTGCGGACCGGTTCGAGGCCTTCCAAGGCGACGATGTCTTTAGCGCTGTAGCTTTTCGCTGCGGTACTCATGATTGGTCTCGTGCGGCTTCCCACGTGGCGTAAGCTTCCAGCTTGTGACGGTGCAGTGCCTGGCAAGCTGGAAGCTTACCCCACTACGAGCCGTCGAACGACGGCGGTGCTTCAAGCGGTGGCAACACGATCTTCGAGATCTTGCCGTTCTTTTGGATCTCGTTTCCGCGACCGCCGCGCGACGTGACACGGTACTTGGCGGTCGAAATCGTTTTCTTTGCGCCGCGGTTGGTCTCGACCGTCAACAAATCACGATCACCTTTGCTGGCTTTGAATCCGAGCAACTCGTCGTCTTTTGCCAGCCGGATCAACGTGACTCCCTTGCCGGCTCCGGACAAGTAATTGATCTCTTCGGCGTCACAGAGGATCGCGCGGCAGTTTCGCGAGATCGCCAGAATTACCTCTGAGCCACTGATCGGCTTCGACACCGATGATCGACTGCCCGGCGGCCACTCGAGCATACCGCCGTCCGCTGCGCGTGGACGGTTCGGCGAACGGAGCGAGGCAAAAGCGCAGAGCAAACCCGTTGGAGGACGCGGCGAAACCGTGAATCTCGGGGCAGTAATCGGGATGCTTGGGATCTTCGTTGATGTTACCGATCACGCGCTCGTCGAACGACATCGCGGCGACGATCCTGTCACCGTCTTTCATCTTGAACAGCTTTTGAATCGGCTCGCCAAAACCAGTCGACGCGGGAATATCAATCATCCGCGCGGTGTAGCAGAATCCCATCGACGAAAAGAACCCGATCGTCGATCGCGTGTTGCCCGCCACCACGGCCAGCACACTGTCCCCTTGTCGGACTCGGCTCTTGCCGGGATCGGCGATCTGCTTTTGGCGTTTGACCCAGCCGTCCCGAGTGACCAACACGTGACAATCTTCGGAAACGATGAAGTCCTCGGCGGTGTATTCCTCTTCCTCTTCGACCGTGCTGATGATCGTCCGCCGCTTGGAGGCAGCGTTTTTTCCGTACTTGCTGAATCAGACCCTCGATTTCGCCTCGAATCATCTTCCAACGGCCGGAAGCGTTTGTGTCCTTGGTGTCTTCGGCCAACAACCGTTTGATCTCTCGAGCACGCTTTTTCTTGTCCTTCAATTCATCCAGGATCAAATTGATTTCCAGCCGGGCGAGTCGATAAAGTTTCAGTTCCAGAATCGCGTCGGTCTGCTCGGCATCCAGTCCACCTTTGCTGACCGGAAACTTCTTCATGATCTTGTCGGCAGCATCGGCCTTGCCTTCACTGCGGCGAATGATGCGAATGATCTCATCCAACGCGTCAAAGATCAGGGCAAAACCGTTCAGGATATGAATCCGCCTTTGCAGCGATGCGAGTTCGTTCTCCAATCGCCGCGTGACCACGTCCAAACGAAAGTGCAGGAAGTGCCACAGTATTTCCTTGAGCCCCAACCGATCGGGCGTGCCGACTTCAGGATTCTCCGTCGGCACCAGGCACGTCATGTTGACGTTAAAGTTCTTTTGAAAGTCGGTGTGTTTGTACAGATAGGCCAGCACTTTGTTCTCGTCGGCGTCTTTCTTCAACAGCAAATCGACACGAATCTCGTCGGTCGAAAGATCGCGGACTTCTTGTACCAGCGGCAACTTGCCGGCAAAAACGATTTCGCCGATCCGTTCGCAAAGTAACGATTTGTTGACGCCGTAGGGAATCGATGTGATCTGCAGGACACGGTTCCCCTTCGACTTTCGTTATCTTGGTCGTCCCGCGCAGCTTGATCGTCCCTTGCCCGGTTTGATAGATCTCGCGCAGCTCTTCTTTCGTGTTGGTGATCTGGCCGCCGGTGGGAAAGTCGGGCCCTTGAACAGCGTCGTTGGCAACCAGTTGATAGTCTTTGATCTCCGGATCGCTCAACAGTTTCAGCAGCGCCTGACAAACTTCTCTCAAGTTGTGCGGGGGAATATTCGTCGCCATGCCGACGGCGATTCCGGTCGCGCCGTTGACCAGCAAGTTGGGCATGCGGCTGGGCAAGCACAACCGGTTCTTCGCGGGTGCCGTCGTAGTTCGGCTTGAAGGCGACCGTGCGCGTCGCCAAGTCGGTCAACAGCTCGGAGGCAACCGGCGTCAACCGACATTCGGTGTAACGCATCGCGGCGGCATTGTCACCGTCGATACTGCCGAAGTTTCCACTGCCGTCGACCAACGGCATGCGCAGTGAAAACGGCTGGGCCATCCGCACCAGCGCGTCGTAAATCGAACTGTCGCCGTGCGGGTGATAGTTACCCATCACGTCGCCGACCACCTTGGCACACTTGCGATGCTTGGCGTTTGCGCTGAGCCCCTGTTGGCTCATCATGTACAAGATGCGCCGCTGGACCGGTTTCAGTCCGTCACGTACATCCGGCAGTGCTCGGCTGGTGATCACCGAGAGCGAATAGTTCAAATAGCGTTCTTGCGCCGCCTGACGCAGGGGGATGCCAATTAGCAGGGCATCATCGACAGCATCAAAAAGCGATCCGTTGTCTTTGGAACTGGATCGTCGGCTCGATTTCTGCGCCGATCGCGTTTTGCGGGTCGAGGCCGACGAGCGGCTGCCTGTTTTGCTCCGTGGTCGACGCTTAGCCACTCCAGAAGGTCCTTTTCTTGAACTCGCAAACCACCCGTCCGGGACCGGACACGCAAACGGTCTATTTCTTAACTGTCAAACTAGGAAACTTATGCCGAAAGCACCAGCCATCCCAAATAGGGCAAGTTGAGGGGCTCGACTATTCGCCGCCGCTCGAACCCGACTATTTGGGCGTTTGCTTGTTCCAGGTTGCAAGACCGACGCCAATTTATAGCGATCAGAGGCGTCAACGCGAAATCGCGGGTCATACTGAGCAGGTTGGGGCAAAGGGTCAGTCTGATCAAGCTGGGTATCGAAGCAAATCTGTTTGCGGGCACCCGAGCGATCCGAAAATGATCGAGACGTGGTCGTGCGCCCCGAGCCGCGGGATACGCAAGCTAATTACGGACAATGAAGCTCGCCCGGTTCTCGGAGGAACCGACAACGATGAAACGCTCAATTCTACTACGGCTCACGCCCTGTTTTGCTGTCGCCGCGGCCGTGGTGACCGCCGGAATCTCATTGGCCAATGGCGGCGAGTACATCGTCAACAGCCAGGTCACCAGCGACACCGCGGCAGCCCCAGGCACCGTTTCTGACAGTTACGTCGGAGATATCTCGGCCGCAGAAGCTGGCATCGCCGGCGGCAGCTCCGGTTGCATGGAGCGTCAGTACGGCCAACCGGATTTGTTCTACAACTACTACACCCAGGGCTACTGCAACCGTGCGAACGCACAAATGTACCTGTCGCCGGTGCCGGTCCCGCCGAACGTTGGCCACACATTCTATACGTACCAACCGCTGTACCCACATCATTATCTGTATTGGCACAAAGACCGGTACCACAACTACTACGACGGTGGACGCGGTACCAACCGTACGAGAGTCCACTACTACAGCCCGCCAGTCCATCAAGCACTCAGCAACTTTTACTGGAACAAGATCCGTTTGCCTCGCTAAGCGAGCATCGGCACTGTTTTCACTCCTGTTCACTCCCTCCAGGTACCGAAATATGACCCAGCGTTTCCTCCTGGCTGCCAGCCTGTTGGCCGCATTGATCGTCACCACCGACAACACCGCCCAAGGGGGTGATCCTTTGGCGATGACCGAGGTTTGGTCCTACAACTTTTCGATGGACCGTCCCTGGCACGGACCCTATTACGCTCAACAGTACGCGCAGCCGACGGCGATCGTGGTCCCGCCGACAGCGCACATGCGTCAGACCTACTCGTGGGGTGTCAGCCAGAACCTGATGTATCCGATTCATCATCAGTTCAATCGCAACGCGACCTCGCCGGGCGCAGCGGCCATGGGCAGTTTCCGAGCCGCGTCGCCTTGGCCCAGCCACACCGACCAATTCGGCTACAACTACGTTCGCGGACCCTGGAAGTAGTCAGCGGCAGTCAACATGGCAACGAATCAAGGGACTGGAGAATCACTCCAGTCCTTTTTTGTTGGGCCGCACCCTTCATCACAGAACGTCGATACGTGCGTTGGTACAGCACGAAAACCGGCGTGATGCGGCCAACCGCTGCAAGCCGATCTCATCAGCCGCAGCAGATCGCGTTGTGTTTGCCACGTTCTACTAATCGGTTGGCGAAAGAATCCCGCTGATTCCGCCTGCGTCCAATTTGCGTCCTATGTTTTTGAGGATCGTTTGGTCAATAGCCCCAATCCGCCGGTAGATCCGCGCTGCAGAGGCCCGTTGACCGTTACGACCAGCACAAACGCAACTTTGAGCGACGTTGGATATCGGCCACGTCGGCAAAGTGCACGGGAACAACACAACGGTATCGACCGAGGAACCTCCAGCGATGGCAACCCGAAATCAACCTGCACGACCGGACGCTAAACGAGCGGACCAATTCGAGGAAATCAAGCGACGCATTCACAGCAAGCTCGTTGACAAGCTTGACCTCTCCCGCGTCGGCGATATGCAAGGCGACAAGCTTCGTCGTGAAATCCGCCTTGTCGTCGAACATCTTTGCGACGCCGAAGAAACGCTGCTCAATCGCCAAGAGCGAGAAAAGATTGTCGACGAAGTTCTCGACGAAACTTTCGGTCTGGGACCGTTGGAACTGATCCTCAAGGATCCCGGGGTCAGCGATATCTTGATCAACGGTCCCAAGAACATCTACGTCGAAAAAGGCGGCCAGATGCAGAAGACCGATGTCGAGTTTCGCGACGGAAAACATCTGTTGCAGATCATCGACCGCATCGTCAGCAAAGTGGGACGCCGCGTCGACGAAACCTGCCCGATGGTGGACGCGCGTTTGGAAGACGGCTCACGTGTCAACGCGATCATCCCACCACTGGCCCTGGACGGTGCTGCGGTCAGTATTCGCCGTTTCGGCAGCAACCCGCTGAAACTGGAAGACTTGCTGAACTACAAGGCCTTTACACCGGAAATGGTGATGCTGCTGGAAGGCTGTATCAAGGCGCGCTTGAATATGATCATCGCCGGCGGTACGGGTTCTGGTAAGACAACGCTGTTGAACACGCTGTCGTCTTTCATCGGTCACGAAGACCGTATCGTGACGATCGAAGACGCGGCTGAATTGCAGTTGCAACAAGACCACGTCGTGCGTTTGGAAACGCGACCAGCCAACATTGAAGGCAACGGAGCCGTCACCGCAACCGACCTGGTCAAGAACGCTTTGCGTATGCGTCCGGAACGAATCATCATCGGCGAATGCCGCGGTGGGGAAACGCTGGACATGCTGCAGGCCATGAACACCGGTCACGATGGTTCGCTGACGACAATTCACGCGAACACGCCGCGTGACGCGATCGCTCGTTTGGAAACACTCGTGATGATGGCCGGCTTCGAGTTGCCCGTGAAAGCGATTCGGCAACAGATCTCCGGTGCCGTCGACGTCTTGATCCAGGCCAACCGCTTACAAGGTGGTCCACGTCGCGTGACCGCAATCACCGAAGTGGTCGGGATGGAACAAGACACGATCATCATGCAAGACATTTACCGTTTCAAACAACTGGGTATCGGTGAAGACGCCAAGGCTCACGGTCACTTTGAGTGCACGGGCGTACGCCCCAGCTTCATGGACCGATTGGAGTCAGCCGGTGTTCGCTTGCCAGCCAGTGCGTTCCGCGAACGTGTGATGATGCAAGCGTAGCGTTGATCCTGTAGTCCAAGAATCCTTCCACAGTTCGTTTGGTAATTTCACCATGAGTTCAACTCTCATTATTGTCGCCGTCGGCGTTGGTGTTGCATCGATTGTCGCTTTTGCTGCAACCGTCTTGGTGCCCGGCGGCAATAGCAGTGCACCTGAGGACCGTCTGGCCGAAATGGCGTCGCGCCGCGCGGCGGCCCCGGGCGAGGAAACGAACCAGAAGAAGGGTCGCTGTTGATGGCAGGTGGCTTTAACGATGCCAAAGGCTTCTTCGCTTCGATCGTCAGCAACATGCCGGCCCTTTCGGACTACCTGTACCAAGCCGGTGTGAGAATGCCGGCAGCACAGTTTGCCATGATCTGCATGGGTTGCTTCGGCGGCGGTGCCGGGCTGTGCGTGATTTCGCCGGTCCCCATTCTGCTGGCCCCAATCGTCGGCGGTTTGTTTGCCACCATCCCGATGGGCTGGTTGTTTGTCAAACGCAAGCGGAGACTGGGAAAGTTCGGACGACAGTTACCCGAAGCGCTCGAGTTGCTGGGTCGCTCGCTCAGAGCAGGTCACTCGTTGAACGCGGGCTTCGGTTTGGTCGCCTCCGAAATGGAAGAACCCCTGGCCCGCGAGTTTGGCCGCGCCTTCGAGGAACAGAACCTCGGTATTCCGCTGGACGAAGCGATCGAGGAAATGTCCGGGCGTATCCCCAACATGGACCTTCGTTTCTTTGCCACCGCCGTGATTTTGCAGCGACAAACCGGTGGTGACCTGGCGGAGATCCTCGACAAGATCGGTCACCTGATTCGCGAACGCCTGCAGATCCTGGGCCAGATTCAGGCACTCACTGGAGAAGGTCGAATGAGCGGTGCGGTGCTGTTGGCACTACCCCCGGTGCTGTTCGTGGTGATGCTGAGATTGAACTACGAATACGTCACGGTTTTGTTCACCGACGAAATTGGGCAATACCTCATGCTGTTTGGCCTGGCGACACAGATCCTGGGCGCTCTGGTCATCAAAAAGATCATCACGATCAAGGTCTAAACAATCAACGAAGACGTTGACACTCACCATACACAAGTTTTCCTTTTACGGGTTTTCCTAGGATTCTGACCATGACGTTACTGATCCTTGCCATCGCCATTGACCCAGTCATTGTCACTTCGATCGCGATCTTTTTCGCCGTCACCGCCGTCGCTTGGGTGACGATTGGCCGCGTCAGCGGTGACGACAAACCGTGCGCCGAGGCTCGTCTGGAGCGGATGCGCAGCCGTCGCCCCACAGTCACCGACGTACGTCAACAAACGAAGAACGAGGCGTTGACCGCTGTCTTGGAAAAAGCCACTTCGCCGATGGCCAACAAACTGGCCGGGACGGAAAAGGAGATGGGCGAACTGCGCGAAAAATTGATGAACGCCGGCTTTCGCCGCGAGTCAGCGCCGGTGGTCTTCAAGGGCCTGCAAATGGTCTGTGCCGGCATCGGTTTGTTGGCTGGCGGAATCACGGGTTTGATCTCCGATGGCATGACGCAGGGAGCTTTGATGAAATTCGCTGTCGGCGTCATCATCGGCTACCTGATTCCCAGATTCGGCCTGGGCTATCTTGCCAAACGCCGCAAGGAAAAAGTCTTTCTTGGTCTGCCCGACGCCTTGGACCTGATGGTCGTCTGCGTCGAAGCCGGTCTGGGGATCGACCAGGCACTGCGGAAAGTGGCCGAAGAAATGAAGAAAAGTCACAAGGAAATTGGTGAAGAATTCTCGATCGCGAATCAACAACTGCAGTTTGGACGTACCCGCGGCGAAGTTCTGCAAGCGCTGGGTTTCCGCAGCGGCGTCGATGACCTCAAGCAACTTGCGTCGATTCTGATTCAGGCCGACAAATTCGGTTCCAGTGTCGCCACCGCACTTCGCGTGCAAAGTGATGCGATGCGAGTCAAACGACGTCAGATCGCCGAAGAGAAGGCAGCCAAGACCGCCGTGAAGATGATCTTTCCACTGGTCCTGTTCATTTTCCCTGGCATCTTCGTCGTGTTGGTTGGACCGGCCGGCATCAGCATGTACCGCAACATGCTCACCGACTAGGCTCTGTTTGGGTCAAGACTCGCGGACGTGTCCCGGCACCACCAGGACTGGATGGGGGCTGCGGCGAATGCGGTCCTGGACGAATCCTTGGCCAAACCGGTCGTCGACTTCCAGCGGCATCACCAACAGCATCTTGTTGGCGTTATCCAGCGGATTCGGCGGCGCGACCTCGCCAGCTTGCGGCCGCAGAGAATAAGTCATCCCTTTGGCAGACGCAGTTTTTGCCATCGCGCCATGGATCGCCTGATGCGTCTTGGTCAGGGCCGCTCCGAATTGTTCGGGGTCCAGGTGTGTTTCCGGCGACAACGCTTCGACGATCGAGCGGATGTTCTGAAACTGCTCCTTCTCGATGACCAGATTCAGTGTGATCGTCGCTTTTTCCGACGCCAATCCAAACAGCCACGCAGCGGCCAGGCTGGCAACATCGCACTCGGACCCAACGACCATCGAGACGTTGTCAACAGCGTCAGCCAGGAGTTGATCATCGCGGCGGATCACCAAGATTGGCGACGGACATCGCGAGAGCAACACATCGATCACGGTCCCCGCGCTGTCCGTGCCCACATGTTCAAAGTTGCGACCGAACGGACACGGCACGATCAATAGGTCCGTCTCGTGTTGATGGATGGCGTCCAAAATAACTTCGTACGACTCGCCCTCGCCGTGCTGCAGCGGTTGACTGCCGGGAAGCGAGTCGATACAGCCGGCCGTCAAGTCGACTCGGTCGTCAACAACGCCGTCCCGCGCATCCAAAATCAATGTCTCGGTCTTGAATCTTTCTTGCAGGTAGTTCGCTGCCAGAATGCCCGTTCTGTCTTGAGGCGATCCGTCCAGAACCAACAAGACTCGCTGGGCAGTGATCGGACTGATCGTGGGAGCTGGACCAACCTTGGACTTCTCAAACATCCGGATTGATTCGTCGACTTCGCGATCCAGATCGGTCGATTCAGATTCGCTGCTCATGGTTTTCTCGATTTTTTTATTGGCCTGCCTGCGTCAGACGGGGAATCCATCCTTGGTCATACGCCAGCATGACATACACGATCGCTCCCGCGACTTGCAGCAGCATGATAGTTCCACCCAATTTCAAAAAAGTGCCCCAGCCCACATGCACACCGGCTTCCTTCTTCAAGGCATAAATCGCGATCACGCACGAGATCGAGCCGATCGGCGTCCCGTTGCCGCCAAGATTGCAGCAAATGATTAGCGTCCACCACAACGGTTCGACCTCGACGGCTCCGTCGCCGGCGATATCTCTTACGATGGGAATCAGCGTCGCAGCGACGGGAATGTTGTCAACGATTGAGCTTGCCACGGCGGAAAATCCGCCCATCAGCGGAATGAGCAAACTGAGTTGATTGCCCGATGCTCTGATGACTTGTTGGGCAACCCAGGCCAACGCGCCGGTTTCCTTGACACAGCCAATGATGATGAACAACCCCATGAAGAACAGAATGACCGTCCAATTGACTTTATGAATCGCGTCTTCGACGCCTTTGCCGGCGAACAACAGAGCGGCCGTCGCACCGACCATGGCGACAAAATCCATGCCGACGCCTAATTGTTGCGCCAATGCAAACCCGACAACGGTCATCAGCAGGATAACGGCGCTGCGGAGGAGAACCTTGCGGTCTTCGACCAGCGCCCAAGGATCGAACGTTTCGATCTGTTCTTGCAACGCGGCTCGCTGCTCGGCGGTCTGTTTCCAGGGTAGATCGTGACGAAAGAAGAAACGCAATGCGATGATCGCAATCACCAGGCTAACAACCGCGTACGGCAACGATACTTTCAGAAAGTGCAAATAAGGAATGCCTGCGGCGGTTCCGATCATGATGTTCGGCAGGCCGCTGGCAAAAGTGGCAATCGCGCCACTGTTGGCGCAGATCGCCACAGTCAACAACAGCGGCATCGGCTTGTAGTTCAATGAGCGGCAGATCACCAACACCAGCGAACTGAGGATCAACATCGCGGGCACGATCGTCAGCACCGCCACAAACAAAAACGTGACAATGCACAGGGTCAAAAAGAGCGTTGACGCGCGACCACCGGTCAAGCGCACGATCCACATACTGAGGAAATGAAACAAGCCACTCTTGCCGACCACATCGACCAGAATCCCAGTGCCGATGATCACACCAAAGATATTCAGATCTTCTTTCAGAAAGTCATAGATCTTGGGATACTCGAACAGTCCCAAAGTCAGGCTCAGTACCACCAGCACTCCGGCACCGCATAGCGCGGCAACCGTTTTGTGAAAGCGTTCGACGGCGACGCCGACATAAGTCGCAATCATCACTGCGGCAAACAACAACATCACACGAGCCGAAGCCGGCTCGATCGGCGCCTCGTCGATTCCGGAAGCAATCAGATACATCGTCCCTGCCGTCTCTGTGTCGGGAACAGCGGGTCAGTGCCGCTACACCAATGTCGCCCCTAAGCTAACAACATTCGCCGCGCTGACCACCGTAGCGAACTCGGAGGAGTTCCGAGCCACGGCGACAGTCAGTCCGATTGATCCGTCTTGCCGCTCGAAGGAGCAGAAGCAATCGGAAGTCTTCCGGCGTCCGCTACCAGCAAGCGGCTTGTCGGTTGGGTCGTTTCGCGAACTCTAGTGATTAGCCGATGGGCGTTAGCCGCGTTAGCCCCGGTTTTGTGGCGGGGAAAACCGCGGCTAACGCCGTGCGGCTGATTAAACCGACAAGCCGTCAGCGCGCAGCACTCATCTCTGGCATCGCCTGCACAGATAGAGCTTTCTCGAGGCAAGTTCGATCGTCTCGATCGATCCCTCACAAGTTGGACAATCCTGCTTGCCGTAAACGCGAAATCGATCCGGCCCTTGCAGACTGCTTAGCGGCCGACCGGCTTCGCGCGAGGTGACCGAGATAATGCGACCATACCGCAGCCCCT
Source organism: Pirellulaceae bacterium (assembly GCA_963714715.1). Lineage (GTDB taxonomy): Bacteria > Planctomycetota > Planctomycetia > Pirellulales > Pirellulaceae > JBFJVZ01. The sequence goes on along the minus strand of CAVQPV010000037.1, from coordinate 222,054 downwards.
TCTTCATCATGCCCGAAAGCGACCTCCACAACCGATCCAGGGCGTCGCTGGAAAGCTCGCTTCCGGGGGTCTGCGGATCTTGGCCGATCTCGAAGAGAATCTCCGCGCGAAAGATATTGCCGACGCCAGCGACGACCGACTGATCCAACAACAACGACCCTATCGGCTTATCGCTGCGGCGGATGTTGGCCAAGACATCCGCCTTGCGCCCGCCGGCCAACGGATCGGGACCGAGCTTTTCAACCACCTCATCACGTTGCTCGGCCGTGATCACCCGACACGTCGTCGGTCCATTCAAGTCGATGGCCGCATCCTCACCCACCAACCGCATCCGGACTTTGCCAACTGGCGGTGGCGGTGGCGTGGTGTGCTGACGAAACTTGCCGTAACGACCCAGGTGAACGTGGACGATTTGCCGAGAGTCAAAGTGATAGAAGAGATGCTTGCCGACCGCCGCGACGCGGTCGAGCCGACATCCCGAGACCTTTCTCGCATCGGCACGAAACCGCCCCTGCGGGCTGGTTACTTTCACTTTCTGTCCACTGAACAAGTGGCCGTGCTGGCGGGCGATGCAGTGTGTCTTGTGGCCTTCGGGCATCTGCGGCTGCGCGGTCGGGGTGAGGCGAGTTTGATTGACTATAGAGTCGCAGCAACGCCGGTTCCTGCCCAGCAGCAATACAAGTGGCTCGATCTGGTTAAGAACCAATCCCCCAATTGATGCAGGGCTTCCTCGACAGTAAGTCGCAGTTGATCGCTGGATGCCATTTTCCACTTGCTCCAGCTGGGCGACGATTCATAATGCAAGGTCCCACCCAGTCGGCGCCTTTCCATCGGGATTCCCTCCGAGAATATCCCTGCGTCACTTGTGCCCTCGTTTCTTCCCAATGGAGAAATCATGCTTCGTCTAATTGCAATCACGCTCTTCCTAGCTTGCCTTTCCTTCACGACCACCGGATGCGGTCGTTCGGGAGAGACCACGGTCATTCAACCTGAAACCACTCAAACCGAAGCAGATTTGGACGCGATCCACGAAGAGAGTGAAGCGGCGATGGAGACATCGAACCTGGCTGAATGAGTCCATAAATCTCGATCTGGGGTAAACCTGCTGCCGACAGATGGTTGACAGCGCAATTTCATTTCTTTTTCGGAGTCCTTCACATGTTGAATCCTGCAAACAAACGGAGTGGTTTTACTCTCGTCGAACTTTTGGTGGTCATCGCGATCATCGGCATCCTCGTTGGCCTGTTGCTGCCGGCCGTGCAAGCCGCTCGCGAGGCCGCACGTCGGATGAGTTGTAGTAACAACTTCAAGCAAATCGGCTTGGCAATTCACAACTATCACTCAGCCTACAAGCAGCTTCCCAACCAAAACTGGGGGACGCTGGAACCTGGCAATGGCAACAACAACGACAACGTCGCTCAAACGTCGATGTTACTCGGCTTGTTGCCATTCATGGAACAACAGGCGATTTGGGAAAATCTCGCCCATCCAAGTCAGAAACGAGTGGATGGCGGAATCCAAAGCCCGCCATTTCCAGCGATGGGGCCGCCCCCTTGGCACAATCAATATGTGCCTTGGCACACCGAGATCCCCACGCTGCGGTGTCCGAGCGATCCAGGCACCGGTGCTCCCGCATTTGGCCGTACCAACTACGCGGCCTGCATGGGTGACTCGATCGACTTCCAGCGTAATGGGCCCAAGGAAGTCGTCTCAGGTGGTTTCAAGGAACCGCCAGCCACCTGGATTCCCAATCGTTCACGGGCGGCTTGTCGTGGTTTCTTCGTCGCCCGTCAGGAAATGAAATTCCGTGACATCTTGGATGGCTTGGCCAACACGATCGCTGCCGGCGAAATTGCCACCGACCTGGGTGATCGTGACAAACGAACGGCCGCCTCGTATCAAAACGGTACCGCCGCCGTACGCAGCAATCCAAGCTTCTGCTCCAGTCAGGTCAGCCCCGAACGTCCGCAGTTCTGGTCGGACGGCACTGACGGAGGGACCGCACCGGTATTACCGGCCAGCGCTGTTGCCCGTGGCTACCGATGGGCTGCTGGTACCGGGGTGTGGTCGATGATGAATACGATCCTGCCTCCCAACCGAGAATTGTGTTTCGGTGGTGACGGCAACACCAATAGTCCGAACGACGCCGATGGCGTGGTGCCGCCCAGCAGCCGACACCAGGGAGGTTGCCACATTCTGATGGGCGACGGCGCGGTGATCTTCATGACCGATTCGGTCGAGGCCGGCAATTCGATGCATCCCAACGTCTGGTTGAACGGGGACACCGAAACGCCGCCTGCGGTCGTGGGCTCGATCAGCCCGTACGGGCTGTGGGGTGCCCTCGGCACTCGCGCCTCGAAAGAGAGTGTCGAAGAGCAGCTGAACCAGTAATCGGATTGAATCGATCCGCCGGCGAGCCCCGTTCACGACCTGAACGGGGCTTTTTTTGTGGACTGACCATGCCGTCGGTATTCGAGGCCCGGCTGGACTGCGAGACAAACGGTCGACAAGTGGCCTTAAGAGGGCCCTAAAGCGTAAGAAATCCTCAAAACACCAATCCTGGGGGATGTGCGTGGCGGGCCGATCGAGGATAGTGAGAACTCCTAGGCTTGGCAGGAGTTTCGCGAATTTCGATCGCATCCTGCTAGTTTTCGTTTTTCTTTATTTCCATCTCGGAGGAATCTTGATGCGTCTCTTAAAACGCCGTGAGGGCTTTACCCTCGTCGAATTGCTGGTGGTGATCGCCATCATCGGCATCCTGGTCGGACTGCTGCTGCCGGCAGTGCAGGCCGCTCGTGAAGCTGCACGCCGCATGAGTTGCAGCAACAACTTCAAGCAGATCGGCTTGGGGCTTCACAACTACCATTCGGCCTACAAGCAGTTGCCGGTGGAACAAGGTGGCACGTGGACCGACGGCAACACGCCAACCAACATGAACAACCGATACGATTTGTCGTGGCTGGCAGGAGTGTTGCCCTTCATCGAGCAACAAGCTCTTTGGGAAAAGATCTCCAATCCCAGCCAGGAGCGAGTGGACGGCACGCTACAGTCGCCACTGTGGCCACCGATGGGTCCAGCAGGCTCTATCGGTCAATACGTACCTTGGTTGACCGAAATGCCGACGTTGCGCTGTCCGAGCGATCCTGGGACGGGTGCCCCTGCGTTCGGTCGCACGAACTACGCAGCCTGCATGGGCGACTCCGCCTGGTATATGAACAACGGACCCGTGGATATCCAGAATGGAGCTGTCAACCAACCTCCGCGAACTTACGTTCCCAATAACGCTCGTTCTGCCTGTCGTGGTGTGTTCGTCGCCCGTCAGACCACGAAGTTCCGCGATATCCTGGATGGGCTCGCCAACACGATCGCCGCCGGTGAAATCACAACGGATCTTGGCGATCGCGACAAACGAACGCTTCCGGCGAGACGAAACGGAAACGCGCCTGTTCGTGACAATCCGACGTTTTGCCAACAGTTCGTTAGCCCCCAACGGCCACAGTTCTGGTCCGACGGCACCGATGGCGGAACGGTACCAAGCAATCTCCCTGGTGCTGGACAGGGGCGCGGATACCGCTGGGCTCATGCCTTGACCGTCTTTACGGAAATGAACACGATCCTGCCGCCCAACCGTGAACTCTGCCTTGGCGGCGGAGCAACCGGTGGTACGGGTGCGATTGGGGTGGCTCCTCCGAGCAGCCGGCATCAGGGCGGATGCCATGTGCTGATGAGCGATGGTGCGGTGATCTTCATGACCGACTCGGTCGAAGCCGGCGACTCCAATCAAGGAAACGTTTGGCTCAATGGAACTGGCAAGGCGACCAAGGGCAGCGAAAGCCCGTACGGTCTCTGGGGTGCTCTGGGTACGCGTGCCTCGAAGGAAAGCATCGAAGAGCAGCTGAATCAATAAGCTGTTCCTGATATCAATTTGACGACGTTGCCCCGTCTGGCCCGCCGGACGGGGTTTTTTCATATCGCAACAGATCATGGTCCGGCTCGTCAACCGCGCAAACATGGGCGTCTGATCGGATTTTGATGGTGAAACCGAACTGGGCGGACGCTAAGCTCGTACTGCTTGAATCCTAAAGATGCCGCAATCGTGAACCACTGGACCGCTAGACTGGCGCTATTCGCATACGTGATGGGTGGCTGGCTTTTGCCCGCCATGCACCACCATGATCATGCGTGCCAACATGGCTCGGTCCAAAACACTGCCGATCATCGGTGCATTCATCATCACGACCATGATCATGATGCCGACTCAAAATCAGGTCCGGTTCTCGTCAATGCCGATCAACTGATCGATGCAGGCCTCTGTGCCCTTTGCGCGGCTCGATCGCTGGCCAAACCAGATGGTGGCCATCTGCCTCTGACCGAGTCGGACGATCGATGCCAGATGATCCTTGGTGAACCGATTCGTTTCGTGATTCACCAGTCGCTGCGTGCGAATCAAACGCGTGGACCTCCCTTGACCGCTTGAACGTCCCATCAGCCGCCGAGCGCTAACGGCGTGTCGAAATAATCAGCCGCACGGCGTTAGCCGCGGTTTTCCCTGCCACAAAACCGGGGCTAACGCCCATCGGCTAATCATTACCGTTCGCGAAACGACTAAATCGACAAGCCGCTAACACGCCCGCGGCTGATAAAACCACAAAGTAGATGGCATTGAGCTGCCGCCCGCAGGCTTGATGCTACGATCGCTCCGCGGCTTGCTCGTTCAACTTATTGTTTCCCAGGTGATCGCTTGTGGAACTCGTCGGCACCGATCGCAAATTCAGTCACAATCATTCATAAGAGTTATCCAATGTTTCGAAGCAAACCGAGACAAGCATTCACGCTTGTCGAACTTCTGGTGGTGATCGCCATCATCGGCATCCTCGTCGGACTACTCCTGCCAGCGGTTCAAGCCGCGCGCGAAGCGGCACGCCGAATGAGTTGCAGCAACAACTTCAAACAGATTGGCTTAGCCATTCACAATTACCATTCCGCCTACAAGCAGCTGCCGGTCCAGCAGGGCGGGACCTGGACCGACGGCAATGTGCCTACCGACATGAACAACCGGTACGACTTGTCGTTCTTGGTCGGGCTGACACCATTTTTCGAGCAACAGGCGGTTTGGGAAAAGATTGCCTATCCAAACAATGCAACCGTTAGCGGTGGATCTGGTACACAGTCGCCGCCCTGGCCAGCAATGGGACCAGCGCCGGGCATCAATCAGTACGTGCCATGGCTAACGGAAATCCCCACGCTGCGTTGCCCGAGCGATCCCGGCACCGGTGCACCCGCTTTTGGCCGCACCAACTATGCGGCCTGCATGGGCGATTCGATTTGGTACATGGATCAAGGGCCGGTGCTGATCAACAATGGGGTTGTCGTTCGTCCGACTCCCAACAACCACGCCAGTGAGTCGCGAGCGGCATGCCGCGGCGTGTTTGTGGCACGCAGCGAAACGAAGTTCCGTGACGTCTTGGATGGACTTTCCAACACCATTTTCGCTGGGGAAATCGCGACCGACTTGGGTGATCGCGACATACGAACGGCCCCGTCGATCCAAAATGGCACGGTGGACGTTCGCGATGAACCCGACCTGTGTTTCCACGATGGGCAGATCAGCGACCAACGTCCGCGGTTCTGGTCAGACGGCAGCGGCTCCGGGACTCCGCCCACGTTGGCGGCCGACGCTGAGGGCCGCGGGTATCGTTGGGCAGCCGGCGCAACGGTATTCACGGAGTTCAATACGATCCTCCCGCCCAATCGGGAATTGTGCCTCGGCGGCGACTCGACCGCTGGTGTGGATGCACCGGGAGTTGCCTGTGCCAGCAGCCGTCACCAGGGCGGCACGCATGTCCTGATGGGCGATGGCGCCGTGATTTTCATGACCGACTCGATCGAGGCCGGGAGTGCCCACGACGGAAACGTCTGGCTGGGCGGAACGGGGCCGTCCACCACAGGCTCCGCGAGCCCTTATGGTCTCTGGGGTGCGCTGGGGACGAGAGCCTCAAGCGAAAGTATCGAAGAACAGCTCAACCAGTAGCGAGCGTCACCGAGATGTGGGTAAAGACGAGGTTTCTATGACCTGGCTGAACAAAACAACAGCTAACGCCGACGAATCCTATCCAAGATCGAATCGATGTGATTGAATGAGAGGGTTGTTCGCCAACGTTGGACGAGCACACTTACGTCCGAGACAAAGCTATTTCTTGTTGATGGCTAACCGGCTCGTCATGAGCCCCAACTCATTCCCTGAGGAATCCCATGCGGAATTTATTATTTGTGCTACTCATGATCCCTTTCTGTTGCACCATCACCGTCGGTTGTGGCGGATCAACGGAGAACAAGGTGATCGAGCCCGTCGAGATTGACGTGGAGGAAGAGACTGAAATCGAAGCAGACACCGAGTCACCTGCCGAGTAGAGGAGTCACTCCGCGAATCCGGTCCGAGTTGCGGAGCAATTCGGCAACAAGAACCGCGCTCGGCGTAGGACTCCGACCGCGCCGCCGTATCGGAGTGAGACCTTGCGGTCAGTGATCGTGCGGGGTCGGGAGACCCTCGCACAGCGCGACCTTGCGGTCAGTGATCGTGCGGGGTCGGGAGACCCTGCGCACGCGCCGTATCGGAGTGAGACCTGCGGTCAGTGATCGTGCGGGGTCGGGAGACCCTCGCACAACGCGGTTTTTTGTCGTCGCCGCAGCGCGAACGTTCGCCCGCGCCGGGTGCGACGACGATCACATCGAAGCGTTCAAATTCTGCGGCGTGCGATCGGCGACAACACCACAACGTTGTTCGACAATTTGAAGATGATGTTGAAGATGGCCCGCGGCGATCCAGGCAAGTGCTCGGACGGATACCTGTTGGCCATCGCAAGTTGCCTGACGATCCCACGCCGCGGGAACCAAGCGACGGAGCAGCATCAGATTTGCTTCACGCAACGATCCGAGTTCCGTGACGATGTGCCCAAAATTCCCGAGCCCAAAACGACTGTCGGCGTAGGCATTTTCGTCCCAGGGGGGTAATTCTGTCTTGTCACCGGCGGCCAGTCGCAGCATTCGATATCCGAAGACGCGTTCCGCGTTGGCGCAGTGTTCAAAGACTTGCCGAATCGTCCATTCGAACGGCGCATGAATACGGTCGACTTGCTCCGTACTCAGACTGCCGGCCAAATTACAAAGCCAATGCTGTTGGCCGGATAAAATCTCGACGATGCAAACTCCAGCCAACTGGGTGATCAATTGGTGGTGATAGTCGGCCGCGTATTCGTCACGACTCGGGCGACGGCTGGCAATTCGATCCATCGCACTCACGCCAATTCTTTCAACAACATCGCTGTTCTGGCGATCGACTCGGCATCGATCGTGTGGGGTCCCATGAAAGGATGGAACTCGGCATCTACCCCGGCCTCATCGATCAGTTCTCTCAGACGCTCCGCACTGCTGTAGGGCAAAACCGGATCGATCATTCCATGCGACTGATAGACATGTGTATCAGCGAGCCGGGATGACAAGTTGGCCCGCCATTTGGATTCGCAAATGACCGTGGCCGAAAATAAAATCAGCAGCGGTGGTGGATCGATGTCGCCCCGCAACGAGGTATCCATTGCCAACATGGCTCCTTGCGAAAACCCGCCCAGCACCATGGGCACAGCGTCGCCGCCGAATTCGCTTTTGATCTCCTTGATCGCCCCCACCAGCAAATCGCGAGCTTCGCTGACTCCGGGCGGTTCCTGGTCGTGCAGCTCGTCAAACGCCTGAGCCATGACAGCCTGGGCGAACGCCTCCATATTGATTGGCCACCATGCTCGACCATCCATCATTCCCAACGCAGCCAGCGACAGGGGTGCCGCCGGGAACACAAACCGAAAACTAGCTGCGGCATCGCCCAGCAGGCTGATCCACTCCGGGCCGATCCCAGCCAGATCGTGACCGGGTGCGCCGTAACCATGGCACAGAACCACCGGGATCGACGGCGAAGGGCCTCCGTCCATCACGATACAATCGAGCGACCCATAACGGGCTCGGCGAGCGTCAAGCATTGAACTTCCATCCGATCGAAACGATGAACGGCGAACTATTCGCCGGAGTTGGACATGCCCAGCTGTCGCATCTTTCGGTACAGATTCGATCGGTGCAACCCCAGGCGTGCTGCCGCATCAGTCATGTTGCCGCGACATGCCTCAATCGCGGCTTCGATGTGCGTCACCTGGAATTGCTGCGTCGCCTCGGCCAACACGGGGCAAAACCGGCCATCGAACTGGCTTCTCCCGCAACTCGCGTGGCTGGCGAATTGCTCAGCATCAAGTCAGCGGCGCTGATCGAGTCGTCGCTACACAGATAGCAAACGCGTTCGATCGTGTTTCGCAATTCGCGGATGTTGCCCGGCCAGGGGTGTGCCAGCAACGCTTGTTGCGCCGCTGAATCGAGCGTTGGCACTTGCCGTCCGATCTGATAACAGAAATCAGCCAAGAAATGATCCGCCAGTTTCAGGATGTCGTCACCTCGCTGGCGGAGCGGGGGCAATGTCAACGAAACGACATTCAATCGAAAGAACAGATCCTCGCGAAACCGTCTTTCCGCAATCAGTTCTTCCAAGGGTTGATTGGTTGCGGCAATCACGCGGACATCAACAGGTATCGTTTGCGAACCGCCGACGCGGACAACGACTTTCTCTTCCAAAACGCGAAGCAATTTGGCTTGGCCACCGGGGCTCATATCACCGACTTCATCCAGGAACAACGTGCCGCCACTGGCCAATTCAAATTTGCCGACCCGCGTTTGGTTGGCGTCCGTAAAGGCACCTTTTTCGTGGCCAAACAACTCGCTTTCCAACAGCGATTCAACCAATGCCGCACAGTTGACGGCGATGAACGGTCCGTTTCGTCGATCGCTCTCGTAGTGCAGATGCCGCGCGAGCACTTCTTTGCCGGTTCCATTTTGGCCCAACACCAAGACGGTCAAATCTGTCTTGGCGACTTTATCGGCACTTTCACGTACGGCTCGGACCGCCGGGTGATCCCCAATCAGCTTGGTCGCCGATGCGGCGTCATCGACCAATCGATCACGAGACGCTGTCAGTGACTTGCGAGTCCGCAAAGCCTCGATTGCAACTGCGGCGTGCGTTGCCAGGTCCGCCAGCAAGGCTGCGTCAAACGCATCGAATGCGCCACTGTGGTGATTGATTGCCTCGAAGACGCCGATCAACTCTTGGCGATTTCCATGCATCGGAACGGCAACCAGCGATGTTGTTTCGAATTCCAGCGTTCGATCCACACTGCGATTGACGCGACCTTCGTCGTCACTGTTGGCATTCCAGATTTTCGCTTCAGCCGTTCGCAGAACTTCGCCGACAACGCCGGCGTCATCATCGACCTCCAGTGGTTTGCCTTCGACCCCCAGGGCCGGCCTGCCAATCAATTTGCTGCGGCGTCGATCCCACAAGAAGATGCTGACCCGCTCGCAGCTCAGCAATTGCGTTGCTGTATCGGCAATCTTCAGCAGCAAAGCGTTGTCATCATCCAGTCGCACCCACTCGGCAGCCGCCTTCAACACCGCTGAGAGTTGCTCGATCCGACGGGTATGGCGGTCACGCGTTTCAATTCGCTGCAGAGCGGCTGCCAGCAAGAAGGCAAAACGCTTGATTCGCTCGCCCCGCGTTTGCGATTGCTGGATCGCCGCCTGTTCGGCCTGTGTGAGCCGAATCACCAATGCGGATGGTGTGGTCGCGGGCAGCGCCATGCCGTCGGTTGTGCTGAGATCACGAATCGGAGTGACACACCAACCTCGGTCAATGGTGGCGTTATCCTGATCAAGTGCCTCACTAATGAGGCTTTCGGGCAACGCGGCTTCATCCCCAACCCACAATTCTCGATTCCAGCCACCCGCTCGCTGGCCGATCAGCCCTCCGGCATCGCCACCGATCACCGAGAGCAGGTCGGGAAGCACCTTTTGTAGCAAGCCATCTCGAGAAAAGTCGGCCTGGATCGTCTGGACAATTTCCATCGCCAGTCGCATATCGCTGATATCCGTTTTGCCAATCATGGGCTTCTCACTCGATGTCATGAACGTGTTGTGCCTCTCACCCGGATGATTCGCCCGACCGGCGCTGATGCGAATTGTCGTGCAAGTGAATTGATTAGCTCGGTAGGGAAATAGACGAAAGCGGGCTCTGGTCGGTATCTTGGCGCGTCCATCCCCAGCGCGGTGGATAAATTCGAGATCCTTGCAGGAAAGTTCGAGATGCAATTCAAAGGTAAAAAAGGACTCATTCTTGGTGTTGCCAACGATCACTCGATCGCCTGGGCGATTGCCAAGCAGATCATGGACGCCGGGGGCGAGTGCGGTTTCACCCACCTGCCCGATCGGGAAGACGACGAACGGCAGCGAAATCGCCGACGTGTCGCCCAGCTGACCGACAAGTACGAAAACGCAAAGTTCCTCGTACCCATGGACGCGCAGAAGGATGACGACATCCGCAGTGTTTTCGAACACACCGCCGAAACGTTCGGAAAAATCGACTTTTTGCTGCATTCCATCGCTTTTGCCGATCGAGCCGACCTGGGTCGCGACACGATCGACACCTCTCGCGAGGGCTTCAAATTGGCCATGGATGTTAGCGTGTACACCTTATTGGCTTGCTGTGCGGCCGCCAAACCGCTGATGAATCCTGGCGGTGCGATCGCCACGATGACCTATTTTGGGGGCGAAAAATGCGTCCCCGGGTACAACGTGATGGGGGTCTGCAAAGCTGCCTTGGACGCCGCCATGCGGTACGCCGCATTCGACCTCGGGCCGCTGGGCGTGCGCGTCAACGCGCTCTCCGCAGGCCCCATCCGCACCCTGGCGGGCCGAGCGGCAGGCGTGGATGATATGCTGACGCTGTACGAGCACATGGCACCGCTGGGACGGAACATCAGCCACGAGGAAGTGGGCCGCACCGGCGCTTTTTTGCTGGGGCCCGACAGCGAGGGCATCACCGGCGAAATTCTTCATGTCGACGGCGGTTACCACGCGATGGGTAGCCCTGGGCGGTTGCTCAATCAACTCAAATAACCCCTGCGGCAATTGCCAAGTCGGCGCTTGCCCCAAGCGTTGTCAGCCTTCCTGTTCGACGGTTCCAGGGATCTGGATCTGTTTCCTGCCTCCAATCATCCGATAGGGATTTTTTATGGTTCGCACTGCAAGCACGATGTTGCCGCTGGGCACGCAAGCACCCGCTTTTTCGTTGCCCGACACCGAAGGCGATACCGTCTCGCTCAGTGACTTTGCCGGGCACAAAGCATTGCTGGTGATTTTCATGTGCAATCACTGCCCCTACGTCAAACATGTGGCGGCGCAACTAAAAGCGTTAGCAGACGACTACATGCCCAAGGAAGTTGCCGTGGTGGGGATTAGCAGCAACGACGCCGAAAAGTATCCGGACGATTCCCCCGAAGCGATGGCCAAGGAAAAGGCGGACCGCGGATACAACTTTGCTTACTTGTACGACGAGGATCAAAGTGTTGCCAAAGCCTATGCGGCGGCATGCACTCCAGATTTCTTCCTGTTCGACGCTGACATGAAACTAGGGTATCGCGGACAGCTTGATTCCAGCCGACCAGACTCGGGTATCCCGGTCACTGGCGAAGATCTGCGGGCGGCGATCGATGCGGTGCTTGCCGGCCAACAGCCAAGCCAAGAGCAACGCGCATCGTTGGGCTGCAACATCAAGTGGAAAGAAGGCAACGAACCCCAATACTTCAATCCGCAAGGATCCGCGTGAGCGACCATGCGAGTAACAGATCCGGCGGTGACGCATCGTACTTACAGGATCTGACGTTGCGGCTGGCGATCGGAGCTGCAAGTTTTGAGGCGGCGACGCGGCAGCACCACGCGGCGTGGCTGCTCGCCCAGCAGCGGCCCGACGGAGGCTTTGCCGGACGTGAGGGCGAGAGTGATCCGTATTACACGGCCTTCGCGTTGCGGGGACTGCTGATTCTGGGAGCGCTGGACGAGACGGTGGGCAACCGGGCTGCCCAGTTTCTCCGCGATCGACTGACCCGCCATGAATCGATCATCGATTTGATCTCGCTGATCTTCGCCGCCGCGATCTGCGAACTGTCCGTCGGCGCTGTGGTCATCGCTGACGACGATAATGCGTGGCGAACCAATGTTGCTGATCTGCTGGCGTCATTGCGGACCGACGATGGAGGCTTTGCCAAGACCCCCGAAGGCCGCGCGGGCAGCACCTATCAAACCTTTTTGTCGGTCCTCTGCCACGAACTGATCGAGATTGACGTGCCGGACCCGGAAGGCGTGATCCGATTCGTCCACTCACAAGCTCACGTCGACGGCGGTTTCCTTGAAATCCGCGCCGCCAAACGAGCGGGCGTGAACCCCACGGCGGCCGCCATCGGGACCCTGAAAACACTTGGGCAATTGCATCCAGAGTCACAGCAAACGACGATCGACTTTATCGCTGAAATGCAATCGGACGAAGGCGGGCTGGCGGCGAACACGCGGATTCCGTTCGCCGACTTGCTTAGCAGTTGTACCGGACTGATCACACTGGTTGATCTGCAGGCAACCGATCGTGTGGCTGTCGATGCCGTTCGCAAGTACGCGTTGTCGATGCAGTCTCCGGCAGGCGGATTCGTGGGTTTTGCGCTCGATCAGACGGCTGATGTCGAGTACACGTTTTATGGCTTGGCAACCTTGGCACTGTGTGAGCTTTCCTAGGCGTCCGACGCCAGACATGGTCGGTGATTTTGTTCAACAAGTTTTAGGTGGGTCATTGGCACCGTTCATGGCCTACATGTCGGAGGCTTCGGAACTAAGCCAGGAAGAACTCCAAGAACTGAAAAAGATCGTCCAAGATCTGGAAGCGAAGAATCGAAAATCGACGTCGCGAGGCAAATCGAAATGAACCTACAGCTTGAATCCTTGGCGAAGCAATGGCTGGACGTGCTGTGGCGAGCCTCCCTGCAGAGTGCACTGGCGATCTTGCTAGTCTTCTATTACTTTCATCCGCTGCTCTGGCTGGCCTGCCACCGCTGGCGACTCAGCGGTGAAATGGCGTGTGACGCCAAGCCGATCGAACATTCGGTGAATTCCGTTTCCCAGTACGCCGACAGCTTACTGCGAATTGCCCAAATCGGTTCGCATCGTCTGCAGTCCACACGTTGTTTGGGCTGTATCTCCGTTTTTGATTCTTCCCGTTCACTCAAGCACAGGCTGATTGCGATGAAAGACTATCAAGCAGATTCGACGCGCAAGGTCTTCGTTTTTGCGACAGGCATTGCACTGATTGGATTGTTGGGCACGGTGCCCTGGCAACTCGTCAGCGCCGCGGCCGAACCAGATCCTGCAGATGACAATGCTGCCAATGTGGACGACTTGAGTTTCGGCAAGAACATGGACTTTGAGCAGAAGGCCGACCAGGGAGAATATGCCAAGCATTGGGGCGGCGGCGGCGATGGTTATGAGTTAAAGCTTGACGGCCAGAATCCGCATGCGGGGACGCAGTGTGGCAGAATCGAAGGCAAGACCGATTCCGGATTCGGCACTTACACGCAATGCATCGATGCACAGCGGCTTCGCGGCAAGCGGGTTCAATTGAGCGGATTCTTACGAAGCGATCTCCAGGGCCATGGTGGCCTTTGGATGCGAATCGATGCAGCAAAGCAGGTGGTCGGTTTTGACAACATGCTGGACCGACCGGTCAAAGGCAAAACGGACTGGACCAGGCATCGCATCGTTTTGGACGTGCCACCGGACTCGACAAAGATCTGTTTCGGTTTTCTGCTGACCGGCCAGGGTGACTTGTGGGCCGATGATTTCAATATCGAAGTCGTTGGCGATATCGGTAGCGGACCGAAGACGACCGGCATGGAGCGGGAGAGTTTTGCGAGCCCCCGTGATTACGCCAATCTGGACTTCGAACAGGAATCAGATAACGAACACCAGGTGGTCAAAGCGTGGGGTGGCGGCGGTCGCGGATACGAACAGGCTCGCGATGCGACAACGATGCACTCTGGCAATGCCAGTGGTCGGATTCGACGCGTGACGGACCAGGGCAGCTTTGGCACGTTCGCGCAGTCGTTTTCCGCTGAGGAATTTCGCGGCAAACGCGTTCGTTACAGCGGATTTCTGAAGACATTGGATGCCGAAAAGACCGGGCTCTGGATGCGAATCGACGGTCCGGAGCGGGCTCTGCTGGGATTTGACAACATGAGTAACCGTGCCGTGGAAGGCACAACCGATTGGACGGAGCATGCGGTCGTGCTGGATGTGCCGGAAAACGCCACCCACATCGCACTCGGTTTTCTATTGATCGGCGACGGCACGGCCTGGGGCGACGACCTGACGCTGGAAGCTGTCGGGAACATCGGTGAAGGCCCGGAAACGACGAATATGCCCCTAGCGCAGTGACGGTCACAAATGATAAGATTTGGCCATGGCCAAGCTGAACGTGCAACATGTCGCGAAAGCGTTTCCCACCGTGGGCGATCCGTTAGCAGTGCTTACCGATGTCTCTTTGCAGCTTGCCGGTGGCCAATCGCTGGCCATCGTGGGCCCCAGCGGGAGCGGCAAGAGCACGTTGCTGCAGATTCTGGGGACGTTGGACCATCCCGATCGCGGAACGGTCTTGATTGACGATACCGATCCGTTCTCGCTGGATGAAACCCGGCTGGCCGCGTTTCGCAATCGGCAAATCGGTTTTATCTTTCAAGATCATCATCTGCTGCCGCAACTCACGGTGGTGGAAAACGTGCTGGTCCCCACGCTTGCCAATGGCAGACCGACGTCCGACGAGTTAACTCGGGCCACAGATTTGCTGCAAGCGGTTGGACTGGCCGATCGGATTGGTCATCTGCCGGGTGAGCTATCCGGCGGAGAGCGCGAGCGGGTTGCCATTGCCCGATCCTTGTTGATGGAACCGGCACTGATCTTGGCGGATGAGCCGACGGGCAACCTGGATCGGCGAACGGCAGAAGCAGTCACGGAGTTGTTGCTGCGTTTACAAAAGGATTCTGGCGCGATTTTGATCACGGTGACTCACAGCGAGTCGCTCTCGGGCGCGATGGAACAGCGCCGCGAGTTGGTCGATGGGAAATTGGTTTAGAAGCTGCGGTCGGATCTGCCAGTACAGGGAGCGTGTCTGGCTTAGGGAGGCAGTTGCTTTCGACTCGAACAACCACTTCGTGGTCCATCGGCGGTAATGCCTGCACAGGTAAGCCGGACGCTCGCCAGGTCCTGGCCTACAACTGCTTGCGTCGCTTCAACCACTTGCTTGCTTCCACAGCCCAAAACACGACGGATACCGAGCGCGATGCAGATCACCAACTCCGTCGCGGACAGCGCCGTGGTCTTGAAGATCCCTTGCAGCGGCGGCCAATAAATCACAGCCGCCTGCAAGACGAACGTCAGGCCGACCGACGCGATCATCAGCTTGTTGGAAAAGACGCCGGTTTGAAACAGCGAATCCCGCGACGAGCGAATTGCCATCGCGTTGCCCATCTGAGCCAGCGTCAAGACGGTGAAGATGATCGTCCGCCAATGGGCTTGATCGGCCGATCCGTCGCTCCAGTACCAATAGCCCATCGAGAGCGAAACGACGCCCATCAGCAAACCGATCCAAGCGATATCCCACGCCATGCCGCGACCCAGGATCTGTTCACTGGACGGATGCGGAGGCCGGTTCATCGTGTCACGTTCGGCTTTCTCCACCGCCAAGGCCAACCCCGGCAATCCGTCCGTGACCAAATTGACCCATAAAATCTGCAGCGGCAACAACGGCAAGGGCATGCCCAGCATCGGTCCCAAGCACCATCACCCAAACCTCGCCCGCATTGCTGGTCATGGTGTATCTGACAAACTTGCGGATGTTGTCGTAGACGATGCGGCCTTCTTCGACCGCGCCGACAATCGTGGCGAAGTTATCGTCCAGCAGCACCATTTGCGACGCTTCTTTGGAGACATCCGTGCCGGTGATGCCCATCGCGATGCCAATATGCGATTGCTTCAGCGCCGGCGCGTCATTAACGCCATCGCCCGTCATCGCGACGACGTGGTCATCGGCTTGCAGCGCCTGAACCAACTGCAGCTTGTGCTTGGGCGTGACACGCGCGTATGTCGAGATCGATTCGGCGACTGTTCGCAGTTCCGCTGCGGTCATCCGATCAAGTTCTCGGCCGGTCACGACCCGGCCGTCGGTGCCAATTCCCAAATGGGCTGCGATATGTTTGGCCGTCAGCGGGTGATCTCCCGTGATCATAACCGGCCTGATCCCCGCGGAACGGCATCGCTTGACCGCCTCCCGCACTTCCTCGCGGGGCGGGTCAATCATCGCCAGCATGCCGATGTAAATCAGTTTGGCCTCAACCTGCTGCGGCTCAGAGTCGATCGGTTCTGAATCGTCCAACGGCCGAAAGGCAACTCCCAAGACCCGCATTCCAGCAGCTGCGAGTTCTTCGTTGACGCCGAGGATTTCGCGACGCCACCGCTGGTCCAGTGGCTGCGATTCGTCTTCGTGCCAAACGTACGGACAAACATCCAGGAGGCTGTCGACAGCGCCTTTGGTAAAAGCAACTTGATCGCCAGCGGCATCGACAACTCCCTGCAACGAAGCCTCGCCAGGACCTACGTCTCCTGCCGAGCTAGTCTCGCGTCGATGAACCGTCGTCATTCGCTTGCGATCGGAATCGAACGGGACTTCGGCCACACGAGGGAAAATCGCCGTCAGTCGGTCCTTGCTAAAACCTTGTTGCGCTGCCGCCACCACCAGCGCGACTTCAGTCGGTTCGCCCACCGCATGCACTTCCGGATCATCGGCATTGATCTCGAGTTCCGCATCGTTGCACAGGCTGGATCCCGCCATCAACAACGAATACGAAGACCTGGAGAGATCGGCCGGCTCTTTCGTTAGTTCCAGTCGATCCCCCGGGACCTCAAGGACTGTCACCGTCATGCGGTTTTCGGTCAACGTACCGGTCTTGTCGGAGCAGATCACCGTGACCGAACCGAGTGTTTCCACGGCGGGCAGTTTGCGGATCAGCGCCCGTCGATGGAACATGCGGCGCGCTCCGAGTGCCAGCGCCACCGTCGCCACTGCCGGCAAGCCTTCGGGAACAACGGCGACCGCCAAGCTGAGCGCCGTCATCATCATCAACTTGGGATCCTCACCACGAAGCAACCCCATCAACACGACCAAGGCGACGATTCCGAGCGCAACCAATGCCAGCGAGCGACCAAGTTGGGCGAGCCGTCGCTGCAGCGGTGTGGGCTGCGACTGAACGCTTCGCAGCGAACTGCGCGATGTGACCCAGCTGAGTGTCCATCCCCGTGGCGGTGATCATCGCGTGGGCGTGTCCGTAGGCGACGACCGTTCCCATGTAAGCCATATTGGTGCGGTCACCAAGCGGCGCATCTGCATCCGGCAAAGCCTCGATCTGTTTTTCGACCGCCCCGGATTCTCCGGTCAGCGCGGCTTCTTGAATTCTCAGGTTGGCGCTTTCCAAGAGCCGTCCGTCAGCCGGGACAAATTGGCCGACTTCCAACAAGACGATGTCGCCGGGCACCAGGTCCTTGGCCGAAATCTCGTGGACGGTGTTGCCACGTCGGACACGCACGATCGGAACGGAGAGTTTCTTGAGTGCGGCGAGTGCTTTTTCGGCCCGGTAGTCTTGGATAAACCCGAGGGCCGCGTTGAGCACGACAATCGCCAAGATGACGACGGCATCGGTGTACTCATGCAGCAGCGCCGAGACGCCCGCCGCGACGATCAGCAAGACAACCATCGCCTCGCTGAGTTGCTCCCAGAGAATCTGCCACGCTCTACGGCCGCCGGTTGCAACGAGTTCATTGGGCCCGTATCGGGCGAGTCTCGCCTTCGCCTCGTCGTCCGTGAGCCCCGAATCGAGGCTCGAGGCAAATTCCCCGAGGACTCGAGCGGCAGCCATGCAGTGCCAATCTTTCTCGCTGTGTCGTTCCTCGCTGCGCATTTCCTGGCTGGTCCATTCTGGCGATTGACTTGACCAAGCCGACTATTTGATTCGCTAGCCGACGACGTTCCTAGGCCTGTGGTGGGCAAGCGGGGCACCTTAGGTTTGCTTCCTCTTGCCAAAATCGAGCTGAACTACGACACTCTTGGGTTCCCACGAAATCATAGCGTGACCAGCCCCGCCTGAAATGTTCAGGTTGGTCAGCGTCGATTGGTCGATCCAATCGGCGTCGTCGGATCACGCCCGGCGAGTGAGAAAGCTCACCATCGCCACCAACTCCAACAGCGCATCTGCGCAGAAAGGCTCGCTCGATGGCTCGATACACTGGTCCAAAAGCACGCGTCAACCGTCGCCTCGGGACGTTGATTTACGAAACCGCGGGTGCAACTCGGGCACTTGATCGCCGCAACACACCGCCGGGGATGCATATTCGCGGGCGGCGGCCAAGTAACTACGGCTCCGCGTTGCAGGAAAAGCAAAAGATCAAGCACTATTACGGCTTGGGCGAACGACAACTGCGCCGTTACTTCGATGCGGTGGCCCACAAGAAAGGCAACACGGGCGAGCTGTTGTTGTTGATGTGTGAGCGTCGTTTGGACAACGTGATTCGCCGGGTTGGTTTCAGCAAAACTCGTCCCCAAGCACGACAAGGTGTCGCACACGGGCATTTCCGCGTCAACGGCACCAAAGTCACCAAGCCCAGCTACATCCTTCGCCCGGGCGACATTGTCGAAGTTCGCGGGCGTGAGAACTTGAAGAATTTGTATCGAGGTGTGATCGCTAACTCGCCACCGGATGCACTCGACTGGGTCTCCTTTGATAGCGAGAACCTGAAAGCGACGATGCTCGGTTTGCCCGGTAAGTCCGACATCAGTTTGCCAGTGGATGCGAACTCGGTCGTCGAATTCCTGTCGCGCTAAGATCGTTACAAAGGCCTCCTGATGCTGGGCGGTTTTGCTGCCCACATGAGGATGATTCCTGTTGGTTGTGGTCTCGTGCGATTGCCGTCTGAGCGATCGACGTGATTTAGAATTTTGCTTCCTGTCAACGTCTTTTCCCGAGCATGAGGTCGAACCTCTGATGCATTGTCCTGTTGTTGTTCTTGGTGGTGGACCTGGTGGATACGCAGCCGCATTTCTGGCGGCTGACGAGGGCTTGGATGTCACGATCGTCGAAGCAGAGCCCCGCCTGGGTGGCACCTGTTTGTTGCGCGGTTGCATCCCCAGCAAAGCTCTATTGCACGTCGCCAAAGTGATTCACGAAGTCGACGAACTCCGCAGCGAATGGGGCGTCGCGTACGACGATCATCCGAAAATCGATATCGACAAAGTCCGGCGCGCAAGGACAAGGTGATCTCGAACTTGACAACCGGACTGGCTGGATTGGCCAAACGTCGCAAAGTCAAAGTCATCCAGGCTCGTGGGTTCTTCATCAATTCAACAACGTTGAAACTGGACGGCGACCACGAGTCGATCCCCGAGGATGGTCAGCTTACGTTCGATCATTGCGTGCTTGCCACCGGCAGTGTCCCGGCGATGCCGCCCGTGTTCGACATTGGCGGCGACCGGGTGATGGACAGCACGGGGGCTCTGAACCTGGTCGACATTCCCAAAAAACTACTGGTCATCGGAGGCGGCTACATTGGCTTGGAAATGGGCAGCGTCTACGCGCAGCTCGGTTCCGAGGTGACGGTCGTGGAAATGGCCCCAAATCTGCTGCCCGGGGCCGACCCTGATTTGGTCAAACCGCTGGCCAAACGGATGAAGAAAATCTGCGATGGCCGCGTGCTGGTGAACACCAAAGTCGGATCGCTGACCCAGGTCGGCGAAAAGATCGCCGTGACCTTCGAGGGCCCGGGAGAGTTTGGGAACGAGCAATATGATCGTGTTTTGGTTAGCATCGGCCGTCGCCCCGTCACCAAAGGGCTGGGGCTTGAGAACACGAAGGTCGACATCAACGAACGTGGGTTTGTTGTCGTGGATGCCCAACAACGCACTTCCGATTCACACATCTTCGCAATCGGCGATGTTGCCGGCGATCCGATGCTGGCTCATAAAGCGACTCACGAGGGACGTGTGGCGGCCGAGGTGATCGCAGGCAAACCGTCGGCCTTTGACAAAGCTGCCATTCCGGCGGTCGTCTTTACCGACCCGGAGATCGCTTGGGCTGGCCTCACGGAGGAAGAAGCCAAACGCGAGGGCCGCAATGTGAATGTCGAGGTCTATCCTTGGGCAGCCAGTGGTCGAGCGCAAGCACTTGGCATCACCGACGGGCTGACCAAATGGCTGGTCGATCCGGAAACCAATCGGGTCGTCGGTTGCGGAATCGTCGGCAGTGGAGCAGGGGAGTTGATCGCCGAGGCAGTCTTGGCCATCGAAATGGGCTGCGAAGTGCATGACATCACCGAAAGCGTCCATCCTCACCCCACGCTCAGTGAAACGTTGATGAACGCGGGCGAAGTTCACTTTGGCACCGCGACGGAAATCTTCAAACCAAAGAAGAAGAAGCCAACTCCGGCCAGCACGTAGATCAGCGATCGGCTCGTGCCCAGCCGTCACGCTGCCTCCGCATCGGTCAGTCCAATCCCATTCCCCAACTGCTGACCTTACGTTTCCAGTCGCTGATCAGCGCCCCGGCCAGGAACCAGCCGTTGGACGCGTAACGAGGAACCAGTCGGTGTGGGTCGGACAGCATGCGGTACACCCACTCGGCGCCCAGCTGTTGCCAGATTTTGGGAGCCCGTGTCGCGGTGCCGGCGATGAAATCAAACGACGCGCCGAGTTGAATGCTGACCGGCACACTCAGTCGCTGGTAGTTCTCGTAGATCCAACGCTCACCCTTGGGTTGGCCAAAAGCAACCAGCAGCAGGTCCGTGCCGGCCTCTTGAATCCGCTGATCCTGTGCCAGTTGCTCTTCGGGACTCAACTCGCGAAACGGTGGCGATTCCACGCCGGCCACTTTCAGTCCCGGATACAACTGTTGAAGTCGTTCCGCACAAACGGCGGCCACGCCGGGCTCTCCGCCCAAGAAATAGATCTTCCATCCCTGGCGGCTCGCGCGCCTGGCAAGGTGATAAATCAGTTCGCTGCCGGTGACCCGTTCCGGCAGCTTTGACTTGCCGATCTGGCTGCGCCACACGATTGGCTGGCCATCGGCCAAGATCAAGTCAGCGTTTTCAGTGATTGCCCTTACGTCGTCGCATTGGTTGTGCAACATCACGTAGTTCAAGTTTGCCGTGATCACGTAACTTGGCCGCCGCCGCCGAATCAGCAGATCAATGCGGTCCACCGCTTGATTCAAGGCCACCTGATCAAAGGGCACCCCCCAAACCTGCGTGCGATCCAATGCAGGCAGCGGCGGCACAGCAGCTCGCTGGTGATTCGGGGCACTGGCTGGCTTCGCGTCCGAGCGTGTTGCAGGCGGCGGCACGACCACGGCTGCGGGCAGAGATTCGTAACCGGGGAGCTGAGGTGCGGGTGTCATAGCGATTGATCTAGATGAACAACTCTGGACGTGGAATTAGCATCGAAGGCTGATGCACTGAAGGTTACGTCGCCGCTAGACTATGGCTCCCATCACCCGCATTTCGATTGCCGGGGGACGTGTTTGGCCGGGTCGCCTGTAGCGGTTGTGTCAATCTTGCCAGCTCTCGCTGCTACCGGAATTTCTTGCATCAGGACCAAAATCAAATCTAGTGAGCGAACGCAGATTGATCGTCGTAACGCTGGAAGGATTGGCGACCAGCGCGCTTGGCTGCTATGGGTCTTCTTGGAATGCAACGCCAACGCTCGATACCGTCGCAAGTGTTGGGTGCGTATGGGATCAATGCATCGCTCGAAGCGACGACCCACTGAGGATCATCCAAAGCTGGTTTTCCTGCGGAGAGGGAAGTCGCTTTGGGACGTGGCGTGAGCGTGGACGCATGGAAATCATCTCCGACGACTCCCGCGTGATCGAACTCGGCGCTGATCGGATCTTTGACAGGACTTCTTTGGTCAATTCGCTGCTGACACCGGTCGAACATCCCGCCGAGGAGATAGCCCTAACCGCGTTTGGCCAACTGGTCGCCACGGCGATCGACCGTGGGAGTCAATCCGATCCTTGGAGTCTGTTGTGGTTGCACAGTCGCTTCTTGACACAGCGTTGGGACGCACCCCGCGGATTGGTCGTCGATCGATTCTCCGACCAGCCAACCACGCAGGGCCCTGAACCTCCCGGGCCAGAACAATCAGAGTCAATCCCTTCTGTCTTTGAGCAAATCGTTGTGCCGAAGATTGCGATTGACGACGCGAGCCATCCTGATTTGGTAACGTCGTGGATGATGACGTATGGTTGCCAGATTCAGCTGATTGACGATCTGATCGCGGTGATGTTGCAGTCGCTCGATATCGGCAACACCGTCGTCATCGTGGCTGGCACCAGTGGTTTTGGCCTCGGCCAGAACGGCTGGATTGGTCATCGCGTGGGCCCACTGCGGAGCTGTCACACGCGACTGCCGCTGATTGTCGGCTGCGACGGCCCCATGCGGTGGCCCAGAATGACCAGTTCCGACATCCTGCCAGATCTGATCGAACAACTGGCGGATGCCTCGCTGACCGCGGTGAATCCGGAAAGTTGGATTGACCAAGACCAAGAACTCCATCCGCGACTGATCACTCAAGGCAGCGGCCAAGCAGCAGTCACGACGTCACGATGGTTCTTGGTGCGCGAAACAGATCACCAGCGAAGGCTATTCGTTAAGCCGGACGACGTCGAAGACTTCAATGACATCAGCCGCTTGCGCAACGATGTCACCGAACTGCTCGCGAACGATCTGTCGGGCTAGTAGCGAGACAGATCAAAAAAAGCCCCGTCGACCATGGTCGACGGGGCTGCGATTCAAGCTCACGATTTCTAAACCGTGATCAATGATTAGATGTCCGTTTTGGCATCGGGCGTCGGAGCTGGAGGAGCTTCGGCAGCCGGCGCGGGCATTTCTGCATCGCTGCTGCTTGCCGCAGCAGCTTCGCCACCGCCGACCGTCTGCACACTGCCAGGAACCAAGGTTTCGCCAGGAGCAAGATCGAAGCCTTGATCACCACCCGCTACGACGGCACCTTGAACAACTTCTCCGCCACCACAGCATGGTGCCGGAGCAGCAACTACGCCGCCACAGCATGGTGCTGGTTCCGGTGCACAGCAAGGTGCTGGTTCCGGACAGCAAGGCGCTGGTTCCGGACAGCAAGGCGCTGGTTCCGGACAGCAAGGTGCTGGTTCCGGACAGCAAGGTGCTGGCTCTGGGCAGCAAGGTGCTGGACAACAAGTTGGTTCCGGAGCACAGCACTTCTTTGCAGCTCGTTTTGCCTTCAGCTTCGCCAGCAAACCAACGCGTTGACCACCACAGGTCGGTGCGGGTTGGCAACAGACTGGCTCAGGAGCACAGCACTTAGCGGCTCGCTTTGCCTTAATCTTGGCGATCAAGCCGCCCCCACCACACCGTGCTGCTTCCGCAGTCGTTTCAGTCAACATCAGGCTCGCACCAATCAACAGTGCGAATGCGGCAATGCCGCTCACCACAGTCCGATTCATCGAATTCTCCCAAGATTTCGGAGTGTGTGCGATCCGATTTCGCACATCCAGGTTTCTAGGACTCATCCAAAGTCCCCAACCGCGCCACCGAGTGTTAGCAACATTGCCAACGACAACTCGATCAACTTCGGTTTGAGCCTCGCAGACTGTCCGCGAAGCCACGTGCGTAATAGCAAAGACGCAGAATAGGAAAGCTGCGAAGTTTTTGCGGCTCACGCAATTTCGACGATACAGTAACCCTGGGCGATCGCATGTCAATCCGCCGTAGCCACTATTTTCTGGTCTATTTTTCCCCAACGGACTTGGGTGCCAAAGGATTGCGAAACACGCATGCATGATGTTCAAACGAACACATGGGGGGCCACAATGGCATGAATGCCGCCAAGAAAGCGGCAAAAAGAGTCACTTGCGAGGCGTTATCGGTGAAAACGCCTCGTAACGGCGGACAATCAACTATCTCTCCAGGCTTTGCCGCGGGGCCGCAGCCTGCGACGGATTGCCCGAGGTATTTCCCGGAGGTTCGTCGGCGAGGATTTTTGCCATCAATTCGCCGTCCTCGAAATTGATGATCATTGGCTGGTCGCCATCGTTCATCCGCATTGCCAGGCCGGAGATTCGCCAACCCACTGGTTCGCGTTGCACTGCCCAAACAACCTCGTAGCTGCTCTGAGTTCCGTCGGGATTGGGTTCCGACCATATACTTTGCACGAGACTTGCACCTTCATCGTCGGGCACTTGCTCGCTGCGAGTCACCTGGAAGCTGGCATCGGGTGAGCCGATGGGCTGAATACTGCGACCGATGCGGGCCAATTCTGCTTGGGCCGTTTCTGTCAGTAATTGACCTGCCCGGGAGTCTTCGCCGCCACGACGGACTCGATCCAGAAACTGACTAACAATCTCCGCCGGTGTAGATTCGGCGGTTGCTGGCTGTTTTGGACTGGGTTGGACGCCTTGGGCAACTGGTTCGCTTTTACCGCAACCAAGACAGCAGGCAAACGCGGCCAAAACGATCAAAGTACAGACTCGGGACATCACAATCGCCAAAGACAAACGGGAACGAACGGTGAGCAATACGCTCGATAGATGGCGTTTAGACGATCCCGCCCGATCACGTCAAGTGAGACTGGTTTGGGCCAATCGAGTGATTCTGGCACAATCTGCCCGGATCACCGGTTTTTGGTGACCGTTTTCCGATCGCTTCGAGCCTTGCCGGTTTCCTGCCTACGTTCACGACGACTTCATCTATCGGCAGCGGGAAGTTTTCTTCAGAATACGTGTCGCCATTTTGTTTGCTTTCAACCGATGACCTATCTCTATGCCGCATGACCCCAACGTGATCGAAGTCGACGGGATCCGTGTCGATCTGCGCAATCGACCTCTCGCGGCGTTCTTGGCATGGCTTGTTCCCGGTGCTGGCCACATGTATCAACGCCGGTATGCCAAGGGCAGTTTGTTCATGGTTTGCATCTTGTCGACCTGGATGCTGGGATTTGCTCTTGGCGGCGGTCACGTCGTTTATGCCTCTTGGCAGCCTGGGGACAAACGCTGGCATTACTTTCTGCAAGCGGGTGTGGGAGCCGCCGCACTGCCGGCATTGGTGCAAGGTGACCGGATGCGACGCAAGACCGATCCGATGACGGGTGAAACGCTGCCGAGTTACCGACCGCTTTGGGGAGGGTTCATGGCGCCGCCTCAGCGTCCGGTGATCGAGGACCGCACCGACGAGGTGTCGGGTTGGTTCGCAGTTCACGGAGCTGGGTATGAAATGGGCACGTGGTACACGATGATCGCTGGATTGTTGAATATTCTGGTGATCTACGACGCCTATGCAGGGCCGCTCGCCATCCCGATCAGCGGTAAACGCAGGGAATCGGGGGACGATGAAGACGAGGGCGACAAAGACGCGACGCCGCCAGACCAGTAGCAGACGGGAATCCATTTCCGGATTGTGCCTTCCAACAGCCCGCACCGAGACGCCTGATGCTTTCGATTTCGCCAACCTACCTGCTTTATTACGTCCCTTTGATCATCACGATCTCGTTGGTATTCGGTGCCACCCGTCACGAAGACACCTCACTGGTCCTGAAGCACTCCGCCCATACGGCCAGGTGGATCACCGGATTCATGGGAATCATCTTCGGCATCCTCGTCGTCATCGCTTGGCTGATTTAAGCTGTCTGAACAGTTAAGTTCGTCGATGGACGGTGAATGGACACCATCCACGTAATTAGCGGGGGATTGGGCCACCGCAGACGGGAATTGCCAAACAAAGATTCGTTATGCGTGTGCTTACATTGGGGGCCGGAACGGTCGGTCGCTGGGTGGCGGACATTCTGTGCCGAAAGGGACACAGCGTCACCGTCGTCGACGTCGATCCCGAGAACGTGCGGCGAATTAACAGCGAGTTGGACGTCCGTGCGATCGTTGGCAGCGCCTCGCAAAGCACTGTTCTCTTTCAGGCCGATGCTCTGAGCGCCGACATTTGTTTGGCCGTCACCGGTGACGACGAAGTGAACATCGTTGCCGCCAGCATGGCCAAGGGCCTGGGCACTCACCGCGCGATCGCGAGGGTTTATGCGCCCGCATTTGGCGATCTCAGTACGTTTGATTACGAGCGTCATTTCAACATCGATTCGCTGCTGAGCTTGGAATTGCTATCGGCACTCGATTTGGCGAGGTCGATTCGCGACCCCGATGCTATTCCATTGGAGCATTTTGCTCGGGGACAATTGGAAGCGTACGAACTGGACGTCGACAGCAAGGCCGAAGCAGCGGGTAAGAAACTGCGTGAATTGAAATTACCGCGGAGCGTGCGGATCGGCTCGATCGCCCGCGAAGGCCGGATGTGGATCGCCAGCGGCGAAGACGAAATCCATACCGGGGATCGCGTCAGTTTGGTTGGCATGCCCGAAGCGATCACCAAAGTCGCGCCACGTTTTTCCAATCCGGTCGCAAGAAGATGTCCAAACGTGTGATGATCGCCGGCGCTGGAGAAACCGGGTACCACCTGGCCCGCCTGCTCAATACCGATGACTACCGCATCGTGCTCTTGGATCAGAATCGCAAGCGATGCGAAGTGATGGCGAAACGGTTGCCTAATGTCACGGTGATCAATGCCAATGCGAATCGCCGCAGCGTGCTGGAGGACGAGGGAGGCGGCACCGTCGACTACTTCATCGCCTGCACGGGAAGTGACGAAAACAACATCATGGCCGGAGTCGAAGCACGGGAACTGGGGGCCTCGCGAGTGATGGCAGTGGTCGGTCGCCCTGACTACGCAAACGTGGTGGGCAAGCTTGGCATCGACAGGGCCGTCAGCAAGCGGGACGTGATCGCCCGCCAAATTCTTGGCTTCCTGAATGAAGGTGCCGTTATCAGCCAAAGCCGAATCCCCAACGGTACGATCGGCCTGTATGAAATGGAGGTTGTCAAGGGAACACGCGTCACCACGGCGACGCTCGCCGAACTGCCGCTTGCCGGGCGCTGTTTGATTGCTGCGATTGAGCGAGACGGATTTGTCCGTGTCCCCACGGCCGACGATCAACTTCAGCATGGCGACATCGTCGTTGCGCTTATCGACCAACAACACGTCAGTGAATGCCTCGCGTTGTTTAACGCCTAAACACAGCCAAGGGAGCCTCGCACTTCGCCACCGTCCTTGGCTGCGGCAATCAAAATGAGTATCCAAGTCTGGGCCGACGTCGGCGGAACCTTCACCGATTGCGTGATCACCGACACACACGGCACGAGAACCATCAAACTGCTCAGCACGGGGGTGATCCGATGTCAGGCCGAGCCAGCCGTGGCTCAGGCAAACTGAGAATCGCCATCGCGGCCATGATCTCCCGGACGGTTTCTTTGACGGTGCGGCGGTCTCCTTGCTGGGAGACGACGGCATGCCAAGCCCCTTGGGGACCGTGCATCGCTTTCACGCGGCAACTTCGACCGTGCAGCTGTCAGCGAGAAATTCCACCCGTCCCTTGCCACCGAATGCGACGTGCAATTGGACGCGAGAATCGAAGCACCGGTGTTGGCAACGCGGATGCTGTTGGGCGTTCCCATTTCAGAACCACTGCCGGAACTGACCGTGCGCATGGGAACGACCCGGGGAACCAACGCGCTGCTGACTCGCAGCGGGTCCCGCGTCGGCCTGGTCGTCACTGCCGGCTTTGCCGATGTGCTGGAAATCGGTGAACAGGATCGACCGGAATTGTTCCAGCTAACGATCCACAAGCCTGAACCGTTGTCGCGTGACGTCATCGAGATCGACGAAAGGCTGGACGCCGGCGGTAACGTGCTCCGTCGACTTGACCACAACCGAGCGCGTCAACAATTACAGCAACTTCGTTCCCGTGGGATCGAGTCACTGGCGATCTGTTTGTTACACGCTTACCTCAACGACGTTCATGAGCTTGAACTGGAACGAATCGCTCGTGAAGTCGGATTCGTCGACATCAGTCGCTCGAGCGAGGTGGCGCCGTTGATCAAATTGGTTTCGCGCGCGAGACGACGACGCTGGACGCTTACTTGAATCCAATCCTGGCCGGCTACGTGGCCCGCGTGTGGCAACAATTCGGTGGAAAGTCGAGATGTCATCTGCGACTCATGACCAGCGGCGGGAACCTTGTTTCGCCCGCATCGTTTCGTGGCCGCGACAGTATTCTCTCCGGACCGGCTGGCGGTGCCGTCGCGCTCGCTCACGTTGCCCAGGCAGCCAACTCCCCAGCCGCTATCGGCCTGGACATGGGCGGCACCAGTACGGACGTCAGTCGATACGAGGGCAGACTAGGTCGCCGCTACGAGTCCCGGGTCAGCGGCATTCGAGTGCTCACGCCGATGATGGACATTCAAACGGTTGCCGCTGGCGGCGGTTCCATCTGTGATTGCCAAGATGGTCGGCTGACGGTCGGCCCGGACAGCGCCGGAGCGCAGCCCGGCCCCGCCTGCTATGGGCGGGGCGGACCCTTGACGGTCAGCGACGTGAATCTGTTGCTGGGCCGGATTCCCGTCGACCGCTTTCCATTTCCACTTGATCGGCAGGCAGCTCACGCACGACTCAGGCAGATCGCCGACGACTTGCCGGGTTTTGGGCGGACCAGCGAATCGATCGAGTCGCTGGCCGAAGGTTTTCTACAGATTGCGGTCACTCACATGGCCGAAGCGGTCCGCAGCGTGAGCACCGCCGAAGGGTACCGACGTACGCGGGATGTCGCTGGTTGGATTCGGCGGAGCCGCTGGCCAACACCTTTGTCGCGTCGCAGCAGCGCTCGGCATCCAACACATCCTCGATCACCCCAACGCTTCCGTTCTCAGCGCCGTCGGCATGGGTCTGGCCAGTGTTGGCCGCGTCGTTACCCGCGGTGTCTATCGTCCTTTCGACACCGTCAGCGAAGACGAAATTCAGCGACTTGCCGAGGAGCTGAGCAGCGAAACGGTCGAGCAGCTGGCCAGCGAGCAACTTGGTGATCGGCAGCCGAAGCTGGCTTTTGAGTGCGACGTTCGCTACCTGGGCACCGAGGTCATCGCTGGCGCTGACGCTTGAACCACTGAGCACACTTGCCTCGCGATTCCATGCTGCACACCAAAAGGCATTCGGATACGCGCGGTCGGCGACACGGCATCGAATGGGTGGCGGTCCGCTGCGAAGGGACGTTGCAGTCGAGCCGCATCGAACTGAATACCGCCAAGATCGGCGATCCAGAGCCGCCACGACCAACGCAGCTATGGCATCAGTCGAAGTGGATCGACGCGCAACTGATCGACCGTGCATCGCTGAGAGTTGGCGATGCGATTGCGGCACCGGCGATGGTGGTCAGCGATCAATCGACGCTGGTTGTCGAGCCGGGTTGGAAGGCGATCGTGCTGGATGACGGAACGATCGAGCTGACGCCCGACTCGGCTGTCGCATGACGAGTCTTCTGCACGAGAGTTTGGCGACGTTGCGCACGATCCGGTGCTGTTGGAAGTCGTCGCTCGCCGGCTGCAGGGAATCGCCGACGCGATGGGTGAAGTGCTGCGGACGGACCGCGGTCAGCGTGAATGTCAAAGAGCGTCGTGATTACAGTTGCGCCGTGTTTCGCGGCGATGGCTCATTGGTTGCCAACGCGCCGCACGTCCCCGTTCACTTGGGAGCGATGGGGCACACCGTGCGGCGGCTGATCGAGGTCTATCCGACGATGACGCCCGGCGATTGTTTTGTGAGCAACGACCCCTACTCCGGCGGATCACATCTACCGGACGTAACCGTCGTCACTCCGGTTTTCTGCGACGAAGCGGCAACCCATCCTGATTTCTTTGTCGCCTCACGAGCCCATCATGCCGAAATCGGTGGCCGCACTCCCGGATCGATGCCCCCCGATGCGACCTGCCTGGCCGAAGAGGGCGTGGTGATTCGCGACTTTGCTCTGGTCAAGGATGGTGTCTCGTTTGAATCAGACCTGCACAAACTGCTCACCACGGGCCCTCATCCGTCACGAACGCCGGGAGAGAATCTTGCTGACATCGCCGCACAACAAGCTGCCGGGGTCGAAGGCATCCACGGCTTGAAACGTCTCGTGGGGCACTACTGCGTTGGTACCATCGATGCCTTGATGGGCCGATTGTTGGACGTTGCAGGCGACAGCATTGGTCGTTGGATCGGTACCCTTGCATCGACGGAACTGAAATTCAGTGACAATCTGGATGATGGAACCAAAATCGCAGTCACGATTAGCCGCGATGACAGCCGCCTGGTGATCGACTTTCGCGGCACCGCTGGGGTCCATCCGCATGGGTTCAATGCGACGCCGGCGATCGTGACCGCAGCCGTGCTGTATGTCCTGCGCCGCGTGTCCGACTCGAATCTGCCGCTGTGTGATGGTGTCTTGCGCGACATCGACTTGAGGATACCGACCGGCTTACTGAACCCACCTGCGCACGATGACCCACGCAAGTGCGCTGCTGTGGTGGCAGGTAATGTCGAAACCAGTCAGCGCATCGTCGACGTGCTGCTGGGAGCCATCGGCGTCGCGGCAGCATCGCAAGGCACCATGAACAACCTGCTGCTTGGCGACGAAACGTTCGGCTATTACGAAACGATTGGCGGAGGAAGTGGTGCTACAGCCGATGGCCCCGGTGCCGACGCCGTTCACACGCACATGACCAACACGCGGATCACCGACCCCGAGGTGCTCGAGTCACGATTGCCGATTCGCTTGCATCGTTTTGCGGTGCGTTGCGGCAGCGGCGGTGCAGGAAAGCACCGCGGCGGCGACGGGATCATTCGCGAACTGGAATTCCTGCGACCGTTAACCGTTTCGCTGATCACAGGCCGTCGCACCACGGCTCCGTACGGCTTAGACAACGGAGCACCCGGCCAGCGGGGAAAGAACCTCTGGGTCCACGAATCGCGAGTCACGGAACTGTCACCAAGCAGGACGCTCGACGTTTCGACGGGCGATCGCCTGATCATCGAAACTCCCGGGGGCGGCGGTTGGGGGGCACGCTACGTAGGTACGGCGTCCTGCCGTACCCGTCACACCTTGCTCCCGCGATCACTTGGTGGCAACGAACGACAGACGCACACCAAGTTTTCGCGACCAATGAACGAGCTTACTGGTTGAGTTGCTCGTCAATTCTCTCTTTCGCGGCACGAGTTCCCAAGGCTCCCCAGAGTCCGTAAGGGCTTTCTTTGCCAGGTGCACGGGCACCGGTGCCGTTCCAGGTAATGTTGCCGGTCGTGCTATTACCCGCTTCGATGGAATCGGTAATGAAGATCACCGCTCCGTCTCCCATCAAAATGTGACAACCGCCTTGGTGTCGGCTGCTAGGACCGTAAATCCCCCTGGTAAACGTGTTGTTGGCGTCGCTGCAAATTTCGCGGTTGGGCGGCAAGATCGTCGTGATCCCCGTGTTGACACACATGCCGTTGGCCCACTTGTATCCACGTTGTACCTCAACGTTGTTGCTAGCAAAATCGGTACCGGGAGCCCAGAACCGCGGTCGTTCCGGGTCAACCTGGTCACCACAAAGACTCGGGTTGTTCAAAATCCCTGCCTGTTCAGCAACCCGCGTGGTGATGTCGTTGTCACCAAGGTCCGTATTCAATTCTCCACCCATGATTGTGTTAGCCAAGCCGTCCAACACGTCCCTGAATTTCTTGGCTTCTCTGGGCACAAACATGCCACGACAGGTACTGCGCATGCGAGTGAATCTCGTTTGGGCAACCACGCCAGTCTGGTTCCGACCGCCGTTGTTTTGAAACTGAATCGAATCTCCCATGCAGACGCCATAGTTGGTTCGCCCCTGGGCAGGAAATCCCTCGCCCGGGTCACTTGGACAGCGGAACGTCGGAACGTTGGTCAGCCAAGGGTCGTATTGAAACTGCCCATGTTCAGCCAAACTCATTGCCACTTGCGGCCCCATGGCGCTGAAGAACAGCCCTTGTGCCGAAGCTGGTTCTCGGACGGCGAATGGATTACTGATCTGCTCCCAAAGTGCTTGTTGCTCGACAAACGGAGTGATCCCGACCAGCGCACTCAGATTGTGATAGTTGTTCCCACCATAAGGTGCTCCTTGGGCAACCGGCGTGCGCGCCTGCGTATTGTTGCCGAACCGATAGGTTCCGCCACGTTCCACCGGCAGCTGCTTGTACGTCGAATGATAGTTGTGAATTCCCAAGCCAATTTGCTTGAAATTGTTACTGCAGCTCATCCGACGAGCTGCCTCGCGCGCCGCCTGCACCGCTGGCAACAGCAAAC
Source organism: Pirellulaceae bacterium (assembly GCA_963714715.1). Taxonomy (GTDB): domain Bacteria; phylum Planctomycetota; class Planctomycetia; order Pirellulales; family Pirellulaceae; genus JBFJVZ01. The sequence goes on along the minus strand of CAVQPV010000037.1, from coordinate 189,779 downwards.
CGACAAGAATGCCGATGATCGCGATCACCACCAGCAGCTCGACCAACGTAAAGCCCTTTCTTCGATCATTCATAAGAGCACCTTTCCGAGTAAAATAGAACAAGAAACAAGACGAATGCGATGAAGAATCTATCCGTGACTCACTCGTCGTCCGGCTCAACGTCTTCGTCGATGCGAGCCGCTGCCTCTGGATTCTCATCCAGATACTTTTGCACCGCGCCCACCTCCGGGCCTTCCGGTGTGTCGTCCTTTCCACATCCTGCCAATGGAATCAGTGCTGCAAAAACAACACAACACAACACTCGTGAGATGACGGCATGCATGAAAATTACCTCGATAAGAGCAAGCACAAACTTGTCGCCAGGCGGCGTGCGACACGTCGGTCAGGCGGCGTTCATTAATGTTGGACATTTGACCCGATCACGGTCCCTGATGCAAAAAAAAAATCGACATCGGTCGCATCACGTGATTGTCGAACGAACCTCGAGCTTGCCACGCGGCGTGGTTGCGGGGACTGAGAAGTTGGCGAATCCCTCGTCTGGGCCGGTCGACGCCTGCCCGCACTCGTTCGTGAACGCTCGACGGGATTCACAGTAAAATAGGTAAGCAATCGCCGGGCATCTCGTTCGTGAAGGGGGCTTCCAGCCCCAGCCGTATGCTGCGGCTGGAAGTCGCAGCCACTGGAAAGCCATCAGTCATTTTCCACCCGATGCTAAGCTCTGGGATAACGACCTCTTACTGTTTGAGAAATGTTGATTCGGATTCCGCTCGCTACTGCGTTTGCCTTCCTCTTCGCACTCCAAGCTGTGCGGGGACGTTCCTGATTTCCAGCGCGATGTGCGGCCGATTCTTTCGGATCATTGCTTCGCCTGTCACGGCCCCGATGAAGGACAGCGACAAGCCGATCTACGTTTGGACACCGCCGAGGGAATATCAAGTGTCGTCCAGCCGGGAGATCTCGAGGGGAGTGAGTTGGTCGTGCGGTTGGAGACCGATGATGTTGACGCGGTCATGCCGCCGCCTGACTTTCATAAAGATCTAACGACAAAGCAGCGTCAGATTCTGAAACAGTGGGTCGCTGCCGGCGGCCAGTTCCAGACACATTGGGCTTTCAGTCCACCCGTTCGATACGATGTCGCCAACGAGGATGTCTCAGCGATCGATTTCTTTGTAGATCGGCGCATCGAGCTGCTTGGTTTGTCGGCGAACGGTCAGGCCGATCGGCGAACGTTGCTCAGACGCCTGTGCTTGGATCTGACCGGATTGCCGCCGACTCGCGAGCAGTTGGATGAGTTCCTGGCCGATCAAGATCCTGGTGCCTACGAAAGGCTGGTCGATCGCTTGCTCGCGTCCACTCATTATGGCCAGCATATGGGCGCGGTACTGGTTGGACATCGTTCGCTACGCCGACACCCACGGCTTGCACTTGGACAACTATCGCGAAATGTGGGCTTTTCGCGACTGGGTGATCAAGGCCTTTAACGACAACTTGCCCTTTGACAAATTCGTGACCTACCAGCTTGCCGGCGATCTGTTGCCCGATGCGACGCGCGACCAAATCGTCGCCAGCGGTTACAATCGACTGAATGTGACGACCAACGAAGGCGGATCGATCTACGACGAAGTCTTTGCACGCAACGTGATCGATCGCACCGATGCGTTTGGAACCGTGTTTCTTGGCATGACCGCGGGCTGTGCCGTCTGCCACGACCACAAATTCGATCCACTTTCATCCCGTGACTATTACTGCTTTGAGTGCGTTCTTCAACAGCTTGGATGGTCGTGCCATGGACGGCAACGTCAAGGACCACGCGCCGGTGATTTCGGTACCGAATGACGAACAAACGAAAAGACTGCGCGAAGTACGCAACGGCGCTGGCTGAAGTCGCGAACAGAGATGCTAGGGCCGATCGAATCGGTCGATGCCGCGCAACGGGCTTGGGAGAAATCGCTGGTCGATCCTCGCCAACCGAAGATCGCTGCGTTGATCCCGACCGAGGTCACGTCGTCCGCCGGCGTGGACATGAAGATCGGCGACGACGGTTTGATTGAAGTCGTGGGACCACCCGCCGACAAGGACACGACCACCATCATCGCAACGCTCCCCGCAGCAACTGCCTGGCAATCGATTCATTTGGAAGCGGTTACCCGATCACCGGACGAGCGGGTCGGACTTTCCGAAAACGGCAACGTGGTTCTGACCGAATTCACGGTCGAGACATCCAACTCTGCCGATGATGACGCTTGGAATCCGATTCCGATTCGCTATGCGGTTGCCGACATCGAGCAAGCCGACGGCCCATTTGCGGTCGCTTACGCAATCGACGAAAAAAAGCAACGACCGCGAGGGCTGGGCGGTGGGCGGACACCAACAAACGGGACCGCGAAACGCCTGGTTTGTCCTACCGGCACTTGTCGCCGAAAGCAAAAAAAGCGGCATGCGAATCCGCGTTCGTCTGAAATACGAATCGATTTTCAAGGCTCATCAGTTCCGGCGCATTCGGCTCTCGCTCAGCGATACCCGCCCGATCGTCCCTGAGGAACAGAAAATTGAATTGGGCGAGCTGCACTCCGTTGGCCCCTTCCCGCTGGAAACACCTGTCTTTGCCTATGAACGCGACTACGCCTCGCTGAAACGAGAATTCAAAGCAAGCGAAGTTTTCACGCACACGGATCGTCCCTATCGTTGGCACCACCGCGCCGACCTTCCGCAAGTCGAAGTGAACCCCTTGCCGATCATTCCCGGCGAATCCAGCGTGACGGTGCTGCACCAAAGCATCCAGTCGCCCCGAGCACAAAAGCTAACGTTGCTGATCGGCACGGACGATGGCCACATGATTTTCCTCAATGGCAAACAAGTCGGCAGCGTCCGCGGGCCGCGAAAGATTTCACCGCTCAGCCATCGATACGACTTGGATCTGAAACAAGGCAACAACCACCTGTACGTCAAAGTCATCAACCATGCCGGACCGTCCGAGTTGTCGTACGCGTTTCGTGCCCCCGCGATGGATGTTCCCAAGCGACTGGTCGAATTGTTGACCGATAGCAAACCAAGCGACGCCGATCGGGCATCGATCCGCAGTTACTACCGCCAAGTCTACTGCTTGCATCCCGACTACTTGGCGCTGGTCGATCTTGAAAAGGGACTCGTCGCCGCCAAGACAAAAACGGAATCGGAGATCCCGACCACGCTGGTCTGGAAAGAATTGGACAAACCCCGCGAGGCTCGTATTTTGAAACGCGGTCAGTATGACCAACCGGGGGATATTGTTCCCAGAGCGACGCCCGCGTTCCTGCCGCCGATGCCGACCGCGGCGCCGCTGGATCGATTGGGATTGGCACAGTGGTTGACGTCACCCGAGCATCCGTTGACGGCGCGGGTTGCCGTGAATCGAATCTGGCAACAGCTGTTTGGAATCGGCTTGGTGCGAACGAGCGAAGATTTTGGTAGCCAAGGTGATCCGCCCAGTCATCCGAAACTGCTGGACACCCTTGCGGTCGAATTCCGCGAAAGCGGTTGGGACGTCAAACGTTTGGTGAAGATGATCGTCACCAGTGACGCTTATCGTCGTTCCGCGCGGGTGACCGACGCGATGCTGGAGCTTGATCCGGAAAACCGCTTTCTTGCCCGCGGACCGAGATATCGATTGGATGCCGAAGTGATTCGCGATCAAGCACTCGCGCTCTGCGGGACTCTTGAACGATCAACTTGGCGGCCCGGCCGTCAAACCGCCGCAACCGGATGGTTTGTGGGCAGCCGTCGGCTACACGCGCAGCGATACCGCCCGGTTCATCGCGGACACGGGTGACAAGACGTATCGCCGGAGTGTTTATATTTTTTGGAAACGGACCAGTGCGCCGCCACAAATGTCGACGCTGGACGCACCCAGCAGGGAATCGTGCACGGTGCGTCGCGAGCGTACCAATACACCATTGCAGGCCCTGTTGCTGCTAAACGAAACACAGCTTTTTCAGGCCGCCAAACATCTTGCCAGCCGCACGCTGGAAAACGCTGAGTTGAAAGAAACCGGGCAGAGAGTTCAATGGTTGTTTGAAACGGTCACGATGCGAGCACCCACGAAAGTGGAAGCTGATGAACTGGTTGCTTTGCTCAACGATTTGACGGATCACTACGGCGACAACAGCGAAGCAACGAAGCTGATCGACGAGAATGGTTCGGTTGAACTAGCGGCCTGGACCGTGGTCGCCAACGCCATGTTGAACTTGGATGAAGTCGTAACAAAGTGATACCATGGATATCGATCAACAAAAGAACCTGACGCGGCGAGCCTTCTTTGCCAATACGTCTGCCGGATTGGGCGCGGCTGCTTTGGCATCGATCGAGCAACAGGCGTCCGCGCGTGCCGGCGGTCGAAACGATTTGCCGCATCATCCGCCGAAGGCCAAGCGTGCCATCTACCTGTTTATGTCGGGCGCTCCCAGCCAGATGGACATGTGGGACTACAAACCGGCGATGGGCGAGATGTTCGACAAGGACTTGCCCGATTCGATTCGCATGGGTCAGCGTCTGACGACCATGACCAGCGGGCAAGAGCGTTTTCCGATCGCGCCCAGCATCTACAAGTTCAGTCCGCAAGGGATCCGCGGGAACAATGGTCAGCGAACTGCTGCCGCACATGTCAGCCAAAGTTGACGAGATCGCGCTGGTGAAATCGATGCACACCGAAGCGATCAATCACGATCCCGCGATCACTTATATCTGTACGGGACATCAACTGCCGGGCAAAGCCAGCTTGGGTGCTTGGCTCAGCTACGGCCTGGGAACCGAAAGTGAAAACCTGCCCGCGTTTTTGGTGATGACAGCGACCTGGACCGGACGCAAAGAAGCCCAAGCGTTGTACAACCGGCTGTGGGGCAGCGGCTTTCTGCCCAGCAAGTATCAAGGCGTCGCGCTGCGCAGTAGCGGCGACCCGGTGTTGTATCTTTCCAATCCGGCCGGCGTCGATGCGAAAGTCCGTCGCCGCATGCTTGACTCGCTGGCGTCGGCTGAATCAGATCACCGCCGAAAGAATTGGCGATCCCGAGACGAACGCGCGGATCGCGCAATACGAAATGGCGTTCAAGATGCAGACCAGCGTGCCGGAACTGACCAACATCAGCGACGAACCACAATACATTCTGGATCTGTATGGTCCCGACGTAACCGTGCCCGGCACGTTTGCCAATTGTTGTTTGCTGTCCCGCCGGATGGCCGAGCGGGGTGTCCGGTTCACCCAGATCTTTCATCGCGGCTGGGACCAGCACGGCAATCTGCCTGGCGATCTTGCCCAACCAATGTCGCGATGTCGACCAACCGTCGGCCGCTTTGTTGGCGGACTTGCGACAACGCGGCATGCTGGATGACACGTTGGTGATTTGGGGCGGTGAATTTGGTAGAACGATTTATTGCCAAGGGAAATTGACTGAAAAAGACGTATGGACGCGATCATCATCCCAAATGCTTTACGATTTGGATGGCAGGCGGCGGTGTTCGCGGCGGTGCGCGTGCATGGCGAAACCGACGAATTCAGCTACAACATCGTCAAGGATCCGGTGCACATTCGCGATCTGAATGCCACGATCCTGCATTTGATGGGTATCGATGATCGTCGATTCACTTTCCCATTTCAGGGACTGGATCAGCGACTGACCGGTGTCGAAGAAACACGCGTGATGCGTGAGATATTGATTTAGGTCAACGCTTCTTGCTCCAAATCCTGGGAGTGAGAGTGAACAAGAATCCCGCGGTTAACGTTTGGAGCCGATTCCGTTGATCGAAGAAACACTTGCAACACTGCTTGGCCAGTCCGCTGACCCCGTGGCCGCCGGCTATCAACTACGGCAACTTGTCGAAGCGGGGCCCGAAACCGCGCTGCCGTTGGCAGCCGAAATCGCCCAGCAAAATCAGACGTTGCAAGAATCGGACCCCGCCATTTTGGGTGGGCTGCTTCGCGTGCTGCACACGCTGATGCTGCACGCCAATCGCGGCGCAGCTCTCCAGCGGCTCGATCCGCTGATCATTCAGCAAATCGAAGCATCGTTGCCCAAGCAAACGCCAAATCGGCACTTATTGCTGCACTTGTTGGCAATGCAGCAAACCGCGCCATCACTGATTCTGTTGGTTCAGTTGCTGAAGAAAGATCCGCCGAAGACGTGGGTCGATGCAGCTCAAGTCATCAGCCCATTGATGCAGCGTGACGATTGGCCGGTGGAGGCGGTGTTCCCTGAGATCCTTGATTGCCTTCCCTATCCGTCGCTGGCCTCACCGGTACTGGATTTGGCCAACTACCTGACCCGGGAGGGGCGGATCGCGGAGCATCCGGGGGCCGATCAATTGCCCGCGTTGAACCATCTGTTAGGCGAAGTCAGTCGCCGCTTGGCACGTTTTGAAGAGAACCCGCATGAGTTTGGTGATGATGTGCCCACGGTGCAAAACACTTTGAGCGAGGCAGTCGCACTTGCGGTTTCGCTTTGCGATGCCGTGGCCTTGATCGGAGATGAATCTTCGATCGGCAAATTGAATCAAGCGATCGAACTGCGTCATCGTCGCGTGCAGTGCGAGGCTGCCGGCGCGCTCGCCAAATTGGGTGACGAGCTTGGCAAAACACGACTCATCGAATTAGCAGGAGAGCCGGCAGCTCGTTTGCGGGCGATCCACTACGCGGACGAGCTTGGGTTTGGTGACTTGATTGACCCGGAATATCGTTCCGACAACGCAGCAGCCGAAGCTGAAATGGCACTCTGGCTGACTCAACCGCAGCAGATGGGCGTCCCGCCAACCAGCGTCGAAGTGATCGATTCACGTCACGTCTTGTGGCCCAGCTTTCATGACCCCGTCGATGTTTTCCTGGTCCGTTTCGAGTACAACTTTGGCGACCGACAATACAGCAACGTGGGCATGACAGGTCCGGCGGCTTACGCCCTGTCGGCTGACGTCGCCGATTTGCCGATCGAAGATATCTATGCGATCTACGCCGGTTGGCACGCCGAACACGACGAAATTTTCACCGTCGCCGCCGATCAGTTCAACGAAGCTCAGTTGCGAACGATGGTCCCGTTTCAGCATCACCTGGAGCGAATGGGCTACGAGTCACTCAAGCCGGCAATGTTGGGATTCTTTCTGGACGAACAAGCCGGCGTTTTCCAGGGGATTCGTGACGACACCGAATGCTTGGTCGTCACAGATGGGGCGGAAACAATCGAACAGCCGACCGCGGGTAGACTCAGACCACTGGGGCCAGGCGATCTATTCAATCTGTACAAGGGGCGAAAGATGTTGCGAACATTCAATCCCTAGTAAGCTGGCAGTGGCGTAAGCTTCCAGCTTGCGAAGAAGATGGTCAAGCTGGAAGTGGCGTAAGCTTCCAGCTTGCGAAAAGAATTGGCAAGCTGGAAGCTTACCCCACTTTCTTGTTTGAAACCGGAGACCGCTGCCATGGCCTTCAATCTCGGTCCACTTACCGACGCGGAAAATCGTTTTCGGCGAGATTTCATCGACTTTTCCCGCCTGTGGGCCAGTGTCCGCGAGGATTGGCGCGATGACCGGTGCCGACAATTCGAGCAGGAGCATCTAGCTTCGCTCGGGCCCAGCCTGAATCGATGCATGGCAGCCTTGCACGAGTTTACCGATGCGGTGCGCAAAGCCGATCGTCTCCTTGCCGACGATCAGCACGACCACTCGGAGTTATAGTAGGGGGAGTCGATTCCCTCGCTATTTGTAAACTTCAGTCATGAAAGATTCATCGGTCGGTCCCACAGGCTTGCTGCATCCGGATCGCCAAAGGCGTCTGTTGGTTGCTTTGGCCGCACGTTGTCAGTGGTGCGTCCAGCAGCAACAGACGTTGCAGCAAAAGCATTCGATCGACAAGGAGATCGAAGAGTCCTCGTTGAGTGAGACGCGCGCGGCCACCACAACGGCGTGTTTCAAACAGCGCCGCGAAATGCTGGACCAATGGGATTCAGCGGAGGAAAAACTGACGGCTGACTACGAGGCAGCTGCCGTCCAAACAGAAAAGGAGCTGGGCCAGTTAGTAACCATCTTCCGCAGAAAACTGAAAGAGGGAAAGATCGCCGTTGGCCGCAAGGTGGAGGCTCGTAAACAAGCCGTTTTAAAGCAATACGAAAACTGCAAGAATCAGCCGGGCGTGCAAAACCGCAAGGAGATCAAACAGATCAATGAATCGCTCGGGCCGATTCACGAAGACCTCGAGTGGGCACGTGCACTGACGATCCGGCGGTTGGATCGATTGCCGAAAGTACTGCCTCCGTCATCCCCTGACGAAGACATGCGGGAACCGCCACCGGAATCGATCGCGCAAACGATTGAGACGATTTCGCTGCTTTCCAGGAATTGCCGAACGACCATCGAGGAGATGCAGACCGGTGCTGCGTCCAAAATCGTCGACTCGTGGTATCTGCCCGGCGGCGTTGTTGTCTTTGCCATGCTGTGGGTCATCGGGGTCCTGGCGATCGGCCTCGAGCAACCATGGATCGCGATCTTGGCCGGCGTGCTGGGGGCGTGCGCCGTCGGATTCACAATCTACGGAATCTTGCTTTGGCCGCTAAGGAAATTGACGCGGCGGCTCTATCCGCAGGTCGAGCGAATCGCTCAGGCAGCCGATGAATGCGCCGCGACCGGCCGAAAACTATCGACTGATCTGGCCAAAGTCAGTGCGGCGGAATTGATCCAACGCCGAGACACACACTTAGCAGCGGCTGAGCAATGGAAGATTGAACAACTGGCCGATCTGGAAAAGCAAATCAATGCTGAACTGGAGGCGGCCAAGAGCAAACTGAATGAAAAACTGGAACAGGCGAACTCGTATTACTCGACGAACTTCAACAAAGTCTCCGCGGAGATGCGGGGAAAGGCTGAGTCACTGGCTCAGCAAATCACCGACGCGATCACCAAGACCGACGAAAGCCTGCGAGAACGCCGCGAAAGCAGTGCCACCGAGCGACAAAACCAACTGCTACGGCTGTCGACACGGCTGAAGAAGGGCGTCAGCAGCGGCATGAACCGCATCGTCGAAGCCGGATCACGGGTGCACCAACACTTTCCGTCATGGGAAGATATCTTGGCAGGTAACGTGCAAGCACCCCCGGGGGTCGATTATCTGCCGGTCGCCGATTTGCACGTCGGCGACAATCTCAAACAGGCGTTGGATGCGACCGCGCAGTCAAACGGATCGACGACCACGCTGCCCCAGGTGCTGGCCGATGCCGAAATCCCCTCTTCGTTGCCAGTCGTCTTGCATCGCCGATTGCACAGTGGCGTGATGGTCACGGCGCACCATTCGCAAATGGAGCAAGCCATCGAGGTAGCGCACCAGATTCTGTGGCGACTGTTAACCGGCGTTGCTCCCGGACGCACCAAGTTGACGTTGATCGATCCGCTCGGTCGCGGCCAGCATTTCACCAGCTTCATGGCTTTGGCCGATCACGACCCAGCGATCGTTGGTCATCGTGTCTGGACGACCGACAGCAAGATCGAAGAGCGGCTGGGCGAACTTGCTCATCACGTGGAAGATGTCCTGCAATCGAGCCTGCGAGATCGCTTTGAGCGAATCGAAGATTACAACGAATTGGCGGGCTCGATGGCCGAGCCGTACCGCGCGGTGGCGGCGATCGGATTCCCGGAAGGTCTTTCCCGAATTGGCTACAAACATCTCAAGGCATTGATCGAAAGCGGCCTGCGTTGCGGAATCTTTACCCTCCTGGTTCGCGACGATTCAAAACCGTGGCCTAGCGATATGCCTCTTCCGGCGGGAGACAAACTCCTTTGCCTCAGTGTGGATCAGTCCGGCAATTGGAAATTGGATTGCGATGGCCTCGATCACCTGCCCTTGCAACCAGCCGCATGTCCGCCCGCACCGATGCGCAGCGAGTTGGTCGAGCGGATCGGTACGGCGGCGGTAGAATCTTCACGCGTTGAAATCCCTCTCGACGCAATCTTGTCCGCCCAACTCGAGGGCCAAGGATCGACCGACGACGGCATCGACATTTGCATCGGCAGCCAGGGTGCCAACCGCAGTCTGTCACTGGATCTGGGTGAAGGCGTTCGTCAGCATGTCTTGATCGCGGGCAAAACCGGCTCGGGGAAAAGTACGCTGTTGCATTCGATCATCACCTCGGGAGCCTACCGCTATCGCCCGGATCAACTTCACTTTTATCTTTTGGACTTCAAAAAGGGTGTCGAATTTAAATCGTACGCCGATGCCAACTTGCCGCACGCGCGTGTGATCGGGATCGAAAGCGAACGGGAATTCGGCCGCAGTGTACTACAGCGGCTGGATGTTGAACTTCAACGGCGGGGTGAAAAGTTTCGTTCGGTCGCTGCCCAGGAATTGAGCGAATACCGCAAAGCGAGCGGTGAATCTCTGCCGCGAATCATGCTGGTGATTGACGAGTTCCAGGAGCTGTTTGTCCGCGACGATCGCTTGGCGGGCGACTGTGCGATGTTGTTGGATCGCCTGGTGCGACAAGGACGTTCCTTTGGGATGCATGTGATCCTTAGCAGCCAGTCGCTGGCGGGAGCTTATTCGCTGCCGCGAGCAACACTCGGTCAAATGGCGGTCCGTATCGCGTTGCAGTGCAGCGAGGCGGATGCAGCATTGATCCTTTCGGATGACAACACGGCGGCGAGATTGATCAGCCGGCCGGGGGAAGCGATTTACAACGATGCGGGCGGCCTGGTCGAAGGCAACCAACCGTTTCAAGTTGCCTGGCTCAGTTCGGACCGACATCGCGAAATGCTGCAAGCGATGGCTGCCCGCGACAAGACTTACGCGGAACAACTCGATCCGCCGGTGATCTTTGAGGGCAATCGGCCGTGCCGATGGTCAGCCGCGATGGCCAACGCAGCGATCCGAGGTGAGAGCGCGACAACAGGAATGCGCGGCCTGTTGGGAGAATCGGTCGAGATCGGACCGCCACTCGCCGTGGAACTGACACGAAATGCCGGCCGGAATATTTTGCTGATTTCTCCGTCCGAAACCCGTGGCGGCGTGATTGCATCAACGACATCGGCGTTTGCAAAATCGCAGGGCGAGCTTCAAGTCGTCTATTTTGATGGGGCGCGTGTCGACGACGCACCTTCGGTAGCGCCGTGGCTGGAGCAAGTCGGCGTCCATGTCGAATCGATCAAACCACGCGACAGCGAACGGCGAATCATCGAATTGGCCGAACTGGTCAAGAGTCGCGGCGATGAGACAGCAGCGCCGCCGATTCTCTTGATCATCGAACCGCTGGAACGATTCAGGGATTTTCGCCAAGACGACACGTTTAATTTCTCATTGGACTCGGCGTCCGCCGGCGGAAACGCAGCAAGTTCACTGCGCGACGTGCTGCGTGACGGACCAAGCGCCAACGTGTTCACAATTCTCTCCTGCGGAGGCGTCGAGACGTTTGGGCGTTGGCTGCCACGTTCTTCTCATCACGACTTGGAGCTTCGTATCCTGGGACGTCTGAACGCCACCGACTCGTCCACGCTGATCGATTCGCCGCATGGCGTCCGACTTGACCACGGCAACGATGCTGCTTTATGACGACTCGGACGGTCGCATCACCAAATTCCGTCAAGCCGACCTGCCCGATGCGAGCGATGTTAAACAATGGCTGGTTGGTTAGAGTGTCGTACCGTCGGATACTGGGCTGATGAAAATGTGTGGCCACCGATGTTGTATTGTCAAAGACGACCGCGAAGCGAGTCGCAGAAGATAGCCGTAGGTCGCGAATCGCACCGACGGTCCCACCGTCTGCTGGGTCCATCGACCCCGCAGCGGGTCGCAGATCATCATCATGGTCGGCCTCCTAGCAGCGGCAAAACGATGCTGGCCAAACGAATGCCGACGATCTTGCCGCAATTGGGCCGTCGGAATCGATCGAGACTACGCGGATTTATAGTGGCCTCGGTCAACTCCTGGCAGGGCAGCCACTGCTGGCGCAGGCGCCCGTTTCCGAGTCCTCACCATACGATCAGCGACGCAGGCTTGGTCGGCGGCGGCAGCCCGCCGTCACCGGGAGACATCAGCAAGGCGCAGCAACGGTATCTTGTTCTTCGATGAATTACCCGAGTTCAATCGCAAGACACTCGAAGTGATGCGTCAACCACTCGAGGACGGCGTGGTTACGATTTCACGTGCGCTGCGTAGCTCCACCTTCCCGGCCGACTTTATGGCTTACCTGACACCTTTTTCGCTCCCTCTCCGTTTATCTAACCCAGTAAACCGCAACATGTCACTGGCCGCTAGTGCTAGTATTGTCGACTACAAGTTTTTTTCCTTCATCTATATACTTAAGAATTTCCCCGGGTGAGCGGAACGCGAACGAATCGGCGTCAACGATTTTAACAGCTTTACCGACTGGTATCCAACCAAGCTCTGTGATAGTCGATTTCGTGCCCAAGCGACCACCTCTCCTATTTGAAAAGTTCTGAACGATCGTTTCAGAACGGTCAAGCAAGTAAGGCCGCTTTGAATCAGCAAAGCTCTCGAGCAAATGTGTCTCAAGCTGGTACGTGACTTTTATGTTGTCTTCCGCAGCTCCTTCAATATGTCGCCGGACAACAAAATGACTTTCTAGATCGAAATCCCAATGCCAGAGATCAAACTGTCCTGGCTGGTGATCTTCTCGCAACGTGTATCTCACAAAGGAATCACCAATAGCAGCCGAAATTATCGCATTTTCGCTGCCAATTCGCGCTTTTAATGCTAACAACTGCTTCGATGGGTTGTCCCAATTGGGAAATCCCAGGATACGATTTCATATGGTGAAATTGCATCAGCAGCAGCAATCGCCGCTTCAAATGCCCCAAGTAACTCGCCCTGCAGTCGGATTCTGTCACCACTGCCAGAGTCCTGAGCAGTCGCTCCATCAAAACGACCGACCGATATCAGTAGGAAACCGCATAGCAGCATATGAGTCTTTCGCATATCAGTCGCCACCCATTCGAGCGAAAATGTTCTTCTTGCAAAACAAATCAACCGGATCTTTTTATCCCAGGATCAGCACACGCTACACAGAACCATCTTGGACGAACAGAATCTGCGCCTGCAGGTTTCATTGCGGACACTCGGAGCGTCTGCTTCTTCAACGAGCAAAGCGTGGCACTCGCCTTCACCTCAAGTCGCTGGTATCGGACAAGGATCCGCTTTTCTAAGAAAAAGAGTAGCAGTGCAGGCTCTGCCAGTTGAGAAGCCCGGGGCCAAACACCCCATGAAGCACCGTTTCCCAAAGGGCTTTCACTAGGGATAACAGGAAGGTCCTGTGCTCTTCAAGTCGTAAGACCGATACTCCTCAGTTTCTTCCATATATGTATCCCATTCTGAGTCGCCAGCGCATCTTCATTCCGGAGCAAACCTGATCTACTTTACAGCTTCGCGCTTGGCTGCAGTACTCATACGTCGTATCGGTTTCCGGGTTGCGTATCGCTCCAGGCGTTGTCCATATCGCAGGCAATCCAACCTTGACATTCTTGTTAGGCGTATCTCTGTAAACCTCATGCGTGGTGCAAACGTAAACCGGTACCATAGGGTCACCAGGACCCATCCCTCCTGTGTAGTGACTAATTTCACAGTCTTGTGTATCGCAGTCGCTCGTCGTATTCGGAAATGGGTATCCGCACGGCTTGTCTTCCACTACGACGCACTGAGCAAAGCCGTAGTGGAAAATACAGCAATCAACGTAAGGGAACAAACTAAGATTCTCATTTTTCAACCTCTGACAGAGTAAACGGAACAGACTGCGACAATCGATGTTCTCTTAAGAACACGTCCAGCGCAATTTTCCGGACGAAGGGGAGGACTATCTTCGGTGGAAAATGAATCCCACAAGTCACGAGACAACCGAATCGATATTCGTCCAAGACCAGCAGATTTGTTTTCGTAAGAGCTTTTTAATATCGACTTTCCGAGCTTGGCTTCAACTATGCACGCATTGGATTGACGCTCCGACGATGGACTTCGGAGATAAACTTGTCCGACATACATCTCCCCCGACTTGTCTCGCACAAATCGTACAATCGGTGACATGAGTTTGAATTCGCTTTCGCGTTCTATCACTAAAGGACATTTGCGTGGTCCCGCCATGATTGAGATCAACGAGACTAAGCTGATCCGTATAAACGATCGAATTCGCCTTCAGCGATATCCAGCTTACAATTAACGACCTGACCAGCCGGTTTCACTTCGAACGAAAACTCGCCCGTGATCCCGTCCAGAATTATCCCAACACGCGACGGATCTACATCGACGCCCGCGACAAGAGGCACGGTGAACTCGATCGGTTTCTTCGAGATAGAGTTTTTTGGGGCAGTGACTAGAGCCAAACTTCCGGAAAAACCCACGTAGTCGGAAACTCGATAAACGTACCGAAGCTGGAACACCAACCTATCACCCTGCCGGAAAAACATAGATCCGCCATTCTCAATCGCACGTGGATTTGCATCGACTTTAAGGCCAAACTCAACTACAGCAGTATCAAGCGGCTCAATCGACCCCTTACTAGTTTGTACGTCGACGCATTTGCACCCTGTCGCGATATTATCAAACTCTATAATCTCGCTCGTCTCATTTCGTAGCTTGAGCTTGTATTTTCTGTTCGTCGCTGGCCTAACCTCACCCATGCTCACGTGTGCCAAGACAGGTTGCCCTATTTCCTTTTTGACAACCGCGACCAGATTTGAAATAGATCCTTCATCGCTTGCAGAAGGAAGAACCGGATCGCTGCCACGAGAAATCACGTGGGGAACCAAGCTGATCAGAAAAACAGCAGCGGCTATCACTAGTCTTGCTCGCAAGATTAAAGTCTCGCAGCATTTTGCCCTAAATAACAGCCGCATTTTTGCCCTCTTATGCTGACAGTTAAGACTGAGTGTATTTGCGCGACCGAACCCGCGCGGTTAGGCAACGTAACCGCGGTCGTACCTGTGGGCAAGGCGTATTTCTATAAAAGCAAAAGGAATTTCAAATTCGCCGCTGATTGTTGTGTCGATCGCGACCGCGACAGCCTCGATTTGGTGTCGACCGACGGCTACTGTCTTCGATCCCTTTAGGATCGAAGAAACTTGGGTTATGACAAACTTTCACTCGTTCCGGTACCCAATCATTAGAACTTAACACGCACTGAAGACCGACGATGTTTCTCCAAGAACCCTCGATCACATCCCTAAGTCGGCCATGGCTACTTGCTTTGGCAATCCTGTTGTGTTGTACCTCAGCAACATCACAGGAAGTTGCCTCCACTTGGTACACCAAGAAAACAACTTGGCACGAATTTGATCAGTTTCATTTTCAGATTGCCGAGTCGCCGGCATACTTGGTCGTGCCAAGCGAAGCGGCCAGTGGCAATCCCTGGATTTGGCGAGCACGCTTTCCTGGCTATCACGCCGAGATGGATATCCAGCTGGTGCGACAAGGGTTTCATCTCGCTTATCTCGATGTGGCGAACGAATTCGGTTGTCCCGATGTCATCGAGCGTGCAGAACAGTTCTACCGGTTTCTGGTCAACGAGCGTGGTTTGAATTCCAAAGCGGCGATGGAAGGTGTCAGCCGAGGCGGGCTGTTTGTTTACAACTGGACAGCCAAGCATCCGTCACGAGTGTCGTCCATCTACTGTGACACACCCGTTTGTGATTTTCGCAGTTGGCCGGGCGGTAAGGGAAAAGGAATTGGTAGCGAAGCCGCCTGGAAACAATGTTTGGCCGCGTATGGTTTAAGCGAAGAAGAAGCATTGGCATACGACCAGTTGCCGATCGATCACGCCGACATCATTGCGCGTGCAAGAATCCCCGTCCTGCATATCGTTTCTGAAAACGACCGTGTCGTGCCGCCGCAGGAAAACACTTATCGCTTGCAAGAGCAGCTAAAACAGTTCGGTCACGAGATGCAGATCATCCGCGTCACCGCAGGCACTGCTAAGTCGGATGGCCACCACTTCGATCATCCCGATCCACAGCGTGTGATCGATTTCTTTATCAGGCATCAGCCGAATTAGAATTCCGGCCATCGCTGATCATCAGCCCTCTTCCCGCACTTTTGCTTCCGGGGGCGGTTTGGGCTTGACCTGGATGGTGCCTAAATCGATGGGATTGTCCCCCAACGACGTGGCGTCGAATGACATGGAAGCGGACGCGCCGCCCGAAACGATCAGATTGAAGTTCCCCGTCATCACGTCATTGATCCGAAACGACCCGTCAGCGGCCACCGGCAAAGAATTACGAAAGTACAGGGGCGCATACTCGGACCCCCGCAACGCTGCAAATCCTTTCTGCAGATCGTTGCCGCCCCCCGCGTTTCCGAACTTAACCCAGCCGAACAAGTCCGGTGATGGTGGCTGGATGGCAATCGTCACGTCGCTGAAAGATTCGACACCTGCCAACTTTCCGACAACGACAATGCCTGTGCCGCCGATGTCAACATGGACCGTCTTACCAGACCGCACCTTGACGTGAAAAACCGGATACTCGTAAATCACCTCCGTCAGGCTCGACCTGGTTTCTTTCGCGAGCTTGACTCGATGACCCACCTGCGCGGCCCGGCGGGACGTAGTCCAGCGAGTAATCCCCATTGGCGTCAGCGATCGCTTGTGGATACGCGGCAATCATTCCCGGGTATCGTCCGTCGCGATGCACCGATGCGCTCACCAATTCACCAACACCCGGTTTTTCCTTCCAAAGCACTTGACCGCGGATGCGTCCCCAGCGTCGTAGGCTCAGTTCCACAACCTCATCTTCAGAGCCAAAGTCGATGAGCTCGTGAAACGGCATTTCCAAATAGCCGTCTTGATGGACCACCGCCAACATCGCAACCGGATCCGATTCGGCTGGGACAACGCAGCGACCGTCTGTGTCGGTTTGCACTGATTGGGGGCGACGCCACTGATCGCTCAATCGCGAGGACTCCGGTTCCCCGACGCCAGCTACACGACAACCATCCAGCCGCACGCTACGATTGGGCTGACCAATGGCAAGGGTGGCATGATCGGCCGGTGTTCCATCGGGTTTGGAGACCTTCACGCGAATCCCAGGATCGCGTAGTAAGTGCACTTTCAAGCGCATGTACGGACCGCCCACACCGAGCCAATTGGTGGTGGCGGGACGGTAGCCGTCGGCTTCGACGCGGAAACGCATTTCCTTGTACCCGCGCGTTCGCGGCCACTGAAACACGCCGTCGCTCATCTCGCGAATCATGTGTGGTTGCCAAACCGCCACCGGGGAGTCGTTGTCGACACCTCGGAACGGCGTCCCGGGCAAGACTCGGAACGACTCGATCGGCTGACCGGAATCCGCGTCGACCACTTTACCATCAATCAGGAATTGACGTTTCGCCTGATCGAGAGCATCGTCGGCGCCGACCGCCGAAATGAGCAACAGCAAACCAATCAATCCACGAAGTGGAGTCTTGCCGATTCCGGTTGATTTCAAGGTGCGACCAATCGCGTTGAGGCAGGGATCCTTCTTAGGTTACTTGGCCGAGCCCGATTTGGCGATGCGAAGTCATGATTGCGGGGAAATCCCCAGCCCAAGGCAACCGGTATGTGGCACCTTGGATTCCAGGTTTGCCCCGAAAACGCGCGATGGACCGTCAATTCTGGTCCTGACACGCCGCCTCCATTCGTCCACGCCGTTGGAAACTCAAACTTGCTGACGGCCTTGCCGGTGACGCACAGTTGGTACGGTCTGTTTACTGGCTTCCTGTGGGGCGGACTCGTTCGCATCTTCCTGGTCAACCATGTCGTCTGGAGCATCAACTCGATGCCATGGCCGGCTCCGTGGCCTATCGCACACGTGACGACAGCCGCAACAACTATTGGCTATTGTTGCCCTCAATGGGCTTTTCGCTCCATAACAATCATCATGCCTTCCTCAACTCGGCCACGAACGCCCATTAAAATCGTCTACTCACTCACTGCCATTGGTCCGGCTCCGTGGCCTATCGCACACGTGACGACAGCCGCAACAACTATTGGCTATTGTTGCCCTCAATGGGCTTTTCGCTCCATAACAATCATCATGCCTTCCCCAACTCGGCCACGAACGCCCATCGTTGGTGGCAAGTGGACCTTTCGGCCTGGGTAATTCGCAGCCTCGGGTTTGCCGGGCTCGCCTGGGACGTCCGCACTCCTTCGCTGAGCGAGAAGCAAAAGAAGGCCTTGGACTGTCCGCCCGAGGCGGATTTAACGTCCCAACAAAAGCTAGCTTGATTGGCCACGCCAGCGGCAGGCAGCGGTACTACCGATTACCGCGCAGACTTTTGCGAAGCGATTGTGGCGTCACGTAGAAGTCGAGTTCACGCTCCATCTGTGCCAACTCATCATCGACCCAGTTGGCGAAGACCTCCGTTGATTCAAACGAAAGTGTGGCAGTTAATTCTATCCAATGACGGCCTTCGAGCCGCGGCTTTGTCGAGGTTTGATGGTCGCTTGAAGCTGGCATCGGAGTCTTCCTCCGGTTGGGCAATCCGTTGCAAATGGTTGATCTGACAAACTAGCCGAGCGGAATCGGCGGGCGTTTGTTTCGGGTCTCTCTTAACAGAGAGCCCTTCGCTGTGATGAGGTTCGCCGCAAGAGCCGTACCGAAAAGCTTGCTGGCTTGCCGAATCAACCGTTAAGTCTTTACTGGCAATCGGCTTACAAGATCAAGTCCATTGTCAGTTTTTCGCCCACACTGTGGCGATTTGGCAACACATGGTGCTGCAAATTGCCAACTCGGCAGGCGATCTAGTGGCTTATCGGCTAATATCCGCTACTCAGTGTAACTATATCCCGTTGACGTTCAATCAAAGACCAGGAATACCTCACCCTGAATCTATTGAGCCGTTTTGGAGGCATTCAGAACGATTGCGCAGAGTCTCCGACCGGTTTTCCTGCGTTGTGGCGTCTTGATCGGATCTTGATTTCTACGATTCAGCTTTTTTTTCGATTTTGGCCCAAGATCGCTTTTCCTCCGGCGAATGGAGGCATGTGAAACGTCAGTGTGAGCTGCGTTTTGTATCAGCCACCCAGAAAATCGGAGAAGAAAGATGATGAAGAAACTGATCCTTGCCGGAAGTGCTGTGGCACTTCTGTCCAGCGTCACGGTGGGTGTTCCCCTCTGGAGCTATGCCCGCTGCGGCGTCAACTACCTGCGAAATTCGGCCAGCGATTCGGTACCGATGGAATGGGAGCTGAAGCGAGCCCGCCAGATGATCGTGGACCTCAAGCCGGAAATCGAAGCCAACGCCAAACGGATCGCTCGCGAGAAAGTTGATGTCGTGCGGCTGGAAAAGCAGCTGCAAGAGACCGACCAGAGGCTGGCCAAGACGCAGGCGGACATTGAACGGCTGAGCGAAGACCTCCGCAGCGGCAGCAGCACCTACACTTACGGCGATCGCACCTACACGTCGACGCAAGTCAAAGAGGACTTGAGCAATCGTTTCAAGCGATTCAAGACGCGCGACGCAACGGCCAAAAAACTCGACGAAATGTTGACGGCCCGCAAGTCATCGCTCCGCGCTGCCAACGAGCGGATGGACGCGATGCTCAGTGCCAAGCGTCAGTTGGAGGTGGAAGTCGAGAATTTGCAAGCACGTCTGGGTGCCTTGCGGGTTGCTCAAACCACCAGCCAATTGAATTTGGACGACAGCCAGCTGTCTCGAACTCGAGGCTTGCTGGATGAGATCGCGGCACGCATCGACGTCGAAGAAGAAACCATGGCTGTCGATGTTGAGTATTTTGGAGAAATCAACTTGGACGAGCCAAGCGACGAAAACTTGCTGGACGACATCACCGCCTACTTCCATGGTGAGAGCGACAAAGCAACGGAATCGTTGGTTGCCATCCAACTCGATTGATCGAGTTTCAAGTGCTCCACACTGAAGGCTGATCTGTGTCGGTGCCATTCACCTCGCCAAACGAACCGCCTCCAACCACGCGTTGGAGGCTTTGGGTTGACGGTTGCGGCGGCTATCTGCTGCTAACCGGCAACCACTGGTCGGTTGGTGGTGCAGACCCACAGTCGCCTGCAGAGATCTGCGTGCGAACCGACTGGCCTCGGCATGCAGGCACCATTCATCGCGAGAGTGCCGACTACTTTTGGCAAGAGCTCCCATCAATCCGACTCACGTCAACTGATCACGCAGCAACAACCACTTCCCATCGGAGGATCGGCAGCCATGACACTGAACTGTCCAAGTCCTCTGAGCAATTCGGCCGTTCTTTCGGTCAAGCCTCCGCATCGGTTTTCTGGGCACGTCGACGGTGTGATTCTCGTCGATCAAACGTTGTTGATGGGTGCCAGCAACGATTGCCACATCGTCACCCGCGAATTCCCCGATCGAGCCGTGGTCGTCCATCGAGGCGGCAAATGGCTGGGGAAAATAGATTCCGGCCGAGAGTTTTCTGAAATCACGCCGGGATTGCGAATCACGCTTGGATCGCTCGCTATGACGTTGGAAGAGGCATGAACCGGCACGATTCCGCACCGAATTCACGAGCAACGGCGGCCATCGATGAGCCGACCGTGGTCGAATCCGCGCCCCAGAATCACCGTGATCAGTGCCCTAGGCTATTGCCGAGGCATCTGGTCTCGGCCGGCGAGCAATGATCAATCTGGGCCAAAACATCGTTTCATGGCGGCACTACTCGATAAAATAAGAAGTCCTCAGGGTCCCGAAAAAGACTCCAGCTCGGCCGCCCCAGCGGCGGGCTCGGTCGGTCCGCTTGACCCCCACGCCGCTCCAATCCACCGACAGCTCGACGATACCCAACCGAGCCATTCGCCTCCCGTCCCGATGTCATTTACTTACGCTCCTGGATCGACACCGCTACCGCAGTACACGATCCGTCGCGGTATCGGTATCGGCGGTTTCGGCGAAGTCTATTTTGCCGTCAGTGAAGCGGGCAAAGAAGTCGCTCTGAAACGGATTCAGCGAAACCTGGACGTCGAAATCCGCGGTGCCTCGCAATGCTTGAACCTCAAGCATCCCAATCTGGTTGCGCTCTTTGACATTTGCCGCGACTCGGCCGAGCAGGCTTGGATCGTGATGGAATACGTGGCCGGACTGAACCTTCGCCAAGTGCTGGACCAGAATCCAAAAGGGCTGCCGGAGTCGGAAGTCCGCCGCTGGTTTGCCGGACTTGCTGCCGGCGTCGACCATCTGCATTCCGCTGGTCTGGTGCATCGTGATTTGAAACCGGGCAACATTTTTGATGATCTGGGCGTTGTCAAAGTCGGTGATTACGGGCTCAGCAAATTCATCTCGGCGTCACACCGCGGCGGTCACACCGAAAGCGTCGGTACGTTTCACTACATGGCCCCCGAGATTGGTCGCGGACAATACGGTCGAGAGATCGACGTCTACGCGCTCGGCATCATCTTGTTTGAACTGATTACCGGTGAGGTTCCCTTCGACGGTGAAAGCTGCCACGAGATTATCGTCAAACATCTGACCGCAACTGCCGATGTCAGCGCGGTCCCCGAACCGTATCGCAGCGTGATCGCACGTGCTTTGCACAAAGACCCTGCCAAGCGGCAGCAGTGTGTCCATGAGATGCTGGTTCCGTTGGGTCTGGCCGAAGGCCGGCAACATCTGCCGATCGCCGAGAGCGAACCGCAACCGATCACCACCACCGTCGTCAGCGAACCGGTCGCTCGATTCGCCCAACCCGTGGCTCACCGCCCGTGGCTCACACGCCCGTGGCTCACACGCCCGTGGCTCACACGCCCGTGGCTCACACGCCCGTGTCGCCGGAACACCTTTCACCTGCTCACGCCGGCGCCGTCAACGGCCACTCGCAGCCGCTGGTCACTTCGCCCCCGGCCCATCACAACGATGAACCGTTGGCGCGAGCGATTCGCGAAAGCGTGGCCGACTTAAAGAGATGGTGGCGCACGCTCGATCAATCACCCGGCGCGAAGACGTTCCTGTTGGCCGTCGCCGGGTTTGTCTTGATCATCAATACGCATTGGCTGCTGCCGGTATTATCGATCATCGCGATTTTCTATGTGCCGTACTACGTGATTCGGCACATGGCGCTGCAGGTGCGCCAACAACCGACTTACGCCCAGGCGCAGCGGATCGCTTCGGCGGCTGGCTATCCTTCGCGGCCGATCACACGCGAGCAATGGCGCAGCCACATGCGCACCGATTTGCGTGCCAAACAATCGCTTCACCGCGTGGCCGAGCTGAATACGTCGTGGATCGCCGCGACATTCACTGCCATTGGGATGTCGATCGGAGCTGCCGTGGTTGGATTGCACAGTGGACCTGTCGACGCGGTCGCACTGGCACCCTACGGATGGATGATGATCGTGGTGCTGATCGGATCGCTCGGCATCCTGGGAATGGGAAAGCTGTGGGAACGGGATGAAGGCGAAGCATTGCCCAGGCGACTGGTCATGGCAGGCGTGGGGGCGGCCGTAGGTGTTGCCGCTTACTCGTGCTACAAATTCTTGTATCTGCCGATGGACGTCGGCCTGGCTCGTGACATCGATTCGACCAGGTTGCCGCAAGCCCTGTATCGCGCCGATGGCAGCCCGTATCCGTCGGCAATGATGGCACACTTTGCCTTGCTGTTTGCCGCACTTCGCTGGTGGAAGCCAGTCGATCCGCTCCGCCGCACGCGGCTCAGTATGTGGAGTGTCGCCGTTGCCGTTGTCGGTGCCTGGGCGGTCCATCAAGTGCTGCCAATTCCCCAGCCATTCGGCATGCTGATCGCGGGTGGCATTGCCATTGCAATACAGATGTCGGCTCCCTGGATCGACCCACGCGCCAAACCAACAGTACAGCCTCAACAGCCAACACTTCAAGGACCAGACCCCTTTCATCCAAATCCGGGGGCACCCAGCGACCGTAGTCCCAGGAGCATCGCATGACCGCCTTGATGCAATCAGGATCGATCTGTCTTGTCGCGTTGGCGTTCGTTTCCGCCGTGCCAGCGAATGATCAAGTCAGTGAATCGGCCACGGAAACGACGACCGAGTTGTCGGTACCGCCGTTGGACCACGTTGAGTATCCCGATGATCGGCCCTCGTGGTTGGACCAGGCCCCCGACCTGGAATCGCGAATCCACACGTGGGTCGTCGTGACGAGTCCCTGCGACACGTACGACGAATGTTCTGATCAACTCGCCATTTTGAAACGTGCGGCAGTCTCTTCGTACATCCGGGAACTCACGAAATCGGATCAAGTCGACTTCTATCCGGTCAACGACAAGTGGATCGAGAGCCAACTGATCGTGAAAAACTATCAGGGCAGCGTGACTCAAGGCGACCTGCCGATGGTCGAACAAGCCGTGATGCTGGAGTTCACGCCGAGGAACCAGCAAGAGATCCAGGCCGCCTGGAAGAACATCCAGGTTCGCGAGCGACTGGGATCCCTGGGCGTCCTGGTCTTCTTTGGTTTGGTGGTCTTGATCGGTAGTTCCTCGCTGCTGGGCCTGATCGGACGGCGAATCGATCGCCGCTCGCTGCAACTGCCGGCACACTGATCGATTCTGCGCGGTTCTATCCCGCAGGCATACAAGCAATAGTCGGGCGTAAGCGCGCGGAGCGAGTGCCACCCTCGGGAAATACCATGTTGCTTGACTTTACACGAAAAAAGACGGGTCAGAAACTCTGGCCCGCCTTGCGGATGTTCGATGAGTTGTCAGCGGACAACCGCTGAGCAACTCTCGTCTAGAATCGCAACTCGGCACCAAGGACAAGGCCGGAGAACGTAATCGTCTCGCCAACATCGATGAATCTTCCTTGGCGAACCGAATCAATGTAGGTTCGAGTCGACAAGGCGTCGTACCAAGCAGTCGTCATGTAGCCGACATTGACGCGAATGTTGCCACACTCGTTCTGCCATGCGGCACCAATTTCCAACTCCGTCATCGGCGTGACGCGATAGTCTTTGTAGTTATTGGCCACAACGCCACCAAAGATTTGATCAGCCGAGTCGGCGTACATGGCGGTCCATTCGCCTGCCAATGCGCTGGCACTGCCTTTGCCGTAAATCGATAATCCTGTTTGGCAGCTGTATCGCTCGAAGTCGAGCCCACCCATCAAGCCGAAACCGTCGAAGCCGATCTGAGAGCGGGCCGAGACCAAACCAACGCCAACGGCGTCAAGCTGAGAATAACGGAAATCTTGGTCCATGTTTCCGTACTGAACGCCAGCCTTCCAGTTGATGGCTGACTTGTTGGTGTTCCACCAAAGGCGGCGGAATCCCAAGTCAGCAAGCTGGAAATCGATCTCGTGGCTGGCCGCGTCTCGTAAACTTGCCGCTCCCGTATTGAGTCGACTGGGGTGCAGAACCTCGGAAATCAGAATGTTGCCGGGGCTCGCTTCAATCATGTCTTCGACCTCGCCTTGCCAATGCGTGGCGGACCCGATAAAGCTGGAGCATTCGGATAAACAGCATGAGAAACCAGCACGGACTCCCGAGGAAATGTCAATTCGGGTCTCACCGAGCGGACCCGTCGGGAATGCATTGGCCGGAACATTGTTCTGTTCGACCGTGTAAACAAGATCCGTGCTGCCCGGACGCAGGAACAACCACTGAACCATGCCGCTGGAGCGGTGAGCCCACCAGGGGGGGCAGCAGGTGGGGGGCGGACAGCAAGAGTCACAGCCGCTGTCGCAGCAGGAGCTGCAACTTGAGCCGCAACTTGGGCCACCACACAAGGAGGAGGAAGCCGAGAAGCAACCCACTTGCTGGATCGCTGTCGTATCGTCCTCCAGATACTCCCATTGCTGAGCGTAATCGTCCTCGAAACCTTGGCTTAGTGCTGGAGTCGTGACGCCTAAACACATGAGGCTGGCGAGAGTCACTCCCCAGGCCTTCACACTGTTTCCGAACCAGTTCATATCAATCTCGCGTTTTTTGTGTTGTCCCTGATGATCGGTTCAATCGATCAACGTGTTTTTGTTGCTAGATGCCGAACATCCGTCACAATCAGCATCACCGCTCTTGGTTTCGACATGGCAGAACCGAAAACATCAATTCAGATGGCAGAGGCGGCAAGCCTTACCCAAACAACCAGAGACTCCTAGCTGTGCAACTTGGAGAATTGCCCGCGAACTGCCATCGCGGGCGGTTGCTAGCGATCGTAGGCGCGGCTGCCGTGCCTGTTGCAATTGAAGAGATCGGTACGGCAGGATGCCGCGCTCACGAGCAGATGCTTAGAACTGATGCCGGTAATCGTCGGCAGCCAGCAATTGCAGCAAATCGTCCTCATCGTCGTCGTCATCCAGTTCCGCGATCGCGGCGGCAACCGAATCGGCCCAACTGGTTTGCTCGGCCTCGGCCGTCGATTCCGGATCGCCACCCGCTCGCCGACCCAATTCGTTGATCACCAACAACGCGTCACCGGTGCTGATCACTCCATCTTGACTTGCATCCAGAAGGTAGCCATCCAGCGATGCCACCACGCGCAACGGTTGAGAGAACTGAGACAGGCCACGGCCAATCGCGTTGATCACCACCAACGCGTCCAGCGAACTCACGATTCCGTCCAAGTTCGTATCCAGCGGATTGAGCTCGTTGCTGAGCGATCCTAAGAAGGCCGCTCCACTGTTATCGTTGGAAATCGGTGGGTCAAAGTTGCCAAACAACGGCAGGGCAAAGTCGTCACCGAACTGCGAGATCAAATCGTTCCCCAGCGGCGCCGGGCTGAACGGATCGAAGATCACACTCGGCCCGGTACCAATCACCGGATTCGCGGTTGGGTTGCCAATCGGGTCGTGATCGGAGAGCAAGAAGTGGAACTCGCCGGAGTCTTTCGGCAGTTGGCCTTCTTGACCGGGAACCCACAAACCGATGTCATCGATCCCATCCAGGTTGAAGTCGCCCGCGACCGGCTTTTCACCGAAGCCAGGGAAGCCAAACGTGATCGTGTCGTTGATGTTGCCGTCACGATTCAAGTCGAACTCGAATTCGCCAGTGTTGTTGTTGAAGGTCGCCAGATCGTCGAATCCGTCACCGTTGAAGTCACCCACAAACGGTACACCACGCAACGTGGTGGGGAACTTTTCGTTGCCAGCGATCTGATTGTCGCCGTTGACATCCAGATACCAGTTCTGTCCGTCGTAGGCACCGATCTCATCACGCGGACGCTCACCAGCGGGTACCGCGTTTCCTGCCGGACCCGAGAAGTTGCCGGCGACCGGAATCGCGTTGATCTGGAAGGCCATGCTGGGAACGAGGTCGCCGATACCATCGTCATCGGTATCGAGGAAGAACTGGTAGTCACCGTTGAACCGCCCGTAAGCACCCAGCTTGTCGAAGCCACTGGAATTGGCACCGGTTGCAAAGTTACCGACAAAGTAGGCATCGGTGATCTCGCCAAAGTTGTAGGCAAAGTCGCGGTTGGTGTAGTCGTTGTCTTCGCCTTCGGGGTCCCAAACGAAGTTGCCATTGATGTCGGCATACACGGCGCCTTGCGACCAAGTCGCGACTTCCGGACGACTATCAACGGTAAAGCGGGCGATGAACGATCCTCCGGGGATGCCATCGCCGCTGGTGCGACCGGGCATTTGGAAATCCGGAACGCCAATCGGTTCGGCGGCGTTGCTTTCGCCGTCAAGCTGGTTGCCGACCGGATCGATCAGGTTGTCGTTCAGCGTCAGTGTGAAGCGATCATCCGGCAGTGGTTCATCGAAAGTCAGAACCAGGTGATCGGTTGCGGGAATGCCTGGAGCAAAGGGATCGCGATCCAATCGCAAGCCGGCGATCGGAATCACACCACTGTGGTCACCCACCAAGACGATCGGGTCCAGAGGAGCGGGCGGGCCGTTGGAGACGGCGCCGTACAGGAACTGAGCAACACGGTTGGGCAGGTCCCGAATCGAAATCGTCAAACTGTCCACGCGGGGAGTCGGCCGCGGAGTATCCGGCTTCAGCGTGAACAGGTTGAATTCCGAAGTTGGGATGCCCGTGATGAAGACATCGGTCACCTGCGGACCTTGCGTGTCAACAAAGATCTCGAGGATCTCGTTCGCATTGGGGTCCGTGATGTTGCCGGCCAGATCCTCCGCCGACAGCAAGATCGTTCGCAATCCATCCTTGCTGATCCCGATCTGTGTCAAGATCCGCGGATCGTTCATATTCACCGTCGAGATGATTTCCCACTGGCCGCCCGGTTCCAGTGGATTGGCGGGGGTCTCCAGCTGCTCCGTTCCGTCCAGCGGAACGGCAACCGTTTGCCCGATCAACAAGTCATCGGCCGTTAACGAGTTGGAGAAATCCAAGTCGACATACAGGCGAATGATCGAGTTGGCTTCGGCGCGGCCGAAGAATGTCGGCGTCTCATCGTTGGTGACGCGGTCCACCAGGGTGATCGGCAGCACCGGGTCGCCGCTATCACTGTCGGGGTGCAACCCGTCATTGGCCGCGGTTGCCAAGCCGAAGACGACCGGCGGCGGCGTGCGGTCAACGACGATTTCAAACACGTTGCTACGCGCACCGAAACCGGTTTGCAACGGATTGGCAGGATCGATCATTTGCACGCGCGCGGACAGGAAGTGGCTGCCCTCGCTGAGCGCGACAACATTCGGCACGGTGAAGGTGTAGACACCGTCTTGTAACGTGGCTGTGGCAAAACCGAGCGGCGTTTGTGGCGCCGTGCCGGTCTGTGGCAGCGTATTGCCTTCGTCAAAGATCGCAATCGCGAAACCAGGTGCATTCGGCTGAGCGACACCCGCTCGGAAGGGAATGCCGATGACTTCATCCGGAGGCGTATCGGGAGCCGGATTGCCAGGCAGATCGTGCAGGAAAATGCCATCGTCCAACCGGAAGAACAACGTCGGCGTGTTGTCGTAGGTATGGTTATCAAATTGTGATCGACCGGTATCACTGTTATCAGACGTGCCGAGAGGATTGGTCGTTCCATCCGGCGGGTTGTCCAGCAATTCCAGAGCGTACGGGACGGGCGGTGCGTGATTGACAACGGTGAAGTTGTAAATGTTGATCGCATCGCCGTTGTTGCCGAACACTTCCAAGAAGTACGTTTGCCCTTCGACCACCGGGATTCGAACGCGTTCGTCATCGTCCGCATCATTGACGCCGAAGCCGGCGATGATGTTGCCTGCCGCGTCACGAACGTTGATGTCCAAGTTGCCATCGTTGGGCAATCCTGGTCGGCCGCTGGCGAGATCCGGGACTTGGCGGAAGTAAACTTGGAAGTCCAACGTTCCCGTGGTTTCCGCCACGACGCGATAGAAATCGCTATCGCCGTCCAAGTCTTGTCCGTCACCAAATGGATTCGCCAATGGCCCCGGATCAATCGTGGGATCGACGTTGATCGTGTCACCGCTGCCGAGATAGGTGGCCGTGAAGCGGTCATCGTTGCTCTCGAAGGGGTCGTGCTTGAACACGACCAGTTGCGAACCAGCTGCTCCATTGTCGATCGAGTTTCCATTCTCGTCGACAAAGTCGATGTTTTCGATGTCCGAGAAGACGTTCAACAACGGCTCGGCATTACCGGGCCCGACCTCGACGGTACCGCTGTCGTTGTCCTGTCCCTTGCGGTACAGGACCAAGTCATCGGTCCCGTCATCGACCACGATTAAGCGGTCACTGGTCGCATCCGAGCCGCCTGCGACCGTCATCCGCAGACTGTCGACTGCTGCGTTGACACCGTGAGCATCCTGCCAATTGACGCGAATCAGGTCGGCACCGTCGCCGGCAACTACCAGCGCCTGTTCGACCGTGCTGGCAACCAGCGTGTCGATTTGGGCATCTCCGTTCACGGTATGGTTCAGCTGCGTCGGCAGTGCTTGAAAGACATCGATGGTATCGGCACCCAAAGTGCCTTCGATCAAGATCGTATCGAAGGCGGTTCCGCCATTGAACGTGTCGTTGCCGGCACCGCCGACCATGGTGTCTTCGCCGGCACCGCCGTTGATCGTTTGATCGTTGGATCCGCCGATGATCGTGTCATCGCCGGCATCGCCATTGGCGGTATTGAATGCGCCAGACAACGCATCGTCGCCGTCGCCGCCATTAAGCGTTGATGTGATCAAGGCTTCGACACCTTCGTCAACGGCCACGGAGTCATCGCCCTCGAAGGTGCTGATCGTCAACGAGTCGGCCGTCGCTGCATTGATGACATCAATGTCGTAGGTCAGCCCTTCGATTCCGACCGTGCCGGCAGCGGGCGTTGTCACGCTTAGGTTGTCATGAACGGTTCGCCCGTCGACGGTGATCGTTTCGTTGCCACCGCCGGCAGCGATATTGATGCTAGCCGCTTCGGTCAAGAACAGGTCGTCAACGTTGATCGTGTCATCGCCACCCATGGGAATCACGAAAACATTTTCGATGCCGTTGTTTTGGATGATGGCACCGTTAAAGATCGCGTCCAACTGCGTTGGGTCAGAGCCCGAGCGGAGATCAATCACGTTGGCGGCAGCATTGCCGTTGAAGAACAGCACATCGCCGCCATCATCGCCGCCACTGTTGTGGTCGGTGCCGTCGCCTGGTTCCCAAACGAAGGAATCGACGCCGTCACCGCCAAAGTTATAGTCAGCGCCCGGATCGTCGGGCACACCATCAGCAGCCAGACCGGGGTTACCGAAGATGTCGTCACCCGCTTCGCCGTACGTGAAATCGACTCCGCCACCGCCAATCAGGATGTCGTTGCCAGGACCGCCAAAGATGCGGTCGGGCATTGGCGTACCGACAATCACGTCGTTCCCGATTCCGCCGTAGATATCAAGGTCCAGCATGCCGGATCCGTCGAAGTTGTCGTCACCGGCGCCAAGCTCAACAACCTTGTTAACACCGCTGAGATCGAGATCAAGGTCAACGTTGTCGTTACCGCCCAGCGTGACCACTCGCAACTCGGCAAAGTTGGTATTGCCGACGGTAACCGTGACGCCATTGATGGTCACCGTATCGGTGCCCGACGTCACGATGTCGGCGTCTTCGGTGGCGACGAATGTGATCACGTCATCGGAGTTGCCGGCATCGCCATGGACGGTCAACGTGTTGCCGAATCCGGTCAGATTGGTCGGATGGATGTTGAACGAATCGGTGTCCGAAGTGTTGGTCAGATCCACGGTTGCGAAACCGTCGTAGTCGACTGATTCACGATCATCGACTTGAATTCGATCCCCTGAGGGTCCGGCATCCAGCAGCCAGTTGTTGTCGCCGCCGTCATCGTTGACGTTCAGATCATCGTTAGCATCGCCAAGGAACACCAAGTGCTCCAGACCGGTGTAGCCACCCGCCACCGCATTGACCTCGACAATCCCATCGCCGGAATTCATATCGGGAAAGACCTCGTAAGTGTCATCGACACCGTTGACACCATTGAAGGTCATGATGTCGCTGTCGCCGGGTCCTCCAGCAAACACATCAAGTGACTCGGCCCGCAGGGCGCTGTTGAGCGTGATGTCGTCGTTGCCGCCCAGTGTCTGAACCACATAGTTTTCCACGCCGATGCTTTGCACGGGGATGTGCGCTCCGTAAGCTGTCGTCAAACTGAGCACGATCGAGTTATCGGCATCGAAGCCGATCACAACTTGATCGTCATCCTCCGTCCCCAGGACTGCCAAGGTCGCGGTGTCGGATGCGCTGCTGTCAGCCGTCACGCTACCGCCAGAACCCAGGTTTTCGTAGCTGACACCCAGCAATTCGATGGTCGCGCCGCCGATCGTGTCACGAAGGCCCAGGAAGCCAGAGTCGGTCGCCGGACCAGGACGATGGTAGGTATAGGGCTCGTTTCCGGGCTCGAACGCCACCACCGTCAAACCTTCATCGTCGCTTTCGCCGTCGTAGAACAAGTTCTCGATGAAGCTGACATCGATCGCGACGGCGAGTGAATCGAGCGTCAGGTCACCGCCATCGACCGCATCGGGCGTCCAGACCGGGTTGTCATTGCCGCCATCAGCACCGGTGACTCGCAGATCGTCACTACCCGCAGTTGGTGGACCGCCGTCGACAACAAACTCGACGTCGAATGCGTTGTTGACATCGATCGTAATGTCGTCGTCACCTTCTTTTCCTTGCAGCGTCAGCGTCGTCACGCCGATGTACAGGATCGGTGGTCCGTCGTTGACCGTCACAATCGCACTGTTGGCTCCGACGCCCACCGCCGTGATGTCGTCGTCGGCACCGCTGCCCATCACGACGACCGGTCCGGCGGGTGCGATCATCACACCCACATCTTCGATCTCGTCATAGCTGATGATCGCTCCTCCACCATCAACCAGGGCACCGCTGTCGGCTTCCGGACCGGCCATGAAGGTCACGCTGGTCGGCGAAGTGATCTTCAAGGTGTCACCGACAGCGCCAATCGGATTGCCACCCAGCACGTCGTAGCTCAGCGTGCCGCCGACCACCAGCGTGATATCGATGGTGTCGCTGCCGCCCAGTGTGGTTAGCCCGACTGCTTCGATCGATGTGCCCAGCGTGATCACGCTTCCGTCCACGTCTACCGTCGCGCCGTCAGCGGTGACCACGTTGTCGCCTACGTTGCCCACCACGTTGAGCAAGTCATTGCCGCCACCACCGTTGAAAGTGACCGCCGTCGCGTCGGTGTAATTGAAACCGATCCCAGCCGATCCGCTGTGATCGAACGAGCCGTCGTTGTCGGCATTGACCGGTGTGACGTTGATCGTCTCACTACTGGCCGTCCCATCAACCGTCAGCGTGTTGTTGGCATCGATGTTGACCGTCTCGAAACCCGTGAACGCTACCGGGCCCAGCCCAGCTTCGGTGATCGTCTTGGCGGTCAGATCCAAGGTGACCGCGCCGGCACCGGTGCCGATGAAGTTCAGCACGTCGCTACCATCGTCGGGCTGTCCGCCTTCCAGAGAGACCGTCACGTCCGCCTCAGGCGTCACCGTCACCGTGTCGTGACCGCCAAAGGTGCGGACGACCACGGTGCTGGTCGTACCGGCGGCACTGGCGCTACTGGGCGTCCCGGTCTCGATGTTGGAGAACGTCGATCCGCCCTGCGTGTTGACCAACAGACCCGCGGTGATCACCACGTTGTCGATCGCTTCGGTGCCGTGGTAAACGAAAGTGTCGTTGCCGCCCTGGTTGCCAAAGTTGTTGAAGCGAGCCGTCGAGGTCGTGCCCATGCCGGTGAACCGGAGATCCGGGGTGGTGAAGTCACCGCCGTCCATGGTGCCCGTCACTCGGCCATTGTCCGCGGCATCGCCGCTAAAGTAACGAAGCACATCGTCGCCAGTCGTGCCGTCGACACCAAAGACGTCACCATCGCCCCCTTGGCCAACCAGCGTGAGTTCTTCGATCGTGTTGTAGTTCACCGTCGGTAGACCGGCCAGGGTCGAATCAACTGTTCCGACACCTTGAGCAGTCGGTGTCACGACCAGCCCCTCAGGACCGCCGGTCGCGAGGGAATTGACGATCAATTTGTCCGGATCCGTCGGGTCACCACCGTTAACGGTGATCGTCATCAACCCTGTTGGTGGCCCGAAAGCATCTTGGTGGTTCAGATTGATCTCGTCGCTGCCAGCTTGGCCGTTGATGACCAAATTGGTCTTGTTGGCAAAGTGGTAAGGTTTCGAACCCGTCGACCGAAACCATACCCAAGGTCCCCAACATATTACTTTCGGTGTAATTGATGGCGTTTCCAGCATCGGTCGCGACAATGGCTGCGTTTTCTGCCGTAACCACGTCGATGACAGGTTCCAATCCGGTGAACGTCACCGTCTGGCTCGCGGTCCCGCCGAGAAAGTGCACCACTTGGCCATCGCCATGGTTCGGACCGACGAAATACAAGGAGGCATCCACAACAGTCGAACCATTCAATACCAACTGGTCACGGCCGATGCCGCCGTCGTAGTTAATACCGCTGGATTGGACCAACAGTCCGTTGGAGTTGTCGACGACCAACACATCATCGCCGCTGCCCGCGTTGAAGTTGAACTGGTCGTTGTTGACCGTGGCGCCATTGTTCTGGCCCAACACAGTCAACGTGTCATCACCACCCAAGGTTTCAAAGGTCAGCGAATCGATCCCGACGACCGTCCGCACTCGGTACAGAATTGTGCCGCCATCATTGACCGTGATGATTGGATTGGCCAAATCACCGGCCGCCGCAAAATCGGCGGTAATCATCTCGTTACCGCTGGTCTGCGGCGTCGTCGGATCCGTTCCGAACAGCGTCAGCGTATCGGTATCGTTGGCGAATCCATCGTCATCCAGCACGATGATGTCAGTGTTGGCCACATAGTCGATGTCGACGATCGGCGTACCGAAGCTGCCGTTGGTAACAACGATCTCACCATTGTCGGGTCCGGAGGGAATGATCGAGATATCTTCGCTGACCTCGCCGCCCAACAGCGCCGTGTGCAGGATGATCAAGTCGGTCTGGTCGCCATCGGCCCCCGGGGGGTTACCTTCGTCAAAGAACACATCGATGCCCCAGCCTTCGGGCGTGTCATCGGCCCAGGGCGTGATCTCGAGTGTATCGATATCGGGTGCCGCGCTGGGAACTCCCGGAGGCGGATTCTGGTCGTCGCCAAAGACATTCAAGTCCGTGACCTGGTCGAAGTACAACGCCGGGAAGTTCGGCGCCGCGGTGTCGCCGTTGATTCGCAACGAGAACTCGTTCGCTCCGCTGCCGTCTCCGTCGATGTCCTGCCCCAGCACGATGAAGTTGTCGTTCTGGTCGATCGCCGGATCGTTGTTGTCACCGATCAAGTTGACTTGGCCGTTGCCCGGTGTGAACTGCGCAAACTCGATCGAACTAAATCCAACGCTAAACGGACTGCCTCCGGAGGTTACCGAAACAACCGGCGGAGTGGACTTGTCGCTGAAGACATTCACTTCCGCCAGCGTCACCACGTTCAAGCGGTCGCCGTCGGGCGCGAATGCCGGAACGGGGTTACCACCGTTGACCTGCATCGAGAAGTTGGCCGAGATCGCCGCGATGATGTCGTCCGCCACTTGCAACGGGAAGCCTGGATTCACCACCGGCGGAGGCGATGCCTCGAAGCCGGCATTGACGGTCAAACCGAAAGTCAAGGCAGTGGGCTGCACAAACGACGGTGTGGTGATGCCCACCGGCAACAACACGTCCGCCGGAATCGCCGCTTGGGCGTCGTTGACGAAGCGAACGAGCGAGTCGCTGACCAAAATCTCGTCATAGGCGTTGCCGGCACCTTGGCCAGGAATGATCACGCCGGCGCCGAGGCCCAGCGCGTCCGTCGTGCCTGCGGTGATCGGCATTTCGCTTTCGCCGTAAACGTACAACTGGTTGGTGCCACCCATGCCGTCGACGTTCAGCGCAGCCAAACCAGCCAGCCGCATATCAGGGCCGGTCGAACCATCGCCTTCACCAATACCGGGAATCGCGCTAAAGAAGCCTTCGGTATCCGCCGGCGGCGGACCGTCCCAAGGATTGCCACCCAGGAACACGAGTGCTTCATCCAGGCTTAGCGGCGCGACGGTCAAATCATCGTCGCCCGCCGTGCCATTGATTTGCATCGCGTCATCGGGACCGGTGCCGTTGTAGAACACCGTCTCGACCGTGTTCAAATCCAAGATGCCGTTGTTCGGTGCACCCGGATCGGTACCCAAGCCGCTGACATCGACGCTGCCCGGCGTATCGCCGTAGGTCATGCCGATGTTGCGGGCCGCCAGGTCGGGCGTGGAGTTCAAGATCGGCAGCAGGCCCGCGCCGGGCGATGTGATCGTATTGCCGACGTTGAAGTCGACCACATCGCGGTTATCGGTGTCCGCCCCCGGATCGCCGCCGTTGATTTGGAAGCTCGTCCCGGCTGCACCGGGGATCGCCGCATCGGAGGCAAACTGCAGGTTGAACGAGTCGTTGCCGACAAAGCCGTTGAAGACATGAGCCGAACCGGGCTGCACCGCATCGGCTTGGATGTTAAAGAGACTGTTACCCGCACCATCGTTGACTGTATTGGTGGTGGTTGCCGTGGTGTCGTAGATATTGTAGGCGTTGCTGCCGCTGTCACCGGTTAGCGTGAAGTTGGCCACCGGATTGAAGCTGGTGAAGAAGGTAATATCGGGGATTGCCGTACCGGCGTTCAGAAAACCGGTATCGCCGACTGACGCTGTGCCATCGTTGAAATAGAGCTCGGTATTACCGGAAAACGGATTGTAGATCAGGTCGTAGATGTCGCCCGCGTTGTCGCCCGCATCAGAGACGTTGAGGGCCGTATTGGCACCACCGCTGAAGTTGATGTTCACCTGACCCTGGATGCCATTCAAGTTACCCGCGTTGACCGGAGCATCGCTGGAGATGTTCACGACATCGTCGGATCCGGGGCCCAACGTGCCGGTAATGATCCTGTACACCGAATTCAGGAATGTGCTTTGAACATCGATCGTGTCAACAAAGCCGTCACTGGTAATGATATGGACTTCTTCGATCTGGTCCGCGCCACCGGGCAGCGGAGGAGCTGGTGTGTGATAGGTCACATCGATGCCGGCAGCACCGGTGATCCCGTCGATCGTTGTATCGGTAACGGTGACCGTGTCGCCATTCGTATCCAGCGGGTCCGCGACGATCAACCTATCAAAGCCGGGCTCTTCGGTCACCGGGAATGCGGGCGAAGGAGTCACTGGCGGCGAAACATCCACCAATCCCTGAATGGCATCAATCGAACCGCCGAGGTTGAACAGCGAGAATGTGTCGCCGAGAGGAGCTCCGACATCTGAGCCGCCAAACAGGGTCGCCGTGACCGCAGCGGGCAACGATTGAACTTGCAGGAGGTCGTTGCTGCTGTCGGAGTTGATGTTGTTGTCGCCATCCAAGATGATATCGGTCTGCACGCCGTCGTAGTCGATCCCCCTCAGGACGATGGATTCGGTACCGAGACCACTTCGGACGGTGACATCGGCAAAACCGGTGTACTGAACCGTTTCCCATCCGCCGTCACCCCAAACCGCGGTCACACCATCACTGGCCACACCGGGCGGGACGGCCAACGGGCCAGGTGCGTTGACGTCATCGTCAATACTCAAGAACGTGATGGCAGGCGCCGCACTCCCGTCCAACAGCAGGGAACCGCCGGCCCCAAAGATCGCCATCGGCGCCAGTCCTTCAAACGACAACGTGAACTGACCACCGACGCTGATGACACCGGAGTTAGGAGCAGCACCGGCGGGAATCGACGTGGTTGGTTCGTCTGCGAAGTAGGCCACGCTTTGCGGTGTCAAGAAGTTCGCCTGGAAATCATCGTCACCGCCCCCGCCGATGAATGCCATGCCGATATTGCCGGCACCCGGACCGATGCCACTGGCATCAAAAGCAGCGTTGGTATGGGCGTTAGAGGCTTGACCAGCAAAACAGGGTAGGCCGTTTGCGGTTTCAAGAACAATCATGCTGTCATCGTCCGACGAACCAAACAAGTCCAACGAGCTGACTCGGTTCTTATCCACCGTCACGTCATAAAACACGCCGGTATCATCTGATACGGTCAGCCGCATACCTTCGGGGACGACGTCTACGGTGAGTTGGTCGGCAAGGCCGTCATCGCCGATGCCGCTACCTGGCGGCAGGCCAAGCAAGCCCGTCAAGAACGGATCATTGCTCAGATCAAAACGCACGCCAATGTCCACCAACCCATCCAATGGATTGAATGTCTCGATGTTGATGAAGTTGACCGCACCCACGCCCGCAGTTGAGAAATTGGCCGCATAACCGAGGGTCGTGGGAACCAAATCGAGGATGCCCGTAAATGGCAGGCCGATGAGGTTCAGATTCAGAGTATCAGCCGGCAGCGGAGTCCGCGGATCGTCGCCATCGAGCAAGATATCCGTGAACAGTTGTGGGATCAGATTGAAGACGTCCGGATCGTCGCCGCCACTGATCTGTGTACCCAGCAGGGAAGTCAGCACAGCGTTATCGCCCAACGTGACGGTCGACCCGGTCGTGTTGGGACCGGCGTCAGGATCGAAGAAGTCATCGACTTTGATGAAGACACTCCCGTTTGGTGCCGAAACAGTCGAGGTTGCGGCCAGGTGAAGGTCATCGCCGGCGAACAGGTTGACGTGGTTCGCGTTGCTGGTCACCGCGACGCCGGCGTCTACAGTCAAGTTGTCGACGCCACCAGCAACATCGCCGTCAAGCGCACTGATGCCGATCGGTCCATTAGCCGTCACCTCGTTGGCCACGGTGACCGGGCTGGCGTTCGTGATCAGGACAACTCCCGGATCTGGCGCCGCATTGGTGACTCCGACCAAGCCATCCACCGTGCCAATCGTCAGCAACCCGCCCACGTCGTTGGAGATGTGAATGTCGCCCGACGTGGAGTTGCTCGCCGCCAACGCACTGACCGCGGTATTGATGTCGTCACCGGAAGCGATTCCGTCGGCCGCGCGGAACACCGCAGCGGCAGCCGTGACGTTGGCCGATTCCGTGTCGAGGGTGTCGGTAATCGCACCAAATCCATTATCGTCACTGTCCGCCGTTACGATGACGGTACCGCCGCCGGCATCCAACCGATCCAGCTGCAGGTCGTCGGTCGCAGTCAGTGTTATGTTTCCGCCAGCCGAAGTGTAAGAGTATTCGGTACCTTGGTGGAAGATGTCACCATCGGCGGCACCGAGAGTGGGCGGCGCACCGAAATTGAAGATCCGACCTGCGAGGGCCTGAATCGTGCCAGTGCCCGTCGTTGAAATCGTCGGCGTGTTGAGGTGCTCGATATCTTCCCTGGAAATAATCAGTACGTTCCCGCCGCTGGCAGTGACGTTAGCTTCAACCTCCAAGTCCGTGTCCGTCAACTGCGCCAGGGCAATGTCGCCCGCACCCAAATTGTTCACATCGCTGAGGATGTCGAAAACACTGAGCGCGTTGCGGATCAGGATGTCGTCACCGGCGCCGCCGGTGGTGATGCTGACACCGGCCAAGCTGTCGACCGTATCGATATCCAGACTGCCATCGTCGCTGACGCTGATGTCGCCCCCCACCGTCGTCGCGGCCAAGTCGGTTACGGCCGTGTCGATATCATCGTCATCCACACTGGCATCGCCGATGCCGGTCGCGGCCCGCAGTGCCGTCGATACCGTGGTGATGTTCGCGCCTTCGCCAGCCGACGCATCGGTGATCGCACCCGCATTGGCCGTGGCAAAGAAACTGGTGGTCGTCGTCACGCTGTCGATCGCTAGGTCGTTGGCATCTTCGATGTCCGCCGTGTCAGCGTTGGTGATCGTCAGCGCACCGATGAAGTCGTTACCGGGATCGATCAGCCCAATGGCGCCGCCCACGCCGGCATCCAGTGTCGTCGTACCGGTCACCGTCACTGGGACGCTTTGCGTGATGATCGGAGCGGTGATGTCCAAAGCGCCGCCGATACTGCTGGCAGTGATCTGAAAGTCGACCGTGTCATTACCGTCGGGATCGGTGATCGTCAGACTACTGGTCGCCAGAGTCAGTCCATCCACATTGACCGTGTCGGCACTGCCGCCGGTATCGATCGTCAGCGAGACCGTCGGGTCCGGGAAGGTGGTTGTCTCACCACCGACGTCGGAATTGACATTCGTCATCCCGCCACCGGCATCCGTCGCCGTGATCGTTTCCATTGCCCCGCTATAGTTCAGTGTGACATTGGCGGGCGTCAGCAGAAAAGCGATCGGTTCCAAGCCCGTGTAGTTGATCAGCGTCGTGCCATCGATGTCGATGTCGCCCTCACTGTTATTGTCGTAGTTGAGTATCAGGTCGCTGCCGTCGGGGCCTGTCACCAGCAACTGGTCACCCGGCATCGTTGAGACGTTGCCACCGCCGTTGAAATTGATCGGTACGGCAATGGGACCGCCCGATAGATCGACCGTCAACGTGTCGTCGCCATCGCCACCCTCGATCGTCAGCGAGTTGAGTGCATTCTGCGGCGCGCGGAACAACTCGACGCCGCCTGGCCGTGTCGTCAGCACGACATCGGTACCCTGCAGTTCGAGCACGAGATCGCCGCCCGAATTGGGCAAGTCGACAACCGAATCGGCATCGATGGCCTTGGTGACGGTAACAAGATAATCCTCCACCTCGCCATCAAGCGCTGGTCCGGTTGATAACAGCCCGCCAGCCGTGCTGATCCGGAAACGGGCAAACGTCGGGCCCGGAACAACATTCGCCCCGTTCGCCCGCGGCATCGGGAACGTGACGGTTTGAACTCCGGCGGCGGTGCCCAGATCAAAATCGGTCAAAACCTGTTCGTCCGCGTCCACCCAGTCACCATCCGCGTTGAAGTCAATGAAGGCATCGAGCCTGTTCGACACAGGGTCCGGATGTTGCAGATCAACCTCCACGCTGCCGTAAGTGATCACGCCCTGGTCCAATACCAGCGTGGGCGTGAGGAACGTGATGCCGTCGTCGTCGTCGCTGCCGTCGCCATCGTCACCGTCCAGTGCGGCAGCGCCCGCGTCGGCGCTGGGCTGGCCGTCCGTCTCAACGTCGCGCAGCGGGCCAAGTTGCGGGCCGAGGGCGACGTGGCTGGCGCCGTTGCTGGCGAGCAGAGTCGGGTATTCTCCGGCTGTGGCAACCAGCGGGTCGGGAGCGTCACCAAAGTCGATACCAGGATCGACTTCGGTTCGCGTGGGATCATCCGGATTGGTGGTCGACGAATCGTCGGACGGCTTGATGATGGAACCGTCGGCGGTCACCGTTCCCTGGTTGAACCTGAACGTCGTTGCGCCCGGTTTGACGATGGCATCGAACGTGACCGTCGATTTTTTGCCCTTCGGCAGATCGTCGAGGAATACCTGAACGGCGTCGGCCGGAGTGTAGTCCAGGAACAAATCGTTGCCCGCCTGGCGGACCGAGAACGTTCCGGTAAACGTGTTGGTGAAGCCGGAAGTGTCGATCACGAACGCCCCCGGAGTGAATCCGGTGATCCCGCCCGTCGTGTGCACGAAATCGATCGAGAAGAATCCGTTGTCGGCAAAGTTGTCGGCGTCGCCGGGCGTGTCGAGCAGCGGCAGCAGCGAATCAAGTTGGAGATTGAAGGCACCCAGCAGAGTCGTGGCGTTGACCGTCAGTGTGCCGGTGATGTCCAGCAGGTCCCAGCCGGGATCGGTGCCGGCCGTGCCGCCAAAATCGCTGACTTCGAGCTGGAACGTGCCCAGCCCGTCAAACACGGTGTCACCGGCAGGAGTCGTGCCGGGGCTGTTGCCTGGAGCGATCACATCGCCCGCGCCGATGATCAGTGCGCCAGTGTTTTGTGTAGGTCCGGCTGTGCCGGACGCGTCAATACTCAAGTCGGCTGGCGCAGCCGGCCCCGGCGCCGATGCCCCCGGCGCAGCTGGCCCCGGCCCCGGGGGCAGCACAACACCATCATCAAACTGCAGCCGTTCAATCGAGAACAACGTGTCGAGATCGCCGGTGGCCGTGTGGGTCACTTCCCATTGACCACCGCCGAGATCGTTGATGCCGTAGTCAGCCTGGTTTCCCGTGAAGAGCGCCGTATCGAAACCGGGCTCACCAATCAGCGTGTCCGAACCTGGTCCGCCGTGCAGGAAATCGTTACCGTCGCTGCCCCCGTAGAAATCGTTCAGCGGGCCGCCGTTCAGGATCGTCAATCCGCCCTGTGTCCCGGTATTGGACAGTGTCGATCCCACGCCATTGCCGGCCACGATCGTGTCAAATGTCAGGCCGCCTGGGCCAATCAGAGTATCCGTAAATGACAGGCCCGTTCCGGACGAATTGATCGAACTGCTGGTGCCGAGAATGTTGACCGTCCCCGACGACGTGACGGTCAGGCCGCCACCTCCGTTGGTCGTCGTGATGTCAACGCCGCCATTGAAGTCGACCGTCGAATTCGGATCGAGGTCGATCGAGACTCCGTCCAGCCCCGATGAGCCGATATTGCTGACCACCAGTTGTCCGGTGTGGGTAATGTCCAGCTGGTCGTTGCCCAGGGCTGCGTAGCCCAGCCCTTCGATGTCGGTAATGATCGTATCGCCCGTGACAGAGATCGTCCCGCCGAGGTTCTCGAATCGGACGGCGCTCAAACCCGGATTGCTGATGTTGCTCACCATCAAACCATCGAACGTAATGTCCACGCCGCTGCCGTTACGGAAGTCGACGCCCGATCCCTGCTCGACCGTCAGGTCGACTTCGTTGATGTTGAGTGCGCCTACGTTGAGCCCCCCGATGCCGGCACCGAGGCCCATCGCATTGACATTGAGTCCGCGAATCGTATTGTCGCTGGCCAAGTTGATCGCGTTCGAGATTGGCGAACCGACGGTGGGTCGGTTGGTTGCCGGTACAAATGTGACCCCGTCCAACTCCAGAGGAACTCCCTGACCCAGCAAAGTCTGATTGTCTTTCAGCAGGAATCCGCCGTCCGTTCCCGCTCCGCCATCGTCCAGCACAAAGATCCAGTCGCCGGGATTGGTCATGGCGTTGACCGGAGCCGGGGTCTGGAACGGAGACGTACGTGATCCCGTTCCAACGAGCGGTGCATCGCTGCCGTTCACCGAGTCGATAAACCAGACAGGCTGCACCACATCGATGTCAACGAAACCGATGTCAGACAGTCCGCCCGAGTCGGTCAGCGTGTAGGTGAACGTATCAGGTCCGCTAAAGCCCACCGGCGGATCATACGTGAAGGTACCGTCGGGATTCACGTTGACCGCGCCTCCCGCGGTACTCGTCGCATCGAAGTCGGTGACGAGCGTGTCGACGCCGATCGTATGCTCGAAATACTCCCGGTCGTTGTCCAGCAGGCCTGGCATGCCCAGCGCCGCGCTATCCAGTTGAATATTGCCCAAAGTCGGGAAGAAATCGTCAAACGCCAGCGGCGAAACGTTGACGCTGCCGGGGACGAGTTCCGTGTCGGGGTCAAGCAGATCCTGTAGTACGACGTTGGTTGCGGTGGCGTCGCCTGAATTGAAGATGTTGATCCAGTACTGAATCGTATCTCCCGGATCGGGTTTGTCGTCGTCGTCAACATCGTTGATCAGAATGTCGGTCTTGGTTACCGGGTTGAGATTCGCTCCACCGGGGATCGTCTCGACGGTCGCCGGTTTGACCGGATGCGGTCCTTCATGCGGCAGTTTGTCGACATAGAAGTCGCCGCCGGGGAACAACGGAGTAATCGGGTAACCTGGCAGTGGCACGTGACCCCAGGTGCTGTCCGTTGACGAGAGCGCGATCGGAGCGCATCCGTTGTCAACAACACGTCAGGCGCGTTTGCCGGGTCGCCACCGGTTACCGTGAAGATGGCATCAGCAAACACTCCGCCACCGACCACTCCGATCGTCGTGCAGCCGGGGTGGCCCGGCTCGGCGGGTTCGCCAAAACATGAATCGAACGTGCCGCCCAATGGATTCGCGTGCGTGATCTCCATGGCGCCAATGGATGGCGGCAACGGATCCGGCTGCGACAGGCCGGGAATAATGCCCCCGGCATTGACCGTGGTGTGCAGATCGGCAAACACACCGATGAAAGGTCCGCCCAGTGGAGTCAAATCAACGGGATCAACGCTGACCAGATGCAGCGCAACCAGTTCGATGTCAACCGTGACCATACCGCCGTTGTCGTCGAGTGGATCAGCACCCTGCAAACGTTGGACGATGGTATCCGTGTTGCCCAGGTTCAGAGGATCCAGCGGGACACCTTCCAAGGGGACAATGCCCAGCCCAACGCTGGTCAGATCAACCTCAGTCCCAGGCTGTGACTCGAACAGATCGAAACCCGGACCGATTGCCGTCAGCAAGTGCCGTTCTTCCAGCGCCTCGACTCGCGGAGTGCGCGACATCAAGCGGGCTAGTCGACGACGTCGTGACTCACGATTTTTGCGGGCCTGTTTTCTACCATCGTGCTGCGCGTTTGCCAAACATCATCAGAACTCCTAACCGTGTTGCGAAATCACGAAGTGCTACCGACGTGCCCACATCAGTAAGCGCAGTTCACCATCAATGATTCAAGATATCTGTAACGCAGGCCACGAGATAGGAAAATCAGAAAGGCTTCAACCGCATTGTTCCTTTTTCTGGTCGGGCGCGGCTTGACCGACGGCGCAGCACAAAGACCGTGAATCGACAGGTGTTCAGACGTTCCCGAGGCCAAGTTTCTGCGACCCCCCCCGAATCAAACAAGTCGAGACATGGTGCGCCCATTGACGGGTCGTAGGCTCGGCATCCTGCCGTGCCCATTGACAGGCCGTAGGCTCGGCATCCTGCCGTGCCCATTGACAGCTACCGAGCAACTTGGAATCGGCACGGCAGGATGCCGAGCCTACGGGGTGTCAAGGCAGACTTCCGAGAGACCCCGATCACTCGAGACGAAGATCAAACGATCGCAGGGCTGCCGCCCGCCGTGCTGCGGAACTTCCGAGTTCCGCAACGGTCGATCCCGCGCTGCCTGTTGCACAAATTGGCTCGGCAGGATGCCGAGCCTACGAGGAATCTTTAGAACTGATTCCGGTGGTCATCGGCGGCCAGCAATTGCAGCAAATCATCCTCATCATCGTCGTCCAGATCGGCGATCACAGCGGCGACCGAATCGGCCCAACTGGTTTCTTCAGCCTCGGCCTCGACCGTCGATTCCACATCGCCACCCGCTCGCCGACCCAATTCGTTGATCACCAAC
This sequence comes from Pirellulaceae bacterium, assembly GCA_963714715.1. Lineage (GTDB taxonomy): Bacteria > Planctomycetota > Planctomycetia > Pirellulales > Pirellulaceae > JBFJVZ01. Next base: position 146,288 of record CAVQPV010000037.1, on the reverse strand, counting down.
AACGCGTCACCCGTGCTGATCAAGCCATCTTGACTGGCGTCCAGACGGTAGCCACCCAGCGATGCCACCACGCGCAACGGTTGGCTGAACTGCGTCAGCTCGCCGCGACCAATCGCGTTGATCACCACCAAGGCGTCCAACGCGCTGACGATATCCGTCCACGTTGGTATCCAGCGGATTGAGCTCGTTGCTGAGCGAGCCGAAGAAGGTCGCCCCACTGCTATCGTTGGCAATCGGTGGATCAAAGTTGCCAAACAACGGCAAGGCAAAGTCGTCACCGAACTGCGAAATCAAATCGTTCCCCAGCGGTGCCGGGCTGAACAGATCAAAGATCAGACTCGGGCCAGTGCCAATCACCGGATTCGCGGTTGGGTTGCCAATCAAATCGTTGTCCGACAACAAGAAGTGGAACTCACCGGCCTCTTTCGGCAGTTGGCCTTCTTGGCCGGGAACCCACAGACCGATGTCATCGATCCCATCCAGGTTGAAGTCGCCCGCGACCGGCTTTTCACCGAAGCCCGGGAAGCCAAACGTGATCGTGTCGTTGATGTTGCCGTCACGATTCAAGTCGAACTCGAATTCGCCTGAGTTGTTGTTGTAGGTGGCCAGATCGTCGAAGCCGTCGCCGTTGAAGTCACCCACAAACGGCACGCCACGCAAAGTGGTGGGGAACTTTTCGTTGCCATCGATCCGATTGTTGCCGTTGACATCCAGATACCAGTTCTGGCCGTCGTAGGCACCGATCTCATCTCGCGGACGCTCACCAGCGGGTACTGCGTTCCCTTCCGGACCCGAGAAGTTACCGGCGACCGGAATCGCGTTGACCTGGAAGGCCATGTTGGGAACGAGGTCGCCGACACCGTCGTCGTCGGTATCGAGGAAGAACTGGTAGGTACCGGCGAATCGTCCGTAAGCACCCAGCTTGTCAAAGCCACTGGAAACAGCACCGGTTGCAAAGTTACCGTTGAAGTAGGCGTCGGTGATTTCGCCGAAGTTGTAGACAAAGTCGCGGTTGGTGTAGTCGTTGTCTTGGCCTTCGGGATCCCAGACAAAGTTGCCGTTGATGTCGGCGTAAACCACGCCTTGCGACCAGGTCGCCACTTCCGGTCGGCTGTCGACCGTGAAGCGGCGATGAAGTCACCGCCGGGGATGTTGTCACCGGTCGGGAAGAACGGAGTACCGATCGGCTCGGCCGCGTTGTTCTCGCCATCCAGTTGGTTACCGGCCGGATCGATCACGTTGTCGTTGATCGTCAAGGTGAAGCGATCATCGGGCAGCGGTTCATCAAACGTCAGCACGATCTCGCCGGTGGCGATTCCCGGTCCGTTGTTGATCGCGTTGTAGGCCAGGTTGGCGATCGGAATCACGCCACTGTGGTCACCGTGCAGGACGACCGGTGCCAAGGGCGGCACGTTCGACAATGCGCTGTACAAGAACGCTGCGATGCGCGGCGGCAGATCCTGTACCGCAATCGTCAAACTGTCGACTCGCGGAGTCGGCTGCGGCGTCTCCGGCTTCAGCGTGAACAGGTTGAACTCGGACGTCGGGATTCCCGTGATGAAGACATCGGTGACCTGCGGACCTTGCGTATCGACAAAGATATCGAGCGTCACGTTCGCGTCAGGTGCCGTGATGTTGCCGGCCAGATCTTCCGCCGACAACAAGATCGTTCGCACACCGTCCTTGGTCAGTCCCAGCGACGTCAGGATTGCCGGATCATTCATGTTCACGGTGGAGGTGATTTCCCACTGGCCACCCGGCTCATTCGGTTGGGCCGGTGTTTCCAGTTGCTCGGTACCATCCAGCGGCTTGGCCGTCGTTTGTCCGATCAACAAGTCGGCGCCGTTCAAGATGTCGTTGCCGTCCATATCGACATACAGGCGAACGATCGAGTTGGCTTCGGCGCGACCAAAGAAGGTCGGCGTTTCATCGTTGGTAATCCGATCAATCAAGGTCGCCGGAATCGCCGGGTCGCCGCTGTCGCTGTCGGGGTGCAAGCCATCGGAAGCGTTGGCAGCCAAGCCGAACACGACCGGCGGCGGCGTGCGGTCAACCACGATTTCGAACACCTCGCTACGCTCACCGAATCCGGTTTGCAACGGAGTTGCCGGATCGATCATCTGAACTTTTGCGGTCAGGAAGTGACTTCCCTCATTCAGTTCGGATCCGACCGGCACGGTGAAGCTGTAGAGACCCGGTTCAATCTGCGTCGCGAAACCGAGTGGCTGACGAATGTTCGCGTTCACGTTATTGCCGGCTGCCTGCGGATTGTCGCCTTCATCAAAGATCGCGATCGCGAAGCCAGGTTGGCCGGGCTGCAACAATCCGGGCCGGAACGGAATCGTGATGGGAGCATCACCCAGCGGTGTGCCCGGCGTGTTGTTGCCCGGCAGATCGTTCAGCAACAAGCCGTCATCCAACCGCAAGAGGATCGTCGGCGTGTTGTCGTAGGTGTGGTTGTCGAACTGCGAACGACCGGTGTCGCTATTGAGGTTGCCCTCCGGCGGGTTGGTCGCTCCGTCGACCGGGTTATCGGTCAATTCCAGTCCGAACGGAACGGCCGCCGGCAAGTTGATCGCGGTCACGTCGTAGGCGTTGATCGCATTGTCAGCACCTTCGACCTGGAAGTAATAGATCTCGCCCTGGACGGCCGGGATTCGAGCGCGTTCGTTGTCGTTGTTGTCATCGGAAGTGTTGAAGTTCGCGATCGTCGTACCACTGGAATCGAACACGTTGATATTCAGATTACCGTTACCGGGCAGGCCGGGTCGCCCGCCGGCGACCGTTGCGATCTGCTCAAACACAACTTGGAAGTCGATCGTACCACTGACGAACGCTTCGATGCGGTACCAATCGCTATCAGCCGGCAAACCGAAGGCACCTGGACCTGGATCGATGTTTGGATCCAGGTTCACCGTGGTGTTGGCACCCAAGTGCGTTGCGTTGTTGCGGTCGTTGTTGTGCTCATACGCATCATGCTTGAATACGACCAGGCGGTTGGCCAGGCCGGGCGACTCGATATTCGTCGGTGTTCCCGGGGCCAGCGTATCGGCGACCACTTGGACGAATTCGACGCCACTGAAGACGTGCAAGAACGGCTCGACGTTGGCTGGACCGATTTCGACCGTGCCGGCGGTGATCTCCGCGTCCTGACGCAGGATGGAAAGATCCGCCAACGCTGCGCCACCTGTTTCGTCGACCACGGCCAGACGATCCGAAGCCGCGTCGTCGCCACCCTCGACTGCCATCCGCAAGCTGGCACCAGCATCATCGAACAGTTCATCGGCGATCGCCAGGCGAATCGTGTCGGCACCTTCACCGGCAACGACCTTGGCTTGTTCGACGTTGGCGATGGTGTCCGCGTTAGCACCTGTCGCATCTTGGACGTTCGTTCCGAACTGATCCGTGACGATGTATTCCAACGTGGTCGCATTGGTTTGCTGGACTTGGATCTGGTCAGCGCCCGAGGTGCCTGGGATCAGAATGGTGTCGAAGTCGGCACCACCGTCGTAGGTATCCTGTCCGCCACCGCCGATCATGGTGTCTTCACCGGCGTTTCCGAAGAAGAAGTCGTTTCCGGCACCGCCCGTCATGATGTCATTGTCGGGACCACCGATGAAGATCGCATCGGCACTGAGAATATCATCGCCTGCGTCGCCTTCCAGCGTGACGTCAATCACCGTTTCGACTCCGTCGGCTGCTTTCACGTCATCGTTTCCAGCTTGACCATGAAGGTGCATGACGTCGTTACCGCCGCCAGCCGTGCTGACTTCGACCAGTGCGGAGGCACCTTCCACCGTCACCACGCCACCTTGAACGGCTGCATCGATGTTGTCGTCGCCCGCGGTGCCATGAATTTCGACGTAGTCGTTTCCAGCACCCGGGGCGACTTCGACGCTTTGCACTGCCGTGGCCGCCAGATCGGTGCCTTGGGTAATCGGATTGCCAAGAGCATTCGGGCTGTCGCCGCCACTGAGCGTGTCGACTTGGTTGTTGATCACGATGTTGTCATCGCCGCCAAGCGCGTCGATGTAAACCGACTCAATATCACCGGTGTTCAAGAAGACCTGGCCAGCGTTGAGTTCAAAGATCGCTCGCGTGCTGTTTTCCAGCGTTTGCGGTGGGAAGATGCCAGCAGGATTGTCCGTGGACAGTCCGCCACCGTAAAGCTGCAAAACTTGATTGCCGTCATTGGCGATGAAGATCAATTGGTCCGTGTCACCGGTACCACCTTCCATCAAGTCGCTACCGTCGCCGGCGATCCAGCGGAGGTAATCCGATCCGTCGCCGCCGAAGAAACTGTCGGCTCCTTGAGCACCTTCCAGAACGTCATCGCCGTCGTTGCCTTCCAGACGGTCGGCGACCGAGCCACCGATCAAGGTATCATCGCCAGCACCACCGAGCAGCACCAACGGTGTCGCCGTAGCGGTATTGACCGTGTTGTCTGCATTGCGGCTGGTGCCGAACACGTTGTCGTTGCCAACGCCCGCCGTGACGGTGACCGTGACTGCGATCGTCGAAGCGGTCAGGTCGACATTGTCGTCACCGGCCAGCGATTGAATGCCAACCGCTTCGATGCCGGTGCCCACCGTAATCGTGCTGCCATCGACATCGATGTTCATGCCGGTCACGGTGATGTCGTTATCGCCCGCGTCACCAATCACATTCAGTACGTCAGTAAGCCCACCGCCATTAAACGTTGCTGTAACAGCGTTGTCGTAGTTGTACAGCACATTCGGCGTCTCCGAATGATTGAAGGTGCCGTCGTTCCCTGGGGCTGTCGGCGTGACGTTGATGATGTCGTCGCCAGCAGTGCCTGCAACTGTCAAGTTCGCGTTATTGACGAGACTGGCGCAAGATTTCGATACCGACGTATTCGACGATACCAAATCCGGTTTCTTGGATGAATGGATCGTCCGGTACAATCGTCACGTCATTGCCGGAACCAACGAAAACCAAGACGTCGCTACCGCTATCAGGATTGCCGCCGTTGACCGCGACGCCAGCCGTGTATGGGTGGTCACCCGCGACAGTGATCCTATCGTCACCCGCTCGTGCGTCGACGACCAGTCTTTCCACGTTGGCTTGCAAGATAGCGATGCGTTCTTCGCCGTTGGAAAGACGCATGCCGGACCGTACCGGTGGTGGCGACGACGCTGGATCGAATCGTTGTTCCCTGTGCCCTGGACGTTGAGAAGATCGCTACCACCCAATCCGTCGGCAGTCACGGTGCCTGCCAAACCGATGTCGGTGTACTGGATCGCCAACAGGCTATTGACCAAGACCGTTCCGCCATCGGGATCGCTTCCCGGCGTGTGGGTGTAGGTGTCGTCGACTGCTGCCGGTAGCACTGCATCACCAAAGATCGTGATGTCGTCATCGCCTGCTTCGCCGTCGTAGACCAATGTCTCGATTCCGCCCGGATCGGGTACTGGGACCATGTCCATCGGAGGCGGCACAACACCGAGGTTGAAGATCGTATCGGTCGCCGGTACGTAAGCGCCAGTCATGCCCTCGTCGATCACCAACTGCCGCCGTCAACCATCGTGGGCGTGTACAGGATCGCGTCCGGTCCATTGCTCTGCGGCGTTTCCAACTCAAAGCGGTCACCTTCGTCGCCGGGGCCCGCTGCCGGGTGCGCCGCCCAAGATCCAGGCTTCCACATTCCAATCGGCGTTATTTGGCGCCGGGACGCGAGCCACAATGTCATCGTCACCGGCCAAAGCATCGACGACCAACATCGGGGTATCGATCCAAAGTATTTCGGGCCCACCGTTGACGGAAGTCGTGAAGTCTTGCACACCTTCGCCGGGTCCAGCCGGAATGGCCGGATTGGTGCTACTGTCACGAGCGATGATCGTGATGTCGTCGTCGCCGTTGGTGCCGGCGATGTAGGCCTTCATGGCCGCCATTACGGTCAACGCGTCGATGTGGTCATAACTGACACGGCGGTTGCCGGCCACGCGGAAGCTGCCCTCGTCGTTCTCTGGTCCGGCTTCGGCGATGACCGCCCCGCCGCCCGAGATCAAATTGATCGTGTCACCCGCCGTGCTGCCGATCGGATCACCACCATCGATGAAGATCGGGATATTCGGATCGGAGGTGACGTCGAACGTGTCGTCGCCTTCGGCGCCGAACACTTTGCACTGCTTCGGTATTCGCATTGGCAAACGTGACCGACTCCAGTGTGCCATCGCTGATCATACCGGCGGGCACGTTGACAGCGATCGTTTCCGCAGCCGACGTGTAGTCGACACGCAGCGTATCATCGCCAGCCAATGGGTCGACCAGCAATGTGCCAACAGCGGACAGATTGAACGTCGGTGCGGCAGCGTTGTTAACCAGCGTTGCGGCGTTAGCGGCTGTCGGTGTGACCACGGTGGTGTCATCGCCAAGGGTGCCGAGAACGGTCACGTTCGCGGTCGCTGCATTGACGTTGACCAGTTCAATGCTGGAATAGTCCACCGCTGCGAAGCCGGATTCGGCAATGGTCTTGAGACCAAGGTCGATCGTGACAGCCAAGCCGGCTCCGTTGAATTCGATGATGTCACTGCCGCCGCCGGGATTCCCACCTTCGACGATCAATGCTGCAAACGGATGGTTGCCGGGCACGTCGAAGCGATCGTCGCCATTGTGACCTTGCAACGTCAGTTGGCTGATGCCGGGAGTCGCCATCCGCGGCATGATCAAGAGACCCTGGGAATCGCGGGCAACGATATCCCCAGCCGAATTCAAGTTAAACGCGTCATCGTTGGCAGTACCGGCCACCGACAAGATATCGGTACGATTTCCGCCGACGTCAGCAAAGGTCAGATTGGGTGCCGGTCCAAAGACATCGGTAAACGAGAGCGGCATCAAGACGCCGCCCAAGCCCGTCCCAGCTGCGATCGATCCCGCGGAGCCGTCATTTCCCGGTCCCGGCGTGAATTCGATCATGTCGGGGCCTGCCGGCGATGTGTAGGTCAGAGCATCCGCGCCCCCCTGACCATCAATCACGGCGCTTTCGATGCCAATCAGCGTGACGGCACCTGAGCCGGCACGGGTCACGACAGCATCATCGTCGGTCGTCGGCGGCAAAGTTAATCGTGTCATTGCCGGCCGTACCACTGATGACAACGGTGTCGCTTCCTGACGTGGGATCGCCACCGTCAACATTGACCGCAACGTCGGACGGTGAAATCGAGAAACTGTCGTTGCCGAATCGGCCTTGCAGAGTCACGGTCGAGAAATTCGAGCTGGCTGCATTGGCCGCCACAACGGGGCCATCGTTGATCCAAACACGTGTTTGCGTCGAGAAAGGAGCCAAAGCAATCGTATCGTTATCGTTGGTCGCCCCCACAATCAATGTGCTATCGGGGGTGGCCGAGTTGAAGTTGGCAACTTCAACGTTGCTGTAATTGACGTCGCCGGCCCCCAACTGATCGACGACGCCGGTCGTTGAATCCGCACCCTGCGTGACGCGTGCGCCCGCGAGGGCATTGACGGTCAAGGTGTCCGAAGCAACCGGATCGCCACCGTCGTAGTTGATCACGACATTCTGCAAGCCGTTGGCGTTGGCCGTGTCGGGCGTAAAGTTCAACGCGTCATCGCCGCCGAGCGGGTTGATATCCAGCGACGTAAACCCGGTGAAGTTGCGCACAGCGTACAAAATGTTGACGCCGTCTTGGACGATCACCTGCTGCGTGCCCACGCCACCGGCCGCGGTGAAGTCGGCATTGATCGTTTCGTTACCGCTGGTCCCCGGGTTGTCAGGATCAGTCCCCAACAATGTCAACGTGTCGGTGTCGTTCAAAAAGCCGTCGTTGTCGTTGATGATGATGTCGGTGTTGGCAACGAAGTCGATGTCGACGATCGGCGTGCCGAAGCCAAGATTCGTGACGACAATCTCGCCGTTGTCTTGACCGGCCGGTCGAATCACGATCGCCTCGCTGACCTCGCCGCCGAAGGCCGTGTTGTAAATCAACAAGTCAGCCTGAGCACCATCGCTGCCGGCCGGATTGCCTTCGTCATAGGCCACATCGATACCCCAACCCTGCGGTGTATCGTCGGCGTACGGTGTGATGTCCAGCGTATCGATGTCGTTCGGTCCGGCACTTGGCGTACCGGGCGTGGCCAGGTTCGGTCGATCGTCGCCAAAGACATTCAAGTCGGTCACGTTGCGGAAGCCGATCGGCGCACTGCCGTTGATTTGCAGCGTGAACTCGTTGTCGCCGTCGGGATCGGGCTCGAAGATCGGATCGATCACCGATCCCGGATAGACCGCGGCCAGACTGCCGAGCGTCGAATCGACATCCCGGCCGACCACGACAAAGTTGTCGTTCTGGTCGACGGTCGGGTCGTTGTTGTCCCCGATCAGATTGACCTGCTGGGCGCCGGGTCCCGAAGTCAGAATCGTGTTCTCGATCGAGCTGAAACTCAATGGCAGCGTCGGCGTGCCGCTGATCGTCGACGTCACGCTGACGATCGGCGGGGTCGACTTGTCGCTGAAGACATTGATTTCGTTAAAGGTAAAGACCTGCAACCGGTCGCCCATCGGAGCGTTCGATGGATCGGGGTCGCCGCCGTTAATGCGGATCGGCAGGACCGTCGACAGAAAGGCCAGGATATCGTCGCCGATGCCGTCGAACGCCGGATTGGTCTCGAAGCCCGCATTGATCACGAGACCCGGAATCAGCGGATTGGTTTGTGCAAAGGTGGCCGCCGCGGGCACGATCGGCAACAGCACGCTCGGTGTCGACGGTGGAGTCGCACCCGGCACCACGCGGTCGTTGGTGATCGTCACGATGCTGGTGTTATCGGCGACATTGATCATGTCGTACGCGGTCGGGAACAAGCCCGGAACAGCCGCATTGTTGGAGCCAGGCAGGATCACGCCCACACCAAAACCGAAGGGATCAATTGTCGTTGCCGCGTCCGTCAAATCCGCTTCGCTCGGGGCGTAGACATACAACTGGTCGCCAGCCGCTCCGGCACCGCCGCCGGTGATGTTCAGCCCCACACCGACGCCTGCGGCAACACCTTGAATGTCCAGGTCCGGTCCGGCCGATCCGCCGGCAACGCCGGGGAATTGATCGAACTGCGATCCCTCGCTCGGTCCGTCCCAGGGATCGCCATCCAGAAACACAAACGCGTTGTTGGTCGTGTAGGGCGCCACGGTCAGATCGTCATCGGCGGTCGTCCCGGTCACGTTCACCACGTCGTTGCCGGTCGCGCCAAGGTAGGTTACTGTTTCGACCTGATTCAGATCCAACAACGTTGGCGTCAGCGCATCGGTGACATTCAGATCACCACTCGCCTTGGTCGCATCGGCGTAGGTCAGGCCGATCGTGCGAGCCGCTTCGATGCCGATCGCCGTGGGTGGAGCCGCTCCGGGAGCCCCCGGTGTGAACGTCCCGGCGGCCTGCATGAACACGACATCCCGTGCCGACGAGGTGGCCAGGGGGCCACCATTGATTTGGAACGTGGTTCCGGCCGCACCCGGTGTCGCCGCGCCGGGAGCAAAATTGACGTTGAACGTGTCCGTGCCCGCCGCGCCATTGAAGGTGTTCGTGGCACCGGGTTGCAGATTGTCGCCCTGGATATTGAACGTGCCGCCCGTCCCGCTATCGGTGATCGTATTGTTCGCCGTCGCAGTGGTGTTGTAGATGTTGTAGTTGTTGCTGCCGGAATCGCCGGTTAGCGTAAAGTTCGCCGGTGTTGTAAGAGCGTTGCTATAGATGATGTCCGGGATCGCGGCCCCGGCGCTCAAGATTCCGAGAGTGCCGACCGCCGCGGTGCCGTCGTTGAAGTACAGTTCGGTGGCGTTCGTGCCGCCGTTAAAGATCAAGTCGTAGGTGTCACCCGCGGCATCGCCAGCATCTGAGACATTGACCGCCGAGTTCGCACCCGATCCGATCCGAATGTTGATTTGGCCCTGGATTCCGTTCAGGTTGCCCGCGTTGGTCGGCGCGTCGCTGGAGATGTTGACCACATCGTCAAAGGCCCCGGCAACACCTGTATCAATCGTATAGGTCGAGCCGGATTGAGTGTTTTGAACGTTGAAGGTGTCCACGGCGCCGTTGCTGCCGAACAACTCGATCGTCTCGATCAAATCTCCGGTGTTGTAAATGATGTCGGGCGTGCCGGCGAAGCCGGTCATCCCTTCGATTGCGGTCGAATTGACCTGGACCGTGCTCCCGGCATCGTTCACATAGGTCGCCAACAAACGATCACCGCCACCCGCTTCGTCACCGGGCGGCGAAACAATGATCTGGCCAAAAATCTGGCTTAAGGCAAAGCCCGTGAAGCCGCTGACGAAGAAATCGTCGGCACCGGCTCCACCAAGCATGGTTGCTGTGACCGTCGCGGGCAGCCCTATCACATTGACGGTGTCGGTGCTGGCGTCCGTGTTGAAAATGTCGTCGGTGTCGAGCGTGATCGCCGTTTCGGTGCTGGCCGGGTCCATCCCGTTGAGCGTGATTGTGTTCCCACCTGGGCCGCTGCGAACGACGATATTGTTAAAGCCGTTGATGAACCGGTTCTCAAACAGGATGTTTGGGCTGGTGATCTGGTTGCCGCCGGCTCCGGCCGTATCGGCCGGGTCGTCGGCCACCGTGATGTTGGCTCCCCCTGGAATCGCACTGGCATCGGCCGTGAACGTACCGCCGGCACCGCTGACGGTGATCGGCGAGAGGCTGTCGTACGAAAGCGACAACACGCCCGCGATGTTGGCGACACCGCTGGCAGCCGGGCCGACGACGTCGTCAAAAGTCGCCACATTCTGCGGATTGGCGAAGATCATTTGCAGATTGTCGTTCAACGCCGCGCTACTCGGTCCGCCAGCGAAGTGAATCCCTACATTTTGGTCGCCCGCCGCGTTGGTCAGACCGCTGGCGACGTAAGCCGTGTTGGTGTGGCTGCCCGGTGCGACACCGGTCAGAATCGGCAATCCCGCGATCGTCTCGTCGATTACAAACGAGTCGTCGCCAGCCATGCCGTTGAAGACCAGCGAAGTCGGCACCGCCGAGGAGAAATTGATTGTCGGACCGGCGTCCAGCACCATGCTGCCCGAGTCCTGTGTGCCGCCATTTCCGGTCAAGGTCAACGTGTTATCGGTGCCGTCGCCGTTGACCGTGATCGGACCGACGTTGGTCAGATTGAGCGTCTCGATGCTGACAAAGTTCGTCGTCGAACCGGCGATGGTGACGCCGCCGGGCGTGACCGTGACCGCGCCGCCGGCAGCATCCAAGTTCAAAATGTCGCCCGGCAGCGTCGGCAGGACAGGCTGCATGCCGTCAATGTTGAAGATCGTCGTCGGCTGCGGCGTCGGCGTGAAGACATCTTCGTCGTCGCCGCCGTTGACGAACGTATTGGGCGTCGTGATCGCGCCGGCGATGATCGCCGTCGAACCGGTTCCGACATCAGCGTCGCCCGCGATTGGATCGACGTTGACCGTCAATGTGCCACCCGGCGCGTTGATGGCCGTCAGGGCTTGGATGTCCGCGTCATCACCCACGTTGAACAAGATATTGCCGGCGGTCGACGTGATGACTGCCGGGTTATTGATCGTCAGATCATCGGTATCGGCCGCTGTGTCGGGGACGTTGATCGTGATGTCGTTCGTCACGGTCGTGTTTTGCCCCAAGGCGAACGGACCGGCAGTGTTGATCGTCAGCGCGGTTATGGACGCACCCCCATTTCCGATGGCTCCACCGAATGTGGCGACCCCAGCAGAATTTATTGTGAAAGAGTCTCCGCCAAACACACTATCGAGAGTGCTGGCGAACGTAATTGTGCCTCCGTGATGTCAAGGTGTGAGGTAAACTGTTCACTCCGAAAAACGGATCGTTATAGGATTGCGGGCCGGTCGTTGTGACATCGGCAGCGATCGTGGTCGCCCCGGCCGCATCAGTCGTCAAACTCGCCAGCGGTGTCGTCATGCCAACATTAGCCCCGAAACCGCTCGCATTGGGACCGGCGCTATCGTTGAGCGTGAGATTGAAAGCCCCGTCCACGGTGTTGACGAAAACAACATTATTCCCCGAGACCACCAAATCCGCCGCCAAGACAACCGCGTCGAAGTAGAACTGCCCGCCCGTCGTGGTAATCGTCGGCGTATTGATCGTGGTGGTGCCGCCGGTTGCGTTGATAGTTACCGAGCCTGCGGTCAGCGGCTGATTGATGTTGGTCGTGGGGACGGTCACGCTGAGTGCACCGCTGCCGATGTTCGTCGGTGCGGTCTGGAAATTGAGCGTGTCGTCGTTGCCGCCGGTATCGTTCAGGTTCACATTGGCGGTCGCGTAGTTCAAACCGTCGACATTGATGATGTCGGCGCCGCCGCCGGTGTTGATCGTCAGGCTGGCCGTCGGATGGGGAAAGGTCGTGGTTTCGCCACCGACATCCGAATTGACGTTCGTCATGCCGCCGCCGACATCCGATGCCGTGATCGTCTCGGTCGGTGCCGCACCGCCGTAATTCAGCGTCACGTTGGCCGGCGTGATCAGAGATGCAATCGGTTCCAGATCGGTATAGCTAATCAGCGGGCCGCTATCGACTTGGATACTGCCATCGTTCTCAGTGTCATAGTTGAAGGTGAGGTCGACTCCATCAGGACCCACCAGCACGATCTGGTCACCAGGCATCGTGGAAAGGTTGCCACCGCCGTTGAACTCGATCGGTACCGTAAGACGGACCGCCCGAGAGATCGACCGTCAACGTGTCGTCGTTATCGCTGCCATTGACGGTCAGTGAGCTGATTGCGTCAGGTCCAGTGGCGGGCGCGCGGAACAGTTCGGTCCCCATGTCACTGATGACGACGACGTCGTCGCCGTCACGTACGACCCGGAAGCCGCCGCCACCCTCGGGAAGGTCAACCACGGGATTGGCGTTGGCGGACCATTCGATGAAGTAGGCATAGTCCTCCACTTCGCCATTGAGTGCCAGTCCGTCCGGGCCAAGTCCCCCGGCGCTACTGACGCGGAAGCGAGCGTACGTTTGCCCGGTCACGGATCCAGCAGCAATCGTGAAGGAGAGTGGATTGAGTCCCGCCATGAGCGGCTGGGAAGCAAAGATCTGTTCGCTCGCATCCCAATTGCCATCGAAGTTCAGATCGAGCCAGGCATCGAGCGCTGCGTCGGGCGCGTTTTGCAAGTCAACTTCGACCATCGCCGTCGTATCGCTGGTCGACGAGCGTATCAACGAGGTGAGCAGGGTGACGCCGTCTTCGTCGGGGTCTACAGCCAGGTCGTCACCGGTAGCAAACTCGTTTGGCTGTCCATCCAGTTCCGTGTCGCGTAACAATCCCAGCCGAGGACCGATCGCTTGGTGTCCCGCGCCACCGTCAACCAACCGCGTTGGATAGCCAGGGACCGCGGCTCGAATGTCAGCCTCAAAGTCATCCGGATCAGCGACGGCACCGACGCCGTCACCGTCAGCGTCCTCTTGGCCCGGATTGGGCTGATAGGGCGCGTTGTCGAGCTCGTTGTCTACCCCGTCCCCATCTAAATCAACCCCAATGTCATTGGCCGCATCCGGCGCGTCGCCAAAGTCCGCGTCCAACTGCGCGTTGCCGAACATCAAAGTCGCACCCACGAGAACTTCGACGCGAGGATCATCCGGGCCGGACGGAACGCCCGACTGCCCCACCTCGGCCACCAGTTCTTGGTGGCTGAGCAAGTCGACAGTTCGAGAGATGGGCGTCGTTGGGATGAAACCGACCGGTCGTGTCTCGGTGACCGTGTACACGCCGGGAGTCAGTTTGGTGAACCCATATTCGCCGTTGCCGTCCGTGGTGGTCGTGATCGGACCGATCGACCGTCCCAGACCGGTGGTGCCGGTCAACGTGATCTCCACGCCCGCCAACCGCGGTTCGCTTTCGTCAACTCCGTTCAGATCGAGGTCCTCGAACTTGTAACCGTGAATCGAACCTTTCGCTGCGTTGCCGAACTTCACATCCAGAACGGGAACGCCGCCAGCAACAATTACCTGTTTGACGCCGGGCGCAACGGCCTCCGCGATCATCGCCGGCAGGACACCGTGCGCAGCCAGCATCGCTTCTTCCTGCGTCAATACTTTTGTGCCCAGACAATCGTCCGGATGATCGACGCCTGGAAAGAACCCGCCTGAAGGAAAACTCGAGCTGAGAGTCGGATCGACCAGCCGCGGATCGCCCGCGGCGGGTTCAATCGCCCATGAACCCAGATTCAAAGGGTCCAGTACAAACAGATCTTGGAACGGGACCTGAAACTGATTGGTTGGGTTACCCACCTCGGTAAAGGTTAGCTCTGCCTGGACAGGCAATTCCGAGTTGAACGTCCCACCAAATTCGTGCTCGCGGTTGATCGTCATCTGCCCCGGTTGCTGCGGAATACCAGAGTTGCTGCCCCCGATCACCTGCACATCAAACAGGGTGCCTTGGATATCGACCGGCTGCACACTCTGCAGTTGCAGCGCAACCAGTTCGATCTCCACGGTCGCAAACTCGCCGACGTTCTGCACGTCAGCCGGCTCAAGTCGTTCGACGATCGTGTCGACGCCACCGGGGAAGAACGGATTGCCTTCTAGTTGCACCTGCAGGAACTGTCCCGCAGGGCCGCCGAAGAAGTCAAGCGGAAGATCAACAAACGTCGACCCTGGATCGGTCATGAACAAATCAAATCCGGGTTGCAGGACACCCGGATCGACCAGCGGCGGATCGGTTTGCACCCAACCTGCTGGGAGTGATTCGCCGACGGTGTACGTGTCGTCGGGCAAACCGGTGAACCAATACAGACCGCGTTCGGTCTCCGGATCGATGCCCGGGTTCCCGTCGATCTCCATATCCATCGTGACCTGCGTTTCGACCAGTCCGCCCGAACTGTCAAACAAGTACATCGTTTGGCCGTTCAATCCCGGTTCACCGGCATCGTGCACTCCGTTACCGTCCAGGTCGTCAAATTTCTGACCATGAACAGCCGTTAGCAAGCGGCGGTCTTCCAGCAATTCAAGCCGCGGAGCACGCGACATCAAGCCGGCAAGTCGTCTTCGTTTCTCCCGATTCTTCTTGTCTTGCTTGCGGTCTCTGCGCGTACGTTTGCCGAACATCATCACTGCTCCAACCCGTGTTGCGAATCTAGAAGTGCTATTTTCATCTCCGACCGACCCTCTCCTGCGAGGGCAGTCCACCATCATTGACTCAGGATATTAGCTACGCAGTCGGTAAGATAGGAAGAACAGGCAGTTTGCGGCCACATTTCTTCCTTTTTCTGGTCGGGTATGACTTGACCGACACCGCGACGAAATTACGGCAAATTGACAGATGTTCAGACGTTTTCGGTGCCACTTCGGTGCCACTTGTTCCCAGGCTCTGCCTGGGAACACACTGTCTTGGAGGCTCCGCCTGGGCTGATGAATTAAGGGCATGGCACTGCCCGGTGCCTTACGGTCCACGGCTCACCCTCTTGCGGCGAATCGGTAAATTCATCAGCCTAGGCTCCGCCTCCCGATTCGGGGACCTGCGATCCCTTACGTCCAGCCAAGGAGTCTAACACGCGGGGTCGGCAGGCCCTCGCACTAGCGCGGACGCCCTGAACCGGACGTCCAACGGACATTTCTCCAAGCACCTCGCAGTCACCCAAGCGTATAATCGACGACGGCGGCACGGAATTTTGCGGGGGTCGGTGATGCGGGCTTTACTTTGCTTGGGAATCGCTCTGGTTGCGTCGGCAACCATGGCTCAGAACTTTGAAATCGTTGACCCCACCGGACGCGTGAGCGCTTCGGCCGCGGTCTCACGTGGCCAACTGCTGGTCGTCGAATCGACGGGCGAGCGAGTCGTCTTTCGCCGCGAACCTCGATACGATTCGGCCGACGGTCGCTTGCTTGGCTTTTACAACGCCAATCTGCAGCAGGGCGTTGCGATTCCCGGCCGCAGGGCGCGGCGTGATGCAAGTGGCTGACTTGGACCGTCCCAATCCAAGATTCCAAAACACGACGCGCAGCGTGAGACCCTCGGAAGTCGATCCGATCATCCGCTACGCGCCGAACCATCCTGCAGGAGGATACGGCGCCGGAACCTACGGCAGCGGCTTCGGCTACGGTTCAGGTGCCTACGGCGGCGGCTATGGATCGACAGGTGACCGCTATACGAGTTCCTATCCGTATGTCTGGGGATACAGCCCGCCCCAGCCTCGTTCGGTTTTGATCGAGTCCAAGACGATCGCCAATCCACCGTTGGAGCCAGCGACGTTGTTGCTGGCCAATGGCGGTCCCCGGGAAGTGTTGGTCACGATCGTCGACTTGAAAACAAAAACCTCCCAACAGCGACGCATCCGACCGTCGGAGCAAGTGGAAATCACTGTCGCGCGGGACGCCGGCGGCAAGCGACTGCAACGTTATCAAAGTGTCACGCTGGCCGGCGATTCGGTCGTGAAAGAGATCGTCAGCGAAATCCGCCCCGCGGTTCGCTACGAGCTCGTGGTGCATGAGTGGGTGATGCAGTCGATTGCGATTGATCGCACCGGGAAGAGCCCGTCGGTGATCGAGGATGTGAACTTCCAAGGCAAAGGCTTGGGCCGTTTTACGCTACCGCCCGGTGACGAGCTTCAAGGCGGCACGTTGGATGTTTACCAAGCGGCGATCTCGGTGGCCAACCGCGGCTCCATCGCTCCCATCACCGCACAAGAAAAAGCGATCGGCAATGGGTTGTCGCCGTTGGAGCGGGCGGTTCAGGATTTGCAGCGCAGCCGTTAAGACGTGCGTGCTGCCCATCGGCTAATCATTGCAATTCGCGAAACGACTAAATCGACAAGCCGCTGACGCTCTCCAACGCCTGGCCTACGATGCCAAAATTGACGCCTTCGTGTACATTCTGCTGACTCGGTGGAATCAAACGCCACACACCAAGTCCCCCCACGCCCGCCTTTATGACCGATCAAGAAGGATCCTCTTTCCCCACCACGTCACTTCGTGTCGTCGGTGTGACCATGATCGGGTTGGCTGCCACCTGGCTGTGGCACAGTAGCGTTGCTTCGGTGATTGCCAGTGTTGCCTTTGGGTTCTTCCAAGTGGTCGCGATTTCGATCGTGATCTGGCAAGCATGCGACCCGTTTGCGGATGCCGCCCAGTGGTTTGGCGAGCGTTGGAAGCTGCCCGGTTCGGTTCGCGGTGCGACTCTCGATGCGGTTGCGAGTTCCTTGCCCGAGTTGTTTACCGGTCTGTTCTTTGTCGTGCTGGCGATGAAGGGCGGAGCATTGGCCGAGGGCGAAGCAGCCAGCACCGAAGGGCTGGGCGCGACGATTGCCACCTGCGCCGGCTCGGCGGTCTACAACATGATGTTGATTCCGGCTTTGTGCGGAATCGTGATTGCCAAGACTCGCACCGAACATCCGGTGATTGAGATTGAAGCGCGCGTGATCAGCCGTGACGGACTTTGGTTCTTGGCATGTGAACTGGTGCTGATTCTGTTTCTGTTCCAGCCGACGATGACATGGCAGATGGGATTCGTCTTGCTGAGCATGTACTTCATCTACGTCTGCTCGTTGGTGCTGGATGCCAAACGGTATCGAGTTGCCCGTGAAGCGGTGGCAACCAGGTTTGCCGATCATCACTTGCCGACCACGGACGAACTGGTCACTGGCTTGCGAGAGGCCGGCATCCGTCCAACGCTGAACCTGATCGATCAGGTGCGGCGTGAATTGGCGGCAAACAACGGCGAATCGCACGATCAGCCGCACAACACCGCGGATGTCTTGTTCGGCTTGATTCAGATTCGGCTGAGCCCAGGGGTCGCTTATACGATCCTGGCAATTTCTACGATGGTCGCTGCGGCGGCCTGTTACTGGTTGGTCGAAGTCACGCGCGACGCAGCACAAACATTGAACGTGCCGCTCTTTTTTGTGGCCGTGATCGTCGCGGCGGCGGCCAGCAGCGTCCCGGATACATTTCTGTCGATCGCCGCAGCTCGCCGAGGTGACGACGACGGTGCGGTCTCGAATGCTTTTGGGTCAAACATCTTTGATATCTGTGTATGTCTGTCGATTCCGCTGTTGGTGAACGTTTGGCTCAATGACTGGCAAGGGGTTTCGCTGATCGAAGACGGCCACCCGATGCGGGGGATTCATGGTTTGCAGATTCTGTTGTGTGCCTCGACCATCATCACGTTACTGATCATGTGGCAAGACCTCCGTTTGACGGTGATCAAGTCTTGGGTGTTGATCGCCCTGTACGGAGTCTTTGTGGCCTACGCCGTGCTGGGATCGCTGGGGATCTTGGAGCTGTAGGCGACATCACACGCGGCGAATGAATTCTTCGGCGTAGCTGCGGACTTCTTGCCCATTCAGCACGTGTACCATTCGCAATTGCTTGACCTGTTCATCACTGAACGAGCTGAGCGGTACGTGGATCAGGTGCTTTTTGTAGCGCCGAGCCAACCGTCTCCAGCCGGCTCCCGGCGGCAGCGATGAAAGCAACGCGATCTGTTGACCACAGGAGTGGATGCAAGCCGCGGCGATCAGTCTTTCTTCCAACGTCTCGGTGAAATCAAGTCGCCAATCTCGCCAGACATCGGGAATCACGACCGGTGGAAACAAAAACATCGCTCCCCCGTAGCTGCTTAAACCAATTCCCGGCCCCACCAACTCATCCTGAAAGTTGGTGGCAAACAGCGCCAACGTGGACTCGTTTTCGTGTTCGGCGAACCAGGTCGTCCGCCAGGGATAATCACGCGGGTCAGCCGGACTGTCAAACAACATCACACAGGCATCCAAGGTGCCGCGACTGGGCGGGATGACTTTGACGTAGATCTGCTTTTCGTACCAATGCCGCAGCGTGTCGCGAATATCGATGCCGTCCTTGACGCTGGTCGTGAACTTTTCCGTCTTGGCCAAATCGTTGCCCAGAATCGCTTTGGCTCTGTCAAAGACGCGCGTGCGAAACGTTTCAATGCGTTCATCTTCGGGCGGGTAACTGCATTGGCTATACGGATTCCAGCGATAGCTCCAGCGTTCTTTTTCGCTCTCGGTGGGACGTCGCTGCAGCTCCAACGTTCGCCACAAGAGCGGTGGGCCGGGCAAGCGATTGACCAGGGATACCGTTTCACCGTCGGGCAGCCGAGCCTGATCAATTCCCAGCGTCACGGACCGCAGGTCACCAACGCCGTCAACAGGAGCCGAGTACATGTATTCGTTCGCTCGCTCGGCAACGTGCAACGCGTACTGATCGCCCAGAATCTGTTTCGCGGCCGTCACGATCGTGATCAAACTTGGCGTCATGCGGCGATGAATCAACGACAAATTGCGGATGTACTGCAAACACTTTGACAGGTGCAGCGGTGTGACCCGGCGGGCTCGGCGGCCAAACTCTTGCAAGTACGAAGCCCGCGCGGCGATCAACAGTTCTTTGACGCCGTCGATTTGCAGATCTTCGTCTTCCTCCAACTCGGCTCGCGCACGTTCGTACAAGCCGGTGATGAACGGCAACTCGCCGAACAAAAACATCAGCGTTCGCTCGCTGACCGCAAACCGCTGCGGCTGCAAGCACTTCATCATGCTCGGGCAGCTTCGCGAGTCGCCGACGACTCACTTTTCGATGCTGCGCTCCTCACAAAAGAGTTCGGTAAACGCTTCGCGAATCCACGGCCAATGCAGAACACTGACCACCAGGAGTACACGTTGGTAACGCTCTTTCAGCTCGGCAAGCCGACTAGCCATGTACACCATGCGAGCCCGGGTCTGCTGGTCGGGGGGCCGTGTCATGCTGGGCAGCAGAGCGGCGGCAAAGCGTTCGGGACGGACATGACGCAGCGCGTACGGGTCGGGCATGACGGTCGAATAGGGTCGAAACGGATCGGTCTCCAAATCGATGTAAACGCGCGGGATGTGTTCACCCATAGCAGCCCGAATCGCCATGATCACCGGCTGGCAGGGATCCACCGGCACGTAGCTGACAGGCGGTAGATCCGGGTCGCTGTCGTCATCCTGACCCTCCCACGCCGACGGATCCCAGTCACCAATGCTCTCGAATCGCGGCATTGTCGGCTGAATGACGATCGACGGCGTCGGCAAATCGAGCACCGAAGCCTCGACTGCCTCACGAAACGACTCCGGCAGCGGCACGGCCACGCAATCGAACTCGTGTTCCAGCATCCAGCGGCGCACGGTCACCGCGAACTGACCGCTGCCGTGGATCACCGGCAAGACGGCGATCGAATCACCAATCCGCAGCAACTCGGGAATCTGTCGATGAATCGGAAAAACTCATCGCAAAAAGACCTTCTCAGCGAATCCCAGTTGACCTATATTTCACGTTATTGTCTTGGGCGGCAATTATTCCGCATGACCACCCGGTCGATTGACCATGGATAGCGGGCCGCTAAACAATCGATTCAACCTACGATTTATTTGCTCGACTCGGTTATTGTCGCAAACGCAGGTGTCGATTGATACCTGCGTTTCCTATGCGCCTAAGGACTCACTTCCGCTTCGGCCGCGATCGCGATCACCTTTTCGGTGGGCGCCGTCAAGTATTTGGTGGCGGCCAGTGACACCGATTCCACAGTCAGCTCCCGCAGCTGGTTCAGCGTTTCGTCGATGCTGACGTATTCATCGCACATCAACCAGCGGCTCCCCAGCCCAAACAGACGATTTCCCGGCCGCTCGCTTTGCATGATGCAACCTGCCGTCGCCTTGTTGATCGCTTGCTGCAACTCGGGCTGCTGGACGCCCTTTTCGGCCACATCGCGGACGACGTCATCGACCAGACGTTGATTGGACGCGACATCCTCTGGGCGCAGATCATGTAAGTAAACCATGCGCCAGAATCGGTGAATTCGTGTGGCCACACCGTTGCCACTTCGGCGCGGCCGGTATCGATCAAGTCCCAGAAAAGGCGGCTGCCGCCTTCGTCACCGACGATCGATGCCAAAACTCGCGCAGCGTAACGATCGTCACTTTTCATCGTCGGACCGCCGGAAGTGCTCACGCAATAGGCTTGGAAAGCATCCGCAATCGGCAAGGTTCGATCCAGCTGAATGCCCGGCGGCAATGTTGTCGGATCATCCGCAGGCGGTGCCTCGGGAACAGGTCTGGAACTCCACGACTCGGTCTTTTCGCTAACCGTCTGGACCATCGTGTCAAAGTCGACGTTACCGCTGGCCGCCAAGACAATGTTCTCGGGCCGATAACGGCGGTCGAAATAAGCTCGCATCCTTTCAACCGTCATCGCTTGAATCGACTCCGCTGTCCCCAGCACGCGTCGACCGAGTCCGCGGGGGCCAAAACGCACCTCCATGATTCTCTCGAAAGCGCCAAAGGGTGGCTGGTCTTCGTACTTGGCAATCTCTTCCAGGATCACCTGTCGCTCGGTGTCAAACTCATCAGCGTCCAAGATCGGATTGAGCATATCGGACAACAGGTCCAGCAGCCGGTCTTGGAACTTCGGCAACACCGTGGAGTAATAGACCGTTTGTTCTTCGGTGGTAAAGGCATTGCTTTGACCACCCAATTCGTCCAGTTCCCGATTGACATCCGCGGCACTGCGTCGCTGAGTCCCTTTGAACATCATGTGTTCCAGAAAGTGACTGAGCCCCGATTCACAATCAACCTCGTCACGTGAACCGGCGCGGACAAAGTAACCGAAGGCCGCCGAGTAACTGCGAGCATCGATTTCGGCGGCAATGCGCAGTCCGCTCGGTAAGGTGGTGCTACGAAACTCTGGCATGATTGCTAGGCAGATGGAGAGGGTGCTTGAAGCAGTTGTGGTCCAAGCGTGACAAAACGGTAATCACTCGGTGGATGTTGATCCCAATACTGGCGGACGTCTTCCAACGTCAACGCTTCAATCTTTGCCTCGAGTTCCTCGGTCGTCAGCGGGCGGCCAATTTGGTATTGGTCGGAGGCAAGCGAAGAGGCCCGTGACGCACTTGATTCCTGCTCCATGATCAGCGCGCTCTGAATACGGACCTTCCAGCGATCCAATTCGCCAACATGCAAATCGGTCGTCAGGTTTTCAATTTCATGCAGAGTCACGTCGAGTGTCTCTTGAGCGCGTTCGGGCGTCGTGCCCGCGTAACCGAAGACGCCACCAACGTTCTTCAACGAGTGACAGCTCGCAGCCACGCTATAGCAGAGCCCGCGTTGTTCACGAACGCGGTCAAACAGTCGACTGCTCATGCCGTCACTTAGAATGCCGACGCCCGCGCGCATCTTGAAGTAATCAGGATGACCATACGGAATCGATGCGAAGGCAAACCCGATGTGAGTTTGGCTGGACGGTAAATCGATATGTTCGTGGACAGCTCTTCCGTCCAGGGGAATGCTGGGCTCGTCGGGACCCGTTTTCCAATCGCCAAAGGCCGCTTCGACCCACTGCAAAACCTGCTGCGATTCGACGTTGCCGGCGACCGCCAAGATGGCACCGCTGGCATGATAATGCGTCGTGTAAAACTCTCGAACATCCGCCTCGGACATCTGCTGGATCGCTTCGATCGTGCCGTGATTGCTGCGGCCAAGCCGGGCCCCGTAATGCAGTTCTCGCAGCCGCCGCATCACACGTTGCGTCGGCTCATCTTCGATGGCCCGCAACTCTTGGATCATCATCATCCGCGCGTCGTCCAGTTGATCACCCGGCAAGTGCGGGCGTCGGACGATCTCCGCATACAGCTTGATCGCCTCGGACAATGATTCGGCCGGCATCGCCCCGCCGAACGAGACCATCGCGGTGGAAACTCCGGAACTGCGATCCATGCCCAGGTTGTCCTGGATCGCCACGAGATCGCGACTGCTGTACGGACCTGCGCCTCGCTGGACCATTTCACAAACCAGGGAGGCCAGCCCGCTGGATGGTTCCGGCTCTGCCTTGACGCCTGCTCGCAACGCCAACGAAAACGCCGCCGTTCTGCAGCCATGGCATCGATTGGACCAAAACCGTCAATCCATTGGCCAGCGTCTCCGCTTGAATGATCGTATCGGTCGTGTTGGACGTACTCAGAACTGCACTCCTGGAAGGATTCCTGATTGCGGAAGTCGGATGACTCCCCGACACTGTTTCGGACCTCTGCCGAGTTCCGCTGCGGTTGCTCTTAGAACGTGTTTTAAACTCAACCGACTCCGATCGCTGACGACTTCGACCGTCTTGACGCGTCCGACCAGAGTATGGCTGCTGGCGTCATCGATGTGAATCGGCATCAGTTGGCCTGCCTGTCGTCGATTTCCATCAAAGACAACGATGCGGTCGCAGTGGGTGCGTCCGGTCATCTGCACGACCGACTCGCCCGAATCCGATTTTTGACCTTTCTTGCTGGGCCCTTCGACCAAAACTTCGACAACTTGGCCGATCAGCTTGGCGTTGTCTTCCTTGGCGATTTCGTTTTGCAACTGCCAATAGTTCGTTGTTGCGACTGCGCCTTGACGTCTCGGGGCACATCGTCCGGCAACCGGTCGGCCGCCTTGGTCCCCGGTCGCACGCTGTATTGGAAAATAAAACTGTTCTTGAAGCGACAACGCTGCACCAGCTGCATCGTTTTCTGAAAGTCCTCTTCGGTTTCGCCACAGAAGCCGACAATGAAGTCGCTGCTGACAGACGCCTCGGGCAAGATTCGTTCGATACGCTCGAACATCTCCATGTAGTCTGCGATCGTGTAGCCGCGTTTCATCCGCTTCAGAACTGCATCGGAGCCACTTTGTGCCGGCACATGCAAGTAGGGTGACACCTTCGGCAAATCGCGCACCGTCACCAACAACCTTTCCGTCATGTCTTTGGGATAGTTGGTCACGAACTTGATTCGATCGATGCCGTCGACCTCGTGCAGCCCGTGCAGCAGTGCGGACATATCGGTCGTTTGGCCAGCGCGTGTGAATTGGTAGCTATTGACGGTTTGTCCCAACAGCGTGATCTCGCGGCAACCTTGAGCGGCCAAAATCCGGGCTTCGCTGATGATCTGTTCGGGTGGCCGGCCTTGTTCGGGGCCGCGCGTGTTGGGCACCACGCAATAGGTACAGAACTTGTCGCAGCCGATTTGGATCCGCAAGTAAGCCTGGAACGGAGTCGGCCGCATCGTAGGGTCACGCAGCGGATCAAAACTTTCGTGGCTCCGCGCGATCACGGCCTGAGAACCATCTTTGCGTCCCAGCGAAACCGCCATTTGACGGCCTTCACCGCGGCGAATCTTCGTCAGCAATTCTGGAATCGTGTGCAGTTGACCGGGGCCGACCACCAGATCGACATACGGTGCGCGTT
The DNA here is from genome assembly GCA_963714715.1 of Pirellulaceae bacterium. Taxonomy (GTDB): domain Bacteria; phylum Planctomycetota; class Planctomycetia; order Pirellulales; family Pirellulaceae; genus JBFJVZ01. Next base: position 122,099 of record CAVQPV010000037.1, on the reverse strand, counting down.
TGAAAATGATCTCCTGGTCTTTTTGCGCCATACAACCCATGACGCCGATCAACTTGTCCGGATTCCGCTCTTTGACTTCGCGAATCGTCCCCAGCGCACTATAGATCTTTTCCTCCGCATGCTCACGCACACTGCAGGTGTTGTACAAAATGCAATCGGCATCGGCGGGTGAATCAACCACCGCGTAGCCGTGTCGCTTTAAGTCGGCCACCACCATTTCACTGTCCAGCACATTCATCTGGCAGCCGACCGTTCTGATGTAAACTCGTTTGCTCATCGAATCCGTATTGATGCCAAGGCCCGGCACCGCGAAAGCCGCGGCAACCCGATAGGATACCCCGCCGAGGCAAAACCGCGTAGGGAACCAATTCGCATCGTCGCCGTCCTCTCCGAGGTCGGTATTGCTCGTCAATTCATGGTGGTCGAGGTACTAGGGCGGATTTCGCATATAGGGTGGGTCAAATCGGTCAAATCGCGTAAGTCCTTGGTGGGTCAGCGCAAACAGTTCAAACCTGCTATTGCACTCTGATTTCGTTGTAAAGCCGATTCGCGAATGCAGACCCACCGTTTTTTGATGTTTGCTCGACGCCACCCTACGCGGATGCAATATCCGGACTAGGCGCGTCTGCACCAAGGAAATAGCGGTTCAGGAATTCTTGACGGTCGGCGGTCTCGGCCGCAAATTGGACCATCGCATACAAACGCTGTTGATCCCTGCGCTTCTTTTCGGCCAACCGCTGATCGTCCTGCAATTCATCGGGCAGCGGCTGGAGCACATCAAAACACTCCGGCAGCCTCGGCCCGGCAATCACACCGTAACGGTCCAAGATCGCGATCGCGGTCGCCAAACGATGGTCGTGGCGACTTCGCCGCTGCAGTTTGTCATTGAGCCACTGCAGTCCGTACGCTTTGCACTGCTCATGATGCTCGCGTCAACGTGTTGTACAAGCGGATGTAGAAATCGGCGTCCGGGTTCGACCATTCAATGAATTGCATCTGCGTCATCAAGTCATTTTGGTCATACAACCAGAGGCACAGGCTGGGACGGTTGTCACGTCCGGCACGACCGATTTCCTGGTAATAGGCTTCGATCGAACCGGGCGTTTCGGCATGAATCACCAGCCGGATGTCTTCTTTGTCGACACCCATCCCAAAGGCATTGGTGGCCAAGACCACGTCAGCATCACCCGACATGAACGCATCTTGCACCCGTCGGCGGTGATCACGACCAAGATCGCCGTGATAACACACATGATCCATCCCCTGGGCCAGCATCCGGTCACTGAAACGTTCAAGCGTCTTGATCAACGAAAAATAAACGATCACGCTGCCGCCGGGATAATCCGCTGATCCAATCGCAGCGGTGATCCAACGAAGTTTGTCGTCGTCATCCCAGACTTCTTGCACCTGAAGCTTGAGATTGGGGCGATGGATGCCCTCATGAAACAGTTCGATTTCCTCGCGAGCCAGCCCCAGTTGCTTGTAAATGTCGCGACGGCATTCTGCTGTCGCGGTCGCCGTCAGCGCGATGGTCGTGGGCTGCCGAAGTCGCTCACGGATCTCGGCCAATCGCGTGTAGTCAGGCCGAAAATCATGACCCCACTGACTGACGCAATGAGCTTCATCGACTGCCAACAGCCTGACGTCACGTTTGACCATCACTTCCACAAACTCTTGTTTTCGAAACCTCTCGGGCGTTACGTACAGCAACCGATATCGACCCTCGGCAATCTCCGCATAACGGGACTCCCGAGTCGGACGATCAAGCGACGAATTGATATAGGTCGCTTCGATACCACGGCGGACCAGTGCATCGACCTGGTCTTTCATCAAAGCGATCAAGGGAGAAATCACCAACACGATGTCGCGGCCACCGCCAGCCATCATCAAAGCGGGCACCTGGTAACAAAGTGACTTTCCCATGCCCGTCGGCATCACCACCATCGCGTGCCGCCCGGCCAGCACGCGATCGATGATCGCCTGCTGGCTGGCACGAAAGTCGGTGAACCCGAAAACCTGACGGAGGGCATCCTCGGGTCGGCGAAAGACTGCTGGCAAGTTCGGCTGGGTCATGCATCGATGTTGGAAAAAGACGGACCGGGGTCTTCGCCGGCCAGGACGCCAAATGCCGGGTTTTTCGGTTGCGGAGCCATGATTCCTTTGCAGGCAGTGGGGCTATCGACCATATTCTCTTTACAGAAATGTATGTGATGAACAGAAATCCAGAACAGGCCAGCCGTGAGCGATAACGATACCGTTGATTTCACAGAAATGGACCCCTTGGAAGGCGAGACCGAGTTAACACCTCCGGAATTGTATGCGGCCAACCTGATTGATTGGGCTGTGGATCGACATGCGAGTGACTTGTTTTTATCCGACTCGGCCAACAGCGTCGTCGTCTCGGTTCGCCGGCTGGGGAGAATCGAAGTCATCCGCAGGCTTGCTCGCGATTATGGTCATCGATTGCAAGGACACCTGCGAGTGCTGGCAGGTAGTGACGCGGTGGAGAACTTGCGTCCCACCGAAGGCCGCGGTGTAGTGCAAACGCCTGGTGGAGGAATGGTCGACCTGCGTCTGAGCACCATCCCGACGCTGTATGGGCAAGACGTGGCGATTCGCCTGTTTGATCCGGCCCGCGGCGCCGCGCGCTTGATCACCTGGGAATGGACGCCTTCGAGCTGGAGATCATCAGGCAACTGTTGGAGCGGCCATCCGGACTGATTCTGTTCGTGGGCCCGGTGGCGAGCGGAAAATCAACCTCGCTGTATGCGTTGATCGACCAATTGAATGATCAAACTCGCAAGATCCATACTTTGGAAGACCCGATCGAGCGTGCCATCCCCAACGTCATGCAGACTCGCGTCAGTCACCGTGCGGGGATGGATTATCCCGACCTGTTGCCGGTTGTGCTGCGTCATAGCCCGGATGTGATCATGATCGGAGAAATCCGCGATCCCAGGACGGCCGCCGCCGCCGTTCGCGCCGGGGCCAGTGGTCAACTGGTGCTGGCGACGATGCATGCGAAGTCGGCAGCCGAAGCGATGGATACGATGATCCACTATGGCACGCATCCAAAATTCTTGGCGGGTGCTCTGATCGCCGTCATCAATCAGCGCTTGGTGCGTTGGCTCTGCACCGAGTGTCGCGGGTCGATCGAACTAGACGAACCGCTGCACGTGCCCCAGCGAATCGCGCTTCGCCTGGGGAACAAGGAGGCGCGTTTGTACCAGGAGGTCGGTTGCGAAAAATGCTTTGGTGATGGTTTTCAATCGCTGACATGCCTGCCTGAAATCATGATCGTCGACAAGAAACTCTCCGCCGCGATCGCCCACGGTGCGACCTCCGGGGATTTGCAGGAACTGGCCGAACAGCAAGGAATGCTTTCGTTGGCCGAGGCCACGATGACGCGCGTTCTGAGCGGAGTCACGACCCCGCAGGAAGCAATCCGAGTGATCAGTGATCCAGATTTGGCGGCACTCGCGGCACTCTGTTAGCGGCGCAAGCTTCCAGCTTGCGAATTCCGCACGAATACGAAATCGATAACCAATGGCAAGCAGGATGCTTACCCCACTTTAGATAACCAATGGCAAGCAGGATGCTTGCCCCACTTTTGATAACCAATGGCAAGCAGGATGCTTGCCCCACTTTTAGTCCTGTCCACCACCAAACATGCTGTCCAACGCATCGCTGGCGGGTGGCTCCGCAGCCGGTTGCTCGGCCACCGCGGGCGGTTCGGCCAACGTTTGCTCGCTGCCCGATGGTTCGACTGCGTCTCTGAATGGAGCCGGCTCTGGTGATGCAGAGGGAGGCAACGCGCCTTCGGAGCCTTCGTCCAACAGCGGAAAACTCTCTTCCAAGCTTTGCACACCGGCACCAGCCAATTCTTCCAGTGCTTCGCGTCGGTATTTGACTTCGGCCTCCTGGAAAACTCGGAATCCGGTACCAGCGGGAATCAAGTGACCGAGGATCACGTTTTCCTTCAAGCCCGACCAAGCGGTCGACCTTGCCAGCCAACGCGGCTTCGGTCAACACTTTGGTCGTCTCCTGGAACGAGGCGGCACTGATGAAGCTATTGGACTGCACCGCTGCCTTCGTGATTCCCAGCAACTGAGTACTCGCCGTCGCGCTCTTGGGTTTCTTGCCTTTGGCGGGCGTGCCACCGAGGGCTTCGATCTGGGCATTGGTTTGCTCGAACGTTTCCTTGGGAATGATCACGCCTTCGGTAAAATCACTATCACCGGCATTGGCGATCTTGATGCAGTTGGTCAATTCCTCGTTTGCTTTGCGGAACTGGAACTTGTCCATCACCAACCCAGGCAGCAAATTCGTGTCGCCCGGGTTCTCGATCTTCACTTTACGAAGCATCCGAGCGATGATGATTTCGCAGTGCTTGTCGTTGATCTCGACGCGCTGCGACTGGTAGACCTGCTGGATCTCGTGCAAGCAGATACTGCTGCACCGCCTCTTCGCCGGAGACGCGCAGAATATCGTGAGGCACCAACGGTCCTTCGACCAGCGCCTGGCCTGCTTTGACGATGTCACCGCTGTGGACTTGGAAGTGCTTTCCGTGGGGGACCAGATGTTCGCGTTCGATCCCTGATTCGCTGCGGACGATGATCGTACGCTTGCCACGTTTTCGTTCGGCCAGAATCTCGACCTCACCGTCGACCTCGGCGATCACGGCGGGGTCTTTCGGTTTCCGAGCCTCGAAGATCTCCGTCACTCGCGGCAGACCACCGGTGATGTCCGAGACACCACCGGTCTCACGCGGCATTTCGGCCAGCACCGTTCCCGGCTTGATCTTGTCGCCTTCTTTGACCAGTGATCATCGCCCGCTCGGGCAAGTATTGAACGTCCAGAGCCTTGCCGGTGTTGTCCTCGACCACAATCTGCGGGTGCAAGTCGCCTTTGTGATCGACGATCATCATCCGGATGTTTCCGCTCGCTTCGCGTTCTTGACGCATCGTTTCGCCTTCGACGACATCCTCGAAGCGAACCTTGCCTTCGACTTCGGCAAGAATCGGAACCGAATAGGGATTCCATTCGCAAAGCACTTGGCCTTCTTTGACCTGGTCGCCATCTTCGACCATCAAGGTCGCACCGGTGGGGACCGGATACGATTCGATTTCACGACCTCGATCATCGACCAACGAGATTTCGCCGTTTCGCGTCAGCACGATGTTGCGGCCTTCGGTGTTACGAACGGCACGCATCCGCGTCAGTCGAACTTCACCTGACTTCTTGCTCTTGATGTCCGACTCTTCCATCGTCTTGCTGACGCTACCACCGATGTGGAAGGTCCGCATCGTCAGCTGGGTACCGGGCTCGCCGATACTTTGAGCCGCGATGATGCCGACGGCCATGCCTTCTTCGACCATCGAACCGGTGGACATGTCCATGCCGTAACAGCAGCGACAAACACCCAGCGGTGCGTCGCAGGTCATCGGTGATCGAACCTGGATCTTTTCGATCCCCAAGCCTTCGATCTTGCGAGCGATCTCGGGCGTGATCATCTGCGATTCGGTCAACGATCACTTCGTCGGTGATCGGGTTCACGATCGCTTGCAGGCTGACGCGACCGTTGATCGAATCGGCCAAACGAACTTCGACCTTTTCGCCGCGATAGACGACACCCTTGGTGATCCCCTGCGTGGTCCCGCAGTCTTCCATCGTGACCACAACGTTTTGGGCCACGTCGGCCAACTTGCGGGTCAGGTAACCGCTGTCAGCGGTTTTCAGTGCCGTGTCGGCCAGACCCTTTCGAGCACCGTGCGTGGAACTGAAGTACTCCAGCACCGACAAGCCTTCGCGGAAGTTGGCCTTAATCGGCGTTTCGATGATTTCGCCGGTCGGTTTCGCCATCAAACCTCGCATTCCGGCCAAGCTGGCGAATCTGTTCGATACCACCACGAGCACCCGAGTGGGACATCAAGAACACCGGGTTGACGTACCAACCGCCTTCGCGAATATCATTTTCCATCGCCTGCATCATGTCGGTCGTGATCAACTTCGCGGGCCTTGGTCCATTCGTCCAAAACCTGGTTGTAGCGTTCGTCGCCGGTCATCAAACCGCGGTCGTACGCCTTCTTGTGCTTCATCACGGCCTTTTCAGCGTCCTTGATGAAGGTCTGCTTGCTCTCCGGTGTGACCAAATCGTCGGTGGCAAATGACAAACCACTGCGAGTCGACTCGCGGAAGCCCAACTGCATCATGTCATCCAACAGGTGAATCGTCGCACGACGACCCACACGTTGGTAGCAGTCACTGATGGCAGCCGGCTAAGTCACCGCTTCGCATCGGGCGATTGTAAAAGTCCATGCCATCGGGAAGCATCTCGTTGAAGCGCACACGTCCGGGAGTCGTATCGATCAGTTCACCGTACTTGGCAACTTCATCTTCCGTCTTCAGCTTTTGGTGCTGCGGCAACCGCATCTTGATTTTGGTGTGCAGCTGCACGACGCCTTGGGCCAGTGCCAGGTCGACTTCGTGGTAACCGGAAAAGATCATGCCTTCGCCGCGTTGATCGGGCAGCTCGATCGTCGAGTAGTAACAACCCATCACGATGTCCTGCGACGGACTCATGATTGGCTTGCCGTTGGACGGCGCGAACACGTTGTTGGTGCTCATCATCAAGGTGTGCGATTCGACTTGGGCCTCGATCGAAAGCGGCAAGTGGACCGCCATCTGGTCACCGTCGAAAGTCCGCGTTGAAGCCTTTGCAAACCAGCGGGTGCAGAGTGGATCGCGTTGCCTTCGACCAAGATCGGCTCGAACGCTTGAATGCCCATGCGGTGCAGCGTCGGGGCACGGTTCAGCAGCACCGGATGATTGGTGATCACCTGCTCGAGAATATCCCAGACCTCTTCGTCTTTTCGCTCGAGCATCTTCTTGGCCGACTTGATCGTGTCGGCGTGGCCGAGTTCCTTCAAGCGACGAATGATGAACGGCTGGTACAACTCCAAGGCAATCTTCTTCGGCAAGCCGCACTGATGCAGCTTCAGCCGCGGACCGACGACGATCACACTGCGGGCCGAATAATCGACTCGTTTGCCAAGCAGGTTTTCGCGGAAACGACCCTGCTTGCCCTTGATCATGTCGGTCAGCGATTTGAGCGGACGATTGGAAGAGCCCAGCACCGGTCGCTTGCAGCGGTTGTTGTCGAACAAGGCGTCGACCGACTGCTGCAACATTCGCTTTTCGTTGCGAATGATGACTTCCGGCGCATTCAGGTCGACAAGCTTCCGCAAGCGATTGTTGCGGTTGATGATCCGGCGATACAGATCGTTCAAGTCGCTGGTGGCAAAATTGCCGCTATCCAACAGCACCAGCGGACGCAGGTCGGGAGGAATCACGGGGATCACATCCAGGATCATCCACTCGGGACGGTTGTCGCTGTCGCGGATCGCCTCGACGATCTTCAGCCGGTTGATCAGATCCTTTTTCTTCTGCTTGCTGCCGGTTTCTTCCAATTCCTGGCGCAACTGCTCGGACAGCTGCACCAAGTCCAAACGATTCAGCAGTTTGCGGACCGCTTCGGCGCCCATGTCGGCCTCAAACGTAGCCTTCGCCGTACTGCGTGCGGGCGGCACGATACTCTTCTTCGGTCAGCAGTTGCAGCGATTCCAGTTCGGTCGTGCCGGGATCGATGACGACGTAGTCCTGGAAATAGATCACCTTTTCCAGCGAGCTGGTCTTCATGTTCAGCAAGTTGCCCAATCGCGACGGCATCGCTTTGAAGAACCAGATGTGGACGATCGGCGCGGCCAATTCGATGTGACCCATGCGCTTGCGGCGAACGCGGCTGTGCGTGACTTTGACGCCACAGCGGTCACAGATCATGCCTTTGTATTTCATCCCACGGTACTTGCCGCAGGCGCACTCCCAGTCTTTTTCCGGGCCAAAGATCCGCTCACAGAACAAACCGTCTTTCTCCGGCCGATAGGTTCGGTAGTTGATCGTTTCCGGTTTTTTGACTTCACCAAACGACCAACTCTTGATGTCCTGCGGTCGCGCGAGTGAGATGCGGACCGAAGCGTAGTCATTGATTCGGTCGTAGTTGCTGGTTTCGCCAATCGACATATTTAGGATGCTCCTGGGCGGTTCGGTTGAGCAAGTAGTCGGGATGATCCGAGAGTCTTGTGCGGCCGTTGCGTGATTGCGAATTTTGGTGTTGGCGTGAATAAAGACCAAGCTGCCTTGGTCACTTGATGAGTCCTGCGCGCGACGTCTGTGGTCACCGTGGGCAGACAGCTAGATCGGTCGCTTTTCCAACTGCATGTTCAACGCCAGACCACGAATCTCGTTGGTCAGAACATCGAAGCTGGCGGGCGTTCCGGCCTCGAGCGTGTTTTCGCCCTTGACCATCGACTCGTAGATCTTGGTCCGGCCTTCGACATCGTCGCTCTTGACCGTCAACAGCTCCTGCAAGATGTAAGCGGCGCCGTAGGCTTCCAAAGCCCAAACTTCCATCTCGCCGAATCGCTGGCCACCGAAGCGAGCTTTGCCGCCGAGCGGTTGCTGCGTGATCAGCGAGTAAGGACCGGTGCTGCGTGCGTGCACCTTGTCATCGACCAGGTGATGCAGTTTGAGCATGTAGATGTAGCCAACGGTGGTTTCCTGCTCCATCGGTTCGCCGGTCCGTCCATCGGTCAAACGAACCTTGCCGTGCCTGGGCAAACCGGCTTCGGAAAGCACTTCGTTGATCTCGATCTTCACTGGCACCGCTGAAGACCGGCGTGATCGCTTGGAATCCCAGCGTTGCGCCGGCCCAGCCGAGGTGCGTTTCCAAAATCTGTCCCACATTCATACGGCTGGGGACGCCCAGCGGGTTGAGCATGATTTGGATCGGCGTTCCATCGGGCAGGAACGGCATGTCGGCGACCGGCAAGATCTTGGCGATCACACCCTTGTTTCCGTGTCGACCGGCCATCTTGTCGCCGACGCTGATCACACGTTTGGTCGCGATGTAGACCTTGACCATTTGCAGCACGCCGCTGCGAAGTTCGTCGCCGCGTTTCATGCTGTTGAGTTTGCGGTCACGATCATCGATCGCGTGTTCAACGTTTTCCCACTGCGACTTGTAGACCCGCTCGACTTCCTTCTTTTTGGCCTCGTCTTTGACCTGATCCATAATGTGATCGAAGCGGAAGCTGACGGCACGCTCGGCGACGAATTTCGGATCTTGGCCGTCCGCCAGGGGCGTGCCGGTGGAATCTTTCAGCTTCGCGTCGGCGGCTGCTTCCAAATCACGCACCAGCGACTCGAAGGTGCTGGCGATTTCCGCGTTGCCGGCGGCCTCGACCTCTTTCAGTTCCTTCTCGAAGACCTTTCGTTCTTCTTCGGACAAACTCATGCGGCGAGAGAACTTCTGCGTGTCGATCACGATGCCTTCGATCCCCGAAGGCACCTCCGAGCGAATCGTTCTTCACGTCCTCGCCGGCACGGCCGAAGATCGCGTGCAGCAGTTTTTCTTCCGGCGTCAATTCCGTCTTGCTTTTGGACTGACTTTGCCGACCAGGATATCGCCCGGGCTTGACGTACGTGCCAACTTCGACAATCCCGGTCTCGTCCAGGTTACGGAGGGCCTTCTCGGAGACATTCGGAATGTCGCGAGTGAATTCCTCACGGCCCAATTTGGTTTCCCGGATTTCGACGTCAAAATCTTCGATGTGAATCGATGTGTACGTGTCGTTACGCACCAATTCTTCGCTGATGATGATCGCATCCTCGTAGTTGAATCCGTCGAACGACATGAATCCAACCAGCACGTTGCGGCCCAGTGCCAACTCGCCCTTGCGCGTGGCGGCACCATCGGCAATGATCTGTTTCTCTTCGACCTTTCGCCGACCTTGCACCAACGGCTTTTGATTCTGGCAAGTCCGTTCGTTCAGCCCCTGGTACTTGACCATGCGGGTAATGATCGCTGCCGATTTCGATCCGCGTCGAATCGACGTAGGTCACTTTGCCGGCCCGGCGGGCACGGACGACCAGCGAACTGTTCTTCGCGACTTCGCGTTCCATGCCGGTACCGACGATCGGAGGTTCGGCCACCAACAAGGGCACCGCTTGCCGCTGCATGTTCGATCCCATCAAGGCACGGTTCGCATCGTCGTGCTCCAAGAACGGAATCAAACCGGCTGACACGCCGACCATTTGGCTGGGAGCCACGTCCATGTAATCGACTTGCTCGGGCAAGACGATTTCAAAGTCGCTGCGGAATCGGGCGATCAGGTTGGGGCCGGGAACCAGAGCCCCATCCTTGACCTCCGTGTCGGCCGGTGCCACGTGAGACTCGTTTTCCTCGTCGGCACGCAGCCAGACGATGTCGTCGCTGACCTGCCTTTCTTCACACAGCGATAGGGCGTGATCAAGAAGCCGTAATCATCGACGCCGGCAAAAATCGCCAGCGAACTGATCAGACCGATGTTCGTGCCTTCCGGTGTCTCGATCGGACAAATCCGGCCGTAGTGGGAAATGTGCACATCGCGAACCTCGAAGCCGGCACGTTTACGATTCAAACCGCCGGGACCGAGTGCCGACAATCGCCGCTCGTGAGTCAACTGGCTCAACGGGTTGGTCTGGTCAACGACCTGCGAAAGTTCACCGCGTCCGAAGAAATAATCGATCGCCGCCGAAACACTCTTCGGATTGATCAACGAACGCGGCGTCATGTCCTGAGCATCCTTGATACTCATCCGTTCCTGAACCGTTCGCCGCAACTTCAAGAAGCCTTTCCGAAGTTCCTCGCAGGCCAATTCGTCGATCGTTCGCAACCGACGGTTGCCCAAGTGGTCGATGTCGTCGATCTCCGCATCACTCTCGGAGTCAAACAAGTCGATCAAGTAGCGAATCGCGGCGATCATGTCGTCGGGACGCAGCGTCATCACCGATTCGCTGACGCCCAGTTCCAGCTTACGATTCAGCCGGAAGCGACCGACCTTGCCCAGTCGATAACGATTGTCGTCGTAGAACTTTTCGGTGAACAGAGTGCGTGCCTTCTCCAGCTGCGGCGGATTACCGGGACGCAACCGCTGATAGATTCGCAACAGCGCTTCTTCGTGGCTGGCGGTGTTGTCGTCCGCCAGCGTGTTGAAGATCAACGGAATCTTGGGTGACTCCATGCACTCGATGCTCTTCACGTCGGCCGTGCAAATCGTCTCGGCGACTTCCTTCGTGATTCGGTGGCCGGCTTCGACGATGATCTCGCCGGCGCGGTCGTGACCGCTTGGATACACGACATCGTCAACGGCGATCTTGCCTTCGATCTTGGCAGCGGACTTAACGCTGCCGATCTTCTGCGTGCTCGGTGGGGTAGAAGGCCTTCAATAAATCGGCATCGGTCGAGAACTTTGGATCCATCGCTCGCAGCAACGTCGTCGCAGCGAACTTGCCGCTCTGGTCGATGCGGACCGTCAACGCATCTTTTTTGGTGACATTGACCTCGATCCACGAACCACGCTCGGGAATCACGCGGCAACTGGGCAACTTGCGATCGGTGGTCGTGTCTTGCTCGAGCACGAAATCGACACCGGGGCTGCGGTGCAATTGGCTGACGACAACACGCTCGGCTCCATTGATGATGAACTCACCACCACCCATCATGATCGGCAAGTCACCCAAGTAGACCTCTTCCTCGATCGGCTCTTCGCGATTCAGGCGCAGCCAGATCCGCATCGGTCGACCGTAGGTCAGACGCAACTGGCGACATTCCTGGCTGGTGTAGCGAGGCTTGCCCAGCTCGTAGTGCAGGTACTCCAGCGTGGTGTTGCCGTCGTAGCTGCTGATCGGAAAGATCTCCCGCAGTACGCTTTCCAATCCGTGGTCTTCGCGCGATCTGGGATCGACATCTTCCTGCAAAAATTCTCGGTAAGATGCGGTTTGCAAGTGCTGTCAGATCGGGCAACTCGAGTGTCGCGACTCCGCTACCGAAATGACGTACACTGGTGGGCTCGAGGCGACGTTGGGACGTAACTGCCATCGTGAGTGGATGCTCCTTCGCAATGCAATTAATTGACCGCTGCCGCGGCCTTGACTTGGCCCGACGCAATGTGAATACGTACAGCGCGAACTGTCAGCCCGATTTGAAACGAGCCTGAGAACAAGAGTCTGCCATTTTTCCGTCGCGGCATGTTGGGTCAGCCGGTCGGTCAAGGAGGGCATAGGGAGAACGCAAACGCAACATTGGGCCGATGATCACTCCAAGAAAGTAGCAAATTTCGCTCCCAGCGGGAAGGCCAACCCGACAAAAGTGGTCCGAATTGTGCTGAGGCGCTCGGCCAAGCCCGTAAGTCGTGAACTTGCTAGCGTTTACGGCTGCGACATTCCCAAGGTTTTACAGAGAGAATTCACCCCACAGAGGTTCACGGGCGTTTTTCTGGGCGTTTTTGCAGCCCCATCGGCCGGTCCAAGAGAAGCGACCCCGCGGACGCGTTGAGAAAAAAAATGCCTCATTCGGTCCCGCGCTGACACACCAAGGACTTACGCGAATTTGACCCACCCTACACGCAATATCCGGCCCAGTAGCGCCGTCGGCTCAGTTTTCATCAGCCCTTAGTGCAGCAGCAAAAAATAGAAGCCCCGCCTGATCGCTCAGACAGGGCTTCTTTCTGGTTTCAGTTGTGTGTCAACCGTGACCGTTGGTCGCTCACCAATTGAAGGCCAGTCCCACATAGCCGCCTTGCAACACGTAGTTGTCGTCGGCTCGGACCTGGCCGGAATCGGCCGTGGACGAGTAGGAAGTTGGATGTGAGTCGATGGCATTGGCAACGCCGGTGATGCCCATCAAGCGATACCCACCTTCGATCGTCCAGGCGTTGCTGAGACGGAAACCGAGTCCCAAATCAAGCTCACCCAGTGTCGCCAGCGAGTTGTCAACAGATTTCGAGCAAATTGTGTCGGTGGCAACGCCGTTTCGGTAAGCGAGTGTGGTTCGCGTGCCGACGCAGTGTCTTCTTTCCGCCCGGTTTCCGTACAGGCCGAACTTGCCGCCGACGTGCAGGTTCAGACGACGGTGAAGGCAATACGTCAACCGTCCGCCGAATTGATAGCCGTACAAGTTGTTTTGGATGTCAACTTTCTCGTACAGGTCTTCGCTTTGGAAACCTAACGTCCCATCGATATCATAGCCGCTTTCGACAAAATCGGTCGCTTGGAACCAGCGAAATCCGTGGCTGGTCACGACTTGAACGCGACCGGTCCTGGCGCGAACCAGCGGCCCCGTTGCACCACCGAATCCGTAACGACCGTCACCCAACCGATTCCCAAGCCCCAGACAAGGGACGGCACCGTAGCCGTAGCCCGTGCGTCGCGCCCCCATCAATCCGAAGCTGAAGAGGTTCGCCTCGATACCTTGGAAGCCCACGTCCCGCTTGATGAACATCCCGGTCGCACCGGCAACCGGGCCACTGCCGTCGATGTAGTTGTAAACGGTGTCGACACCGGCACCACCGGCGTTGATCGAAATATCTCGGTAAGCCGAATTGGCCGAGGCAATGGTCCCGGCCGGAGCGAAGCGGGCAATCGATTCTTCCGATGGGTTGAAGTGGAAGTAGGTCACGCCGAACCCGAATCGGCCACCGCCCAAGTAACGACCAAAGGACGCGTCAAACCCGGTCGCCGATTGGGGATCGACCAACGACGTGTAGAAGTCACTGCCGAGTCCCGAGGCCATGTAGCTGCCGCGGCCTTCTTCCAACGTCATGAACAAGACGTTGGCCCCTCCGAACCAGGGGAACAGTTCCGGGGCCGCCGCGACACCACACGGTGCCGACATCGCTTGCTGGTAGGGACTGCCTTGACACTGCGGACATCCGTCACCCACAGCATCGGAGAGGGGCATCGGCTGGGGCGCCAGTGCGGGAAGCTGATCGACCTGAGCTGGCGCATCGAGTTGCGCCGGCGCAGCAGTTTCCTGGACGCCTGCTTCTTCTTGCCCGATGTGAGAAACGGGATAATAGTTGTCCCAGCGGGAGGGTGAACGGTACGTACCTTGTGCTTGTGCGAGTGTGCAAGTACCTAGGCTTAAAGCAACTGCGACCAAACGCAGACAACTGACTTTCATAGCATCGAATCCTTTACTGAGTTACTTCGTCGCGATCCTTCGCCGCTGGTCACCTGTCCGATCAAGACCTCCCATCACTCTTGTTTTCAAGAGCGTGGAGGATTCAGCAGGCAGGTTCCACTTGGGGAAGTTATGACAATAGTCGGGAGAAAATCGGGCGATCCGTTACCCTCAGAGCGATTCCGTTCTATGGAGAACGAGGCACATCGTTGCGGCATCGTTTTTCCACGCAATCAGCATCGACCACCCAGCACGAATCCTGATCGTCGAATCCAGATTGCGGTCAACAAACGCAGAGGGCACAGCTACAAATCGATCATCGAATCGTATCGCCCTTTTCGGTAGACAAGACGCATGTCGCACCCGCTGAATAATCGCAAGAATACGACCAGGCTGGCTGACGCACCGTCCAGCCTGTCTGGCGAGCGAGGGACGACCCGCTGAGAACGTGTTTTTGAACGGGGTTGCTTATTCGGCTTGCGATTCGATCCAGCGCAACAGTGTTTGCACCATCGCGCCGGTCGCGCCGGCGTCGCGGTGCGGTTTGGGGCTGTCCGCAAAAGCCGGGCCGGCAATGTCGATGTGAAGCCAGGGAGTTTCACCGACGAAATTCTCTAAGAACTTGGCCGCCGTGATCGCGCCGCCCCAGCGGCCTTCGCCGATGTTCTTGATATCGGCTACCTTGCTCTTCACCTTTTCGTCGTACAGATTGAACATCGGCAGTTGCCAAACCGGTTCCCCTTCGCTGTTCGCTGCCGATTCGATCGCGTCGCATAGCGGCTGATCGTTCGTCATCAAGCCCGCGACTTCTCTGCCCAACGCGACCATGCATGCACCGGTCAGTGTTGCCAAATCGACGATCGATTTCGGTTTTTGCTCGAGTGCGACGTCAAGTGTATCGGCTAAGACGACGCGTCCTTCGGCATCGGTGTTCAAAATCTCGATCGTTTTGCCGCTTCGCGTTTTGATCACGTCACCCAGTTTGTAACTATCACCGCTGACCATGTTTTCAGCCAAGCCACAGACGCCGATGACGTTTCGTTTCACGCCCAGCTTCGCCAAGGCATTCATCACGCCCAGCACGGTCGCGGCGCCGGCCATGTCGCACTTCATATCCGCCATGCCTTCACTTGGCTTGAGCGATAAGCCGCCGCTGTCAAAGGTGACACCCTTGCCCACCAACGCGACCGGTGCTTCAGCACCGCCGCCGTGGTAGCGAAGCAAGACCAGCCTGGGTGGTTTGACCGAACCGCCGCCAACGGCCAGGATCGCGCGGCATCCCTCTCGTGCCAGTTTCTCTTCGTCCCAGACTTCGATCTCGATGCCGACTTCATTGGCCATGCGCGCGGCCTGTGCGGCGAAGCTCTCGGGGAATAGCACCGAGGGTGGCTCGTTGACCAATCTTCGGGTCAGGTTGATTGATTCGCCGATGGCCAGTCCGCGATCCAGTGCAGACTGCCGGATACCACCGAAAGCAATTGATTTGGGAAGATGAATCGTGGGTTCAGCTTGGTAGATCCCCGTCCCTTCTAATCCGCATAATGCTCCGGCCACGATCGCGTCGTGATCGGACTCGGGGAATGATTCGGCCAGCGCGATGACGACATTGTCGTGCACGCGATCCGTCAGTTTGCGAATCGCCGTTGATGCTGAATCGAAGGCGAGCCGCCGATCGATTTGATCCCCCTTGCCGACACCCACAAGCATGACCATTGCCGGGCCGACGGCCGATGAAGCGCCCAGCAGTAAAGTCTGGCCTTTCTTTTTTGGTGTTTTTCCACGCTTGGCTAACCGCGTGATCCAGCCGTCGCCGGCGGTGTCGATTCGCTGCAATGTCCGGCAGAAATCGCCACCGTCAGTGATGCCGACAACCAAAACATCGGCAGCTTCCGACGCCGGATCTGCTGTCGTCGTCAATCGTGGGGCAGGAAGTGGTCGGCTTTCCAGCATGAAGATCCAGGGGGGCTGCGTCCAGACAAGAGGTTCGGCGGTTAGTCTAGCGCGCCGATGCCGGTTATCCTAGCCGCCGAACAGTCACCGAACTCTCCGAATTCGGTTTTGCATTGCAGCTCCCGCGCAGCGATTGCATGTCGACTTGTTCCCAGTTGACTGCTGGGGATTTCAAACGGTCACCCTGTGATCCTAATGGATACCAATCGAGAGTGAAGCATCGAAGTACCCGCGACGTTGTCGACGACCTCCGCGCCGGTGGTCGTTTGATTCAAGTCGACGACGAAGTCGATCCGAATCTGGAGTTGGCGGAAATCCAGCGGCGTGTTTATCTTCGCGGTGGTCCCGGACTGCTGTTCACGAACGTTCGCGGCTGTGGCTTTCCGATGGCGTCCAACTTGTTTGGCTCATTGGAACAGGCCAGGTATCTGTTTCGTGATACGCTCGAGTCGGTGCGGCGTGTCATTGAAGTCAAGTTGGATCCGACGCGCTCTGCCCAAGCATCCCTTTCGCTACGCCGGTGTTCCGCTGACCGGTTTGCGTATGCTGCCGCGTTTGACGCGCCGCGGTCCGGTGACTGCGAATCGGTGCCAGGTCTCCGACTTGCCGCAGCTGAAGTGTTGGCCCGAGGACGGCGGTGCGTTCGTGACGCTACCGCAAGTGCTGAGTGCTGACCCGGCGGCACCCGAAAGTTTGATGCGAGTGAACCTCGGCATGTATCGCGTCCAGCTATCGGGCAATCAATACGAGAGCAACGAAGTCGGCTTGCATTATCAAATTCACCGCGGCATCGGTGTGCATCACCGTGCGGCGCTCGACCGCCACGAGCCACTGCCAGTAGCGATCAGCGTGGGTGGTTCTCCGGCGATGACGTTGGCCGCCGTGATGCCGCTGCCCGAAGGATTGACGGAGCTAACCTTCGCCGGTGCGTTATCCGGACGGCGTGTGCGGATGATTCGCGGCGACCATGCGCCGACTTACGCGGATGCGGATTTTGCCATTGTCGGAAGAATCGACCCGGCCGAAACAAAACCAGAAGGACCGTTCGGAGATCATCTCGGCTATTACAGTCTGCAGCATCCGTTTCCCGTGATGAAGGTCGATCATGTGTGGCATCGTGACGGTGCGATCTGGCCGTTCACCGTGGTCGGCAGGCCGCCGCAGGAGGATACAACTTTCGGCCAACTGATTCACGAGCTGACCGATCCAATCATTCCGTCAGTCATTCCGGGGGTGAAAGCGGTTCACGCCGTCGATGCCTCGGGCGTGCATCCGTTGTTGTTGGCGATCGGTAGCGAACGTTACATGCCCTACTTGAACGAGCCCGAACCGCAAGAATTGCTGACGCAGGCCAACGCGATTCTTGGTAACGGGCAATTGTCGCTGGCAAAGTACCTTTGGATCACCGATGACCCCGGCGATGAACTCGATATTCATGATGTCGGTCGATTCCTTCGACATGTCTTGGCGCGAAGCGACTGGCGCCGGGACCTGCACTTTCAGACGCGAACCACCATCGACACCTTGGATTACAGCGGCAGCGGACTGAACAAAGGATCGAAGTTGGTGATCGCGGCGACCGGCAAGCCCCAGCGAGACTTGCCGTCGGAATTACCGTCGGAGTTGTCGCTGCCGGACGGTTTCCGCGAGCCCCAAGTCGTCATGCCGGGAGTGCTGGCGATTCAGGCACCCGCCTATCGGGATGACCGAGAAGATCTGGAACGCTTCACAGAGTCTTTCTGCGACGATTCACCAATCAACCTGTTTCCGTTGGTCACTTTGGTCGATGACAGCGAGTTCTCGTCGGCTTCGTTCAACAACTGGCTGTGGGTAACCTTTACGCGCAGCAATCCGGCGGTCGACGTCACGGGGATCGGCGCGAAGACGGTTGACAAACATTGGGGTTGTCGCGGATCGTTGGTGATTGACGCGCGCATCAAACCATGGCACGCACCGCCGCTGGTCGAAGATGTCAACATCGCGGCTCAGGTCGACGCGCGGGCAACCCGCGGCGGTCCGCTTGCTGCTTACCTGTAAACTGATTTTTCTGACACTTGAGATTTCATGTCTGATTTGCAAACCGTTTTTCAAAGCGAACACCCCGTCGCGATCGTAACGGGCAGTGGCTCACCGCGCGTTGGTCGGTCGATTGCCCGGCTGCTGGCGAGTCTCGGGTGCCGCCTGGCGTTGCATGCGAACAAGAGCACCAGAGGGGCAGAGATCGCCGCAGCAGAGATGCGAGCAGAGTTTGACATCGAAGTGATCGTCACCACAGGCTCACTCGCGGATGACTCGGTCCCCGAACGAATCGTCAGCGAAACGTACCATGCCTTCGGTGGGTTGGACATCTTGGTCAACAGTGCAGCGATCTGGAGTCCGACTCGATTGCAGGACGTCACCCCAGAAGAGATGCGACGTTACTTCGATGTCAACACGATTGGAACCTTTCTTTGCTCGCGTGCTGCGGCGATGCGGATGGCGGAACAACCGACCGGTGGTTCGATCGTGAACATCGGTGATTGGGCCACGGTCCGGCCCTACTTGGATCATGCGGCGTACTTCCCCAGCAAAGGTGCTGTCGAGGCGATGACGCGATCGCTTGCCGTCGAGTTTGCTCAGCTGAATCGAAAGATTCGCGTCAATTGCATCCAGCCGGGGCCCGTCTTGCTTGCCGATGACGTTGACGATCAGCAAAGAGAGAAGATTGCCAGGAGCACGCTGTGTGGGGAAGTCGGCACAGCGGAGCATGTGGCCCATGCGGTCCGGTTTTTGTGCGAGAACGATTTTGTCACGGGTGTCTGCTTGCCCGTTGATGGCGGTCGCAGTGTGTTTGCACCAGACGGTCTGCAGGTTGGAATGAACACCGGTTAAGTCTGCTCGGTCTTCATCTTTGAACATTTCCATCAGCCCAGCCTCGCCCTGGGATGATGAATTAAGTGAGCCGTGACGCGTGAGCGGCCGGGCATTGCGCCATTGCCCTCACCCTCTTGCGCTGCGAATCGGTTAATTCATCAACCCAGCCTCGCCCTCCCATCATGGCATCTGCCAGGCAGTCCCTGGCAATCGGTATGGCAGAAAATCGTTCACCGCTAGATCCGCAAACACAGCATCGACGTTGGAGGCGTGGACCGAACCGTTCCCAACAGCGCACGTGATCCAAATTCGATTCTTCCCAGATCCAACCGCCCCAACGCGTTCGGCGCCTGCCTGGTCGCCATGGCCAGAACCGCTTGCGGGTCCAAATCGATTCGATGCTTCAGCAGGTGCTGAACCTCTTTCCAGACGTCGAGATCTGGATTGCTCGCCCGTGAATCGGTGCCCAAGGCAACACGCACTCCCGCGGTCAGCAATCGATCGACGGGATGTGGATCGTAGCGAAAGAAGGCATGCGTCCGCGGGCAATAAACCACCGAGAGGTGGGGATACCTGGAAAGATGTCCGATCTCCAAATCCGTCAAATCATTTCCATGAATCATCAACACTCGCGGTGCGGACGACAATTGCTCGATCAAGTCAATGACGGGGCGATCGGACCATGGAAACAGACCAGCTTGCCAGGCCCCCAGGGCTTTCAGGGCGGTTGCAAAGGGTCCCGACCCGTTGATCAACAACTCGCGTTCCGCGGGCGATTCGGCGACATGCATGGCGACCGTGCGCTGACGTCGGATTGCCAAGTCAAGGCAAGCCGCGATCGCTGCTTTGGATGTTGAATAGGGAGCATGGGGACTGACACCTGCGTCATCTCGGGCCGCCGTCAGCGTGTCGGCCGCACGCAATCTTTCGCCGCTGCGTTCGTCGCTGAGCCCTAAGACTTCTGCAAACGGATGAATATCGGGCGTTTCCAGATCAGTTGGGTAGTCACACGGCGGCGTTGCGATTTCGCCAATCAGGGTCACACCTGCCCTGGCGGATTCTTCCATTCCACGCTTGATCGCGCCAGCTTTTTGTTGTGCCGTTGAGTCGGCGCGAGCGGCAACGACTTGGCCAATCCATTCAGGCAGCGGTGTGCCGGCGTGGCCGATCGGCTGCTGGCAATCGGAGAATTCCAGATGGGTGTGGGCATTAACGAGTCCCGGCAATAACGCAACGTCGCCCAGATCTTGGGCGGGCGACGGCGGGCTGCCTTCGCCAAGACCGACAATTCGGTTGTCCAGAATCTGTACCCAGCCGCTGCGGATCGGCGGTCTTGAAATTGGCATCACCCACCGCGCGGCGAGACAGTGTGCGGTCGTTTGTGTGAGCGGATGGTTGTCGCCAGTCACGTTGGGGCCAAAATGATGAATGCAATCGAAACCAGAATCGACCCGCAGGGATCCACCATTGATCGAACGAATCAAAGACCGCTTGTCTCGTGATTTTTTTGACCGGCCAACATCGACCGTTGCCCGTCAGCTGTTGGGAAAGACATTGCTTCGCTACACCCGAGGCCGGTGGGTGGGAGGATTCATTGTGGAAACCGAAGCGTATCTACCCGAAGGCGATTCCGCTAGCCACAGTGCGCGCGGCAAGACGCCCAGCAACGCGGCGATGTTCGACCAGCCGGGCACGCTGTATGTCTACCCGATTCACGCCAAGTTCTGCATGAATGCCGTGACCGAAAGGTTAGGCCGTGGCAGCGCCGTGTTGATCCGTGCGATTGAGCCCAGCGAAGGGATCGACATCATGAGGGCCAATCGTGGTTACGACGAAATCCGTCGTCTAACGCGGGGGCCGGCCATGCTGTGTCAGGCGCTCGCCGTCGATCGCGGCCTGGACGGAACCGATCTGATCGATGGCAGCGAAATCGTGATCGCGGAAGGACGTTCACATGATCCCTTCGCAGTAACAACGACGAAGCGGATCGGGATCAGCAGCGCGGCCGATTTGAAGTTACGTTTCTTCATCGACGGAAATCGATTCGTCAGTGGCCGGGCCAGCGATCATCGTCACAGGCGCGTGATTGTCGATCAACGAACGGCCAAGGTCAGCCAGCCATCATTGGCGGTGATCGATTGCGGTCGGAATGTTCGCCCCGGAGCGCTTCAAGACGGAAGTCCGAGGGAACTTTCAGTGGGCGCTCAAGCAGCATGGTGGGGAATACGTCGGCGAATTTCTCTTCGATCGTTCGTCGCAGACCGGCTTGGCTGATCGTCAGATCGTCGACGCCCGGGAAAATCGACGCGCACGTCGCCGTCACGAGTCAGAATCGCCAAGCCATCTGGTGTCATCGCAGGCGTGTAGTGCGCAGTGATCTCCAAAGCCCGCTTCAATTCGCTTCGACCCTGACCAAAGCGAGTCCCCCGAATCCCAACTCGCAAGGCATCACCGCGGGCCTCAAAAACGATGGGGCGCACTTTGGCGAAATCGATTTCAAACGGCGATTCCTCGCTATCCTCGTTGGCCTCGGGCAACGGCCGTCCTGCATCGGCCAATAGTTCATTGATCTGTTTTTCATTGACGGTGCGACCGGCCAGAAGATGTCCGAGCGCGTTGTCAAGTGCCGATTCGTGAAGTTGGAGGACGGCATGGTGGTTGGTCGGAAATGGCGGCGGTGAGACAGGCGAACCAACTTGGTCGGTGCGGCGAAACACCGAATGGAGCACGACCGCGTCATCGGTTGAACTCAACGTACGTGAAGGTTCTGGAAGTTCCAATCGCTGCAGCACTGGGCGTACACGCGCGAGCGGATCCGCCGGAGCCGCGGAGACTCGCTCACGGGTATCCCTGTCGAACTGATCGCGGAGTCGTTGACGCATGCGGTCAGTTGCAATGCGATCCGCCGTCGCCTTGGATTGTCCCGCTTTGCGCCATGCGATTCTTTGCACCAGCCGTGATCGATGTTCGATCGCGTTGATCTTTGTTTTCAACTTGACGTCCGCATACGGCTCCTCGAACGTGATTCGCGGCTTCCGAAGCGTTCACGACTCGCGTTACGCAGATGCCCGCAAGTCCCTGACTCCGTAGACGCACCGGTCCGTTGTATCCAACGTTTTGGCTGTTGGCCTGACCGGAAACCGTGATTTGCATTCGCACAGCGCCGTCGGCCGGCAAAAGATCCGCATGGGCCGTGCCAACGAAATGTGCCGTGCCAGTGATTCGCGTCCCTAAGATGCAGTCCGCTACCGGTTGGTACTCATCAATGTTTCGTCCGATCAACTCCTGAACGAACGATTCACCGATCCAAACCCTCACGTTGGGGCGACTGTACAGGCTTCGTAAGGTGCCAACCGCAGGAACGTCTTGGTTGGCGTCGTCCAGGATTCCTAGGATCAAGTTCGACGCTGCCGCGTCATCGATCGAAGGCACCGACTCGAGACTCTCGAATCGTGTGGCCAGAGCATCCAGTTGCCTGGCAATCAGAGCAACAGATTTTTCTCGATCTTGATAACGGATTGCCGGTATCAGTTCATTCACCGCCTCGCGCACCGCCCGCACCTGAGCCACTTCCAGCCCCGGGTAGGTGCCGATCAAACGTTGTTGAAGTTGCTGAGCCGCTTGCGTTGTCGATGTGGGCGATGCTCCCGATTCAATCGCTTCGATCAACGGATCAAGCTGGAAGTACTGCATCCAGGCGTCACGATTCTCAGGACTTGTTGCACCCTGCAAATAGTTCCGAAGCTCGTCGACGCGACGCAGGAAGTTCAGTCGCGATGACTCCAAATCCGGAATCTTGCTTGCATCCAATTGGTCCGCCGAGGCGCGCATGTCGTCGACCAATCGCGCTCGCTGTGAGTCCGATAGCTGGGCGTGCAGAGACGTTGCGGTGGTGATCGTGATCGCGATTGCTATCACGATCGGTCGAAATCGGTTCATCGAGCCCACTATTCTGGTTAGGTAGACTGGGTGGTTCTGGTGTTTTAAGAGGAGTATTCTAAGTCGACACTGGAAAAGGTGGAGGGGAACTTTGACGCGGCGCAAGCCGGTTTTCGGGATTCGGGTCCCAATTTGACGGGCGAATGTCCGTTTTTTGGCAGCCACGGCTTCTTGGAGTGCTTTCGCGGGCCGAAACGGCCAAGACGAGGCGAGCTAAGCAGAATGCCCAGAGTGGGTCACCTGGCCGCCACCTGAATCAATCATCCACGTCAATGGCATTGCAGAGCGAGGCAATCGATGGATCTTCGTCAATGCTCTTAGCGCGGGTCAGAATCCGGATGCGGGCCCGCACCGAATCGTGTTGGATCCATCCCTCCAGCAGGTTCGCTCCGCCGACGTCTTGTTCCCCGTCGCGCCAGACGATTTGGACATGATCGTACTGCACGGCGCGCCCGGAAGATTCAGTTGAATCGAGTGGCCGATCAAACGTTGCGATCGTCTGGGTCGAGTGATTTACGAATGTCGGTTCTTCGTCGATCATGTTTTCGATCGACAAATGCGACCAGCCGGCTGTCGGCGTGACCGAAAGGGAGCATTGCGGAATCCGAATCGTTTGGTCCGTGACTCGCTTGATCACGGGGCGCACCAGCGGCTGGAATGGCTGATCGTCCTCACTACCCATCCATCCCAACCAACCGACAATCATGACCACGACCATGACGACAGACATCGCCGGTGTGAATTCTAAGGGTTGCTGAGTGGGTGGAGTCGGGTTCACCAGTGCCTGCCGCTGAAGCTTATTTCACGCACGATGCTAAAGTTTGGGCAGCGAGATCACGCCTGTCCACGACGGGGTTGTCATTTGCTTGTGATTCTCGATGGTTGACAGCAGCGTCTCCTTGGGGCGATCCCAGTCCGGCAACTGATGCAACAGATCGTGTGCTTTGTTCCACTGGCCATCGATCACCGCATCCAGCGCTGTTTCGTATTGGTCGATCTGGGCGTCCGTGAGTGAATTGGCTTGGCCGTCAAAGGGGGGCAATAACTCGCTGATGTTGACCGGAGTTGTGACGCCGGCTGGACGGACGCGGGCGAGTCGACGAATTCGATACGTTTGAGTCGCATCGGCCATTTCTCTCAATGCGATTGCGGTTGCTTCATCGACGATGATTTCAGCGCCGAAGGCTTTGGTCATCCCCTCCAAACGGCTGGCGAGATTCACTACCGGACCGAACGCTGTTACCTTCACTTGATCGATTGTTCCGATTCGACCAGCGACGGCGCGACCGCTGGCGATGCCAATTCCACATCGAAACCCGGTTGTCTCGAAACTTGCAATGTTGTCATTGCGGATTCGGATGGCGGCTTCGGCGGCGAGGCTTGCCCCGCGGGGTTGATCGAGCGGCCAGCCCCAGAAACCCATAGCCGCGTCACCGTGAAAATCGCCGATCACGCCGCCGGTACCCAAGATATGCCGCGTCATGACACCCAAAGCGTCGCTGACGTTGGCCAACAATTTCAGCAATTGGTCAGCATCGCGTTCGCTGCGCCGCGAAAACCCTCGCAGGTCGCAAAACAGTACCGACAAGTCCGCCTCGCGCGGCTCCAAGACTTGTTCTGTGTCACGGCCCGCCAACGCATCCATCACGACGGGGGCAAAGAACTGACGCATGGCGGCTTGGCGACGTTCCAATCGTCGACTTTGGCGTAAGTTGGCAATCATCGTGCCCACCAATTCGGCGAACTTCACATCGTCCAGCAAATCTTCGGGTGCGGCTCGCAACGACTGTCCCAGATCGCCACCCGACGGTGCTCCCAAATGACCAGTCAAGTAAAGCGCCCAACCGGGGCATGCTTCGCTGCGCAGCGGAACACAGAGCGCCCAGTCAACGTCCTCACCGACGGTGTAGGCCGCTGCATCTTCTCTCCCGCCGGTTCGCAGATGCAAGGTGCTGGCACGTTTGCTGATCGTTCCGCGAACCAGCCGAGCACTGATCGGCGGTTCTTCCGTCTCGGGACTGCGGCTGTCGTAATGAAGCACTCGAATGGGAGCGTCATCGAAGGTTTGTTTCGCATCCCTCGTGAAACCGTCAACCGCGACAACCGCGACCGCTGACGCGGCGGGCGTCGACTGCAACAGCACGCTGGTGACTCGTACCAATAACTCTTCGTCGCTACTACTGCTGGTGATCAAATCGGGCAGTCGACTGAGCATTTCGATCCGCGCGGCCGTGTCACGAAAATTCCGACGACGCAGCACCGATGAATCGTAGGCGTGTTCGGTCAGATCGCCCGCATCGGATGAATCGGAAGCACCCGGTCGTTTTGCCATCGTAAAGGTGGTGCGACCGATCACGAAATGCTCGCCGGGCACCAGCGTGAATTCCGCCGACTTCTGACCATGGTGAAACACCGGATTCCGGGATGTCGGCAAGCAACGCACCTCCACACGGTCGCCAGCTTTCGGAACCAGCTGCACGTGACGACGCGAAATCAGTGAGTCCCAGGGGACGTTCCAGTCACCGTCGCTGCGGCCGACGACCAATTCAACTCCCGAGACAAAGTCAGGAAGCTCGCGTCGCCAGCGGTCGTCGTCAGTGGGGCCTTGAGCAATCAGGTCAGCCATCGAGCAAACCGGTTGAGGGGAAGTTTCTTTGTAGGTCGGGTCTCCTGACCCGACTTGCCAAACCCCGGAAATCACATGGTCGGGGGGACTCATCCTACGAAAGTGTGCCAAACGCGTGAGCGCGGACTTGGTCATGGGGGGCTTGCTGCCGCGATGCCCGCGGCGCGCCCGGTACTGAAGGCGGCTTGGAAATTGTAACCACCAATCCAGCCGTCCACGTCCAAGACTTCGCCGGCGATGAACAAACCGTCCGCTTTGCGGCTGGCCATCGTTCGCGGGTCCACCTCGCTCAACGAAACACCACCGGCGGTGACTTCCGCTTTGGCAAAACCTTTCGTTCCCGTGACGGGCAACTGCAATCGCTTGATCTGGTCGATCATGGATGCGGATCGTCGTTTGGAAAGCTCTGAAAGAGAAACATCATCGCCGGTCAAAGCCACCAGTGCATCGGACAATCGTCGCGGAAACCATTGGCTGAGGACGGAAGAAAGTTTTCGCCGCCCAGATTTGCCTTGTCGGTTGGCTAGCTCTTGTTGCAGCATGGGGGCGTCGATGCCGGGCAACAAATCGACGCTCAAGCTAACATCGGACAGTGATTCCGCGGCCGTGATGGCGCCGCTGACATCCATCGCCGCCGGACCAGAAAAACCGAAATGAGTGAACAGCCAAGCAGCTCGTCGCTGCAGCAGTGGCGTCTTCTTCATTTTCGCGTTGGTTGCAGTTTGATGAACGGCAGCGACGCAATCGGCCAACGTGATGCCCGCCAGGTTGTGCGTCCAATCGTATCCACCCAGCAGTGGCACCAGCGCCGGTCGCGGACGAATGATGGTGTGACCGAGTTGCTGGAGCCAGTCGTAGGCATCTCCGGTTGTGCCGCATCCCGGCCAGCTCTTTCCGCCCGCCGTGACGATGACGCGATCGGCCTGGATCGTTTGGTCAGCGGTCTGGATCAACCAGTCGTCGCCTTGCCGAGACAGTTTTTCGACCGCGGTGCCGATCAAAATTTTGACGCCCGCGGCAATTGCTTGCGCGTGCAGAGCGTCGCGGACTTGGACGGCTCGGTCACTGATGGGAAAGATCTTGCCCGTTGGTTCGACCTTCGTTTCAACGCCCAATCGATGGAACATCTCGACAACAGCGCGTGGCGGGAAACCGCCAACACTTGGTTGCAAGAATCGTTTGGCGTGGCCAAAGGCGTCCGTGATTCCCCGAGCGTCGGTGTCCTGTGTCAAATTGCAACGCGTGCCGCCCGACATCAGTATTTTGACACCGGTCTTGTTGTTCTTTTCTAATAGCAAAACATCCACGGACCGCTCGGCCGCTTCGGCGGCAGCGACCAGCCCCGCTGCGCCTGCACCGATGACCACCACTCTCATTGCCCAGGCCCCATTACCGGTGCTGTCGGATGAAGGCCACTACTCGTCATCGTTTCACTTGATCGATATGGATTCTTGGTCAGAATTAGCTTACTGCTAGACGTAAGGGCACGAGCGGCCCGATGAAAATTGGCGATGCAGCAGAAACGCTGACATCCCGAATCAATTGATTTGAACCAACTACCATCATGTCAGCAACTGAACCACCAGACACGGCTACTGCGCCGCAGGCAACAACGAATTTTTCTTTCGCCGAAGCGCGAAGCCTGATCGGCGATTTGACCAAGCCAAACCCGCGGATCTACTGGACCGATTTTCTGGTCTCGATCATGATCGGGCATGCCGCCATTCATTTGGTCCGGTTTCTGCCGAAATTCTACCCCAACGCTGCTTGGTTGATTCCGGCCGTGGTAGTCGCATACATCGTGACCGTGCTGATGTACATGCGGGCGTTGATGTTCACCCATGAACTGATCCATTTGCCCAAAGACGGCTACAAAGGATTTCGGATCGTCTGGAATGCGCTCTGTGGAATCCTGTTTTTGGTTCCGTCGTTCATGTACTATCCCCACGTCGACCACCATCGACGCAAGCATTATGGAACGAAGCACGATGGCGAGTACGTGGCACTCAGTCACCACCATCCCTTGTTCATCGTGGGCTTCATCTTTCAGGCGCTGCTGATTCCATTTCTGGGTTTTGCCCGATTTTTGATCATCAGCCCGATTTGTTGGATCTTCCCACCGGCCCGTCAGTGGGCGCATAAACATGCATCGACGCTGGTGGTCGACCCGTTTTACGAAAGGAACGATGCGTCTCCCGGGTTGATGCGGATTGTGTTACTGCAAGAAGCGTTTTGCTTTTTATGGTGCGTTTGGTTCCTGACGCGATACCGTTTGTGGCACGGCGAATGGGCGTTTGACCCATTTTGGCTGGTCGCTTATCTGGTTGGCGTGGGTCTGTTGACGTTGAACGAAGTGCGAACCTTGGGGGCTCATCGCTGGACCAACGACGGCGGTGAGATGACGTTCGAGGAGCAATTGTTGGATTCCGTCAACTATCCACACGCGCCCTGGTTCAGCGAACTTTGGGGGCCGACCGGGACTCGCTATCACGCGTTGCACCATCTGTTCCCCAGTCTTCCCTATCACAATTTGGGGCTCGCCCACCGAAGGTTGGTGGCAGGTTTGCCTGCCGATTCTCCCTATCACAAAACGATCGCTCCTAGTTTGACCAGCGAAATTGTGGCGCTGTGGGAACGAGCTGCAAAATCGGGCGAATCACCGCGCGATAGCGTCCGCTCCGATATCGGACAGCCGGCTGCTTCCTAGCTCAAAGTACGTTCGCACGTCTGGCTTCGTCACAACAATCGAACAACTGCGGAGCAGTGGCGCTGCTTAGCATCCTGCGGCTTTTTAATGTCGTCTTTCGCTCCGCGAAAGATAGGGATAGTCGGTGATCGCTCCGCGATCAGAAACGGTTCGCGGAGCGAACCGCGACAATACTCTCGCGCAGAAAGGCGACACTTATTTCCCGCACGGCCCTTAGTAAACCGCAGAGGAGGGATCGCGGTCGTCTTGGCGTTCGCGTTACACCGCACTCTTTCGCTCACGGCGTTTTCGCCGCCAGCGTTTGACCAGGTAGCGGACGATCAAAAACGGGATCGCCAGCACGACGACCCAGGGTGCGACGGCGATCGTGCCGACGAGCAAGTTTTCGCCGGTGCGGCCTAGCGAAGTCAGCGAGCCGGTCCAGGAGGCCGTGATCCGTGACAGCAGCGTTGGTGGATCCGGCGGCTCGTATTCCTTTTCCTCGCGGCAATTGATCGTGATCGTGGCCAGACTGGTGCGATCTTTCAAGAATCGCAGTCGGCCTTCCATCCGTTCGATCTCTTCGCGAACTCGGGCCAGTTCACGTTCGATCTCCAGAACCTCGGACAACTTGCCGGTTCGTTCTTCCAGCATCGTCAAGATTCGAGATTCAAGTTTCTTTTTGTTTTCAATCCTCGCTTCCAAGTCGACGTATTCTTCGGTCACATCTTGGGCATTCTCGCTCCGCGATTCGGTAAAGCCCAACGCGCCAACGCCACTCAAGAAGTCGCTGTATTGGTCAACAGGAATCCTCACGACCCAGCGGCCGGATTGGTTGTTTTGATAGCGGCGGTCGGTATCGGAGCTGGCGACGAAACCGCCATGCTGTCTGACCAGTTTGGGTAACTCACTCTCAAACGCCTTGTAATCCTCAACGACCAAACCGATGGAGGAGGTGTAGACGATCTTGCGGTTCGGCATTGGCCGGGGCGGTGGCAGCCAGCGTGTTCAGCCCGTTTTCAGCAGCCGGAATCTCACTCTGCGGCGCAGCTTCGCTCGGGGCGGCATCCGCGAAATCGGATTCGACCGACGCGGTCATCGCGTCGTAGTTCGAGCCACAGCCGTTGATGGAAACGAAACTAAGCAGGCAGGCGAACGCGAGTATTCCGCGATTTGCGATTTGACAGTCAGACATTTGAATCTCTGTAACGACTTCGCCGTATTCGAACCGGTCAAGGGATGACATAAGAGTAGACGAACACAAACCGCGATGGTTTTCGCGAACGAGGTCTGGCTCGAAACTTTTTCGTGAAAACCTTCGCGTGGTTACGCTCGTTTCCAGGCTCCTGCCTCCCCGATCGTTGAGGTCGTGCAGGTGTTTAAGTCGTGAATTTGCAATGTGTTCCTTCACTCTCCCACTGGGAGAGTCGGTCGTCTCAGCGACCGGAGAGGGCTTCTTGTTGCTTGAGCGTACGTTTGTCCCTAGCAAACCGGATTGGCCCTCTCCTCGCCTAGGCTCGACTCTCCCGAAGGGCATTGGTCTCTACACATCTTTACCCTCCCGCGCAGCGGGAGGGTCGGACGCGGTAGCGGCCGGGGAGGGCAAACTTCTTCGACCCTCTCCGGGCCTGAGAGCCCGACTCTCCCGCAAGCGGGAGAGTAAAGGAATGCAAGAAACCGTAAATTGGCACGACAAAAGATCAGACCTGAGATGTATGGCAGAGCCTGGGGACCAGACGGTGTCGTTCAGCGAGAAGTGTCAAACTTTTTCGTGAAAACCTTGGCGTGATTGGGAAAAAGTACGTTGTCCGTCTGGTCGGTTCTGGAATCGAGCAGCAGATCGCCCGGGTCTCCGAAAGGAATCGGCCTGGAGTCGGCGGAGTTAGGATTCAGCCTGACGGCAACGACCAAGGCGTGTTCGGCATCCGCGTATTGACAGACGTAGAGTCCGAGTTCACCGTCGGCCTGAACCGAAAGGTTGGCGTCGCAAATCAGCCCCCGTTTCCGCCACGTTTTCCGGAGCCGAATCAATTCGCGGTACCACGCTCGCATGCTGGAATCGCCGTCGCTGGCCGACCCGATTTTGGATTCCTCGAACGTCGACGGATCCGTCGGCAGCCCGCCGCCACCCCAGTCGTGCTGGGGGTATTCCGACTTGCGGCCCTCGACCACTGCCTGACGCAGTTGTTCATTGCCAAAGTCGACGAAGAATCGAAAGGGATGCTCGCAGGCAAATTCTTCGCCCATGAACAACATCGGGATCGCCGGCGATAACAGCAACAAAGCTGCCGCGGCACGTTGCGTTTGCTTGCCCGCTAACTGGTGCAGCCTTTTACCCTGTGGATGATTGCCAACGAAATCGTGATGCTGAATCGCGTAAACCAGACCGCTGGTGTCGACACGTTGCGAAGGCGTGCACCGGCCGCGTTGCTCTCGCAGCGAGCCTTCGTAAACGAATCCGTATTCCAGCGTCTGTGGCAAATCGTCGGGTTTGTACTCTCGATGACACCGATCCTCGCCCGGTCGCACGACGGCAAACACGCTGTGCAGCAAGTCGTCACACCACTGGGCGTCAAAACCGATTCCACCGCGCGATCGGGGTTCTAACATGTTCGAGTCGTAAACGTTGGACTCGGCAATCAACATTGCGGGTCGGTTCGTTTCCGACGACCATGTCTTCACCGCTTCGCTGATTTGCGCCGCGACGTGAGGCTCGCTGTCATCGCGCATGCAGTGAATCGCGTCCACACGCAGGCCGTCAAAGTGGTATTCATCGAACCAGTGAATGGCATTGGCAACAAAAAACCGACGGAGCTGCCGTCCATAGTCTGGATCGTCAAAGTTCGGCGCCGCTCCCCACGGCGTGTGGTGACGTGACGAGAAATACGGACCGAAGTCGGCCAAGTAATTGCCTTCGGGGCCGAGGTGGTTGTAGACCACATCCAAGATCACCGCCAATCCCTTGGCGTGTGCCGCGTCAATCAGCCTGCGAAGATCATTCGGTGTTCCGTAATTCGGTGATGGTGCAAACAGATTGACGCCGTCGTAACCCCAATTCCATTTGCCGGGAGCAGTCGCCACCGGCATCAGTTCGATCGCCGTGACGCCCAGATCAACAAGTTCATCCAAGCGAGCGATTGCCGCTGCGAAGGTTCCTTGAGCGGTAAACGCTCCGATGTGCAACTCCTCGATCACTAGATCGTTTCGCTCGACGCCGCTCCAGTCATGATCGGTCCAAGCAAACGTCGGATCAACGATTTGGCTGGCACCATGGACGCCT
The DNA here is from genome assembly GCA_963714715.1 of Pirellulaceae bacterium. Taxonomy (GTDB): domain Bacteria; phylum Planctomycetota; class Planctomycetia; order Pirellulales; family Pirellulaceae; genus JBFJVZ01. The sequence continues at coordinate 90,706 of CAVQPV010000037.1, read as the reverse complement.
TGCGGCTGAAACCGCGATGCCGGATCGGGCCTCCCGGGACCACCGTCGACGTGATAGATGTATCGCTGGCCGACACCGACATCGTCGGCTGTGACTCTGTGGTACCCGCCCGGCGACTGGGTCATTTTCAAATGACGATTGGAATCGACCAGATGCAGCGTGATTTCTTGATGGTTGGGTGACCAAACGCAAAACCGTACTTTTTGTTCGGCAACGATGTGGGCACCCAGCCATCGGTGCAGTTTGGTGTCGGGTGCGTCATCAGGTGTCATGGCCGGGGCGCGGTGTGCTGGAGTGACGATCGGTTAAACTGTGACCACGAACCTTAGCGTTTTCAGTATTCGGGGCAATCGTCATGCAATTTGGATCGGAAATGCAATTGATACGCGTCGCTCTCGTTGGCAGCTTGGCAGTCTGCTTTTCGGCGATTTCCGTGGCGGAAGATGCCCATGGTACGTTGCGGATTGCCACTTACAACGCATCGCTATACGGAAAGAAGACGAGCGAGGTCTATGATCGCCTTCGCGACGGAAAGGATCGTCAGGCCGAAAATGTTGCCGCGATCGTCCAGACGGTCAGGCCAGACATCTTGCTGATCAACGAAATCGATTACGACAAAAACGGTCGCACCGCAAAGACATTGGCGAACAAGTTCTTTGCCACGTCTCAGCGATCACTCAAACCGATCAACTATCCCTTTATCTATTCCACGCCCAGCAACACGGGTGTCGACTCGGAAATGGATTTGAATCACAACGATCGCAGGGGTGAACCGAATGACTGCTGGGGCTACGGTGTTTATCCCGGTCAGTATTCGATGGCAATTTTCAGTCGCTTTCCGATCAAAGAAGATCAGCTGCTTACGTTTCAGAGGTTTCTGTGGAAAGACCTACCCGGTGCTCTTCGTCCTATCGACCCGAACACCAGCCGTCCCTATTTCGACGATTTGACCTGGGAAAAACTTCGCCTATCGAGCAAGAACCACGTCGATGTGCCGATCGCAGTCAACGATTCGGTCACCCTCCACGTGTTGGCTAGCCATCCAACTCCCCCGGTGTTTGATGGTCCCGAAGATCGAAATGGTTGCCGCAATCACGATGAAATCAACTTTTGGAACGTCTACTTGGGCGAATCGGGATCCGAGTTAATCGATGACGTTGGCAAACGGGGGGGTCTGCCTGAGGATGCCGCTTTTGTGATCATGGGTGACTTGAACGCAGACCCGATTGACGGTGACAGCCGACGCGAGGCGATCAACAACCTGCTTGCCAACCAGCGCATTCGTGATCCCTTGCCGCGCAGTGCCGGAGCGATCGCCGACGCCGCAGGCAACCAAGCGTCAGAAAAGCAACGAGGCGATCCGGCCAACGATACCGCGAACTTCGGACGAAACGGAAACCTGCGAGTCGACTTTGTGTTGCCGAGTCGCAATTTGAATTTGAAAAACGCTGGCGTATTCTGGCCGAAACGGGGTGCGGCGAATCGCAGCCTCATCGCCGCCAGCGACCACCGAATGGTTTGGATCGAAGTCAAACTGCCGTAAGGAAACTTGATCATGCGTCGCGTTCTCTTCATGATCAGCAGCATGCGCGGCGGTGGCAGCGAGCGACAAACAGGGTTGCTGCTAAAACATCTCGATCGCACCCAATTTGCTCCCGAGTTGTACGTCACCGAGCGGGCGGGCGATCTGTTCTCCTCCCTGCCCGACGATGTGCCAATTCACTCATTTCAAGATGCTGCGACGACCGGCGGTGTTTACTTCCCTGGGCGCGTGTTGCGTCAGCAAGTTGCCTATGTTCGTGATTTGATCGCACACCGCAGGATCGACGTGATCTACGACCGCACCTTTCACATGACGATGATCGCCGGGCCTGCGGCCCGCGCGGTCGGCGTGCCGCGAGTGTCGACGATCGTCAGTCCGCCTGATCGCGCGGTGCCTTTGGTCGAAAAGAAATTTGTCTGGTTAAAACGCCGGCGGTTAGCCAAGGCCTATCGTGGATCCAAAGCGGTCGTGGCGGTCAGCAAGCAAGCGGCTGCGTCAGCCGAGTCGTATTACGGTCTGCCGGACGAATCGATTCACGTGATTCCCAATCCCGTCGATCTCCAGCAACTGAAGCAAGACGCGGCGAGCGAACCGTTCCAGAAAGATGACAGGCTGACCATCGTTTGCGTGGGGCGCATGACCCCGGAAAAAGGCCATCACGATCTGGTTTCGGCAATGGAATTGACAGAATCCTCATGGCGCGACGACTTGCCAAAGCTCCGACTGTTGATGATCGGCGATGGTCCGCTGCGCGGGGAACTGGAAGCAAGGTGGAGTGACAAATCGCATTGCCATCAAATCGAATTTCTGGGTGTTCAGGCAAACTCCGCACCTTTCATCGCCGCGGCCGATGCGCTGGTCTTGCCTTCACACTTTGAAGGCATGCCAAACGTTGTGCTCGAAGCGATGGCGCTGGAGACTCCCGTGATCGCGACTCGCACCGGTGGCACGGTCGAATTGGAACGCAATCAGCCCGCGATTTTATGGGCCAAGCCTCAAAACCCTCCATCGCTGGCGGAAGCTCTTAAGAACTTGGCCGGCGATCCCGACGCGGCTCGGGGGCGAGTCCAGACAGCCAAAGCATGGATCGACGAACATCACGACGTGAAACAAACGACTCGTCAAATCGAAGCTCTGCTGCGATAAACCGATCGTTTGGCCAGACCAAATGTGACGCTGACAATGTTTCTTTGAAGTCGCTCGGGTTTCCGCCCGCCGATCACTTGCAGCACGCACGCTTGTCGTCCACGATCAACGTCTTTGTATTCAAGACAGCGAGGCTCCGTTGCCGATGCCACTTCATCCTCAGAGCAAAGCGTACATTGCCGCGGTCCGTGAGGCGGACGCGCCGGGCTGGCATGAAATGCCGCTCCAAGAGTCGCGCGAGACGTTCGCAATGCTGCCCTTCATTGGTCGCGGCCCAGACGTCGACAACGTCAGAGACGAATCGATCGCCGGAGTTCCGACGCGGATCTATCATGTGAACGAAGACCAACCGCGAGACGTGATCGTCTACTTCCATGGTGGCGGTTGGGTCTTGGGGGGAATTGAAACGCACGACGCGATTTGTCGGCGATTGGCGGACGCGGCCGATGCGACGGTGTTCAGCGTGGAGTATCGCAACCCACCGGAGCACCCGTTTCCCGCGGCGCCGGAGGATTGTTTTACGGTTTGCGATGTGCTCGCATTGGATCACGCGTCGTATTCGGTCACGAGCCGAATGGTAGTGTGCGGTGACAGTGCGGGCGGAAATCTCGCCGTGGCTGTTTGTTTGATGGCGCGGCAACGAGGCGGTCCGGCGTTGGCCGGGCAAGTGCTGATCTATCCGGTCTTGGATAGCAGCATGTCGACCGAAAGCTACCGGCAGTTCGCCACCGACCACGGGCTGACTGCCGACATGATGCGTTGGTTTTGGGAGATGTACACTGGTGACGGGGCGTCAAGCACGCGACACGATCCGCTTGCTTCGCCCTCGGCCGTGGAAGATGTCAGCGGTCTACCGCCGACCTACCTGCTGCTCGCTGAATATGACGTACTGCGCGATGAAGGACGCGTGTTTGCCGATCGGCTGCTCGCTGCGAAGGTGCCGACCACTGTTCAGCAGTACGATGGCATGCTGCATGGCTTTGTTCATTGTGCCGAGTGGTTCGACGATTCCGTTGCCGCGACCAACGATGTTGCCACCCACTGCCGCCAGCTGCTCGACGCACAAAGGAGCTGAAGAAGTTATCCAGCCAGCTTGGTGACCAAGGGGATGATGTCTTTTTCGTAGCTGAAACCGGCGGTTTCATCGGCGTCAATGAAGCGTTTGACCAGTTTTCCTTCGGCGTCAAAGATCAGCACGGCAGGAATCGAGACCACGTCCAGCGTCGCAAAGATCTCCTCGCTGGGTGTGCGGCTAATGTAGTTGGGAAACGTCGCACCAACGCTCGTCAAGAATCCGACCACGTGTTCTTCGTATGTCTCGGGTGGCCGACTTTTTCGACCGTCGTAGTCGACATCGACGCTGATACATTGAATCGCGTCCCCATGCTCGGTGTGCAGTTTTACAAGACCTGGGAATTCTTTGACGCACGGCGCACAAACCGTTGACCAAAGATCGACGACCGTCACACGCCCGTTGGATGTCGCAAACTTTGCGATCTCGTCCCAGGTAGCGTATTGGATCTTGGCCGTGTCCCCGGAAGCTTTGGATGTGATCGACGGGTCATCAGGCAATTCCAAACCGGGAGCGTCGGACTCGGTTGTCGGTTCTTGCTCGGGAATATCGTCGGGAGGCAGCTCGAGTTTCCCTGGTGGATCACTGGGTCCAGGTGACGCGTCCGAAGTCGAATCACTGGGCTGCGTTGTCGGCGGAGGCACGACGCTTGGACCCGTCCGATTTGGAACCACATCCGCCGAGGTTAAGAAAAAGAAGCAGACAAATGATCAGGCCGACTGTCGTCAGATGGTTTTGGGGCCGCTTGGGGTTCATCAATGTTTTCCTCAGACGCCAGTTCGGCGAGCAAGAGTGGAGATCTGCGGACTTTGGATTCGGATCAAAATTGGGCATTAATCGGTGCAATCGCCGTTTAGCGGCGGATTGGGTCGCCTATGCTGTACGGACGGTTGCAGCGAGTCGACTAGATTGTATCGGGTCAGGTGATCGTCTGACAAAGCGACTTTTTCGATTGGGAGTGCCGAGAGACTGTGGACGGCGAGATGTCGACGACCGAACTGGTGATTGCCTCAAAAAATGGCAACAACGAGGCCTTTGGGCGGTTGTTGGATCAGTATCGGGGTTATTTGTTGATGCTCGCACACCGCTACTTGTCTGACCGGCTGCGACGACGCGTCGATCCTGCCGACATTGTTCAGTTGACCTACTTGGAAGCAAAACGCGATTTGCCAGCGTTTCGAGGCGAGACACCCGCGGAATTTTCCGCTTGGCTACGTGGAATGCTAAAAAACAACGTTGCCACCGCCGTAACCCGCCACATCACGACTCAGAAACGATCGCTCAAACGCGAAGTCAATACTGCCCCGCGTGGGGACAATGATTCGGCCAGTGGTGCTTGGATCCAGCAATTGCCGGGCAGCACGACCAGTCCCAGTGGCGTTGTGATTCGTCAGGAAGCGGTCGTTGCACTGTTTGAAGCGTTGCATCAATTGCCCGAAACCCAGGCAGAGGCGATCCGCTTGCGGTACATGGAGGGGCTGCCGCTGGCGGACATCGTCGAACGGATGGGCAAAAGCGATACCGCCGTAGCCGGACTCTTGAAACGAGGCTTGCAAAAGCTGCGGAAGATCTTGGATACCGACTCTTGCCCGTGGTTGTGAGCGTCGATGTCGACCAAAATGGATCGGGGGTCCGACGCCCTCGCGCCCCAATGATTTGCTTTCCAAGCCTAGCAGAGAGCAATCCCGCGGTTGCTATTCCTGCTCCTCCTCTCATCGCCGGTCGCTGCGACTGATGGTTGAACCGTCTCCCACCGAAGATCCGCTTGACGAAGCATTCGCGGCGTACTTGCGTTCGTGTGATGCCGGTGAGGTTTCCAGTCGCGAGGAGTTCTTAGCACAGTTTCCAGAACTTGCCGATCAACTGAAGGAACTGATGGAAGCTGCCGACATGATTGGCCGGGTCACGTTGGGCGACCAGGGTGACCCCGATACCGAGTCGCGAAGCGTCTCCCGGTGCTGAGACGATTGCCTCGCACGTTGCCGCTGGGGACGAATCGGGTGGTGACCCGGCTGCCACGCTTCCCATGCCCAATCGGCCGGCGGGCGACCCGGGCCCGACATTGCCGTATGACTTAGGCGACTATGAGTTGTTGGACGTGCTCGGCCGCGGCGGGATGGGTGTGGTGTACCGAGCCAGACAGAATGACCTGAACCGGATCGTCGCGGTCAAGATGATTCGCAGCGGCATGCTGGCAGGGGAAGCCGAAGTCCGCCGGTTCTACACCGAAGCACAAGCCGCTGCCCGGCTACACCATCCGGGCATCGTCTCGGTGCATCAATTCGGCCAGCGTCTGGGGCATCATTTCTTTTCCATGGAGTACATCCAGGGGACAGATTTGCAGCGCAAGATCAACTCCGCGACGATGGATGCGAAAGACGCGGCGCGTTACGTACGCGACGTGGCCCGTGCCATTCATCACGCTCATCAGAAAGACGTGTTGCATCGCGATCTCAAACCAGCCAACGTGTTGATTGACGAGCAGGATCAGATCCACGTGACCGACTTTGGCTTGGCAAAACATCTTGACAGTGACAGCAGCGTTACCGGCAGCGGCGCCGCGGTTGGCACACCCCACTACATGGCACCTGAGCAGGCTGGTGGGCACAGCGATCGAGCGACGCGGGAAAGTGACGTCTACTCGTTGGGTGGGATTCTGTTTGCCTGTGTCACGGGGCGACCGCCGATTGTTGCCGATACGGTCGTGCAAACCTTGATGGACGTGATTCACAAACCGCCGCCAAGAATCCGCTCGATATGTCCTGATGCCCCGCTGGACTTGGAAACGATTGTCGACAAGTGCTTGGAAAAGAATCCAGCAAAGCGATATCACTCAGCCGAACGGTTGGCTGACGAATTAGACGCGTTTTTGGAAGGGCGGCCGATTGCGGCGCGGCCGCGATCGGCAGTCATCAAAACGTGGCATTGGCTTGACGGTGTTCCCATCGTCGGGGCTTTGAAGGGCCGCCGCGTTCTGCAGACAACGGTAACGCACCTGCGGTTTCAGGCCGCCGTCTTGTTGCTGCTGTTGATGATGCCGCTGTTTTTGGCTGGCTTCGCGGTTTGGTGGAGCCGCTATCGGCAAGCGATGCCCACGGGCGTGGAGATCGGCGGCGGCACGCGAGACGGCGTCTACAACGAAGTGGCCGCCAAGTTAGCATCACGATTGGAGCAGTCGTATCGCGTGGTGGCGCAGACGGTTCCCAGCAATGGTTCGCTTGACAATCGTCAACGACTGTTGGACGGGGAGGTTGATCTTGCGCCGATGGAGGCTTCGGTGATGACTGGAGACGACTTGTGCGTCGTCGCCCCACTCTTTTACGAAGCGCTTCACGTTTTGGCACGAGACGATTCTTCGATCACGACCTTTCAGGATCTGCGCGGACATCGCGTTGCGGTCGGTCCCGAAGGCAGCGGATCACGCCGAACCGCTGAATTGGTATTTCGAATCGTTGGAACTGTCTGCCGACGATCTGACTCGTGAAGTTATCGATTGGCAGGACCTGTCCATGCCCGATGCGCCCGATGCGGCAGTGATCTGCATTGGACGCGGAAGCCCGCTGACCACGAACTTGTTGTCCAGTGGCCGATGGCGACTGGTGCCCATCCCGGAGGCGATTCAGATCTCGCTTCGTCATCCAATGCTGCGCCCGATGACGATCGAAGGAAATCATTATCAACGCGAGTTCGTGCCTGCCGAGGGAGTGTCCACGGTCGGCACCACAGCTTTCTTGGCCGCTCGGTTTGACGCACCCGGCGAGCTGATTCAGGCAGCTCTGGACGCGCTTTATCGCGAACCGCCGCTAATCGTCGGCATGATTCCTCGCGACCAAGCGGCCGAATGGCAAGGCGTCCTGGCGTTCCATCCGGTCGCCCGCCGCTACTTTGCCGAAATCGAAGCGGAATAGACCGGCGGCTCTAGCAGCGAGGTTCCTATTCCGCGAAATCGCGCCAACCCGCTCAAGCCGTCTCTTTTTAGCGGCCCAGCCTGATCGTTGAAGGCTTATCCGTGCCAGCGACACGACAGGCGTCCGTGGAAACCTAGTGTTGCAAAACCACCAGTGTCGATCTGCGGGCGGTCTATGAATACGCCAAATAACCATGAAGACCACGAACTCGATTTGCCGAGTGAGGAAATCGCTGCGCGTCGAAATCGCGGATCGCTGCGCAGCAAGCTGGTCTTGTCATTGGGGGCCATGTTCCTGGTGTTCTTGGTGGTCGATGAACTCGTTCGCCAGCAAGTGATCAAGCCAAGTTTCGTACGTTTGGAGCATTCCGGTGCAATACGCGACGCAAATCGCGTCTTGGCAGCGGTCGACGTTGAAGCGGAATACATGATGGAGATCGGCGAGCAGCTGGCCGCTCGCATCGATCCGTTTGATATGACCATCGTCGGCAACGACACGCACCTGGGTGGCGAGCAGGCACGAAATTCATGGAAAACGCAACGCGTGGCTTGGGTCGCCGTCGTGGGAACGGACAGCAGTTGGCGTTGGTTGCATCAAGGTGCAAAGCTGGATGCAATCGACAAGGATGACTTGGCGTTCCCGACGGTGGATCAGTTGGTTCGCGATTCAAAGGGTGACCCATTCAGGGGAAAGGCACGCGTTGCCAACAAACTCTTCATGTTCGCAGGTGCGCCCATCGCACCGCGGGAAGCCGAAAACAGCTACTATCTGGTCGTTGGCCGGGCACTCGACGCAGAGATGATTCGAGCGATCAGCAAACGCACCCAAGTTGACTTCTCGATCCAGTTGTCTCGCCGGCCGCGAATTGCCAAGCCGCTTGATGTATGGGCAGCAGATCGATCGACTCTCGTTGTTGAGACGCCGCTGCTGGGCGCCGACTCTCTGCCGCTGGCAAACGTTTTTGTGCAAGTTCCCCGCAACATCACGATGCGATCGGAAATCACAAACACCGTTGCTCGAAATACTTTTGTGTTTGGTGTCATCGCGGCCTTGCTGTTCTTGTTGATGTTGCTGCAGCGGATTGTCGTTGGACCGATCACCGCGATTCGCGAACACACCGAAAAAATTGCTGAACAAGGTTTGAATGCGTCCAAGTTGGTACTGCCAAAAAATGATGAGATCGGCGAACTAGCAGATGCATTCGATCGCATGACGTTGAGGCTTTCAGAGACGCAGCAGAAACTGGCGGACGCATCCCATGCGGCTGGCATGAGCCAGGTGGCTGATACGGTGATTCACAACGTCGGCAACGTTTTGACGAACGTCAACAGCTTGATTGACACTGCGACTGATCGCGTCAAGAGCCTTCGCATTCAGCCCTTGGACAAACTGGCCAAACGCATGCAGCAAGGGGACGCTGAGGGAGAATTGCTCGCCGCAGTCCCTCCGTACCTTGAAGGCCTGGCGACCGCCTTGGAAAGCGACCGCGAAGAGCTTAGGCAGTTGCTGACGACGCTGAGCGACAACGTTAGCCACATTCATGACGTTATCCGCGACCAACGACGGCACACGTTGACGCACGTGAACAAGACCCGTTTCTCCATCAAGGGAATCATCGAAGAAGCGATCGGCTGCTGCCGTGCCCGATTGGATAAAGACAATATCAGGGTGAAGACGCCTGACGTTGGCGACGTCGAGGTCGAAGCTGATCGATCACTGCTGTTGCAAATCGTGATCAACATCATCAGCAACGCGCGGCACGCGATCAGCAGCAACGATGCCCAATCACCCTCGCTGTGTATCGAGATCGAAAACGACAACCAACAAATACAAATCCTGTTTCGTGATAGCGGTTGTGGTATGTCGCCCGAAACTCTCAAGCGAGTGTTTGAGGCGCACTTTACTACCCGGGATAACGGAAGCGGGCTGGGGCTGCATTTTTGTGCCATCGCGATGGAACGACAAGGCGGGTCAATCAAAGCTGAAAGCGATGGCGAAGGAAAAGGTTCGACCTTTATACTTGAATTGCCGCGGCCGCATCCCCGTCCTGTGGTCATGCCAGCTTCAAGCAGTGATCAGATTCCCACGTTAGCTGGATCGCAATCATGACTCAATTACAAGAACAACGCCGTGTCTTGATCATTGATGATCAACAAGAAATCCATCAGACCTTTAAGCGGGTTTTTGCGAATTCTGTTCGCAAGGACGACGACTTATCTGATTTTGAGTCACGTTTTCTGAGCGATCCGACAACGCTCCCGACCGTCAGTAGGGAAGATCGTCCCACCTATCACCTTTGCCATGCCAGTGGAGGTGAGGAGGGGCTGAGACTCGTGGAACAGTCCGTTCAGTCTGGCCGGCAATTCTCCGTTGCCTTCGTTGACATGCGAATGCCGGGTGGCATGGATGGTTTGGAAACCACTGAAAAACTCTGGCAAATCGATCCGTGTCTGCAGGTCGTGATTTGCACCGCCCACAGCGATCATACTTGGGACGATGTGCTGGCGCGACTCGGATACAACGATAAATTACTACTGCTGAAGAAGCCGTTTGAATCGGACGAAGCCCGCCAGCTTGCTTTGGCCTTGAGCGAGAAATGTCGGCTCGCGGCGTTGCAACAACGCAGAGTTGCCGAACTGAGTTGCGAAGTCGATCGGCGACGGGAAGCCGAAAACGAGCTGCGTACAATCGCTCATCGCGACGCGCTGACGTCGCTTCCCAACCGGCCTTACTTGATAGACAAGCTAGAGTCGATGTTGGCCCAGCAGCAGAGTAATCGTGACGACTGTGATGCACTGCTGTTCCTGGACCTTGATAATTTCAAGGTAATCAACGATAGCCTGGGCCACGACGCAGGCGATGATCTGCTGAATCAAGTTGGCGTGCGTTTGCAGGAGTGCGTGCGGACAAGTGAAGTGAAAACTCGCGGCGATGGCGACGAAACAGTGCGGTTGGGGGGTGATGAGTTTGTTGTCTTACTGGAAAGCTTGGAAAAGAAAGAGGACGCCCTGTCCGTGGCCCGTCGAATTGTTTCGCGGATTGCTGAACCGTTTCAGTTGGGTGACCGCTGGGTCACGGTTGGCACCAGTGTTGGAATTGCCTTTATCGATGAAACGGTCCAAGACGCTCATGAGACGCTTCGCAATGCCGATACAGCCATGTATCGAGCGAAGCACTCGGGGAAAGGACAAATCGCGGTCTTTGACCAGACAATGCACGAAGCAGTCGTGGCACGCCATGAACTGGAAAATGATCTGCGTCGCGCCTTAGAGAACAAAGAATTCGAGCTTCGTTACCAACCGATCATCGATCTTAGACGTCGCGACATCGTTGGTGTCGAGGTCTTGATGCGCTGGAAGTCTGCCTCCGGAAGGTACGTGCCGCCCACGGAATTCATTCCGATCGCCGAAGAAATCGGTTTGATTCACCCCGTCGGCGAGTGGGTCCTGGAAACGTCGATGCGGCAGTTTGAATCGATGCGTCAATCGTTGCCCGCCGATACCCGTCGGCGGATTTACATCGGTGTCAATGTATCGCGACGCCAGTTGGCCGACCATTCGTTTTTGGCCAATCTGGATGCGATCATCCAGCGAACGGGCTTCGATCGCAAATTGTTGAAATTGGAAATGAGCGAAACGGGGGACCCCCGCCAACAGGAACGCGCCCTGAAGACGATGCTTGGTCTGAATAAAAGTGGCGTCGGTATTCACATTGATGATTTCGGCAAAGGAAACTCGTCGCTTTCCTGTTTCAAGGATTACCCGGTAGAAACGGTCAAGATCGATCGCAGCTTTACCGCATCGATCACCAGCGACCACAAACACCGTGTGATCACTCAGGCCATTGTTCAGCTCGCGCATCATCTGAATTCAAAGATCGTGTGCGAGGGAATCGAATGCCAGGAACAATTGACACTCTTGCAGCAGTGGGGCTGTGACTTGGCTCAAGGTTACTTTTTTGCCTCCCCCGTTGAGATCGATGGACTCAAGTCGCTGTTGGAGGATCCCGGCCAAAGTGAGGGCATCCGGTCGCTTCGAACGTCCCTTGTTCCGCAGGTTCAATTTACCGGCCCCGCGACGTCGCCGATTCCTCTGTCTTGATCAATGAGTCGACTACAGAATCGCCAGCGGATTGCGTTTTGACTCCAACGTCCCGCGGGTAACGCCGACGCGATTGCTCGCCTTGAGTTGCTGCCAAACTTCCTTCGCCGACAATTCTCCACGCAGCAGCCGCTGATAAATCTGAACGGTAGCGATCGATTCTTTCGCGTTTTCATGCAGAAGTTCAACGCGAAACCACTCCACGCCGCTTTGCATTAACGGTTGTACCGTTTCGGCACCGCTTTGCGCAAGCTCGTTGTAAAGCGTATTGCGACATGCGACGTCAGCGTGCAGCGTGTGCTCGGCTCCCACCCGATCGCGAAGTTGAACGACGTGTCGATCGCAGGGTCGACCACAATTGGTTTTATTGGTTCCCGGCGACAAGACAGCGCAGAAAACACAATGCTCCATGTGGAACAGCGGCATGTGTTGATGGACCACGACCTCCAGCATTGATGACGGCATCGAACCGACGAGGTCATACAGTTGATCGCGGTTCAGATCATAAGACGCTGTCATCCGCAGCACACCCAACCTGGCCAACCAATCAGCCGAGAGATGATTGGCGACATTCAATGAAAAGTCGGCGATCGCCGGTAACTGGTGCTCGTGAAAGAACTGAATTGCAGCCAGGTTTCGTGACAAGACAAAGTCAGGTTCGTGCCTGAGCAACACACGCAGCAAACCTGTCTCCCCCGGTTTTTGCATACGCACGGTAGCAATGCCGATCGGTTTGTTCGCGCAGCGAGCGAGTCTCACCGCGTCGGCATACTGCCGAATGTCATGGAAATCGGCGTAAACAATGGACGCCTCCGTCTCCAGCACGGCCGCCAGTTGCTCCAGATTGCGACACAACACCGCGATTCTTGGGGTCTCCGTTTGCCGAACTGTGGCAGCATCCGGACGCTGCAGTAGTTGCCGACCCGCTTCTCGGTCGATCTTTCGCACTGGACATGTTTCTAAACCCGCGATCAGTCGATCGACCAAGCGGCGACGCAACTGATTCAGCATCCCCACCGGCACCATGGGCGCGTCCTCGATCATGGCCCTGAATTCCCCCAAAACGAACGGGGTCCCACCGAGCCGCGCGACCTTTTCTCGCAGCATCGCTTGATCAGCCGGTCTCGTCCTGGCGACGTTCAAATCCTCGTCGCCGATCACCTCGGCTTGCACGCGATCGGACAACTTGCCCGATAGTTTGAGCGGTGATCCCGCCTTGGCGCTGACGGTAATGTCCACCGCTGTTCGGTGTTTCGGATCATCACCGGAGTAACTTTTGCGTAGTCGCTTATTGAGTTTGGGGTCGTCGGTCTTGAAGACTTTGGTGTCCAATTCGACCCGGTCGAAATCGATGTCGTCTCTGCCGAATCCAATCCATGCGATTTGCCCAGCGTCCATTGCGTCGGCGGTTTCACGCACATCGTTTTCCAAGCAGTAGATCCGTGCTCCTTGTGTATCCCCGAGCTTCGCGCCGCTGATTGCCAGGCCATCTCCCAGAGCCACCGGCGCATCAAGCCATAGTTTCAAGCGATCATGATCAACATCAATGACTGTACCAAGTTCGATGCCTCGCTTGGCGGACGACAGGCCCGGCACCAATCGTTTGTGATCATTGCCTGCGAGCCATCCGAGCGAAAAACCGCGAGAGAATGACAGCTCCATTTCTCGTTGTTCATCGTCGCCCATCGTCACGGTGCCCGCCGACAACGCTTCGTCAATGGCTCGCCGGTAATGCTGAGTGATGTTGGCAACGTATTCAGGTGTCTTCAGTCGGCCTTCGATCTTCAGTGACGCGACTCCGGCGTCGATCAACTCAGGGATCGCAGCGTAGCCGGCCAAATCTTGCGGGCTGAGCAGAAAACGAACGTCATCCAACGGTCGATCTTTTCCGTCGCAGATCAACTCGTAGGGCAATCGGCAGGCCTGTGCGCAGTGCCCCCGATTGGCACTCCGGCCGCCCAGCGATTCGCTGGTCAAGCACTGACCGGAATAGGCGACACAGAGGGCACCGTGAATAAAAACTTCCAGGGGTATGTCGGTCGCCGATGCGATCGATCGGATTTCGGAAACGGAAAGTTCGCGAGCGAGCACCACACGCGACAAGCCCAACTGTCGCGCCACAGCAATTGTCTCCGCGCTCGTCAGGCTCATCTGGGTGGAGGCGTGAATCTCAAGTTCCGGACAAATGGCGCGAACGAGCCTGGCAACACCAAAGTCCTGCACCAACACGGCATCAACACCTGCTTCGGCGACCTTTTCGATCACGTCGGTCAGTGCCGGCAATTCCGACGGAAAAACCAACGTGTTCATCGTCACGTACCCGCGAAGTCCGCGGCGGCGCAGCAGCGTCATCAACTCCGGCAAGTCAGCGATGCCAAAGTTCTTCGCTCGGTGACGGGCGTTGAACCCACAGTCCAGGCCAAAGTAAACGGCATCGGCACCATTTTCGATCGCCGCGCGGACGCAATCCCAATCGCCGGCCGGGGCGAGCAATTCGATCGACTGCGTCGGTAGGTTGGTCGATTTGGTGGCCATGCCGACAAGTATGACGCAGCGAACGTAAAAAGGGAAATGCTTGTTCCAACGGCCCGCAACCTCAGCGATTGCGATGAAGAACGTGTTCGTAGTCACTGAGCTTGTTGGCGACATCGGCCCATTGGCCAGTATACTGGCGGCCCAGACTTGATTCGTTGATCCGCAATTCACCGGACCCGTGAAATGAGACACACCATTGCCCTGTTGATTGTCGCCACGACCGCCATCGCCAATGCCCAATGGCAAGTTCCTGACGATGCGATGCTCACTCGCTGGGCAAAGCAGGTGGCGCCGGACAACGTGTGGGCGGAATATCCGCGTCCACAGTTCATACGCGAGGGTAAATGGAAGAACCTGAACGGACTTTGGGACTACGCGATCACGAAGAAAGAGCAACCCGAGTCTTTTGACGGCAAGATTTTGGTTCCGTTTTCAATCGAGTCGGCTCTCAGTGGCGTTGGCCACCTGCTGCAGCCGGACGAAGTGCTTTGGTATCACCGGAAGTTGGAACATCAAACACCCAAGGGACATCGCACGCATTTGCGATTCGAGGCGGTTGACTACGAAACGGTTGTTTTTGTCAACGGAACGGAAGTGGGTCGTCACATCGGCAGCAGCGATCCGTTTTCTTTCGACATCACCGACGCGTTGAAGGCCGGCACCAGCAGCTTGCTCGTGAAAGTGATCGACAAAACCGCGTCCAATCAAACGCTGGGCAAACAAGCATTAAAACCCAAAGGCATTTACTACACACGCGTCTCGGGGATCTGGCAAACGGTTTGGTTGGAGGATGTGCCGGTTCGCAACATCGCTTCGGTCAAGATGAAGCCGAGAATCAAAGAAGGCACGCTGCGTGTTTTGCCAACCTTGGGCGGAACACCGATTGCCGGTGAGCGGTTGCAGATCACGCTGCGCGATGGTGACAAGGTCGTCGGAAAAGCTGACGCCGCGCTCAGTGTGCGGATTCCGGAGGCAAAGCTTTGGTCCCCCGCGTCGCCTCATTTGTACGACATCACGATCGAGTTGTTCGATGCTGGGAATCACTTGATCGACCAAATCGAATCGTACGCGGCGATGCGTGAAGTCAGCGTCAGGCGAGGGCCCGCCGGGCACATCCGCATGCTGCTGAACGGCAAAGAGATCTTTCACTATGGGCCACTCGACCAGGGTTGGTGGCCCGATGGCTTGTTGACGCCGCCCAGCGATGCAGCGATGCGCTTCGATGTCGACTATTTGAAAGCCGCCGGATTTAACATGATTCGCAAACACATCAAAGTCGAACCGAGACGTTTTTACAGTTACTGCGACAAGGTCGGCATGATGGTTTGGCAAGACATGCCAAGCACGGGCGGGCGGCCTTTCTGGAGCAAACTCGCACCGAATCCGGTCGAAGACGAGTGGCCCAGCGCTCAGCATGAACAGTTCATGAAAGAACTATCGGCCATGATCAATTCCCTCCGCAATCATCCTTCGATCGTGATGTGGGTGCCGTTCAACGAACGCTGGGGCCAACATGAGAGCGTCCAAGTCGCTCGTGCCATAGAAAACCTTGACGTGACTCGATTGGTCAACATTGCCAGCGGCGGCAATTTCTTTTCGGCCGGTGATGTTGCCGATCGACATAACTATCCCGAACCGATGTTTCCTTTTGAGGATCGACGTCTGAACGATTATGTGAAAGTCGTCGGCGAGTTCGGCGGGCACGGACTGGTCGTCAAAGGTCACCAGTGGAATCCCGATATGCGAAACTGGGGCTACGGTGACCTGCCGCAGACGAAAGAAGAGTATCAGGCCCGATATCGGTCGACGTTCGAATTGCTGATGAAGTTGCGACAGCGCGGTGTCGCGGGCGGCGTCTACACGCAAACCACCGACGTGGAAGGAGAGGTCAACGGACTGATGACATACGACCGAGCCGTACAAAAAATGTCAGCCGCGGAATTGGCGGAATTGCATGGAGATCTTTAGTTTGCCGGCCGACTTGGCCTCGTCAACGAAACCGTTGGCCGTGATCCCTACCTGGGGTTATGATCCGAGGACTATTGCGGTAAGTCCTTCGTCAATTCCTCTTCTTGCTCAGTACCGATCGCCTGATACACGTACCAAGACCGTTTTTTTTCACCGTATCGATATTGGCGACTTGGCAGCGTTCTTAACCCCAGCTTCAAACCACCTTCGCCTGGATGATCGATCCAGCGGTGATAGTGAAAGCTTTCGACCCACGGCAACGAGCGAACTTTCTTCATCGCGAACCACAACGAAGCCGCCTGATCGGCCTGCGCTGCCTGATCGTACGAATCGGTGTGGTAGCCTTGCTCGCTGAGTAGAACCGGACGCATCTTGCCGTCGGCGGTTCGCATCGACGGCTGCTCGAGAAACTTCCCGAGCACTTCCAGGTTCTGCATCGTGACGAACGGTGTGTCGAGAGTATCGTCAACGTTCTTGTCTTCCCAGGCAACGTCAGCGAAGAGGCTTTCTGGATAGGGATGATAGGCGACTCCCCAGGCGAAATCACCTTCGAGGCTGCTGTACTGCTGCAGAGTCGTTAAGAACTCGCGTGGTGCGAGTTGTTGCCATTTGCCATCCGGCGGAACGATCCAATGGTGCGTCAGCGACGCAAAGACTCGGGCGTGAGGGTTGTGCAGCCTCGCTGCGTTGTGAATCATTCGCATCGACCGATAGTACGTCTCGGTAAGAACCTCACGCGGCTGAGCCCCCATATTGGTCCAGGTGTTATGGAAGTCGACTTCGTTATGTGCGATCCAGTTCGTGATGCCACCGGGTGCTTTGCGGGTGTTGCTGTAACGATCGGCGATTTGGTCGAGCACGTGCGCGTAGATTGCCACGCCTCGCTTGGTGGACATGTCTGGCATCGCATAGATGCCGCCGTCCGATTCCGGGTGGATCAAAGGTGACGTCAAATTCGTAAGATTTTGTCGCGGGATCAGGACGATTGCCGAGACAACGATCTTGTATTGTCGAGCGAAGTCGATCAGCGAATCGTAAGTACCGAAGGCGTGCTCGTTGAAGAAGACCGGTTGCCCGGGAGCCGCAATCCGTGTTTTCCCAGGACCCGGTGAAAGCGAAATGAACGGACTCAGCACCAAGTTGATCGTGACCGCGGTAATGCCCAGATCGAGCAACTCCTGTTGCGGCCCGCGCCGGCTAAAGCACGTCAATCCTTTTTGTGACGCTGGAGTCAATCGCGCCGCGGCGAAGTCGCCGCTGCCGGCTTGAATTTCAGTGGCGTAGTGCCGGGCGGTCAAATAGCGACCGCTCCCATCCCGAAGCCGCCAGCCGCTGTGCAGCCGATCACACGAATCGGCTCGCCGCGGGATTGCGATCTGGAAGTGACCTTCGCTGTGGTCCACGATCGCATCGACAACGAATCCCTCGTCGGTGATCGATCGACTCGCCGGATACTCGATCAATTGCCACTGGTCGGAGTCCTTCGGTTCAGGTCCGGCCAGTTCAATCAACTGATCGCCCACGACCACCGCATCGATCGTCGCCGGTGGTGCTGTTTGAAGGTAGTTGGAGACCGATTTGGCTTCTGCGAGTTTTCGCTCACGTCGGGATTCCCGCTTCGCGATCCCTCGAATTTCGGCTTCGGTTTGCGGACGAAGGCGAACCCCGCGAATTCTTATTCGCCGGTTGGGTCGCTGACCGAAGTCAAGTCGTAGTTGCGAAAACCCTTCCGGCCACGTTCCGCCCAGGGCCTTCATCAGATCAACGGTATAGGTTCGCCAGCCCTCGGCGATCGGAATGTCAGGCAGCTCCGCGCGATCGCTTTCGCTGAACGGAGGCCCAGCCAGGGCTGAAAACGATGTGACTCCGGCCGGACAAAAATACTCGAACTCCAGAATCCGATCGTCTCTGCCAGGTTTTTCTTTCCAACGCCCGATCAGAAACGGGTCGCCGCCGCTGGTGCGCACGCCGACCACCGTCGCGTCTTCCGCTGACGTCGTCAGTTCGACATCATGGGCGCTTTCGGGTAGGACTTCCCATTGGGATGCTGCGAGCGGCGTGCTGATCAGCAAACCGCAAACCAAGGCGATGATCGATCTTGAGGTCTTCTGTGGGGCCAATTCTCTACCTTCTGATGTCGGAATACTGACCCTGAGAACGTGTTTTAAAAAGGGGTCTGACCCTTTGTGGTCGAGAGGTCACTGCAAGCTAAACTCGGTACCGGACACTTTTTTCGTTGATCGAGATCGATTCAAGAGAGGGTCAGCCCCCTTTTTAAAACACGTTCTGAGGATAATTCAAGCGTGAAGAAGCAGGAACGTGCCGATGTCGTCCGCCGGCGTCTGGGTGAACTTTATCCCGATCCGCCGATTCCACTGGACCACCAGGATGATTTCACGCTGTTGGTGGCGGTGTTGCTGAGTGCCCAATGCACCGACAAAAAAGTCAATCAGATCACGCCCGAGTTGTTTCGCGTCGCTCCCACGCCGGAGGCGATGAGGGATTTAGGCGAGAACAGTATCTTGGAGATCATTCGTCCGCTCGGTCTGTCGACCCAGAAGGCGAAAAGCCTGGCAAAGTTGTCCGCGATGCTCGTCGATGTGCACGACGGACAGGTACCGCGGACATTCGAGGATTTGGAGTCCTTACCCGGCGTCGGTCACAAAACAGCCAGCGTCGTGATGGCACAGGCGTTCGATGTTCCTGCCTTTCCCGTGGACACGCATATTCATCGTTTGGCTCAGCGGTGGGGGCTGACCAGCGGTAAGAACGTTGTGCAAACCGAACAGGATCTCAAAAAGCTGTTTCCCGAATCGTCGTGGAATGACCTTCATTTGCAGATCATTTTCTACGGACGCGAACACTGCACGGCACGAGCTTGCGACGGAACCAGGTGCGGGCTCTGCCGTGAACTTTATCCAAAGCGAAAGAAGCCGGTGGTGACCAAAAAGTAGGCGGTTCCATGGTCGCCGTGCTCCGAGTTCGGCATCAGCACACGAAACCTGTCGTGCAAAACCGAGCTCGGAGAGCACGGCGAGGATGAGTTGATCGTCGAGCCTCAATCGCAATTCACAACCAAGTTGTCGCGGTGAACGACACTTTCGTACGGGCTGTGGCCGAGGACTTCGCTGATTTGGTCACTCGCCTTGCCGAGGATCTTTTTGACTTCGGTTGATGGGTAATTGGACAGGCCTCGTGCAATCTCGATTCCTTGCTGGTCTACCAACGCAACCACCGAACCGCTCTCGAATCTTCCGAGCACTTTGGTAATGCCAATCGCCAGCAAGCTGCGGCCTTTCTCGCGGACCGCTCTCGCGGCTCCGGCATCCAGATGCAATGTTCCCTCCACGCGAGCTGACGTCCCGATCCAACGACGTCGACCGCGAATCGATTTTTCCGGCGGCAGAAAAAGCGTGCCCACGTCTTCGCCGGCAAACAGTCGGTCAAGCACGTTGTCTTCGTGGCCGGGCCCGATGATCGTCGGGTGTCCGTGGGAAGTCGCAATCCGCGCGGCGGTCAGCTTGCTGGCCATGCCACCTTTGCTGAGGCCCCGCCGGTGGTCCTGAGCGAGCGCGAACACATTTTCGTCCAACGCGCGGAATCAAATTGATTCGTTTGCTGCCGGAGTCATGGGGGGGTCCGTCAAAAAGTCCGTCGACATCGGACAGAATGATCAGCAGCACGTCGCTCAGCAGCCCGGCGACCTGGGCTGCCATCCGGTCGTTATCACCGAAAGTCGTTCTCAGTTCATCGACCGCCACGCAATCGTTTTCGTTGACAACGGCGATTGCCCCGAATTCGTGAATCTGAATCAATGCGTTTCGCACGTTCAGGTACGAGTCACGATGCTGCAATTCGGCCAGCGTCAGCAACACCTGGGCGGTATGACGGCCCGATTTGGCGATTGCTGATTCGTAGGCCTGAATCAGATCGGTTTGGCCAATTGCCGCGACGGCTTGCAATTGGGCGAGTCCCGTGGGGCGTTCCGCCAGGCCGAGTTTCCCCAACCCGGCACCGACGGCACCGCTGCTGACGACGACGGTTTGGCGTCCCGAATCGGCGATCCGGCAGAGTCCAGCTGCCAAATTGTCGACCCGATGACGATCCAATTTCCCATCGGGGGTGGTCAGCACACGTGTGCCGACTTTCACGACCACACTGCGAGCATTTTCGATTACCGTGCGGCGCAGGTCGGCGGCGGTTGGATCGGCCACGGTCATTGGGGGGGAATAATTGCTTTGGAATCTTCTTCGGCACTATTGTGCCCACACGAGCGTCGGATTGTCATGGGGAATCGACGACCTTGGAAGACCGTTGTACAAAAACTAATGAAGCCCACTGCAATGACCGCGAGTCTGGGCGAAAAGTTCATTCACAGGACGGCAATGTCGATATGAGCGAATTACATCACGAATGTGGTGTGGCAGCCATTTATCACCTCTCGGGGCGTGGACGCAGCGAGGTGTGCCCCCAGCGAAGGCCCCCGACAGGTATCGCGATTGCTACCACGAATGTTGCTGGATATCCAAAACCGTGGGCAGTTAGCCGCCGGGATGACCACCTACAATCCTGATCTGGCGTCGCTGCTGACGACGCGAAAAGATGTCGGCACCGTGACCGAAGTCTTTCGGCTGAATCATCGCGCCAAGGCCGAATCACTGATGCGACATCTGGCAGGCTGTGCGGCGATTGGCCACGTGCGTTACGCCACCTGTGGTCAAGAAGATCGCAGTTACGCCCAGCCGTTTGTGCGCCAGCATATTCACAAACGCAAAGTGGTTTAGTTTTGGCTTCAATGGTCAGCTGTCCAACTACGGGTTGCTGAAGGAACGTTTGTTGGCCGACGGCGACCACCATCTGTCACTGGACACCGACACCGAAATCATTTTGCACGAATTCGGTCGCGTGCTCAGCAATGCGCCGGATCGGATCGAGTGGATTGATGTGCTCCGCGAAACCGCTGCCGGTTTTGACGGCGCGTATTCGCTGGCGCTGTTGACGGCGGAAGGCGAGATGATCGTCGCTCGCGATCCGCTGGGTATCAAACCGATGTGTTACGTTCACGAAGGTCCGTTGTTCGCAGCCGCCAGTGAAAGCGTTGCACTTGTTGAATCTGGGATTTGAAAGCGAACAGATCAAATCTTTGCCGCCAGGCTGCGCGATCGTCGTTGATGCTGAAAAGGGTGTGCGGTCTGGAACGATTCGCTCGAAGAGCAGACGCCCAAGCATTGTTTCTTTGAGTGGATCTACTTTGCCAATGTTGCCAGCACGTTGGATGATCGTAGCGTCTACATCAGCAGGACCCACTTGGGCGAAGAACTCGCGCATGCCGAACGAGAATTGGATCGAGTGCCGCTGGATCGTGAAGATACGATCATTGTTCCGGTGCCCGATACCAGCAAAGCGGCCGCCGACGCGATGGCGTACGAACTGTCGATTCCCTGTCGCGAAGGTTTGATTCGCAATCGCTACGCCGGGAGAACGTTCATCGAAGGTGGTCGGGCGCGGAAGGCCAAGGCCGCGATCAAGTACACGCCGCTGCGAGAAGTCCTGGAAGGCAAACGCGTGATCCTGGTCGAGGATTCGATTGTTCGCAGCACAACCATGAATGTGTTGTTGGATCGCATTCGCACGGTCGGCGGCGCAAAAGAAATCCATGTGCGAGTCGCCTGCCCACCCATCGTGGCTCCCTGTTTTTACGGGATCGACATGAGCACGATTGACCAACTGATCGCTCCGAAGTATTTCGGAGTCGAAGGCCATTTGACCGACGACGCTCAGCAGAAATTGGCCGATGACCTGGGTGCGGATTCACTTCGCTACCTGCCGGTCGAAGCGATCGCTCGGGCGATTGGAATTGAGACGGATCAATTGTGTCGGGCATGCGTGACCGGAGAGTATCCGACACCGTGCGGGCAACATCTCTATCAAATCGCCTTGGACAATCGCGGATCCAAGATCGATGAACAACGCACCTACGAACAACTCGCGGCGGCGATGACGGAAGGCTGAGCCGCTGGAGCCGCACACGCACCGTCCTAAGTCGGCCGGTCTTCCGCCTGTCGTCTCAGTTCGCGGCTACTGATGTCGACTCGAAACTCCGTTGTCGGTACGAATTCGCAAAGTTGCACGCAGCTGGTGTGTCAGCGAGAGGTTGGCCGCGTCAAGAAACGCGTCTTCGAGCAATCGCCCAAACACCAGAAAACGGCAATCGTGATCCGCAATGTCTCGGATCGCCCTATCACGTTTGCTCGCACAGCCATCGTAAAAGCGAATGTCGTCGAGTCGGATCGCCGTATCAGCGCCAATTAAGAACGTGGCGCCAGGAAACAGCCGCGCCTTGTCAACAAACTTGGGTGCTTTCGTCAGCACAACCGGTCCGATCGATTCGGCCTGGCGGACACGCTGACCAATGGTCAAAAAATCGAGTTCCGGTTTGTCCGCGTTGCTAACCGTGATTTCAAGGTGCACGCGTCGATCGAGACGCCGAGAGGCGAGGGCCAACATCTGCCGATGGCCTTCATGAATCGGATGAAAGCTGCCGGGAAACAACACCGGACGCTCGGGGCAATCGCCGCTGACAAGTTGGTTGCCCTCCAACAACGCTTGCCAGTGCGGCTGGGCGCTCTCGTGTAACCACGTCAGCGAAAGTCGTCCGTCCGCGTTGTGCTTGCCGATTTCTTGCCCAATGTCGCGACCTAACATATCAATCATGATGCTGCGCAATTGTTCGACCCGCTTGGGTACCGGCGTATCGTTCGGCAGCTGCAACGTGCACTGCTGCGTCGCGAATCGGCTATGAACAACGACATGTCCAACAGAATTCGTGATTCTTGATACCGCCAATCCGATTTCCGATGTCTGCTCAGCAGGATCGGATCGGACGCGTGCACGTTGGTAGGCCCCCACAGCCAGTTGTCGAGCCGTGAGAGATGATTCAAGCGAATCGGTGTTTGCCGATCCAAGAAAACGACGCAGATCAGAAACTTCGTTCAATTCAACCGACGCGACAAAAACATCGTGGCTGTTGTCGTGACGGAGAATCGAGTCAAACGCAAGGCGAGCCGTGTCATCAGCAAAGACCGCGAACACGCGGACTCTTTGACGCTGCAGCGTTGTCAACAAGAGATCGAGGTTGTGGGGCCTGTCAGCCAAGATTCAATCGAGCGGCTACGAGGAAAAATTCCATTGTACCGCTACGGCGTCGGGATTCGACGGAAACTGCCGCGGACAAATTGCAGCGGCACAAGATCAACCAGTCCCAGCGGTGGCGAGTCGATGGTCTCGCCCAACTGCCGAACCGCGACAAATCCGTTGATCCGCAGGTCTCTGCAAACCAGCGCGCCGGTCACGGCCAGCAACTCACCGTTGTTGGTTGGATCAAAAGTAATATTGCGTGTGGTGAATATGACACCCCGCAATTCGGTTGGAAAAAGATCGGTCGCGGTCGTGTTCGCAAGTGTTTGCCGGTAAGGCGAAGAGAGCGGATTAAAGTTCACGCCTCGAGTTGCTTCGTCGAGTGTCAGATCAATGTCGTCGAACTTGATATTGGCGTCGGCAACCAAGATAGCCTCAGGGCTCGCAGCATAGGTCCACACGATTCCGCCCTCCACTTCGATCGATGATGCATTCTTGATCGCCAAGGTGGCCGCGATTCGACAATTGGAAATCCGCACCGTCTGATAGTTGGCATCAATCCAGTAGATGCCGGCGGCATCGGCTGTTCCAAACGGATTATCAGCGGCAGTCAAAACTCGATCTTCGATCACACGGCGACCGCTTCGATAGGGAAGCGAGGCAAGCGAGATTTGGGTGCCAACTTGGACGTATTTGTCGACAACATCGTGCGATGGCATGTCAACAGCGGCAGATGCCAGGTCGCCGCGAAACGCCATTTCTAGTCTGCCATTACACTCCAGCGTCGAAGTCGTCATCAGACCGCTGGAGTTGGTCTTGCAATCGTCACCAACTTGGATGGCCAATTCTGATGTCAGGGTGCCACCTGATTCGATCTGGATGTCGTCGTATGCAGTAACCCCATAGTTGAGAATGGATTCTGCAGCGAATTGTGGCTCCAACGTCGCTGTGACGGCAACTTCGGAATCGCCAACGATCGCGTGCGCGGTGACTTCGACGGAGTCACTCAGATCATCACCCAGATCACCGTCGCGATCGGTCAGCCGATGTCGCACTCGAGATGAATCGCTGTTCTGCACACCATCATCGCTGAGTGTTATCCATGAAGAAAAAGCGCCGCTCGTTTTGACGGTGCGCCAGTTTGTCTGGTCGTTCATGTAAGCGGCGACTCGATGGATTTCGGTTTCAGCCAGTCGGAGTGCGCTTTTGCGATTGATTCGGTCTTTGTCCGATCGCAGACTGCCCGTTGAAAGTGTCAACGACGCGGTCACCGAAGCTGCGACGATCAACGCAGTGAATAGCACGGCAACGTAAAGGTAGCCATGTCGCCGGCGGCGATCACGCGACCTTCTCTTCCGGGGGAGGCTGTTAATAATCATCAGTTCGCGGTTCCCGATTCTGGTTGGTTGCGAAGCGGCGCGATGACCTCGATCCGTCGTTGGTTCGGGAACGTCAACGTCAATCGTCGCCGTTTTTCATGCGACGTGTTGGCTGGCAGATTGCTGGGTACTTCCGAAACCAACATGGATTCGGAATTGGTCGCCCCGCCAGGTGACGTGCAGGTGACGGTAACGAGTCTGAGCGGTGCCGCATCGTCTGCGGAGCCAACGATGCCGGCGCTGACCGGCTCGGCGCGAGAAACACTGACGCGGAAAGACCAACTGCCCAGTCCGGTGATCGCCGTACCATCCCGGTGTGTCGGCGGGGAAGCAACGTAGCCGTTGTAGTCATCGACATCGTCATAGTCCGTGCGGTTGGTCGCCGTTTCGCTTGCTTCGCGGCCAAAGATTCGATCGTCGTCGGGATCGTGGAATTCCGCCGCCGTCACTTCGTCCAAGATCTGGAAGGCTAGTTCGCGGCTGTCAATCGCGTGCATCGACACGGCCTTGTTTCGCAGCAAGTTCGCGGAGGCCGTCATCGATACCAAGATGATCGTGGAGACCAAGATCAGCGATACAACAACTTCCAGCAGCGTCAAACCGCGACGTGAATATCTCTGAAAACATCGGTTCACGGTGCCACTCCCAATTGGATGCCGACTTGAGCCCAGTCGCCGGACGTTTGATGCAAGACGCGTGGTGTGGCCGTCAGGTTTGGTGTTGGTCCTGATCGGACCGCGATGGCAACCGAGTTCGCGTAATACGACGAGCCCTCGGCGGCTGTCACTTGCGCGACATCGGTGAATGAGGACAAGCCTAGGGCTCCGTCGTACCAGGGGTCACCGACGGCGGCAAAAAGCTGCACATTGAGCTGATTCGGTTCAAAGCCGGTTGGCTCAAGAGGCGTTGGGAACGTGGTGGGATTGAAAGCAGTCGCATCGCCGGTGCTCCATCCATTCCACCGAATTGGGTCGGAAGGATCGACGTTTTCGATGGCGACGATCGCGGCGCACATGCCTGCCGAGGGAAAGGACTGAAGCGTGACGGCGCCCGGCGGCCGCCGCGTCATAGGTCTTGTACATGACCCTCATCCTCAAACCGCCGGAGTAAAGGTACTCGCAAGTGGTTCCAATCGGATGGCCCAATCAGGAACCAGGGTGAGCGCGCTGCGACGACGAGCAGCAGCAGATCGCCGTCCTGACAGCCGGCTGGCAGATCAAGTGGCAGGTCGTTGGAGTCCCAGTTGGTGGCCGCGGAGCTTGAGGATCTGACCCGCGCAACGTGGCCGGATGTTGGATCGTTGGAGGCCGTGTAGCCATCGACGGCGAATTGATACCCCGGTACGTCAGTGTCCAAGCCAATCACGGGGCCGCTGTCGATTTGCCGCGTCAAGCCAGCTTGGCACGCCTCGTAGAAGGCATTTTCGCTGACTCCCGTCACCGCATTGGGCTTCGTGATTCCGAAACCATCAGCAAACGACTCATTGACGTCGGTTGCGTAACGTAAGTCAGCCGCCAACCGATCCGCGATTTCCCGGTCGTGCCACTGCTGACTATCCTCCGGCGGAGCCTCCAACAGTCGCGTCGACAAAATGACGGTGGACGCCAGCGACACCAACAGCACCGTTGACGCGATCATCACGGCGATCAACTCAATCAATGTGAATCCATGTCGGTCGAAGCTGGATTGCCGCATCAAAGGTTCTCCACTGCCGACGCGCCCCGGGTGCTGCCGGTTACCGTGGTATCGCCCGTGCCTGCGGCGATATGAATATCCAACGATCTTCCCCGGCAAGAAATCGTGATCACTCCGTCCTGCAGCGGCGTTGATCCCACATGCGGAATGCCATCGAAATCAAACGCGAGGGAAGATTGGCCATCAAAGTCAGCCGTCAATTCAAACGTTGGGTGGTGAACCGCTTTGATGTCGACATCCAGCAATTCCCCCGGCAGGTGCGGAAAGGCGACTTCGCCGCTCCAGTACCGATCGGTCGAGCTATCGCAGTGAAAGCTGGTTGCTTTACCTTCATTCACGGCGACACGCCGGACGTAATCGACATGTCCAGCAATCTGGTTGGCTGCCGCAACAAGCATGCTGCTTTGAAAGGAATCGGAAAATCGCGGCGCAGCGACGGCGGCCAAGATCCCTAGCACCAACATCACGATCGTGATCTCAAACAGGCTTATACCGGTGCGTGGTGTGCGCATCAGAGGTCTTCTTGGTGACAACGAAAGATTCCCCACGTTTTCTAAGAACGTGTTTTGAAATGTGAGCCGCAGACGCTAGCCTCGGCCTGGACGCGTCAAACGTTGAGGAAAGGAGCCCGCGGCTGCGCCGTCGGCTCACAAAATGCATCATCAACAATTTCAAAACACGTGCTAAGGAAATCTACGTCACCCAGCGCCAGATGGCCGGCGGTCGCGGTAAACGATGTTAGAAACCGGCCGTCAAAACCGTCACATTCGCTCTGACCGTCGACCGTTGGGCATCACCAACCCAAGACGTAGGCGAATACCAGCGGCGCGCAGATCGAAGCATCGCTTTGAATCATGAATTTCGCTGCCTGTGGGGATAGTTTCTCCCAAGTGATCTTCTCGTTGGGGACCGCACCGCTGTAACCGCCGTAGCTGGTCACCGCATCACTGATCTGACAGAAGTACGACCACAGTGGGACGTCGGACTTCAGGTCTTGACGCAGCAACGGTACCACGCAAATCGGAAAGTCGCCTGCGATCCCACCGCCAATTTGAAAGAATCCGATTGGTGCGGTTGACGAGGTTTGCTGATACCAGGCGATCAACATTGCCATCTGCTCCGTTCCGGTCTTGATCGCACCATGATTGGGAATCATTCCCTCGAAAACGCGGGCGGCGAAGATGTTGCCCAAAGTGGAATCCTCGAAACCGGGCACGAACACCGGAATGCCAGCGTCCTTGGCCGCCGCGAGCCAACTGTGCTCGCGCGGCACCTGATAATGTTCGATCAAGTCCTCGTCATCCAGCAATTCAAACATGTAGTCGACGGGCAGCCTTGGTTTACCCGCTTCGGCTGCGGCTTTCCAGCGCTCGATCAGGCGTGATTCGATGTGACGCATCACGGTCTCGGGAATGCACGTGTCGGTCACGCGGTTGAAACCTTGATCAAGCAACGCAACTTCGTCATCCACCGAGAGTGCCCGCCAGTTCTCGATGATGCGGTATTCGTTGTGAGCGACCAGATTGAAGATGTCTTCTTCCAGATTGGCGGCGGTACATGTGATCGCATGTACCTTGCCTTGGCGAATCATTTCGGCCAAAGAAATCCCCAGCTCACCAGTGCTCATCGCTCCGGCCAGCGTGACCATCATCCGGCCACCCTGATCGACAACCAAATCCTTGTAACTACGGGCGGCGGCCACAAGCTCACGGGCATTGAAGTGACGAAAGTGGGTGTCAAGGAATTCGGAAACGTTCACGGTGCTGGGCTGAATTGAGGAAAGTTAGTCGGTAAAAGAGTCAATTCGACGCCGCTGCCGCGACGTCACACGACGCTTGAATCAAGAATCAGATCGAATTGGCCTGCGGTGAATTGAACGACGCAATGCGAATCCCTGGCCGCTGCTTGACCGGCCGTGTCATTTATCGTTGTTCGGCGGTGCACCATTATTGACGTTGCCCCAGCCAGCCATCTGTTTTCGTTCTCTTTGATCATGCCTGGAATCGAGGCGCGTCCATGCTCACTGGATGCACTCAATCCTGCGATTTCAACTCTGCCATCAATTGGAGAATGGTTTCCGTGATCCGATCCGACGCATCCAATTGCACTCGATTGGTCCCCATCCACGTCTCATAGCCGCCCAATTCATGCTGGCGTGGCGTCGGCAAATAGCCGTTGGAATCGTTAGCCAACTCGATCGTAAACGCATCGGCAAAGGGGGTCCTTTCCTTGATTTCCAATCCAATCTCGGCAAACACCTCAAACGGAATCGCAGCGATGGCGAGGTCGCCGATGCGGAGCGTTTGCAGCGGTAGGGTGATCTGATCGGGGCCTTCAAGCAATTGCTGAACACGCCCGGCATAATTGCGTTCATAGCGATGGTGTTTCGGGGCATCGTCGTCTTGCGAGCTGACTTTGGCAAAGTACTGCTGCATTCGCTCGTCTGGTTTGCGAACCTGCAGCGTCAATTCACGTCGGGCCGATGCCAGCGGTACCCAGTCGTGGAATTCGATTTTGTCGTGCGCTTCTTTCACCCGCTTGGCCACCAACTCGGCGACTTGCGTCATCTTTTCGTAACGCTCAAACGGCTCGCCGCGAATGCGAAAGTTGATGTTGTTGATATCGCCGCTGGTTCCATTACTGAGCATGCCGACAAACCCTGGATGCTCATCGGTCGCTCCCAGTAACTCGCCAATTCGGCGTGAAAAGAGACCGAAGTAATCGGCTGAGACGTCACCTGTGTTCACTCCGCCGACATAGTGCAGAGAATAGTTGGCAAGCAAGGCAAGCGGGCGGCCATCGATTGCCTGCACGCTGATCAATGAAATCTCGGGATCGATTGGTCCCGCCGGTTTGACTAACTTTGGGTTCCCCCGCGGGGGGTTCATGCGAACCGTGTCAACACCACCAAAGGGGTTTTTACGAAGTTCTGGATCCGTGACGTACCAACGTCGGTTGAAAACCTCGGACGGTTCGTCGATACTTCCCCAGCCAATCTTTGCCGGCTCCAAATTCTTCGTTGCCCGGCGGACGGCATCAGCAATTCCCCGCACGACGATTGGCCGATACTTTGGCAACCGGGCTCGAGTACCGGAATGCGTATGGGTCGCTGCCATCAGGATATTGTCCACCGGCAGTTTCGTTTCTTTCGCGATCAAGTCGCGTGCTTCGTCATAAACCTCACGAATGATCCCCAGGTTGTCGCAAATCACAAAAGCAATCTGCGTTTCACCGTCATCCAGAACCAGACAGCGCGCGTGCAACTTGTCGTGAACCTCCGTCGCTGGAAACGGTGCAAAACCGCCGACGACCATCTCACCCAGCGGCGGAGTGATATCGACCATGGCAGCACCAGCCTGCAGCACGCGGTGGGAAGGATTATTTGCATTGGCGATCGGCGCGTTTACAGTTGCTGCAATGATGAAGGCCGTGAAGGTCAGTGCCATCGCGCGGTAGAAGTTGGCGGACATGTGAATGACTCGCATCGTTAACGACCAGGAAGACTCAGTTACATCAGGCAATATGATAGCCGAGAGCCGGCGGCGTTGGCGGGCGCCTTGAATTTCGCGAAACATTTTGCGAAACCTTGGTTGGATTCTTGCCATCGATGGCCGGCAAACGACAAACTCCTTTCTGGCTCAGAATGCTTTTTAAAAAGGGGTCTGACGTTTTGTGGGCGAGAGCTTACTGCAAGCTAAACTCGGTCGCGGACACTTTTTTCGTTTATCGAGATCGGTTCGAGAGAGGGTCAGACCCCTTTTTAAAACACGTTCTCTGTCCAGCAGTTCCGTTTTTGAGAATCCGGCGCAAGGAAATTTTGCACACAAAAAGGCGATGGCGATGATGCTCCTCACTTTCTCGGTGATCACGTTTCTGGCCTTGTCCGGCCTGATGGCAGCCGTTGACGCAGCCGTCTTGAGCGTAACGCGGCCGGAAATCGACGAATTGATGGTCCGTGGTAAGTGGGGTTCTCGGCGATTGGATCAAGTCAAACGAACATTGACCCAGTCGGTCGTGGTGGTCGTCATCGCCTCGAATACGATCAATGTTTTGGGTCCGATTCTTGTCAGCGGTCAAGCATTCACACTTTACGGAGCAAAGGGAATCGCCATCATCACCGCCGTTCTGACCCTCGGCACGATCGTGTTTTCAGAAATCGTTCCCAAAGCACTGGGCGCGCACTACGCACCGTTGATCGCCCGGGTTTCGGCACCAGCGATCTTGATTGGCCGTTATCTGCTCTATCCGTTGGTCGTGAGTTTTGCCTGGCTGTCCAACCAGTTCACGAAGGGAACCCGGAGCTTCGGCACCGAGGAACAGATTCGTTCGCTCGTTCGCATGGGACACCGTGCCGGTTACATCGAGAGCGACGAGGGACAAATGATCCATCGGGCCTTCATCTTGAACGACAAGACCGCAGCCGAGATCATGACGCCGGTCAGCCGAGTGAAATGCGCTCAGTATTGGACTGACGATCAAACAGGCCGCATCGGAAGTCTGCAGATCCGAGTACTCAAGGTATCCCGTCTTTGGTCCGTCGATCGATGATGTAGCAGGACTAGCTTTAGGTCGTGACGTACTGATGGCCAACAGCAAGACGCCATCGAAACCGCTAACAACCGTCATCATGCCGCCCGTGATCGTTGATGCTCAGGTCAAGTCCGACGACCTACTGAGAATGTTTCGCAAGGAACACATTCATTTGGCGGTCGTTCAGGATCAGGACCAGACCGTGGGAGTCGTCACACTGGAAGATGTCCTCGAAGAACTGGTGGGGGACATCGAAGATGAAAAATACTTCGGTGCGTTACGGTAACGTCAGCTAGCAATCGTCAAAATCAATCCAGGATGTTCAACAGAGCAGGGGCGTGGTTTCCGAGGAACCGCTGACAAAACACGCCGAATTGAAATCTCATTTTCATCTCCGCTGAGACTCCAGCGCAGAAGTGTAACAGCGTTCCCTGGCTGTAGTCCTCGTAGTTGGTGTGAAACGCCATGGGATAGCGAATCTCGCCATCGGCGATCGGCCTTGCCTTGTCCCCCAGCTCCAAAAGCAAACGATTCCAGGCAGGTTGATCCCAACACGTTCGCGCTCGCTCCGGTGTCTGGCCGTCAATCTGCTGCCACCGGGACATGATGTCTGCGAATTCGGCTGCCTTGATCATCCAGATACCACTGTTTGCACCATCACGCTGCAGCTGCATTTCCGATTCGGAGAGGTAGGCATTGAACTGCGGATTGCCGATTGCATGCCCCGGCTCGGAAGAGTAATGAATGACCGTGTTGCCGCCTTCGAAGAGGTGATCGAGATTCCGGAGCGCCAAACAATCGCAATCGATAAACATGATGTTTGCGTAGCGATCGGAATCCACATGTGATCGGGCTCGCGCTTTGAAACGCGTCGCGTAATCAGCCAGGTCTTGGATCTCCGACGTCTCGATAAATATTTCCTTGATCCGCGGACGTGGTATGCCAAACCATGGTGTTTCCGAGTTGCGGAACGCGATGATTTCGCCCGAAAAACCGGTTCGCAGCAGCGACAAGATCAACATTTTTGCCATCGAGTGGTAGACGACGTCGCCGCTTGGTTCAAACGCAATGGTGTAGATCAAGTTTGGTCGGTCGTGAACTTCGTTCAATTTGTTTTCTCGCCCTGACACGAAAAGTCGTCAAAGGTGACCTCACTCCATCCGCCCTGCGGTCAACAATGCGAATCGTTATTGGTTTGCCGGCTACTTCTTGTTGAGCACCAAACAATCGATGCCGACCATGTACGACTTGATCGCAGAATCATTCGCGCCAAGCATCTCGATCAGCAACCGGTGCTTGCCGGCCTTCAATGAACGCGTGCCAAACTGCAGCAAGCCTGTCGTGCCGACATCGGGATATTCGTATAGGTCGATCGAACTGCCCAGCGCCGCTCCGTCAAGTTGCATGTTGATGATCGCGTAGTCGCGCGCCGTTGTTAGCACGGCTCCAACTTCGTACTCGCCGTCCTCGTCGATTTCCACTTCCAACATCAGTCTTGCTCGCGGCTTGGTTCCCGTCCAAAACAGTTGCTTGCCATCGCTCCATCGCCCCTTTTTGAAACCGCTCATATTCTGAACGCTGGTCTTACCGCCGCTTACCTGCAGCACCTTCATCGACTCACCTTCGACCGCTCCAGCGACTCGAGCGTCGTCACCAAACACAGGTGGCTCACCACGATCTGTCCGCTGACGGGCGGACGCATGTATCTTTGGCTGACTCTTGAGCCAAGTCGCTTCGTCGACAGGCACGCGACTTTGCGTCAACACATACGTTCCCTTCATCCCACCCACCACGATGTCGGGAACATCGTCGCCGTTGGTGTCGTGGATCCCCAGTTGGCGACCGATCCCCGAAGTGTCGCCGGCCAGGTGTGGGACCCAGTCAACGCCTTCGCCCGAACGATCCAGCCGAAACCAATAAACCACTGGATCAGTATCCCACATCGGGCTCTTGCGATGATGCGACCAGTACGTCTTGCCGGTCACGATGTCCTGCAAACCGTCACCGTCGATATCCACCAAGTTCATCGAGTGGAGTTCGCTGAACACGACGCCGTAGCGATTCTGCTCGGGACGGTCACCCATGATCAAATGGTGCTTGAACGTGATCTGTTCGCCGTCGCGAACCTGTTCATACCACGCCAGCCCAAAGTCGTGAGCTGCGTGGCCGGTGATCACGTCATTGTGACCGTCCCCGTTAACGTCGTACGCATACATCTCTGCACCACCGTACGAATTTGAGAACGACGTGCGGTGCAGTTTCCACCGATTCGACATCGCGCCCGATTCTGGCT
This sequence comes from Pirellulaceae bacterium, assembly GCA_963714715.1. Taxonomy (GTDB): domain Bacteria; phylum Planctomycetota; class Planctomycetia; order Pirellulales; family Pirellulaceae; genus JBFJVZ01. The sequence continues at coordinate 57,400 of CAVQPV010000037.1, read as the reverse complement.
GTTCGAACCAGCCACCGGAAAATATCAAGTCAATGCGTCCATCGCCGCTGATGTCTCCGACACCAAGTCCATGACCGAATCGGCTGGGCGCGATCTGCTCGGAAATCGGATGAAAGGTCCACGCTGCAAGCGATTCATTCTCGTCCCAATCGGCGAAGCCGAAAAAACCGTCTCGGGTGCAAACCAATTCAGGACGATCGTCACCAACAATGTTTGTGAATTGAGGCGACTCGTTTGAGACCCAGTCGATCACCTGGTGCTTCGTCCAATGCTCGTCGCCGACCGGGCCGCCCGTGGGGCCCGGATTCCGATAGACATGCGCCGGCGTGCCGGGAAAACCGACTGCGAACACGTCGTTGTTCCCGTCACCGTCAAAGTCGTACACCCATGAGAAAAAATTGTTCGCATAGCGTTCTCGATCCTGCGGCACCGGTTCGTAAATCTCGTGTTTCTCTTCGAAGTCGGGTCCCTCGTACCAATACGGACCGCACACGACGTCCACTTTGCCGTCACCGTTGATGTCACCCGCCGATGCGCCTTCGGAAAAATAAACGTCACTCAGTTGCTTTGTCTTGAAAGTCGACAGAGTTGACTGCTGCGCAGGCCCCATTGAAGGAATCAGTAGGGTGGCTAACAGCGCGTAGCCAAATCGAAATGTGTGCCACGACGATTGATGCATTGGTCCGTTCCCCAATTCTCTCTTGTAACGTTCATTCTCAATCTGGTCGTTTCATTGTACGAAACACGAACGGTCCGATGCGGATCACAATGCAAGCGAGTCCCATCCTGGGATTCGAAGAACACGTCCTCGAATCGCTACCTGATGAATATCCAGTACGGGATGTCTGCGCACATCAAACAGCGGTTCCAGTTTTCGTTCTGCTGGCGGCTTATTCTGCTCGATCAAGAGCCGCAGATCATCCAACAGGCGAAGACAATTGCCGTAATACGAATGTCCAAGTAACTCCGTATCCATGTCGGATGCGTCGACCGTGTCCAAACCAGTCGCCACCAGTGGGCCGAGGCTGGAATCACCTGCCCGTAGGCTGTCATTGAAATGCTTCGAGGCATGAAGTGCCCAGTCGTTCTTGGAACAGTACAACGTGGTGCGATTTCCGCACTGCTGTAAACGGGGAAGAATTTGTTGCTTGAATACGTCGGCGTCGATGTCGGGCGCGGCCAGGATGATTTGATCGAACACCACGCCTTCCGGGTCCAATTCCAAGATCGCTTGGCATAACGCGTCTGCGCCCATGCTGTGGGCAACAATGTGAAAGCGATCGACGTCGACGTTGTTGAGAATCCCCGCTAAGAACTCCTTGATCAACGTGTGGCTGAAGCGAATTTCGTTGCGATCTGAAAAATAATGGCGGACGCTGGCACGCGATGGCCAACTGTAAAACATCGTTGTGCCGGCAAACTGCAAGTCGTAGTGGATTTGCGCTGCCCGCAGTGCCGCATCGTCAAACGCGACGTTGTAACCATGAACATACAGCAGGCAATCTCGCGAAGTGTCGCCCAGTTCATCCAGGACTTCATTGACTGCCGCATAGAACTCGGCTTCTTCCAACAACGCCGCCTGCTGCAGAACGACATGTTTGGCTTCATCCTCTGGACCAATCAACGGACGTTCGACCACGCCGACGTCATGAGTCGGCGGGATCGAAATGTCGCAGTAGCCGTAATGAATGGTGCTGTTTGCCGAACGACGCCCAGCAAAGCGGACACCGTCACGTTCCGATGTCCACGTGCGAATCGCAGCATTGCACTGCATGGCACTGAATACGATCATCCCAAGCAGCAAGAGTGCCGTCAGCGATCGACGTATCATGTAGCCCAGCCACGAGGACTCTTGGGGACGCGTTCGTGTAAACGACCAAACCGCAATGATGACCGTGATGAAAAATACGAGTCCCCAAATCGCAAGCGTTCGTTTTGAGTCCATTGGCTGTTGTGAGATTGCCCGATTGGTGCCGTAATAGACTCGGATGACTTCGGCTTGATCTTCGTCCACCTGCCGGGCAAGCATTTCTGCGCTTTGACCGCCCGGGACCGACTTGGTTACCTCCTCGGGCGGCGCGATCACTTCTTGAATCGCCTCTTGCTGCGTGGGGGCTTCCCCCACAATGCGGCTCAGCACCTCTGCAGCTTCTTGTTGCGGTTGCTGCGGGTCTTGCATCGTTTTCAGCAAGATCGGAACTGCCGCCGGACCGAGCCGTTCCAGTTGTTGGGCTGCCGCGGCGCACACCTTGGTGGACTCCGACGAAAGCGCGCGAAGCAACGAGTCGAGCAGACTTTGATCGATGTCTTCTTCGGGGATGGGCAAAAACTGCAGGCCGATGATAGCCGCTTCGGCGGCGTCGCGGTCGCCGTTTTTAATCCACTCCAATAACGTGCGGCGGACAACGCCCTTGAGTTCGCCCAACTGCTGCAGAGCCTCCGCTGCTTGCCCGCGTACGGCCATGTCCGGATGTTGAAAGGCTGACTCGAGAAACTTTCGCTGCTGCTGCGGCGTCAATTTTGCCCGCAAGAAATGCCGCTCGATCACCCACTGGCGTTGGTGTTCGTCATCCAGCGCCTGCTCAAGATCTTGAAGAGTCAGCGATTCTTTTGCCGTCAATGGGTCTTCGGCCAGGAAGTCCGTGGCCCAGTCCGGCGGTGCCTGTTCGCCCGGGGCTTCATTCGTCGTCTGCGCATCAACGCAATGGCAGCAAGACAGCGTCCAAAAGTTGACCAGCATCAAAACCGACACAGAGACTCGATAGACATCCATGATGTATGCTGCTAATAACGAAGACGCATTAACACTTCTCGATCGCCACGCTGATTGCGAATTTTCAAACGCATCACCTGTGGCGATTCTCTTGTGACGTTGACGATCTCGGCGACTGTCCGAATCGGCACGTTATTGGCTGCCACAATCACCTCACCAGGCTGCAAAGAAACGTATCGTCGAGCGGACAAATCGTAAACCTGACTGGCGGGGAAACCAGCCCGAACATTCGTGATCATCGCACCTTGGTTTTGGTGATCGCGGACCACAAAGCCCGTGCGAGGGCCTTGCTTTGGCGGCATCCCGGGGTACTGATAGGCGTAAACGTTCTGGTCACTTTGAAACTGTCCGCCCTTGCCGCCGACCGCGCCGCCTGGATAAGCCGCTCGAAAAGCTAGATGCACGTTCAGGCTGATCGATCTCAGGAAGTGATCCCATGTCGATGGGTAGTGTTTGAATCGGTAGATAAATTTCTCAATCTGACTCGTGAACAGCGAACCCGGAAAATCGCCTGATTCATCATCCAAGGGACCGAAGAACGCTGCTTCCCCAGGTGAACTGCCGCTGATGTCAACGATGCCGCTGGGCTGAAAAAACAGCGACTGAAACAAAGGGGTCACCGTGGCAGGTGGTTGCATGTCCATCGACGGCGCGCCGAAATTTTGACCATCAGCGCGTTGATTACAGCAATCCGTGATGATCACATTCAAGCGAGCTCCCTTCTGCTGCAACAGTGCGCGGATCTCATCTCGATACAGACGGCCACCGGCAAACGCCAAATACTGACCGCGATCGTCACTACCGCCATGCCCGGAGAAATAGAACACGAAGGTGTCGTTTGGATCCACGGCCATTTGCTTGATCATCGCTACGATTCTGGTCGGATCTCCCGACGCATTGTCAGCGATGTCTTCGGTGCGAAGAACCAACTGATGCTCAGGCACGTTCGTGGCAAACAATGACATCATAACGGACGAGTCCATTTGGACGGCCAGTTGGTAACGCCCCCAGTTGGCCCAAGGAGACGTATCGGCCAGGATCAACGCGTGCAGTCGTTGTGCCTGAGCCGATTGCGCAACGCCGACGGCAAGGAACAACGCCGCAACGATCGATAGAATGAGATGTCTCATCGTTCCACCTCCGATAAGCCAATAACGCAGCAAGCAGTTGGATTTGTGAGGTTTGAGTTCACAAAAACGCATTTTTCTGTGAGCCGCAGGTGCTAGCCAGCCTCGGGCCTTTCCATGCTGGATCACCGTAGAGTCCGGACCCGCGGCTCACGCGCTGGCTAGCGCCGTCAGCTCACTTTTCATCAGCCCAGTGCAAGTACTTCAGCGTAGTCTCCGACAGTGCCGACCTGAACTGGTCTTTTCCGCACACCCACCACTGGCAGGGGCTCGAAATCACTCACTGATTTGCTTCGTAGTAACGCCGCGATTTGCCTGCTGAACGACCTCGCGAACGATCGCCTCCTCGATGGTGGGCGACCAGGTAGTCGGCAGGCCGTAGTAGACCATTGAGGTTGCTCCTTCGTACCCGCCTTCGCGCAAGACCCGACGCGACGGGATGTACGCCATCACATCATTGGTGTAGCCGGCAACCCAGCTGGTGCCGGGCAGTTCGTCTTTGAGACGCAAGGCGTAATCGACGACAACTTCACCGCCCAACAGAATCCAGCGAACGTCTTTCCCCAGTTTCCAGATGCCGATCGGGTAAGGGTAGGTTTGGTCCAACGCACCGTCGCTTTCGATTCGCTGCAGGAGCATTCGCGCGCGAGCCTGCTCGTATCGATTCGTTGAATTCGTGGCAGTGCGAAGCTCGTCGGACGTCGGCAGCGTGTCCAATGGCAAGTCGATTTCGGAATAACTCGTTTCTAGATGCGGTTCGATTTCGGTGACTTGTGAAGTCAGCAGAGCGGCATCGACGGCCCCGGCAAGCTGCCTGCCATAGTGTTCGGCAAGCTCGAAGCGTTCTTCGCGGCAACGGATTCTGATCGCCGCCGCAGCCGGCCCAAAACATCGCTTGGCAGCCGGGATGCAGACGTTCAAATTCGGCTTGCGCAACCGGGATAATCTCCCGACCACTGGTAAGAACTCAGCACCGTCGCGTGGCAAGCGTATCCGAAAACGACAGCCTGCAACTCGTCGTTGGAACCCTTCACGACAAGCACGGGAACATCGTGGTCGATCGGTCCGATCAGCGTTCCCGTAGCACGCTGGGCCGGCACTTTGTCTGCCGGTCGATTGTTGCGTCGATTGACAGCGAAGGTGGCAACACCCCGCGCGTGTTGAAGCGTGCATGGTGCTAACGCCCCGAGAGCTTCTCCGGAGATTCGGATCAGTTGTTCCTCGAGTCGCGCCGCGTAAGCTTGAATCAACTGCTGTTGTGGCTCTGGTACCAGTGCGTAGTGCATCGGTGCAAGATTCTTTCGCACCACCGGTCCGCTGTGCGTGTGCGAGGTGCAAATCGCGATCGCGGAGCGGGAGAGTCCGAATTCCTGTTGTATGCTTTCACAGATGGAGACTGAGAGATCGCGGCCGATGCCGATCAGGTCGAGTGTGATCAGCAGCGCCCGGTCGCCATCGGCATCTTCGATCGCCAGAGCCTTGGCCCACAACTCAGTTAACTTCCCATCGGCACCACGATTCCGGCTGGCATAGCCGGCCATCCACATCGGTTGCTCGGGGGTGATGTTGGCTTTCGCAGTGCCGGCTCTCCATCCGTCTTCGGCAGCGAGCGGTGTCGCGAAGGCAAGGATCAGCGAGGCGACTGCTACGAACCATTGAAAGTTGCGATCGAAAGGGCATCGTGTGTTGCTTGGGTGCATGTTTCGATTGTTGTCAGTGGGTTGGACAAATCGCGAGAAAGGATCGGTCCTATGATTGTACGTCGATGGCGGGCCGTGTCCGTAGCCGAGTTGCTCCGCAACAATGCTGATTCTGTAGTTAACCCACGTGCCGCAGTGCCTCGATGGGGCTCATGGCGGAGGCACGAATGGCGGGATAGAGCCCGAATACGATGCCCACCGTGACCGAAATACCGAAGGCGATCGGAATCGACCATGGAATGATGATCGGCTGCATCGATTGAACAACGTCCGGAAGCGACTCCATCATGTCCGGGAAGCCGTGCTCCAGTCCCCAGCGGAATAACTCGAGTGCTTTTCCACACGTCAGTCCGCCCAGAATCCCGGTGATGCCGCCGCCAATCGATAGCAGCACCGTCTCGATCAGAAACTGTCGGGTGATGTCACGTCGCCGCGCACCCAACGCGCGGCGAATGCCGATTTCCCGTGTCCGTTCGGTTACCGTGGCCAACATGATATTCATGATCCCGATGCCGCCGACGACCAGCGAAATTCCGGCCAGCAACCCCATCATCGCCATGAACATCAGCCGCGTGTTCTCGGCTTGCTCCAGTAGTTTCAGTGGCACGCCGATTTTGTAGTCTTGGAACAGATGCGTCCGCCGCAGTGCCTGCTCGACCGCCTGTCCGGTCGCCACCGCGTCTTCCCGGTCTTTCAGTCGCAGTGTGATTTGCGACACGGCGCGGCCGCCGTTGTTACCGACCGAATAGGCTTCGCCAAACCGAATCCAATAGGTTTCCAGCGGGATGTAAACGTTATCGGAAAAGTCTTGGCTGCGGCTTGTGTCTTCGACGCTTTCCATCTCCGCCCGCGGGGCAACGACGCCGACCACCCGAAAGAAATCATCCAGAATATGGATCGATTGACCAATCGGATCTTCGTGTTTGAACAGGTCTTTAGCGACTTTGGATGCCAGCACACAGACGTTTGTTTTGTTCTCATTGTCGCTGTCGATCAGGAATCGTCCTTGCGTGACGTTCAGCGAATACAGTTCTTTGTATTTTGGTGTACAAGCGTTGATTTCACCCAACACCAACCGGTCTTTGTATCGAAAGTCGCGTTGCGTCCGTCGATAAAAGGGAATCACCAAGTCGACGGAGGGAATGTTGGCTTGCAGGTGCCGGCAATCCTCTTCGGTCAACCCGTAGTAATAGATCTTGCCCTGCACTTGGTCCGAAGAAGGCCGGGAAGTGGTCAAGATAATGTTGTTGGCACCCAATTCTTGGATTTGCTCGTTGGCCTTGGACGCGATTCCTTCGCTGATCGCCAACAACCAAATCACGCTCGCCACACCGATGAAGATGCCCAATACAGTAAGCATGGATCGTAGCGGATGCATGAGCAGTGTTTTCAGACCAAGCCGCAGATCGCGAAGTCGCAAGCGCAGGTGAGACGGTCGTCCCCGTCTGGCGGAAATAAAATCTTCGCGACGTGCCGTACTGGGCGGCCGCACGCGCTCGTCCGATTCGATCACGCCATCACGAAGCCGGACGATTCGTCGCGCGTGGGCGGCAACCTCCTCCTCGTGAGTCACCATCACAATGGTGGTCCCCTTGGCGTTCAGGTCGTCGAACAGATCAAGGATCTCGTCGGTCGTGGCGGTATCGAGATTGCCGGTCGCTTCATCGGAGAGAATGAACTCGGGTTGATTGACCAAACTGCGGGCGATTCCTGCACGTTGTTGTTGACCGCCCGAAAGCTCGGTGGGTCGATGATCGACTCGTTCGTCCAAGCCGACCATATTGGCGAGTTCACCGGTGCGGCGACGATCGTCCTTGGTCATGCCGCCGTTGTAGGCCAACGGAACCTCGATATTTTCCAATACGTCCAGTTGCGGCAGCAGGTTGTAGGCCTGAAAGACGAATCCGATTCTTTCCGCGCGGATGCGTGAAAGTTGATCGTCGCTCAAATTGGCGACGTCATCGTCACCGATCAGATATTGACCGGATGTGGGCGTGTCCAAGCCTCCCAATAGATTCAGCAGTGTGCTCTTGCCCGATCCTGACGGCCCCATGATGGCCACGTAATCGCCATGCGGCACATCCAGATCAATGCTTTTCAGCACGTGAACGGTTTCGTTGGCTAACTGATAGTCCTTGCAGAGTGCACGGACTCGTAAAGCCACGTCGTCCGAAGTCGAAATCTCGGTAGCGACAGTTTCTTTGGCAGCTTTCTTGAGCATGAACGCGAACCGGTGCTCAAGAGGATTCTTCGGGCAAGGTCATCAGTTGCATGACATTTTCGTCCGCCACGTTCAGGACAACTTTGTCGCCGGCGACCAATCCCGAGAGCACAACGGCGTCGGTTTCGTTGGCCATCCCGATCTTTAGCTCCCGCGTTTCAACGGTGCATTCCGAAGTCGGGATCGCACAAAAGCATCGATCATTCACTTCGACAATCGCTTCGAGCGGAATCTGTAAGGCGTCGTCCATCTGTTCGATCGACACGTTGACCTCCGCGGTCATCCCGGGACGCAAGTCCGGCGGTGGCTGATCGATCTGGATGGCCACCTCGTATTCCTTCACGTGGGACATATAGACACTGATTGGCGGCAACGGGTACTCACTGACTTCCGTCACCAGGCCTGTCAACGGCAACTCGGGCATGGCATCCAATCGCAACTCGGCAACTTGACCCTCCGTGATAAATCCGATTCTTGACTCGTGAATCTTCGCCACGACGCGCATCTGTTTTGGATCGGGAAGATCGATGATCGTTTGGCGTTCCCGAACCGGCATGCCTTCCTCGATCAGGACGGTATTGCTGCTGGCGCGACTGCGGTTGTTGGCATAAACGACTTGGCCGGCCACGGGCGCCGTGATGACACATTTCTCGATTTGCTCCTCAATCTCCGCCAGCTGAACTTTGTCCAGTTCCCAAGTCTTTTCACGAGACTGAAGTTTGGCTTCGGCGGTTTCAATGTCGGATCGAAGTTCCGTCATCATCTTTTCACGAGTGAACTTGCTCAGTACCGTCAGCTTGGTTTCCGCAACACCCAGTTCCTTTTTGGCTTTTTCAAGTGCAAACATATCGGCTTCGAGCTGAGCTTCCGGGATGTAGCCACGTTCGGCCAACCGCTTGCTATAGTCGATGTACTCCTCCGCGCGTCTTTTGTTTTCTTGGGCGACGAATACTTCGCTTTGCTGCTGAGCCAATTGTTCTTTGAACGTTCCCTCGGCATATTCGCTGAGCGATAATTTGGCTGAATCCAACGTCGCCTTGGCTTCAATAGCCGCTGCTTCGCTGGTACTGCAAATGATTTGCTGCTGAATCAGTTGTGTTTGTAACGCCGCGTCATCCAAGCGAACGAGGAAATCACCTTCCTCGACCCAAGTTCCCTCGGGAACGATTTCCAGGATATTGACGCCGGAAGAGCTCCTGGACCGTACCTGACACCGAACTTCGACGTTGCTGGAACTTTCAATCTCGCCACGTTCCAAAACGGTGTGGATGAAAGGCTCTCGACAGACCTCGGCAATTAGAAAGTCGACTTTCGGTTTGTCTTCAAAATAACCCCCGAACAGCGAGCCGATTCCACCCACAGAATAGGTCAAGTAGCCGATGACCAGCGTCGCGAAGGCACCAATGGCGAGCGTCGACTCAATCGACCCACGCCGATCGGTTGGCCGATCCACTGGCATCAACGAGAAGGTGGGAGGGGTACCCATATCAGCAACGTCTTGGATAAGTCGCAATGGGTGGGAAATCGGTGCGACGGTGGAGGGAGGTGAACACTTCATGATAATTGATTTTTGCCCCGAAGTCAGCCTGAAGGGCGACCGTCTGCGACTTTTTGGCGGCCGAAACGTAAAGACATCTCCGCGGTTTTCAGCGATCGGCTAAACCCAAAAACGTGTTTTGCAATGGTCGATCATGCATCTTGTGAGCCGACGGCCAGCCACGGGCCCTCTGTACTCGACCTCGTACGCGTCCAGGCCCGCGGCTAGCGGCCTGTTGATTTAGTGAGCCGCGACGCGTAAGCGGCCGGGCATACGTCATTGCCCGGTGCCTTACGGCCCGCGGCTCACCCTTGCAATTCACATTTCGTTTAAATCAACAGCCTGCTAGGTCCGGATATTGCACCCGCCTAGGGTGGCGTCGAGCAAACATCGAAGAAAGGTGGGTCGGCATTCGCGCAATGCACTCCCTGTAAGACAGAGTGTGATTTCAAGTTCGAGCCGTTTGCGCTGACCCACCAAGGACTTACGCGAATTTGACCCACCCTACATGCAATATCCGGCCTAGCATCCGCGGCTCACCTATCGTTCCCAGGGGCGGAGAGGGGTTCGGCGATCAAGCCAGCATCTTGAGGAGCATTCAGCAGAACAGGCGGATCAGCGATCATCAAATCCTGCTGATCGTTTCCAATTCCCGCCAGGTCGCGCTGCTCCAAAGGACCTGGATCGATCCAAATCCCGGTGGGATCGAGTTGCATTGTTCCCATCTCAAAGTCCAGCAGGATTCGCAATGCTTCGTAACTGACCCAAACATTCAGGAGATCATTCTGCGCATCCAGCAGATCGCTGAGCGCAGAAACCAAGTCGCGCGCGGCTGTGGGCGACGTGCGACTGGCTTGATTGGGACGTACCGGTGGATTCAAACTCAAACGCGCGACATCGACTTGGGCAATCGCCACCTGCACGGCAGTGCGACGCACCTCTAAGTTGATTTGGCTAAGCTCGATGATCCGCAGCGTGTTCCGCAGACTCTGTGTCACACGATCCTCGAACAGCATGTAGTTGCGTCTGGCTTGCTGGTAGTCGATCAACACGGCGCGGTACCGATTTCGTTCGGCCAGTCGCGCCGTGGGCGAATCGAATTCCACAGCCAAACGAACCCGACTGCGATCGGTGTCAAAATCCAAGACGCCGTTGGGTCGGTTGGCCACTTGGCCATCGATGATCACGTCGAGATCGCTTTTCAACGCATTGGCAAAGAATTCAATCTTTCTCCAGACGTCAACCAGGTTAGCTCGCGCGTTCATCCAATCCAGCCGGTTCAATCGTGCAAACGCGACGGCTTGTTGCGGCTGAATTTCAATTGGCAGCAAGACGATACCTTGCAGACGAACCTCTGCATGAACGAGTGAAAGCTCCAACAGCAAATCGGATAGTTTGGTGGCCAGCGCGTTGACCTCCTTCCAGGCATCGACTGGCTCGGTTTGGGCGACACTCCCTGCAAGTTTTGCTCGCCGATCTTTGCTCTGCTTCAGGTCGTCGGCGATCTGAGGGATGCGACGACTGACAAATTCGATTCGCTCCAGCAAACGTTCTTCGTCGCACACGCGCGGATCTACATCCGAATTCGACTCGCGAATCTGTTGCGCAACTTGTCGAAGCTGTCGTTTGCGTTCCGGAACCAGCTCGTCCAAGCCATTCAGATCGGCCATCGCGGCGGCCAAATGCACTTCGGCTTGCTCATCCAGGCGATCGAGTTGCTCAAGCGACGCGCGCACCAACTCACGCGTTGGATCGTCCCGGCCACGACGAATTTCAAACAACAAGCCTGCCAACTCGTTTTGCAACAGCGTCAGTTTCGGATCGATCAAGATAAATCGATCAAGCAGTGAGTCCTCGATCTCAAGCGGAAGCCCCGGCGGAAGACCGAGATCGATTTTGAATTGATCAACGCGGCTCTGGTAAGCAGCTCGCGACGACAACAAGCTGCTTTGCGCATTTAACAACGCTTGCCGAGCCTGGTCGACTTGAAGCCGGCTGTTGATTCGATTGGCGTCAAAAGCAGCTTCTAGTTGGGCGAGGCTGTCGCGCAGCGCAGCAATGTTGGTGAACTGATTGCGAATCTCTTGCTGGTCCTGCAACAGACCCAGGTAACCTGCTGCTCTCGGTGCGCCGTTTCGACCGCTCGGCGTTCCGGCAAGCAAACCGAGTCCGAGTTGGCCGACGTTTCCGCCCAGCAATGGACCGCTGCCCGAGTTGCGGCCTGCGACAATCTCCACATAAAAACCTTGTCGAAATTGCTCCATCTGCCTGACGTTGGCAAGCAAGTCTCGCTCACTTTGGGTCAACAATTCCAGCACTCGAGCCCGCCCGCCAAACCTCAACAACGGCTGCACCAATGTAAAATCAAGCGTCGTCGTGAACAGGTCGCTGCCCGTACCCCAGGAATCCCAGACCAACGAGTTCGCCAGACCTGCAACCAACTCACCGCCGGTGGCTGAGAGTTTGTTGAAGCCAACGAAGGAATCAAATTTCGTCAGGCTGGCCCGACCCACGTCGCGACCTCGGAAATCCTGTACAAAACGGTTGCCGGCGAACAGTTGATAATCAAACCGAAATCGCTCGAACGTAACATCGAGCGCCGACAGGTAGAGCGTTTCGATGTTTCGCTGGAACTCGCGTGAATTTGTCCGCGCCACGCGAACGGCATCGCGCAGATTCAAGCGAACCATTCCCTGTTCATCACGTGGCAGTGCATCCAGCCACTGCACGGGTTCAATGGTCGAGAGACACCCGAATTTGTCCCAGTGTTTGTATCCGCGTTTGCCGTCAACATACTGCATCAGGCGATGTGAGCGCGGGTCATCCGGGGGCATCGGCGGGCAATCCGGCGAGAACGGATCGTACAACCGCGAGTCCGCGCGAGGATACACGCCACCGCCATCAAGGTGACCACCTTTCTGGCCAATTGCTTGATAAGCCTGTTTGTCAGCTCGTTTGCGAAACGCTTGACGTGAGCATGCAGAAACGACCAGACACAGCACTGCCGGCAGTAGAAACTTCGCCAGGCAAGGCCACGTTTTCATTTCCGATAACTAGCTCGATCCCGGATTTGACACACGTTCAGCGCAGGACGACACAATCGGTTTATCGACAACGGCTAGGCAAAGTTTGAGGATTCTTCGGAATATTCCGGGCTGTTTTCGAGAACGGCTGGTGTCTCGGTCTTGCGGAGATAAGAGAAAAACGCAACAGAGCCCGGTGTCAAATCCCGCGGGTCTCAGCGAGCCAAGGCACCACCCCGGGTCGCCAATCGAGACCTTCAAGTCACCGCGATCGTGGTGAAGTTGGTAAGACGTACCCCAGGGCGGCTCTCAACTCGCTGTCGCCCGTTTCGTTTGCCCTGGGCTTTGATGTGTAACGGCTTTGCGGTAAAGATTAATAAAAGGTGCAGACTTCGCCCAACAATCTGTGTAGACAACATGATGGACACGAAAATCGAAGTTGCACCACACCCTTTGCTCGATGTGAGAGCGTTCGCCACCTCGTTTGATCAATCACTTGGCCAAATCTGCACGCCGCCGACCTTGTTGTCGATGTTGGACTTGACAGCCGACACGCCCTTCCAAGCGACCGACGACGATCGCAAAACCGTTCGTGATTTGCTTCGCCATGGTGGCTTCAAGCCGACCGGACGCAGCAAGCCAGCGTCGGAGTATCTGATCAAGGCAGCGCGCGAAGGAAAACTGGGCAACATCAACCTGGCCGTCGACGCCTGCAACGTCGTCTCGTTGCACAGCGGCTTACCGATCAGCGTGGTCGACTTGGATTTGGTAAAGCAACCTTTCCGAATTGCCATCGCCGAACAAGGCTCCAGCTACATCTTCAACCAATCGGGACAGACGATCGACATCGGCGGCTTGCTGTGCTTATTCGATGCCGACGGTCCCTGCGGGAACGCCGTGAAAGACTCGCAGCGCAGCAAAACCAGCACCGACACAACGCGAACCTTGTCAATCATCTGGGGAACCAACGCGTTGCCTGGACGCAGCGCGCAAGTTGAGCGATGGTATCGCGAGCTGCTACGGTCGGCCAGCGTAGCCATCTCGTTCCGCGAGATGTAGTCCGGCCGGGCAACGCTGTGAACCACTTCTTCGACTGTAGCGTTTTTCTTGCTCGCGGGAGTCATTTTCGCACACGGGCCGATGCTGCGTTCTCAATCTGGCGCTCGCAGGGACGCTTCGACGGAGCGAAAACGACCGCCCCGCAGCCAGATCTCCCACCAGCGCGGTTTTCGCAGATGCGGATCGTCAGCTTGGACAACATGCTGCTTGCCACGCCGCGTGCGCAGACGCAATGAGCCGTCCTCGAGTACTTCTTCGACGATCCAATACTTTTCCACGATGTAGCTGTAGGTTTCGCCTTTCTCGGACGGCGTCATTTGCTGTGCCCGCGGACCGGGCGAAACGCTACTCTTCTGTTTGCGAAAAATCACCCAATCGCCGGTTTTGAACTGGTGCATCGATGTCCTGTACCCCGTGCCGCGGAATTCCCAATTCTTGAGAACCGAAGGAGATTTGTCCAGCGGATGGACTCACCAGATGGGACTCAGCACAATCACGACAAATGCTCCCGTTCTGCAAAGTTCGACGAAGCGTAGTACGATAACAGGCTTTCCGATACGCGACGGGATTCGAGATTGCCTGGAAGGAGAAACGGTCTGTGGGAAAACCTGTAACGCTGGTCCGCTCGGCAGGTTTCGTTGCGTCACTGGCAATTTGCGCTGTGACGACTGCAGCTGACCCGCGGGCTCAGGAACTTGAGTTTTTCGAGAGTCGCATTCGCCCGGTTCTGGTGGAACACTGCTACGCCTGTCACAACTCGGCTGACACCTCCGAAGGTGGACTGGCGATCGACTGGCGCGGAGGGGTCCAGGATGCCAAGATCGTTGTGCTGGGAAGACCGAGTGAAAGTCGGTTGTTGGCGATTCTGCGTCACGAGGTCGAAGGTTTGGAGATGCCCGAAGACGGTCCCAAATTGAGTGATCAACAAATCGCCGACTTTGAAAAATGGATCGCGATCGGGTGCCGCCCGATCCGCGTTACCAGCCGCCCAGTGCTGAGGAGTTAGCGAAGGCAACTTCTTGGGAAGCCACGCTCCAGAGGCGAAAAAACTGGTGGAGTTTTCAACCGATCGCTGACGTGCCGCTACCCGCGACGAATCAGTGGTCGGATCATCCTGTCGATCGATTCCTATTTGCCAAGCAACAAGTGAATCGTCTTGCGCCAACGGCACGAGCCGAAGATGCCGTGCTGATTCGCCGACTCTATTTCAATCTGACCGGTCTACCGCCATCGCCAGCCGAAGTCCAGCAGTGGACGGCGCGGTTGACGGCCGATCGTGACACTGCCTACAACGAACTCGTAGATCATCTGCTAAATAGCCCGCATTTTGGCGAGCGGTGGGCACGCCACTGGATGGACTGGATTCGTTACGCCGAATCGCACGGCAGCGAAGGCGATCCGGAGATCGACAATGCGTGGGTCTATCGGGACTATCTGATTCGCGCCTGGAACGCCGATGTGCCGTACGACCAATTGGTGCGAGAACACGTGGCGGGCGATTTGTTGGATGCGCCGCGGATCAATGAAGATCTGGGCATCAACGAATCGGTCATCGGGCCGGCACACTGGCGAATGGTTTTCCATGGATTCGCGCAACCGATGCACTGGATGAAAAAGTCCGCTTCATCGACGATCAAGTCGGCACGTTCAGCAAAGCATTTCTGGGGCTGACCGTTTCGTGTGCGCGTTGTCACGATCACAAATTCGATGCGATCAGTCAAAAGGACTACTACGCGTTATTTGGGATCTTGGCGTCCTGCCGACCTGGCCGCAACGCGATCGATTTGCCCGCTCGACAGGCTTACAACAGCGAGGCACTCAGGAAGCTGAAGCCGCGCATTCGCGAGGCAATCGCACGAGACTGGCTCGGTGCAATCACGTCAATTCGCGAGCGACTGATGGCGACAGACGGTCCGTCGAAAAAAGCATCCAAGCCAGATCAGTTTCTGCATCCCTTGCATCTGGTTCACAACGAAGCCGCCTCTGGAAAAGACATTGCCAAGGTGTGGAAAGGCTGTCGCGATGCCCATCAGAATCATCAAGCGGCACAACGCAACTTTGCCGGCACCAACGCAATGCGGCGTTGGGAGTTTGCAAACCAAAGCGATTGCAAGTCGTGGTACGCCGTGGGCAGGGGTATCGCCGAAATGCCACAAGTTGCCGGGGAATTCGCGCTGCGGGCTGACGGCGATCAAGTTTTGACGGGTATCTATCCGGCAGGGGTCTACTCACACGCCTTGTCGGCAAAGCACGCGGCCAGATTCACGTCCCCCGATATCGACTTGGACACCGGAAGTGAGTTGTGGGTCCAAGTCATCGGTGATGCCGAGGCGATGACGCGTTATGTTGTTCAAGACTATCCCCGCAACGGGACGGTGTTTCCTGTCACTCGATTGAAACCATCGTGGACTTGGCAGCGATTCGATCTTAGTTACTGGACGGGCGATCAAATCCACGTCGAACTGACCACAGCAAAAGATGCACCGCTGTTGGTCAAGCACCGGGAGCGGTCTTGGTTTGGAATTCGCAACGCGGCAATCGTCCCCAAAGGGTCACCGGAACCGGTCGCCGACCGTGAGTTCCTCGATCCACTCTTGGGCGATTTGTCGCCGCCACCACCAGCAACGCTGGACGAAGTTGCTGATCGATACGCCGTTGCGATCCAGCGTGCCGTGACTGCTTGGCGTGACGGCAAAGTGACCGACGCGCAAGCACGCATGCTGGATCGCTGTGTCGTCGAAGGCCTGTTGCCCAACGAAATTGTGCAGCTGCCAAATGCGGCGCCGTTGGTCCGGCAATACCGACAGCTGGAGTCTGAGATTCCGGTGCCCACGCGTGTTCCCGGATTGGCGGAGACTCGTGGCCGCAACCAATTGTTGTATGTGCGTGGCAATCACAAATCGCCGGGTGAAATCACGCCGCGGCGATTTCTCGGTTATTAGCAGGATATGCAGAAACTATAATTGAAAATGCGTTAATGAAGATTAATGAAAGTCCTATTCCCTGAAATGCCCTGAATACTAAAAGTAATACTCCCGTGTTTGAAACTCCCGAAAGTAAACAACTCGCCGCGAATACAAGAACTCCTGCCTTTAAATATTTTGCTCTTCCGTAAATGTCCGAAAGTTTACCGACAGGAATAAGCGAAGCAACTCCCGTTAAAACATAAGCAGTCGCAATCCAACTTAGCAAAACTGCACTCGCATCAAACTCCTTCGCAATCGCCGGCATTGCAACATTTATCGCCGAGCCCATAAACGCAGTCACGAATGATGCAATAACAGATATCGTTAATATTATCGCCGGGGAATTCTTATATTTATTCAAATACTAATTCTTGCTCATAAATTTATTCAATCCTACCTTACAACCTGACATTTATACCGACTCTTGTCGTTAGAAACATTCCCGTATTTATTCCCGCTACGTTTACAGGATTCAAAGTATCCTTAGTAATCAGATAATCCTGAACAAATTCCGCTTTAACGAAATTATACTTCACTGCCACATCAACAGAAATTCTTGGCGTTATGGCAAAAAATGTCCCCACTCCCAGCGCAAGTCCGAAACCTACTGCAGATTCTTTTCTTGCATCAAGTTTCGTAATATTCGAACCCGTTAAAATTATGTCTCCGCCTAATCTTTTATCAAAGTCTAATATATATGCACCTACTTCCATCGTGCCGTACGGAGTTATACTCTTGGTAATTGGGTCAAACTTATATCTTATTCCCGCTGTAATGGGTATTACAGTCGTCTTCCACTTCTCATTCATATTCGCATTTATATCTAACTGATGTATATCATCATTCAGATTTTCATTCCTGAATTCAAAACTGCTGTAACCCGTTGTCAGCAAAAGTTCAAGTTCAGGCGTTATCCTGTAACCCGCATTAAACTCTCCCGATGGAGTTAACTTGTAAACATTCGCAAGTTCCGTTACAGGAATACCGAATCCGCCGTTAACACCAAGACTGATTTTTGTCTGTGCGTTAACACTAAAGTTGATTGCAAATAAAACTGCAATGATTAAAATTATTTTCTTCATTGTGCCCTTTATTTTGTTTCTGAATTTTCTTTAAAATAACTTTTAAAACATTTCAATTGTAGTCCATTTTTTGAACACAATAAAACAAAAGCCCCGCTAATAGATTTAACGGGGCTTTATGAATTCTATCAGTAATTCTTAACTAAAAGTCTATCTTCAACTTAGCATAAAAATTTCTGCCCGCTTCAACAACTATCAATCCTCTGTTCGATGACAAATGATTTCTGTATTCCTTATCAAAAATATTCTCCACTCCTGCAAACAACTGTAATGCAAAATATTTGTATTTAACAGGCATCGAACTTATTCCTGCATTAAACACTGCATATCCAGGTGTGTTTAATTCACCTGCCGCTGTGTTATCCTGTTTATCAAACAATGATGCACTTAAATCCAAGTTAACATAATTATAAACGGGAAATTTTATACCTGCTATTCCGTTTAATGGCGGCATCAATGCAAGATTGGTTTTATTCTCTGTGTCTTCGCCCCTCACGTATGAAAGTGAACCGTAAGCAACAAATGATTTATAAAAATTATACATAAACTCAAAATCGTAACCGTATAATCTTGCCTTACCAATATTGGTTTTTATGAAAGCAGGTCTGCTCTCATACGTCCCTGGTATCTCTGCAACCAGATCTTCAAATGAATTATAAAACACATTTCCTGAAAAAGTTACATTATCTCTCCAGACCCTGAAACCTAAATCTCCAAAGTATCCTTTTTCAGGTGCTAAATCAGGATTTCCGATTCTTAAAGAACTCCCAAGGTCTATATACTGATATCGCTCTTCAAGCGATGGTGAACGGAATGACCGTGACAACGTTAAAAGTAATATCATAATTCTTTGTAACCGAATATATTGCTCCAATATTTGCACTCCACGAAACATCATTTTCTTCTCTTGAAGCCCATATTTGTTTCTGACCTGTCGGCGAATAATTTATTGTTCCGTTCGTAATGTCATAAACAGGCTGATAAGCCGACGAGTTTGTAACTTTAATCTGATCAACTCTGCCGCCTAAGTTTATTTTTAATTTATCCTTTATAACTTTCGCCTCATCCTGAAAATACACCCCTATGCTTCTGTAATCTGCATCCGGTATCGGCTTTTCACCGATAGTCTTCAAAATTGTACTCGTTATATTGCCTGAGGTAGTATCATAGTTCTCTATTCTTTGATTTCTTTCTCTCTTCGAATCCAAAGACCTCATCCATACATCGACCCCTGTAATTAAATAATTACACGGACATAATTGCCAGTCTGCCTTAAACTGCAAACCATTTGTATAGTGCCTCGCATTAGGAGTTATACTTAAAACATAAACTTTCTGCTTTACCAGTCCCGTAGGTGTTTTTATTATAGCAATCTGATTTGGAATGTTCTCAACATCTCTGAGTATCGACTGATAAAAATACTTTACGGATAATTCTTTCAACGGCTTAATAAAATTCTTTATCCTGTATTCACCAGATATCATATCCCTGTCTTCCTTCGGATACTTTACTATTGCCGAAACAGGAAACAGTGAACCTCCACCCGGAAGCCCCACATCAGTTGCTCTGTATCTTTGATACGACAATCTGAATTCATTATTTTTTACAGGTCTTAATCCAAGGTTTAGACTAACATTATTATCTTTAAACTGGCTGTTTGGAAGTTCGCCTTTTGGTGTCATAGTATTTTTTGCATCTCTCATACTGCCGCTGATTTTCGCAAAAAACTTTTCATTTGATGCATACAATGATAACCATCCGTTCGGACTTACATTAACCGAATTATAACCGCTTATCAGTGAAGCACCATAAATGAATTTATTACTGAAGTCTCCGTTCTTGGTCAAGATATTCACTACTCCGCCGAATGCACCCGTCCCGTAAAGAGAAGAAACACCACCCTTTATCACTTCAATTCTGTTTATATCGTTTAAATCTACAAGTGATAACCGTGCAGACAGGTCATTCGCAGTCTCTACTCTGTTACCGTCTATGTTCATTACAACATTCGATTTTCCAAGACCTCTTATACTGATATCAGATGCCCATATTCCGTCACGTGTTACGGAAAGTCCTGGCTTGTTCTCAAGCGCATCACCGATTGTCTGATACTGCCTTTTTAATATGTCGTCATCAGAAACAATCTCCATCGGAAGAGCAACATCTTTAAGTAATGCCTGATACCTTATACTCGATACGTTTATTTCCCCCGTGGTAATATCACTCGGAGTAAGTTTTATCTCAACTCTCGTAGTTGTTTTCTTTATAACATCAACTTCCAATACACCCGATTTATATCCTTCATGAAAATAATTAATTTTGTAAATGCCCTCAGGTAGATTATAAAATTCGAAATTTCCTTTTGCATCTGAAACTGCTCGTAATAATTCCTTCGGCAGTTCAGTCTGAACCCTCAATTCAAATGAAGTTATAACCAAATCAACTCCCGATAACGTAATCCCTGATTCGGAATCTGTTATAATACCTGTTACTGATGTTGATTGTGAAAATAAATTGATTGAGGAAAGTAAAATTACAACTAATAAGTATATCTTTTTCATAACTGTTTAATTTTTAATCGCATAAAAATATCCTTTTTAAACTTAATTTAAAATTCAAAAATATTTGTACTTGATTATTAAATACACCTTTTGTTAAAAATATTTTTTCCGTTTATTCGCTTCCCACTTTTCCCTTTTTATCTGTTTCCATTCACATTATTTTTGCACTATGAAAAAGTACTTTGCATTAATTCTGAACCTTTGCCTGATTCATTTTCTTCTTGGACTTGATATAAACATTATAAGTGTTTCACTCCCTTCTATTGCTTCGCACTTTAATGTTGCTGTCAATGTAGTCTCACGCGTTGTATGGGTTTATTTTTTAGTACTGACCTGTTTTCTGCTCGCTTTCGGAAAACTCGGTGACATAAAGGGTTTCAAAAAGATATATTTCTCGGGAATTGTTGTTTTTCTTATTGGCAGCATACTGTGTTATTTTGCAAACGATTTTAATTTACTCGTTGCATTCAGAGTCCTTCAGGCATTCGGAAGTGCTGTCCTTTTTGCTTTAACACCTGCAATTATTGCCTCAGGTATTCCTGTTGAGATACGTGGTAAAGTCTATGGTATAAATTATTCTTTTACTGCTCTTGGAGGAATAATAGGCAGAGCGGCAAGCGGTTTTTTAATTGAAGGACTTGGATGGAATTCGATCTTTCTGATAAATATTCCTATCGGGATTGCAGCATTGTACATAACGTATAAATACTTACAGAACTACAATTCCGGGAAATCTGAAACAAGGTTCGATATAATCGGTACTATGTTGATTTTTTTCGGACTCCTTTCTCTTCTTTATGCCATAAATGTTGGTGATGATTTCGGTTGGACTTCTTTCACTATTGTATCCCTTTTTATTTCATCTTTTGCCTTAATTTCTCTCTTTATAATAAGACAGTTTAAAATCTCTTTTCCTTTGCTCAATTTACGGCTGCTGAAAAATGCAAACATTTCATTCTCCGTGCTGTCATTTGTTTTTGTTTATATGATTACAAACGGTATGATTTATATAACTCCGTTTTTACTGCTTTGGATTAAAGGATTTCCTAAACAAACTGCAGGACTGATAATGGCAGTACCGTCTTTGTTTCAGTTCTTCTCGGGATATCTGTCTGGATATCTTTCGGATAAGATTAATTCTGCAAAAGTAAGAATTATTGGAATGATTATTATTGCAGTATCATTATTATCATACACAATTATTAAACCCGATACAGATATATTCTGGGTTATTCTTATTCTTGCCGTTTATGGTTTTGCCATAGGATTTTTTATTCCCGCTAATACAAATAAGATTATGACTTCCGCACCTTTGCAAAACAAAGGTATTGTCTCAAGTTTTATGACAACATCCATAAGACTCGGTTCCGCATTTGGTGTAGTGTTTTTCGGTGCAGTGTTTTCTTATTTCGTACCGCAGAAAAACCCTTTAGAAAACGGAATCGATATCCTTACTGTGTTAAAAGGATTTAATGCAGCCTTCATTTTTGGATTTGCTATAGCCTTAACAGGTTTATTGTTTGTGTATTTTAGTAAGAAACCTAACGCAGAAAATATATAATAATATTTTAAAACCGTAGCATAAATAAAAACCCCTCTATAATAATTCAAGAGGGGTTATAAATAATTAACAACTATTTACTATCTCACACCCTGCATCATTTTAAGCAATGGCTTTATTGAAACAAATAAAATTATTGAACTTATTCCTGCCATCGCAACAAATATATAGAAGAAATCTACTGTTGTATTTATCGGGAATAAACCGAGCAGTACTGGTTTATGATTTTCTGTCGGGAAAAATGCACTCAGTACACCCGAAAGTTTAAAGGATGTACCTAAAGATAGAAACCAGACTGCCATTAGTACAGACCCGAATCTTATCGGTGCAAGTTTTACAATCATAGATAAACCAATCGGTGAAAGCGATAACTCCCCTATCGTCAGTACAAAATACATAATTATCAGCCACAGCAGACCAACTTTAACCCCTGGTGCCAACACATTAACTGCTATTGCAAGAATTAAATATGAAAGTGCCATTAAAAATAATCCCAGTGCTAATTTAAAAGGAATAGACGGCTCTTTGTTCCCTTTTGCCAGGAAAGTCCATATTATTGCCATTAATGGTGCAAATGCTACTATAAACAATGGTCCGAACGCCTGCAATACGGATGGAGGTAAACTCCAGCCGAATATCGAGCGGTCCACCTGATTGTCTGCAAAGTATGTAAGCGACGAACCAATCTGTCCGAATGCTATCCAGAAAATCATTGTAAAGACAACAAGTATAAACATTGCAGTAATCTTCTTTTTCTCAACGTGTGATAATGTCCTGTCCGTGATAATCGAAAGAGGGGCAGTAAAGAATATTGAATAAATAAATGAACCAATTATATCTGCATTAAGAACAAACTTAAATACAAAAAGTAAAACCACAAATACAACTGCATTTACCATAATCTGGTTCTTGCTTACTCCTGTTTTCTCAGTTGAATCGGTTTTCAACTTTGCAGGAGGCACAGCACCTACCGGACTTCCGTCCGGCTTTACTACATATTTATTTCTTAATGGAATAAAGATTGCCAGACTTAACAGCATACCAATTCCTGCAGCAAAATAACCCCATTTAAAATCGGCTATATTTCCTGTGTTGCCGAGAAATCCGCATACTATCGGTGCAAGTAAACCGCCGAGGTTTATACCCATATAGAATATTGTAAATGCCGCATCGATTCTTTTATCACCTTCCGGATACAACTGACCAACCATCGATGATATGTTCGGCTTAAAAAAACCGTTTCCAAGACACAGAAATACTAATCCTGAATATAATAAAATGGATGCGACTGATTTATCCGCAAACAATAATCCGCTTGTGAACAATATAAACTGCCCTATTGCCATCAGTGCACCTCCCGTAACTATGGATTTTCGGTTTCCAAAATATCTGTCCGATATAAATCCTCCTATCAAAGCAGTTATATACACCATTCCGGTATAATTACCATATATTAAATCGGCAAAAGTCTTATCAAAACTTAATGCCTGTATCATATATAGATAAAACACTGCCTGCATTCCGTAGAAACTAAACCGCTCCCACATTTCCGTGAAGAACAATAAATAAAGTCCCCCTGGATGTTTTAGTTTTTCTGTGTTATTCATTATAATAAATTATTTTAAAAACTATTTTAAT
This sequence comes from Pirellulaceae bacterium, assembly GCA_963714715.1. Taxonomy (GTDB): domain Bacteria; phylum Planctomycetota; class Planctomycetia; order Pirellulales; family Pirellulaceae; genus JBFJVZ01. Next base: position 34,152 of record CAVQPV010000037.1, on the reverse strand, counting down.
TTATCTGCTTTCTCTTTTGCACTTAATTCAAGTCCGTGTGCATTCGGTCCCATCTCATTCCTCCTTAACATAAATGCAAAGAACAATCCGGCAAATCCGAGTATTGAAAATATCCACATACCAAGTCTGTAACCTGTAGGGTTATCAGCACTTGCACCCGAAAAATCGTTTGCCCAGCCAATCATTAAATTAAAACCGAACAAACCAATATTCTGAATCATTGTCATAAGACCATAAGCAGTTCCAAGTTTTTCTTCTTTTACGACTAAAGCAACCGAAGGCCACATCACCGCAGGGATAAGGGAAAAAGCAAATCCCATCATAGCCATAGGTACAATTAATTTATAAGGAATAATTGCTTCTTCGATTCCGAAGAAAGGTATATTTACATGAATACCTCCGTTAATTCCTACAAATGCTGCCAGATCAATATTATAACCCATAATTAAATAAACAGGAATAATGGCCACTGCGCCAAGCATCATCAGTAAAGAACGTTTACCTACTTTATCAGACAGCAAACCAAATAAAGGAGTAAAAATCATTGCTGCTAATGTAAGAATACTTGAAAGATTACCGCCAACTTCACGGGTTGTACCGTGTGCTTCCTGAAAAAATTTAATCGCAAAAGTCTGGAACGGAAACATCGCTGAATAAAAAGTTACGCATAATGCAGTGATATACCAGAAAGAAACTCCGAATTTAAAAAGTCCTTTAAACTCAATTTTATCCTGTGAACCGTCTTTAGGCATCTCATATTTCTTCGTTGCATAAACATCAAGTATATAATAGAAGACAATACATATAAGAGCAAATATTCCTGCTGCTACTGTTATCATTAATGGTTTCTGCCAATCGTCAAAAAACGACCTTGCAATCGTTGGAGAATTTAACGCAAGAAATGAACCTAATCTTGCTACCGTAAGATTAATTCCGAACGCAAATGAAAGTTCCTTCCCTTTAAACCAGCGCGCAATGATTGTAGTTATTGCTACTATCATAGATTCAGCACCAAGCCCGAATATCAATCTGCCTGTAGCCATTAAAGCAAGAGAACCGTTCAATGCCGTTACAAACGCACCAACCATTATAAGAACCGTAAAAATAAAAACTGATTTCCGTGTACCTATTTTATCAATTATTACTCCGCCGATTAAAACCATTATGATATTCGGAAAACTGTATATTGCATTAAGTAACCCTATATTTGAATCCGAAAAACCAAGTTGTTCTTTAAGTAAATCAGCAAGAGGGCTTATACTGTCATAAATATAATAATTCCCGAACATTGCAAAACTGATTAATATCAGTGCAAGCCAGCGTATAAATGTCGATGGTTGCTGTTTTAAAGCATTACTATCCGTCATAAATTATAATAAATTTATAAAAAATCGATTTTGCAAATGTAAATATTTTTATTGGAAGGTTAAATGTTTAAATGCATGGCTTAAAAATTTATTTTGTTACTTACTAATTAATTCCATAAAATACATATTTCCGAGCATCTCCTTTTCTTGGTTCCTTAAGAGTTATTATCGAATCAAAATATTAAATTATTAAATCTATCTTTTACCTTTTTTAACTAGAATTTCTTATTTATTATTAATGTTACATTAATAAATAAATTATAAAGAAAATATAGATATGAAGAAGATAATAATCTTTTTGTTGATGGTTTTATCAGGGTATAATTTAGTTTTATCTCAATCCAAAAAAATTACTTACGTCTCGGACGATAACAGTTCGGGGTATTATCAGGTTTTTGTTATGAATGAAGACGGAAGCAGTAAAAAACAATTGACTGATATGTCAACCGATTGCTATTTTCCGAAATGGTCACCCGATGGTTCAAAAATTGTTTTCTACACCGAAGATGGAAGAATATTTTATATAGGTAATGTCGATACAGATAATCCGGCAGACCCGTATTTTGTTTTCGGAGGCGAACACCCATCTTTTGCTTCAGATGGCGAAACTATTTTTTTTAATTCTGACTACGAGGGTATCCTTACTATTTATGCAATGGAATTTAATGAATATGAACCTATTATTGTTTCGACAGTCGGATATTCTAATCAGCAGGTTGTTTCAAGAGACGGTTCGAAAATTGTTTTTTCTGCTTTCTATGATAAAGGAAAAGATATTATTCTGATTGACCTTGATGATACTACAGAATCAAATGTTTATCAGATTAGTTCAAACGACCACGCTAATTTATTACCCGATATATCTTCGGATAACAGATTAATTGTCTGGGCGGCTTTTAACAATAATTTACAGGGTACTATTTATTTGTTTAAAGATGGAAAGGAAACAGCCCTTTCCAAAGGTATTGAAAGTGCTAACAGACCAAGATTCTCACCTGATGACAAGAAAATTGCGTTTGTATTTATAGGTGATACAAAAACGAAACTCTACACAATGAATATTGACGGCTCGGACAAAAAAAGTTTCGATTTAAATGGCCGTAATGTTGCTAATTATATTTGGATTGATAATGATAGAATTTTATACGATGCCGAAGACGGGAAAAATTACGAGGTTGGAATATTAAACATCGAAACAGGAAAAAATACTACTCTTACTTCAAAAGGTTCTTCTATGCATCCTGATATCCTGAATTAATTTATAATTATATTTATATTAAAATTTAATAATGTCAGATAATATATGAAAGTTGTTGAACATTTAGCAAAAGCAAAGAATCCTTTAATTAGTTTCGAAATCATACCTCCGCTCAGAGGCGGAGACATAAATTCTCTTTTTAATATTCTCGAAGACTTGATTAAACTGAACCCACCTTTTATTGATGTTACATCCCATTCCGCGGAAGTTCAGTATGAGGAAACACCGGACGGTGGCATTAAGAAAAAAGTAAAAAGAAAACGTCCCGGTACCATAGGTATCAGCGTAGCGATTAAAAATAAATATAATATTGATACAGTTCCTCATATTCTTTGCAAAGGTTTTACAAAAGAAGAAACCGAAGATGCTCTGATTGAACTAAATTATCTGGGGATAGAAAATGTTCTTGCAGTCCAGGGTGATGACAAAGGATTCAAGAAACCCACCCCTCATGGAAAGACAACTAATAATTTTTCTGTGGACCTGGTTAAACAAATCAGCAATATGAATAATGGTAATTATCTCGAAGCCGACTTACTTGATGCTTCGCCAACCGACTTTTGTATTGGCGTCGCAGGATATCCGGAAAAACATTACGAATCACCTAATTTAAAAGCAGATATGGAAGTTCTGCGTACAAAAATTAAATCAGGAGCAAATTATATTGTTACTCAAATGTTTTTTGACAACAAACATTACTTCCGTTATGTTGAGACTTGCAAAAAGGAGAATTTCGATATTCCGATTATTCCGGGTCTGAAAATAATTACAACTAAAAAACATCTGACAAGTTTGCCAAGAGATTTTTATATTGATATTCCGGAAGATTTATACAATGAAGTTATTGAAGCAGATGACAAACATGTTATCGAAATAGGTGTTGAATGGGCTTCAAAACAGGTTGAGGAACTCTTGAATGCAAAAGTACCCGGGGTGCATTTTTATGTACTGCAGAATAGTAATCCCGTGCAGATGTTATTCAAAAAATTAAAACTCTAATGGTGAAATTATCTTGCTATTTTAACAATAAAATGTATAATAATTTATATTGATTGTTTTTTCATATATCGCTATATTTATTTATGAATAAAAAAATTCATATTATAGTTTTTCATAGTTTAATTGTTTAAGTTAAAAAGTGTATCTCACAAGGATACACTTTTTTAATTATAACCCCGATGGAAATAATATTTAAGTATTTTAAGAAAACCGAAATAAAAAAACTGTCCCCTGTACTTAGTGAGTACGTTAGCAGGAAAAAAATCATAACTTTTACACCTCTTAACGTGGTTGATAAACTGATGTTTGATATGGCTTCTGCTGGTGCAGGCAAGATTGGCAACTATACAGTATGCTCTTTCAGGATGAAAGGAGTCGGTACGTTTCTTCCGGGTAAATCTGCTAAACCGTTTTCAGGAAAGAAAGGAAAACTTTCTTTTGAGGAAGAAGTCAGACTTGAAATGGAATGCGGTATTGGTGATTTGGAAAATGTTATTGACGTACTGCTGAAGAGTCATCCTTATGATGAGCCCGCTTACGAGATTTATGATTTTCAGAAAAGAACGGAAAATAAATCTGCTTTTCTTTGTGAACTGAAAACGAAGATTACTCTGGAAGAATTAATATACAGATTAAACAATAAAGTTGTTATTGCAGAAGGTTACTCGGGAATTAAGTTTTCAAAGTTACTAATAATAGATGGTGCAAATAAAGATTACATCATTAAATTTTTAAAACCTGCGGATGCAGAAATCTGTATCACTTTAGATAAAGATAAAAATAATATAAATATAATATAAAATGGACGAATCAAATGAAAACCTTTTAAATGCTGATGATGCCTCTGAAACAGAGCATTTAGAAGAAGAACAGGATGCAACAATTCTGGAATACAAAGAGGAGGGAACAATTCAGCAAAGAAAAACCTTTACTTCGGAATTACTTTCTTTTTATGAGTTAACAAAGATAGATGAAGAACTTGCGGAAATTGATGACGAGAAGGGTGACTTACCTTTCAGGATACAAAGTCTTAAAGATAAAATCGCTGTTATCGATGAGCACTTAAAGGAAGACAAAACCAAACTGAAAACCTTTGAAAGTGAAGAGAAAGCACTGACAAAGGAGAATAAAGCACTCGATGACAAAGTAACAAAATATGACGAGTCAAAGTACAAAGCAAAGAGCAATAAGGAATATGATGAAATCACTAAACAGATTGACTCTATGATGGAAACAATTGACAAGAATGACGCAAGATTAAAAGAACTAAAAGCCTTCCAGGAAAACCTTGTGAAAGGAATTCTTGAGATGTCCAGAAATAACGAAGAATTGAAAGCGGAATTGAAAGAAGATACATCACATCTGAATTCGCTCAATAAACAGTACGAAGAAGAAGAAAAAGAACTAACAGGAAAAAGAAAAGTTATTCTTGAGAAACTGAATGAAAAACTTACAACTTTGTACGAAAGAATAAATGGTTCTCTCAAAGGTGAAGCAACTGCAATAGTGAGAAAAGGTAATTGCAGCGGCTGCTATAATTCAGTTCCGCCGCAAAGAGAAATAGAAATCAGAATTGCAGAAAAGATATTTTTATGCCAGTCCTGCGGCAGGATTATGATTGACGAAAAGTTAATAGAAAACATTCAGGAATAAAAATTTTATTTAAACTAACTGTTTTGTTAGGCAACCGCGCTTGGGAAGTAATTCCCGGTGAGGAAAGTCCGGACTCCATGGGAGCAGGGATGCCGGGAGAAAATCCCGGGTTGTTCATTTTCGTGTTTGACAGCAGAAAGTGTCACAGAAAAGAAAACTTTCCCGTAAGGGATAAAGGTGAAACGGCAGGGTAAGAGCCTACCATTCAGAAAGTAATTTCTGAGATTGACAAACCTCATCCGGAGCAAGACCAAGTATAGAGAGCTTTAAGTGCTGCTCGCTTATTATACTCTCGGGGTAGGTCGCAAGAATCCTTATAGTAATATCAGGATAAGATAAATGATTGTCGGTTCGGTTACCGAAAAACAGAATCCGGCTTATTTAACGGAATGGAATTATTATTTACTAACCTCAAGCATCCTCTTAATAGGAATGAGTGCTTTCTTCATCAGCTCCTTGTCAAGTACTAATTCCGGCTTTTTATTTTTCATACACAAATATAACTTCTCCATTGTATTTAATCTCATGTAAGGACATTCGTTACATGAACAATTAGATTCCGGCGGGGCAGGAATAAATATTTTACCTGGAGCTTTCTTCTGACATTTGTTTTATGACACCCGGTTCTGTTGCTATGATAAATTCATTTGACTCATCTTCCTGTACAAATTTAATCAATGCGCTTGTAGAGCCGATAAAATCTGCATTATTTAAAACTGCTTCTTCGCATTCAGGGATGTGCAATAATTTTTGCTTTCGGATGTTCTAATGAAAGTTTTGTGTATTTTCTTTTCGCTGAATGTTTCGTGAACAATACAGGAACCCTGCCATAACTTCATGTCTCTTCCAGTCTTTTTAATAAGATATTTTCCAAGATTTTTATCAGGTGCAAAAATTATTTTCTTATCTTCCGGGATTTGAGTAACTATTTTTTCTGCATTAGAAGATGTACATATAATATCAGACAAAGCTTTTACACCCGCAGAACAATTTATATAACTTATAAGAACATGATCCGGATATTTATCTTTGAACCTTTTTAAAAGTTCGGGAGGACAGCCTTCGGCAAGTGAACAACCGGCTTCCAGATCAGGAAGTAAAACAAGTTTATCGGGATTTAGTATCTTTGCTGTCTCAGCCATAAAGTGAACACCAGCAAATACAATTACATCCGCATCAGTTCCTTCAGCTTGCTGGGCTAATTGCAGACTATCGCCTACAAAGTCTGCGATATCCTGAATTTCAGATTCCTGATAGTAATGAGCGAGTATAACAGCGTTAAGTTTCTTTTTAAGTCTTTGAATTTCATTTACGTAAAACTCTTTTGTCTTTGTCTCTTTATTCTGTTTAAAAATCATAATATAATTTGTTATATAAAATTATGATATTGCTTTATAATAATAAATGTATTTAGTTAATAATAAATTTAATATGACGGAATTTCTTACGGTATCAAAGCAACCTCGCAATTTAAATTCCTTTTCTCTTTTTAATTAATCAGACGATTTATAATTTGTCTTATGTTGAAAAAAGCAATGATACTTGCCGCAGGTTTTGGAACCAGGTTAAAACCACTTACGGATAATTTGCCTAAAGCACTCGTGCCTTTCGGGAAAGGTACTGTTATTTCATACCAGATTGAAAAACTTAAGTCATTGGGAATAAATGAAATAATTGTTAATGCTCATCATTACAGCGATCTTATTCTAAAATATTTTCAGGAAAATGACTTTGGAGTTAAAATCAATATTATTGTGGAAGAAGAAATACTCGGCACAGGCGGAGGTATTCTCAATGCAAAAGAATATTTTTCCAGTCAGGAAAGTTTTTTGGTTGTAAACGTAGATGTTTTTACAAATATGGATTATTCGCTTATCCTTAAGGAATATGACAAATTAAAACCGCTGGCTTTACTTGCAGTTCAGAAAAGAAAAACTTCACGGTATTTGGAATTTGATGATAGGTTTAATCTGATTATGAGAATAAAAAGTGATACGATGAATGATAATTGCTTTGCTTTTAACGGTTTACACATTATTTCAAACAGAATCTTTGAATCCGGATTTAGAACAGAATTCAGTGATATACTGGATATTTATCTTTCTTTGATAATTGAGGGTTATGAGATAAAAGGTTTTAATTCGGGGGATTCCTTCTTTTTAGATATTGGGAAAATCGATAATCTTAAGTTAGCCGAAAGTTTAAGCGACTGATTCTATTCTTATAATCTCAGGAAATTCCATCATAAGCGTTCTTTCAATACCTGCTCTTAAAGTCATTAAATTTAGCGGACAGGAGTTGCACGCACCTAACAAACGGACTTTCACAATAGAATTATCTTCGATGCTTACTACTTCAACGTCACCACCGTCAACCTGTAGATGAGGTCTGATTCTGCAAAGAACACTTTCTATTTTCTCTAATGTAATAATGTTATCCATGTACAAATTTAATAAAAGTATTTGTTTTAAGATATTTAATTGCACAGAAAATTTTACTAATAAAATTGTGATTAGAAATATATTCTTCCTCATTCATGTAAATTATCAGAAATGAGGAAGTAAAAAATTCTGATGATTATATTAATATTTCAAGCCCTGAATTCTGTTCAGATGAAATGTTTTTTCTGTTTACCTCAAGAATCAATTTCTTAGATATTGATTTAAATATTTTACTCACTTCAGATTCCGGATTAGAAATAACAATTGGTTTACCACTGTCCCCTGCAATACGTACATTTGTATCAATGGGAATCTCACCAAGTAGTTTTACTCCGAATTCCTCTGCGAGACGCTTACCGCCGCCCTCGCCGAAAATGTATTCCTTTTCACCGTCATCTTTAAGATAGTAACTCATATTTTCAATAAATCCCAGATTAGGTACATTTACTTTCTCAAACATCAAATGTCCTTTTCGTGCATCAGCAAGAGAAATTTCCTGAGGTGTGGTAACTACCACCGAACCTGTTAATGGTACTGTCTGACTAAGCGTTAATTGTATGTCCCCTGTTCCCGGAGGCATATCAAAAAGTAAGAAATCGAGTCCTCCCCATTCCACCTCAGTCATAAACTGTTTCAATGCACTTGAAGCCATCGGTCCGCGCCATACTACTGCAGAATTATCCTCTGTCAAAAAACCGATTGACATAAGTTTAATGTTATACTGTTCAATCGGAAGCATTTTATTTTTATTGCCGCTTTTTATTATTCCCGGTCTTCCGCTTGCACCAAGCATTATAGGTATTGATGGTCCATATATATCCGCATCTATTAAACCGACTTTTGCACCCTCAAGCGTCAATGAAGCCGCTAAGTTTGCCGCTACAGTAGATTTTCCAACTCCGCCTTTACCGGATGCAATTGCTATAGTGTTCTTTATACCCGGAAGTACAACTGCTTTCTGCTTATTATCGTGATTCACAATTCCGAGCATAAAATCAACTTTTACCGATGATATTTCAGGAATCTCTTCTAATATCTTAACTGTTATTTTATTTTTCAGTCCCGGAAAATCACTGTATTCCGTATCCGATATTCCAAGTCTTAATGTTAGTTTATCCCCTTTTAAAACTATTTCGTATATAAAACCAAGTTCGGTGAATCCTTTATTCAAGTAAGGTTCTTTAACACCGGATAGCAAATCTTTAATTCTTTCTTCCATAATATTTAGTCAATTTTATAATTATACAAATTTAATGTAAAAATGATAAAAAGTATAACAAAAAGACTTACAAAAAGATTTTAGACTTAATAAATTGAATGTATCAGTTCTATTAAATAATTTAAGGAAAATTAAATTTATACATTGAATAAGAAGGCTAAAATCTGGCTTGCATTTTTAGTGGTATCGGCCGTTATCTGGTTAGGCGCTATTAATGTAAGAGCATTAATCGGAAATGACTTGTTGAATTACGATGAATTCAGTTTCAGAACGAGTATTCCTCCCGATGAGGAAAACTGGATTTTCAGAATGCTCTCGCATTCATCATTATTGATTATCGGTGCTTACGTATGTACATTGGTGTTTTCGATTATATTTTTGAATAAAGCAAAAATAAACCTGAAAGAAAATCCCTGGGTTTTGATGTGTATAATCCTTTTCTATGTATTTGTTCCCGTAGAACTTTACACTTCTTATCTGGATATTAAATTCTACATTATGTATCTGAATAATCCGCCGGTTCACGACGGTCTCCTTAAAATATTTGGTGAACGTATAGGATTTCTTAAAGGAGTGCCCTGGATTGCTTTACTTTCTTATTATACAATTATTGTAATCTCTGTTTTACAGCCAATGAAGAAAAGCATGGCTGAACTCGACGAAGAGAAGAAAAAAATGCTCGAAGAATATTCCTATAAATATTTTATGCACGACAAGGACGATTTAAAAGAGGAATATCTTAAATGAGCAAGGTTATAAAAAAGGCAAAGGATTTGCATGCAAATGAAAATCAGGAAATTTTAATAAATGAACTTTTAGAGGTTTTTAAACAGGTTGGCTACAATGTCAGAATTGAAAAAGGTTTGTTCAAAGGAGGATTTTGTCTTTTAAGAGAACAAAAAGTTTTTCTTATGAATAGAAATATAGAACCGCAAAAGAAGATTAATTTCCTTGCAAAAAATCTTGCTGATATCGGAGTAGAGGGTATTTTCCTGAAACCTGATATAAGAGAACTCATCGACAGGGAAGGTCAGCAGAAATTATTATGATTAGAGTTGTTGTTTTAGGAAGCGGAACTTCGCAAGGAGTACCGATAATAGGATGTAATTGTCATACCTGCCTTTCAAAAAACCCAAAAGATAAAAGACTTCGTGCTTCAGTTTACGTAGAAACAGAAGGAAAGAAAATATTAATAGATACATCAATTGATTTCAGACAGCAATTACTAAGGGCAAACATAACTGACCTTGACGCTATACTTTACACACATCACCACGTTGACCATATATTCGGACTTGATGACTTAAGGCAGATTAACCAGAGACACAGAAAGTTTGTTGATGTTTACGGAAACCCGCCGACACTCGACGAGATTAAAACTACATTCAGGTATGCACTCGATGAAAAATTAATAAAATATATGGCTGTTCCTTTAATGCATTTTAACTATCTTGAAAACAAGGAATTTGATGTTATGGGTGTGAAGATAATACCGATAGAAGTTATGCACGGAAAGATTAAAATATTTGGATACAGAATAGGAAACTTCGCATACATAACAGATGCAAGTTTTATACCCGAACCTGAAATGGATAAATTGCAGGGTCTTGATGTTTTAATTCTGAATTCTTTACGAATTGCACCGCATCCCACCCACTTCAACCTTGAACAGGCAACTGATATCGCTTTAAAATTAAAAGTGAAAAAAGCATACTTTACTCACATTACTCACGATTTAAACAACGATGAAACAAACGCTAAACTACCCGACAACATACGTCTTGCGTACGATGGACTTGAATTAAATATTGAATAAAAAATGAAAAATACATTATACAACGCACTCGAAGAAAGCGGAAAGATTTTAAAAGAATATTTTGATACAAATTTTAAAATTGAAAGCAAAGACATTATCTCAAACCTTGTAACAGAAGTTGATAAACTTTCCGAAAGAAGAATTATCGAAATAATAAGAAGTAACTTCCCGGGACATAACATTCTGTCTGAAGAAATTGGCGCATTGAACACTTCATCAGATATAAAATGGATTATTGACCCTATAGACGGTACAATAAACTATGCACACGGCATTCCAATCTGCTGTATATCTATAGGAGTGGAAGTCAGTGGAGAAATCGTAATGGGCGGTATTTACAATCCTTTCGGGAATGAACTTTTCTTCGCGGAAAAAGGAAAAGGTTCTTTTCTGAACGATAAGAAGATACAGGTATCGAAGGAAAGCGATTTTGCAAAGTCACTGCTTGTAACAGGATTCCCATACAACACAGGCAGTAATAAAAATAAGCCCGTTGAAGTATTTGCGGCAATAGTAAAAAAAGACATACCTGTAAGACGACTCGGTTCTGCCGCACTTGATATTTGCTGGACTGCGTGCGGAAGGTTCGACGGCTTCTGGGAATATAACCTTAATGCGTGGGATGTAGCGGCCGGGTATATCATACTAACGGAAGCAGGCGGCAAAGTAACAGATTTTAAAGGCGGGAAATATTCTGTGTATAACAAAGAGATACTTGCAACAAACGGATTGATACATAATGATATTTTAAGCATAATAAAAAGTGTTTAAAAAATAATCTCAATAATTATTTTGTAGACCTTATATCTTCTTTATCAAATCTATCATTTCCAGAACTGCTTCTGCGGATTCATAGCCTTTGTTGGTTTCGGCATTGCATACATCAAGTCTTGAACGGGCTTCTGCCTGCTCGTCGTTGTACGTTGTAAGGACGCAGAAACCTGTCGGAATACCATATTTCGATGAGATAAAATTGATGTTTTGAGATACGGAGTTTGAAATGTATTCGAAGTGTGCTGTCTCGCCTTTTATTACACATCCGATTGTAATAATACCGTCAAACTTTAATTCATTATTCTTCCTGCAGATTTTTTCGAGTACAGCGGGAATTTCAAAAGCGCCCGGAACTAAGAAAAGAAATATGTCATTATCACTAACTCCGTTTTTCTTTAGTGCTCTCTTTGCCCCTTCAATCAGTCCTTCCGTTATCTCTTCATTAAACCTGCTTGAGATTATTGCAATCTTACAACCTTCTCCTCTGTATTCGCCTTTGATTGTATTTTCCATATCACTTTTTTAAACTTTTATATTTTTCCTTTAAAGATTTTATTTGTTCTTCATCTATAAATATTCTGCCGATATTCAGATAATCATATTCACTGTAGCCGTGAAAATCTGAACCGCCTACCGCAACCATATTATGCTCTTTTACAAACTTCAGATATTTTTTAACGTGTGCTTCATTATGAGACGGATGATAAACTTCAATACCGTTTATTCCTGCCTTTTTTAGTTCAACCAGTGTGCTTTCCCTGAAATAACTCCCGGGTGGGCTACTATTGACAGCCCACCCGAAACTTTTATTAATTCTATGATAATTTCAAAGTTAAGATTTTCTTTCTTTACGAATGCTGGTTTACCGTCACCGAGATATCTCTGGAAAGCAGTAGAAAAATCTTTTACGTAGCCCTGCTCCAGTATTTCATTAGCAAGATGAGGCCTTCCTATTGAACAACTTGAAGAATATTTTTCAAAAAGGTCTGACGTATTTACTTTTACGCCGAGTTCTTTTAATTTAATTATCATCTTATCTACCCTCCGTATCCTCAGATTCTTAATTAACTTTAGGTGCTCCGTAAGGGCAACATTCTTAAAATTAAGAAAATAACCAAGAAGGTGAATTTCCTTTCCGTGAAAATCCGCACTCAGTTCTATGCCCGGTATAATTTCAATGCCGTATGTTCCGTTGTACTTTAGCATAGCCTGCGAACCTTCTATATTGTCATGGTCGGTAACACTTATCACGCCTAAGTTATTCTTTTTAGCAAGTTCGATTATATCGGAAGGTTTTAATTTACCATCCGAAAAATTTGTGTGTATATGTAAATCACCTCTTAACACTTAGCAAGTCCCTGTTCAAGGTCGGCTATTAAATCAGTAACGTCTTCAATACCTACTGCATACCTTACAAGTCCGTCTGTGATGTTTGCTTTTAGTTTGTTTTCTTTCGATACTTTTGAGTGCGTCATTGAAGCAGGATGTTCAATCAAGTGTTTCTAACACCGCCAAGAGAAACGGCAAGAGCTGCAAGATGCACATTGTTCATTAATGTCTTTCCCGATTCGAATCCGCCCTTTAGTTCAAAACTTATCATTGAACCAAATCCTGACATTTGTTTTTTTGCGAGTTCGTGCTGAGGATGGGACTTTAACCCGGGATATCTTACCCATTCAATCTTCGGATGTTTTTCAAGGTATTCTGCTATCACAGCAGCATTTTCCTGAGCACGCTCAACTCTTATACCAAGAGTCTTAACACCACGCAATACAAGAAATGCCTGATGCGGGTCCATATTACACCCAAGAGAAATCATCATTGGACGAAGTTTCTTGTACAACTCTTCAGTTTTGGCAATAACAATACCTGCGACTATATCAGCGTGACCGTTAATATACTTTGTCATTGAATGAAATTCTACATCTGCTCCAAGACTTAATGGCTGCTGTAAAACAGGTGAAGCAAAAGTATTATCAACAACTAAAACAAGTCCGTGTTCCTTTGCAATCTTTGATGCAGCTTCAATATCTGTAATATCAAGAGTTGGATTTGCAGGTGTTTCAAGGAAAAGCATTTTAGTATTAGGTTTAATTGCTTTTTTAATATTTTCGAGGTTCGTAGTATCTATGTAAGTTGACTCAACTCCAAACCTTGACCAATGGTCTTCCATGACACCTCTTGACGGACCGTATACTGCGGCAGTGCTGATCATATGGTCACCTTTTGAAAGCAACGCCATATATATAGTATTAACAGCTGCCATACCCGAACTGACAGCAACAGCATCAAACCCGCCGCTTAATTCTGCAATACATCTTTCAAGTGATTTTATCGTTGGATTACCAAGACGTGTGTAGATATATCCGCTTGATTCACCGAGAAAACATTTTTCACCCTCTTCGGCAGACTCAAACGCAAAAGTTGATGTTTGATAAATGGGGACATTCACAGAACCGAATTTATCTTTAACGGCACCTGCGTGAATTAGTTTGGAATTGAATTTTAAATTTTTTGAATCCATGATAATTGTATTATTATTTTTTAAAATGTTAAATTAATTTTTTAGCTTTTAAGTATCTTATCTATCATTTCTCTTACTGCACCCTCGCCGCCATCTTTTTTACATACATAATGAACGTGTTTTTTCACCTCTTCAATACCGCTTTTAGGACAACAGGAAAAGCCAACTTTCTTTAGTAAAGGTATATCAAACTCATCATCGCCAATGTAAGCAAAGTTTTCATCTTTCAATTTATACTTCTTCTTCAGTTCTTCATACGGTACTTAGTTTGTCGTCAATATTTTCGTATAAATGGTGAATTTTTAGCCTCTCAACTCTTCTTTTATTAACTGCAGAATTCATACCGCTTATTACAGCAAACTTCATCCCGAGTTCCCTGCCGCGCGTTAATCCGTATCCGTCGTGTGTATGAAACATTTTTGTATCTTCGCCGCTGCTTGAATAAATTATGTGTCCGGTGGTTAAACATCCGTCCATATCCATAAGTATTACTTTAATCTTTTTTAAATCCGGTTTCTTCATAATTGTTTTTTATTATGAAGGACATATATCCTGTAAGAAACATTCTTCGCATTTTGGTTTTTTCGCCTGACATATAATTCTGCCGTGCTCCCCTATTCGCATTGAAAACTGGAATTGCTCTTTTGCGGAATTATTTCCTTAAGTTCGACTTCAATCTTTTCGGGATTGTCATTTTCGATTAATCCCAGTCGGGTTGAAACTCTTTTTAAATGTGTATCAACAATTATTACATCCTTTTTACCAAAACAATTTCCAAGTACAACTGATGCCGACTTCCTTCCTACACCCGGCAAAGCAGTCAGATCTTCCATTGTTGAAGGAACTTTACCTTTATGGTTTTTCTCTATCTCCCCCGATAATGCTAGTATTGCCTTCGATTTATTGTTAAAGAAATTTATTGATTTAATATTTTCTCTGAAATTATCAGGTCCGTCTTTTAAAATATCCTTTGGTGACTTATATTTTGATTTATAAAGCGGTATCATTGTCATATTCACTCTGATATCAGTACACTGTGCCGCAAGTACAGTTGAAACTAGTAATTCAAATGGATTCTTAAAATCAAGGTGGCATTTTGCATCGCCGTAATTTTCCGCCAGTCTTTTTATAATTACTTTTGCTTTTTTCTTTAAGTCATCTTTAATCTTGCTCATTCTTGTCATAAAAAATAGTTTAGCATTTTATAAATAAGTTTAGCAGTAAGAAAATCCGGATATGAATTGTCTTTTCTCGGCGCAAGCTCTACTACGTCAAACCCTACTACCATTCTCGCTTTACCAAGTTTTCTCAGTAATGACATAGTCTCTTCCCAGTAAAATCCGAGGGGCTCGCAAGTACCCGTGGACGGCATTATGGAAGGGTCGAAGTAATCAACATCGAAAGTAATGTAAACATTTTTCTTCAAGTCCTTTAATCACTTTTTCCTGCCAGTTCTTACCGTGAAGTCCGTTACTGATTGCATAAGCATAAAAAGTTTTAATCTTATTTTTTTTAATAAAATCGTACTCTTCTTTACACTGTGCTCTGATACCTACCTGAGTAATATCCTTAGTAAATTCAGCAACACGCGAACAGAAAGCATGCATGAGAATACTTTGTCCCTTCGTATTCATCGCGAAAGTCTGAATGTGCATCGAATTGAAGTATCGATAAATCCTTGTAAGAATCGAAGTGAGCTTTTATCGGAGCAGTAGATATAGTATGCTCACCTCCGAGGGTAACAACGTACTTTTTATCTTTTATTAATTTTAGAACATCTTTGTAAATAATATCTATCGCTTTCTTACCCTTAATACCTTTTAATGTTAACAGGATAAAGAGATGCTATTCCGTTTCCCTTTTCAAAACATAACTCCCTGTTCAGTTCTTCATCAAAAAACTCAACATAATGAGATGCATTTTAAATGGCCTTCAGGTCCTTTCGATGTACCTTTTCCGTAAGAAGTAGTTGCTTCATAAGGAACAGGAAGGATTACTACCTAGGAATCCTTATAGTTCGAATATTTATCTTCTAGAGCAAGAAAATTCTTATTTATGTTTAGAGTTTTCATTCTTTACGGGTTTATATTCTTCAATTTTAAACAGTTCCTTCAGAGTTTTAAGTAATTTGCTCTCACGCATCCTACAATTTTGCGAAATCATAAACCGGAGGCTCATGCGTGAGTCATAGGTCACTTCAAAGTTTTTTTTTTCAGGGTCTCGAGTCCCGAAATCAGTTTGGATATATCCACTACTTCCCTGTTAACCCTGCACAGCTCAACAAGAAGTGATTCCATAAGTACCTTCTGGTTTCCCGAATATTTAAACCTCGTGACTCAGATTCGAAAAGAAGTTTAAGTATTCTCTGAATCTGGTCAATCGAATAATTCTTCGATTCCTCGAGATATTTCTTCTTGGTCTCGTCAGATTCATCCAGCAGGTCGGTTTTATCGGTTGTTTTTACGATTAGCAGATTTCTGAAATGGTCGGTGATACCGTTTAAATAGGTTATTATATCGAAACCGTTTTCTTCAAGTTCACTGAAATAACCTATAATACTTTTTACGTCCGATGTTACAATAAACTTTGAAGTATTAAAATAAATAGTGATTATCGGGAAGATTAAGAAATTCTTTAAGCGATTGAAACTTAATAGTATCTCCGCAGAATGAAACTGCCATATCAAAAATTCCAAGTGCGTCCCTCAAAGCTCCGTCGCCCAGTTTTGATATAAGGAATAACGATTCACTATCGATTTTAATTTTCTGTTCAGCTGCTACAAACTTAAGTTGTTCCATAATCTCTGATATTTTAAGTCTGTGCAATCCGAAACGCTGGCATCTGCTTACTATTGTCGGAGGAATCCTTTCGGGATTTGTAGTAGCAAGAATGAAAATTAAATATTCAGGCGGTTCTTCAAGAATCTTTAACAATGCATTAAATGCCTGAATTGTAAGCATATGAACTTCATCAATTATAAAGAATTTATAATCCGCTTTTATGGGAAAATACTTTGCTGCATCCTGAATCGAACGGACATCGTCTATTCCGCGGTTGGAAGCCGCATCAAGTTCGAACACATCGGGATGTACCCCTTTTGTAATTTCCGAACAGTTCTCGCAATCATTGCAGGGTTCACCGTCTTTGGAATTTTTACAGTTAATCGCCTTTGCAAAAATACGTGCAATTGTGGTTTTACCAACACCTCTCGGACCGCTGAACAGGTATGAATGTGCAATCTTTTTGTTTTTTATTGCATTCATTAAAGTTTTTGAGACAAACTCCTGCGAGACAACATCAGTGAACTTCTGTGGTCTGAATTTCAGTGCGGATACTTTAAATTTTGCTTCAGCCATTATTAATCTTTCTTGTTAAAACTTAATTTCTTTTTATTAAATAAATGTATTATTGCGTCATCAACTTTTGAGACCGGTATAATTTCAAGTTTGGACGTAATATCCTTCGGAATATCTGTCAAATTTTTTACATTATCTTTTGGTATTAATACTCTCTTAATACCGCTTCTTACCGCAGCAAGGAGTTTTTCGTTTAAACCGCCTATTGGCAAGACATTCCCTCTAAGTGTAATCTCTCCCGTCATTGCCGTATCACTTCTTATTGCATTACCCGTGATTGCAGATAACATTCCCATAAGCATAGTAATACCCGCCGAAGGTCCGTCCTTTGGTATCGCACCTTCAGGTACGTGAATGTGTATTTCTTTGTCCTTAAAGAAATCTTCGGGTATCCCAAATTTTTGAGAGTTTGATTTTATGTAAGATAATCCCGCTACTGCGGATTCTTTCATCACATCTCCCAGTTTTCCCGTTAATGTTATCTTCTCTTTGCCTTTCATAACCGTTACGTCAACCGTAAGTATATCTCCGCCAAGAGATGTCCACGCTAATCCGTAAACTGAACCTACTCTCGTTTTCTCGTCTTTCTTAGCGTCTATGTCTTCAAACCTGGGAACACCAAGATACTTTTCAACTGATTGCTGTGTGATTTTAACAGACTTCTTATTACTGCCGTTTAAAAGTTTATCCTTGGCAACCTTCCTTATTATAGAGCTCAGTTCTCTCTCAAGATTTCTTACTCCTGCTTCACGTGTATATTCACGTATCACTTTCAGTATTACATCATCGGGAAATTTTACTTCATTATTTTCAAAACCGTGTTCTTTTATTTCTTTCGGTAGTATATGATTCTTTGCTATCGCTATTTTTTCAAAATCAAGATAAGACCTCATCTCGATAATCTCCATCCTGTCCTGTAGTGCAAGCGGGATGTTATACTGTACGTTTGCGGTAGTAATGAAAAGCACATTAGATAAATCATAATCTATGTCAAGATAGTGGTCGTTAAATGTATTGTTTTGCTCAGGGTCTAATACCTCGAGCATTGCAGATGCGGGGTCACCGCGGAAATCATTGCCCATCTTATCTATTTCATCTATTAATATAACAGGATTTGATGTACCTGCTTTTTTCATTGCCTGTATAATCCTGCCCGGCATTGAACCTATATACGTTCTTCTGTGACCTCTTATTTCCGCTTCGTCTTTTACACCACCGATTGAAAGTCTCGCAAACTTCCTGTTTAATGCCCGGGATATTGACTTACCCAAAGATGTTTTTCCTACTCCGGGAGGACCTACAAAACATAAAATCTGCCCTTTTGGAGGCTTCTTAATGTTTTTATTTTTTAAAAGTTTAAGCACAGCAAGCAGTTCAAGTATTCTTTCCTTCGGTTTTTCAAGCCCGAAATGATCTTCATCAAGAATCTGTTTTGCATTTTCAAGGTCGTAATTATCTTCTGTAAGTATATTCCACGGAACGGATGTCATCCACTCAAGATAATTTCTCGAAACACTGAAATCAGGTGACATCGAAGGTGTTTTTCTCAGTTTCTCAAACTCTTCTTTTGCCTTTGCTTTAACCTGTTCCGGCATATCTGCCTTCATCAATTGCTGTTTTTAGTTTTTGTAAATCAGGGTCAAGTTCTGCGTTTCCTCCAAGTTCGTCCTGCAAGAATCCTTATTTGTTCCTGTACAATAAACTTCCTCTGGTTTTTCTGCATCGATGCAGATACCTTTGCTTCAATTTCCTTTTCGATTTTTAATACCTGAACTTCTGAAACAAGCAGGGTTATAAGGTTGAAATATCTGTCATAAAGACTTTCTGTCTCAAGAATTTTTTGCTTGTCGGTAAAATTTACCGCAATCGTCGAAGAGATAAAATACAGTCTCTTATCGTATTCTTTCAGAACTTCGTAACTTGTATATGAATCTTTTGTTAACGCAGGATTAAGTGTAACGTATTCTTCAAATAATTTAGACGCACGTTTATCGAGTAAATCAATCTGGGAATCAGTCTCATTATTATCGTTACGGACTCTGATATCGGCATATATATAATCTTCTTTGTAGAAACTAATCACTTTCGCCGCAACTACTGCATCAACAAGTATCTTTATCAAACCGTTTGGCATGCGTATAACCTGTAGAATTTTTGCAATCACACCCGTATTATATAAATTTTCTACAGATGTATCATCAATACTGCCGTCTTTTTGTGCTACAAGAAAAATAAAATTTTTGTCATCCTCAGATGCCTTGTTGATTGCACGGATTGATGAATCTCTGCCTGCAAGTATTGGATAAATCATATACGGAAAAATAACGATATCCTTGAGCGGCAGAACTGGTAACGTATCCTGTGTAAGATTATTTACTATGTTACGGGGTTCGGTGTCAATATCTTCGTTTACATTCATACTTTCATTCGAATCTATTTTAACTTTTTCTTTTGCTGCCTTTTTAGTTTTCATCGTTAAATATAAATTTATATGCTTTGAGTTTCAATTCTAAAAGAGATACAATTCCGGATGCCCCGCATCTGTCCGGAATAAAATTTTAATTAATCTGAAATCTGTACAGGCCGAACGTAAGTGAATTTAATTATTCCCTGCTCGCCGTTGTTGTATTCTTTCTTTATTTTAATTTTTGTTGAATTTTGGCTTGATTTAGCGTTAAAATAGGGATAATTTTATGTATATGATAAAGATTTTAAATAGTTGTTTTCTTATTGTACTGTTTTTTGCAGTTGTAAATCTATCAGGTTGCGATTATGTAACCCATAGAACTCTTTCTAAAGAGATTATAACAACTGACGAAGAACCTGATCCGGATTTTAACGTTTCGCTGGATTATGATTATCAGGATTTCACTTCTTTTATTTTTCTTGGTAACAGGTCGGAAACTTTCAGTACTTATTTCAATAAGTTTTACACCGCTAATGAGGATTTTGATGAAGCGCTGAAAGAATATAAAGCATCTACTATCGCGGGTTATAACAAAAGACTCGACTCAATCAATATTCTTACTCCAATTCTCCAGTCAACAAAAGATAAGTTTACAAAAGTTATAGAAAGATGTTCAAAAATAATTCAGTACAACAAAAACACAAAGTACTTCGATAAAGCAGTATTATTAATAGGTTTAGCGTATTTTTATTCAAATGATTTTATTCAGGCTGAAAGAAAATTCAACGAGTTTCTTTCTAAACTTTCAAAAAGCGATATTGCTAACGATGCAATATTATACCTCGGAATAACAAAATTCAGGTTAAGAAAGAATGCAGACGGTGAAACAATATTGAAAAGTCTCCTGCAGAATTCAAAAAGGGATGATATTAAAGCGGAAGCCTTGCAGCAGCTTGCTGTTTATAATATTGGCCTTAAAAATATTAATAATGCTCAGGATTTCCTGCTCCAGTCTATCGATTTAACAAAAGACAAGGAAATTAAAGCAGAAAGACAGTTTTTACTCGCAAAAGTTTATACGCTGTACAATAAAGAAAAAGCTCCTCAGATGTATTTAGAGTCCTATAAAAATACTTCAAATTTTGATTTTGAATTTTATGCTAAACTGAATGAAGCAAAAGCACTTAACGAGGTTTCAAAATTTAAGGAATCAGGGGAAATCCTGGGAAAGATGGACAGAAAATATCTTGATTATCCTGATTTTAAACAACTCGTTGAACTGGAAATTGCTAACACTGATTTTCTTGAGAAAAAATTCTCAGAGGCTAAAGAGAAATATTTTTACATTATAGTTAAATATCCTTCTTCAAAGGCAGCAGCTGAATCATACTATAAACTGGGATTGTACTATGAAACTGTCTTAAATAATTATTTAAAAGCACTCGTTTCATACAGAAAAGCAAACGAAACTTCTTCAAGCCTTGATTATGCAGATTTAAGCAGCAAAAAAGCAAATGTTCTTGACAGATATTTTACTCTCCAGGGAATAATTAATGATACAAACAAAATTGAAATCCCCGTAGAAGAAAAGGACTTGGAACTCTTCAAGATAAAGTATGATGAAGAAATGAATAAAGACTTGAAAAAAATTACCGACCCGAATAAAGGCGGATTCGAGAATCCTAAAGGCGGCGGCGTATTCATAAAGAGATACTTTACCGGGAGATGATTCACTTTTAAATCAATTTGAAAAATTGCTCGAAGAAAAGAAAGTAGAAAATATAAAACTCGATTCGATTCCCCATAATGAGAATATAGATTCGACAATTATTAACATTGATACTTCAGTTTCTCATCAGGAAATTCAGGATACAATCGTTCAACAGGTAGTAAATACTGACTCAATTAATGCGGCTAAAGATTTGTCCAAGTTGAATTCATACTTTGAACTCGCTGAAATTTTTTACTACAATCTTAATCATCCGGATTCTTCGATTTATTACCTTAATAAAATTATCAACGGTTACAGCAATGCAAATTTAGTTAGCAAAGCAACATTTTATTTAGGAACTATCTATAAATCCGGGGGTGATAGTGCGAAAGCAAATGAGTATTTTAATGACGTAATCATTAAGTTTCCTAATACTATTTATGCAAATGAATCAAGAAAATTTCTTGGTATGGAAACTGTTTTGCAAAGTTTCGATTCTGCTGACTCTTTAATTTCAGTCGCTGATAAACTTCTGAAAACTAACAATAAAAATCAGATTCCGGATGTTTTGAATGAAGCATTGACCAAATATCCTCAGAGTCCGCTGATTCCGAAAGTTTATTTTACTTTGGGATGGTATTACGAAAACGTTAAACAGGATAAGGATAGTATGATGAAATATTATGAAATTGTTTTAAAATCTTTCCCCAATACTAATTTCGCAGCCTCCGTAAAACCCACATACGATTATTATATTTCATTGACTAAAATCGATTCCTCTGGTGCTAAGGATAGTCTGAATATATCGGATAGTCTGAAATTAAAAGATTCCGCAATTGTAAAATCAAAAGACAGTGTTAGCGTAAAAACAAATAATGGTGAGGGTGATTCACAAGATATTATTATTGAAAAGAAATTGGAAAAGAATGAACAAAAAGTCCCCGAAAAGAAAGAATCAGGTGAGGATTCTCCATTCCTTAAAGAAGAATAAATTTAATTTCATTTAATCTGAAATACAACCCCTTCAGCCCCGTAGCGGATGACTTCTGCAAACTCAATTAAATCACCTCTCAACAATAAACTCTATTATCCTCTCCCAGTCATCCTCAAAATTATACTCAAACCTGTCCTCAGGTTTATACTTGAATGCTGTTTCAAGCATCTCTATTCCGTTTTCCGTTTCACCCGTAAGAAAATATATCTTGGTTTTCTCGTAATATACATCGGCCCAGTCAGGCTTTAATTTTAAAACCCTGTCAAAATATTCCATCGCTTCTTCATTCATATTCAAATCTGCATAAACACAGCCTAAATCAAATGCTGCTTCATAATTTTCCGGTTCAATCTCAAGCACCTTTTTGTAACTCTGCTCTGCTTCGCCCATCATTAATAATGCATACTCCGTATCTGCCTTAGAATACCATAGTTGTGAATGATTCTTGTTTATCTTTAATCCCTTTTGAAAATGCTCTAATGCAGTTTCGTATTTCTCCAGATTGTAATAGCATGAGCCTATCCCAAAATGAGAATCAAAACTTTCAGGATTTAAACTTAGTGCTTTTTCAAAATACGGTATTGCTTCCTCATACTTGTTAAGTTCAAAATATGAATTTGCAATATTATGATATGCGTATGAATCTCTGGGGTTATACTCTGTGGATAATTTGTAATACTCTATTCCCTTTTGGAATAACCCAAGTGATGAATATGCATTTCCGCAATTATAATAAGCAGATGCAAAACTCCCGCGCAGATTTATTGCATACTCGTAACAGTCAATTGACTTTAAATACTTACCCTGTCTGCTTAGTACAATTCCTAAATTATACCATGCATTCGAATTGAATGGATTAAGTTCAAGATGCTTCTCGTATGAATCCGCTGATAATTTCAGGTCATCCAGAAAATCATAGCAATAACCAAGTTCATAATATGAATCTGCATATTCCGGATTTATCTCTATACACTTTGTAAAACATTCAACCGCCAGTTCAAAATTGTCGCCCCTCTCAAAACTTATCCCTTTATTGAAGTATGCTTCGCAGTTATCAGTATCTATGCTTAATGCTTTGTTAAAATTATTAATCGCTTCTTCATATCTGCCCTGTGAATCAAGAGAAATACCTTTATTAATGTAAACTTCGTAATCATTAGGATTCAGCGATATTGCTTTGTCATAATATTCTAAAGACTCGTCGTATATTCCGAGTCCGTCTAAAATTAATGCTTTTTTGTGGAATAATTCAGCCGAATACGGTGAGTAGTTTAATGCTACATTGACGAGCGCCAAGGCATCTTTGTATTTCCCGTTTTCACATAACTGATTTATCTTTTCTTCTGCTGATTCTGAATTGTAACCCGCCATATCATCATATTGAAAATTGTCTTCAGCGTTATATTCTATGTCATCGAAATAATTCATTTAACTCCTTTTATTTATCTCCTTTTATTTAAAATAAATTATAAAATCACGAATGATAAGTCAATAGAAATTATCATAAGAGAAAAATTTTAGTATATAATTATCTTCGGATGAATTTCTGTTTGTCAATGTATAAAGTATAATTTTTTTCCATCCCTGATTTTCCTTATCAAAAAGGCAATGATATTTCTCGTCCGGAATTATCTTTTGACAGGGATTTGTTTTTAAAAACATTCTCCTGATATTTTTGTGAATTTTTTTGAATCAGTGTAAATCAGTCGGCATCACCCTTTTAAGAGTGCCTGTCTTTTGAAGAGTCTCCTTAAAAAATCTATGTCTTTATGCGGACGTCGAAAAGTTTTTTGTCCTTTATCTGAAGTATTCTTTTATCGTTGAATTTTTTTACTATCTCAAAGTTGTGCGTTGCTATTATTAATGTTGTACCGGTTTTATTTATGTCATTCAGTAATCTTACAATATCAAGAGCAACAAATGGGTCAAGGTTTCCCGTTGGCTCATCCGCAAGCAGAAGTATAGGCTCGGTTATCATCGCTCGTGCTATCGCAACTCTTTGCTGTTCACCGCCTGATATATCGTATGGCATATCGCTTAAATGCTCCATTAAACCGAGTTTCGATGCTATATCAAATACTTTCTTCTTGATTGATTCTTTCTTGTCGCCTGCTATGTACAATGGTATTGCAATATTCTCAAATATATTTCTGTCGTTCAGAAGTTTAAAATCCTGAAATACTATTCCGATTTTCCTTCTTAAAAATGGTATTTCAGATTTGTCAATACTGTCGGAACTGAAGTCATCAAATGTAACTACTCCTTTTTTCGGTTTTGAGTCGAAATATATCAGTTTAAGAAATGTTGTTTTCCCGATTCCGCTTTCTCCGACTAAAAATACAAACTCTCCTTTGTTAATCTCAAGCGAAGCAGTATCAAAAACTTCCTTGTTCGGGTATGAAAAACTTATGTTAGTGAAAGTTATCATCGCTTAACTATTAATTTTGCCGCAAGTCTGATTGCCTCAACAGTACTGTCAAGGTTTGCTATGTTCTTACCCGCTATGTCATAAGCAGTCCCGTGTGTAGGCGATGTCCTTATTATAGGTAACCCGGCTGTGTAGTTTACACCTTGTCCCTGCGAGAGAATTTTAAATGGTATAAGTGCCTGGTCGTGATATGTGCCCGCTACTGCATCAAAATCTTTATATGCACCGGAACCAAAAAATCCGTCTGCAGAATACGGACCATATACATCCATACCCCTGCTTTTCAAATCTTTTATAACTGGTTCGAGTTTTGTCTTTTCTTCAAATCCCAGCAGTCCCTCCGTCTCCGCTATGAGGATTCATTGCTAAAACTCCGATTTTCAGGATTTTCTATCTTAAAATTATACCTTAGTGACTTTTGAAGTAATAATAAATTCTTTCTTAACACGGATTTTTCAAGTGTGCATGATACCTTTTTTAAAGGAACGTGAATAGTTACGGGAGTTATTGTTAATTGCTCAGAATACATTACCATTATTGTTCTGTCACAACCCGTTATTGCCTTTAGATATTCTGTATGCCCGGGAAAATTAAACCCTGCTAAATTAAAAGATTTTTTTGAAATCGGCAATGTAACCATTGCATCAAATGTCTTTCTCATACAAAGTTCAGCCGCTATCCGTATTGAATCACTCGCTATGCGGCCTGCCTTTTTGTCAATACTGCCTTCTTTAACTCTTATGTTAAAATCAGGAATGTTAATAAACGATTGATTTTCAGGTCTTTTTATCTTTAATAATTTGGAATAATAATCTATTACCGATTCAGGTATTATTATCTTCAAATCATAAACCGACATTAACTTCTCGTCGTTTATAATCTTCAACGCTATTTCAGGTCCTATTCCGTTCGGATCTCCGCAGGTTATTGCAATTTTAGGTAAACTCATAACTCTTTCTTTTTCAGTTTTCTTCCCGGGCTTCTTCTTAAACTTATAGTTTTCTGGTACATCAATTATTTCCGCATCACCCCATAATCCTTCAAGATTATAAAACCTCCTCGTTTCTTCGTTAAATATGTGCACAACCACATCAACATAATCCAGTAATACCCACGTCAAACCCGTATATCCTTCGTCCCGCCATACCCGTTCATCTATTTTCTTTGTTTCTTTTAATACATGGTCTGCTATTGCTTTAACCATTAATGTTGATGAAGCCGAACATATAAGGAAATAATCAGTAACCGCAGTTTTTCCCTCAAGATTAATTATTCTTACGTCTGTTCCTTTTTTTTGAAGTATTAATTCGGCTATGTAGTAAACTAAATCTTTGGATTCCATTAATTATTTTTTGTTTTCTCCGTAAACGGTTTAAGTTCTGTATAATCTTTACCTATAATTATTGTCGCATCTATATACTTGCTTTTATCAAGTTGCTGAACTACATTTCTGTGGCTTACACCTATCGCATCTGCAACCCTTTTTGCTTTGTTCAGGTCTCCTATTATATCAAGTACCATAGTTTTTTCAACCTCTGCTTTATAATTTCCCATATCCACCACGTCGAATCCTTTTTGCTTAAGGTAATCACGGAATCTTGCTCCAATTCTGTTCTCTCCGGTTGCATTAAGTATGTTTATCTGGACTGAAAGGTTTGGCTGGTTTGTTATCAGTTTTTTTGTGGTGTCTGCACCGCTCTTGTTGTCTCCGCGTGATTTAAGTGAGGTTGAATTCATTATCATTGAATATGCAAAATACAAACATATTCCGGCAATGATAATTATTGATATATTTAATACATAGTTTAATAAGTTTTTCTTAAAATCAGAATTCATTTTCGCAAATTAATAAAACAAATTTCCTTTTATCTGTGCCATCTGTCATAATAAAAATCATTGTATGGACTGTAATAATACATATCATCAAGTTTACGGTATTCAAGTTTTATGTATGAATTGTCCGAAACTTTATAATCAACCGATAATCTCGATAATGATAAACCATTTAAATCATTCTGAAGACCTTTTGAAAATGAAGAACCGAGCGATGAACTGACGTATGGCGCATACTGTAATTTCACATCCGCAGATACGTTAAGTCGGTCTGTCACTTTATAATTCATCGAGTTAACGTAAGATGTAACCGAAACATTCCCGAATCCCGAACTTAGCATAGATACCTGAAAACTGTGCGTACATTGAGAAATTTTTGGGATTGAATATTCCGAGAATTAAATTATTCGTATTTTTGTTGATTCTGTTCCCGTCCTCCGGTCTCTTAAACTGGCCGTATGATATGCAGTTTAGCACAAAGACAGAAATCAGTAATATTGTTAATTTTTTCATAATTTTACTATATTTCATAAAATATCAAATTTTTATTAAAACAACAATGTAAGAGTTTGAACTTTTTTCTTGAAATATTGAACTTTTATGTTTTTATAAACTGGAAATGATACTATTTTTTGTGTTGCTATTTATTTAAATTTATTATTAAATTATATAAGTACAAAAACAGAATTTTTCCTTTTTTCAGAAATTCTCGAACTTGTATAATTTATTTATTTAATTAACCTTAAATATAAGGAGAAAAAAATTTGAGAAAATTTTATTCACTCGTAATTGCAGCATTATTATTAATGTCTGCAACTTTAACCTTAGCACAACAAACATCATTAGGACCTGCACCGGAAGGCTATAGAATGCCTCCGAGCATTTCTAATAAATATTCTTGATGCTAACAATCGTGGTTGGGTCTATTTAAGCACAACTACTCACCAGATGGCAAAGCAGTTCATGGGTAATACTACCTTGACAAACATCGGTTCCCCGCAAACCTACGGTTTCCCGGGTGCGTTTGTTTATAAAGATGGTAAAGTCTATGTTGTTGACCAGTTATCACCGTTTACAATATCCACACTTGACACAGTTACTGGTAACAAGACAACTGTTGTTAATGTTACGGGTATTACTTTAACAAACTTAACCGGTTTCACCTACGATGGTACAAACTGGTGGGCTGTTCAGTCAAACATTACCAGTTCACAAATCGGTACTATCAACATGACAACAGGCGTATTCACACCTGTAGGTTCACCTTCAACAGCATGCGCTGGTGCTATTCAATTAAACGCAGCACCAAACGGAACTCTGTTCTCGGTTGATATCGTAGCCGACGCTTTATTCAAATGGGATAAAACAACAGGTGTACCTACAAATGTTGGCCCTTTAGGCATCAATGCAAACTACGGTCAGGATGGTCATTTCGATATGAGCGACGGTAAATACTACTGGGCATCATATTCAACTGGTCCTGAACTCAGAATCATTGACACCACAACCGGTTCGAGTACAGTTGTTGGTGCGTATTCAGGTCAGATGTCCTGCTTAGCAGTAAAAGCAGAATCAGGTCCGAGTATCGTACATACACCACTTCCAAACACACAGAATATTGCAGGACCTTACACAGTAAATGCAACCATTACACCTTCTGGTTCAGCAACACTTACTGGTGCAAAAGTTTTCTGGTCAAGAAATAATCCTGTTCTTACTGACTCCGTCACAATGACAAATTCAGGCAGTAACTATTCAGGAAACATTCCGGGAAACAACACAAACGCTACATACAGGTATTTAGTTAAAGCATCTCCAGAATGACGGTAAATCGTCTTCTACTGCTATGTATTCATTTATTGCTTCTGCAACAGATACAACTAAACCTGTAATTACTCATACAGCAATAGGACCAACGCCAAAAGCTAACTGGCCTGTCGCAGTAACTGCTGACGTTACTGATAACCTTGGTGTTGACTCTGCATGGGTAAGATGGTATAAATCAAGTGCACCTACAGTAGTTAAACAATTTAAACTTCTGCCTACAACTGGTAACACATATTCACAATTGTTTAATTCATTGAATTCAGATGTTGCAATCGGTGATGTTATCAACTATCGCATCATTGCACAGGATAACTCTGCACAGCACAACAGAGACTCTACGGCACTTTACAACTTTACAATCATCAATGAAATCACAGTAACAATCGGTACAGGTACAACATCGGGTAACTTCCCGTTCACAACATACTGGATGGACGGAAGAACTCAGTATCTATACCTTGCATCAGAAATAAACGTCCCTGCGGGTAATGTAACTAAAGTTGGATTTGATGTTATAACCGCTGACGCTGCACCAATGAATGGTTATAAAGTTAAGATTGCACATACTACATTAACTACATTAACAGGATACGTTACAACAGGTTTTACAACCTGTTATGCACCTGCATCATACACACTTCCGGGTACCGGCTGGCAGATAATTAATCTCACTACTCCATTCCCGTTTACTGCTGGAAATAACCTAATCATTGAAGTTTGCTATAACAACTCAGCATACACACAGTATTCACCTGTTAAAACAACAACAGCACCCGGAATGTTCTGGGGCAGATACGGTGACCTCTCAACTGGTGACGGTTGCGTTGATCCTGTTCAAAGTACAACTGCACCTATTAGAAGAGCAAACACAAGATTCGTATTCACTGATTTAGTTGGTGTATAATGACCCTGTAACTGAATTACCTCCAAAGAATATTCACTTGCGCAGAACTATCCGAATCCGTTTAACCCTGTAACGAAAATCAACTTCGCAATTCCGAAATCAGGTTTTGTTACGTTGAAGATTTACGACGTTCTCGGTCGCGAAGTCAGAACACTCGTTAACGAAGTCAAACAGGTCGGTAACTTCTCTGTTGATTTCAACGCATCTGAATTCTCAAGCGGCGTTTACTTCTACAAAATGGAAGCAAACGGCTTCAGCGATATCAAGAAAATGATGTTAATCAAATAACATTAATTGTCATCCTCGAATGTTTTTAGCGGGGATACAGATAATAGCAAAAGGCGGTGGAGCAATCTACCGCCTTTTGTATTTATGTCCAACCTTGCTTGAAAAGAACACATAAATTTCCATAAAAAGATTAAATCTATTGGAAATGGTTCTATATAATAGATTAATTCTTAAAATTCATCTTTTAAAAGCCAAATACATCAAATTTCATCGTTCTTTCGGGTTTCCATTCGCAAAACACCTATATTCACGTCGCTACACCTGTTTTCCATTTCGAAAACACCCTTAGTAACGTTACCAGACCTGTTTTCCATTTTCAAAACACCCTTAGTAACGTTACCAGACCTGTTTTCCATTTTCAAAACACCCTTAGTAACGTTACCAGACCTGTTTTCCATTTTGAAAACACCCTTAGCAACGTTACCAGACCTGTTTTCCATTTTGAAAACACCCTTAGCAACGTTACCAGACCTGTTTTCCATTTTGAAAACACCCTTAGTAATGTTACCAGACCTGTTTTCCATTTGCAAAACACCCTTAGCAACGTTACCAGACCTGTTTTCCATTTGCAAAACACCTATATTCACGTCGCTATACCTGTTTTCCATTTTGAAAACACCCTTAGTCAACCTTCCAGACCTGTTCGGCGCAGCCAAACTGCCTTAGTCAACCTTCCAGACCTGTTCGGCGTAGCCAAACTGCCTTAGTCAACCTTCCAGACCTGTTCGGCGCAGCCAAGCACCTTCTCCCACGTTACTAAACCACGTAGTGTATCTCCCTTTTTTCCGCAAAGTGTTCGCCCTTGAAAATCAAGTTTGAAAACACAAAAAGGAATCACAACCATCTTTTCCCGTAGGGTAAGAACCTAAGTAGTTAAATGTCGCACCAAGGAATTTTTCCGTGTAGCGAAAAAACCTTTGTGTTTATAAGTGTAATTTATTAACCTATTTTAGTACAGTCTATAAATGTTTTAAATTAATTCCGAATTAAGTATTTTACATTCCAGTAATGATAAAATAGAATATCTACAAACTTTAATTATAATTTTATGAAAAAATTGCTTGTTATTGTAATGCTTCTTCTTACTTACACAGCTGCCAATGCTCAATTCGCTGAAGTAAGCACAAGACTAAAACAAAAACTTTCAACAATGAGCCCGATGGAATACACTCCTGTGCTCGTTCTTCTGAAAGACAGAGTTGACATTGAGTCACTCGATGCACAACTTTATTCCCAAAGAGCAAATGCACAACATCGTTCAAAAACGGTTATAGAAGCTTTAATGGATAAAGCACGCACAACTCAGGGACCAATTTTATCTGCCCTCGAGAACA
This sequence comes from Pirellulaceae bacterium, assembly GCA_963714715.1. GTDB lineage: Bacteria > Planctomycetota > Planctomycetia > Pirellulales > Pirellulaceae > JBFJVZ01. The sequence goes on along the minus strand of CAVQPV010000037.1, from coordinate 3,019 downwards.
AAAAGAATGCTGGTAAAGTAAGAAATTATGAATCTTTCTGGATTACCAACATGATTTTAGTGGATGCTAATGCAGAAACTATTCAGGATTTAATAAGAAGAACAGACGTGGAACAGATTGATATTGATGCGTTGCTGGAATACGATAAACCCCTTGAACCCGCTATTAGATGCTCCCGCAGGTACCGAAGCATCCGAAATTGGTTTAAAGGTTATTAAAGCAAATAAATTATGGGAAATTGGTATTACCGGGGTTGGTAGAATTGTTATGAATATTGATACAGGTGTTGAAGGTACTCACCCTGCTCTTTCGGCAAGATGGCGCGGGAATTTGGACAACCATGGTGGAGCAGCCTGGTTTGATAAAAACGGAAGTACTACTTCACCCGCTGATTGCGACGGCCATGGGACACATACAATGGGTATTATGTGCGGACGCTCTTCCGCCGGCGATACAGTAGGAGTCGCACCAAACGCACAATGGATAGCAGCAAGAACTATCTGCTCTTCGCCTCATACGAGTAATTCAATAGCTGCTTTTCAATGGGCTATGAATCCTGACAGTAATACAAGTACTATCGATGACGTTCCTGATGCAATTGGAAATTCATGGTATGACCCTAGTGTAACGGATGAATGTACAGGGATATACAAAACTACATTAACGCTCTTGAAGCCGCCGGACTTGCTATCGTTTTCTCCTGCGGTAATAGCGGACCGAATCCTTCTACAATTACAAAACCGAAAAATATAAACACAAATTTAGTTAACGCTTTCAGCGTAGGAAATATTAACGGCAATATTGCTTTCCCTTATGCAATAACATCTTCATCATCAAGAGGACCGTCTCTTTGCGGCGGCACCGGCTCGCTATTAATTAAACCTGAAGTCTGCGCACCCGGTACCAGCGTTCGTTCATCTGTAACGGTGGTAGTTATAGATTGCTCTCGGGTACATCAATGTCATGCCCGCACATTGTTGGCGCAGTTGCACTTCTAAGACAAGTTGCACCAAACCTTACCGGAAAACAAATTCTTGAAGCACTGTACAATACCGCAGTCCAGCTTCCTGTAGGCGGAGTTGAAAATAATGACTACGGTAAAGGTGTTATCGACGTTTGGGCTGCATACCAGTCTTTAGGACCTGTGATTTCACACAATCCTTTAACAAACACTGAAAATCTTGCAGGACCTTATCCAGTAAATGTAAGTATTTCATCAACTCTTTCAGGCGTTTCAACAGCGAAACTTTTATGGTCAAGAAATAATACGAACATTACTGACAGCATAGTTATGACAAAAGGTACAGGAACAAATTGGTCATCTTCAATTCCGGGAAATAACTCTCCTGCTGTTTACAGATATTACATCAAAGCAATCGACAGCACAGGTAGAACAGGAACAAACCCTCCGGGTGCACCCGCTGTCCTTAATATGTTCACAGCTTCAAATGACACAGCAAAACCCGTTATAACTCATACCGCTTTAGGTAATCATCCCAAACTCAGCTGGCCTGCAACTGTTACATCAGTTGTAACAGATAACATTGGTGTTGATTCAGTTTGGGTTAGATGGTACAAAAACAACACAGGAACTGGGATAAAACATTTTAGATTGTTAAATACAGGAGGTGCAAACTTCGGTGCTGCTTTCAATTCAGTAAGTGCTGACGTAAATGTAAACGACTCTATCTTCTATAGAATTTTTGCAAGAGATATTTCAACCTTGCATAATACTGATTCTACTGTACTCAATAAATTCAAAATTATTAACGAAGCAACAATTACAATCGGTACAGGTACTACATCTGGCAACTTCCCGTACACTACTTACTGGATGGACGGTAAAACACAATACTTATACCTTGCTTCAGAACTAAACACAGCAACATCGTTAATCAAACAAATTGGATTCGATGTCATTACAGCAGACCCGGGTGCAATGAATGGATTTAAAATATCATTCCAGAACACAACCGCAACAACCTTAACAGGTTTTGTAACAACAGGATGGACAACTGCCTATGCACCAGCATCTTACACTGTACCGGGTACGGGATGGCAGATGCTTACAATGACAACACCGTTCCAGTACAACACAGGAAGCAATTTATTGGTTGAAGTATGCTATAATAATTCAGCATACACACAGTATTCACCTGTAAGAACCACAACTGCACCCGGAATGTACTGGGGCAGATATGGCGACCTTTCAACAGGAAATGGATGCACAGACGCATTCACAAGCACAACAGCACCTGTTGGCAGAGCAAACACAAGACTTGTACTTGAACCATTAACAGGCGTAAACCCAATCGGTTCAGAAATTCCATCGGTTTATTCATTAAGCCAGAATTACCCGAATCCGTTTAATCCAACTACGAAAATAAACTTTGCTATTCCAAAACAAGGTTTTGTTTCGCTGAAAATATATGACGTACTTGGACGTGAAGTCAGAATACTTGTAAATGAAGTTAAATCCGTAGGAACATATTCAGTCGATTTCAACGCATCCGAATTCTCAAGCGGAGTTTACTTCTACAGAATTATTGCTAACGATTTCACAGACATAAAGAGAATGATGCTTATCAAATAATAATAATTAAATTGTCTTCCCCGAATGTTTTTAGCGGGGATCCAGATAATAGCAAAAGGCGGTGGAGCAATTCACCGCCTTTTGTATTTATATCCAACCTTGTTTGAAAAGAACTCATAAATTACTATCAAAAGTTTAAATCTATAGGAAATGGCTCTATATAATAGAGTAATTCTCAAAATTTAACTTTTAAAAGCAAAATACCTCAATTTTTACCGTTTTTTGGGGTTTCCATTTTGAAAATACCCTTAGTCAACCTTCCAGGCCTGTTCGGCGCAGCCAAACTGCCTTAGTCAACCTTCCAGACCTGTTTTGCATTTGTAAAACCCTTTTCCCTTTGGAAATAAACATCATATCATAATTTTCAGAATATAATCCTGAAACAAATTGTTAATTCCCTACGGGAAATATTTATTTTTGGCAATA
>CAVQPV010000036.1:0-118502 GCA_963714715.1 Pirellulaceae bacterium | reverse complement strand
ACTCTCCTCCGATACATAGGATACTGCTGCGTCGATGAATTCTTCGTGTTGGCTGCAAAACTACGCAGTGCAGCGAGAGCGGCTTCGGCTACGGCGTCCTGGTCACCAAGGCTGCTTTGTACTTAGCAGCGATTTTGAGCAGTATTGAGACGGAACCTCCCGCCCTGTGCCGCGCCGTTTGCAGAAAGCTCGTCGCCAGGTCCCGTAGGCCAAGTTGGATCAATTGGTCAACCAACGTCATCTCAGTGGTCTGATCAAACTGCATCCCCAGCAACCGCTCTCCCGCGAGCCTGGCTCTCGGGCGGTCCTGCAATTCAACAGCCGCAGTGAGCGCGATCACTTCGGCCCACTTCAGCATTTCGCGATTTGACACTTCGATGTCGTCGATGATCGCCAACGCCTGTTCCGGCCGCTTCAATCACAGTCGACAACCGAGCAACTTCGACTTGCAAATCGGCGTCATCGGGGTGGCTTCGGCTCAGGTCAAGCAATCCTTCGTAAGCATCGCCCGTCTCCTCCATCCACCAACACGACGCATAGGCAGCCAACGTGCGACGCAACTTCTGTTCCTTCGGCGACAACTCAGAATCACTCCTCAGCAAGCCACCGTTCCTACAAAGATGACCAACGATTTCCTTTTGTCGCGAAGTATCGCTGTTGAACTGAACGGTTGCGCTGAACGACCTCGCGAAGGCGGCGGTCAAGCAGAGAATTCGAATACGGAATCGGCTGCAATTTTGACCTTTTTCGGCCGACAACCATGGCGGAGATCGTCACGATCCCTGGATTGGACGGCTGCACGACAGTGACAACGCCGCGATGTTGCTTAACGACCTCAATCGCAATCATCATGTCGACGACCAGATCTCACCTGGTCCGCCGTCCCCAACTTTGCTGCCGCAAGTGAGCTTGCGACCAACGATTCCAGCATCGCCGGGGTTGCGTCGCTCGACCATTGAATCAACTGCCCGTGGGCGTGTTGAAGCGTCTCGAAGCGCCGACGGCTTATTTTTCGTGCTCGTAAAGAACTTCAGTGAACGCACCGTCTCAAGCAACGACGGAGGCTTCGTGGGTACGAGTCCTTCATGGCGCCGGCGTCATCAACTCGACCGGCAGCAACCAATTCCGCATAAACCAAGGTAGGGCTTAACCCCGTGCGACTTGGCGACGGGCGTTCTGCTGGCGATGGAAACTCCGCATCAGCAGGTCGATCTGCATATCCGTCAACGGCTTCAGCATGCTTGTCCCCTCGACGATCGCGACGAAGAAGTGGACGGCACTCGCGTTCTCTTACGCATCGCGACACGCTCTGAGAATTGCAGCTCGAATCAATCGATCACTTCCGTCCGCATCGAGTTCTGCCAGACGCCAGACGATACGGTTCAGCAGATCTCGATCGCGGAACCACAGACTGCCCTCGACCGTGTTCGCCAAGAACATCTGACCGAAGATACGAACGCGTCTCGAGCATCCCAGAGTTGCGTGACATCCTCGGACTTCGCGATCTTTTCCTCATTCAGGTATTTCTGCAGGAACGCATTGACGGTCCGCTGTTTGACGGCGGCATACAGTTGGACTGCCAACGCCATGAACCGGGCTTGCCAATACTCGCGAATATCAACGGGCGGTCCAGGCCCAGCTCGACCGGAAATTGGTGTAGAAGGCTGCGCGGAAAAAGATCGTCAAGTGGATGCGAATCCACTGATATCGATCCGAGATCCAGTCATCGGCGAAATCCGGCCTGCCGTGGTAGCCACGGCTCGCTGTGCACGCCGCGATTGCGTCTTCTTCGAAAGCGGTTTCGCGTGATCATCAAGTTCTAACGATCGCACCTGATCGGCGAGTTTAACGGCTTCTTCGAAATTGCCGATCTGCACGAGCAGAGCTGCCAAGCGAATCTTGACTTCCCACAGATCGTCACGTTGCTTCAACACGGTTCGGCAGAACCGAATGGCGCCGGGCATGTCGCCGCGGCGAATCAATCGATCGATGCTCGAGACCGCTTCGCGGAAATCCTCGGGATCTCGTAGCTGAAGCAAGGCTGCTTCTACGTCGTCCATTCGCCCTGCATCTAGCAACAACGAAAACAATACTCTGCGGTTTTCAGCCGTGTCAGCAAGCATCGTGAGCTGCTTCTGGTGCTTCACAGCAGATTCGTAATCGTCCATCGCGATCGACAAAGCTGCCATGTTGGCCAACAATTCCACGTCACGCGGTGTGTTAGCCAGCAGAGGCAGCAAGACCCGCCGCGCCTCCGCGAAATCCATGTGCGTCCGATACGCCTGCGAAACCAACAACGCGGTTAAACGCGGATCGGAACTCGCGGCCCGGTTGCTGCAGCCGATCGAGCAGCTTTTGGAACGCATGTCTGGCGTACGTACAAAGGGACCAGAGACGAAACGACGACGCTTCTCTTCCTCCACGTCGGTCGTGATATCAAGCGACTGCCAATGCAGCTCAATCGCTTCGTCGACCTTGGATTGGTTCGCCAGTACATCGGCCAAGGCACCGCGAATCATGTTATCTCGAGGCGCCAACCGGATGGCTCGCCGCAACGCCGCGATCCCTGCTTCGACTTTTTCACACCGCAAGCACAGATCCGCAAAGCAGCGATACGCCTCGGGGTTGGCCGACTGCAACTCAAGGAGTCGCTTGCCCGTATCCATCGCCTCGTCAATCCGGCCCATCTGCATTTGCAAATCAGCAATCCGCTGCAAGTAGCTGGAGGAAAACCGGCGGTCCAAACTCACCAACCGCTGATAATGTTCCACGGCCGCTTCATAGCGGGAAGACTTTCGGTAAATCTCCGCCGCCACGGACAAGACAGCAATATCCTTTCGGCGCCAACTCAACTGCGGTGTCGATCGCGACAATCGCTTCGGTCCGTCGCCAAGCGCTGTCCAACATCAAAGCGAGCGTGCGATAGTCAGCCGCATCGGCATCGGCTCCGAGGTTGGTATGAAAGTCGGCAATCTGCTTTAACAGAGTACCGCTGCCCGCATAGATGTCGATTCGGTCTTGCAGGATTTGATCGCGCTGCTCCGGTGTTTCGGCGACGGTTTCCGCCTTGTCCAACTGATCCAATGCCTGCGACACCTGCTCGGCACGAAATAACAACGTGGCGTACCTCAGGCGTTGTTGAAAATCCAGATCCAGCGTTTCTGCTTCGGCAAACGCAGCAAGCGCCTGCTTGTCGTAGTCAAAAACGGTCAACACCTCGGCCAACCGGATCAGCGACTCGCGGCTTCTTCGTTGCCCTTGGGCAATCGACGCCCAAGTCTCCAACGCCTCGTCTTTGCGATCGAGATGATGCAGGTATTCCCCCAAATACTCGCGGTACTGAGGTTCTGTCGGAGCCAGTTTGATCGATCTTCGGTACAGCTTGAGAGCCTCTTCGGATCGATCGACGCGCCGCATCAAGTCAGCGACTTTCGCAGTCATGACGGGATCGTCGGCCCGTGCGTCGGCCAGTCTTTTCCAAATGGCGACTGCTGCACGGACACGCTGCGAACGCTCGACTGATTTCTCTTCCAGCTTCGAGTCGCCCCAGGCAATCAGGTAATCAGGGTTGTCGGGATCCAGTTTCACCAACGCCTCGAACTGCTTGTCGACGTCGGCATGTTTCCCAGTACGCCGGTAGATGTCGATCAGCGCGAGCCGCAATTCTTCGTTGTCGGGCGCGAACTTGATCGTTTTGTTCATCGCCTCGATCGCTTCGGCAATTCGCCCGGCGTTGGCAAGTGATCGAGCGTGCCGTTGTTTCAAATCAAGGTCGTCAGGGTGTTTCTCCGCTTGCTGATGGTAATAGTCGGCCAAGGCGCTGTAGTCGCCCGAACGCACAAAGGCGGCCTCGATACGCCCTCGCACGTCGCTGTACAACCAACTCGACGGACGAAGCCGCAGCAAGATTGCTTCCAAGTCTTCGCTGGCCTCCTGGTGCCTGCCAAGCTTTCGTTTCAACTCAGCCGCCTTGATTTGGTATCCGATCACTTGATGATCGGCGTCCGCTGGGGCTTGTTGGGCGAGCCGCTGATACCGTTTCAACGCCGGCTCAAGTGACCCCTCCTCCGCAAGAGTCCGCGCAACTTCTTCGCTCACGCGCATCCCCTGGGAACGCCTTTTCCATTCGAACCCAAACCGATAACGCTTCGTCGCGTTTGCCGCTCCGCTGGTAGATACGACCGAGTGTCGTGAAGATGGCCAAGGCATCATTTCGAGTCGGTCGGCGTGAAATCGCACGCTCCAGAGCCTCGGTTGCCTGGTCAATACGTCCCAGGGCTAACAGTGCCTTGCCCAGGTAATAGCTGACCATGGCATCGTGCTGACTCAACGGTTCAGCTTTCTTCAGAGACTCGATCGCCTCCACTTCATTCCCACGCTCCAACTGCAGCAAGCCGATCAAGGTGTACTTGGCACCGGCCTTATCGCCTCCGGCATCGGCTTGGGCCTTCAGCTGTGCCAGAAATGTTGTCCACGAACCCGCTTGCACATGGTGTCCATGCAGTCGCTCCAACGCGGTCCCCGTTCGTGGCCGCCGCAGCAAGACTTGCAGATATCGATCCGCAAGCAAATCTTGTACGGCATCCCGATCGTCCTGGGCAACCGCGAATGGCATGCCAGTGCCCAGTAAGGCCGACACGCGATCAGTTTCAGAATTTGGCCCACCATTGCGTAAAGCCTCCGTTGCTTGAAACGATGATCAAAGCCCAAGTTTACAGCACTCCGGTCACGGAAACCAAATGACAGGACAATATTGGCGTCCTCAGCCATCGAAGCAACCGACGATTGGAATGTCATGATTTCCGTGTACGTCCAACGCACCATGGTTATTCGGGCGGTTGGCTCGCGTTCGACTGATCAAGCTCGGCGAACAGGGCGACGACCTCAGCCGCGACGTCGGTATCCGGCGAGTCGATCAGCGCGGTCAGGTCGTTGGTGTATTCATCACGCACCCAGGCAGCGGTCGCCGGGTTCTGTGCCATCGCGTCGGCTAGATATCGGACGGTTTCCAATTGAGTGTCGACGTCGTCCGCGTGGAGACCATACCTGATCGATTCGGTGACGGCCCGACCGACCATGTCGCCATCAATTTCGATCTCGACTCGATTCGGAATATCACGTGCCCATGCCACGAAACGATGTGTTAGCCAAGCCGTCGCGCCGAAGAACATCACAGTCATCACACCGACTGCAACGACAAGTCGTTTCCTTCCACGGGATCGCACGAGTGACCTTTCGAAGAGGGGAAGGATCAACAGCCGAGTTCTGGTGTGGCGCACATGCCATCTCAATTCGCGCTCGGCCAAACGTAAAACGCGCTGCCTTGACGAAGCACCTTGTCGAGGATCTTGTGGGTTCATCAGCCGCTGGGCGCTAGCGGCGTGTGGATTTGATCAGCCGCACAGCGTTAGCCGCGATTTTCCCCGCCACAAAACCGGGGGGGCTAACGGGGCTAACGGCGTGTCGATTTAATCAGCCGCACGGCGTTAGCCGCGGTTTTCCCGCCACAAAACCGGGGCTAACGCCGGTGGTTTAGCACTGTCTCTGTCCCATCAATTACAATGGCGATTCGAACCGCGGGATCCTGTTTTCGAATCTTCACAGAGGTTCTGTCCGAACTTGGGTATCCCTTGCTGCGGTGCAGACCCACCACCAATGAAGATACTGGATTTCCCTGGCCGGATCGCCGCTGCTCGCTGAGAAAGCAGACGCTCTCAAAACATGTCGAATTCACTCCGCCATTGGTTGAAGAGCATTCGGTGCGCAGATTTTCAAGGTGTTCGAATGAGCGAGAATCGAATTGGGAGGTTCGATGCAATGCGTTTGCTAATGTCGAGCGGCGTTTGCGGCATTTCCCTCGGGGAAACACGTGTCAACGTGCATAAAACGCTCGGAAGCCCACAGTTTTGGCAGGAGGGATTCGAGTCGCTGCAAAGCCCTGGATGGCAATATAACGACCCGGAGACCCGAGACTATCTGCAGGTTGTGTTTGATCCAGCGGGTGTCGTCGCGTCACTGTCATTGTCGATTAGCATTCAAAGCGTTGCGGAGCGGCCCGTGTTTTTGAGCCGTTGTTTGCAGTTGCTTTCGGAAGCTGGGATTCAGGTTTCCAAACGTCGACGTAATCACGCCCACTACCTGGAGTTTGGACACGCGTTTGCCACGTTTCTGAGTGTCTACTTCAACAACGAAGGAGACCAATTGACCTTGATGAACCCGTTTTGACAACGTTGCGAGTTGGCGACTGCAGTGGCATTGAGCTGGAAAAAAAGGCAGCGAACACGTAAGGCCGCGAAGCGTTTTCCTTTCTTAACCGAAGGGACTCACAGTTTTCCTGCTGCTGACCGAGAGCGGGGATTCCGGCGAACCAGCGGATGCACGTGAGTCGCCGAGTTGAGTTTATTGAAGTGGTGAGTCGTTCGCGGCGACCACGTGATCGCAACCGTTGAACTTAATCGAATTGCCTTGTGCTGAATCGTTCTCTTCGGTTGCGAGGGGCGCGTCCTGCGAAGAGGTGTGTTGGCTTCCTTGCCAACGAATTGCAATCGATGTTCCCGCCATCGGCACCCTCGGGCGTCGTTGTCATCACGTGCGATCCCGCCTGCTGCGAAGACGTTGATTGGCTGCCAGCCAAAGGCTTTCAAAAGGAACGATCCGGCTCCGCCGGGGTGTCTTCCATTCTTGTTGGGGGGAGTGGAAGTGAAGTCCGGTTGTAGCGAACGTTTCGATAAAAAGGACTTGCGCTTTCCTTTGCGCAAACATCCTGGGATCTAACTTGCTCGCTCGCATGTTGTCAGCGGGCCAACCACTCTCAGGAGATTTCCAACGATGACTCCCCATCAAAAACGTGTTTGCCCGCTCACCAAGCGGCTCGCCGAAGACATGAAGATCCGCAATCTCGCGCAGGCCACCATCGATGCCTACACCTACCACGCCCGGCGATTCGCTGACTTCACCCAAAAACCTCTCGACCGGGCAACCGTTGAAGACGTCCGTTCCTTCCAGCTTTACCTGATCGAGCAGAAAAAGGTCGCCTATAGCAGCTTCAATCAGGCCGTCTGTGCGCTACGGTTCCTCTATACGCACACGATCCGCGTCCCCTGGCCGGTCACGATGGTGCCCTTTGGCAAACGTCCCAAGACGTTGCCCACCGTGCTGAGCCGAAATGAAGTCGACAGGCTCTTGCAATGCACTGCCAATCTCAAACATCGAGCCTTTCTGACGACGCTGTATCGCTGTGCCGCACGCATGTGCTTGGCGGTCGCCAATACGAGCGCGCCGACTGCGGCGGCAAAAGTCGTCTGTACAACTCGTGCGGCGATCGGCACTGCCCTCAATGCAGCGGCAGCCAAACGAGTCGACTTCAACGAGAAAGCGCCAAGTTGTTAATACCCGGCGTGGTCTATTACCAAGTTGTTTGCACACTGCCGAGCGACTTGTCCGAGCTGGCGTTGGCCAACCGCGACGAAATGGCGGACTTGCTTGTCGGTTCGGCCTGGAAGAGTCTTTCCAAAAACATCAAGAGCGAACAGGACTACGATCCGGCAGCGATCACCGTCTTGCACACTTGGAATTAGAAGCTGGAGGCGCACTGGCACGTTCACATGTTGGTGCCCGGCGAAGGACCCGACCAAAATTCGGATGCAGGTGTCGATGGACGGCGGCGAGTTCGGTCGGTTTCGGTCAGTTTCTTCCAGTCTCGCGCAGACGCTCCCCGTCGTGACGCATACGCGACACCGTTATGGGTAAGCCAAGTTGAGTTGATGATGCCAGTCATGCTGCTCCTGTCATCGATCGTCTCTCCGGTGGGCCGCGCGTCAAATCGCTTTGCCGCCACAGCCATTGACCGCTCGCATCGGTGATACCGATCAGCCGGAGATCACCCCCGCACCCAACGCCATTAAGGATTTTGGTGACGTTCTTGAGGGCGACGCCACGCCTGACTTCAGGACCCGCCAAGCCGAAGTTCAAGGCGGCCGTAAGGCCTCGGGTAGTGCCGTAGACCCGGCCGCTCACGCGTCGCGGCTCACTAAATCAACAGGCCGTCTGCAACCCGGGCCGGAGTCATGGAGCGACTCCGCAACGATTGCCTATTTCTTCTTGGCCGCCCGCTGGCGTGGCTTGATCACCTTGTCGGTCGACATGATCGGAGCATCCCAGCCTGCCAACTCTTGCGGCTTGACATCTTGCCGATGACCGCCGAAAGAAAATGTCGAGGGGTTGTAGGGCCCAACGAATGTTCGTGTCGAGATCTGCGGTGATACCGTCTTCCAGACCCGACGCCCAAAAACAGGCATTGACCATCATGCGGCGGAAACCGTCATTGCGGAAGTCTTCCGATGCGCCGTAAGTCGTCGTGAACACTCGGCCGGCGTTTCCTTTTTCACCTTTGTAAGAACGAACCCACACACCCGGACACGGCTTCTTGTCCTCGGCCGGCAGGTGAATCAGGCGTCATTCCTTGCAGCGGTTGCGCGTTGGCAAGCACCACGCTGTCCGGCATCGGATCGACCCAGTAGCCGCCGGCTTCGACCCAAGGATCTTTGACGCCGCGCAGAATCGGATGGTCCGCCTGCTCCGGAACGATATCCAGCCGCGTGCTCATGACGTGGTTCTTGCCGTAGTGACTGATCCAAGTCTCGCCGAGAATCTGTCGTCCAAACCCGCCTTTCATTTCGTCGCCGTCGTATCGGAAGTCGTACTTGGCGTACTTGGAGTCTTTGGGGATCTTGAACGCGTGCGTGCTGGTGCGAATCCCAATCACGGACCGCCCCGATTCAGATAGTCATCGATCGGCTGCATTTGTGCTTCGGGGAAGTCTTGAAAGCGGAGCCCAAACACCAGCAGATCCGCCGAGTTGCAGGCATCGGTGTGGGGCATGTTGTTATTGCCGGGAACGATCACACCCGTTTCGGGATCAACGTTGAACAGCACCGTGCATTTGAACCCGTGGTGCTTGGCGAGGATCCGCGCGAGCGCCGGCAAGATTTCTTCGCTGCGATACTCATGGTCACCGGCCAGAAAAACGATGTGCTTACCGCCCGGGGCCTTCCGTTCCTTGGTAAACCAGCGGTTCGGCAGCCAATGCGGGGCAGGCACGAGACAGGACGCGAAGGAAAAAATGCCGACGAAAGCAGCGATTCAGATGCATAACAACCTCAGTGGAAGTGAGAACTCGATTGCCGAGGGCCACATTGTAGCGATCACGCATCAAGGCTGTGTATTGCTTGGATTGGAAACGCATTGCTTTGGTAGCGGAAGTCGGAAGTCTTCCGAGCCCCGATCATTCGAGATAGACTCAGACGATTCATCGATTGCCACCCGCGGTGCTTCGGAACTCTTCCGAGTTCCGCTACGGTCTCAAGCGCGGTTGGTGCTTTCGCCCAGCATGACCGCCGAGCCGATCAGATGAGCGATTCGCAACGCTTCGGGGACCCTGCCGTTGTCGGTCAATCGTGCAAGGGCTTTCGCGACAGCGTGTGGCTGTTCGCCAACACACTGGAACACCCAACCGTCGATTTGATGGATTTCGCCGGCCGCCTGGGTTCGCCGCCAACGTTCATCGCTGTCGGGCAGCGAATGGACCACCTGCTTGAAGGTCTCCATGTTTGGCGGACGACGCATCACGGCCACCACCGGCAGTCCCAGCTCGCCCGACATTGCCGGCAAGTCGACAACATTACAGCCTCCGAAAGTGATTCCGTCCAACAAGATCAAATGCAACTGCGGCGCAACTTGGACTCGCAAACCAAGGCGAGGATTTGTTCGGTCGCGTCCATCCCGTCTTTGGCAAGACTTCCCCACAGCATGCCTTCAAACCGCGTGCCGGCACAAATCACGCCGGCGATGTTGACAAGCTGCCGTGCGACTTGTCGGCATAGTGTGCATCATCAACGCCCAGGACACGGATCGTTCGCTCGGTCTGAAGCAGCTGGGCCAAATTCATTCGTACGCTCGCGTCGACGAGCCGGTAATGTCGAGCCAGGGAATGTGCATCAATCGTCGTCCAAGTCAAGCGCCGAGTAGATGTCTCGTAGTGCGTCCAGCTCTTGTTGGTTACGGCCTGACTGGCGTTTGATGCTGATCTGAGTTTTCTGGCCGGTGTTGGGCAACTTTGCTTGGACGTGAATCAGTCCGTCACGGTCGTACCGAAACGACACATCGACGGGTGTCCCGGCAGCTAAGCCGGCCGGCAAATCACGTAGCACACAACGACCGATTCTAGTTCCGTGCCGACCGCGCGCATCGCCGCCTTCGATGATCTCGACAGCAACACTCCGCTGATCATCGTGACGTGTTTCAAAGCGCGTCGTCTGCACTGCGGGAATGAACGAATTGCGGGGAATCATCGTGTAACTGGTCTTCAATCCGGTTTCGCAATCGACGCCGATCACACCCAAGTTATGTGCATTGACATCGGTGATCGTGAGCTCCGATTCCGCTTCGCGTTTTGGTTGATCTTTGATCGCTGTCTGTGCATAAATGGCCGCACCGTGGGCAACTGCTTCGTCGGGCGACACCGTCTGGTTTGGCTCGATACCCGAAACTTTGGTTAGCATCGCGCTGACTTGGGGCATCCGCGTCGAACCGCCGACCAGGATGATTTGGTCGACCTCGCTCCACTTTTTGTTCGCGTCGGACAACAACTTGGAAACGGTGAATCGCGTGCGGTCCAGCAGGTGCGCCGTTTGCTCCTCGAATTCGTCCCGTGCGAGTTGTGTTTGCAGAATCTTGTCGGCGTGAGCGATTCGCAGCTTGACACGTTGTCGCGAAGTGAGTGAATGCTTCAACTCCTCTGCCTGTTGGCGCAACATGGCCTGGCCTGCCGGTGTCTCCGATGGCCGCATCTTGCACTGGCTGGCGAACTGGTCATCAAGCCACTTGATCAGGCAATTGTCCCAATCCAGCCCTCCCAGCATGGCGTTTCCGTCGGTGGCAATGACTTCAACATTGTCCCCGGTGAAGTGAACCAAAGAGATGTCGAACGTGCCGCCGCCCAGGTCATAAATCAAGACGGTTTGCGGCCCCAGCAGTTGGACGTGTTTTTCCAAACCATAAGCAATCGCCGCCGCCGTTGGTTCATTGATGATGCCCACGACTTCCAAGCCCGCTAACAGTGCCGCATCGATCGTGGCTCGGCGTTTTGGTTCGTTGAAATACGCAGGGACGGTGACCACCGCTTTTTGGACGGTGCAACCAAGCTTTGTTTCGGCGTCACTCCTCAAGCGACCGAGAATCAACGACTGAATCATCTCCGGCGGGTAGTGGGTGCCGTTGACAGTGCGCGGATACTCGGCCTTTCCCATTTCACGTTTGACGAACGTGGCAACCTGATCGGGCAGCACCAGTTGAGCCTTGATCGCTTCCTTGCCGACCGTGACGCAATCAGCCTCGAACAAGACCGCGGAGGGCGTCGTCATGTCGCCTTCGCGATTGGCAATCGTGTAAGGATTACCCGAATCGTCGACGGTTGCGATGACGCTTCGCGTTGTCCCCAAGTCGATGCCAACCACCGGTGCAATCGATGTCTTCAATCGTAGACTCCGTTGTTCATTCGCTCGGACCTCGCCAAGCAAGCGTGGCGGTCAGGCCGCGACCCGTTCCCGTATTTTGCATGTAGACGGAAAACCAGCAGGTACCGTCCCACTCGGGTGGAGCCCATTTTGTCAGATCGATCGTGTACTTTTTGTGCTGGCCCAAGTCGGCCGTCACATCGGGAACCTTTCCGCTGCCCCAGTGAGGGTTCGTCGAATAGACCCGCGCAGGACGCGTGCCGCAACCGAGAAAGACTCGTCTGTAATTACCGCTACCCAGGTGATAGTCGATCACAAACCCGGTTTTGGAATAGTTGTCGATCGTCAACATGTTCGGGTGGGCGGCTCCGGTGACCACAACCGTTTCCGCACCAAGAAGTTCAATTCCAGCGCACGCCTCGCCTTGCCCATCCGGATTGTTTCCCATTGCGACCATGATCACGTTTTTCCCGCGGACGGCTGCAATACCGGTTGGGTGATCGGGATTGTTCCAGGATTTGCTATCGAGAACCCGAGGCAACGTCCCGCGGCCCGTGCGAAGACGACCGGATGTTCGTGCATGTTCGTTGCCGGCGATTTCTTTTAGCCGCCGTTCGATTTTCATCAACTCCAGGCCTTGTGCCTGGGCCGTGCCGACTGATACCAATTGACGGCACGATCCAGCATCCTGCGTTTTTCAAGCGGACCCTCCGCCGCTGCGAAGCGTCAAACCAGGCGTCGGCGATCAGCAAGTCCGCTGCCGTGTTCCTTTCTGTTCCAAGTTCGCCGGAGGCTGCCAACCGCAGCTTGTCATCCGATCCGTTTGCTAAGAAGCGCAAGCGTCGTCCCAGCGGTTTTCGACAAGCACAGAAACTTACCGGCAACCGTTTGTGCATCCGCGTCGTTGGGATTCTCCTCAAGTACCAACGCACTCGTTTCATACTGTTTAAACAACTCCTGGGCGTTCTCGATGTCAAGCTTCAGTTCTTGCAGTTCTGGAGCCAAAGTCGCAGGGAGTCGTGCACGCAGGACCCGATGCATCGTTTCGCACGTCGATTTTGCTTTTCTGAATTGACCTTGCTCCATGTATTGGTTGGCAACCGAAAAAGCGGCGCCGGCATAAGCTCCGACTTTCGATGCGCGACAACCTTCACGTCTCGGATCGCTTCGCTCTTCAGTTGGACCGCATCCACACCGTCAAAAACGTCCGACATGCGATCGGCGACCTCAAAAGATGATTCAAAGTCACTTTCACGATTAAAGATGTCCTGGGCAACTTGCCACAAAGCAAATTGGCCGACAGGGTCACTGACAGCTTGTTCGTCGCCGTCGCTGATCATTTGTCGGGCAACGTTCAATTTTGCTTCGCCCGTCTTCGCATTGCGATACTGTTGCTGATACAGGTCTCGTACAACCGCCATCTTTTTGTCGATGTCGGTTTTCGAGGGCAACGGATTCTTGGCTGGCAAGAAAGACGATTCGCCGGGACGACTCGCGGGAGCCAGTGACGGCAAGCTTGTCGGCGGCGAAGTTGGGATTGCTGAAACAGCAGTATTCGCTGCAACGCTGCTTGGACTGCTTTGCGGCTGCGGCGCAGGGTCCTTGCCGTCAGGCGCCGTGACGTTGGACGGGATTTGCTCGGGGCTCGAAGCGGGTGGCGGCTGCTCTGCCAGTTCGGTTTCAGGCGAGACCTCGGGTGTTTCAACTTCGCTGGGGGACTCTCCGGAGATTTGCGCCGCCAGATCGGGTGGCACGCCGATCGATTCCATTTTCTTACGGTCAAGTCGCGCCCTGCCGGTTGCGATCATCACCAGTAACACGACGAGAACAAGGCAGACCGGCCCGCAGAAGTAGAGCCACTTTCGTGATCCCGACCCTGAGTTCTGGCCAACACGCGAGTGGGACAATCTGCGTTTCTTGACCACCGGCTGCGCAGGTGCCGGAGCCGCGGGCGGGACCGCAGCGGACGGTGGCGCCGCCTGCTGCGCAGCGACCTGTTCGACGATTTCAGAAACCGGAACGGCGATCAAGGCGTCCAATTCCGAAGCGGGTGAATAATCGCTGCCCGTCGGCGCATCTCCCGGTGGCGAACTGACGGGCACAGGAGGCGTCGGAGCAAAACCTTGTCCTGGAGTCACCGGTGGCGGCAGTTGTGGTGGCGAAAGTTCGCACGCAGCTCTTTGTCGTAGGCGGCTTTCTTCTCTTGATTCAGCAATCGGAGCCGGGCAGCTGAGATCTGATTCGACAATTCTTCGGCGAGTTCACCATACTCACCGTTGGTCATGTCGTGCAGAAAAGTCAAATGCTTATCAGCGGCACCGTCGATCACCTCCGGATCATCTTCAAACAGCACAACACCCAGCAATCGATAATCGTTGGGCGGTTGCTCTGCGGCCGGATTCCCAAGCCACTTATGAAGGGGGTCGAACATTCGTCTTAGTATAACGGGTGGATGAAGGATGGCGATTGCCGTCCACCAGCCAACAAAAACCGAAATGATGGACTGATTGCCAGTGGCTCTGCACTGACAAGTTTACTGAGAACCTGTTTTTAGAATCAAATGGCCCTCCCGCTTGCGCAAACTTTCCGGCTTTCGTCACCTCGGCCCGCGCAGCGGGGAGAGGTCGCCGTCTCGGCGGCGGCAGGGGTTTTCCGCACACGTTGAAACACAACCACCTCCCGTTTCACGACACTGTAAAGACCCTCTCCTGAGCTATGATGTGAAACCCTTTCAGGGTCAATACCCGAGAAATCTCGGAACCACGTCATCCAAACTTCAAGTTTCTGACGCAGTCATGTCCAGCAAACCCAAGATCTTTCTGACTCGCGAACTTCCGCCGACCGACGATGGAATCGCTCCGTCGTGAGTCGGACTTGACGATGAACCCCGATGATCGCGTCTTGGCGAAAGACGAGATCATGGCGGGTGTTCGCGGTGTCGACGGTCTGCTTTGTCTGCTGACCGATACGATCGACGCGGAGATCATGGACGCGAATCCGAATCTGAAAGTGATCGCCAACTTCGCGGTCGGGTTCAACAATATCGACGTCGATGCCGCGACGATGCGCAAGATTCCGGTTACCAACACACCAGGTGTTCTGACCGAAACGACGGCGGACATGGCGTGGGCGCTGCTGATGGATGCGGCCCGCCGAGTCGCCGAAGGCGATCGGCTGGTGCGAACGCGGCAGTGGCAAGGTTGGGGACCGCTGCAATTGCTGGGCGCGGACGTGACCGGAGCGACACTCGGCCTGATTGGCTTGGGCAGAATCGGCAAAGCAGTGGTAAAGCGAGCCCGACGGATTTGACATGAACGTCCTCTATTGGAATCGGACGCGACTCGGCGGCGAAGAAGAGCAACAGTCTGGGAGTCAGCTTTCGCTCGAGTTCGACGACGTGCTGTCGCAGAGCGATTTTGTCTCGATCCACGTCGCGCTCTGCGACCAGACGCGACATCTGATCGACGAGCCGCAACTGGCAACGATGAAGCCGACGGCATGCATCATCAACACCGCACGCGGACCCGTGATCCACGAAAAAGCCCTCGTGCGTGCCCTGCAAGACAAAAAAATTGCCAGCGCGGCCTTGGATGTCTACGAGCACGAACCGCGGCTGGAGTCGGAACTGTATGATATGCCCAACGTTGTGATCGCACCGCATCTTGGCAGCGCCACGATTGGGACGCGAACCAAGATGGGAAACATGGCCGCAGAGAATTGTCTGGCCGCCTGCGCCGGCCGGCGGCCGCCCAACCTGGTGAATCCACAGATCTATGATTGAATCGTTTGCGCCGCTGATCTCGTTGTCGCCGATCATCGTCGTGGCGATCTTTTTGGTCGGCTTGCGGTGGCCGGCGGCCAAAGCAATGCCGTTGGCTTACCTGACGGCCGTTTTCGTTGCGTTGTTTCGTTTGGGATCTGAATGTCAATCAGATCGCCGCCGCATCGGTCAAAGGGTCTGGTCGTCACCTTTCAATTGCTGTTCATTATCTTCGGCGCGATTCTGCTGCTCAATACGCTCAGCGAAAGTGGCGGCCTGTCGGTCATCCGCCGCGGCTTCACCAATATCTCCGCTGACCGCCGCGTTCAAGTCATCATCATTGCCTGGTTGTTCGGTTCGTTCATCGAAGGCTCCGCCGGGTTTGGCACGCCCGCTGCCGTCTGCGTTCCGCTGCTGGTTGGGCTGGGATTTCCAGCCAAGTCAGCGGTCATTTCGGGGATGCTGATCCAATGCACGCCGGTTTCCTTCGGCGCCGTCGGCACGCCGATCTTGGTCGGCGTGCAAAAAGGGCTCAGTGGCAGCGAGGCGGTGATGGAATTCGCATGGCCGTCAAGGCATGGAACACTGGACCGACTTGTTGCCGGTGATCGGTGCGAAAGTCGCGATGCTGCACGCCATCGCGGGTACGCTGATCCCGTTGATGGTCGTGGCCGTGATGACGCGCTTTTTTGGTCGCAACCGAACGTTTCGCGAAGGACTGCAGATTTGGAAGTTCGCATTGTTTGCGTCGCTCTCGATGACGATCCCGTACGTGGTGATTGCACATGCTTTGGGACCTGAGTTCCCGTCTTTGTTGGATCGCTGGTCGGATTGGCGATTGTCGTTCCGGCGGCGCGCCGTGGATTCTTGCTGCCCAGAGGACGAAGTCTGGGACTTCGAGCCGCGTGAATCCTGGGACAGCGAGTGGAACGGCATCGCGAAATCAAACTCGAAGAATCCGTCGCGGGACTTACCGCTTTGGAAAGCGTGGCTTCCTTATCTGATGATCGCCGTGTTGCTGGTGACTGACGCGTTTGCCGCAGATCGCTTGGCATCGGCGAATGGCTGAAGTCGATCACGATTCCCGCTGAGTGCCGAAACAACGAGTGCCCTGTTTGGGTCGAGCCGTCGACATCGCACCGGTCCAGCCTTTGTACCTGCCGGGATCGATCTTCATCCTGGTTTGCCTGCGTGACCGCGTTCCTGCATCGGATGAGCGGCCGGCGGTCGGCCGCGCCGTGGCACGATCAAGCAGGATGATCATGTCGGCTTCGGTGGCGCTGCTGTTTGCGGTGCCGATGGTGCAGGTCTTCATCAATTCGGCGGACGGCGGTGCGGGCCTGGCGTCGATGCCACGAGGTACTCGCGGGTGGCGTCTCGCGTTGGCTGGCGGCGCCTGGCCGTTCTTTTCGCCGCTGATTGGCGGCATCGGTGCTTTTGTCGCCGGCAGCAACACGATCAGCAACATGATGTTTTCACTGTTCCAATTCGGCGTGGCCCAGAATATTGGTGCCGATCCGACCTGGGTGGTGGCCTTGCAGGCGGTCGGCGGAGCGGCCGGTAACGTGATTTGCGTTCACAATGTCGTCGCCGCGTGTGCCGTGGTCGGCCTGGTCGGCAAAGAAGGCGACGTGATACGGATAACAGTGTTCGTGTTTCTGTATTACATTCTTGTGGCCGGCACGCTGGGAATTTTTCTGGCGTGATGGTGATCCGTCGTTTGACCGCGATGCTGCAGAGCGAGGCCGCCGAAAGGTCGATCAACTTCGCCTGCGGCATCGGCTTCAACATGAACGCTTAACGGCCTTGCCTCCACCGCCTCCAACAGCGAACCGATTATGACCCCGTTCCACAACTGAACCCGCGTCAACGCATCCTGATGGGCCCCGGGCCCAGTACCGTTCCGCAGCGGATCCTTCGCGCCCTGGGCGCGCCGACGCTGGGGCATCTCGATCCGCAATACATTCGAGTACATGGACGAAACCTGCCAGTTGATTCGCGAGGTCTATCAAACGCAGAACGCGCTCACCTTTCCCGTCTCCGGGACCGGCATGGCCGGCATGGAAACGATCCTGGTCAATTTGATCGAGCCGGGCGACGAAGTGATCGTGTGCATCAATGGCGTCTTCGGCGGACGGATGAAAGACAACATGGAGCGTTGCGGCGCGACCGTGCATGCCGTCGAAGTACCCTGGGGCGAAACGTTCAGCAACGATCAAATCGCCGAGGCGGTCGCGCGAACATCCCCAGGCCAAGATGGTCGGAATCGTGCAGGCCGAAACATCCACGGGGGCACACCAAGACGTCTACCGGGCTTTCCTCGATCGTGCACGACGCCGGCATGCTGCTGGCCGTCGACACGGTCACCTCATTGGGCGGTCACGAAGTCAAAGTCGACGAGTGGGGCATCGACGCGGTTTACTCCGGCACGCAGAAATGTTTGTCGTGCCCGCCGGGCTTGTCCCCGGTGTCGTTTTCGCCGCGAGCGATCGAACGGATGGAAGCACGAACCACCAAGGTCAAGAGTTGGTACTTGGACGTGTCGATGCTGAAGAACTATTACCTGGGCGAAGGCGGCCGCGCCTATCATCACACCGCGCCGGTCAACATGATCTACGCACTCCGCGAAGCACTGGCGATCGTGTCGAAGAAGGCCTTGAAAACCGCATCGCCCGACATCGCGAGATGCACGAACTGCTCCGCGCCGGTCTGGAAGAATCTTGGTCTGAGCTACATCCCCAAAAATTCGCTCTGCACCTTGAATTGTGTCGCCGTCCCCGAGGGAATCGACGAAGCGGCGATCCGCAAACGGTTGCTCAACGAGTACGATATCGAAATCGGTGGAGGCTTGGGTGTATTCGCCGGCAAAGCCTGGCGGATCGGTCTGATGGGCCACGCCGCCACCAAACGAAACGTGGTCACCTTGTTGGCGGCACTGAAAGATTGTGAACTGATGTCGTTGCCAGTCGTTTAACGGAGGTCACCCAGCGGGCGCATGACCCAGGCGTCAACCAAGCAAATGAAGGCGTCAACCAAGCAAAACCATGTCCAGCACACACGCACCTATCGACTTGTCCGGCCTGGCGGCTCTTTCCCGGCGATCGTTTCGTGGACGATGCGGCCTTTCAGGCTGCGTTTGAATCGGACGGGTCTGACCGCGTTTCGCGAAAAGCCGCTTGCTGTCGTCTTTCCGGAAACGGCAGACGAAGTCATCGCTGCCGTCCGCTGGTGTCACGAGCATGCCGTCCCCTTTGTGGCTCGCGGCAGCGGCACGAGCCTGTCCGGCGGATCACTGCCCGTGGCCGACGGCATCGTCATCGCACTGAATCGATTGAAGAAAATCCTCCAACTTGATCCCGAGCAGCGGATCGCCGTGGTCCAGCCCGGCGTCGTCAACTTGGACGTTTCAGCGGCCGCAGCGACTTTACGGATTGTATTACGCCCCCGATCCATCCAGTCAAACGATCTGCACGATCGGCGGCAACGTCGCCTTCAATTCCGGCGGTGCGCATTGCCTGAAATACGGCATGACCTCGAATCACGTGCTGGGCCTGAAAGCCGTGCTCGCCAGCGGGGAAGTCGTCACGATGGGGGGACCGAGCCTGGAGGACGTCGGCCCCGACTACACCGGCTTGTTCTGCGGCAGCGAAGGCCTGTTTGGCATCGCGTTGGAAATCACGCTGCGGTTGCTGCCGAAACCGGAAATGTTCCATACCGTTTTGGTCGGCTACAAGTCGTTGCAAGCCGCCGGCGATGCGGTCTCGGCCATCATCGACTCGGGGCTGTTGCCCGGCGCGATGGAAATCATGGATGCGCTCGTCGATCGAAGCCGCCGAAGCTGCCGTTGCCTGCGGCTATCCGCCCGGGGCGGTCGCCGTCTTGATCGTCGAACTGGAAGGTCCGCGAGAAAAGATCGAATCGGAACGGCGACAACTGGAATCGATCCTCGAAACCACCGGGCCGTTCGCACAGCGCGTCGCAGTCGACGAAGCGGATCGTTTGTCGATTTGGAAAGGTCGCAAATCGGCATTCTCCGCTGTCGGTCGGATTGAGTCCCGACTTTCTTGGTGCAAGACGGCGTGGTGCCGCGAAAACGCCTGGGCGAAGCACTGGTGCGGATCGAACAACTTTCCCGCGAAGCCGACATTCGAGTGGCCAATGTCTTTCATGCCGGCGACGGCAATCTTGCATCCGTTGATCATGTTTGACGGAACCGAAGCGGGTGCCCTGGAACGAGCCGAAGCGCTTGCCGGCACGGATCATTCGGATGTGCATCGAGATGGGCGGATCGATCACCGGCGAACACGGCGTCGGGCATGGAGAAACGTGAGTACTTGCCCGAAATGTTTGATGCGCCGACCGTGGAGATGTTGCATCGCTTGCGGCGCCGCCTTCGATCCCAAACTGATCTCCAATCCCGGCAAGATGTTTCCCGGCAAGGAAGCTCCGTCACTGTCCAACGTCGGCCTGCATCCGCTTGGAACAAGCGGGGGTGATCAGCCGTGAATGACGCACTTCAGCCCGCAACGATCAAAGAACTCGGCCATGTGATCCATGGCAGCCATCGCGTCCTGGCGGTCGGCAACCGCACCAAAACGCCGCTCAGCGATGGCACCGACGCGACGCTCGTTTCGCTCGCGCAAGCTGAGTGGTTTCCTGCAATACGAACCATCCGAATTCACCTTCACCGCGCAGAGCCGGAACACCGGTCGCCGAGGTAATCGCGGACGCTTGCCGAGAAAGGCCAGTACCTTCCCTTTGATCCGATGTTGTCCGAGCGAGGAGCAACCCTTGGCGGTACGGTCGCCGCGGGCTTGTCCGGATCCGGGCCGACAACGCTATGGAGGCATCCGCGATTTTTTGTTGGGAGTGCGATTCTTATCCAGTGACGGCGCGGTGATCAATTCGGGCGGCAAAGTGGTCAAGAACGCAGCCGGTTTCGATATCCCGAAGCTGTTGGTCGGCAGCCTTGGCCGTTTGGGCGTGATGACGGAGTTAACGTTCAAAGTCTTTCCCCGGCCGCCGGCAACGAAGACGCTGCACATCCCCTGCGATTCACATCAAACCGCGCTCCAACGAATTGGCCGCGCCGCGAACTCACGTTGGGAACTGGACGCGATCGATTACGTCCCCGGTGACGGTCTGTTCGTACGTCTTTGCGGTCCTGCTGATGCCAACGACGCTCTGGCAGCTGAGATCAAGAGCGAGTGGCCCGGCGAAGTTGCGGAAGTCGAGTCATCCGCTGCCGAATCTTTCTGGCGGCACTTTGGGCGAACTTCAGCCGCAACAGGAATCGACGTCGATTGCCAAAGTCCCGATCTCGCCGCGGCAATTCCTGGCACTTCAAACCTTGACCGACTCGCGTGACGATATTCGCGTGCACCTCAGTGTGGCCGGCGCCGTCGCCTGGGTGTGGCTACAGTCGGACGAGGCACGGGCCGCTTTGGATCAACATCTGGCCACGTCCAACCAGAGCGGACTGCTGGTGATCGGTAGCAGCGGTGCGAACAGATGGATCGGCAAGCGAAAGAGCAGCGAAATGGAAAAGCGGATCCAAGAAGCAATGGATCCGGCAGGAAAATTCGCTCCCTGGTAGCCCGCCCGCGCGCCTTGCGCGGGTCTCCCGACCCCGCACGATTCGCGCTGCAGGTCTCACGTAAGACGCTCGCGATGCCGTTAACCAGATTTCTTTCGACCCGACTACACTGGCTCCCCTCGCCCCGCTTCGGGGGTGCATATCGCGGTTCGCAAAGTAGCCATCTCGCTCCGTCGAGATGTAGGGGCGACCGAACCATTTTCCAGGGAAATCACGGTGGATCGTAGCTGGACCGCGACCAAGCGATCTGTTCGACACAAAAAAATTTGATGGTTCGCCACTCGGTCGGGCATCGTCACGGCGGAGCGTGACGGCTACTTTTTGTTGTCGCTGGCAAACCGCGATAGGCACCCCGCTTCGGGGGGCGAAGGGAGCCAGGATCTCGGTCAGACGATACTTGTGGAACATCCACAGCGGCAGCCAGACAGCTTATCTTGATGTCGCTAAACTTTTGCCAGCCATCACTCCCACCAACGATCCCACCTCCTTTGGATTCATCCATGATGCAACGCACTTTGATCGCAACCACCTTCGTTCTCGCCTTGATCTCCGTATCAGCCGCCGAGACACCCCCGGCTGGGTTCACAGCACTTTTTAATGGCGAAGATCTGGACGGCTGGCACGCCAGACCGCACTTCAGCCCGATCAAGTTGGCAGAGATGTCGGACGAAGAACGCGATGCCAAGATGGAAGAATGGATGGCCGATGCCAAACAGCATTGGTCCGTCGAAAATGGCGAATTGGTCAATGATGGTCACGGTGCCTACCTGGTGACCAACCAGGAGTTTCGCGATTACGAATTAC
This sequence comes from Pirellulaceae bacterium, assembly GCA_963714715.1. GTDB lineage: Bacteria > Planctomycetota > Planctomycetia > Pirellulales > Pirellulaceae > JBFJVZ01. The sequence goes on along the minus strand of CAVQPV010000036.1, from coordinate 96,829 downwards.
TGATCGATTACAAAACCGTCGCTCGTGCCGATAGCGGCATCTATCTGAAAGCGACACCTCAGGTGCAAATCTGGGATTACACCGACGCAGGCAAGTTCAATCTCGGCGCCAATCTCGGCAGTGGCGGGTTGTGGAACAACAGCAAGGGCGCCGCGGGTAAAGATCCGCTGGTTTTGGCCGACAAACCGTTTGGCGAATGGAATGAGTTCTACATTCGTCAGGTCGGCGCAAGAACAACCGTCAAGCTGAACGGCAAACTTGTGGTCGATAATGCGATCATGGAGAACTACTGGGACCGAGCGTCACCGTTGTTCGTGAAAGGTCCGATCGAGTTGCAGACCCATGGCGGCGAAATCCGCTGGCGGAACATCTCCATTCGCGAACTGTCACCAGCGGAGGCGAGTGCAGCGCTGTCGGAAAACAGCAGTGGGTTTGCATCACTATTCAACGGCGAAGATTTGACCGGTTGGCAGGGCGCGGTTGAGAACTACCAGGTCGTGGACGGCGCGATCGGGTGCAAAAAAGGCAAAGGCGGCATGCTGTTGACCGAAAACGAATACGCAAATTTCGTTGCGCGTCTTGAGTTCAAACTTCCGCCCGGCGGCAACAACGGGCTGGCAATTCGTTCGCCCGGCGATGGTGATCCCGCGTACAAAGCGATGTGTGAACTGCAGGTACTCGATTCGGAATCGCCCAGATACGCCAATCTCGATCCACGACAGTATCACGGTTCGGCTTATGGCATGGTGCCGGCAAAACGTGGTTACTTGCGCGAGCCCGGCCAGTGGAATTTTCAAGAAGTGACGGTCGACGGCAGCACGGTCAAAGTGGAATTGAACGGGACCGTGATTCTGGATGCTGACTTATCGAAGGTCACGGAGTTCATGGCAAACAAGCCGCATCCTGGCAAGGAGCGGACCTCGGGGTATTTCGGCTTTGCCGGCCACAGTGACCCCGTCGAGTTCCGCAATCTTTCGATCAAAGAATTGCCGTAGAGGAAAACTGCGAACCAGTGGCAACACACAGATTCCTTGCCCCTTCGTAGTCTTAATCTTAATCTTTAATCTTAATCTTACTCGTACTCGTACTCGTACTCGTACTCTTGATCTTAACGCTCGCAAAGAAGATTAAGATTAAGATTAAGATTAGGATTAGGATTAGGATTAGGTAGGTAGAGTAAGAGGACGAGTACCAGTACGGTTCCCGGCCACGCCGTTAATGGGCCAGCCAAACGAGCTAGCCGCAGCCTGTGATTCCAGAGCGGAGTTGGCCTATCGCTTCAACTCTTTCTTGCAACGTTTGATCTCCTTGCGGATCGTTCGGTCTTTCGCCAACTCGGGAACGTTTTGCGTCAATTCTTCGTATTCCTCCAGCGCTTCGGCGTGCATCGATTGCGCTTGAAAAGCTCGAGCTAACATGACGAACAGGGCGGGTTCGTAGTACTCCGACGGGGGACGAAAGTCGGCCAGGATCGTCTTCGCTTCTTTCGGCTTTCCCCCTTCGAGCTGATCGATCGCAACGATTCGTCGACAGGGCGGATAGTCCGGAGCGATCTCGACGGCGCAGTTGAAAGCACTTTTCGGCTTTCGCCGATTTCCCCTGCTGTTCGTACCATCCGCCCAAGCCAAGTTGTACGTCGACGTTCTCGCCGTGCGATGCCTGAGTCGCGCCCGCCAATTCCATTGCTTCCTCGAGACGATTGAACACCGTCAACTTTCCCAACAATTCCAAGGCATTGTCTGGTTCATCCGGGTTCTCGGCCAATTGATTCATGGCGCCGTCGATCTCCGTTTCACGTAGCCGTTCCCATTCGTGAAGCGGCATGACACGGTGTCGGCGACAATTCGGACAATCGCCCAAAATCTGTTTCCGTCCGAGTGGAATCACCGGAATGAATACGAGCACGAAATAGTACCCCGTTTCATAGTCGCGGAGCTGACCTTGAAAGCCGCATGAATCGCACGTCCCTTGGTAGACGCGAGGATTCTTTTTGCCGTAGTACTGCGTTCCAATTCCGTTGATTGTGGTTGGCATGCGATTGTTCAGTAGACGTGTGATGTGAAAAAGCCAATCGTAAAGCTCACGCGATGTTAACCTAAAATGTCTCTTGTTCCAGTTGCAGCAGCAAGTCGCCGAGTTGTTGATGGCGGTCTTGACCGAGCAGCAGGGCGGCATGATCGAGCACCAACACCGTTTCCCCAAGTCGCGTTGCTCGTTCAAGCGCAACCGGTTTTCGGCAACGGCGCTCGCTGCTCCGCGACATCGATCGAAAACCTGCTCCGATCGGGAGACCGACCTCGGCGGCGCGGCTGATGATCGCCGCCCGCTGCTCCGGCGAGCGCACCGCCCAGGCGACCTTGTAATGAGCCGGGCTGACACTTTTGGTTAGCCCGCTGAGCCACCGCCAACTTTCTAGTTGCACAATCACTTGCGATTCCAAGTAACGAACCGTCTCGATGCGTTGCCGATTGCAATCGGCTAACCGCTGCAACTGTGGCAGTAACGATGCGGCTTGCAGCGGGCTGAGCGGATAGGCATCGCTGGGTCGGTCGATCATCGAGTCGAGTCTGGCCGCGAATCGAGACTCGTTGGTGAGCAGGGCGCCGCCGTTTCCGGCTGTCAGCGGCTTGCTGCCTCCAAAACTGAGTGTGCCCAAATGGCCAATGCTTCCTGCCGCGGATCCGTTGATGGTCATCCCGGGAACCTGACACGCGTCTTCGATCAGGATCCAGCCGCGATCGTCACATTGGGCGCGCAGCTCGCCTACGTCGGCTGCTTTGCCGAAAAGGTGCGATGCGATCACGGCACGAACTTGGGGGCCGGCCGCATCGGCCAATTGACTCGCATCGATGCCCAAGGAGTATTCATCCACGTCGATCAACACGGGTCGCGCCCCGACCAATTCGATCGTGCGAAAATTCCCCGGATAATCGAAGGCAGCCACCATGACTTCATCACCCGCGCGAACACCGGCAGCCTTCAAGGCAAGTTCGATCGCCGCGGTCCCACTGCAGCAAAGCCGCACGTGGCCTGCCGAAAATGCTTCGCCAATCGCCAACTTCAGCTGTTCTTGTTGCCCGCTGCGATAGCATCCCCATTGGCCGGAATCGATGATCTCGTCGACCATTGCCTTGATCTCAGGCCAGTCGGGAGGCCAAACAGGGCAATTGAACTTCATAAAACAGGCACTTGGGGCTAGATGCGTTAGCTTGTGAGTTGACAGTGAGGGTGGAAGTTGCGGAAATGGGTCAGGAATCAAGCAGTTTGATCGGCAAGCAGAATCGGCTGGGCTTGTGACGTAATTTTGGCTTCCATATCATGCCGCATTCCTATTTTGTGCCCCAGGCGCTCGTTTGGGCCGCTGACCGTGTGGACTCACCCTCAAGAGGGGGCGAGTTCGATCGTTTTGGCGGCGCGGGGTTGTCGTCGCGGACGTTGGGGTTGGATGCATAAGGGTAAGGCACTTCGCTGTTGATCGCCAATTCGATCACATTCTTGATGAATGTCACGACTAGTTTGCCAACACTGTTTGCCATCATTTTGGCACAGGACGCTCAGGCTGCGCCCGAAATGACGCCGATGGAGCGGCTGTTCAACGGTCCTTGGATTCTGATCATTGGCTTGTTGGCCATTTGGTATATCACGATGATCCAGCCCGACCGTCGCCGCCGTGCGGAAGAAGAGAAACTGCTGGGGGCACTGAAAAAGAATGACCGCGTGGTCACGGTTGGCGGCATTCATGGGACGATCGTTTCGATCTCCCCCGACTCGACCGTGGTGACGCTGCGAATCGACGAAAACGGCAACACACGGATCAAAATCAATCGCACGGCGATTTCCAGCGTCATCGACGCAAATAAAGAAAAGAAAGAAACGACGGACAAGGTATCGGACTCCGACGCGAAGGACTCTGCGTGAGCAACGTTTGAGTTTGCGTGACGAGACGAACCGAATCGAACGAAACACACTCGACATGCCAAGACGGGCTGTTCGAGCGACCGAATCCCCTGATTCAGAAAAATTACGATGGACTGCTTTTTATTTGCCGAATGGATCTTTACGTCGCTGACCAGTCTCGCCACATCCCTTGGCGACCTGGCGGGATTCTTGCCGCTTGCCCAAGGCGACGACGGAGAGGGAATCTCTTGGACGCAATATGCGTTCGTGGCGATCGCCATGGGCGTCTTGATTCTGCCGTTCGTGATCGGCGGTTTCTTGGCCAAGAAACTCAAGATGCCCGATTACGGGACGCGGTTTGGATTCATTATGCTCGCCGTGGTCTCCAGCGCGGTTGTGCTGGCGACGCCGCGTGGGCCCGAAGACGAGAGGCGACGGGGGCCTGGCCTGGGTGTTGACCTGCGAGGCGGAACGATTTTGGTATACGAGATCGACCCCAGCAAGAACATCGCGCCTGACGGCCAGGGTCAACGGATCGTTGCTCAAGATTTGGTCCAATCGCTGACCGACCGGATCAACCCCAGTGGTACTCAGGAGATCGTGATTCGGCCCTACGGCGACACGCAAATTGAAATCATCGTTCCCGAAGTCGACCAGCGCGAAGTTGCTCAAATCGAACTGTTGGTTGCCCAAGCCGGAATCCTGCGTTTTGCGATTTTGGCCAATCGTGCCGATCACCAGCGAATCATTGATCTGGCGACGGAGCAATCTCAGTCGGATTCACAGGCCACGCGAACTCAGGAAACGGTTTTTGACGTCGATGGCCAGGTCGCCGGACGCTGGGTGCAGGTGGATCGCGAGAAAGAATTACCGCCCAACGCGAGGATCAAGCCACTAAGAGTGAACATTGGAGACGCCATCGTCCGCAATCCGGAAACGGGCGAGATTATCGACGTACCGTTCGATGTCCGCGGCGAAAAGGGCGAGTTCAAGCAGGCACGCTGGATCGACCAAGAGGGTTTGCCTGGGATCGAAACGTTGATGATCATCGATCCGCTGTTGGACGTCAAAGGCGAAGACCTCGCGTTCGCGTCCAGCACGTTTGATCAAAACGGTGCGCCCGCGGTTGCTTTCAATCTGACCGATGCCGGTAGCGGTAAATTCTTTGCACTGACCACCAACAACGCGCCCGTCGGATCACGACAACGCCAACTGGGCATCGTCTTGGATGATCGTCTGTTGTCCGCACCGAACATCCTGCAGCCGATTCGCAAGGAAGGCCGCATCACGGGCAATTTCACCCGCGAGGAAGTGGACAGCCTGGTTCAGATCTTGAAAGCGGGCCAGTTGCCGGCAGCGCTGACCAAACAACCGATCGCCAAAAACCAAATCGACGCGACGCTGGGAGCCGACACAATCCGCAAGGGGATTTACGCGATTGGGACCTCCATCTCGTTGGTGTTGGTTTTCATCCTGTTCTACTACCGCTTTGCCGGCATGATTGCTTGCATCGCTTTGGTGCTGAACCTGGCCATGATTTTGGCAACGATGGTGCTGATCAATCAACCGCTGACATTACCCGGGCTGGCGGGCTTGGTGCTGACCGTTGGTATGTCGGTCGACGCGAACGTGTTGATTTTCGAGCGGATCCGCGAAGAGCTGGCCAAGGGTGCGGCGGCACGGATGGCGGTGCGAAATGGTTTTGCCAAAGCGACGGTGACGATTGTGGACGCGAACCTGACCACCTTGATTACGGCGATCGTGTTGTATGCCATCGGCACCGACCAGATTCGTGGTTTTGCGGTGACTTTGATTTTGGGGATCATGTATTCGATGTTCACGGCAATCTACATGTCGCGAACATTCTTTGACTTGGCCGAACGCCACGGCTTCTTGACACTCAGCATGTCCGACGGCGTCAACTCGATCCGCAAGATGGTCCTGGGCGAAGGAATTCCGAACTTTATCGGTATGGGGAAAACTTCGCTGATGATGTCGGCGTTGCTGATGATGGTGGGCATTGGAGCCTTGTACGCCCGTGGGAAAGGGATTTTTGACATCGATTTTGCCGGCGGTTCCTCGGTGCAATTCCGCTTGGACACACCGCAAGAGACAGAAGATGTGCGGCGGATTGTGCGTACGGTGATGGTCGACGAGAACGGTGATCCGATCCAATTCACGGTCAATGGCGTCAGCATGGAGGATGCACCCGACAAGACGATCTATAAGGTCGACTCATCTTTTGAGTCGGTCGACGACCTGCAGGATTCGATCGTGAAGGCGTTTGAAGCGGATGGCTCCGTCGGTTTGGTGACTTATCAAGCCACGATTTCAACGCCGCCGGCGGCGGATCCGAAGTCGTCTCAAATCCGTATCGACAACGGTGTGATGCTGACCGCTCTGAATCCGCAAGACGAGGCAGCCGCCGAGAGTGCTGGGAGCGAAGCAGCAGAGACAACGGAAGAACCAGCGTCCGCCGACGAGAAAGTATCCGCCGACGAGAAGTCAACGCGAGAGGATGCGGCGACCGCAGCGGCACCGCCGACCGGTGATGGTGGCGATGCTGCCGAAACCGCAAGTCCTGGAGCCGCTGGGCCGGCGATCACAGCGGTGCCCGTGACGGAGTTTTGGACGACGGGGATCGAACTGAGTGTTGGAGGGGACGATTCCGCGGGGATCAGCCAAGCGGTACTGATCGAAGCCCTCGAAAAAGGTGCCGAAACCGTTGGCACCCCCCTGAACAAGCGCGTGATCGAATTTAAACCCGAAGGCGAAGGTGCCGATGATTGGAGCAGCGGATCTTCCGTGCCGTTTTCAAAGTGGACGATCCGGTTGCCGTTGTCGCCCGAAGCGGGGGCGCAGGTGATGCAAGAAGTTGAGAAAAGTCTCGGCAGCGATCCCGTCTGGATCAGTAGCAGCAGCGTCGGTAGTCGCGTTGCCGGCGACATGATCGGACGGGCCTTTGGTGCTCTGTTCGCGAGCTTGATCTGCATCATCGGCTACATCTGGTTCCGATTCCAACGCGTTGTCTACGGCTTGGCGGCTGTGGCGGCCTTGTTGCACGACGTTTGCATCACCTTGGGTGCGATTGCACTGAGTTATTGGTTGGCTGACTCGCTTGGTTTCTTGCTGATCGAGCCATTCAAAATCAGTTTGACCGTGGTGGCCGCGTTGTTGACGATCATCGGTTACTCGCTGAATGACACGATTGTTGTCTTCGACCGGATTCGCGAAACCAAGGGCAAGGCTCCCAGGCTGACGAGTGACATGATCAACATCAGCATCAATTCGACGCTCAGTCGAACCTTGTTGACATCGTTGACGACGTTGATCGTGGTTGTCTTGTTGTATGCCTTTGGCGGCGAAGGGATTCATGCGTTCGCGTTCGCGCTCGTGATCGGGGTCTTGGTGGGAACGTATAGTTCTGTGTTCGTCGCCAGTCCGATCTTGCTGTGGCTGATCGAGCGAAAAGAAAAGCCGGCGGTGACGGCAGCTTGAAATGCCTCTGACCGCCCGTTTTGTTTTGCATGGGTGTACACATGAATCACTCTCCTACCGGGAGAGTCGGCTCTTGAGCCCGGAGTGGGCTGATGAAAATGTCCGAAAAGGTGTCAAGAAAGTACCCGACCACACTGGTTCCCCTCGCCCCGCTTCGGGGAGAGGGGTCGGGGGACAGGGGCGATCGAGCGTGCAAATCAGATATGCATTTTGCGGCCTTTCCACATGACGAACCCTGTCATCCCCAGCCCTTCTTCTCCGCAAAGCCGGGGGAGAAGAGAGCCGGAATCTCGGTCAAGAGCAACCAGCGCTCCCTCGTCCATGGCGTGATCGTCGCGTTGGCGACGCTCTGCCTGGCTGCGGGATCGCTGTTGGCTGAGCGACCGACCATCCAAGACGCGTCGAGGATCGAAACGGATCTGCGTGCGGACATCGAGTTCTTAGCCAGCGACGACTTGCGCGGGCGGGGTGTCAGCGACGAAACGATTCATCAAGCCGCTGACTACATCGCCGCGCGGATGAGCGAGATCGGCCTCGATACGAGTCATTTCGATGGCGAGCCGTTTCAGGGAGTCAAGATCGCGGTCGGTGCCCGCGCCGGGGAGGCCAAGAACAACACGGCATCGTTTCAGTTCGTCGCTCCAGCTTCAGGCGATCGTCCACCACCGATCAACGTCTCGCTTGGCGAAGGGATGAATCCGCTGGCGGTCGGCGCGGATGCCGGCACCGTCCAGGGACGCGTGGCCTTCGTTGGCTTTGGGATTACCGCCGCCAAGCTCCGCGAGGACCTGGCTTACGACGACTACGCGGGCATCGATGTCAAGGGAGCGACCGTCATCCTGCTCCGCAAAGAACCGGGCCACAATGACCCCAACAGTCCGTTTGATGGAACCAAGACCACGCGACACGCGTTCTTTGCAACCAAGATCAAGAATGCGATCGATCACGGGGCAGCCGGAGTCATCATCGTCAATGATCCGGAAAGCATTCTGAAAGGCGTGCAGAACGAGCGCAGCAAGATTGCTCAAGAAGAAACGCGAAAAAAACGGATCGCGGAAGAACTCAAGCGACTGCCGCCCGATGCCAGGAATAGCCGCGCTTCGTTCGAGCAAAAGGCTGCCAGTGCCGACCGGATGATCGAGTCGCTGCAAGTTGCGTTGCAGCAGGCACAGCGAGGTGTGCTGGACGTTGGCGATGCCGGCGAACGAACCATCAAGAAGTCGATCCCCGTGTTGTCGTTGGCCCGAGATACCGCTGACGAGCTGATTCAACAAGCAACCGGGCAATCGTTAGAAGCCGTCGAACGAGGGATCAACGAAAACACGAAACCGAACAGCTTCGTTCTGCCCAAGCTTCAAGCTTCCTGGAGAATTGAACTGAAGCCGTCAATCGCTGACAGCAACAACGTGGTCGGCGTTTTACCGGGACGCGGGCAGCTAGCAGAAGAAACGATCGTTGTCGGCGCTCACTACGACCACGTTGGCATGGGCGGTTACGGCTCGCTGGCACCGGGCACCATCGCCGTTCACAACGGAGCCGACGACAATGCCAGCGGCACAGCAACGATGCTGGCAGCGGCGAGAACGTTGGTGGACTTGATGCAGGACTATCCGTCTCATCGACGCATTGTGTTTGTGGCGTTCACCGGCGAAGAACGCGGGCTGATCGGCAGCAAGCAGTATGTCGACGATCCTTGCTTTCCGCTCGAGTCTACAGCCGCGATGGTCAATTTAGACATGGTCGGTCGACTTCGTGATAACGAATTGACGTTGTACGGTACCGGCTCGGCGGATGCTTTGGACGAGATCATTGATCGCTCCAACGCTCGCTATCAATTCAAACTATTCAAAGTCAAAACCGGTTACGGGCCTAGCGACCACCAATCGTTCTACAAGGCTGGGATCCCGATCTTGTTTTTCTTCACCGGTTTGCACAACGACTATCACCGTCCCACGGACGATGCTGACAAAATTGATTTTGCCGGCACGGCACGGATCACGGAGATGGTTGCCGATGTGGCGCTCCGATTGGCGGTGCGCGCCGAGCGGCCCAAGTACGCTGAGACTGAGAACAAGGTGCGGATTCGGCGTCAACTGACAGCGTATATCGGAGTTTCCCTCTCGGATCGCGGCGCACACGTGGTGCTGTCAGGGGTCAACGAGGGCGGGCCGGCAGATGTCGGCGGTTTGAAGGCGGGCGATCAACTGGAGCTGATGGGAAAACAAAAGATTCGCACGTCGGCGGAGGTGCTGGAGGTATTGCGCAACCGATCACCCGGTCAGAGCATGAAGATCCGAGTCGTCCGGGACGGAAGGCCATTGGACGTGAACGTCACGCTGGGCGTGCGACCAAAGTAGCCGTCACGCTCCGTCGTGACGATGCCCGACCAGGGAGCGTACCATCCGATTTTGTTGTGTCGAAGAGATTGCTTGGCCATCAGCTCATCGCGGCCACCGAGGCAATGCCACTCTGCAATAACCGGCCCGCCACCGACGCTCCCGGGTTCTCCTCGGACTTCGCCGACTGGCACGCTTCCAGGAAGAACAGCCCGACACCGGCGTTGCGCAATTCCGCTCCCGGGTTGATCGCGTTGACGATCTCGGCTTCGCGGCGGAAGCGAAACGACGGCGGTCGTTTCTGTGTCGCGATTGCGTCACCGGCGTCTTTCGCTGGCGCCGCTGCTGGACTTGGCTTCCACGGCTTTTCGAACACAAGGCCACCGAGGCCGTGGCGTTTGTCGTACACGCCGTGCCCATCGAAATGCACGATGTGGTACGGCCGGCCGCGTTGCAGTGCCGCGCGCAGTTCTTCACGCAGGGCCGGAAACGTCGGAGGCGTCAGCAGTTCGTACTCGGACAGATCACCCAGCGCGTTCAACGCCTCGACCAGCGGACGCACGGAGACGCGATGATCGATGTAGGGCACGCCGTCAGATTCCGGTCGAGCACACACCACCAGCACTCGCAACGGCGGCTTCCGCATGGCGTCGGGAATGTCGGCCACGACATCGGGTCCCGGCAACGCCCTCCGCACGCGAACTCCGTGGCCGTCGTGGAACAGGTAGCCGGTGTTGTCGTGTAGCAGTTCCCACGGCATGCCCAATAATTGCGTCGAGGCTTCCAGCGCATCGGCGTGGGCTTGCTGATTTTCTTCGCCGGCGCTGGAAGCCGGCCGCTTTGGCGGATCGAGTCGCACGGTGAACCGCCGCTGAGCCGTGATGGCCAATGCCTTCCATGCCTCGAACAGCGGCAAGTGCGTCAACCGTAGGTGCGCTGCTCGACCTACGGCTACCATCTACGACCGCTTCGCGGTCAATTCCCGCCGCAAGATGTGGGTCAAGCCAAGGTTTGCGCCGTGGGCTACCTGCTGCCGCCGCCGCTGTCAAGAAAAGCACTCGCAACCCGGCATTTTGAGCGTTTTGGCAGTCGGGTCGGGAGACCCGACCTACGAAAACCGAGCATTGGCCCGCGGCGAAAAAAATCGAAAAAAACTTTCCACCGCCCTGTTATCCGGTACTTTCAATCTTTACGTCCATGCGTTGGGGTGACACAATCCGCAACCGAACGGATATGCCGACATTGTTCGGCGACCGACGTGAATGTCTCGATCAAGGATAAAGGATGCCTTGTCAAGCGAGTAGTTGCACGATCGTCGGTGAACTGACGCACCAACAACGCAAGGAGAGCGGACGTGCGAATGATTGGCAAAACGGCCATCACATTGGCCATCTGTAGTTTGAGTATTTTGGCCCCCGCAATTGCGTCGGCCCAGGAAACATTGCCCCACCGCGTCGCGGTCGTCGATGTCGCCTACATCTTCAAAAACCACGAAGGTATCAAGGCTCAAGTTAGCAAAGTCGAAAACGACTTGAAGAGCTATGATGCCGAATTGAAGACCAAACGTGAGGCCCTGAAGACAGCGGCGGAGCAACTGAAGCAGTACAAAGTCGGCTCGCCCGAATATGCTGCCCAGGAAGAAAAAGTCGCCGGCATGGAGTCGAAGCTTCGCCTGGACATGGCACGCAAGCGTAAAGAACTTGCCGATGCCGAAGCCAAGATCTATTTCGAGAACTATCAGCAGATCGCCGAAGGGGTCAAGTACCTGGCACAGTACTACAAGATCAACTTGGTGCTTCGTTACAACAGCGAAGACATGAACTTGGAAAAAGGTGATTCTGTGATTCGCGGTGTGATGAAGAACATCGTCTATCACGACGAATCACTGGACATGACCAAGGGCGTGATGCAGTACTTGGACCGCAAAATGAACCCCAATATCGCTGCCCGAAACTCGGGGGTTAAATAGTTGCGTTACCGGCAACGGAAGGTCCGTTGCCGACGCATGGTAATCGTCATGCTGCTTCAAGGATGGAGCGGCAGTCGGCAAGGAGGCCGAGGCGTGAACGCATCACGCAATGAACACACGATCGCATCGTCTTGCGAAGTCAGCGGCCGAGGCTACTGGTCCGGACGGCTGGTTCACGTCGTCATTTCGCCGGCACCGGCCGGCACGGGCGTGCAGCTGATTCGCAGTGACTTGGCTGGCAAGCCTGTTTGCGAGGTGGTGGTGACCAATCGCAGTGACGCCTCGCTCCGCACGAACTTGCAGTCGGGCGAAGCCAGCTTTCAGATGGTCGAACATCTGATGGCTGCGTTGGCGGCGCTGGAGATCGACAATTGTGCTGTCGAAATCGACGGCCAAGAACTCCCGGGGCTGGACGGAAGCAGTCAGCCGTACGTGGAAGCACTCCAGCACTGTGGACTGATTGTCCAGGCGAAATCGAAAGAACGTCTGCTGCTGAGCCAAACCATTCGCGTCGCCAATGGGAATCGCTGGATCGAAGCCCGTCCGGCCAGCGATGGACGAACGACGTTTGAATATCGTCTGAGTTTTGATGACGCGACGCCGATCAAGTCGCAAACTTATTCATTCCGCTGCACGCCCGCTCGATTCGCTCGCGAAGTCGCACCGGCACGCACCTTCGTGACCAAACAGCAAGCCGATCAGCTTCGCAGCAAGGGCGTTGCCTCCCACGTGACCAACCAAGATTTGCTGGTGTTCGGCGACGCCGGCCCGATCGACAATCAGCTTCGCTTTCCGAACGAGTGCGCAAGACACAAAACATTGGATTTGGTCGGCGATTTGGCGTTGGTCGGTGTCGACCTGATCGCCCACATCATTTCCTCCCGCGGGGGCCACCAGTTGAACGGCCAACTGGCCCAACAATTGTTCGACCTGGCCGCAAAACAACGGGCCAGCAAAACGAGGTCGCGGCCAAGAAAAGCCGCCTGAGCCTTTCGCCAAATCAACATGCAAATGATTTCACCATAGCAAAGCCGGAGTGACCATGGGTGTAACAATCGCTCAAACCGCCGTTGTCGATCCGAGAGCGCAGCTCGGCAAGAACGTCCGCATCGGGCACTTCTGTGTCATTGGCCCCGACGCTGAAATTGGGGACGGAACGCTTGTCGAAGACCACGTGATTATCTCGGGAGTTACCAGCATCGGTGAAGACAATCATTTCTTTCCCGGTTCGGTGATCGGGGCGCACCCGCAAGATACCAGTTACGCGGATACACCCACCAAGGTCGTGATCGGAGACGGCAACGTTTTTCGTGAGCATTGCACGGTCAACCGCGCGACCGAAAAGGAAGACGGTGTCACGCGGGTCGGCGACAACAACTATTTCATGGCGGGCACGCACATTGCCCACGACTGTGTCGTCGGCGACCGCATCGTGATCGCCAATAACGGGATGCTGGGCGGACACGTCCGCGTGGGAAACGACGTGACGCTAGCCGGTGGCGTCGGTGTTTCGCATTTCGCCACAATCGGACAACTGAGTTTTGTCAGCGCGATGAGCCGCGTGCTTCATGATGTTCCGCCGTTCATGATTGTCGATGGCCAGCCTACCAAGCCGCGGGCCGTGAACGTCATCGGATTGAAGCGACACGACTACAGTGAAGACGACGTTCGTGTGTTGATCGACGCGTTCAAGCTGCTGTATCGATCACGCGTCGGAGTCGAAACAGCGAGAAATGAAATGTTCAACCGAGGACCAATTCGTCCCGTTCTCTCCCATCTGTTTGAGTGTTTGGATCACTCCTGCGGTGGAGCCCATGGACGTGGACAAGACCGCAGAGGAAAGAAGAAAGCAGCATGAGCCAACTGAATATTGGAGTCATCGGAGCGGGTCACCTGGGCCGCATTCACGCAAAGCTTCTGGGTCAAGTCGCGGGCAAAATTGACGGGGATCAGCGATCCTGTCGATGCCGCTCGAGCGAATGCTGCCGAGCTGTTCGCTGTGCCGATCTATGATGATTACCGCAAGATGCTGCCGACGATCGACGCCGCCATCATCGCCGCGCCCACGGACGCGCACTGCGAGATCGCCAAGGACTTGCTGAGGGCAGGAAAACACCTGCTGGTCGAAAAGCCGCTGGCCGCCAACAGCCACGACGCCAGCCAGATGTCGATGTTGGCCGCCTCACGACGCCTGATTCTGCAAGTCGGGCATGTGGAACGATTCAACCCGGCCTTCGCTGCGCTGGAAGGGATCGGCGTCGACGTCAAGTACATCGAAGCGGTTCGCGCATCACGATTTCCAGGCCGTTGCTTGGACGTTGGCGTCGTCATGGATCTGATGATTCACGATATCGACCTGGTGCTGTCGATGACCGAGGCCCCGATGAAGTCCGTCGCCGGCAGCGGCTTGTCGGTGATCAGCGACCACGAAGATTTGGCCGAAGCGAGAGTGGAATTCGAATGTGGATTGGTTGCTAACCTGAAAGCATCCCGGGTCAGTCCCGAGCCGGCGAGAAACATGCAGGTCTTTGGTTCCGGAGGATTCGCCGACATTAATTTCGGTGCTCCGTCTCTGTCGGTCGTCCGGCCCTGTGATAGCGTCGTCAATCGGTCTTTCGATTTGTCGCTGGAGACCGATGACCCACTCGGCTATTCCGAACAGTTGTTCAGCACGCGATTGAAGTGCGAAACGATCGAATTGGAGCCGCGAAACGCGATCTTGGACGAGCTGCACGATTTCGTGATCAGTATTCAGACCGGTGTCTCGCCAACCGTTGACGGCAACGCAGGAGCACGCGCGGTTCAAATTGCCGATCAGATTCTGGAAGCGATCGAGACCCGCCAGTGGTACAGCGATGCCAAAGATACCGAAATCGGTCCGCAAGCCTACGTTCGCGAGCGAATCGAATCAGCCAGCCGCAGAATTCACGACGGTCGTAAGGCTGCTTGAGCGGGATGTCGTTGGTGTACAGCCTTTCGTTCAGGAACTTTTCGGAAACAACTTCTGCATTTCACTCTCCCTCGAGCATTGGTCTGTTACACAAAATTTCAGACGTGGCTGACGAGCACCAGTGAGGATCGAATAGCCGCAGAGCGGCGAAAGCGGATAGCCTGGGGTGAACCGACCGAGCGTCAGCGAGTGTGGGTGTAACCCAACGCCGTGAAGGATTTTGGTGACGTTCTTTCCCGATATTCTTCGTAGGCGCGGCATCCTGCCGTGCCAGCATTTCCTTTCCGGCACGGCAGGATGCCTTGTCATTACCCACATTTCCTTGATCCTGAAAGGATCACAGACATTAGCCGTAGGTCGCGTAGCGCACCTACGGTCAATGTCTTTTCCGTGTTTTCGACCCCGAAGCGGGTCGCAGACCTCCGCTGCCGCACCGATCTGCGACGCCCTTCGGGGTCGACTCAGGTGGATCTGAACACGATCCGTAGGTGCGCTGCGCGACCTACGGCTAATATCTTGGACCGCTTCGCGGTCGCTCACTAAGGCAAAGCCGTGATGGCGAAGCAGTAACGCGACGACAAATGTGGGTAATGACAAGGCAGGATGCCGCGCCTACGCGAAGAGGGTTTGAATCGAAGCGCACCTGGGGCTGCGACTGACTCGCTGGAGCTCAAAGCAACTACGTCCGCCGAAGCATTTTCGAGACAGCTTTCGCGACGCGCTCGGTATCGCTTGTCGACAACTGACTTAGAAATGGCATCAATGGTCCCGTTGCAGCCACTCCCGCCTCGGCGACGGCATGGTGCAGCACGCGAATCGGACTGATTTCGTTTCTTAGCTCCTCAAGCGGCAAAAACCACTCCCGAATCCGCTCCGCGGTTTCATCGTCGCCATCGTGAATCGACCGCATCATCTTCATCGATTGTTCAGGCGCCACACAAACACAACCGCTGGTGAAGCCGGCGACTCCGAAGTCGCGAAGATGAACGATGGCTGGTTGTTCGCCGATGCCGCTCACCACTCGCTGAGCCGGAAAAACATCCAGCACTTCGCGAAGATAGTCATCCTCGGACGGATCATCCCGAACAACCGCATACTTGATCCACGAGATCGTGCCGTCCGCATCGAGAGCCTTGATCAAGGTTGGGTCAAGCCAGCGATCGATCTTCAGATACAGGACGATCGGTTTGCCCAACGAGTCGACCAACCGACGGATGCCCGTGGCAATGCCCGACGCATCCACCACATCGCGCGACGGCAGCAGCATGACGGTGCCGAACGCATGATCACGCAGGACGTCGACCTGATCCATCGCTACGCCGAATGACGGTCCGATCGAAGGTACGATCACCGTCTGGTCACTGCTGACGTCGGAAATCATGCGAAGCAGACCAGCGTACTCGGAAAGCCGCGTGTGATAAAAGACAGCGTTGCCACCGTACAAGATCGAACGGACCCCGCCCGCTTCCAAGAAGCGCACGAGCTTTTCGTTTTCGCTTGGGGAAATCTGCAAATCAGCGTCCCGCGCCAGCGGCGGTACCGCGAATACCGATTCACGAAGATGTGCAGGATCAAAGGGCGATGTGTTCATGGCGGTATTGCGGAGGCGTTAGTAAATCCCCGGTTCGGCTCCCGGCGTGCGGCCAACGAGAAAATCAAAGTCACATCCCTTGTCGGCTTGGCTGACATGTTTGGCGTACATGCGGGCATAACCTCGCTCGGGAAGCGGTTTCAGGGGCGGCATTTTCACTCGACGTCGTTCGATTTCTTCGTCGCTGACGTGCCAGTGAATAAGACGCTCGGGCACATTGATCTCGATCTCGTCGCCATCTTGAACCAGTGCCAGCGGCCCACCTGCGGCGCTTTCCGGGGCGATGTGCAGCACGCACGTCCCGTAGCTTGTTCCACTCATTCTCGCGTCACTCAATCGCACCATGTCGCGCACGCCCTGTTGCAAGAGTTTTTGCGGTATCGGCAGCATGCCCCATTCAGGAAAGCCAGGTGCGCCCAGCGGTCCGGCGCTGCGCAAGATCAAGACACTGTCTTGTGTGACCTCCAAATCGGGATCATTGATACGCTGCTTCATTGCCGGGTAATCGTCAAACACGATCGCTGGACCGCGATGAACCAGTAGCTTGGGATCGGCCGCGATTGATTTGATCACGCAGCCGCTGGGCGCCAGGTTGCCACGCAGCAAACAGGTGCCGCCCGCCGCGGCGACCGGATTCTCGCGAGTGCGAATCACCTGATCGTCGATCACCGTGTGACCCGCGATCTGTTCTCCCAGGGTTGTCCCGGCAACCGTTTTGCAGTCGGTGTTCAATAGATCGGTCAGGCGATTGAGCAGCGCCCGCAAACCGCCGGCGTCGTAAAAATCTTCCATCAAATAGCGACCGCCGGGACGGATATCCCCCAACACCGGCGTTGTCCGCGACAGTTCATCAAATCGCTCCAGCGACAACTCAAGTCCCAATCGTCCGGCGATCGCGATCAAATGCACAATCGCGTTCGTGCTGCCGCCGATCGTGAGCGAAGCGATCAAGCCGTTGTCGATCGAATCGGCGGTCATGAACGTCGACGGCTTCAGGTTCTCCCAAGCCATCGCCACCGCTCGCCGGCCCGTTTGTGTCGCCATCCGCGAGTGTTCTGCGACCACCGCGGGGATATTGGCGGCACCCGGCAAACAGAACCCCAGAGCCTCCGTCACGCAGGCCATCGTGCTGGCAGTGCCCATCGTCATGCAGGTTCCGGCGCTGCGACCGATACAGTTCTCGATTCCCTTCCAGTCGTGATCGCAAAGGTTCCCCGCCATCCGCTCGTCCCAATACTTCCAAACGTCGCTGCCGCTGCCCAACGTGACATCTTTCCAGCGTGCTTTCAGCATCGGGCCGGCGGGCATGAAGATCGAGGGAATATCGGCGCTGATCGCCCCCATCAACATGGCCGGGACCGTCTTGTCGCAGCCACCCATCAAGACGGCGGCGTCGATCGGGTGACAACGCAGGACTTCTTCCACTTCCATTGCCAACAGATTTCGATACAGCATCGTCGTTGGCTTCATCAGCATCTCGCCCAACGACATCACGGGCACTTCGACGGGGAAGCCGCCCGCTTGCAGAATGCCGCGGCGAACTTCATCGGCGCGATTGCGAAAATGCGAGTGGCAGGTATTCAACTCGCTCCAGGTGTTCAAAATCGCGACGATCGGCCGGTCGACGTAATCAACGTCGTCAAACCCCATCGCCTTTAAACGCGATCGATGTCCAAAAGAACGCACGTCATCCGGCCCGAACCAGCGCTGTGATCGCAGTTGGCTGGGGTCACGTGCTGAGTTTTCTTTTGCGGTCGGTTCGTAGGACGGCTCTCCTGAGCCGTCTCGGTTATTGCTGGACATCGAGCTAAGCCTGGATGGCTGTGGGGGCGGCGGCGGCATCAAAGACCTGGTCGAAGATTCGCCGATTGTTCAGTCGTGCCTGCTGGCACTGGGTGATGATCATGGCCGGGTCGGGCTCATTCATCAAGAACGCTAGATTTCGCAGCGAAGCATCATCTGTCGGTAATTCATGACGCGCCGGTGTGTCCATCAGTCGCAAATAGGCCTCGACGCGACGCAGCGTGCAATAACCGTTGACCAGCACCAGAGCTTGTTGCTCGGGCAAGTGTCCCGCTTTTGCGATTGCCTGCAACGACTCCGTGGTCCCGGGGAGCAAGATCTGGGGCGACTGGGCAGCATGTTTCAGCATCAACATCTGGGCGACAACCTCGACATCCACGGTCCCGCCCGACCCGCGTTTTAGATTCTGGTCCGTGGCGGTTTCTTGGACCCGATATCGCATCTCGCGGATTGCCCCGGCCATGCCGCGGTGCCAAGCGGTATCACGAATGATGTGCGAGATCGCCTGATCGGTGCGTTTGCGAAGCGGTCTTGATCCCGAAATCGCACGCGCTTTGCAAAGTGCGAGTCGCTGCCACAGCGGCGCAACGCCCTGTTGAAACCGCTTTAAGAAATCGTCGATCGTGACGGCCATCAAGCCTTCATCGCCTGTTGGCCTGAGCCGACCATCGAGTTGATAGAGTCTGCCGCCGGGCTCGGGGGCATTGATTCGCTGAATGACGCGTTGTGCCAATTGATTGAAAAACAGCTGGTTCGTGGTGGTGCTTCGATGCCCGCCGATGCGACGCCTGGTTTCACCGCCCGCGGAATAGAGAAAGATAACATCCAGATCGCTGTGGTAGTTCGGCTCGCGACCACCGAGTTTTCCCAAGGCAAGTGCGCAAGAACTCCGCCCCCTGGCCTTCGTGGTCGACAGGGTCTCCAAATTGATCGGCCAACAACGCGTGTTCATATTCGATCACCCGACGCACACAGGCTTCGGCCGTATCGCTGATCGACGCGTGAGTCGACTCGATCTTTTCCTTGCCGAGCATTTCGCGCACGCCGATCATCAGATGGGCGCTATTTTTGAAGTTGCGTAAGATCAAATCGATCTCGGCCGCACCGCGACAAAGCTCCAGCGACTGCGCGTCTAATCGCTGCGCGGACGGCAAACGGTTCATCAACAAGGAATCGACAAGCTCGTCGATCATCCCCGGATTGTTGACCAAAATCCCGCTCAGGTAGGGGGCGGACGAGCAGAGACGCACCATCAGTTCCAGAGTGGGCTGATTGGCGCCCATCAGTTCCCACAAACTCGCCTTGGCACCGATCGAATCGGCCACTGCAACCAGGATGCGAAGCGTTAAATCGGGATTTGGCGTCTTCGATACCGCTTCCAGCAAGGCCGGTGCGATGGCGGCCAGAAAATGCCGACAGCGGCGTGGCGACAAAAACGAAACGGATTCGCTGCTGAGCGCCATCAAGTCTTCCATGGCTCGCATCGGATCCGATAACCCGTGACGCGTCAGCGCCCGGATGATCAACTCGGCATCGGGATCGGGATCGAGTATCAACTCTGTTTCCAGTGCTTCGTTGTCCAGCGAGTCCGCTTCGACGGGCACTTCCAGCATCAAGTGGTTGATCATTTTGCGATTGACCTCGAATGCTTCCTGCAACTGTCTTTTCAATCGCGGCAAATCTCCGGTACGGTCATCCGATCGCACGCCCAACTGCCAAGCCAACCGTTGATGCATCTCGGGGTCATCTGGTAACGACCCGGTATACTTTCCGAACATCACCGACAGTTGGTGTTGCAGTCGACACAGGCGGGCGTAGTTCCCAGCCAGCAGGGTTGCCTCCTGGTGCGTCAAACAACCAGCCCGTTCCAAGGCAACGATGGCGGACGCCGTGTTACCGATTCTGACCTCCGCCAAGTCGCCGCCATGCAACAGTTGCAGGAATTGGATCGTCAGTTCTATGTCGCGGCGGCCTCCAGCATCCTTCAAGACGTTACTGGTACCATCGATTTTCGACTCAGCGCGTCGTTCCAGTTTGTGACGCAAGGCGCGAATATCAATCAAATCGCTCCGAGTCAGAAAACGTCGATAGATCCACGGTTCCATACGTTTCACAAACCGCTGCCCCAACTGCTGTGAACCGGCGGCGACGCGTGCCTTGACCAGCGCCATGCGTTGCCAGGTGTGCCCCTGCGACTCCAGCAACCGCGTGATCGTATCGATACTGCGAATAGGCGGACCCGTACTGTTCTTGTCCAGCGTCTCGCCGAGTGACAGTTTGACTTGGATGCCCAATGCGTTTGATTCATCGGGGCTCAGCAGTGCGACAAGTTCAGCAACCAGACTCTCATAAAACTCGCGATGCGAGGGATTCTTTTCATCGATCGCGTCGTACATGAAGAGGACGTCCAGCGGCGCTCCGTAACCCAATTCTTCGCCGCCCAAATGCCCCAGCGCGACCACGGCAACTTCCGGAGTCTGGCCGTCAATTCGCGTGGGCTGCCCGCGCCGCTGAGCCAGGCGGTCGCTGACGAACTGCAAACTCGCTTCCAAGACCGCGTCAGCGACGTAAGCAAGTTGGTGTCCCACGCTGTCCGGCGACAATTCGCGCACAAACTCGCCATACGCAATACGGATCAATTCGCGACTGACGAACTTGCGAATCGCGAGTGTCGCCCGGTTCGGTTTCTCGATTCCGCGGACCTCCGCGACCAATTCATCGACCAGACACTTTCGCGGCGCCGGTTGTCCTCCGCTGGCACGCATCAAGTCAAAACTTTCCGGATCGTTGATCAGTCGATTGGCGAGAGTCTGGCTGGTGGTGAAAACTTGCAGCAGAGAAAGCAACGCATCCTGGTCTCGCTCGAACAGTGCCAATAGCGACGCCGGATTGCGGCTTGCGCTGACAAACCGGCTGAGATTGGAGACGACGGCATCAAGGTCATCCAATTCATCGAATCGCTCGACCAACTGTGCTCGCAAGCTGTCGAGTAGATCGTCGGTCGCGCCGCATGTCCAGATCGATTGTAAATCCTCGCGAGCCTGTTCGACACGAAGAAAACGCGATGAATCAATCCACGCAAATTCGTCTTCGCGGCTCACCGGTCCCGTTCACTTTTCATTCGTTGAGGTGTGCAAATCGGTCTGCGCATCCGTTGGTGCCATGACCGAGCAAGTCTGACGGCATCACGCATCGGAAAAATTGAATTCGGTCTTTCCGATCAAGCCGAGCGACAAAGTGTAAACCCGAGCTGACAAAGTCGGAAGTGCGCCAAACGTAACCTACGGTTCAGTGACAATGTGAACGCCCCAGACATGCTTGGCCCCCGATCGAGACTGCACCAGCGCGACCGATGTTGCGTTGAGGCAACACCCGATGTCGGTTTTTGGCATCATCGACGGCGCGGCGATTTGCGTTGCTTTTCTCGCAAACTCTTCTCAGGCAACGATTTGCAATGATTTACCAGCTGCCTTCTTGGGGCCTCGGCACTCGCCCTGCTTTGCATTTCCTCGACTTAACCGAACGTGCTTTACCGGCTGTCGAGGAGATATTGATGGGAAAGAAGTTTAGTCGCCGAAGTCTTCAGGATGATGCCTATGGGGCCGAGGAGTCGATCAGCCGACGAACTCGTGTGATGGGTCAACAATTCGTCGACGATATGGACGATGACCCCATGCAAATTGACGGAGAGGGAGGACGCCGCTCGGAGACAGACGCTGACCCGACCGAAGATCCCGTGCGGATGTATCTGATGCAGATGGGCCAGATCCCCTTGCTGACTCGTGACCAGGAAGTCGCAGCAGCCAAACAAATTGAAAAGACGCGTGAACGTTACCGCAAATGCGTGCTGGCAACCGACTTTGTACTGCAAGGTGCGCTCAAGCTTTTGGAGCAAGTGCGAGACAAACAACTGCGGTTGGACCGCACGATCGAAGTCAGTGTCACGAACGCAGCCGAAAAGAAGGCCATCATGCTGCGCATCGTGCCCAACGTGCGCACGTTGAAATACCTGCTTGGTGAAAACCGCGGCGACTATTTGACAGCGGTCAATAAGCGAGTCCCGGAACGGCAACGCCGCGCCGCATGGAAGAACCTGGTCATCCGCCGAAACAAGGCGGTGCGTCTGATCGAAGAAATGAATCTGCGGACAGGAAAATTGCAGACGATCTTTGAAAAGTTAAGGCGTGCCTCCGATCGCATGGTCGAGATTCGCGGTCTGCTGGCGGATCCCGAAGTACTGACCTTGCCCGGGATGCCCACGGCTCAAGAACTGAAGAGCGAACTCCGTTACTTGATGCGATTGACCTACGAAGCACCCAAGACGCTTCAGCGGCGCGTAGAAAAGTGCGATCGATATCGCGAAGACTACGATGCGGCCAAACGTATTCTTTCGGCAGGTAACCTGCGGTTGGTTGTTTCGATCGCCAAAAAGTATCGCAATCGCGGGCTGTCATTCTTGGACCTGATTCAAGAAGGCAACACGGGACTGATGCGAGCGGTTGATAAGTTCGAGCACGCTCGCGGATACAAATTCAGCACCTATGCAACGTGGTGGATTCGCCAAGCGATCACACGAGCGATCGCGGATCAAAGCCGCACGATTCGCGTTCCCGTACACATGATCGACACGATGAACAAGATCCGACAGATCACTCGGGATTTGGTGCAACAGGTTGGACGTGAACCCACGGCCGAAGAGGTCAGTGCGAAAAGCGGATTGTCGATCGAAGACACGCGCGTGATTCTGAAGATGAGCCGCCATCCGTTGTCACTCGATCAACCGATCGGCGACCACGAAGATAGCGTTTTTGGTGAGTTTCTGGAGGATCATCGGGATGACGATCCGTTGATGGAAACCAACCGTGAGGCTTTGAAGGCGCAGATCGATCTTGCCATGGAGACGTTGAACTACCGCGAACGCGAGATCTTGCGACTTCGTTACGGATTAGCTGATGGCTACACCTACACGTTGGAAGAAGTCGGCAAGATTTTCCAAGTAACACGCGAACGAGTTCGGCAAATCGAAAGCAAAGCCGTTCGCAAACTGCAACAACCTTATCGAGCAAAATCGCTGGTCAGTTTTCTTGACGGTGCAGAGTTAACAGTCTTGGATGGCACCGAAGCACTGTAAGTCTCGTTGGGATTCTGACGACTAAAACTCTCTTGACGCCGGCAGTTAAAATCTGTCGGCGTTTTCTTTTGGTCAAGCTTTGGTATGTCGGCAGACTCTGCCGATCAGGGTCTATGTCGGGATCGCTGTGCTCGCCAGATGACGATCGCTGACCATTGTTGATGGATCGAACCTTCCCACGACTTGCGATCGCAAGCTTTGACCCATCCTGCTGGATCCCAACGTGAAGTTAACTTTACCGAATGAATCGGTTGTTTCGGATGACGCGGCCGATCATGCCGCTGCCGTACGCACCGACGATCACCAAGAACATTCCGAGTACCTGCTCGTGTGCGAAGCTCGTTCGACAACATTCACCGACGGCTATTGGCGCTTCACGCTGGAAACCGTCGATGGATCTCTCGTCTTGGACGCCGATGACATCGAAGTCGGTGATCTGAACCGGCTGACCTTGCTGGCTGCCGTCCGGGGGCTGGAGTCGATTGAGGGACCTGCCGCGGTGACGCTGCTTAGCAACAATCGCTATTTAATTCGATCGCTCGCCGACTCGCTGCCGCGCTGGCGGCAAAACGGTTTCGTCTGGGAGAATTTTGGACGCCGGGTCGACGTCCAGCACGCGGATCTATGGAGACGGATCGATCGTGCTCTGAGCATTCACCGGGTCGAAGCCTGCTTGATCTCCACGCGATTGGTCAGTTCCGGAAACGAGGAAGCAGCCGCGGCAGCGGATCGCGGCGGGCAGCCAGATTCCGGGCTGCCCAATTCCGTTTGGCAGCGGCTGGATGCCCCGCACATCGATCCCGAAACCGGCAGGGCGATTGTCAACGGCCCCAAGTCGGCGCCGTCCGATCGCTTGCGGCGGTGGCTGTTGAGCGGCGATGCCGCTGCGGCCGCGCCCCCGCGACGACGATTTACCGCACAAGATTTATTGGGATCGGTCTAAAAACCGCACCCACCAATCCTGACCAGAAAAACCCTACTTCATTCCCCTATTGTCCCCTAGCGGATCACAAATGCACACACAAGTCGCTCTTTCTGATGTCAGTCAACTGATTGACGGAACCCACGAGAACCCATCTAGCGTATTGGGGCCGCATCCGATTGACTATCGTGGACAAGCGGCGACGGCCGTCCGCAGTTTTCTGCCGGAAGCTCAGGCGGCTTGGATCATCGATCCCACCAACGGGATCAAGCGTCCCATGCGACGGATTCACCCAGCAGGATTTTTCGAGGCGATTTGCGACTTGACCATCGACGTACCCAAGGCCGGTGAGGAAGATAGGCAGCCGGTCGACGCCGCCCGCTCACGATACCGCATCCAGATGGCTGACAAGAATGGCGAAGTAACTGACATGCAAGATCCGTACGCCGCCCCCTCGATTCTAACCGACTTTGATCGCTACTTGATTGGCGAAGGTCGACATCATCAGTTGTATGATCGGCTCGGTGCCCAAGTTCGCACCGTCGATGGCGTCGACGGTGTCAACTTCGCCGTTTGGGCACCGAACGCGCGATCCGTTCAGGTCGTTGGTGATTTCAACGGTTGGGATGGCCGCCAACACACTGCTCGCATTCATCCGCATCTGGGCATCTGGGAATTGTTTGTCCCGGGAGCCAAAGCCGGCAACAAATACAAGTTTCGCATTCTGACCGGACACGGCGAGTGGGTTGACAAATGCGACCCGCTGGGATTCGCAGCCGAATTGCCGCCTTTGACCGCATCGGTTGTCGCGGATCTGAATCAACATACTTGGAGCGACGACGATTGGATGGGGCGGCGCCGTGAATGGAATCCCATGCACGCGCCGATGAACGTGTATGAAGTCCACCTGGGCAGCTGGCAAAAAGGCCCCGGACGTACCCACGGTTGGCTGGGCTATCGCGATCTGGCCAGACGATTGGTCGACTACTGTCACCGTATGAACTTCACGCACATTGAATTGATGCCGGTCAGCGAGCATCCGTTCACAGGTTCTTGGGGCTATCAAACCGTAGGCTACTTTGCCCCGACCAGCCGGCATGGGTCACCCGAGGACTTCATGTTCTTCGTCGACTACATGCACCAAAACGGCATCGGCGTCTTGATCGACTGGGTGCCGGCACACTTTCCCAAAGACGGGCATGGACTTTATCGTTTCGATGGTTCGGCGCTTTACGAGCATGCCGATCCGCGGCAAGGCGAACACCCCGATTGGGGAACGATGATCTTTAACTTCGGTCGTAACGAAGTTAGAAACTTTTTGATCGCCAACGCGTTGTTCTGGTTGGACAAATACCATATCGATGGTTTACGCGTCGACGCGGTCGCGTCGATGCTGTATCTGGATTACAGCCGAGAGAGTGACGACTGGATCCCGAATCAATACGGTGGTCGCGAAAACTTGGAAGCGATCGACTTTTTGCGTGAGTTTAACATCGCGGTTCATGAACAGTATCCCGGTGTGGTGACCGCTGCCGAAGAGTCGACGGCATGGCCGGGCGTCTCACGACCGACCTACGATGGCGGGCTTGGGTTCACCTACAAGTGGAACATGGGTTGGATGAATGACACGCTGACCTACATGCAGCGTGAACCGATCCACCGAAAGCATCATCAGAACGATCTGACGTTCAGCATGATCTATGCCTTTACGGAAAACTTCATGTTGCCGTTGTCGCACGACGAGGTCGTGCACGGCAAAGGCTCGTTGATCAGCCAGATGCCGGGCGATATGTGGCAAAAATTTGCCAACCTCCGCCTGCTGTACTCCTATATGTGGACGCACCCGGGCAAGAAACTCTTGTTCATGGGTGGTGAACTGGCCCAGTGGAACGAGTGGAACCACAACGACGGACCCGACTGGATCTTGCTGGACTTCGATACACACCGCGGTGTCCAGCAGTTGGTTGCCGACCTGAACAAGTTGGTGATCGAGAATCCCGCCTTGCATCAACTGGATTTCAGCAGCGACGGATTCGAGTGGGTCGACTGCATGAATGAGCAAGACAGCACCCTGGTGTACGTGCGGAAAGGTCTCGAGGGAGCAGCGCCAATTCTTGTCTGCGGCAATTTTACACCGGTGGTGCGTCAGAACTACCAGGTGGGTGTGCCCAACAGTGGGTACTGGAAAGAAATTTTCAACAGCGACAGCGAGGCGTATGGCGGCAGCAATGTCGGCAACTACCCCGGCCGAAATTCCACCGGTCAAGGCCACCATGGACGCCCGGATAGCATTTTCGTCGATTTGCCGCCGCTGGCAGTCACGATCTTCCGCCTTGAGCAATAATCGTTCCCAAGGGAACGTCCAGGCGGCCGCCGGATGGTTGATTATTCGGTGTCTGCTGGAAGCTGAACGTCTCTCCAGCGCCGCCGTCACGTTATACTGGACTTGTCGGCGTGCCGATCGCATGTCATCAAACGTTCCTTTCTCGGCTCGTACAAGAATCGCGCTCTATGCCCGTTCAGATGCAGCTGGCTCGGATCATCATTTCCGAGCTCACGGATAATCAAGTCATCTACCTTCAGGAAGTTGACGGAGAACGCGAGTTCCCGATTTTGATCGGGATCTTCGAGGCGACCAACATCGATCGTCGCGTGAAAGTGGAGTATCAGCCGCCACGGCCGCTGACACATGATTTGATCGTACACGTTGCCGAAGCGCTGGGTGCGAAAGTTGATAGTGTCGTGATCAGCGATCTGAGCGAGCATACGTACTACGCTCACCTGCGTTTGCGAAAAGAGGACGGTGAATTGATCGAGATCGATTCGCGACCCAGTGATGCGATCGCTGTCGCCGTCACCTTTACTCCGCCGCTGCCGATCTTTGTCAGTGAGCACGTCTTGGACGAAGCCACGTCGACATCGATCTGACGCTTTGCGCCCAACGCATTGATGCAAGTCTTTCATTCGCTCCACGATGCCCACCAGTTCGTCACCCGGCATCGCGCTGCCGGTCGCACGGTCGGCATGGTCCCAACGATGGGGGCGCTGCACGAAGGCCACCTGTCGTTGGCACGGCTCAGTGCCGAGACTTGTGACGTGACCGTGGCAACGATCTTCGTGAACCCGACCCAGTTCAGCCCCCACGAAGATTTGGACCGGTACCCACGAACGCTCGCTAGGGACTGCGAACAACTGGAGTCGGAGCGCGTCACGGCAGTCTTGGTGCCGGACAACGACGCGATGTATCCGTCGGGTTTCAGCACGTTTGTGGAACCGGCCGAGGTCGCCAAACCATTGGAAGGAGTTTGTCGGCCCGACCATTTTCGCGGTGTGACCACCATCGTGATGAAACTGTTTCAAATCTTGCCTGCCTCGCACGCGTTTTTTGGCCGTAAGGACTATCAGCAGTTGAAAGTGATTGAGGCAATGGCTCGGGATCTGAATGTGCCGATTCAAGTCGTCGCCTGTCCGACGGTGCGAGAAGAAGACGGCTTGGCGATGAGCAGCCGCAATCGGTATCTGAGCGAAAGTGATCGCCAACGATCGTTGTTGCTGTACCGGGCGCTGACGCACGCTCAACAGCTTGTGCACCAGGGACTCCGCGATGTCGAGCAGTTGAACACCGAGATGAGAAAAGTACTGACCGCGGTTGGACAGCAGTACTCAGGCGTCGACAAGATCGACTACGCGACGATCGTCAACAGCGAATCCTTGTCCCCCATCGATCTCGTCCATGGCAGCGCGATTGCCTTGATCGCTGCCTACGTGGGATCGACGCGTCTGATCGACAATTTGCTGATCGAGGTCAACACCTGATCTTTTACGCCGCTTGAGCAGCAAAGCGGCGGCCATTTGCATGGCGTCCGGCTTCGAAAGCCCCGAAGGGGCGGCCATTTGCATCGCCCAGGCCAAACGAAGCGAGCTTGCCAGCGGGCCCTTGGGGCGGACAAAGCGGGCCAAAGATTACGTTTGCGTTCCTGATTGCGGTTTTTCCCCTTTGAACCCTTGGACATTGCAATTCGTAATTATAATGGGGCGACCGCGGCACCAGATCTGTCTTGACACGAAGTTCAACACCTACCTAAATGTTGACTTCAGGCGTTGCGCCCGTTCCCCTTGATATCGCCCGAGGGTCAATGATGGTGTCAGAACCAAATCGAGACCACGCATTCGATGACGTCCCGCAGTTGGGGGCGCTCGATCGATTTCTAGGTGGTCTAAGCGAGTTTATCTTTCAATCCAAGCTCGGTGTGGCCGACGTTCAGCTTGTTGATTACTTGAGTGACATGCTGTTGCGTTTTGTGCGGGTCGACTCGCTGCATCGCGTTCGCCGCAGCAACGGTCGTCCGGCAACCGAAGTCTTTCAGATGCTGTGCGAAGCCGAAAAAAGAATCGGGATTGCTCGGCGCGAGGTTCATCGGCACATCGGCGACTTTACCTTGTTTTGGACCGGCATGTACCCGGAGAGTTTGCGGACCATTCAATCGTCCAGCGCCTCCGACGGGTTCCTGGATTATTGCCGGCAAGGCAAGCGGGCATACGCGATCGCCGCGGAAATCGAAGGTGGCGAAGATCGACCGTCCTGTGATTTGTTGCAGCAACTTAGCGAGCAGTACGAATTGTGCGCCTATGGACTGCGCGAAGTACGCCGCGAGTGGGAAGAAAACAGCGACGACAACAACGGATTGTTGTTGTCGTAATCGGACAAGGCGATAAGTCTGTGCTGCCGAGTTGCTCCGCAACAAAAGATTTGGAAATGGAAGCGGAAAAGCGATCCCATCAGTGTGCGTCTGATTTTGTTCATCGTACGTCGCGGTCGTGTACATGCTGCTACCAAGGCGGTCTTCTCGAGGTACGAGGACGCGGATCAACGCGTGCGGCGAGACGTGGTGCGAACGCTCCGCCGACTATCAGCATGGCGCGAGCTAAGGATCGTTGCCAATGAATGTGACTTCGACGACACACGCCAGTTCGCGGTGATCGCCGAATCGCCCCCGTTTGAAGAGCGGCTTGAGAATTTTGCCAACCGCCTGCGCATTCAACCCCACGAGGATCAGCGTCAAGAATTGGTTGTCTCCTCGGCAGCCGATTTTGGCGGTGGTCGACCGGCGCGAAGCGGCAGGCAAATCTCGCGTGTCTTACGGTCAATCCGGCGCTTGATCCGTCGCGCTCGAGCGCGACGACGACGGTGGTGCAAGTTAAAAAGCGCTTATTGCTTTGTAGCTGCGAAAGAGTGGGGTAAGCATCCTGCTTGCCATTCGTTTTCGTTCGGAATTCGCAAGCTGGAAGCTTACGCCACCGAACCACCGAAACGGGACCCGGCCTGGAGAGCAACAAACGGCCCACCTACCCGTGCTACAATGCCAAGTGGACCGAAACGGATTGTGACGAAGCAAAGGGAACGCACTTCAAAATTTTCGCGGCACAGTCGTTCATAGGCATCACACACGGGGAGTGGACCCAATCATGGCCAATGACAAACGAGACAGATCCCGAGACGGATTCGGTAACAAGCTTCAGACCTTCGTTCTGACGCACTTCAAGAGTCTATGGCGTCTTGCCGAGCGTATTGACCCGCTGAATCGATGGATCAACAAGAAACTGATCGATAGCGCGATTCTGAAAGTCCCAACGCGCCCTTACCCGTTCAGCACATGGGGTCCGTTTACTTCTTGGGAGTCATTGACGACGAAAACATGGAGCGGAAGGCATCTGCCGCCGGATCCGGAATTTTACAGGGAAGGAAACCTGCCCAAGCTCGATCTGTCCACCTTCCCACCAAATCATCTCGATTTCGAGCAGAACCCGCTTGCCGAATTGTTTCATAAGCGGGATGGTAAATCGATCGAGTCAGACAAGTCGACGATGCTGTTTCCTTATTGGGTCCAGTGGTTCACCGACAGCTTTCTGCGGACCGATCATGATCAACGATTGAAGAACACGTCCAATCATCAGGTCGATTTGTGCAACGTCTACGGTTTGAATAAAAAGGCGACCGAGCTACTGCGATCCAAAGTGGGCGGCAAGCTAAAAAGCCAGATCCTCAACGGGGAAGAGTATCCACTGTTCTTTTACGAAAAAACATACGAATACTCGGAGAACGAAGGCGATCCCAAGGATGTCATCAAACCGGAATTCCAGGGACTCTATTCTCCACTGCGCCAGGAGCAGCGGCAGTCTGCGGAAAAGAAAGCGAAGATGTTCGCGATGGGTGTGGAACGTGCCAACGTCCAAATCGGCTACGTCATGTTCAACGTACTT
The DNA here is from genome assembly GCA_963714715.1 of Pirellulaceae bacterium. GTDB lineage: Bacteria > Planctomycetota > Planctomycetia > Pirellulales > Pirellulaceae > JBFJVZ01. The sequence goes on along the minus strand of CAVQPV010000036.1, from coordinate 66,471 downwards.
TGGTTCCGGGAGCACAATCGAATTTGCGATATTCTAGCGAAGGAATACTCCGCACAGTGGAGGAAGGAATGGGAAACGCTCCCCAAAAATGCGCCGACCGACAACTGGGAACAAATGCATCCCGATTGGAATCAACCTTCGGCAGAATGGAAAGATTCCCATCCGGAGTGGCGAAACGATCCGGACAAATACGTCGACGAGCGGATCTTTCAGACGGCCCGAAATATCTTGATCGTGTTGATCTTGAAGATTGTGGTCGAAGAGTACATCAACCACATCACTCCGTACCACTTCCATTTCATTGTTGACCCTCCCGCGTTCAAAAATCCAAAGTGGTATCGCGAGAATTGGATGCCGCAGGAATTCAGTTTGGTGTACCGCTGGCACAGTGCCCTGCCCGACAAGTTTGACTATGACGGCAAGACGATCGCGATGACCGACAGCCTGTGGAACAACGAGATGGTCATTCAAAAGGGGTTGGGCGAGTTGTTCGAGGAGACGTCGTCGCAGCCGGCCTGCCGGATTGGGCTCTTCAACACGCCGGAGTTTTTGATTCCGGTCGAGTTGATGAGCATCGCGCTCGGTCGTGAAGCTCAACTGTGCAGCTACAACGACTACCGCGAAATGTGCGGATTCCCGCGCGTTACCGACTTCGATCAGATTACCGGCGACAAATACGCCCAAGACAAGCTGAGGCAGCTATACGGGCATGTCGACAAGATCGAGTTTTTCGTCGGGCTGTTTGCCGAGGACGGGCGTCCGAATTCGGCTCTACCTGCGTTGATCGGGAGAATGGTGGGAATCGACGCCTTCTCGCAGGCCTTCACCAATCCCTTGTTGGCGGAATTGATCTTCAACAAGAACACCTTCACCCCGACAGGCTTAGACATCATTCAGAACACGAACACGCTTTCCGACATCGTGCATCGCAATATTCCACAAAAAGGCAGGAAATACAAAGTTACCTTTTACCGCGATGCGTGAGCGATTCAACGGTCACGGCAAGGCTGACGTAACGATGGCGGTTTCGATTCCCACTTGAGCATTACCTGGAAATGAACCTGCACGATTTGTCAGCCCAGGAATTGTCCGAAAGCCGGAAAGTCTGAGCGGGGCGAGGGGCGCCAGATCAGCAGGGGGTAAGCGATTTCCTGCCCGTTATTGCCTCCGCCCCCTCCGCCTCGTTCGCTCGTAACGCACGCGGCATCCGATCGCCGGCGTCTCTGCCACGACGGGTGTTCCGCCGGACAACGTGGCATCGATCGCATCTTCAACGTATCGCTTGCCAACGCGTTTGCCGTCGGGGCTATCATCCATCGCGCCCATGTAAACGACCTTGCGATCTTGGTTCAGCACAAAGAACTCGGGTGTGTAAATCGCGCCAAACTCGCGGGCGATCGCTTGTGATTCATCGTACAAATAGACGAAGGGAAATCCCTTTGCGGCCGCCTTCTTCTTCATCGCGGGCAGAGCATCTTCGTCGACCTTGTTTACGTTGATCGCAACCAATGCGACGCTCTTGTCAACGTACTTTTTGTGCAGCGAGATCAGGCGATCCTCGATATCCACGGCGTAGGGACAACTGTTGCAAGTGAAGACGACCACGACGGCCTGCTTGTCTTTCCAGTCGTCCAAGGAGTGCTTGGCGTCGTCCACACCCGGCAACTCACTCCAAGCCGGCGCTTCGTCGTCAATGTTCAACTTCGAGTTGTACTTGCCGGCATCTAAATTGTTTGCTCCCGGCATGAACGCGAGAGCCAAGGTGGTCACGAATAAACTGCGAAGCATTGGTTCGTTCCTACGGTCATTTGTTTTCTGCGCATCGGTTGCAGATGGAATTTTCCTCGACGCTTATCATAGATGGTTATCCTGGCAGGGCGATCAGTCGCAGCAGTTTTGGAATCAGTTTCCGGAGTGCTCGTGAGCGGTGGCTGATGGCACGCTTGACCGTCAAATCCAGCTCCGCGAACGTCCGATGGTACTCTGGAATCTCGAACAGTGGGTCGTATCCAAATCCTGCCGTCCCAGATCGCTCGTGACGAATACGACCTCGGCAAAAACCGTTGGTCTCCAAATGAACCTGGCCGTCGGGATCGGAAAGACAAAAGAAGCAGCTATACTGGGCTCCGCGTCGCTCGTCCGGCACGTCCGCCAATTCGGACAACAACTTATCGTTGTTGGCCTCGTCGTTGCCATGTGCGCCGGCAAATCGTGCCGAGTAAACCCCGGGAGCTCCGTCCAGGGCGTCGACGCTCAGGCCGCTGTCTTCGGCCAACACCCAGCGTGAAAGATGCGTTGCTTGGACCGTTGCTTTCAACGCTGCGTTTTCAGCGAATGTCTTGCCCGTTTCCTCAACGTCGATCGAAGCGGGGATCTCCGCGAGCGTCGTCAACTGAATCTTGTCAGCGGGCAGCAACAATCGAAACTCGATCAGTTTCTTGGCGTTGTTTGTTCCCAGGACAAGATCAAACATCTCGATCGGCGTGATTAACGTGTGCGGAATGCGGCGCTGTAAAGGCTGCGTTTGGAAAGTTTTGGTACGGAAATCGGCTTGGGTTGCACGTCGAACGGAATCATGGCCACGTGATTGGCAGCGAACCCCGTCTGGCTGTTGCCGGCTTGAGCGTTACGCGAATTCAACGCGCTGTACTTTTGCATCACCCGTCGAATCTCCGGTGCATACTCGAATCGACCACCCGGTAATTGGCGTCCGAGTGTGTCAAAACTACCAATGGTGACCAGCGAGCGGTAGCGGTCATGGAACTGGTAGGCCTCTTCGCCCTGCTTGCGAAGCTCGGTGACCATTTTCCCCGCGTCCTCGGCGAACCGATCCAGACGCTTCATGCTGGGCACAAACTTCTTTTCCTTGCGACCGTCGACAATCGTTCCGAATCCCTCGAACGTTCGCACCACCACGGTGTACTTTCCTTCGCATTCCAACAGGCTGAACTTTTTGTCTTCATTCAACTGCTGGACAAACGAATCGAGATCCGGGGCATCAAAGTATTCGTCAGGCAGCATTGGATTGCGCGTGACGAACGCATTCGACATAGGTGTCTTTTTTTTCCCGCCACTGACTTTCTCCAGCAGCTTTTGATGGACCGCCTTGACGGTGGTGATCGGCGATCTCAAGTCCGTTTCCTGGGAAATATCAGCATCTTCAAAGACTGGTAGCGTCGCGGTTTTTAACTTTTTCAGGTCGCGGTTGATATTTGGGTGCCGGACGCTGTCGTACTCGCCCACCAACACGGCATAGGCTTCGTATTCATATTGGTTTGCATAGCGAAGACGAGTGGAGCCGACACCTGGATTCCCTGTGAAATCGAATTTTTCGTTGTAAATGTAAGCCGGCATCCGCAATTCGCGTCTGATCTCGGCCGTCAATCTTTCGGCTCGGCTTTTGGAGTCTTCGCCAACGAATGTGTGCCACAGGATCATCCAGGGTCCGTCTTCCTCCGACAGCATCGCGGAACCGGCAGCACCCACGGTGGGTGCTGGTTTAAAGATTTTCAGAAAGCCTGGAGTGTCCCCGTTGACGTCGGCTGAGAACGCCGCGCCGACGGTCACGGTGGTGAGAATCAAAAGCAAACGAAGATTTGGCCCGACCGACATCTGTGCATTCCGCTTTGCTGGAAGGAAACATCCGATTGCACGCGGAATAGCAAAAACAGGGGGACAGGCGAAAGGCAAGAACTCCGTTTTGACAGCCGTCGGGTGCATATCGCGGTTTACAAAGTCGCCAGCTCGCTCCGTCGAGATGTAGGTGCGACCGAAGCGTTTTCCAGGGAAATCACGGTGGATCGTAGCTGGACCGCGACCAAGCGATCTGTTCGACACAAAAAAATCTGATGGTTCGCCACTCGGTCGGGCATCGTCACGGCGGAGCGTGACGGCTACTTTTTGTTTCCGCTGGCGAACCGCAACGCCGTGAAACTCGCATTTTCCAAGCCCGGCTCCCGATCGCTTTCGGTTGGGTGCAACGGACGACTGCCGTGTATTAATATTGTTGGCATCTTGCCAAGATCCGGGTTCCGCGGATCGCATCCCGATTCGCCAACACTGAAAGGTCGCCGTGTTTCCAACACTCCCCTCATTCGGCACTTGCTGGTCAACTTATTGCAAAACGATTGCGATGCTGGCGCTCCTCTGCCTGCTGTCATCGCAACTGCAAGCGGGAGTTACATTGAAAATCGATCACAGCCCTCAGGCGGAGTTTGGAGCCGCTGAGATTCGATCGGCGGTGGCGAGCAGGAAACCGGACGGCGAATGGATGATCCGCTTGCGGATCGTCGCCACTGACGACGCAGCCCCCATACAGGCCGAGGGCTTTCGCATCCAAACGTCCCAACGCGACGGCGTCAGAGAGATCGATGTGCAAGCGATCGACCCGGCGGGGCTGTTGTATGGCGGGCTCGAAGTTGCCGAGATCATTGCAACGCTCGGCATCGAAAAGGTGAAGAATGATGCACAGAATCCCAACATGCGAATGCGGGGCACGAAGTTCAATATCCCTCTGGATGTTCGCACCCCCAGCTACACGGATGTTTGCGACGCCGCGCAAGTCAACATCCCCGAGATGTGGAACTTTCGAGTTCTGGACGGAATACATCGATACGCTGGCCCGGTACCGCTACAACTTCGTTTCGCTCTGGAATCTGCATCCCTTTCCTTCGCTGGTCAAGGTACCCCAGTACCCCGACGTCGCCCTGGACGACGTGTGGCGATCGAAGGTGCAGTGGCAAGAAAACTATTCCTTGAACGGGCTTGGATTTGTCACCGACGAGATTCTGCAGGACGTGGAAGTCGTTCGTAAGATGACGATCGACGAAAAGATTGACTTCTGGCGTCGGGTCATGGCGTACGGCAAATCGCGAAACGTCGATTTTTACATTGTCACGTGGAACATTTTCACCGACGGGACCGGTGGAAAATACGGTATCACCGACGATTATCGAAACCAGACGACGATCGATTACTTCCGCCACAGTGTGCGGCAAACGTTTCTGACTTACCCGGACCTGGCGGGAATCGGACTGACGACGGGAGAAAACATGAAGGGTGCCGATTTCCAGGCCAAGGAAGACTGGGCCATGGCGACCTATGGTCAAGGTGTCCTCGACGCCGCAGAGCAACAACCGCAGCGAAAAATCACCTTCATTCATCGGCAGCATCAGGCCAAGGCGAGCGAAATCGCGAAGACCTTCCAACCGCTCGTCGACGCCCCCAACATCGACTTCATCTTCAGCTTCAAGTACGCGAAGGCTCACGTCTACAGCGCCACAAAGCAGCCGTACCATCCGGCTTTGTCAAAGACCTGGGCGACTTGAAAACGATCTGGACGCTTCGCAACGACGATGTCTACTACTTCCGCTGGGGCGCTCCCGATTTCGTGCGTCAGTTCGTCCAGAACATCCCGTCGCGAGGTCTCGCAAGGATACTACTACGGTTCGGACCAGTACATTTGGGGGCGGGAATTTCTGCAGCGCGACGCCCATGGCCAACGACGAGCTGGAGGTCAAGAAACACTGGTACCAGTGGATGCTGTGGGGACGCTTGGGCTACAACGAAAATCTGACGAACGAGCGGTTGAGGGCGATCGTGGCGAATCGCTTCTCGTTGTCACCGGAAGCAGCTGAACGACTTGTTCGATGCCTGGCAGAACGCGTCGATGATCTATCCGATCACCACCGGCTTTCACTGGGGAGCACTCGATTTTCAGTGGTACATCGAGGGCTGTGAGAGCCAAGCTAAGTTTGCGCAAAACGAAACCGGCTTCCACGACGTGAACCGTTTCATCAATCTGCCGCCGCATCCGGAGAGCAACTGTCAGTCGATTCCTGAATTTGCCAAGCATCCCGGCAAAGCCGATGAGTCCGGCAAGCAGTCACCGTTGCAGACCGCCGATCGTCTGGAACAGCATGCACAGAAAGCGTTGGCAGATCTGAAAACATTGCCTTCGGATGAGCACGGCGAACTGCGTCGCACCTTGACCGACATTCAGATCGTCGGAAACCTCGGTCTGTATTACGCCGACAAAATTCGCGGCTCAACACAGCTGGCCGTTTTCCGTGAGTCAGGGGACGTGGAAGCCCAACGGCTTGCCATCGACCATTTGGTGGACGCCGCCCGCCATTGGCATGACTACGCCAGCTTGGCGCTGCAACACCACAAGAACCCCCTGTGGACCAATCGCGTCGGCTACGTGGACTGGAAAAAAAACTATCAGTACGCGTTGGAAGACATTCGCATCGCCGGCGGTGACCCAGCCGAGTACCAGCTGCCCGTGTCCGTCGATGTCGAATCCGAGGAAGTGGTTTACCCAACGCTCCCCTAGTGCTTTGTCACAGCTAAAAAGTGGGGTAAGCATCCTGCTTGCCATTTGTTTTCGTACGGAATTCGCAAGCTGCAAGCTTACGCCACTTTTAAGCTGTGACAAAGCACTAGGAGGTCGTGCACGGATTTGTTGTGAAACCCCTTCGTCCCCAGCTACAGCTTTGGCACGGGACGCTTGGGTGCTTTATTGAGCATCCGTTTCTTGTCATCACTGGGCGGGGGCGGGTTGTTGTTATTGTTGCCCGGACGATTCGGCCGCGGGCTCATGTCGGTAAAATCTTCAACCCAAGTCCAACCCAATGGCACTTCAAGTTCTTGCTTGGCCAGCAGACTCCAGGGCGTCCCGTCATGATCTTTGACGACCGACTCCAACAACATCTTGGCCGTTTCGGCTTCACGCTGCCATTTGCTGCCAACGCTAATCTCGTCACTGGGCTGAAGAATCCAAGTGTTGTTCTTTTCCTTCTCGAACTTCATCCCGCGTTTGGCTTTGGCCAGCATCGCATTGTAAGTTTCCGTTCGGACTTTTTGCGCGAGCACCCGGCCCATGGCCAAGTCAAATCCGGCACGCCACCGAGCGCTGTCCTCCGACTCCCGGAATTTCATCCCCGGTTCCAGCGTCGCAGCCATTCTGACCAGCGTCGGCTCCAGCTTGGCGGCATCCTGCTGTGCAATCGTCAGCTCGCCGGCCAAGCGGGCAACGTCCAGTTGCACGAACCTCGTTCGCGGACGTGAAATTCCGGTCGCCGGACGCATCTGAGCCGCCGTGACCAACGCCTTTCGCAGCGGACTCGCTTTGACTTTTTGCACGTAGTCCTCCTGAGAGAGATAATCAGGTCGGTAACGCGACATGATCAACGGATCAAAGAAGTACTGCAAGTCCGACGCGTACGCTTCGACCTCATTGCGTTTGACGGCGCGATTCACGTTACGGTTGGGGTGGACGGTGAAATAGATTCCACCGGTTTCGTAACACAGCCTGGTCAACGAATAAGGTCCAAAACCGCTGTCGATGACCGGCTCCTCCTGGAAGTTACCGGTGAAGCCAACGTTGACTCGCTCGGGCAAGAACGATTCGGGACCTTGGTCGACTTGTGCCCATTGCGGCGATTGGTCGTATTTGGGATCCGGATCAACATACTTGACCATCGTGTGCTTGCGGCCAAACGGTGCGGGCACGCCGATCACATAAACGGGAATTCCCCACTGACGACAAGACTTGATCGACGCTTCCAATTGATTTTCGTCGTCGCCGCGCTCATCCGTGACCACCACGAACAAGACGTTTCTCTGCGGTCCGTTGCCACCGCGGCTGCGGCGAAGGGTTTTGTATTGGTCGGTTGCCGATGTGATGGCGGTAAAGACCTTTTCGACACCGGACGAGTCGACTTGGATGTTGTCCACGATCGATTTGATCTCAGCCACATCCTGGGTCGGCGTTTCGGTATACAACGTGACGTTACCGCCAAACCCGATAATGGATGTCAACAAGGGCGCAGAGTGATCCATTCTCTTCGGACCCTTCTGTTCCTGCTCGGCTTTGCTGACGATTCCCAATTCGGTGTAAATGCGATCAAAGCGATCGCGGATCTCGCGACGTTGTCGATGCAACGAACCGCTCTGATCAAACAACCAGACGACCAAGGTCGGCCGCTCTTCCAGCGATTGCAGAATCTCGAACGTCAATCGATCAACGGCGCCCGCCGCACCTTTCTCATTTTGTCCCACATGGCCCTTTTGATTCTTCAAGCGATCCATTGGCGCTGACGGTTGAGAGAAGATATTATTGACCATGTATTGGCCAAACTCAGACTTCTCCATTTCAATGGGACTGGGAATCTCTGCGACTTCGTTGAACATCTCCGCCGACGCCTCGGCCATTTCCGATTCTGCTTCGCTGTTGGCACCAACGGTCTCAGCAGGCACCGCGCTGTACGTGACCTCTTCGATGATCTCGATCTGCTCTTGCTGCGTCGTCGGTGGCGAAACGATCACCACCGCTTCCTCGTCAAGATTGACGCGAAGCGGTGCCAGTGCCAACGCCAAGATGATGATCAGGTGAACAATCATGCTGCCAAACAGCGCGGTCGATTCATCCGACTGCAGAACCGGTTCTTCCTCCAGTTCCTCTTCACTCCAAGCATCCAACTCGGTTTCTGGCATCGGCTGGTCTGGGGGATGAGATGAGACCACTATGATTTTCCAGAGGTGTGATTTGAAAGCACTCATTGATCGAGCCCAATCGACTCGATCGATCAGCGGTGACCGGGGCAAATCGGTGCTGACAGTGCCGGCAGAGAGATTCACGCAATCGGCGAATTTCGACCGACGCATAGACAGTTTCGCCCACCCACAACAAACTTGCAACGTGAAAGGCAGTTCGATGCGGACAAGAGACCCGTATTTGCAGTCCTAGATAGAACGGTGAAGCGTCGCCCCTGTACCTAATTTTGGTGTCTGGGAGCTGATAGTTTTCTGGAATCTGGGTATCGACCAGCCAACACCACCCTTGAGTTGGACGCCGCGATCTGTAATGGTTCTCCGGTCTTTTTCCCTTGTTTTTACGGTTTTTCAGTGAGCGATCGACTCATCGCGATTGGCGACATCCACGGATGCAAAACGGCTCTGGACGCATTGCTCGAAGCAGTGAATCCAGGGCTCACGGACACCATTGTGACCCTGGGCGACTATGTCGACCGCGGCCCCGACTCGAGAGGGGTGGTGGAATCGCTCGTAGAACTGGGCAGAAGAACCCGGCTGGTGGGAATTCTGGGCAACCACGAGGAAATGATGCTGGACGTGATCCTGCATGGGTCACCCCCCCATGAGTGGCTGAGGTTCGGTGGCGTCGACACCCTGGATAGCTATGGGTTCGATGGCGATTTGGGTTTCTTGCCCCCCGAGCACGAGCGGTTCTTCGAGTCATTGGGCGACTACTACGTCTTTGATGACTATTTCTTCACGCACGCCGCCTACGACCCAGAAATCCCGCTGGAGCATCAGTCCACCGAGATGCTTCGCTGGTATCACCTCAACGAAGGCATTCCCGGACCGCATCAAAGCGGCAAGACGGCGGTGGTGGGTCACACGGCTCACAAGGATGGCGAGATCCTGGATGCCGGCCACATCATCTGCTTGGACACGTTTTGCTACGGCGGTGGTTGGCTCACGGCCATGGATCTGAAGAGCCGGGAAATGTGGCAAGTCAATGAGCACGGCCAACTGCGCGCGTAGGATGGGTCTCCTGACCCGTCATCTTGTGACCCGTCATTTTGATTTTGCCAGGGTCGCCTCAGGAGACCCGAACCTACGAAAGACCAAGCCCGCTGGCTCGCAGGATCGCCTGGTGAGTCGCTAGATCGTGCCTGGCGTTCCACTCCAACTGTTTGTCCCCGCGGATGACGGCTGCCAGATCCAACAGATCTCCATCGTAACGCCCGCGCTGCTCGGGGAACTCGGGCGTGTTGGTGCCGCGTTTCCACTCACCGTGCGGCTGTTCCAGCGAGAGTTCCATGTGCGGCGGCTCGAGCGGGCGAATCTCGGCGACTCCTTCGGTACCAACCACCGAGAACTGGCGACGGCGAAAACCAAACGGTTCCACCACGCTCGTGCGGATCGTTGCCGTCGCTTGTGGATACTCGAAGACCGCCAACATGTTGTCGATCAAATCATCGTCAAGCGTCTGACGAGCATACGAGGTGATCTTCTGCGGCTCGCCGGCGATCCAAATCAAAGCGTCGATCAAGTGGCAGCCAAGCTCGAACATCGTTCCTCCGGGATTCTGCTGTAACTGCTTGCGGGCAGCCTGGTTGACCTTCTTGCTGATCACACCGTGAGCCTCAAAAACCGAGCCCAGCCAACCTGCGGCGACGGCACGCTTGGTCAGCACAAAAGCTGGGTTGTAGCGGAACATGTAACCCATTTGGATGCAGCGATTCTGCTCCGTTGCCGCTGAGTGCAGTCGACGAAAGGCAGCCAACGATTCCCCGGCCGGTTTGTCCAAGTGAACGTGCATTCCAGCGTCGACACAACGCTGCGCGGTCGGCACGAGTTGCCCAATCTCGGTTTCAACCGCGACGCATGCCAGCCCCGGAGTGTTGAACAGCTGTTGCTCGGTCATCCAGGGAACGTCCGCATATGCCTTCACACCTTTGGCATGATCGCGTCGCGTCTGATCGGGCTCGACGACACCGACCACTTCGTACAGATCGGATAGCTTGCGAAACGTTTCCAACTTGCCGGCAGCATGGGCGTGTGCCGTGCCGATCTGACCGACCCGAATTCGCGATGGCTGGTTGCCGACGGCGACGTGCGGTCGCCAGAGCGTCGCGGCGCCCAAAGCAATCGTCGATGACGCGGTCGTGGCCAGAAACTTTCGACGATGCTCGCGCGTTGCCATGTTGTCTACCAAGGAAAACCAACGCCTACAGCTTCTCGTCCGACGACTGCGTGCCGAGGAATTCCTTGCCTTTGAGCCGCATTTTCTCGAGGTACGCTTTGTACTTATCGAACGCCTGTTGGCCTGCCTCCATTTGCGTTTCAACGCCCTCTTCCGATGGCGGCAACGCGATGTCCTCGCCTGGCTCTTGTTGCGAATCATCTTGCACCGCCGCGGCAGCAGTCCTTTCCAACATGTCGTCCAGCGGTTTTACGATCAGACTCCAGCTGTGCAGCATTCCGAATCGTTCGCTGCGACTACAGCGGACCACCAGTTGCCACACGCCTTTGACGCTGGTGCCATTGAAGTGGCTCAGGCTTGGTTGACCTTTCAGCATTGCCTCGGGCATGAACGTCCCTTTGAATGGAGCGCGGGCCTTGGTAATCGGATAGCGAGACTGATCGTCGAAGACGGTTGCGTCAAAGTGATCGTCACTCCCGCCGACTTCCGTGAACAGTTCGACTCGCGTTCCATCGGGGCCTGTCAAATAAGCATCCAGCTGCGATGCATACGTGTGCGTGATCGAAAGTTGCAAGTTCAAGTCGCCGATTGAGAAGTCGTCGCTGACCTCGATTTCAGAGATGACCGTCTTGCCCGGACCCAGCACTTCCGCGACTTCATTGCTGTAGCTGCCGCCGACAGCCGTGACCGAAGAAATGATTTCCGTCGCCGTCAGCAATCCATCCTCGTTGGTATCAAGTGCCGCGAACTCTTCGACCTTTTCCTCCGTCCATTCGGTGACAAACTCCGTCATCGAAATCTGTTGGTCGTGGTCCGCATCCAACTCATAAAACCAACTCGGCATGACTTCGGATAGTCCGCCGACTTCTTCTTGCAACGGAGTCAAGTAAGCGAACAGCTCTTCGCGAGACAATTCGCCGTTGCGGTCGACATCGATTTGACCGGGCGGGATGCCCAGGTTGATCACTTCCGCCAATTCCAAGCGCCCGTTCCGGTTCAAATCGAAGCGGGAAAAAATCGTTGCGGTCAAATAGTATTGCGATCCCCGACGCCACGATCGTGAGTCGTTGCGCGAATCCTCTTCTTGGGAGGTTGACGGGCGAACCCCGGTTCCGGTCCGCCAAGCCTTTTGCACCAATTCGCTCGACGCGCCCGACAACAACCTTCGCCGTGCGTATCGCTGGCCCAGTTCCAAGCGACTGAGGCGATCGTCCTTGTCCAAATCCATCTCGAAGGGATCGCGATGAGTCCACCGGTTAAGGGTTGCTTCGTCGCGATCGATGTAGCCATCTTTGTTGCGATCGCAGCGGCGAAGCGTCTGGTCGGCCTCTTCCAGGTCCTGCAGCAAGTAGGGGTATTTTACTTCCGCCAAGCCGAATTCGGGGACGAGCGGTTCGTCCGGTAGTGGACCGAAAGCCGTGACGCTGCTTTCGCCTTCCGGACGTACCCTGGTGCCGGCGACGCCGTTTTGAAATGCATGGTAGATCCGCGCCGCCTCCTGCCATTTGTCGATCGGAGTCGGTCGGTCCAGTGAAATGCGACGGGCTTTCGCGACGCGCTCGAGATAAGGACGGGCGAGCGGCGTGATCTCCTCTGGGGAAATATTTCCATCGCCGTCTCGATCCAAACGCTCAAGCGACTCGCGCAGCCCCGCTTGGCCATAAAGTGGATGGCTGCAAACCGCATTGGCAACGACAGCTACCAAGAAGAAACACGCCACGGTAATCCTGGAAGATCGATTCATCGAATGACTCAGCTCCTCAAAATTTCGCTCAACGCCCGCCTGACCTTGACGGTGTGTCGATTTAATCAGCCGCACGGCGTGAGCCGCGGTTTTCCCCGCCACAAAACCGGGCCTAACGCCCATCGGCTAATCATTACAGTTCTCGAAACGACTAAATCGACAAGCCGTTAACGGCCGTTCTTGCTTCGTGACGTTGCGGGCACGGAGGGTGCCGGCCGCGAATAGCTCGTCGATGACCGGCCCGATTTTGTCGCCGGTGTACCCAACAAGACTTCTTGCAGCACTGACTCGATCAACTCACCATTCAACGGCGCGATGACCTCGATCGTTTGCTTGCCTCTCTCGTCAATCGACATCGCCAGCTTCTCGACTTCGATCAACAGTTGCTCCGGTGCAGTGACAATCAAGGAATTGCTCGGCTCATGAACCGCGATCGTCATTTTGGGCTCCAGATCACGAGCCGGCTGACCCGCCTGTTTCTGCGGCGACTTTTTCGACGACGCCTGTTTCGCTTCGGTTGCGGCCCTGGCAGCTGCTTCGCGCTGAGCCTGCAGAGCCTCGGGGCTACCAGCCGGCGCGCTCGGCTGGCCGGACTCGGCGGCAATCCGGCCGACATAAGCCTCACGGATCGCAGCGGCAACCTCACTGGCCTTGGTATTCAGCAATTCGATCACACGTGACGTTCCATGCGTTTCGATCAAGGTAATGCTGTTGTCCTTATCAACAATCTTCAGATACTGCTCGATCCGCTCGATTTCGCTGGCGGAACCTTGCGCGATCAGTCGATTCAGGCGCGAATCGGCGACGACGGTGATCGAACCCGATGTCATCGTGACCGTCCCATCACGTGAAGCTACCAAGCTGCCCAAGAACGAACCGGAGGTGGAGACGTATCCGTTCACCAGCGAACCGCTCTCGGCGAATTCGGCTGCCTCGCCACCATCCAAAAGCTCAGCCAGCATCCGAATCGCATCATCCGCTCGCGTGTACTTCAAGTAAAACACGATCGGCGGCGACGGCATCGAATCAACGGGGCCGGCGATGGTGCGCAAGTGATCTTCAAAATGATCGAGTGCTCGCGTGTCATCCGATTGCATCAGCAATCCGCGGGCCGTGATCTGGCAGCGAATGGCCGACGCATTTGTATTGGCGTTGGTTGTCAACAACAGCTCGTTGGGCATGCCCAAGGCGACTTTTTGGACTGTCGCCAATCCAGACGCTTCCCCTTCGCCAGCGGGAACGCGTTCGGTTTCTTCGTCCCCGGCCAACGCTCCGGTGCGATAAAGGATCACGGGATTGGCGTCGCGCCAAAATTGGGCCGCCGTCTGCAGTAGTTGCTCGGCCTGCTGGCCTTTGATTGGAAAGATCCGGATTTCGTTGTCGCTGCCGTCGCTCGTCGTGATATCCAAGCCCGCGACGATCTGTTTGATTTTTTCGATCTGCGCTTTTTTGCCCGCACGAACAACCGCATGTTTGCCGGATCCGCGTCAATCTTGGGTGCATCCGGATCGATCTCGTCGGGATCATCCAGCGCATCTGGCAGATCCAGCATCTGTTCCAGCAAGCTGATCGCAAAGTATGGGTCGACCGTCTTCAGCGGAATCACCTCAAACTCCGCTTCGCTGGCCTGGAGTTGAATGACGGTCTGCTCAATTTCTCGCTGGACTTCCGGCGTTGCCAGCGCGACGACGCTATCAGCCGCTTTGTCCATGGACAAACGGACGGACTTGCCGGCCAACAAAGTCTGCAACACGTTATAAACCGTCTCGACGTTGCCACCCTCGACAGGATACGACTGCAATGTCATCTCACCGCTGGTCGTCGACATGCTTTCTTTAGGCTGGTCGATGGCGGTGACCAAGCCTTCGATCAACTTGACCTTGTCTTCGACACCGGTGACAAAGATGTGTTTGCCTTGCAAGTCCGCTGACAAACTGACGTCGATCCCAATCATCTCGCCGGTCGCCAATCCGAGGTGCGGCCGAGCCACCAGCAACACGTCCTCCGCCTCGACGTGCTGCAAAGCAAAGCTCTTGACGACCGTTCCGTTGTCCATCTGCGACGGCTCGAAAGATTCCAAGATCGCTTGAACGTTTCTCAGGTTCGCCGCGGTATCGGTAATCAACAGTTGTTTGGTTTTCTCAAACACTGCTGGCGTTGTCATCAGATTCAAGGCCGACAGTTCCTGGACCGCTTCCTCAGGTTCCAATTCACCGAGCGGGAAGAAGCATTTGACGACGTCGTGGCTGTTTCGTTCTTGCAGTTCCTTGATCGTGACCAATTCGGCCATCGCATCCAGTTGCTGCATGCTGCGCGGATCACCCAGATTGATGACCGATAACAACTTGCCGCTACGAACGACCGTGAACCCTTGCGGCAGCAAAAACAAATTGACGCGATCGATCGCTTCTTGATGCGTGAAAATACTTGGGTCAGAGTAAGTGAAGCTACCGGTCGGCAATTCACCCACGTGCAAGGCCAACTCGCCTTCGTCCGCAAGCCACTGAATCACCTCCCGCCAAGGTGTGCCCGCAAAGGAAAACCGCAATCCGAGCGTAGCCATCGGCGAGGACGATCGGCTTGCTCCTCTTCCAGTGGAGTCCTACCTCGAGCGGAGTCGTTGCTTCGAGCGGAGTCGTTGCTTCGAGCGGAGTCGTTGCTTCGAGCGGAGTCGTTGCTTCGAGCGGAGTCGTTGCTTCGAGCGGAGTCGCTGCTTCGAGCGGAGTCGTTGCTTCGACTGGAGCCACTTCCTCGACGGTGTTGTTGCTTCGAGCGGTGTCTCCTGCGCTATGGCAGCAGACGTGATGACGAGTCCAATCACGATCGCACCGACCCAATTTCCGGCAACCAATTCCAACGTCGTCGATGAAACCAGGAAGTGAGACATTCGGTAGGCGTGGGAAGTGTTCAACTAAGAATCAACTCTCTCGACGAACTGAGAAACAAGTGGTTTCCAGCGACCGCGCGAAGCCAACGTTGATGCAGTCGGCAAACATGCATTCAGGTGGGTGGGGAGCAGCAACGGAGCACTTCTGCTTGGGCGCCGATGCACTGCAGGTGGGAACGCGAGTATAGCCAAAAAAGCCCAAAAGTCAATGTACGGCGTGCATCAAATGTTTCCCAACGACCGTAAAACGCGTGCTTTTCATCTTCCTCACAATGCCGATTCTAACTCCTGTGACGGATACCCCTTCCCAAGACGGGGTTGATCGCTCAAAGGTCTGCCTGCCAGAGTCCCAGTGCGGGATTTTGAATGAAATAAAACTCGCTGCCGTCGACGTCGGTGTGCCAGCCATCTTCCAATGACCGAACGTCGTAACGCTTCATCAAGGCGTCAATGTCACCGGGCGTGTAGTTGACCGCTGCGATCTCTTCGGCAGACAACTTGCCGGCAGCCCAAACGACCTCGAAACGGTTCTCATGCGAGCCGTGAACCAGATGTGCCGCCGCCGAAGGATTCGCTGCCAGATCTTCGTTGTCCTCGACCAACTGCATGATCTCTGCTTTGGTCTGGTAACCGTACTTGCGAATCATGCGGTCGATTTCCGGGTCTTCGCCGAACTCTTCGACGGCCGGGCCAAGGACCGTCAACCGGCCGCCGGTCGCGACCGCCAATCTTGTTCGATACACCGCTTTGTTGCCCAGCCAAGTGCTCTTGAATTCTCGCGGATCCAAGTACGCCACGACATGCCGCGGCGCGCGATCCGAGATGCGTGATGTTCACTTCACGAGCCAACTCGGCGGCTTGAAAAAACGTGTCATGATCGTCGCCGATATACAGCCCGCGCGTGTGCAATGTGCCATCGGCCATTTGCTGCACGACCGTCAATGCGTACAACAACGGCAGGTCTTGGCAAAAGTGATCTTGTGCGTAGTTCAAAATCTTTCGTAGCGGCGTGTCAGCTCGGCCCAGTGTCTGTTCGATTCCGTACACGGCGCTTAAGTAATGACTCTCATTGATCCCTTCAGCTCCGCCCGTGCCGACAAAAACGTTCTTGTTGTAGTTGGCCATCCCAATGACTTCGTGCGGAACGACCTGGCCGATCGAGAAAATCAAGTCGTGTCCGCCGTCGCGCAACAACTGGTTGACCTGAGCCTGCCAAGGTCGGTCGTACAAACCGCCGGTAACCTCGCAGACATACGATGCGGGAACCGTTCCCAACGTGACAACGTCGTCACGCCAGCGGTGCGGCCGAATCAAGTCGTGCGGAATGCCCGGAAACATGTGGTCCAGCTGTTCCGGTTTCATCGGCGAATGAGTCCCCAAGGCCGGCATGATGTCGGCAACCGCGTCGCCCAGCAATTCGTGGCACAGCACCGTGATCTCGCCGGCGCGGCTGAACAGGCGTGTCGCATCGGGAGGCAGCAGCAACGCTTTTTCGGGCAGTCCACGCGCCCGGAACGTTTGCTCAAGCGCGTCCCTCAAGTCAGCGGTGCTGAGCGAAGCTGTCTGGGAGCCGTTGGCGTAAAAAATGGTCATGCGATTGCGATCAAAACCGGAAAGGAGGTGCTGGTTTCGGCATCATACTCCGTCAGCATCTGGACTGCCTACCACATCGGGGCTTGGCGCTATAACGCTGTTGGCGTCAATTGTCCGCCATGAATAGCTCAGAAATTGAAAAAGCGATCCCCCATCGGAAGCCGATGCTGCTGTTGGACGAAATCGTTTCGCAAGATGAAAAGACGATCGTGTGCCGCAAGACATTCAGTCAGGATGATTTCTTTGTCCAAGGACATTTCCCCGACTATCCGCTGGTCCCCGGTGTGATTCAGTGCGAATGTTGTCTGCAAGCCGGCGCGATCTTGTTGGCTCGGCACACGCCAGCCGATGGTGATGGAGTGCCGGTCGCGACACGTTTGGATGCGGTCAAGTTCAAGCGGATGGTTCGCCCCGGCGACACGGTCGAAGTCCATGTGACGTTGGATGATCGTCTCAGCAATGCCTTTTACTTGACCGGCAAAATGCTGCTGGACGGGAAGGTCACGGCGCGCTTGAATTTCGCCTGTAGCGTGACGAACGCGCGCGAGACGGCTGAGGAGAAAAAATGAGCGAATCGGCTGAACCCGTCGTTGATTTTCTGGGTCTGAGTGGCAAGACAATTTTGGTGATGGGGGTCGCCAATAAGAAGAGTGTCGCCTTTCATATTGCTCGTACGATCGAACAAGCCGGTGCCAATGTGATTTACACCGTCCGCAGCGAATCGCGTCAGCAAAGCCTGCAAAAACTATTGAAGGATCGGCGCGTCTTGATTTGCGATGTCGAAAAACAAGACGAGATTGACGCCTTGAGTGAACAGCTTGCCAGTGAAGAAGTGACGCTCAGCGGCCTGGTCCACGCGATTGCCTTTGCAGATTATCCTGACGGTATCCGACCGTTTCATGAAACAACGCGGGCCCAGTTCTTACAAGCCGTTGATATCTCGGCTTACTCACTGATCAATGTCTGTAATGCATTGAAAGACCGTTTCGCAGACGACGCGTCCGTCGTCACCATCGGCATCAGCACAACGCGAATGGCGAGCGAAAGTTATGGGTTCATGGCTCCGATCAAAGCGGCGTTGGAATCTTCGTTGGCATTTCTGACCAAATCATTCAGCAAGTTCAGCCGGGTGCGGTTCAACGCGGTGGCAGCCGGTTTGCTAAAGACGAGTGCATCGGCAGGGATTCCCGGGTACGTCGATAGCTATCTGTTTGCCGAAAAGGTGATCCCCCGCGGCGAAGCCGTGAAAACTGCAGAAGTTGCCAACACGGCCACCTTCCTGCTCAGTCCTCGAAGCAGCGGAATTGCCGCCCAATCGATCGTGGTGGATGCCGGCATGGCCATCAATTACTTCGATGCTGCAATCGTTGGTGCCGTTACATCCGCTGATGTTGACAGCTGATCAACTTTTTTTCACCCGTTGGTCTCCCAACCGGTCGAGCGTTGACCGTATAAACAGGTTAGGATTTTCTAAGCACGTGTTTTCAGAAGGGGTCTGACCCTTTGTGGGCGAGAGGTTACTGCAGGCTAAACTCGGTGCCGGACATTTCTTTCGTTGATCGAGATCGGTTCAAGAGAGGGTCAGACCCCTTTATAAGACACATTCTAGCAGTCGATTATGATGAGCACTCAAACATCCCACGCCCCCAGCGTGATTCCGAACAAACCGATGAAACAACAGATCTATATCAACGGCGAGTACTTTTCTCGCGAAAACGCCAAGGTCAGCGTCTTTGATCACGGCCTGTTGTATGGCGACGGAATCTTCGAGGGCCTGAGGATTTATAGCGGCAAGGTGTTCCGCTTGCAGGAGCATCTGGTGCGTCTTTGGGAATCGGCTCGAGCGATCGCCCTTGAAATTCCAATCAGCCTTGAAAAGATGACGGCGGATGTGAACGCAACGGTCGTCAAGAATGGCTTGGCCGACGGCTATATCCGACTGATCGTCACGCGCGGTAGCGGTGCGCTTGGTTTGGACCCGTATCGATGCAGCGATCCCCAAGTCATCATCATTGCCGATACGATCTCCTTGTATCCAGATTCCTTCTACACCGACGGCCTGGAATTGGTGACGGCCGCAACGATCCGCAATCATCCCGCGGCCTTGAATCCGCGAATCAAATCGCTGAACTACCTCAACAACATCCTCGCGAAAATGGAAGGACTGAAGGCTGGGTGTATTGAAGCGTTGATGTTGAATCACAAAGGTGAAGTCGCCGAGTGTACGGGCGACAACGTGTTCATCGTTAAACGAGGTCGACTGGTGACCCCGCCCATCGATGCCGGGATCTTGGAAGGGATCACGCGAAACGTCGTCCTGGAACTCGCCGAACAGGCGGGAATCACAGCGGCCGAAGAACCGATCACGCGGCACGACATTTTTGTTGCCGACGAATGTTTCCTGACAGGAAGTGCAGCCGAGGTGATCCCCGCGGTGAAGTTGGACGGTCGCTCGATTGGCAACGGCAAGCCGGGACCGATCACACTGCAGCTGAATGCCGCGTTTCGAAAGCTCGTTCGCCAGTAGCGCGTAGGACGGGTCTCCCGACCCGTCGTTGTCATGGTTTTGAAAGTCGGGTCAGGAGACCCGAGCTACGAGAAATCCCCTACTCGACTTCCCAGGTGTCGCCGGAATTGAAGAGCGCATCCAAGTCGCCCTCGCCCTTCTTCGCGGTCGCTTGGGCCACTTGCATGTTGATCTGGTCGTCGTAGGTCGCAACATCCTCGACGGCTCGCAACACGCCAATCGGTTCAGGCATGATCGGGTATCGCATCCGCGCCAGCATCATTTGAATCGACGGATTGGGGTCCTTTTCGTCGTGAATCAGCAAATCATCCGCGGGAACATCTGCCGTGTCGACCACCTCCAGATGGGTGCCGACCAACCGGACCCCCTTTGCGCCATTGGCAAAAATCAGCGGCTTGCCATGCTCGAGTTCGATGACGTTGTTGGCGCGCTGCTTTCTTTCCTGGGCGTAAGCCATCGCGCCGTCGTTAAAGACGTTGCAGTTCTGGTAGACCTCGACGAGCGACGTACCTTTGTGATCCGCCGCCCGCTTCAGCGTCTCGCCCAAATGTTTGACGTGCGCATCCAAGCTCCGCGCGACGAAAGTCGCCTCGGCCGCCAGTGCCACGGACAGTGGACTGAGCGGGTGATCGATCGAGCCCATCGGCGTGCTTTTGGTGACTTGGCCGACAAAACTCGTGGGGCTGTACTGACCTTTCGTCAATCCGTAAATGCGATTGTTGAAGAGGACAATGTTGATGTCCAAATTTCGACGCAAGCAGTGAATGAAATGATTGCCGCCGATCGAAAGCGCATCGCCGTCACCGGTAATGACCCACACCATCAACTCGGGACGGGTCGACTTCAGTCCCGTGGCGAACGCGGGCGCACGGCCGTGAATGCTGTGCATTCCGTACGTATTCATGTAATACGGAAACCGGCTGCTGCATCCGATCCCGCTGATGAAGACGATTTTTTCGCGCGGCACGCCCAGTTCGGGCAGCACCTTTTTCATTTGCGCCAAAATCGAATAGTCGCCGCAGCCGGGGCACCAGCGGACGTCTTGGTCGGAAGCGAAATCAGAGGCTTTCAGAACGGGCAGCGTCATGAATGATCAATCAGTGTTTTGGGAACTCAGGATCCGATTCAGGGTTTGGGACGTTACCCCGCAGCCTTGCTGGCCTTGCGAATGCTGACGTGGCTTTCGATGGCGTCAACCAACTCGCTAACGCTAAACGGCTTGCCTTGAACTTTGTTGATGCCGATGCAATCGACCAGATACTCTGCTCGCAACAACAGTTGCAGCTGACCCATGTTCAGCTCAGCAACCAGCACCGTGCGGAAGGAATTCAATAAGTCGCCAATGTTGGCCGGCAGGGGATTGAGATAGCGAAGGTGTGCATGGCTGACTTTGTGGCCGGCCTCGCGGCAGCGGGCGACCGCGGTGTGACAGGAACCGTAAGTACCGCCCCAGGAAACGACCAAAACATCGCCCTTGGATTCGCCAAAGACCTTTTGATCGGGGATACGTGCGGCGATTTTGGCAACCTTCGCCGCCCGCGTGTTCGTCATATGCTGGTGGTTTTCGGGATCGTAACTGACATTTCCCGTGACATCTTCTTTTTCCAAGCCACCGACGCGATGCATCAGTCCGGGGGTGCCGGGAATCGCCCACGGCCGCGCCAAATACTCGTCGCGGGCGTAGGGCATGAACGGCTCGTCGGCGTCGGTGCCCTCAGGGTGAGTGATCGTGATCTTCTCCAGCGATTTCATTGCCGGGATTTTCCAAGGCTCCGAACCGTTGGCGATGTAGCCGTCCGACAGCACGATCACCGGCACCATGCATTCGGTGGCAATTCGCCACGCTTCGATCGCCGCGTTAAAGCAATCACCAGGAGACTGTGGAGCGATGATCGGCAATGGCGATTCACCATTGCGGCCAAACATGCCTTGCAGCAAATCGCTTTGCTCGGTCTTGGTCGGCAATCCCGTACTGGGGCCGCCGCGTTGGACGTTGATAATGATCATGGGAAGTTCCAACATCATCCCCAGACCCATCGCTTCGCCTTTCAGTGCAATCCCCGGCCCGCTGCTGGCGGTCACGGCCATCCTGCCACCGAACGCAGCCCCAATCGTCGCGCACACCGCCGCGATCTCGTCTTCCGCTTGAAACGTTCTGACGCCAAAGTTCTTGTACTTCGTCAACTCATGAAGAATGTCACTGGCCGGCGTGATCGGATACGTCCCGTAAAAAAGATCTTTGCCGCTCAGCTTCGACGCCGCGATCAATCCCCAAGCAATCGCTTGATTGCCGATGATGTTGCGATACGTGCCCGGCGTCAGTTCAGCCGCTTCGACTTGGTAGCTTTCACCGAACGCTTCGGTCGTTTCGCCGTAAGCCCAACCGGCTCGCAAAGCGGATACGTTCGCCTCGGCTACTTCCGGCTTGCGTCCAAACTTGTCTTCGATAAAACGGAGTGTTGGATCAAGCGAACGGCCGAACAGCCAATAGACCAAACCCATCGCAAAAAAGTTCTTGCAGCGATCGGCCACTTTTGGACTGAGGCCATGTTTGGTGACGGCTTCACGCGTCAACATCGTCATCGGGACTTTGATGATGCGATAGCTTTGGTTGATGATGTCCGCATCCAACGGGTTGGCGTCGATCTTGGCCAGCTTGAATTCTTTGTCGTTAAACCCGTCTTCGTTGGCGATCAAAATGCCGCCCTTGCGAAGATCGTCCAGATTCGTGACGAGGGCCGCCGGATTCATCACGACCAACGCGTCCAAGGTATCGCCCGGCGTGAAGATCTCTTGGCTCGCAAACTGGACCTGAAATCCAGAGACGCCGGCACGCGTACCGCGAGGCGCACGGATTTCCGCCGGAAAATCGGGAAACGTCGCAACATCGTTGCCCGCCAAGCGCGCTCGTGTTGGTCAACTGCGTGCCCAGCAATTGCATGCCGTCACCCGAGTCACCAGCGAGCCTGACCGTGATGCCCGAAACAGAACGAACGTCTTTCGACGTGGTGGGGATGTCCGTCATATGGAGAGATCGTGCTGCACGGTAGTGCACCACCAATGCAGGTAGGAGCTAAAGTTTTAGGGTTATATCGATCGTTCCGACTCGGAAACTTATCGAAATTCTATAAATCGTTGCGCGAAAGGTAACTGCCCAAGCGTGATTATCTGCGGATTTGGGGAAGATTCGGATCTGGACTCGTCGGCAGTGAACCGACGCCAGCACGTTTGCAGCAGAGAGCGATCGCAGAGTTTTGGCTGCAAAAGCTACTCGGTGGGCCGTTTTCAAGCAATGCTGAGTCAGAAGGCGGTTTTAGCGACAGGAAACACGTTTCACGTAGCGGAGCTCGGAAGAGTTCCCCTAACCGGAAGTCTTCCGACTTCCGCTACCGCTGAGTCCAGCTCACCCCAGCACTGCCTCACCCCACAGACTTGGGTCTTCCGTGACGGGATATTCGGGGCCCAGCGTCAAGGTTTGCCAGCCCAGTTCTCGATCGAGAACGGCATAGTAAAACGCGATCCTGGGTTGGTCGGAGGGGTCAAAACCGGTCATTGCCGACGCGGGGATCAGTCCCGACAGCTCGTACCCGTCGTGGCGAGGGTAGGCCACGATCTTCAACTGATCGCGACCGATCGGCTTCGGGTTTCCCCGTGATCGATGGATGGGAACCAGTGCGGCGACCGGCTTCTCCCGCTTGCTGCCGCCGCCAGCCGGCATCCACAAGAACCGATGACAGTACTGGGTCGCTCGGTGAATGGCGGGACTGCATCGGGTGTCGATCCAAACGTGAAACCCGTCACTTTCGTCCAAACGGGTCTCGCGGCACCAAGGCAATTGGCGTTTTCCGTTGACGGTGACATGAATCCCAATCCCATCGTTGCTCCAGGCCATCCGGACATCGGCAAAGACCGGGCGATCACCGAGTGCTCCAAAGGACGGCATGCGACAACTGACCGGCAATTTCAGTCCTTTTGGGGTCCACTTCAAAGCCTGATTCCGCATTGTGACCTCGAATCGAAACAACATCGTCGGGTCGATTAACTGGTCAGGTTTGGTTTCGGCCACGGAACTAAATCGACGAAAAGAACTCGATCGGGCAAGACAGCGTCACATCGTTGACCGTAACGGAATCGGCCAGAGACTAACAGATGGCCGATTCACCTGAGGTACTGAGCGTGCCTGCGGCAAGGATTGCATGCGGAGATTGGGCTGCATTTCTTGTCCTCTTTCTCCCGCGCTTCGTGGGGGGCAAGGCGGGCAAGGCTGTGAAGCATTTTCGGCGTTTTACGTGTTCGCAACGGCTGGCCTCGCGCCCATCCGCTAGGAATTTGCGTCTGCATACGCTCGTAGATCCGCCTCAATCGCGTCCATCCGGCGCTCAACGTGTCACGGGCCGCGTCGAGATCAACGGATTCTTCCGCCGGCAGTCTCGTGAACGCATACAGTTTGATCTTCGCTTCGGTGCCACTGGGTCTGGCCGCCACGTAGTTCCCTGCTTCCTCCAGATCCATGATGACCATGTCCCCAACGGGTCCCTGCAGCGATTCCGTTTTTCCGTCCGCGTTCGTTGTCGCACTGTTCAAGTAATCTCGCACTCGCAGGACTGGAATTCCGGCAAGCGTCTCGGGAGGGTGATCGCGAAACGCTTGCATCAGACGCTTCATCGCGGCCATCCCCTCGCTTCCCTCCATGAACAGATTCACCGTCTTTTCGTGGTGATAACCATGCTGGTGATAGAGTTCCGCCAAGTAAGCGTGCAGCGTGCGACCTTGCGATTTCAATTCTGCCGCCAATTCGCTGATCAGCATGCAGGCGACGGCGCCATCTTTATCGCGTGCGTACTGGCCGACCACATATCCATGCGATTCTTCGCAGCCATAGACAAACGTGTCGGGGCCTTCACGATCGGTGGCCTCCGCAATGTATTTGAATCCGACCAGCAGATCGCCGACGAAACGGACACCGTAACGATCCGCGACACGACCAATCATGGCGGTGGTGACGAGCGTGGTGACGACATAATGTTCGGGCGACAACGTGCCGGCGGCGGCGCGCTGGCTGAGAATAAACTCGCCCAACATGACGGCTAGTTGGTTGCCGGTGAACGTTCCCCACGGGCCGCTCGGATCGGGCGTTTTGGGTGCGGCGACGCCAAGCCGGTCGCAATCGGGATCGGTGGCCATGATGATATCGAACCCATGCTGCGCGCGTACTCGATCGGCTTTTCAAAAACGGCGTAGTTCTCCGGGTTGGAAACATGTCCCGGAACGTTCGGAAAGTCACCGCTCTTTTCCGCATGCGGGCCGTAGACTTCAACGTCCGTGAATCCGTCTCGCTGCAGGAGTGGCATGACCGCTTCGGCGCCAACCCCATGAAGCGGCGAGTACAAGATCTTGACTTCGCGGGGACCAGCGAACCGACAGGCAATGGCTGCATCCAAAAAAGCCTGGTCGACCTCCTTGGTGACAATCTCCACCCTTGAATCGGCGAGCGCCTCGGCGAACGGGACGCTCTTGATTTGCTGACAATTCATCACCCGCTCGATAATCGCCTTGTCATGAGGCGGCAAGACCTGCCCGCCGCTTGACCAGTAGACTTTGACAGCATTGTCGCTGGGCGGATTATGACTGGCCGTGACCATGATGCCGCAGTCACAGTTCTTGTAGCGAACCGCAAACGATAGCTGCGGAGTTGCCCGGTAATCGTCAAGGAAGTAAACCTTGATTCCCGCGGCCACCATCACACCGGCACATAACTCGGCAAAGTGCCGCGAACGGTGCCGGGTATCGTAAGCGATTGCACACGACAGGCCTGCTTTGCCAGCGTTGTACTGGACAACATAATCAGCCAACCCTTGGGCACTTTCGCCAATCGTACGATCGTTGATCGCGTTGGAGCCGATTGGATACATCCGTCCCCGCCGGCCGCCGGTGCCGAAAGGAATGATCGTCCAAAAGGCGTCATCCAACGCTTGCCACTTGGCATCGTGCACGTGTTGGATGATTTGATCGCGATATTGAGCGTAACGTTCTTCTGTCATCCAGCAACGAAGGTTTTCGACGGCCGTTTCGCTGATCTTTCCGCTGGATCCCGCCTCGGCAATCGCGGTCAGCGTGTCTTGAACGGCCGTGCTCATCGTCAACCGAGCCTCATGGATGTGATAGTAAACGTTGAAATGCGGCGCAACGGCGCCAACACGTTTGCGGTAGTGACCTTGCCCGCTTGCCTGGGTCGGATTCTATTTGTTCCCGGTTGCCAGCCGCAACGAGGCGTCTTTTCCCCAGCCCAAGATTCTGTTTTCGAGTGCCATGAGCCAGCTTATCATCAGCGTTAGCGGTCTGCGAGGCATTGTGGGAGAGACATTGACTCCTGACGTCGCCTGCCGATTCGTGGCTGCCTTTGCAGCGAAGATGGCCCGCGGCAGGATCATTGTGGGGCGAGACGGCCGCAGCAGCGGACCGATGCTGCGGCAATCGATCGTCGCCGCGCTCGCCGCCTGCGGTCGCGACGTGGTTGACGCTGACGTTGCAGCCACTCCGACGATCGGCGTACTGGTCAAAGAATTGTCCGCAGCCGGCGCTGTGCAGATTTCCGCCAGCCACAATCCATCCCCTTACAACGGGATCAAATTGTTCGGCAGCGACGGTCGGGTGCTGGACGCCAAGACCGGTGCGTCGATTCGTGATGCCTACTTGAAAAACCAGGCCGCCTGGTGCCCCTACGACCAAATCGGCTCGGTTCACGAGGCCGCCGATCCGCACGCCCCGCACCTGGCCAGTGTGCTTGCCACCGTCGACGTGCCGGCCATCAAAGCTGCCCGGCATCGCGTTCTGTTGGACAGCAATCATGGCGCCGGCAGCCCGTTGGGCAAACGCCTGTTAAAAGCACTCGGTTGCGAAGTCGTCGCTGTGGGTGACACTCCGGACGGCAACTTTGCCCACGTACCGGAACCGACCGCGGCCAACCTGCAAGGTATTGCTGCCCGCGTGCTTGAAGAAAAATGCGTGGTCGGATTCTGCCAGGACCCCGATGCGGATCGCCTGGCCCTGGTCGACGCGGACGGACGTTACATCGGCGAAGAGTACACGTTGGCACTCTGTGTTCAACGGGCGCTGGCCGATGCTGCGACGTTGGGACCGGTCGTGATCAACGGCGCGACCAGTGGGATGAGCGAACGATTGGCGGCGGATGCTGGGGTCGAATGTTACCGCAGTGCCGTTGGTGAAGCGAATGTTGCCGACATGATGATTGCCAAACAAGCGACCTACGGCGGAGAAGGCAACGGCGGTCCGATCGATCCGCGAGTCGGCTATGTTCGCGACAGCTTCGTCGGCATGGCTCAAGTTCTGGATCTAATGACGTCGACCGGCAAATCCATTGCCGAACTCGCTGACGCGTTGCCCAAGTTGTACATCCACAAGTCCAAAGCGTCGGTAGCCGCCGATCGATTGCCCGCCTTGTTTGATGCATTGACGCAGCAGCACTCCGGTGCCGAAGCAACGACGGGTGACGGATTGCGATTGTCGTGGCCGGATAAATGGTTGCTGGTGCGAGGAAGTAACACGGAACCGATCGTGCGTCTGATTGCCGAAGCCGAATCCCCCGACGATGCGGAAGCCTTATGCGAGTCGGCCGCGTCGCTGCTGCGATAGTCAAACCCTCGCCTGTAGTCGCGACGAAAGCTGTCTTTACCCACTTCGGGGTCGATGTTAATTTGCTTTATCGCAAACCGTAGGTGCGCTGCGCGACCTACGGCTACCGTCTGAGACCGCTTCGCGGTCGTTTTTTGTCGCGACAAGGCGAGCGTCTGCGGCACAGATTTCAAATCAAGTTCTCTGCCTCACACCCGCGAAGTTTTTCGATCCACGTGTCGACTTGTTCGGGCGTCAGCGTCTCGTCGATTTCGATCGATGCCGGCAGTTTTGCAAACATCCGTTGGCACTGAAACATTCGCGGATACGACATCGGTCCAATCAGAATCACGCGCTTGTCGAAAGCCACTGGAATGTCATCCGGAATTCCTTCATTCCAAATCCAGTGAACGCTGACGCCACTGCCACTTTCCTCAGGCAGTGACTTCCCGCCCGCGATTGCCTGGTACGTGTACAAATTCCACGGCGCCGTTAACGTTTCGTCCGACACCTGCGGGCCGTCGCCTCGGACAAGCGCCGCGGCTCGCTTTGAGATGCGCCGACGGCGCAACAACCCCGGGTTGGGAAACACATCCATCAGCAGTGCGTTGAGCTGAAAGTTTTCGGAAATCCCCGACATGCGGCCCACGATTCCTAATCGTTTGGCCGGATCGATGGCAATCATCGGTTCGTTGTCCAAGACCGCCAATAGCTTGCCCAGCCAATGCCCTGCTTCGTGGTAGCCGCAGAGGTCGTCCGCCAGCGGTCGTAGGTCGGCTGCGCGTGCTCGTTCGCTGGGGACTAAGGAATAGGCGACCACGGCCGCTCGCCAAAAAGCCTCCAAGGCCTTCCAGTCGTGGGCCTGATCCGGCATTCGCTGTTGGACCTGCTCGAGCGTCTGTTCAAAGACTTCGTCCGGGTCGGTTTCTTCGTCGTCCTCGTCGATCTCCCGCATTTCTGCTTGGGTTGCAATTAACAGCTCTTTGCAGGCCGGCATGATCTCGCGCAGGCTGTTGGTGATCGGGGCGGCAATGATCTGCGGGTCGCAACCCTGTTCGACCAGGCTGCCACAAACGACGGAAACAAATCCGCCGCGGACACGGTTCTTAATGCCGATCAGGCCGGAAAGCGTTCGCAAAACATCATTCGCCTGCGTTTTGGAACCGCTCGCCGAACTCAGCAATTCGCGCATGGCGGACTCGATTTGCGGTTTTTCGCACGAGTCATCTCGAATCAGATCGGCAAACTTCTGGGCGGCCTCGGTTGTCATCGCTATATTCCGTTTCTTAGCACGTGTTTCAAAAAGGGGTCTGACCCTTTGTGGGCGAGAGGTTACTACCAGCTGAACTCGGTACCGGACACTTTTTCATCGAGATCGGTTCAAGAGAGGGTCAGACTAGGCTGATGAATTAACCGATTCGCAGCGCAAGAGGGTGAGCCGTGGGCCGTAAGGCACCGGGCAATGCGCAATGCCCGGCCGCTCACGCGTCACGGCTCACTTAATTCATCAGCTCAGGGTCAGACCCCCTTTTCAAACATGTTCGTAGAACGGAGTTGCGTTCGTTACCGAATTGAGATGCCGCGGACGGAAGTCCGTTCAACGTTGAGTATTGGAACAATGAAATTCGCGATCTGCAACGAAACGTTTTGTGATTGGCCGCTTGAAAAGGCTCTGAGCTATGCGGTGGAGGCCGGATACAGCGGCTGGGAAGTTGCTCCGTTCATGCTGACCGACGACATTTTTTCTTACACTTCCGAGCAGCGATCGGCTTACCGTGCCAAAGTCGAAGAAGCCGGGATGAAGATCATCGGCTTGCATTGGTTGCTGGCCAAGACCGAAGGGCTTCACCTGACGACGCCCCACGCCGCGGTCCGACAAAAAACATCACAGTATCTTCGCGAACTCGCGCGACTCTGCAGCGACCTGGGCGGCAAAGTGATGGTGTTGGGATCGCCACAGCAACGCAACTTGACCGCAGGCCAGTCGATGGACGAAGCGATGGCGGGCGCCGCGG
The DNA here is from genome assembly GCA_963714715.1 of Pirellulaceae bacterium. GTDB lineage: Bacteria > Planctomycetota > Planctomycetia > Pirellulales > Pirellulaceae > JBFJVZ01. The sequence goes on along the minus strand of CAVQPV010000036.1, from coordinate 37,341 downwards.
AAGTGATCCGAGGCGCGGTGCCGACTTTGGAAGAGCGCCACGTCAAGATCGCGCTGGAACCACTGGGGCCTCAGGAAGGCAACTTTCTGAACACCGCTGCGGAGGCTCGTCAGCTGGAAGCGATGATCGGCAGTCCGCAGGTGCAATTGCACCTGGATGTGAAAGCGATGAGCACGGAGGCGACTCCGATTCCGCAGTTGATCCGTGATCACGCAGACGCTTTGTTGCACTTTCACGCCAACGATCCGAACAAGCAAGGACCGGGCATGGGCGACGTCGACTTTGTGCCGATCTTTGCCGCGCTGAAAGATATCGGCTACGACAGGTGGGTCAGCGTCGAAGTGTTTGACTACGAACCGGGGATCGAGCGATTGGTGACCGAAAGCATCCAGAACATGAAAGCGGCCATGTAGCCGTCACGCTCCGTCGTGACGTAGCGCGACCGGAAAACACCCCAATCGCAGACATGCCGTCGAAAAGTCGAGGTTGATCGAAGCGATTCCGATCTGACTTGTCCCAGTCCTCGCTACGACCGTGATCGATCGAAATGGTTGAATCATTCGGTCGGGCTACATCACGACGGAGCGTGACGGCTACTTACAATCCCCGCAAATACTCCACGCCCTGCTCGAGTTCTTCGATCGTCGAATCGGCTCGGCCAACGACAAAGTAACCTCGGTATTCGACGTCCTCCAACTTCCCGATCAACTCGGGAAAATCTGCCGAACCTTGGCCGAGCGGAACGGAAATGCCGCGACCGGCGGCCAAATCCAAGACGCCGTCGACGGCGCTGACGATTTGAATACGGTCTTTCAGGGCGTCGATCGCTTCGGAAACGCTGTGTCGATTGATAATCAACTGGCCGGGGTTGAGGGCGACCGCGACGTACGCATCGTCAGCCCCGCCGATCAAGGCGGCAAGCCGCTCGCCCGGTTCCGTGCCTGTATCGGCCGCCAAGAACGCACCGACGCGAGTTCCGTAACGACCAAGATCATGAATAACGGACTGAAAGGAATGCCAACGTGGATCTTCCTCGGAATCGGGGACCATTCCGATTTGGTTGATGACCACCGTTGCCCCCAACCGGTAGGCCAGTTTCATCGCGGACTTCGTGGCCTCCACCCGACGCTCCAAATCATTCGGGTTGTCGTAACCGCGACGCGTATGAAAGCGCAGTGCCGCCACTTTCAAATTCGTGTCCGCCAACATCTTTTTCAGTTGCCGGACTCCGGTATCGGTCAACTCGCTGGGACGGACGGTGTTTCGAGCGTCCAGTTCGACGGCATCGACACCGATGCGCGCGGCTTGGTGAAGGGCTTTGCGCAGCGGCAAACCCAAGGAATCCAGACGCAGGGCTATTTTCAATTCGGCCACAGGGGAGCAGGGGAGCAGGGGAGCAGGGGAGCGGGGAGCAGGGAGCAGGGAGCGGGGAGCGGGGAGCGGGGAGCAGGGAGCGGGGAGCGGGGAGCAGGGGAGCGGGGAGCAGGGAGCGGGGAGCGGGGAGCAGGGAGCGGGGAGCGGGGAGCAGGGAGCGGGGAGCGGGGAGCGGGGAACTCTTTCTCCCTGCTCCAAGCTCCCTGCTCCTTACTTGATGATCTTTCTTTCTCGCAGCAATGCGATCACGGCGTCGGCACATTGGTCGATTGTTTTTTCGGCGGCGTTGATGGCGAGATCAGGATGCTCGGTGCGCTTCGTAGTCGGCGGTGACGCCGGGGAAGTTCAATAATTCACCCGCGTCCGCCTTGGCATACTGTCCCTTGGTATCGCGATCCCGGCACACTTCCAGCGGTGTTGCCACGTGGACGACCAGGAATCGATCCACGCCAATCAATTTCGCCACTTTTTGCCGCACATCCTCCGCCGGCGCCACGAAGGAAGCGATGCAAATCAAGCCGGCATCGTTGAGCGTGTAGGCCAGGTGGGCGCTCCGCCTCAGATTCTCGCTGCGGTCTTCGGCGCTGAAACCAAGATCACGGCTGAGCCCCCGACGAACACTCTCACCGTCGATGATGGCGACGGCGCGTCCTTGATCAAACAGTTTTCGCTCGACCGCATGGCCGATCGCGGTTTTGCCGCTTCCGGTCAGTCCCGTCAACAAAACGGTTGTCGGTTTTTGCCCGAAACGTGCTTCGCGTTCTGCGGATGCGACCGTCGAGATCTCGCCCGGATCTTGAGTTTGGGTGGCCTTCACGTCGTCGTCCCATACCGATTTGGAAGACGCATCGCCCGACTTGTCCAGAATCATTCCCGCAGCGACGGTGGCATTGGTGATGCGATCGATCACGATGAAGGCGCCCGTGCCGCGATTTCGCCGGTAGGCGTCGTAGTGAATCGGTGCGCTCAATGAAATACTGACGCGGCCGATCTCGTTCATCTCCAATTGCGGTGCGGGTGCCCGGTGCAGCGTGTTGACGTCGACTCGATATTTGAGCGTATCGATGATCCCGGGCAGCGTCTGGGTGGTGTGCTTGATCAAGTACGTCTTGCCGGGAACCATCGAATCGGTGTTCATCCATACCAACATCGCATCGAAATGATCGCGACTCCGCGGCACGTTTCCACTGCGAACGATCATGTCACCACGGCTGGCGTCAATCTCGTCCTCCAGCGTCAATGTGATCGACAGCGGCGTGAACGCTTCTTCCAAGTTGCCGTCGAAGGTAACGATCTCTTTGACCTTCGATCTTTGTCGACTGGGAAGCACCATGATCTCTTCGCCGGGACGAATGATGCCCGACTCGATCGTGCCGCAGAAGCCACGGAAATTTAAATGAGGCCGATTGACGTACTGGACCGGCATGCGGAAGTCTTGCATGTTCCGGTCGCTGCCGATGTAAACGTTCTCCAGAAAACTCATCATCGTGCTGCCGTCGTACCACGGTGATCTTCTCACTGCGATCAACGACGTTGTCCCCGTCGAGCGCACTGATGGGGATGAAGTGCAAATCGGGCAGATCCAAGCGGACAGCGAAGCTGCGATAGTCGTCACAGATTTCGTTGAAACGTGCTTCGCTAAAATCGACGAGGTCCATTTTGTTGACCGCGACGACCACGTGACGAATGCCCAGCAACGAGACGATGAAACTGTGACGCTTGGTTTGCGTCAGCACCCCGTGACGAGCGTCAATCAGAATCACGGCCAAATCCGCAGTGCTGCCGCCAGTGGCCATATTGCGCGTGTACTGCTCGTGGCCGGGCGTGTCCGCGATGATGAATTTGCGTTTGGCGGTGCTGAAGTAGCGGTAGGCAACATCGATCGTGATCCCTTGCTCACGTTCGGCTTTCAAACCGTCGGTCAGCAGCGCGGGGTCAAAATTGCCGCCGGTGGTGCCGACCGTCTTCGAGTCCGCTTCGAGCTGAGACAGCTGATCTTCGTAGATCATCTTGCTGTCGTACAGCAAACGACCGATCAGCGTGCTCTTCCCGTCATCGACGCTGCCGCAAGTGATGAACCGCAGCAGCTGCTTGTGCTCATGCTGTTTCAGGTAAGCGTCGATGTCGGTGGCGATGAGTTCAGACTGATGGGACATGGTGGAGCGTGCGAGCAGGGAGCAGGGAGCGGGGAGCAGGGAGCGGGGAGCGGGGAGCAGGGAGCGGGAGCGGGAGCAGGGAGCGGGGAGCGGGGAGCGGGGAGCAGGGAGCGGGGAGCGGGGAGCGGGGAGCGGGGAGCGGGGAGCGGGGAGCGGGGAGCGGGGAGCGGGGAGCGGGGAGCAGGGAGCAGGGAGCGGGGAGCGGGGAGCGGGGAGCGGGGAGCGGGGAGCGGGGAGCGGGGAGCGGAGGGGAGCGGGGAGCGGGGAGCGGGAGCGGGGAGCTCTTTCTCCCTGCTCCAAGCTCCCCGCTCCCTGCTCCTTACGTTCGTAGGGTCTTTTGAAATGCACGTTGCATTCGGCTGATCTGTTCGAGTTCGTCAAGGAGCCCTTCGATTCGGTCGCCCGGAAGGAGATCTGCCCTTTCAAAGATGATCGTCATGTTGGCGCACTCAAACGTTGATCTACGGGCATAGGAAATGAATCTTGCGAAATCGATGTCCGTATCAGCGCCCGAGCCTTCCGCAATATTGTTGGAGATCGATAGCCCCGCTGAACGCAGCTGTTCTGCAAAACGGTATTTCTTTTGTTCTTCAATGTAATCGGCAACGCGAAAAAGCCGCAAACCAACATCCGCTGCACGCTGCCATACTTCCAACGATTCAAACCGAAACCGATTCACCACACACTCCCATTTCTTCTCTTGCTCCCAGCTCCACGCTCCCAGCTCCACGCTCCTAAAAGTACCCGCGGCGTTTCTTTTCTTCCATTCCGGCACCGCCTTCGTCTTGGTCGATGATGCGGCCTTGGCGTTCGCTGGTCGTTGCCAACAACATTTCCTGAATGATCTCCGGCAGCGTCGTCGCGGTGCTCTCGACCGCACCGGAGAGTGGATAGCAGCCGAGCGTTCGGAATCGCACGCTTCTGATTTCTTCTTTTTCACCCGGCAACAGCGGCATGCGGTCATCGTCGCGCATCAGTAAGATGCCGTCTCGCTCGACCACCTTGCGCGGTGCGGAAAAATAGAGCGGGACAATTGGAATCTGTTCCAAATGGATGTATTGCCAAACATCCAACTCCGTCCAATTGCTCATCGGAAACACGCGAATCGACTCACCCTTATTCACTCGCCCGTTGTACAGATTCCAAAGCTCGGGACGTTGATTCTTGGGATCCCAACGATGTGATTTATCGCGGAAACTAAACACGCGTTCTTTGGCGCGACTCTTTTCCTCGTCGCGGCGGGCACCACCAAAGGCCGCATCGAATTCGTATTTGTCCAACGCCGCTTTCAGGCCGTCCGTTTTCATCAATTCCGTGTGCTTCTCGCTGTCCTCCCACGGTTTGATACCGAGCTGGCGGCCTTCTTCGTGGATATACACGATCAGATCCAAGCCCAATTCCTTGCGGGCGAATTCTTCCCGAAATTTGATCATCTCGGCGAACTTCCATGTCGTATCGATATGCATCAGCGGGAAAGGCGGTTTGGCGGGATAAAAAGCTTTGCGTGCCAAATGAACCAACACGGCCGAATCTTTGCCGACGCTGTACAGCATCACCGGCTTTTGAAACTGCGTCACAACCTCGCGGATGATATGGATACTTTCGGCTTCGAGTTGCTTTAGGTGAGTGAGGGTGTAGTCCGACATCGCGCCGATTAGGGGGGTTTAGGTAAAACGATCCGTTTCAGGCCGCACCAATGGGCGGGGACCCGGCGCCGGCAATCGGTTCTTGGCAGCAAGTTTTGCCGAAGCCGGAAAGCAGCTAGAAGGTGCCCGAAGTATAGAAAGATGCCAGAAACTGGCTAGTGCGATGTCGCAGGGGGCCTTCCATGGAGGATTTACCCGCCCCTGCGGTGCCGCAATTCCAGGATCACGCCGGCACTTTCGTCATCGTCGCCCAGCGGATACTCCGCGACCCGGCGCAGGTCCAAATTCGCCATCATTCCTAGATGCCGCGCTTCTCCACGCTCCTCGACCCATTTGGGCCCTTTGATCAACAGAATCCGATCCACATTGGCCCAGTGAGGTTCGATCCATCGGCAGAATTTCGCGATGCTGCCAACCGCTCGCGCGACAATCGTCGTGAAGCGAAAATCCTCCAGCAGATCTTCTCCGCGGGCCGCGTAGACCGGCACCGGCAATTCCAATGCATTGACGATCTCGCTGAGAATTTTGGCCCGTTTCTGAACCGACTCGGCCAGAGCGATCTCCATGTCGCTGCGGAGAATCGCCAGCGGAATACCGGGAATCCCGTTTCCACTGCCAAGATCCAGCACCTCCTCGCCCTGCTCCAACAGCGGTGCCAGTTGAAGACAGTCGCGGAGATCGCGGCCAACGAACAGGTCCCAGGTGGTATGGCGAGTCAAATTCAGCTGCTCGTTCCACTCCCACATGACGGTCGCGAATTGCTGCAAACGCATCGCAATCTTCTCGTCGATGTCCATCGAGTGGGATTGCAGGGCAGCGGCGAATTCGGGATCCAATGTCATGGGCATCATCATGATGGGTTGACGAAGGGTTGGGAACCACGAGTCCATCGCTACGCTGATTGAAGCTGGTATTCCAGGTGCGGAGCCGTCACCGTCGTCTGCTGGCCGGACAGCAGGCGATAGCCGCGTGGTTGGTCCGGGTCCACAACAAACGATTTCGGGTAAACGAATTGCTTCGTTTGGCGATTCGTCAATCGGGATGAGTATCGGATCACCCGCGCCAGCGTCTGTTTGGCATGAGCCACCAAGCCTTCGGTGTCCGCGCTCTTCGGCGCGACGCCAAGCCGGTTGCGTAAAAAGTGGTTCGCTTGATGAACATTAAGTCGTCGTCGAGCTGTTCGGTTTTTGTGCTCGGTCGACAAAGATACGTTCAGCCCTTCGAGATTCGTGACACGGTGGGGTGTCAGTTGTGGCCAAGTGATCAGTTGTCCCGGTTCGGCGTCGAAGCACATCGCATAGCGGTCCCACTGCTGGTTGTAAGGGACTTCTTCGGACCACAAGCCACTGCAAACTTTTTCCAGAGCTGGAAGACTCGCGAATCGCTGGTCCAGCGGTGGATACACCCAAACTCGCTTTCGTCCACGTAGATGCCACAGCATGTTGACTGGCATGTCGACGTGATAGTGAACGATGGCACCGGGCGAGGAGATCAACAGATTGGCGGTACGATCTTCGGCGCGAAACGTCGGATTCCCCGCCTCCAATTGGTCGTAAACATCGTCCACCAACTTCGCCAATTCGCCCTGATGTCTCAACACTTCGCGGCAATTGACCCAAAGATGTCCTTGCTTGACGGTCTCCAACAGCTGATCACCGGAAACGCCGTTACGGTCGCCGTCACGCCACTCGAACGTGTTGCTGTCTTCGCCCATCGTGGACAAGGTCAACGCATCGTCGGGATGCTGATCCAAAATCCTTGCCAGCCATTCGTCCGTAAACAGCCCGCTGTCCGTGAGCGCATGTTGGGCGACGAGAACCCCTTTTTCGAGTGTTGCAAAATCTTCTGGTTTCCAATCAACGAGCAGTGACATCGCGGACTCTACGATTGCGGATGGGGAGAGGTCAGTTGGTGTTCGCCATCGTGGGAGTGCAATTCGGGTGCCGGATCGGGAGCGGCCGCAAAAAGCAGGGATTTTGCCTCTTCAGGAGCGGACGGCTGTTGACAAAAAGCAACCGCAATGTCGCCCAAAAGCATCCTCTTCGCATATGGTATAAACGTCAGAGATCCGCCGTTTGAACGATCCAGGCTAACAGGAGTCACTGATGCGAACGCGGCAGCTATCTTTTTCCGATGCGATTTTCTTGCTGGTTGGTGCGCTGATCGTTTCGTCGATTGCTGTCGTTAGCGCGCAGCGTCAGCGGGCGGCTGCCGCGGAGCCAGCTGTTCAAACAACCTGAAGCAACTTGGCCTGGCAATCCACAATTACCATTCTGCCTACAAACGATTGCCGATCGGCAGCGGCGGAACCACAGCTGTCGGAGGCGATGAACTTTGGCAAAGCAACCAAGATCGGTTGAGCCCATGGGTCGGCCTGTTACCGTTTGCCGAGCAGCAACGTCTCTGGGAAAAGATCGCTAACCCCGTGTCGGCCGGCCCGATTACTTTTCCTGCGATGGGTCCCGTGCCCTGGTACGACCCCGAGATCTACACGCCTTGGGGAGACAGACCGGGCCTGTTTGTTTGCCCCAGCGAAAAGGACGCGGCGCGGCTGCCAACGGTGTCAAGTTACACGCTGAACTACGGCGATGCGGTCCATATGGTCGGCTCACCCCATGACGCGACCACCGGGCTCAAGGCGCGAGCGATCCAGGCCTCCAACCGCGGGATGTTCTTCGGCAAACAGGTGATACGATTTCGAGATTGCCTGGATGGACTCTCAAACACGTTGATGTTCTCCGAAGCCTGCATCGCCAATCAACCGGTCGCGAAAAATGTTGCGGGCCTGGCATCGAATCCATCCCTTTGCTTCGCAGCCAGCAAAGACACGTCTCTGGAGTTCTGGTCCGAGGGACGAGAAGCCTGTTGGGCCGATGGCTGTTTGCGGTCGGTCGGGTTCCAAACGATTTTGCCGCCGAATTCGCCATCGTGTACCTCCGATTTCAGCGATCTGGAAGGCGTGATGTCCGTCTCCAGCTATCATCCCGACGGAGTCCACGTCTGTTTTGCCGACGGCGCCGTGCTCTTTGTCCTCGACTCGATCGATGCCGGCAAGAGCGACTCACCCAGCGTCGCCATCATGAGTGACCGCAAAAAGTACGCCATGCCGGGTTCGCCGAGTCCGTATGGTCTGTGGGGCGCGATCGGGACGCGCGCGATGCGTGAGCCGGTCGACCGCGAGGATCCAAATATCGTTGCTCCGCCGCGGGAGTTGTCAGAGTTCGAGAAGGAGATGCTGCTGTCCAAGCCGTTGCAAACCTGGACGGCGGCCGATGGGACCAGCACACTGAAAGCACGTCAAGTTGAATTGTCGCGTGAAACCGCGGTGATTTTGCTGACAGAAAGCGGTGAAACCAAACGCGTGCCGCTGTCGAGTTTGCGGAGTGAAGATGCCTATCGCGCGGTCCAGCAACATCTGGCCGAAAAGCTGAAAGCACGATCAGACCTGCAGGCTTCGCTGGAGCGCGGCTTGGAGATGCTGGACAAGAAACAGTTCGAGGAATTCGCGAAAGCATATTTGCCCGGTGCAAACGCAGATGTAAAGGCGCTGGCCAAAATCGTTGAACTCGAACGCGGATTGCTGATTTACCGGTTCGATTCATCACTGCGACAACTTGCCGATCCGGACTCAGCGAACCTTCAATTCACCGAAACGGATCGCGGCGAGATAACGGTCCGGTTTCGATTGGATCGTGGGGTTTCGTCCCGAATGCGACTCATCTACACACAGGGTCGTTGGCAACTGAGTTTCTAAAGAATACGCTTGCTCAGGAAAGTTCTGTAGCAAACGCACGATTTGAGTACCTGGAGCCGACATCTGGCCGGTGCGATCGTGACCGATTTCTTAGGAATGTGACCCCGTGTAAGGATTCGAGACATGGCGATTTCTCCCTATGCAGGCAAGCCGGCACCCAAAGAGATGCTGGTCGATCTGGCGAAGCTGGAACGCGAGTACTACGAGCGCCGACCCGATCCGGCCGACCCGACCCAGTTGGTCAGCTTCGGTACCAGCGGACATCGGGGCTCGCCGCTGCACGGCTCCTTCACCGAGGCGCACATTCTGGCGATCACGCAGGCCATTTGTGACTATCGGCAAAGTCAGGGCACCGACGGCCCGCTGTACATGGGCAAGGACACGCACGCCCTGTCCGCGCCGGCCCAGCGCACCGCGCTGGAAGTGCTGGCGGCCAACGGAGTGCGAGACGATCATCCAGCAGGACGACGGCGTCACGCCGACGCCGGTCATTTCGCGGGCGATCCTGGTTTACAACCGCGATCGCCAGGAACATCTCGCCGACGGCATCGTCATCACGCCCTCGCACAATCCGCCCGAGGACGGCGGCTTCAAGTACAACCCGACCAACGGCGGCCCGGCGGACGTCGACGTCACCGGACTGGGTCCAGCAGACGGGCCAACGAGTCTGCTGCGGAGCGGGAACGCGGGCGTCAAGCGAATGCCGTTCGAGTCCGCCCTCAAGGCCGACACGACGCACGAGGAAGACTTCGTGATGCCCTATGTCGAGGATCTGAAGAACATCGTCGACATGGACGCGCATCCGCGCGGCGGGCCTGCAAGTTGGGTGTCGATCCGCTGGGCGGCGCCGCGGAGCCCTATTGGGAGCCGATCAACTCCGTCTATGGCCTGGACATTGCCGTCGTCAACCCGACCATCGACCCGACGTTCTCGTTCATGACGGTCGATCATGACGGCAAGATCCGCATGGACCCTTCCAGCCCGTACGCCATGGCCCGGCTGGTGGGACTGAAGGATCAGTATCAGGTTGCCTTTGCCAACGACCCGGACTCCGATCGGCACGGCGTGGTCGTGCCGTCGGTCGGGATTGATGAATCCCAATCACTTTCTGGCCGTGGCCATCCGCTACTTGCTGACTCACCGCGACTGGCCGGCGGACGTGGCGGTCGGCAAGACGCTGGTCAGCAGCAGCATGATCGACCGCGTGGTCGACAAACTGGGCCGCCGGTTGTGCGAAGTGCCGGTGGGCTTCAAGTGGTTCGTGCCGGGGCTGTTCGACGGCTCGATGTGCTTCGGCGGCGAGGAGAGTGCCGGGGCGAGCTTCCTGCGGCTTGACGGCACCGTCTGGTCCACCGACAAGGACGGTCCGATCATGGACCTGCTGGCGGCCGAAATCACGGCCCGCACCGAGCAAGGACCCGGGCGACCACTATCCAGGAACTGGAGGCCGAGTTCGGCACGCCGTACTACACGCGGATCGACGCGCCGGCGACGCCGGAGCAGAAGGCTCGACTGAGCAATCTGTCTCCGGATGCGGTGGCGGCTCCGCACGCTGGCCGGCGAGCCGATCCGCAGCCAAGCTGACCAACGCCCCGGGAAACAACGCACCGATTGGCGGTCTGAAGGTGGTGGCCGACAGCGGCTGGTTCGCGGCCCGGCCCTCCGGCACCGAGAACATTTACAAGATCTATGCGGAGAGCTTTCAAGGATCAGGCCCACCTGGACGCGATCGTGAGCGAAGCTCAAGAGATCGTCAACGATGCGCTCCAATCCGCAAGTGCAAGCGTCTGACCGACGACAGACCCAGAAGGAGACATTCATCATGACAGATACGACAACTCAAGTCCTGCCGCTCACCGAACGCGGTGCATGGAAGGCCCTGGCAGCTCATTACGAGCAAGTCCGCCAAGTGCATCTTCGCGCGCTCTTTGCGGACGACCCCGGGCGCGGCGAGCGGCTGACCGCCGAGGCGGTGGGGCTCTACCTGGATTACTCCAAGAACCGTGTCACCGACGAAACGCTTCAGCTGCTCGTGCAACTGGCCGAGGAATCCGGTTTGCGCGAGCGGATCGACGCCATGTTCAGCGGCGAGAAGATCAACATCACCGAAGACCGGGCCGTCTTGCACGTGGCCCTCCGCGCACCGCAAGGGGGCTTCCATCGTCGTGGATGGCGAGAACGTGGTTCCCCAGGTCCACGCCGTACTCGACAGGATGGCCGACTTCTCCGACCGTGTGCGGAGCGGCCAGTGGAAGGGGCACACCGGCAAGCGGATCGTGAACGTCGTCAACATCGGCATCGGCGGCTCCGACCTCGGCCCGGTGATGGCCTACGAGGCGCTGAAGCACTACAGCGAGCGGGCCATGACGTTCCGCTTCGTATCGAACGTCGACGGCACCGACTTTGCCGAAGCGGTCCACGATCTCGACCCGGCGGAGACGCTGTTCATCGTTTCGTCCAAGACGTTCACGACGCTCGAGACGATGACCAACGCCAAGACGGCCCGCGACTGGTTGCTCGCGGCTTTCGGAGGTGACACCAAGTCGGTCGCCAAGCACTTCGTCGCGGTCTCGACGAATGCCGCCAAGGTGTCCGAGTTCGGCATCGATACCGCCAACATGTTCGGGTTCTGGGACTGGGTGGGCGGACGCTACTCGATGGACTCGGCGATCGGGCTTTCCACGATGCTGGCCATCGGCCCGGAGAACTTCCGCGCCATGCTGGACGGCTTCCACCAGATGGACGAACATTTCCGCACCGCACCGTTCGAGAAGAACCTGCCGGTGCTGATGGCGCTGCTGTCCCTGTGGTACAACAATTTCTTCGGCGCCGAGACGATCGCGGTCTTGCCCTACGAGCAATACCTCAAGCGGTTCCCCGCCTACTTGCAGCAGTTGACGATGGAGAGCAACGGCAAGTACGTGACGCTCGACGGCACGCGCGTCGACAGCAAGACCGGGCCGGTCTATTGCGGCGAACCGGGAACGAACGGCCAGCACTCCTTCTACCAGATGATCCATCAGGGAACGAGGCTCATTCCCTGTGACTTCATCGCCTTCGGACAGTCGCTCAATCCGCTCGGCCGGCACCACGACATCCTGCTGGCCAACGTGTTCGCCCAGAGCGAGGCGTTGGCCTTCGGCAAGACGGCGGAGCAGGTCCAGGCCGAGGGGACGCCGGATTGGCTGGTGCCCCACCGCGTCTTCGAGGGCAACCGCCCGTCGAACACGATTCTGGCCGAACGACTCACCCCGGAAACCCTCGGCAAACTCGTCGCCCTCTACGAGCACATCGTCTTTACGCAGGGCACGATCTGGAACATCGACTCGTTCGACCAGTGGGGTGTCGAATTGGGCAAGCAATTGGCCCAGCGGATCATTCCGGAACTGGAGAGCAAGGAAGCACCCGTGCTCGGCCATGATAGTTCAACCAACAATCTGATTAACCGCTACCGAAAGATGAAGGAGCGAATGAATCGATGAACTCAATTCGAAACACAACTGCAAGAAGATGAAGTCACATCCGGTTTCATTGCGGCGCTGGACCAAAGCGGCGGCAGCACGCCCAAGGCGCTGGGTCTCGTACGGAATCAAGGAAGATGCCTGGTCCAACGACGACGAGATGTTTGACGATCGTGCATCAAATGCGCAGCCGCATCATTACCAGCCCCAGCTTTACCGGCGAGCGGATTCTGGCCGCCATCCTGTTCGAAAACACCATGGACCGGGAGATCGAGGGTCAGCCCACCGCGGACTATCTTTGGAACGTCAAGCAGGTCGTGCCGATTCTGAAAGTCGACAAGGGCCTCGCCGCCGAGCAGGACGGCGTCCAGTTGATGAAGCCGATGCCCGATCTTGATGCGCTGCTGGAAAAAGCCAAGGCGAAAGGCATCTTCGGCACCAAGATGCGGTCGGTCATCAAGCAAGCCAATGCCGCCGGCATCAAGGCGATCGTGAACCAGCAGTTCGAAGTTGCCAAGCAGATCATTGCCGCTGGCCTGGTGCCGATCATCGAGCCGGAAGTGGACATTCACTGTCCGGAAAAAGCCAAGGCCGAAGAGTTGCTCAAAGCCGCCATCCTCGAACAACTCAACAAGCTGTCAGCCGGATCAATTGGTGATGCTCAAGCTGACACCTGCCGGAGCAAGACGACTTCTACGCCGATTGCGTCAGTCATCCCAATGTCGTGAGAGTCGTTGCGCTGTCGGGCGGCTATTCGCAAGCAGAAGCCAACGACCGCTTGCGGAAGAATCACGGCGTCGTGGCGAGCTTTTCGCGGGCGCTTGGCGAGGGCCTGTCGGCTCAGCAATCCGATGCTGAGTTCAACGACATGTTGGACGCATCCATTCAGAAAATTTTCGACGCGTCCAACACCTGAGCCGAGCAAAGGGCGTCGGGAGCCACGGATTCGTTGACACAGCTCGTTCCCAGGTTCCTGCTTGGGAATGAGTGAATCCGAAGCACGAAATCCGAAACAAATTCAAAATCGGAAATTCAAATTGCGGAAGCCAATGGCGGCCGTGTTTTGGTCATTTGGATTTCGTGCTTTGTATTTTTCACCAGCGATAGCCTCCCCATAGCGACGGGTAGGACGCATAGGTTCTGATTTGGACGGGAGCCGAAAAGTTGTAGTTGCTGCGAGCAGCAGCCGCCGAGGAGATCTCCGACTGCAATCTCGCCTTTTGATCGCGAATTCGCTGCTCGCGGATCTGTTTTGCCTGATCCTCTCGTTCTTTCGCAAAGTCCGTGGCGTATTTGCGTTTCGCAGCCATTTCATCTTCGTACTTGTCGAGCTGAAGTTGCAACTGTGCGGCCGTCAAGGTGGCGATATCCGGCAACTTTTCCCGCAACTTCTCGGCATAGGCCGGGGCCGCCACGGCAAACGTTTCACTCAACCATTTCCGTGCGTCACGTGCCTCGTCGCTGTGCAGAATCGTTAGTTTTTGCTTCAGGTCGTCCATGAAATCGGTCATCTGATCGGCCGACATTCCTGCCACCTTCTGTTCTAACTGCTGCTTCAGTTTCGCCATTTGGTCTTTGTCGTAAATCTGCTGCACCGACGACCATTCTTCAAAGTCCCGCATCGTCTGCTTCCACTGGGGACTGTTGAGTATCGTTTGTCGGTCGGGCGTTTTCGCGCCGTCGTCCTGTGCCCGGGCCTTTTCCAGACCAGCGAATGCGGAACACCAGACCAAGGCGAGCATCAGAAGCCGAAAGCCAGGGAGACGATTCATTGCCGTGATTCCTGTGAGTTTGTTTTTGCAGTGATGGATTGACATTAGTGGCCCTGATTGTTGGCCGCATCGCGAACCAGCTCAACGCGCAGGTCCGGGACCGCTTGTCCGTCGATCTGGCACGCCAGCGAATTCATCACGACCGCTTGTTCACCGACCTGTCGAAACACGCGTCGACCTTGGGTGCGGCTCCCGTCGGGCAGCACACCGGAACTGGAAACGACCCAATCATCACCCTCGCGCGACCACTGGCCGCTGGAGAACCCGCCATCGGAGTCAAAGTTCCAAGAGCGAATCGTGCCGGTCGCCGCATCCCAGGCGATCCGCTGGGTAACCAGATGGGACGGGTGATCGCGGGGCTCGATGCGTATTTCGCCAACGATAAAATGCTTGCCGGGACTCCAGCGATAGGACGCGCGAAATGCCGTCGCATCACCCTCTTCGACCCAGTCACCAACCATCCAGGCCAACTCTGGCAAACGGTTTGACGCTGGCTGATCGGGGACCGCGGCTTCGCGCAACGAGTCGATCAGCCACTTGCCGTGACGCTTGACCCAAACGACTGAATACCGTCCGCGTGTCACGGTTCCGTTTGGCCCCGCCACGGACTCCGAGGTGCCGTCTTCGATTGCCACCTCCGGCGTGACAAAGCGGATGGAATCGGTGCGCACGTTCAGTTCAGGGGCAGCGACCGCGTCTTCGCCTGCCGCACTGGTGGGGCGGGGAATCTCGCGAACGTTGATCTCGTGCCCCGTCTCGTCAATGATATTTCCGTTCTCGGTCCAGTGGGCCAGGAGGGCGTCAAAGTCGCCGCGTTGCGAGCGTCCAAATAATCGGCCGCTGCCTGACGGATGGCCGCTTCATCGCCCGAACTCAATGGTTCGGCCGCCCTGCCCAAATCAACGACGCAGGCCGCGACCACGACCACCGCGGCCGCCCGCCCAAAGACACTCATCTTCTTCATAGATATTTCCTCGTTGCTGTTGCTTGCATGATGATTCATTGATTCTTGCCCGCGTTGTCCGTTTCGGCTTGTTGTCACCAATACGCCGGAAACGTCCACATCTTAGTCAATTGTCTACTCGAGTTCATCGGTCGCAATCACATAGGCGGTG
Organism: Pirellulaceae bacterium; assembly: GCA_963714715.1. Lineage (GTDB taxonomy): Bacteria > Planctomycetota > Planctomycetia > Pirellulales > Pirellulaceae > JBFJVZ01. The sequence continues at coordinate 22,063 of CAVQPV010000036.1, read as the reverse complement.
GCATGTGTCCGGCAGGCTCCCAGGCTGACGTGCAATCGTTCGATGCCGACCTGCTGGGCGAACAACGCCGCCGCACCTGACAGCGCCACATGCGGGCCTTCGCCCGGATTGACAACGATCTCGATGTCGTTCCAGTGAACTCCTTGATGCCGGCAACGCATCGCCTTCATGCATGCTTCCTTGGCAGCCCAACGGGTAGCAAAGTACTGAGCAGTATTCGGAGTCCGAACACAATACTCAATTTCGTTCGCGGTGTAGACGCGTTCCAGAAACTGCTCGCCGTGTGTCTCGATCATCTTGGCGATGCGGACACATTCCACGATCTCAGTTCCGATACCTAAAATTGCCATGCGATACAGATGTGTGCCGAAATCTTGATACTGATGGCTCAACAATCAGCAGCAAATGAAGTTCCTCATCGATACTATCTTACTCCACACGCGACCTGAGCGCGGTGCAGCACCTTCGCGGCGACCTCGCGAGCGCGATGAGCACCATTTTTTAACGTTTCTTGCACGTAATCCATGTTTGCCTCCAGCTCGCATGCGCCGTTCGCGTGCCTGCTGGAAATACGCCTCACTCGCTTCGGCCAACGCCTTCTTGACTTCCCCGTATCCGAAACCGCCCCGTCGGTACAGAGCCGCCATCGACTCGATCTCCGATTCCGATGCGAACAAGCGATACAGAATGAACAAATGGTCTTCGTCGGGTTCCTTCGCTTCTTCCATGGGACGACTGTCGGTGGTGATCCGCATGATCTGCTTGCGGATCTTCTTGACTTCTCCGAACAACGGCAGCGTATTTTCGTAACTCTTGCTCATTTTCTCGCCGTCGGTTCCGGGCACCTTCGCGCTGTCGTCCAAGGTTTTCGCTTTCGGCAGCACAAACGTTTCGCCGAATTGATGATTGAACTTGGCGGCGATGTCCCGGCAAACTTCGATGTGTTGTACCTGGTCGGCACCGACCGGAACCAGTTCGCTGTCGTAAGCCAGAATGTCAGCGGCTTGCAGTACGGGATACGTAAACAAGCCGGCATCCGCCGAAAGACCCTTGTCAACTTTTTCCTTGTACGCCACGCAACGCTGCAGCAACCCCATCGGCGTGCCCGTGAGCAACAGCCAACACAGTTCGCTGACTTCGGGGACATGCGACTGGACGAACAACGTCGCTTTGGCAGGATCGAGCCCAAGTGCCAACAGATCGAGCGCCGTGTCGATCGTATGTTGCCGCAGCGATCCGGCATCGCGGACCGTCGTCAACGCATGCAAGTCGGCGATGAAATAGAATCCGTCGTTGTCGTCTTGCAGCTGGATGTATTGCCGAATCGCGCCGAAGTAATTGCCCCAATGGGGCCGGCCGGTCGGTTGGATGCCCGAAAGAACACGCATCGTGAATAAGCTCAATGAGGATCAGGCGGCGAAGGCATTGCCGGCTGTTGGTACAAACAGAAGTCAAATTGAATTGTGCTTTATTCGGCGACGTTCGCGTAGGTGGGTGGACACATTCATTCACGAAATCCCGGGCATCGTCATCACTCGGCCAGCTGGCGATGGACGGGCCCTGCCATGGGCCATTGGTCTTTACCCATCTGCGTTGGCTTTGAATGAAGGGGATGCAGCTGCGGCGCAGCGGCAGTGGCTAGCCTGGTGGCAGATTGGCGAGCTCCAACGAGTCAATCGCAGCCCCAGGTGTCGCCTTGTCGATTGAGTCGTTTCGCGAACTGTCATGATTAGCCGATGGGTGTTAGCCCCGGTCTTGTGGCGGGGAAAACCGTGGCTAACGCCGTGCGGCTGATTAAATCGACACGCCGCTGACGCTCGGTCGGTTCACCCCAGGCTATCTGTTATCGCCGCGGCTATTCGATCCTCGCTGGTTCTAGTCGACTCAGCGAGACAGCGCGGACGCGGTCTTGTCAGACGCATCGTCGCGCACGCTCGGCAGCCCCGATGCCTTCCAGCCACGGTAGCCGCCGGACAGATTGATGACGCCAAAGCCGGCGGCTTGCAACAAACTTGCCGCGATCGCCGAACGTGCACCGCTGCGACATTGAGTCACGACCGGCTTGTTTTTCTGGAGCTCATACATCGTGTCGGGCAAACGGCCCAGGAAATGATATTCCGCCTTGGGAATGTGACCTTCGTGCCATTCGGCAACGGACCGCACGTCGATCAGCTGAACACTCCCTGTCGCAATCTGCTCCGCCACTTCATCAGGCGTCGCGGTCCTGTAACCTTCGCTGGCCAACGTGGCATCACGCACCGCGCTGATGTCGAAAAAGCCGGCGACGGTATCGAGTCCGATCTTCTGCAGCACGCGTGTTGCCTCTGCCAGTTGATCCGGGCTGCCGATCAAGTAGACCGGTTTGGTGTAGTCGATCAGCCAACCCGCCCAGGCAGCCAGCATCGAAAGCGGAATGTTGATGCTGTGAGGAACGTGACCGATCGCGAATTCACTGGGCGGCGATAAGTCGATGACCGTTGCGTCCGCCAGTTCGGCCAGCCGCTGTGGATCGAGTTGCTCGGGCAACGAGGATTCACCGAGCACGCGCGGGCCTGCTTTGTTGACCCGCTTCATCAAGGCAAAGTAGGTCGGCGCCTCCGGTTGGTCGGCAAGAATGTAGCGCACAAACTCGTCCTCGTTGTCAAACTGCAAAGCAGCATTGAACAACTTTTCGTAGCCGACGGTCGACGAGGGAATCGCGCCGAGCCCCTTTCCACACGCGCTGCCGGCACCATGCGCCGGCCAAACTTGCAGGTGATCGGGAAGCTGTTTGAAACGCGCGACCGAGCGGAACAAATCGCGGGCACCTGGCTCGGCGGTGCCCGCGATGCCGGCAGCTTCTTCCAGCAAATCGGGCCGGCCAATCGATCCCACGAACACGAAATCGCCCGTAAAGATTCCCATCGGCTTGTCGGCGCCGCCGCCCTGGTCGGTCAGCACAAAGGAGATGCTTTCCGGAGTGTGTCCCGGAGTATGCATGACCTGGAACTTGATGTTCCCGACCATGAAAACGTCGCCATCCTTCAGTCGCTGATGGCTGTAAGCGTCCAGGTACTGGTACTTCCATTCCACGGGGCCTTCGTCAGAAACATAGAGCTTTGCGCCCACACGGTCGGCCAACTCACGAGCACCGAAACGTAGTCAGCGTGGATGTGAGTCTCGGCGACGGCGACGATCTGCAGGCCCTCTGCCAGCGCCGCGTTCAGGTAGGGTTCGATGTCGCGGCCCGGATCGACGATCACGGCGACGTTTGCCCGTTGGCATCCAACCATGTACGACGCGTGGGCCAGTGCTGTGTCGTAAAAGTACTTGAGTAACATCTGTGTCTGCTCCTGAATCAGGTCGATGGTTTGGTCACTTGTTCCCAGGCGCCGCCTGGGAACACATTGTCTTGGAGGCTCCGCCTTCCGAAAGATTGTCCGGCCGTTAGGTCGGTAATCGTTTTCACGCTCCCTCCGGGCATTGGCCTCTCGGCGGCGGAGGCAGCTTTCTCTGCGACCGGGATGATCAACTTGCTGCCTTCACGAACGATCACAAATCCGCCCAACAGAATCAGGAAGCACGCGAAGACGCGCCTCAGGACGCGTTGATTCATGCGGGCATTGATGGCTCGGCCAATCACACTGCCCAACACGCCGACCAGGGCAAAGACAACGATTGTCTGCAAGTCGACGGACGTGTTGTGCGACAGTAAATAATGCTCGTACTTCGCGAAACCGACCGCCGATTTGACCGCGATGATCACCAGGCTGGTGCCAATCGCGAGCCTCATCGGCAGATTCCCCAGCAGCACCAGCGCCGGCACAATCAAGAAACCACCACCCACACCGACAAAACCGGTCACGATGCCAACAATGGAGCCTTCGATGCCGATTTTCCAGGCAGGCGAGCTGTTCCCTGCGGAGTCCTCGGACTCATCAGCAGCACCCCCCTTCGGCTTTCTCAGCATCGAGTAGGCAGCCAGCAACAACACGCCGCCGAACACGACCAACTGAGTCGCGTCGCTGGCGATCCCCCCGAGCCAGGCACCGACGAAAGTGCCGAACATGCCGGGGATGCCGAAAAACCAAACGCTGCGCCAATCGATTTGTCTCGCTTTGGCGTAAGGAATCGCAGCGGCGATGGAAATCAAACCAACGATTGCCATCGATTCGGCGATCGATTCTTTCGCCCCGTGACCGACCAGGTAGACCAGTACCGGAACGGTGATCGCAGAGCCGCCGGAGCCGAGCATCCCCAGCGTGACACCAATGACCAGCGCTCCGATGATTACCAGCACCATGATCGAACTCAGTTAGCCTTTGCTTGGTTCGGACATCACTCAACGACGCGAAACTCAACGACGCGAATTCGAATCGTGAACTTGCCAGCTACTTGGCCGAGCAACACGTCGTTGCCTCGTTCACCTGATTCCACGGCATCTTTGCCAGCATCATCCCCATGCCGCAGGTGTCGGTGATTCCGGCGAACATCAATCCCGCACCGACGAACCCGGACAAGGCGATGAAAGCGGGATGGAAGAAGAAACCGAGCACGGCACCCAGTAGCGTCAGAAAACCAGCCGCGATCCGCACTTGGCGTTCCAGTGAAATCGCTTTTTTGCCGCGTACGACCGGAAGCCCCGCCTGATCCCACGCGCTGGTGCCGCCGTCGACGTTGACGACGTTTTCGTAACCAGCGTCGATAAATTTTTGGCAGGCTTGGCTGGAGCGATTTCCGCTGCGACAGATGACGTACAGGTTTTGGCCCCTCGAGCCGTTGCGCTCGTTCATCACCGCGGCCGGATCCAACGCTTCGAGCGGCCGATTTTTGGCGATCACCGCGTGAACTTCACGAAACTCCACCGGCGTCCGCACGTCGATCACGTCCACGTTGCCTTGTGCATCCAGTTCTGCCAACTGCTGAACCGAGATGGTTGCTAGCTCTGTCATTGAGTTTCCCTCATAATGTCGTTATGTCTAAGTGTCGCAAGGTAGCGATATGTTAAATATATCGTCACATCGCGATATGTCAATGAGTGAAAATTGACGGAAACGACAGAACTAGGAGACAATCGAAGATAGTGCTACCTTCTGCGCTGCGAAAACCGCACTAAGCTCGTTGCGTTCTATTTGAGTTCGATATGGATCCCATCCTTGTTCTGACCGCCATCTCGACCATCGGTGGATTGACCTTTGTGCTAGCATCGCTGCTGGTGGTCGCAGATCTCTGCCTGCGTGTGGAGGAAGACGCCCGCATCGGTGTGGTCGAAGAGATGTTGCCGCACACTAATTGCGGCGCTTGCGGTTTCCCCGGCTGTCGCGCCTTTGCCGAAGCCCTGGTGTCGGGAGAGGTTTTGCCGGGGAAATGTACGGTCAGCGAGCCTGCGGGACATGCGCGGATCGCCTCCTACCTGGGTGTGGACGTGGGTGCCCAGGAAAAACGTGTCGCCCGCTTGGCGTGCGCCGGTGGAAATAACGTCGCACGCCACCGAGCTCATTACGAAGGACACGAGAGCTGCGCGGCGGCCGCTTTGGTCGCCGGCGGTGGCAAGGCTTGTTTCTGGGGATGTCTCGGCTTGGCGGACTGCGAGCTGGCCTGCGATTTCGACGCGATCGAAATGAACTCGAATCGGTTGCCCGTTGTCAGCGAGGATCGTTGCACGGCTTGCGGAGACTGTGTCGAAGCTTGCCCGAAAGACCTGTTTTCGCTTCATGCGGTTAGCCACCGTCTGTGGGTGGCCTGCTCGTCATTGGAGGAAGGTGACGGTATCTTGGAGGAATGTGAAGTCGGATGTACTGCTTGCACGAGATGCGCGACAGATGCACCTGCTCAAATCGAAATGAAAAACAATCTGCCCGTGATCGACTACCAAAAAGGACCGTTCACGGCCGAGCCGACTCAGCGCTGCCCGACGGGCGCAATCGTGTGGCTCGATTCGGTTTCTGGACCGGTCAGAGGGCAAGCTGCCAAACCGATCGTTCGTCAGGGAGAGATCCGGGATTCGGTTACGTGAAATTTTGACGACCAGTGAAATTTTTGACGAACAGGGCGTATGCTCTGTGATTTGCCTTCAAACCTAAGCCAGGATCCTTCCTGGAAAATCGATGCCAGGATCATTCCTGGCCAACCATCAAACGCGTTGGATAACGGACATGACGAAGACAGCTCCAAACTTCAAATACCCTGGTACCCGCGCCGCCATGGACGGCAACACCGCCGTCTCGATGTGCGAGCGGGAGGGCACCGACGCCGCGGGCGCCTATCCCATCACACCCTCAACTCAGATGGGCGAGTACTGGGCTGAGAATGCGGCAAAAGGTCACGTCAATATTTCGGGTCGCCCTTTGATTTTCATCGAGCCGGAGGGGGAACACGCGGCTGCCGCCGTCACCGCCGGGCTTTCGATGACAGGCTTGCGAGCCAGCAATTTCTCGTCCGGTCAGGGCATCGCGTACATGCACGAATCGCTGTACGCAGCGGTCGGCAAACGCTTGACCTACGTGCTGAACGTCGGTGCCCGCGCGATGACCAAGGCCACGCTGAATGTGCACGCCGGCCATGATGATTATCACTGCATGGACGATACCGGTTTCTCTCAGATGTTTGCCAAAGACGCTCAGTCTGCCGCCGACCTGAACATCATCGCCCACCGGCTCGCCGAATTGGCGCTGACACCGGGCGTGATCGCACAGGACGGTTTTCTAACGACACACCTGATCGAATCGATTCAAGTTCCCGAGCGAGAGCTGATTGCCGAGTATCTTGGCCGACCCGACGACATCATCGAAACGCCGACGCCCGCACAGCGGATCATCTACGGCGACAAACGGCGACGAATCCCCGAGTTGTGGGATGTTGATAACCCGGTGATGTCGGGGACGGTGCAGAACCAGGACTCGTACATGCAAAGCGTGGCGGCACAGCGTCCCTATTTCTTCGATCACTTGCCCGAATTGGCGGAGCAGGCTTTCGAGGAGTTTTATGCACTGACCGGTCGCCGCTACGAGCGGGTGATGACCTACCGGGTCGAAGACGCGGACTACCTGATTTTCGGTCAGGGAAGCATGATCGTGACGGCCGAGGCGGTTGCGGATTACTTGCGTGAGACGCGCGACATCAAAGTGGGCGTGGTCGATCTGCTGATGTTCCGACCGTTCCCGGCGGATTTGTTGAGCCGGATTCTGAAAGGCAAAAAAGGCGTCACGATCCTGGAGCGGCTCGATCAACCGTTGGCTGTCGAACTGCCGTTGATGCGAGAAGTACGTGCCACGATGAGCCGCTGTTTGGAGAACGCGCGCGAGGGGGGGCAAAAACCGTTTCCCGATTTGGAAACGTATTCCAAGGTTTCCGATGCGCCCGCGTTGTATTCCGGATCTTTTGGTATGGGCAGTCGCGACCTGCAGCCGGAAGGCATCATCGGCGCGATCGAGAACATGCTCCCAGGTGGCAAGCAGCGGCGCTTCTTTTATCTGTCGATCGATTTCTTGCGTGACAACCCCGTCAGTCCCAAACAGCGGATTCATCAGGAGCGGCTCGAAGGCAGCTATCCAGGCATTGGCGATCTTGCCATCCACGGTTCTGAGAACCCCAATTTGATGCCCGCCAAAAGCATCACAGCGCGGATGCACTCGGTCGGCGGCTGGGGCGCCATCACGACGGGCAAGAACCTTGCCATGACGTTGTTTGATTTGCTCGGTTTCCACATCAAAGCGAATCCCAAGTACGGATCGGAAAAGAAAGGGCAGCCGACGACCTATTACTTGTCGGCCGCACCGGAACCGATCCGCGTCAACAGCGAGTACTTTTATGTGGACGTGGTACTCTCGCCCGACCCGAACGTCTTCCAGCACACCAACGCGCTGGCGGGACTGAAGGAAGGAGGCGTCTTCATCATTCAAAGCGACGCGTCCTCCGCCGACGCCGTGTGGCGAAGTATCCCCGAACCGTATCGCAGGATCATCGTCGAAAAGAACATCAAATTGTTCTACATGGATGCGTTTCGGATCGCGCGAGAAGAAGCGAGCGACCCGGACCTGCAGCTGCGAATGCAGGGGATTGCCTTCCAGGGTGCGTTCTTTGCCGCCTCTCCAGTCGCCGAGCAAGCCGGGCTGACCGACCAGCGACTACTCGATGCCATCCACACTCAGCTGAAGTATAAATTCGGTGCCAAGGGCGCGCGAATTGTGGAAGAGAATCTGTCGGTCGTCAAACGTGGTTTCAACGAAGTCAAACCAGTGCCGATTGGCGAGATCGAACAGTCATCCGAAGGCAACGGCCGGTCGCATGAGCCGCAATTGCCGGTGTTGTTGAAATCGCGACCGCAGAGCAAGTCGCCGATCAGCGACATTCATCGATTCTGGGAAGAAACCGGCAGCTTCTACGCCCGCGGCATGGGCAACGACATTCTCACCGATCCGTTCAGCGGTTTGGGAACCATGCCCGCGGTCACCACGGTGTTCCGCGACATGACCGGCATTCGCTTTCAACATCCCGAGTGGATTTCCGAAAACTGTACCGCTTGCGGCAGTTGTTACACCGTCTGTCCCGACACCGCGATCCCCGGGCTCGTCAACGAAGTCACGCAAGTGTTCGATACGGTGGTCAGTCGAGTCCGCAAGCACCATCCGGCGCTCAAGCATTTGCCGGGAGCCGTTCGCCAAGTCGAACAGAACTTGCGTGGCATCCTGAGCGAAGCAAGTGAAGACGACAGCGTCACGGCCATGCTCGAAGAAGCGTTTGGCAAGACACTTCGCGAAAGCAAACTTGAAAGCACCGGCCGCGGAGAACTGAAGCAGGAATTCGAGCTGTTTCGCGAAGAGTTAGGCGGTTTTCAGTTCGCGCTTTCGCGGCCCTATTTCACCATGAAAGAGGAGAAGTCCCCGGGCGAAGGTGGTTTGCTGAGCATTACCGTGAACCCCTACACCTGCAAAGGCTGCATGGAGTGCGTGGAGGTCTGTAACGACGATGCCTTGCGGACGGTAACGCAAACGAAGGAGTCGATCGAAGGCCTGCGCCGCAATTGGGACCTCTGGCAAGATCTGCCCACGACGCCGAAGAAATACGTTCGCGTCGATGACATCGAAGAAGGCATCGGTGCGCTGGAGACGATCTTGCTTGAAAAGGCCAACTACACCGCGTTGGCCAGTGGCGATGGTGCTTGTCTGGGCTGTGGCGAAAAGAGCATCGTCCACTTGTTCACCGCTACGATCGAAGCCTTGATGCAGCCGCGTGTCGAACGGCATGTGGCTCGACTGACCGAATTGATCGAGCAATTGCAGGAGCAGATCCAACGAAAACTTGTCCATGAAATCGACGTCAGCGATCCGGAATCGATGTCCAGGATCATCGACGACATCGGCAATCAAGACATCACCTTGGCCGGCATTGCCAAACGCGTCGAAAAAGAGCACGGAGGCGAGCCGATCGACCAACGATGGCTTCGCCAAGTGACCGGACTGGTCGGTAAGCTGCAGAAATTGAAATGGAAGTACACCGAAGGCATCACCGGACGCGGTCGCGCCAAAACAGGCTTCTTGAATGCCACGGGTTGTTCATCGGTTTGGGGCAGCACCTACCCCTTCAATCCTTATCCCTTCCCTTGGTCGAATCATCTGTTCCAAGATCCCGCCTCGGTAGCGATGGGTGTCTTTGAAGGTCACATGTGCAAGATGGCTGACGGCTTCAAAGCGATTCGGATGGCCGAAGCGGAGCTAGCGGGCAAACCGATCGATGAGAATTCGCTGACCTATTTCAACTGGCACCAATTCACCGACGAGGAATGGGAACTGTGTCCGCCAGTCGTCGCCGTTGGTGGCGACGGTGCGATGTTCGACATCGGCTTCCAAAACCTGTCGCGCGCCATGATGTCGGGCAAACCGATCAAGGTGCTGATCTTGGACACCCAGGTCTACTCGAATACCGGCGGCCAATCTTGCACGTCCGGTTTCTTTGGCCAGATTTCGGACATGGCGCAATATGGCAAAGCGATCAAAGGCAAGGAGGAGATTCGCAAAGAGATCGGCCTGATCGGCATGGCGCATCGTACGACGTACATCATGCAAAGCTCGATCGCGAATCCAAACCACGTGATCGAAGGCTTTATCCAAGGTCTGAAGACGCGGCGCCCGGCGTTGTTCACGCTGTACACACCATGTCAGCCGGAGCACGGCATTGGTGACGACATGAGCGCCCGGCAAGCGAAGCTGGCGGTCGAGTCGCGTGCCTACCCGCTGTACCGCTACAACCCCGATCTTGGCACCACGCCCGAAGAGTGCTTTGAGCTGGATGGCAACCCTGCCATCGACGAGGACTGGCCCACCTACACGTTGACCTATTTGGAAAGCGGACGTGAGAAGACGATGGAGTTGCCAATGACCTTTGCCGATTTTGCGGCATCGGAAATTCGCTTCCGCAAACATTACCGCGTGGCCCCGCCGGAAACGTGGAATGACAAAATGGTCCCGCTCGCCGAGTACTTGGAACTCGAACACGATGATCGCGAAGGGCTCTTCCCCTATGTTTGGAGCGTTGATCGCCAACAGCAATTGATGCGTCTCTTGGTTGCCGATCCGATTATCCGGTCGTGCGAAGATCGACGAGATTTCTGGACGATCTTGCGGTCCCTGGCACGTGTTGGTGAAAAGACCATCGATCGCGGTCAGGTCGAAGAGGACGTCCGACGCGACGTAACCGCCCAATTGGCCACCAACCTGATGCAATTGGTCTCCGGTCAAGCCGGCGGTGGACCGGCACTGAGTGTGCTGACGGCCGATGTCGAGCCCGCCACTTCCCATAACCCGGTCGTCCCGCAAAGCGCCGCGGCCACCACTGGCAACGGGGCGCCGGCCCCCAGCGGTTCCTACATGGCGCCTTGGATCGATACTCCGAAATGCACGTCGTGCGATGAGTGCATCAATCTGAATTCGAACATTTTTGTTTACAACGATCAGAAAAAGGCGGTTATCAAGAATCCACAGGGCGGACCGTTCAAGGATCTGGTCAAAGCCGCCGAACGCTGTACCGCCGGTGTCATTCACCCGGGACTGCCGAAGGATCGTAGCGAAAAAGGAATTGAAAAATTGATCGCGCGGGCCGAGAAGTACAATCAATGAGTGGTGCTGTGACGGATCTGTTTGGCAGCAAGACGTTTGCCCACGGGATTCATCCTCCGGAATCGAAGGATGACACCAGTGGTCTGGCCATCCATCAATTCGCGTTCGCACCTTTGTTGATCGTGCCTCTCTCGCAGCACATCGGCAAACCCGCCCTGCCGATCGTGGGTGAGGGTGCCGAAGTGATGCGTGGGCAATGCATCGCCGAAGCGGACGGTTTCATGTCCGTGCCGATTCATGCGCCCGCGACAGGTGTGATTCGCCGTATCGCGCTGACACCGGCGATCAATGGCAAGATGGAGCCGGCGTTTTTTCTCGAACCGTTTCCAGCCTCCACCCAGGAAGTCATGGAGGGGACGGCGTGCGATCTGGAATCGGCCACTCCCCAAGAGATCATTGCTGCGATTCAACGAACCGGTGTTGTCGGCCTGGGCGGGGCAGGATTCCCCACCCATGCCAAGCTGAACATTCCCGAAGGCAAGTATGTCGATACGGTGGTCGTCAACGGAGCGGAATGCGAACCGTACCTGACCACCGACCACCGCGTGATGCTGGAGCACGCCCATGATGTGATGAAGGGGATTCCCTACGTGCTGCGCGCCACCGGTGCCGAACGAGCCATCATCGCTGTCGAAGACAACAAGATGGACGCGGCCGATAAGCTGCAGGCGGCGATTCCCGCCGACGCGCCGATCTCGGTGGAAGTGCTGCCGGTGAAGTACCCGCAGGGGGCCGAAAAGATGATGATCACGGCCGTGCTCGGCCGAGAGGTCCCGTCGGGAGGTCTGCCGCTGGATGTGCATGTGGTTTGCGTCAACGTGGGCACGACTGCCGAGCTTGGCAAGTTGTTGCCGCACGGGATGGGACTTTATGAACGTGTAATCACCGTCGGTGGACCGGCGGTCAAAAAGAAGGGCAACTACCGGATTCCCATCGGCACCACGCTGCGCTTCATTCTGGAAGCCGTCGGCACCGAAGAAGATATCTCGACGGTCGTGCTGGGTGGCCCGATGATGGGCAACGCTGCTTCCAGTTTGGACATTGCGATCACGAAAGGTTCCACCGGCGTGATCGCCTTCTCACAGCGTGACACCGGCAAGATGGCCACGCGAAAAGAGTATCCCTGCATCCGCTGCGCCTATTGTGTCGATGCCTGTCCGCTCTTTTTGAACCCGTCGCAATTGGGATTGTTGGCGTCCCAGGGAATGCATGATCAGATGGTCAATGAGTTTCATTTGATGGATTGCTTTGAGTGCGGTTGCTGCACGTTTGTTTGTCCCTCGCATATTCCCTTGGTACAGAAATTCCGGATTGCCAAACGTGCCGTTCGTAAAGCGCAGGCAGCGAAATGACGCAATTATCTAAAACATTAACGATCCGCAGTTCTCCGCACATTGGATCCGTGTCGAGTGTCGATACGATCATGTTCAACGTGGTGCTGGCAATGTTGCCGGTGTGTGCCTATGCCGTGTTCGTGTTTGGATCGGCCGCCTTGCTGGTCTTGGTGACGGCGGTCGCTTCCTGCGTGTTGACCGAGCATCTGCTGTGCAAGTTCAACGGACGAGCAACCACGGTGGGCGACTGGTCAGCCGCGATCACCGGCATCCTTTATGGCCTGACTTTGCCACCGAGTTTGCCGCTGTGGATGGTCGCCGCGGGCGGCATCATCGGGATTGGCGTGACCAAATTTCTCTTCGGCGGTCTCGGCTACAACTGCTTCAACCCGGCATTGATCGGGCGGGCAATTTTGCAAGCAGCCTTTCCAGCCGCGATGACCAGTTGGCCCGACTTGACCTTGGCACAGGATCGTTTTCAGTCGCTGCCGTCTTCGACACTTGCCATGCCGTTGACCAAGCCACAGTACGTTGACGGAATCTCCGCGGCGACGCCGCTTTCGAATTGGAAGTTCAATCATGTGCCTGCCGAAACGACCGACCTGCTGCTGGGAGCCACCGCCGGTTCGACCGGCGAAACTTGTGCGATACTCATCCTGATCGGCGGCATTTATTTGGTCGCCCGGAAGATGATGAGTTGGCGAATTCCCGTAGCGATTCTGGCCACCGTCGCTCTGTTTAGCAGCGTTCTCTACCTGGTCGATTCAGACGAGTACGCCGGGCCGGTGTTCATGTTGTTCTCCGGCGGACTGATGTTGGGCGCCGTGTTCATGGCCACCGACATGGTGGCCTCGCCGATGACTCATCTTGGCACCGTCGTCTACGGGGTCTTGATCGGAGTGCTGGTGGTGTTGATCCGAGTTTGGGGAGGCATGCCCGAAGGGGTGATGTACGCCATCCTGATCGGCAACGCCGCGTCGCCGCACATCGACAACTGGATTCAGCCGAAACTGTACGGGTCCACCGTAGGGGGAAGCTGAACATGAGCGACACCGAGCAAGCCGTCAGTGACAGAGAGCAGGAAACGGGCGACGAAGAGCAAACCGTCAGCGACGAAGAGCAGGCCGGCGTGACAAGTCGCATTTCCGGCGCCTTCATGATCTATGGCGTGGTGTTGAGTGTGGGCGTGGTGTGCGCCTTGGCGATCGTGACGGTTTATGAATTGACCAAGCCGATCATTCGGGACAACCAGATCGCACTCAGAAAGCGAGCGATTCTGCACGTGCTGGCCGGTGCCAGCACCAGCACCGCGTTTCGCGTCAACGAAGCCGGTGACATTCAGGAAGCATCGCCCGATGCCGAAGGCAACGATCTGGTTTTTGCCGGATACGGTGACGACGGTGAACTCATCGGGCTAGCGATCGAAACGCAAGGCATGGGCTATCAAGACGTGATTCGCTTGCTGTACGGGTATTCCTTCGCCAAACAAGCCGTCATCGGCACCAGCGTCTTGGAAAGCCGTGAGACGCCTGGACTGGGGGATCGCATCGAGAAGGACAAGAACTTCTTGGCCAATTTCGAGAGTCTGGATGTCAGCCTGAATCAAGCAGGAACGGCCGTCGCCAACCCAATCAAATTTGTGAACCCGGGAGAGAAATCGGACGCCTGGCAAATTGACGGCATCACCGGTGCGACGATCTCGTCGCGGGCAATTGCCAAGATGCTGGAGTTGAGCACGGCCGAGTGGATTCCGCGGGTGCATTCACGTCAACAAAACTTCATGGCTGATAAACAGGAGGGCGGATGATGGCCATTGGGCTGGAAGAAGAAACTCCGCTGACCGCCGACGACTTCCTGGAAGGCGTCTGGAAACGCAACCCCGTGTTCGTTCAGGTGCTGGGGATGTGTCCGGTGCTGGCCGTTTCCAACACGGCGATGAACGCCTTGGCAATGGGATTGGCAACGTCGTTTGTGTTGTTGATGTCCAACATCGTGGTCTCGCTGATCCGTAACGTCGTGCCCAAGCAGGTTAGGATCGTCACCTTCATTCTGGTGATCGCCACGTTTGTCACGATCGTCGATTATGTGATCCAAGCGATCAGCCTGGATTTGCACAAGGCGTTGGGTGCGTTCATTTCGCTGATCGTGGTCAACTGCCTGATTTTGGGGCGCGCCGAGGCGTTCGCGTCTCAAAACGGTACCAAGCGGTCGATCTTGGATGCCCTCGGCATGGGCTGTGGATTCACCTTGGCGCTGCTCTGTTTGGGCGGTGTCCGTGAAATTCTCGGAGCCGGCTCGCTGTTCAACGTGCGGCTATTCGGTGAGCAATATCAGGAGTGGGTGGTGATGATGTTACCGCCCGGTGGATTCTTCACGCTGGCGGCCTGGTTGTTGGTAATCAATTGGTACCAGCAACGGCGGTCGCTGCTTGAGCCCCAGGAGTCGGCATCATGAACGACGAACCACTTTGGTCGATCTTTATCAACGCTTGCTTGATCAACAATTTTGTCTTGGCCTACTTTCTGGGCATCTGTCCCTTCCTGGGCGTGTCCTCCAAGTTGAACACCGCGGTCAGAATGGGCGGCGCAGTGACGTTTGTGATGCTGGTCAGTTCGATGGCCGCCTTTGGGATCAACTACTTGCTGGTGCAGGTGGACGCCGAGTATTTGATGTCATAGTGGCACCCTTGAAGTCCCGATCCGGGGGCGAGATGAGGGCGATGGCCTTCACATCCTGACCCTGTTTCAGGGCAGGGAATTGCTGCCAACTCCAATCCTGTGCCGCCCAGTTCGCCGCGACAACCGCCGACTCTTGAAAGGCCACCACGCACAGCAATTCAATGTTGACCTCGCCGGGGTCATTGTTATTCTTTTGCGTGAGGAACCCTTTCGCCGTCTCCATGTCGAAGCGGACCATGTAGTCCATGACGATATTCACGGAAACCGGTCGGCCGTCCGGCCTCGAAAGTCCCATCCTCGGTGACTTCAACTTCACGTTCGCGTTTTGGTTCGGACGCTTAAGCGTCGTGCTGCCGCCGTGACCGCGCAAGTCCGGGACGATCACGGCGTCCTACTTTCTGTAGGTCCGAAGCGAGCCCGTCGTACTGGCTGGACTGGCCCCCCGAACCGTGCAGAATGATGACCGGAACCACGTTCTTGCCGCCGTCTTTCGAGGTGGGCGAGGCATACCAGCGGCAGGTAAGGGCGACCCCGTCCTTCGTTTCGAGAGTGACCGTTTCCGGCGCCGGCAATTCCACGCGTCGGCCGACCGCGCACATCGCGGGAACCGCGACGGCGATGACGAGGAACACGGATGGAGCTGCCCGGGCGTGGACCGTCGACAAACCGCGAAGCGGCGCGTAGACTGCGTTATCTGTTTCATGGGAAATAAATCCTTGTGAAAATGACGGTTCCATGGGCCGCCGACGGGGAAAGGTTGGTTGAGCCACCCCCCACCGCCCCGGCCGACAATCTCGTGTGTAAGGATCTTCATTCAACGCTTCCCCCAGGTTTATCGTAGATGGACGGCATCCGGACGTCAATGAAGAGGCCAAAACCGCTTCAAATAAACGAGTTGCGTGCCACAACTAGCTGTTCCTGGACCGCAGCCGCAAGTTCGTTTGCCTCATGCGGCACCAGGTCGGGATCGTCCGGGGAGCGACCGGACCGACCTCGGCAACCGCGTCGGAAGACGGGTGCGGCAACTCGCCCGGCCAACATGAGTACTTCGCCGATTGTGGCTCGCTCTAAGCATGTCCGTGTGTCCGTGCAGCAAGGATCCCATCGGGAAAGAGGTTAGTTAAGCTTGCATCGCGGCAGGTTTTTGCGAGAATAAGTTGAGACGCGAAAAGCAAATGACTGGCGTTGCAGTCCGGTCCCACTCCGATTTCCGGGGTGTGACAGTAAAAGTCCCCCGCGATCGCGGAGGCAGATGTCACCGCCAGTAGTTTCGAGTTGCGACGAGCAATTCGCCGAAAGGAGAACTGTCGTGTCGCTGTTGACAGACTTGATCGATCGGCTGCGGAGTTGGTGGCAGGTCCAAACGGGGGAAGAGGAAACGCCCTTCGACGGCGATGCCCCGGCCTGGATGGTCAGCATGTTCGTCCACATGGTGGGGCTCCTGCTGGTCGCCTTCATCTCGATCATTCCGCCCACACCGGACATCGTGCTGACGATTGAGGCACCCGACGAGATCGAGGACGTGGAGAGCTGCAACTCCCGGAGAAGTTCGACTACAGCGAAGAACCGTCCGAATTGATCGGGGCCGGCAGCATGGGCGGCGTGGACATGGCGATGGCTCAGGCACCGGTCATCTCCGATGTTTCCGAAGTCGTCCCGATGGAAGTCGGCGATTCGATCGAAGAAATCGCGATCAACGATCTGATTACCGTGTCGACGGGGCCCAATCTGAACACCAATTTTGCGATCAAGGGGGCGGCCGGGGTCGGTGTCACCGGTGCCATGGGGGCCGTCGACCGGCTCACCTACGAGATCCTGTTGTCGCTCGAAGAACGGAAGACCCTGGTCGTATGGATGTTCGACCAGTCGGCGAGTTTGCTTCCCCAGCGGAAGGAGATCCACGACCGGTTTGACCGGATTTACGAAGAGCTGGGCGTGATCGAAGCGGCCGGCCACAAGAACTTTGCGCAGCATGGCAACGAGCCGCTACTGTCGTCCGTGATTGCGTTCGGCAAGAACGTCACGATGCGGACCAAAGCCCCCACGAACGACCTGGCGGAAATCAAGGCGGCGGTGGCGGGCATCGAGCAAGACGACAGTGGCGTGGAGATGGTCTTTTCCGGGCTCTACATGGCCGCGGAGAAATACAAATCGTTCCGCATTCCGTCCGAAGCGGGCGGGCAGCCGAATCGCAACGTGCTGCTCGTCGTATTCACGGACGAAGCGGGCGACGACAAGGACGGGCTGGAACACACGATCAAGATCTGCCAACGGTACGCGATGCCCGTCTACGTGGTCGGCGTGCCCGCTTTGTTCGGACGCCGCGAGTCGCTCGTCAAATGGGTCGACCCCGACCCCACCTACGATCAGACGCCCCAGTGGGGGAAGGTCAGTCAAGGACCGGAGTCCTTTCTGCCGGAACGGCTGTGCCTGGCCTTCTCGGGCTACGACGAGGACGAGGAACCGATCGATTCGGGATTCGGGCCGTTCCATCTGACTCGCCTGTGTTACGAAACGGGCGGGATCTATTTCGCCGTCCATCCCAACCGCACGGTCGGCGGCGCGGTCAGCAAAGAGCAGACCGCCGCCTTTTCGGCTCACATCCGCCACTTCTTCGACCCGCGAGTCATGCGGCGGTACAAGCCGGACTACGTGACCAGCGAGGAATACGGACGCCGGCTGCAGGCCTTTCCGTCGCGGTATGCCCTGGTGAAGGCGGCCGAGCTATCGTGGCAGGCCCCCATGATCGAACCGCGGAAGAAGTTCGTACGCAAGAACGAGGATGCGATTCGGAAGGAATTCAACGAGGCGGTGGACCGCGATGCAGAAGGTGCTGCCCCGGATCGATGGGGTCTATCCAGGCGCTGGCGTCGTGCCGAGCCGGCGCGAGAAAGGAATCGGTGCGGCGTTGGCAGGCGGGATACGATTTGGCGATGGGCCGGGCCCGGCCGCCAAGGTGCGAGCCGATGGCTACCGGATCCTGCTGGCTCGGGCGGCGAACGGACAGGGATTCAAAGATCCCAAGAGCAACCATTTCGAAATCCTTCCGGCGGACGAGATCGTGGACGACCCGCAGTTGGTCGAAATGGCCCGGAAAAGTCCCGGCTGTACCTGAATCGCGTGATCGAAGATCACCCCGACACGCCCTGGGCCCTGCTCGCGCGAGCGGAACTGGACGAGCCCCTGGGCTGGTATTGGAGAGAGTGGTTCGTCGACATGACCCCGCCGCCGCGGGTCGTCATCGCGGTGATCGGACGCGGTGGCGGCAATGGTGGCCGTGGTGGTGGTTGGGGTGACGGCCGCGGAGTCGACGGTGCCGCAACAACCGCCCGGCGGGTCCGCCTCCCCCTCCCCCAAACCGAACGCAAACCGCCCCGGCTATAGGCTTCACCGGGAGATGGCCTACGAGATAACGAGGGTCCATGCCGTCGTCGTTGAGATCGTGCCGGTAGAAGTTGCGGGCGATCTCGTCGGCCACCACATTCAGAAATTCCTTGCGGAATTGCGGCTCGCGGCACGTGGCCGTGGACTGGGCGCCGTTGGCCGGAAAGGCGATGGGCAAGCCGTCGAGGATCAGGGTCGCTTTCGCCGCCTTTCGTCATGTCATAGACGGTCACGCTCACGTCGCAACGGCCTTTGTACATCGTTCCTCCCTCGTGCAGGCTGAACGATGCCAGCTCGATCACCACCAGCTTGTCAGCACCACCCCGCGGCCGATCTTGCGGCAGTCGTAACCGACCTGGTCCCAATTGTTGTTGTCGATCCAGTCGGCGACGATCTCGTGGTCGATGATCTGAATTTCGGCCACATTCTCTTTCAGCAGACGTTCCACTCGCCGGCCAACTCGCTGGACGTCGAATGAGGACTTTAGATGGCATCGCCCGACAGGCACACACCACCGCCACCTTCTGTTCTTTCAGGCCGTCGTAACGGGCTGTTCACCATGCGGCCGTCGTAGAGCAGATTGGAAACCAGGCCGATGCAGCCGATCTGCGTGACACTCCCAGGCGACGAACGTCTCGCCAAGACCAGCCGCTGCATCCCGCAGCCGCGGTGCACGTTCCATCGTATCACCCTCAAGACGAGAAAATGATGTGACCAGTCCGCGTCAGGCGAACCACAGGCGAATCCCCCAATCCGTCAGCGTGACGACCACAAACGCCGTGGAGGCCACTGCCAGCGACAATTCTCCCGGCGGACGGACGACCCACCGGCCTCGAACTCCCGATACGAAAAAGTAAGGCACGCAAATCAACACGGCGGCACACAACATCGCCCCGCCCGCGTTGGCTTGGACTGCCCGGACCGGCCGGCCTCGAACCAGGTAGCTCCACGACGTCGTCATGCCGCAGAAGGGCAGCGGATGCCAAACCACACGCGAAACGCACAAGGCGGCAATCCAACTGCTGATGGGTGCCGAACCCCCGCTCGCTGGGGCGGAGAGATCCGGCGAGGGCCAACACGGCCGCCAACCCCATCGCAACTCCGATAAGCACGACCCGCGTGTACCACGGTAGCGAAACACGTCCGGTTTCAGGTATCGAATTCACGTCGGTTGCCAGGAAAGGATGGAAAACTAGCGAAACCACAGGCCGAGGGCAAGTCCGGATTGCCGAATCGGCACCTTGCTCGTACCGTGCGATCTGCTATCAGTCCGGGAAATGTGGGGCAGGTTTCCTAACTTGCCTGCGTTCTTGCAGGTTAGGAAACCTGCCCCACATTTGTTGTTATCCTGCGTTACTCACGACTAATTCAGGTTAGCCCCTACCGATTGTCTGGCAGGTTATCAACCTGTCCCACACTTAGCAAGGTTACGATCCGGGCCCAGAATCTGCCGCAAGCTCCTTGTCGCCTCAAGGCCGATTGATCATGCTAGAGTGTGGAAGCCAGCCGTCCTATGGTGATCGCGGAAAAAATCGTGGGGTACGTCGCCATACCACGCTCGGTTGAATCGGACTCGTAGCTGAACTCGCCAGAGTTCGGATGTCGCTGCCGACTCGTAGCTGAACTCGCCAGAGTTCGGATGATGCGTCCTGACTCGTAGCTGAACTCGCCAGAGTTCGGATCATACCTGCCCCGTAGCTGAACTCGCCAGAGTTCGGATGCGTCTGCCCGTAGCTGAACTCGCCAGAGTTCGGATGATGCTGCGCCGTAGCTGAACTCGCCAGAGTTCGGATACTGATTCTGCCCCGTAGCTGAACTCGCCAGAGTTCGGATGATGCCGTTGAGAGACCGAAGTCTGGCGACTTCAGCTACGGGGACCGGACAAACCTGGCCGCGGGCGGTATAACGTGCCAGGAATGGGTTATTCGGTCTGCCAAGAGTCCGGCACCGGGAGTTCGTGCCATGCCTTTCTCGACCCGATGTACCTGCTCATCGTGATGCTCCCGGATTACTGATTTCCGGAGGGGCCAGCCTGTTGGTTCGATCGGCGTTCAACAAGTATTCACGGATTCGCAGCAGGCGAGGCTATTCCGGCGGGCAGGCTGCCCGGATCCTCTTGGACAAGGCGGGGATTTGCGACGTGTCGATCGTACCGACTCGTGGATTCCTCAGCGATCACTACAACCCCCAGACGAAGCAGCTGGCCTTGTCCGAGGCCGTTTATGCGAGCAATTCACTGGGTGTGGGGGTTGCCTGCCATGAAGCCGGGCATGCGATTCAGCACGCGACCGGCTACGCGCCCCTCGGTTTGCGGTCCGCCCTGGTCCCCGCGGCCGGAATCGGTTCCAGCTGGGTTACATCGTGATGCTCTTCGGCCTCATGCTGCACCCCTGGGTCGTGGGCGTCGGGATCCTCATCTTCTCCGCGGTCCTGTTGTTTCAGCTGATCACCTTGCCGGTAGAATTCAACGCGACCTCGCGAGCGAAGAGATTGATCGTCCAAGCTGGTATTGTCGACCAGGACGAACGTTACGGAATCGACCGCGTCCTCAATGCAGCCGCTCTCACGTACGTGGCGGCCGTGATCGGCACGCTGTTGACCATTCTCTACTTCCTCCTACGGTCCGGCTTGTTGCACAGGGCGGAACGATTAGCTTCGATGGCGAGTTGCAATGCTTGTGAATTCGGGCTGTGCTTACTTGGGCAGGAGCAGATCCCGCGAACTGACGGGCCACTCCAGGTACTGCCAGTATTGGTAAATCCAGGGGCACCCACGGGTTCTGGGCGGCGTAGGCGGCCGTGACGGCGGAAAGGAGCAAGAAGATCAACGCGAGGCCCCACCAGAGGCTCCGGTCCCGCTCGCCTCCACCAATCCAGTCCACCACCGGCGTCATGGCGACCAGCCACAGGGGGGCCAGCCACAGCAGCCAACGGAGTCCACAGGTCACGCCCCCGTAATTCCGCTGAATTTCGGGCCGCGTCACATAGAAGGCAATCACCACCAGCGAAATGACGGTCACCATGATGCCGAACGCGTACAGGTCCCGTTTGGGTCTGCCACCAAGACCACCATCCCGAGAAGGACAGGAACCATACGGGGGTCAGCGAGAACACTCCGTGGTGCCCCGCCAGCATGTGAAACAGGTGCCAGGACCGGGAAGGTTCGCCGGCGTCGACGCCGTGCAAGTCCCCTCCCTCCCAATAGCTGCCGGGAAAGTCGTACCAGTTGTCCCACGCGTGGACTCGCGTCTGTGCCCCCTCCTGGACGATGGAATATCGCTCGTCGGCGACCGGATCGACCAGGACCCACCGCCGAGTGTCCGCGTGTCCCAGCTTTCGCCTGCGCGCCTGATAACGACCTCCTCGGGCAGCTCCACGCCCTTTTCTGCCAGCCGCATGCGCAATTCTTCCGGAAACGCCCCGGCGTCCAGCCGGCCGGAAACAGACGAGCTGGTCCAACGAGACCAACGCCCGCCCGTCGCCCCAATGGGCGTAGGGCGGTCGGGAGAGCTGTCGTGGACGGCGTAGTTAATCGCGAAAAACGGCACCGCCACGACCGCCGAGCGATACGGCGC
>CAVQPV010000035.1:0-103936 GCA_963714715.1 Pirellulaceae bacterium | reverse complement strand
ATCGCTGCGCTGACACCGGCAAGTGATGTGACGGAATTCGAGGGCGATACGACGCGTTGGTCCGACCTGCGTGACGACTTGGCGACCGCATCCCTGTTTGACATGGGCGGCAAACGAACCATCGTTGTCCGCGGCTGCGATAAATTCTTGAGTGATCAGCGCAGCGAGTTGGAGGCCCATATCGCCAAGCCGGGATCAGCGAGTCGGCTGATTCTGGAACTCAACTCGTTGGCGTCCAATACCCGGATCTACAAGGCACTGCTGAAAGATCATGCCTTGATTGCTTGCAGCAGCGCTGCTGACAAGAAACTGGGCGTGACTGCGGCGTCGCGGCGTAAATTCTTGACGGGCTACGTTGCCTCGCGGCATCAGGCCAAGCTGGCCGCGTCCGCTGCCGATGCGCTGGTTGAACTACTGGGCGATGACATTGGTTTTTTGGATACCGAAATCGCTAAACTGGCGCTTTATTGCGAGGTTGGCAAAACGATCGATGAAGCCTTGGTGCACGAGATCGTGGCGGGTTGGCAAGGAAAAACGGTCTGGCAGATCACCGATGCCATTGCCGCGGGTGATGCGGCTGAGGCATTGAAGCAGTTGGACAAATTGTTCAGTGGCGGTCAAAAGCCAATCGCTCTGTTGCCTCAGATCGCTTGGTCGCTGCGTCGTCTGGGAATGGCAACCGCCGTGGTGGACCATCGTGAGCGCACGGGGAGATCTTGGCAGTTGGACGATGCCTTGTCGGCCGCCGGAATCTATCGCCCGCAGGAAGTTTCGCGGGCCAAAAGTCAACTCAAGGGACTTGGACGCGAGCGTGGTCGACAGTTGTTGCCGTGGCTGTTGGATGCTGACCTGCGGCTAAAAGGCACCCACAGCGCCGATGGCCGCGACCGGTTTCTGCTCGAGCAATTTGTGCTGCGGCTAGCAAAGGGATAGATCGTCGCCGTCCTCTCCGAGGTCGGCTTTGCCTTGCAAGTCCGTGACTAGCAGGTTATTGATTTAGGCCGGGCACTCCGCATTGCCCGGTGCCTTACGGCCCACGGCTCACCCTTGTCGGCATGCTCAGCAGACGAAGACCGGCAAGGCAAAACCGAGCACGGAGTGCGCGGCGACGATGAAATCAATCGACCGCTGATTGCTCGGTTGCCCGCTGCTGAAGCAATTCTTTTCGCTCGGCTGACTCAGTTTCTTTTGTCAAGAACCTCGCTTCTCGCCGTCGCAATTCGGCTTCCCGCCTGCCCAATTCTGCTTCACGCATCTCGACGTCGGATTCGCGGCAGGCGACTTCGGATTCGCGCGACCGCACTTCCATCTCTAATGAGTCACACTGTGCTTCGCGATCACGCAACGTCGACTCGCGGCGAGCCAACTTCGCCTCGCGATCGGAAAACTCGCTTTCGCGTGTCGCCAACTCCGCCTCCCGGCCGGCCAACTTAGTTTCTCGCGCCGCGACAGCGACTTCACGGTCGCTTAATGCTGATGCGCGAACAGTGGGGTGATCGATCTCCGCTGCGTTCGTCTCACCGCGTGGGGCCAGCGTGCGAGGTTCGTGCTTGGCTGGATCTTCCTGGCGGGCAACGTCCCGGCTCGGCTCGTCACGCACCGCTATATCGCTGGCCGATTCGTCACGGTTCGGATCATTCAAGACACCCTCGAATTCGCTTTCACGAGGCGCGATCCCGAAGGGGGAAGACTGGGTCATGAAACCATCGACCGCCGAATCAGGCATCACGGACGGTTCTTCATGTCCGCTTTGCGGCGGTGGCTCGCCGGGGAAATATAAGCCGTCGACGCGTTTTGCCTTGAGCCAACTGGAATCGCCGTCGCTGATCGCCGTGTTCGGTTTGATTTTGCCCCGATCTGCGAAATACTGCAGCTCTTTGAACTTGAAGGGCCCGCTTTTACCCGATTGGGTTTTGATAAACCACTGTTTTTTTTCCGTCATGGGTGATCCACGAACACAATCAGAAGACAAAAGATCACGAGCCGAGACGCTTGCAGGCGAAGGATCTAGGTTAGCTGATCTGTGGAAAAGATCCACAGAATGGGCGATTTCGTCACACCCAACGCCCTGACACACGTAGTGAACGTACTTACATTCTCGTGCTGGTCCCTTTGGTCAACGCCATGAAGGCCGATTCCAAGTCCAATTCTTCTTCGGAAAACCGTTTCAAATCGACGCCATTTTCGATCAGCTGCCGCGGCAGATCGCTGTAGTCGTCCACTTCGGACTTGAGAATCACCCGAATGGCGTTATCGCCGGGCTCGCAGGCTTGGACTTTTTCGTGGCCGGCGAGGATCCTGGCCACCTGATCCAACTGCTCGCGGTGCGCCGTTTGGATGACCAGCACCGTGTGCTGGCGAACCATACGGATCACTTCGGCGACGGTCGCGTTCTGTTTCAGTTCGCCTTTGTCGATGATCCCAACCTTGTTGCAGACGTCGGCCAGTTCCGGAAGGATGTGACTGCTGACAATGATGGTCTTGCCCATCTCACCGAGCTTGCGAAGCAGGTTCCGCATTTCGATTCGAGCCCGCGGGTCCAATCCCGACAGCGGTTCATCGAGCAAGCAATACCTGTGGGTCATGCAACAGTGTTCGCGCCAGCCCCAAGCGTTGTGTTTGGCCTCTGGAAAGTGTGTTGGCATAGGCGTCGCGTTTGAAATCCAAGTCGACAACATCCAACATTTCGTCAACGCGTTTCTTTCGATCAGCTGCCGCCGATGCGATACGAAGCGGCAAAGAATTCCAGATACTCGACCACGGTCATGTCGTCATAGACACCGAAAAAGTCAGGCATGTAGCCAACCAAACGGCGGATTTCTTTCGGTGCCGTATGCACGCTGTGGCCGCACACGTAGGCTTCGCCCCAACTCGGTTCCAACAGCGTCGCGATGATTCGCATCGTTGTCGTCTTGCCGGCACCATTGGGTCCGATGAAGCCAAACAAGTCGCCGGGCTGCAAATCCAGATCGATGCTGTGAATCGCGAACGCATCGCCATATTTCTTCGTTAAATCGACTGTTTTGATCACGGTCGTGGATGTCTATCAAGTACGAGTATTGGTCAATCGAGCCAGCGTCGTTTCGTCGATTCAACCGGAATGACCAAGCGAATGATCGTTGTCCTTTGACCGTCCGGCGACGCTGGCGACGAGTCCGCATTCATGCCCGAGGTGTCAGTTCCAAATCGAGACAGCTTTCGCGTCAGCCGGCCAACCAAGATACATCGGTCTTCGACCAAGAGGCTGCTGAGATCCAAATCTGAGAGCGGATCATTCCGCAAGAACGTGTAGCGGGAACCGCCAACTGCTTCGTGAAACATCAACATTTCGGCAACTCGATCGGGCCGATCAAACCGCGATGCATCCCATTGCTCGCTTTCTGTCTCACTCTTCTCCAGCGCTGTCTGACGCGACAGCTTCCAACGAAAGTTTTTTTGCCGCAGCGTATTCACCGAATCGATCTTGCCACCAGCGGGAAAGCGGGTCGGCAACAGATAGGCCCAATTGCGATAAATCAACATCCCCTCCAACAGGTCGAACGGAAACGGATTCACCAAACCACTCTGCAACAACTCGCTTCCGGGACGTCGCGTCATGATCAAGCCCTGGGGCAATTGCGGCGTGAAGGAAAACTGCGTGGCAATCGACTTACTGCTACGGGCAGCGAGAGACAAATCTTTCAGCCCACCGCGAGTGACGCCCCCGATGTCCTGAATCGCCACCCGGTAACTTGGAAACCGTGCATCTTCCCCGGCGATGGGGATACCACCAAACGCGCGACCGGGATAGCCGAACGGTGCCGTCAACATCGACCTGAACGCTTGAAGAAACCCCATTGATTGGTTGACCGGGTTCAACAGAAACGTCAATTCGACTCGCTCCGTGCGAGTAGATGTAGCTCCACGCAAATCCCCTGCCGACGTTTTCAGTCGCGTCGATATCAACCACTTCCAAACGATTGCAGCGAAACAGGCGATCGGAGTCGAGTTGTTTGGCGTCGGTCTTGTCCGCCGTCGCCGGTCGCGCCTGATAGATCAAGAGTGCCGATAGCGCGATCGATACCAGTGGGAATGTGACCCAGCCCAACAGCGGTCGTCCCAGGACTCGGTTGATCAACAGGTAATCCAGTGGCCCGATGCAGCGATCAGCGCCAACAGAATCAGTGCCACGACCGAGAACCCGAACTTTCGCTTCAGCGGAAACTGGTCCAGCGTTGCCCGCATCTGGCCGGCCAAATCGTTGAACGCGGTTGCCCGATTGGTCGCCAGTGGCGTGTCGGACTCCGGTACCAATAGCGTGCCCGTGAGTCGAGTGATCAATGCGAGGCGATCGGGCCACGTCGCGAATTTCGGACCATGCAAATCAGCGGCAATCACAGTCACTCGACCCAAGCCAACGATATACTCTGCCGCCATTGGAGTGCTGACCCTGCGCGGTGCGACCCGTGATCAGAACTCGGCCTTCACCCCTGGGCAAGATCACGCCATCAAAATTGTCCAGTGGCTGCTGTGTGGAGGTGTAGGTCTCGAGCGCAGACGGATCCATCGATCGAATCCTCAACGAGTCTTTTTCCAGCGGCAGCAAATCGCAGAGCCAGGGCGCTGCATCTGTCAATTGTTCGGTTGCCCCACCAAGCGTGACGAATAACCGTCCTCCGCCAAGCACCCACTGTTTGATCGCTTCGGCCTGCTTGTCGCTTAGCTCCTGCAGCACCTGATCACCACTGCTGCTGATCATCATCAGGTCAACGCCGTCGTATCCAAGCGGCGAGTCAGGAAAATCATTGGACACTGGTTTGGATACCGCCACGGTCGCTTCACGGTTAAGCAACTCGTTGGCACCGATCGTGTCGACCCCCAAAGCGTCCCCCACGGAAACAATCCAGGGCATGCCCAGCGGAATCACCGACGGGCCCCGCGCTGGCGAATCCGAAAGCTGCGGAAACCGCGTGGAGAGAAGGGTTCCCATCTGATTGAAGATCGTCACGGGCGCTTCTTCGCTACCAGCAACGGCATAGGCCCAGGCGGTGGGTTCTGAAAGTATCGGTTGCTCGTACTCCACGCGCATGCCATCGCCATCCAAAGTCTCCACCACCGTCCGCTGATCGGTGAAGCCCGTGAGGTTTTCCGGCACCCGAATTGCTGTCCAACAGCCGACGCGATAGTGACCCGTGATCCCGAATTGGACCGGCCGCTGACACATTTTCTGAGCCGCGACATGCTGGGCACACCAACCGACAACGAAAGCGACGAGCAAACGAAGCCAACTGTCGGTGAAAGCAGCCCTCGTGCCAGAGAGTGAGAAGGATGGCGATCGTTCTTCGATGGTCTTCACGTCGACAGGATCACGGCTTCTCGGAGTCAGGGCACTCGCAAACCAACCGACCGCAACCGGGACATCCAGCTCCGTACTTGGCCTTCAAGGCGGCGTTCAGGTCCACCCCGGCGACGTTGGCAATCGTCGCCAACCAGGCAATCACATCGGCAAATTCCTCGGCGAGATTGTCGTGGTCGTCACCCCGGAGTGCCGACGCCAACTCGCCAACTTCCTCCATCAGCCACATGAAGGTTCCATCCACCCCACGGGCAACATCCTTGTCGAAATACATCCGACGAATATGCCGCTGAAGGTCGGCGACGGAGAGTTCGTCGGTGGAAGCTGCCATTCTGCTGAACGTCGCAAAAATCGACGGTTGAAACTGCGGGTATCGGTAAGCAGGATTGTAGTCACGTGGGGCTCGTACGCGACGGTGGGCAAATTGAGCAAGATTTCCCAAGTTTTCCTGGCCTCCCAGACGTCTGGGGCCGTTTATCTTCGATCGGCTGCACGATTTCGTCCTCAACCACTACAGTGTTAGGATCGTTTTGGTTCCTTTTGTCTTCTCAATTGGTCGTTATTTCCTTGACTGATTTGCCAGCTCGCGAGACGTCTCCCCGACTCTCCGACTCCCTATCGGACCCGGAAAACGTCTCGGCCGAGACGACCGACGTTCGCACCGCGTCAACGGAAAAGACCGAACAGCCCTTTCATAACTACCCTTTATATTCACCCAGATTCTGGCATGGGATGCCTCCGCTGACCTGGCTCAGACTGCTTCGTAGCGGCGGGTTTCGAATCCACCTGAGCCGGCTCCATCACGTGTTCGGCAGCTCGTGGCGTCCCCCTGCAACACGGTGTTGGCCTTGGTGCAAAAGGCGATTTTTGGGCGTCAACTCGCCAACGCCGAATTGCACGGCCCCCCCGTGTTTATCATCGGCCACTGGCGGAGCGGAACCACGCTGCTGCACGAACTGATGGTGCGTGATGAACGGCTCAGCAGCCCGTCGACTTATCAATGTTTTGCGCCGCATCATTTCTTGGTTTCCGAATGGGCGTTTCGCAGCTTCGGTCAGTGGATGCTGCCCAGCAAACGTCCGATGGACAACATGGCCGCCGGATGGGATCGCCCCCAGGAAGACGAATTCGCCTTGCTGAATATGGGCGTGCCGTCTCCGTATCGACGCATCGCGTTTCCGAATCAAGGTCCCGTGGATATGGAGTACCTGAACTTCGACGGCGTTTCGCGCGAAGACATCGATCACTGGCTGGCGCGTCTGCGACAAGTTTTTGCTCGCCGTCAGCACTGCCACCGGTCGCCCGTTGGTCATCAAGAGCCCCACGCACACCGGCCGCATCGGCGAATTGTCACGAGCATTTCCCGAAGCACGATTCATTCACATGACTCGCAATCCACGAGAACTGTTCCCATCCACTTGTCGCCTATGGCGAAGCTTGGACAACATCCAGGCACTGCAAGTCCCCAATGGCGAAGGACTACGAGTCGTATGTCACCGCGTGTTATCAACGCATGTATGCTGCATTCGAACGAGACCGTCAGTCGATCGAACCGCACCGGTTGATCGACGTGCGGTACGAGGATCTGAAAGCCAACCCCGTTGAGTGCCTGCGAGAGATCTACGAGACTCTGCATCTGAGCGATTTTGAGACGGTCCGGCCGTCGATTGAACAGTGGGTGGAAGCCGAACACCGAGCCAGTACCAACCGAATCGACATCAACGTTGCGCTGAACAAGAAGCATCTGATTCGCAACGAATGGCATGACTACTTTCGAACATTACGGATACGAATAACGGAGCATGTCCAATGAATGCACTAAGCGATTTCTGAAAAATGCTCGACCCTCCTGTTGGCAATCACTGTTTGCTGCCGCGGCTTGCGAAAACAAATCGGCACCCGAGTCAAGTTGCCAACAAGAGCACCGACGAGTCAAGATCATCGAGGTCGGGCCAAAGACCTATCGAGGCCAACGCCGACCAACTCTTGGCGGCCCGACTGGACACGGATCAAGCCTCGGCAGGTTGGATTCGCTTGTTCGATGGTCA
Source organism: Pirellulaceae bacterium (assembly GCA_963714715.1). Taxonomy (GTDB): domain Bacteria; phylum Planctomycetota; class Planctomycetia; order Pirellulales; family Pirellulaceae; genus JBFJVZ01. Next base: position 96,553 of record CAVQPV010000035.1, on the reverse strand, counting down.
CACTCTTTTTGGCTGGGAGATCACCGGCGACGCGAACTGGCGTATCGAAGACGACAGCGATCGTTGTCGATAGCGGCGAAAAGTGTTTCTTGTGCACGTCGACCAGTTGGCAAGATTACGAACTGACGCTCGAGTTCAATGCCGACGAACAAACCAATAGCGGCGTCTTTGTGCGCACGCCCCTGGAGCCGGAAGATCCGGCAACCGATTGCTACGAAATCAACATCGCCCCGGACGATAATCCCTTTCCCACCGCCAGCATCGTCAAACGCCAAAAGGTTGATGAGGACGCACCGCCGCAAACCTTTGGCACGTGGCGACGGATGAACATTCGTGTCGAGGGGAAGGACGTCACGGTCAGTCTGGGCGACAAAGTGGTGTGCCAATACACCGATCCGATCGGGCTCGCGCCGCGACGCATTGCTTTGCAGCACAACAGTGGCCGCGTCGCCTTTCGCGATATTCGGCTAAAACCACTTGGGACTCGAGTCGCTTGCTGGACGACGATCTATCGAAGTGGAAGAAGTACCCCGAGATGCCGGGCGAATTCTCAGCGACCGAAGATGGCTGGCTTCACGTCCAGGGCGGCAAGACGCAACTGGAAAGCATCGAATCGTATGATGATTTCGTGCTGCTGGCGGAATACAAAATGGATGACGCCGAAATGAACTCCGGAATCTTCTTTCGCTGCATTCCCGGCGACGTGATGATGGGCTACGAGTGCCAAGTCAGTAACGAGACCGTGGATAACAATCCGCTCGCCCCCGCGGACTGCGGTAGCGGCGGAATTTTCAGACGGCAAGACGCCCGCATCGTTGCCGGCGAACCGGGCAAGTGGGTCACGATCGTCCTGGTCGCTCGCGGCCCCAAGTTCGCCGCTTGGGTGGGCGGCATTCAAGTCAGCAATATCGAAGACGATCGCGAACCGCACGAGAACCCGCGAAAGGGACTTCGCCTGGACGCTGGCACGCTGATGATCCAAGGTCACGACGAAAAAACCGACGCACTGTATCGCCAGCTAAAAATCGCGCCGATCGCAAAGTAACTGTAGAGTCGCCGTGCTCTCCGAGTTCGGCATGGTCACCTCTTGACCGTGTGAAAAGCGCGTCGTCCGGCAGGACGACTACCGAGTTCGGAGAACTCGGCGACACTCAATCATCCGCTGGACCACCGTCTTTGATCACAAAACGGGCTCGCAGGCGCGCGACTTCTTGTGCCAATCCCGCTTTTTTGACGCTGCTGAGCACTTCATCAAAATCCTTGTACGCGGCCGGCGCTTCGTCTTTTGGATACCGTCGGCAATTCGTCAGGATATCCGCCGTTTCGAACGATTCGTCGATCTGCCGCTGGTCCAACTCGCGGATCGCTCGCTTGCGACCCAGCATCCGCCCGGCACCGTGATTGACGCTGAAGCAACTTGCCTCGGCCCCCGGCAAGGCAACCATCACACTCGATCCCGCTTGCGGATTGCCCGGCAGCAAGATCGGGTGACCGGTGTGCTCAAACGGCGTCCGCTTCAACGCGTGATGACCCGCTGGAAAAGCGCGTGTGGCTCCCTTGCGATGCACCCAGGTCGGTTTTCCGTTGACGTATTCCTTGCGCGCAATGTTGTGGCTGATGAAGTACACCAGTTGACCCTTCGTACCCGGGAATGACTTCCTGGAACGCTTCCAACACCAACGCGTTGATCAACATGTGGTTGACGGTCGCAAAGTTCGCCCCCAGAGCCATGTCGTCCAAATAGTGATCGGCTTCGGGTGTTCCCAGCGGCGCGTACACCAACTGCTTGTCCTCGCCCGGCAGCGGGATTCTCCAGGTTGCGAACTTTTCTTCGAGCGCTTTGAACTGTCCGCTGGCCAATCGATGTCCGACGCCGCGCGAACCGCAGTGCGACAGGAACGCGATGTGCCCGTCCCGCAGACCAAACACTTCGGCAGCGTCGCGTGCTGCTTCGTCGTCGCCCACTTCACCACTTCGCACTCGCCAAAGTGATTGCCGCCGCCGTAGGAGCCGAGTTGCTGAACCTTCTCGCGAAAACCTTTGAAGCTACGCGTCTGGCGAAGCTCATACAGACGCTCGCGCAGTGAATCGCTGCTCTCGTCGTGACCGCGGTGATGCGCGAATCCTCGCAGCGGTCGGCCCAATCGACTGGAATTCCCAGCGAGGAAAGCACCTCGCGCGATGCACCTTCGGTCATCGCCGCCGAGCCGATTTTTTCGTCAATCCGGCGACCTTTGGGAACATCGCGTGATCCCTTGCCCATTCCGGTGGGAATCCGCCGACAGATCGCATGAATGACTTGTCGACGCGTTTGCTTGTCCGTCACTGCGTCCGCGGGCAAATCGGTCTGCAACAGACTCATCGAGCACTTGATGTCGAAGCCGACCGGTCCCGGATAGATGTGCGTCGGCGAGGAAAGCACGCAGCCGATCGGCGCACCGTAACCGCAGTGCGCATCGGGGTTCAGCACCACCTCGGTCACGCCGGGTGCGCAGCGCGAATTGATCGCTTGCTGCAAGCACAAGTCATCAAACGTGTTTTGAATCGCAGTGCGTCCCAAACACTTTCACGGGCGAATGATGGTCGCCCGCGGGCAGGATCGCCGTCGCTTCGCCGGTAGGAATGAGCTGATGGGTCACAAATCCATTCCTTCCAATGAAAATCCGACGGAGACTCGTTTCCGGACGGATGAGTGTACGCAGGTGCAGACCGACCTTCGCTGCCGGCCGATCACAGGTTCGGATCCGCATCGAACTCCCTTGACTGTGAAACCACCATCCCCGGTTCTCGTTCCGAGCACGTCGCTCCGAGCCATGTTCCGCTCGGCTGCACGTCGCGTGACAGCCTACGAATCCACTTTGGCAAAGGCCCGTAACGGTTTTGGCAGTGGAAAATGAACCGACTCCTCGCGAATCGACTGGGTTTCGACCGTGCGCATCAAAATTCTTCGACCAACCAATCAACCGTTTCCTGTAACGACGGATTCCGGCGCACTGGCCCCGGCGGTGATCAGTACGTGATCGTCTTGCTGGAACTGTTCGGTGCGAAGATCTTGTGGACCGTCAACAAGATACGCACGTTTTCCTTCGATCGGCCGCCAATTCCCGCAAGCGTTGAGAGTTGCTGCTGTTCTGACTGCCCAAAACAACGACGACATCGGCCTGTTGCGAAAGCACGCGAACGGCTTCCTGGCGGTTTTGCGTCGCGTAGCAGATGTCGTCTTTGGGTGGAGACTGGATCTTTGGAAATCGTGCCCGCAGCCGGCGGATGATTCGATTGGCATCATCCACACTCAGGGTCGTTTGAGTCAGATAGGCGAGTTTGATCTTCGTCCGCGATTTGCAGCGCATCGACACCGTCTTCATCTTCGACCAGGACAATCGCCTGCGGTGCTTCGCCCATGGTGCCGATCACTTCGTCGTGACCTTCGTGGCCGATCAAAACGATCGTGTATCCCAATTTGGCGTACTTGATCGCCTCCAGGTGAACTTTCGTGACCAGCGGACAAGTTGCATCCAGACGCATTCAATTTGCGAGCCGCGGGCCGCTTCGCGAATCGCCGGCGAGACACCGTGCGCGGAGAACAACAGCACGCTGCCCTCGGGGACTTCATCGACCGAATCGACAAAGATCGCGCCTTTGCGTCCTTGAAGGTGTCGACCACGTATTGGTTGTGGACGATCTCGTGATAGACATAAACGGGCGGCCCAAACTTCTGCAGCGTCAAGTCGAGCGAATCGATTGCCATGTTCACGCCCGCACAGAAGCCGCGTGGGGCCGCCAAAGTGATCTTCATTCGGATTCCGTTGCTATAATTCTGCTGCCGTTATCTGCCGGCTCGATTCTCGTGAAACATCTTTGTTGTGACCGTTCAGAATAACCGCCATAGCCGGACTTCGTCTAACGGGCATCCATGCGGCAAAAAGGATTGGCAGCTCCTGCGGGCCGAAAAAGAATGCCGGCAACTGGCAAAGTCACATTACGAAAATTTCTCTGGTGGCGAGTTTCTTGCTGCCGCGGCGGCTGCGACAACCTTTCTACAATGTCTACGCCTTTTGCCGCACCGCCGACGACTTAGCCGACGAGTCGCCCTCGCCGCAAGAGGCCCTGAGGCGTTTGGATGAGTTCCAGCGGCAGCTTGATGAGACCTTTGACGGGCGACCGCCTCCGAACGCGTTTACGGCGCTGGCCGATACGATCAGCCAATTTGATTTGCCGAAAGCAGCCGTTTGACGATTTGCTCAGTGCATTTCGCCAAGATCAGTCGAAGACCCGCTATGACTCGTTTGAGGAATTGCTGGACTACTGTTGCCGATCAGCCAACCCGGTTGGTCGCATCGTGCTGAAACTCGGCGAATCGCTTGATGCCGAAAACTCGCTGTTGTCCGACCAAATCTGTACGGGGTTGCAATTGGTGAATTTCTGGCAGGACGTAGCACGTGATCGAGCGAAGGGACGCGTTTACTTGCCTGCGGACGAAATGCGGCGGTCTGGCGTCAGCGACCGGATGCTCGATCAGCCGACGACACCGGGGCCGCTGCGAAAGTTGTTGGCCAGCGAGTGCCAGCGGAGCGAAGCATTCTTTCGCCGCGGCCTGCCGCTGGCCGACCGCGTCGCCCCGTGGCTGGCCAAGGACATCAAGTTATTCGCACACGGCGGATTGGCAACCTTGGCGGCGATCCGCAAAATCGACTTCGATGTGCTGCGTATTCGGCCAACCGTGGGCAAGCCAACGCAGTTTGGCTTGGTTTGCCGCGCGATGCTGGGACGACTTTAGCGGCGAACCCGGACGAATTCCTGACGATGTCCTTTCGGGTATCATGCAGTCGTCGCCACCGCCATTTGTTCGGCATCATGTCATCACCACTCTCCCTATCGGCAAGTTACCATCACGTACGACGCATCTCGCGGCGGAGCGGCAGCAATTTCTATCGATCGTTTTGGTTGCTGCCGCGAGCAAAGCGAGATTCGATGTGTGCCTTGTATGCCTTTGCCGAATCACCGATGACCTGGGAGATTGTCAGCGAACCGACGGCACTGCGAACACGATGGCTGGAATGGTGGCGACAAACGATCGCCCTGAACTTAATCGGTGACGGTCCGCCCGACCGAGTCCGACTTGGCCGAGGAGCTTGCCGACAGCACATCCGATTGGCCGATCGATCTGCACGAGCGGGCCAGCGAAATCGTGCCGGCACTGCGTGATAGCATCTCGCAGATTCGAGATTCCGTCGCGGTACTTCATGGAAATCATCGACGGCGTGCTCGCCGATCAGCAAAAGACTCGATTTGATACGTATGAACAGCTTGAACATTACTGTTATCTGGTGGCATCCGCGATCGGGTTGGCCTGTTTGCACATCTGGGGGTTCCGCGGGCCGCTGCCGGTCGATGCTGCCATCGATTGTGGTTTGGCGTTTCAATTGACGAACATTCTCCGCGACGTTGCCGAAGACGCCCAACGGGGCAGACTTTACTTGCCGCGGCAACACTACGAACAACACGGACTCTGCGAAGACGATTTGCTTGCCGCCCAGACCCGATGATCGGCTTTGCTGCCTGATTGAAGACGAAGTCGAGCGGGCGCGTAGCCTGTTCGACTCCGGCTGGCAGGTTTGGGATTCGCTGGAAGATGACGGTCGACCGATGTTCAGCATGATTTGGCGAACGTATCGAGATTGCTGCAGCGAATCGCCGATGATCCCCGGGCCGTCGCGAGTCAAACGCATCCGCTTATCAACGGGCGAACGTATTGGATTGGTTTCGCAGCACTTCTTTCCGCCGTTCTTTCGTCGTCTTCCCGTGCCGCCTCCTGAAGTGGCGAAGCCTTGAAGCCGCAGACGGGATCAACTGATCGACCAACGACGCATCGCCATCGTTGGCGGTGGCTTGGCGGGTATGTCGGCCGCCGAAGCGTTGGCACGATCCGGAACCGCCGCGATTCCAAATCACCCTGCTGGAAGCCAAACGCCAAACCGGCGGTCGTACAGGTTCGTTCACCGACCCGGTTTCCGGCGAACCGGTCGACTATTGCCAACATGTCGCGATGGGTTGCTGCACGAACTTTTTAAGTCTGATGCGCCGCTGTGGACTGCAAGATCACTTCCGCCGCTACAGCGAACTGGAATTCTTGCATCCCGATCATGCGCCCAGTACTTTCCTGCCCTCGAAATGGTTGCCGCCGCCACTTCATCTGGCCAGTACCATCGGAGCACTGCGATACCTGAATCGATCGCAGAAACAGGCAGATTCGACGTGGGCTGTGGCGTTTGATGCGCACCAGGACAGACGCGATCCGCTGACGAAACGGCAGCGGCATTGGTTGGCGGCCAATCGACCAGGAACCGACAACAATTCGCGATTTCTGGGATGTGATCCTGGTGAGCGCCTTGGGTGAAGAATCCGAGTGCCGTGACGATGAGTGCGGCGCAGAAAGGTTTTCATGGACGGATTTGCAGCGGCACGGACAGCGTCGGATGTGCTGGTTCCAACGTTACCGCTTGTCGGTGCTGTTCGGTGAACGATTACCGAAAAAGATTGCCGATCGAGGTATTGAGTTTCAAACAGGTGACGCGGTCAAACGCGTTGTCGAACATGACAACCAACTGACGGTTGTGTTATCGTCCGAAAAACAGCTCCCTGCCGATCGATCTGATTGTGGCGGTGCCCTGGCATCGGATCGCTGACCTTTTGGGGGGAACCTCGGCGACCGCAGCAGTTCCCAACCTCGCTGCGTTCGCTCGCATTCCCGCGTCCCCCATCACGGGACTTCATCTCTGGTTTGATCGTCAGATCACGACCAAACCTCATGCGGTGATGGTCGGTACGATTTCACAATGGCTGTTTCGTGATCCAATCAATAGTGCCAACGACAGCGACGAACACTATTACCAAGTCGTCATCAGTGCCTCGCATCAGGCCCGCCGCATTCCCAAAGCAGAGTTGGTCGATCGCGTGGTCGCGGAACTTCGTCAGGCCTTCCGCGGTGCGCGCGATGCCAACTTACTTCGATATCGCATCGTCACGGACCCAAATTCAGTGTTTTCGGTTCGCCCCGAAGTCGATACCCTTCGTCCCGCTGCCCGCACTGCCCTGCCCTGGCTGCATTTGGCCGGTGATTGGATTGCCACCGGTTGGCCGGCAACGATGGAAGGTGCTGTCATTAGCGGCCGGATGGCGGCATCCAGTCTTCTTGAACAAGAAGGATTCGCAACCGATCGAAATCGACGACGGCCTGCCACGCGGGTGGCTATCGCGGCTTTTGATCAGGCCATGATCGATTGTGCGATGCTGGTTTACCCAGTCGACGCAATCAGACAGTGGCAGGCAGGATGTGAACGAGTCACACAACCTTCAACCGTCTGGGTCGTCGAGTAACTGTTGCAGTCGCTCGTCCAAGGGTGACTCGAATTGGCTTGGCCAACTTTCGTCGATCAAACCCACACCGATCATGTCTTGCAGGTGCGTTTGATCTTTGCGGCGATAGCTGTTTAGCTTCATGCGAATCAATTCGATCAGATCAACGACGCGTTTGCCGTTGATCGACTGCATCTGATCGGGATCCGGCGCCGGACTAACGTAACTTTCTTTTACTTTGCGGCCTGCCTGCAGAATGTGTATGCCTTGGCTTGGTTTTCCGTCGGGACCATCCAAGAACAACGTCACATCCATCACCGAGTCGCGATGAAAGCCCACCGACTGCAACGCTGCGGTCGCGCGGTCAAAGTCTTCGCCACGAAGCAGCAGATCAACATCGCGCGTGTTGCGGACGGCGCCGTCATCTTTGGTGGCCACCCACGCAGCAACAGCGTGGCCGCCAATCACCGCGTAGGGGATCGACGCCCGCTCCAGGGCGCCACAGGCACGATCCAGTCTTTCGCGGACTTTTTCCACAGCAGCAAACATCCTGTCAAAGACGTACGGCCCCTGCTCTTCGGCGAGAGCTCGGATTTGTTCTGGAGTCATGCCTGCCAGTTTAGGCCACCGAAACGCTGTGCACCAAGCGGAGTTCTGAAGGACAGCGAGTGGCAATCCGATTGATTGAAATCTCTCGGAAATCTCCCGACTTCCGCTACCAAGGATCTTGGGGAAATTGGCACGGCAGGATGCCGCGCCTACTCGGCTGAGATACGGCCGGTCAATTCCGCGGTCAAATCGTCGATCTTCACTCGTGACTGTTCCAGCGTGTCGCGGTCTCGGACGGTGACGGTTTGGTCGCTGAGCGTCTCGGTATCGACCGTGATGCAGAACGGTGTACCGGCTTCGTCCTGACGGCGATAACGTCGACCGACGGCACCTTTTTCGTCATAAAAGACCGTCATGTGGCGTTTCAGTTCAGCATAGATCTGTTTGGCCACTTCCGGCATGCCGTCCTTTTTCACCAGTGGGAAGACCGCCGCTTTCACCGGCGCCAGTCGCGGGTGCAACTTCATCACCGTTCGCGTTTGCAGCTTGCCTTTTTCGTCCGGCGCCTCGTCTTCAGTGTAAGCCTCGCACAAGAACGCCAAAACACCGCGATCGGCACCAGCGGACGGTTCGATCACATGCGGCACAAACTTGTCGTTGGTCACTTCGTCGCGATAACTCAGGTCCTTGCCGCTGCCTCGATGTCTCGGCTTGCCGTCTTCGCCCAATTCCACCGTCATCGGTTCGGTGTCAGGATCGAGCTTGCCTTCCATGTGACTGCGGAGATCAAAATCGCCTCGGTGGGCAATCCCTTCCAATTCGCCGTACTCGCCCTCGGGCAAAAACGGAAACGCGTATTCGATGTCGGCAGTACCAACACTGTAGTGCGCCAACTCCTCCGGTTCGTGCTCTCGCATGATCAGAGAATCGCTCGACAGGCCCAGCGAAGTGTACCAGGCCAGACGTCGATCGCGCCAGTAGCGATACCATTGCTGTGACGAATCAGGATGGCAAAAGAACTCGATCTCCATCTGCTCGAATTCGCGAGACCGGAAGGTAAAGTTTCGCGGTGTGATTTCGTTACGAAAACTCTTGCCGATCTGGCCAATGCCAAAGGGGACCCGCACGCGGCTGCTGTCGAGCACGTTCTTGAAATTGACAAAGATCCCTTGGGCTGTCTCGGGCCGCAGAAACGCGACGTCTTCTTCGCTTCCCAAGGCACCGAACGTCGTCTTGAACATCAAATTGAACTCACGGGGCTCGGTCAGCGTGCCCAATGTTTTGGCGTCGGGACCGAGCACGTCGGTCGTCGAATCGAGTTTGTCGACCGTGATCGATTCGCTGCCAATCATGACCTTGTCCGCGTCTTTGTTGCGGAGCTTAAAGAACTTGAGGGCGCGGCGGCGAATGTCCTCCTGTTCCTCTTCGAGTTCCGCCATGCTGGAGACAAAGACTCTTTTGCTCGCCATATTCGGCCCAGCGACCACGTAACTGATCAAAGCGGTAGCGTTTCTTGGACTCCCGGCAATCGACCATGTGATCGTGGAACATGTCGTAGTGGCCACTGCACTTCCACACTTGCGGGTGCATGATGATCGTGCAGTCCAAGCCGACCATCTCGAACGTGCTGGGCGCAGCGGGGGGTGCGATCAACTCGTTGTGACTGGTGATCATGTCGTGCCACCAGGCTTCCTTGAGGTTTCGCTTCAGTTCGACACCCAAGCGGTCCGTAGTCCCAGAAACCCTGAACACCACCGTAGATTTCGCTGGACTGAAACAAGAATCCGCGTCGCTTGCAGAGCGAAACGATTTTTTCCATCGACTTCATGGGAACGAATCTGAGGGGTGGGATTGGGATTTCCAAGATCAGGTGCAGAAACGGTTGCCGAAGCTGTCGGCTGCTCAGATCTGTTTCGACGAGCAGGGTTCGGAAGTACGTATTCGCGACGCCGAGCAGGCTTCGATTCGTCGCCGAATGCACGCGAATCGAGAAAATCCCGCGATGCGATCGCGGCACCGACGGCTAGTATCGAGCTGCCGTTGGGCAATGGCCGGGCGATTTGGGTGCCACCACGTGAGAGACTGGCGTCGAGATTGGCGTTCAACTGCCGGCTGAGTGCTGCGACCCGTTCGACGACCATCGGCTGGGTGTTGTTGAGTGCCAGGGCTCGCTGATAATTCTGCAATGCCTGGGTCAAATCGCCCGACTTTTCACGCAATTGGGCAAGTGCCAGCCAAGCCCGCCCGTTGTTGGCGTCTTGCTGAACGGCATCCTCCAAGTACTTCAGGGCCGTTTGCGGTTCACCGTGCTCTTCGTACAGCCTTGCCAACTCGACTCGCGGCTCCGGCAAGCGTTGGGTTCTGTGACGCCCAATTCTTGATCAGGGCGAAGGCGCGGTCGGGCCGACCGCTTTCGACCAACAGAACGGCCAAGCCACGGTGGCACTCGATATGGTTGGGGGCATGATCAAGACATTGGTTGTATAAGGCCTCGGACTGCTCGATCAGATTCGTGTCTCCCCGCTGATTGCCCAGTCGATGGGTCGTGGCGGCCAAGTTGTAGTAGCCGTCGGCGTTGCTCGGGATCACTGTCAATCACCTTTTGAAACCGCTGCATTGCCGCGGTGTATTGGCCTTGCTCGTAGAGTTTCGTTCCTTGAGCGTTCTGGCTGCTGGCCACCCACTGACAGCCCGTCGAAGCGACGAGGATACCCAACAGTGGAGCCAAAAAGATGAGCTTGACGGTCGAACAAGGGGACGGTTTTGGAGCCATGGGAGGGTCATCCTGACGCGGGTGGCTGTTGGCGACACAACCAAGGAGCTATTCGGACACCCTTCCTTGGGACGTCTTGCCTTCTTGGTCCTACGATCATGTCGCTGATCGCGTGCGACCGTAACAACGGGGCAACTAAACATGCAAGAGAGGAACTTTTCTTGTCTCTCGCCCGTCAAACTCCGCTGACGTTCGGCTCCGGCAGTATCCTCCATACAATCGGCTCAAACTGACCTAAACCCCGTGCTACACGTGATTTTCGTTGCCAAACGGCAAGGTCGAACTAAACTCCGAACCAGGTATCTATGCACACTGCGCAGATCACCCAGCTTATCAGAATTATTTTGTTCCGCTCTCCCAGAAGACCTGTTGTAGTTCGCAACCTTCGCCCTTCAGCGGTGTGGGACCGATCATGTTGGACTCGTGCTGGAGGAGCACGTGCGCCGCAAACCGACAGTCCAAACCCAACCAAAGTTAACATTTGCCCACCGTGGCATTGAACAGAGGCCCTTGGATGACGCTCCGTAAACCTCAACCAAATCCCGCTTCGTCGCGAAAACCACGCTCCCGTTCGGGATCGCGTGACCGACTCCGGCGAAAGCGGCGCGAGAATCGCCACACGTTGCTGGAGAATCTCGAGACCACGGCAACTGTTGGCTGGCCCCGACTTGATCGGCATCCAGCCGAACGACGGTTCGTTGCTGTTCGACGGCACGGTGCTGAACGTGTCGCCTCGCGAATTGGTTTTCCGATTTGACGACAATACGAACATCGATCCCGACACGCTGGAAGGGATCCGCATCACCCGCGCCGGCGAAGACCGCGTTTTTGAATCCGCTTCGGCGACCACCGACTTGGGCACCAGTGGCCAGGTCTTGTTGGAATTCCGCGCTGCTCGAACCGGGCAGCCTTGGCAACGGAATCACGGTTTCCTTTACCAGCAGCAGTCAAAGCACTGCCGCCCCGATCATCACGACCGTTGATCGCAACGTCACGATCGATGTCAACAACAATCCGCTCAATCCAACACGTGTCCAAGACTTGCTGTCGGGTGTGGCGAACGATCCAGCTGCCAGCTGCGCTGATCGAAGTGATCCAGGTCAGCGGTCCATCACTGGCGTGGTCGGCACCACGGTGCAAGACTCGACGCTGACGTTGCAGGTGCCAACGCGGCCCAGGCGGTCACCGACTTTGGCACCAACGGTCAAGTCCGTGTCCGGTTGGTTTCACCCTGCCGGGCGTCGAAGGTCGCGGAACGCGAGTCGAGTTCGAACAGCGCAACTTCGGCGGACCGGCCAATCCGGTGATCGTGGTCACCGACCAGATCATCCGCGTGCAACTGAACAGTGCACCTGGTTTTGAAACGACGGCGGACGAGTTCATCACGGCGATCAACAATAATCCGGACTCCGTCGCTGCTGGTCACGGCTTCGCTGGAGCAAGGCGACATCAATACGACCATCGGTGATCGCCCAACCACGTACTCACCACTGTCGCTTAGCGGCGTCAGTGATGTGGTTGTTGAGCCGGGTTTTGTCGGTTTGGGTGAATCGCCGCGCGAAGTTGTTTTCCGATTCGCCGAACCGCTGCCCGACGACATCTACCAAATCGATATCCTCGGAATGGGCCCGTTCGCGCTGCGAAACGTAGACGGCGAACTATTCCAGGACGGCGTCAACTTGACACAGAATTTTTCGATCAATCTTGGGCCTCAGGTTGTGGCAGTCGTGCCCGAACCGGTACGGCGAGGTGCCAACGGGGCGTTGAGTCCGGATACCGGTCTCATTGAAGTTCACTTCAACGACGACGACTTGGTGCCGACGCTGGCCGAGAACCCGGCCTTTTATCAGCTGATTTTCACCCGTGATACGGTCAATAATGGCGACGATGTGATCGTTCAGCCGGTGACGGTTGATTACAACAGCATCACCAACATCGTGACGCTGGACTTTCAGCGGCCGCTATCGCGGATCCCCGATCCAGCCAATCCCGGCCAATTCTTGGAAGGTGCTGCGCGGCTGCGAGTCGGTGCCAACGAAGGATTGCCGGCGGCGCCAACGGAAATATCGTTGCTGCTCGACCCCAACAACCCGGTAGAACCAAGCGACCGTTTGACGACGCCTTTGATCTGAACAGTCAGTGGACGATTGGAACGTCAACGACTCAGTCGGCGCGACTGAGCAGCGAGATCTTCAACCCGATCCATTCGGCTTGGATCTGCCCGGCCCCGACCTGCCGGGCACCCGCAACATTCGGCCGAAGACCCGACGCGGACTCGAACGCACCGGTGCCGCTGGATTATGTGCAAGGCGGACGCGGATGTTGGCGACGGCATCTCGGTCATTCAATACGACTTTGCGCCATCTTGGTTGGGTGATGACCCCAATCGACCGGGCATTGTCGCGGACACGACGTACTTCAACCTGATCAGCGAACAACAAAAGGATCGCGTTCGCGAAGTCCTGCAGCTGTTCAGCGAGTATCTTGGGTGTCAGCTTTGTCGAAGTCGAAGGCGAGCCGACCAGCGCAAGCGTTCTTCTCGATCGCCGTCGGTGACTTGTACGGAGGCGACGAGCGCACCGACAGTGGCCAGGGCGGCGTGGCCGTGGTCACTCGCGACCGAAACCTGGACGGCGTCGACGACCTTGGCGTCTTGGACTTCCAGGACTTTGACGAATCGATCGATGACCAATTCGGCGACGAATTTTTCCGCGGAGCGATGTTTGTTGTCGGTCAGTTGCTTGGCTACGGCTACGCGGACGACTTGCCGCAACCGGTCAGCCAAAGCACCAACTTTCATCTTCACGCCGGGCACGCGACAACGAACCGGCATTTCCCAGTGTCGCCGACATCGTTCACGGCCAGTATCTGTATCGCCCCGACAGCACCGACATCGATTTGTATCGGTTCACGCTGTCGACACCCCGGGTCAATTGGCGGTCGAGACGATCGCCGAACGATTGGGCGTTCCAAGTCTGCTGGACACCGCGGTGCGACTGTACCGTGCCGACGGGACGGGATCGTTCGAGGAGATCGCCCAGAACGACGACTACTTCAGCAACGATTCGCTGATCGAACGTCCAGGTCAGTCCGGGAACCTACGTCATCGGTGTCAGCGCCAAGGGCAACTCGGATTACGACCCGAACATTGCCGGCTCCGGCTTTCGGCGGTCGCACCGAAGGCGAGTATGAATTGCGGATCGATTTCCGTCCCAGCGTCACCAACTCCATCCTCGATACGACCGGTGTCGCCTTGGACGGCGACGCCGATGGTCGACCGGGTGGTTTGTTCGACTTCTGGTTTGTCCCCAACGACGCCAACAACACGCTGTACGTCGACAAGGTTGGCGTCACCAGCGGTGGGCAACTCGGCACCGTCGGCAATCCCTATCGCGAAATCGATCGAGCGATCGCCGCCGCACGCCCCGGTGACACCATTCGCGTGGTCGGCAACGGAGGCATCGACGGTCTGCTGGAAACAGCGGGCGATAACTTCAGCTACCAAATCGGCTTCACCAACAACGGCTTGCCGCTGACCGATGGGGCCTCGCTGGAGTCTGCCGCAGGGCGTGCGGATGATCATCGATTCAGGTGCGATCTTGAAACTCAGCCGCAGTCGCATCGGCGTCGGAAGTGTCTCGCCGGCGATCGATGTCAGCGATTCGGCCCTGCAAGTCCTGGGCACTCCGACGATTGTGACCGCCAACGGCTTGCCGGCCCGCGATTCAGCGCAATCGGATCATTCCCGGCACCGTTTTCTTCACCAGTACCAACGACGATTCGGTTGGCAGCGGCAACGTGTCTGGTTTCACGCCCGCGCCGCGACCGGGCGATTGGGGCGGCATCGATTTCCGCGGCGACTTGGATGCGGCCGACGAACTCCGACGCAATCGCGAATTGGAAGGCGTGTTCTTGAACCACATCCAGTTCGCCGACATGCGTTACGGCGGTGGCGCCGTTTCGATTGGCGGTCGACAAGTGGTTGTCTCGCCGATCGACATGGCGATCACCCGACCGACGATCATCAATTCGCGGTATCACGCGAAGTGCCGATGCAGCGATGGCTGCGACACCCGACACGTTTGCCGAAACACGATTCACCGACTCGCTGTATCAAGCCGCGTCAATCCGTTCACACCCGATTACACTCGTGTCGGCCCGGAGATTCACGGCAACACGATTGATCGACAACAGCATCAACGGTCTGTTCATTCGCTTGCAGACGCGAACCGGTGACGTGCTGGAAACCGTCGGACGACAACCCGACTCGATGACAGCGACATCACGCACGTGCTGACCGAAAACCTGGTCATCGAAGGCACCCCCGGCGGTCCGATCCTGCAATCGTCGGCGCCCTCGTCCTTGCTGGTTCGCTTGCACGCGATCGCCAGCGGTTCGGTTCCGGTTGGTACTTACGTTTATCGAATCACCAACGTCAGCAGCACCGGATTGGAATCGGCGGCCAGTCAGCCGACGGTACCCGTCACGCTTGACCGCCAGCGGCGGCATTGAGTTGAATCAATTGCCGACCGTGGGACCGACCAGCGATTTCGTTTCCACGAAGGCTGTATCGCGCGACGGTCGATCCGGTCACCCAATTGCCGGGCCAGTTCTCGCTTGGTCGCTCAACTGAACGCCAGCAGCACGGCGTTTACCGACCGCGCCGCAGTCGGAACTTCAGCCATTCTGCCGTCAGGCGATGTGTTGCTGCGAAGCCGTCTGGATGCCAGCTTGGTGATCGACCCGGGAACCGTTGCTCAAACTGGACGGTGCGCGAATCGAAGCTCGCTTCGGCGCGAACTTGTTCGCCGAAGGATCGCCATCGCAGCCGGTCATCTTCACCAGCCTGGAAGACCAGCGTTACGGTGGCGGTGGTACCTTTGACACCAACAACCGCGGCGACCTGGGTCAGCTGAGACCCGGGTGACTGGGGCGGCATCTACATCGGCCACGGTTCGACGGCCAGCATCGACAACGCCGTCATCGCCGGTGCCGGTGGCACGACCCGTATCGAAGGCGGATTCGCGTCCTTCAATGCGATCGAAGTTCATCAAGCGAGCCTGCGGCTGGCCAACAGCACGCTGGAGCTGAACGCGGACGGCCGCGGTGATCTGAACGGAACCCGCGTGGGACGCGGCGACAATGCCCCCGGCAGCGTCTTTGTTCGTGCTTCACAGCCGATCATCATCGGCAACAAGTTTATCGACAGTGATCTCGGCAGCGATGACGATCGACGTCAATTCGCTCAATCACGTCGGAAGTTTACGATCACGGTCGCAGCACCGGACCTGATCGAAGACATCGGCATCGTCGGCAACAGCGGTCCCTTGATCGAAGACAACTCGCTGACCAACAACGCGATCAACGGGTTGGTGGTTCGCGGCGGCCAACTCGCCACCGAAGGCGTTTGGGACGACGTCAACATCGTTCACGTCGTCACCGAATCGATCGAGATCCCCAACCAACACATCTTCGGCGGACTGCGGTCTGCAGAGCGATGCCCGCGGCAGTCTGGTCGTCAAATTTGAAAGCGACGCAGCTGAAACCGCCGGAATCGTCGTTGGCGGCTACCACTGCTGACCGCGGCGGACGAACTGCGTGACATCCCCGATCGCATTGGCGGTGCGCTGCAACTCGTCGGTCACCCCGATTTCCCAGTCGTCCTGACGACGCTCGCCGACGACTTCGCCGGGGCCGGATTCACACGTAACGGACAGCCCACAAGTCGACACCAACGGTGACGGCGTCATCTGCCATGACCGGGAGTGGATCAGCTGGACGTAGTCCCTACCGACCGGTTGCCCGATCCCTTCCAGAAGTCAATCGCGGACGACGATCGACAATGATGTCGATGTCAATTTGCCTGGCTCACTTCGAGGCCACGATCGTGGCCGGCAACGAAATCGGCTTCAGCCTGCTGGGCGGATCGACCGGTGTCACCGTGGAAGATCTGTCCACCAGCAAATCCTGTCAACCAGGATTACGTCTTCCAGTACGTCACCATATCATCATCGGCAATACGTCGACCCAGCTCTCGCTAACCACGATCACCCAGCCGTCGACGTTGATTGCGGATGACCTGGTGGAAAGTCGCGGAACGTTTGTTGGTCCCAACGGCAATGTGAACTGGATTGCGACAATCCTCGTTTCAATGACGGTGTATCGTCACTTTTCTCATCGCTGACAATGGAGTCCGAGAACGGCGGTCCCCTGGGTGATATTCGCGTCGTCAGCTACTTGGACGAAGATATCGAATTGGTGACGGACGACATCCTGGTCACATCCGGTACGCCGGGCGAAGCTGATTTCCGAGCCTTCACGATCGATTCGGCGCGACGCGTTGGATTCTCGCACGGCGGATTCTATTTCAATGACGGCATCAACCAACAAAACGCCACCTACGTGGGTTGGGCCGCGGACGTTTATCCGCAATTGGAAACCGTGATCAACAATGCAACGGCATTGTTCAATCTGGCAGGCAATATCGATCTGGTCGACCTGCCTGCGAGTCCCGACCCGATCTTTGGTACACAGTACGGGCCTAACGATGTGACCACGGCCTTCGCCTGGGATGTCGATCCAAACGCATCGCTGGCGGAGGTGACAACGTTCCTTGGAGCTCATCGCTGCCGACCCCGCGTTACGTAATCCCTTTGCCCAATCATTGAAAACGGCCTTTGGGATGGTGTCACGGTCCGCGAAGCTGCCGATGATCGAAACGTCGCTTCGATCGCCGAACAAGAACCGGTGCGCACGTCGATCTTCAATACCAACTCGATTCCCAGCCAATCGCAGTTCCTGGGTGAATTGGCTCCCAACGAACAATCGGGGGACGAGAATCGCCGACTCGGTTTCGTCGTCAACGGTGCGATCTCCACGCGCGACGACGTCGACGTCTATTCCTTCATCGCCGAAAGCGCGACCGAGGTCTGGCTTGATATCGACCGCACCGGAAACCGGCTCGACTCGGTGGTTGAATTGATCGATGCCAACGGCCGTGTCTTGGCGTCCTCCAATGACTCGCTGTTGGCGGAAACGAACAGCAGCTGCGATTTTCATTGCCAGCAATCTCGATCCCGACGCCGCCAAACCTTTATCGGTCGTACCGGAGCGATTGGAATCGACTGAAATCACCGTCAGCGAATCGATTGTCGAGGCAACCGGCGGCTCAGCCTGATTCTGACCGTTGCCGGCGAACTGCTGACAACGGCGATTCCTGTCGATGCGTTTTTATTAGATCCCGGCCGGTGCGATCGAAACAGCGCTTGAACTCCAGTACCCGACCTTGGGCGACATCACCGCCAGTTTGAATCGTCGGAGTCCCCGCGTCGTCGACCCAGCCACCGGAGCATCACGCGAGCCGGCGAGGACTTTGTCATCCATCTTCGCTTTCGACGAAGAACTGTTCGTGGGCCGTCGCGTTCCCGCAATCGGCATCAGTGCGGCGACCATTGTAGTCGGTGCAGCGTAACCACATCATCGCAAAAGTCCTGCTCGACTCGCAACTCCAAGACACCTATTCCAGCAATCCCAAAGACGCCGGGATGCGAATTCGCTTGCCCGGTGAAATCGGCACGCGAAACCTGTATCACGTTCGCGTTCGCAGTGCCAACACGATCAATCCGTTGGATTTCAACACGCTTGGTCAACGGTCCGCATCTTGGGCGGTTTGAGCGTCGGCAGTTACGAATTGCAGATTCAGCCTGCGTGAAGTCGACGAATCACCCGGCACGCAAGTTCGCTTGGCCGACATTCGCTTCGCGACCGATGGTCTGAAGAATCATCGGTCAACCGTTGCACTCGCCGCTGATCGGTGAAGAATACGAGACCTCCGCCGTCAACGACTCACTCCTCGACGCGCAGCCGCTGGGGTACTTCGGCGTCAGCGACGATCCGACCCGCTTGGCGAAGCGGGTCTGCTGCAAAGCGATCGCTTGGCCAAGGCATTTGCCGGCGAAATCGATGCGCCGGATGACGTCGACTGGTACCAGTTCGAGGTGCGTTACGAGAACCTGACCCGCGATCAGACGCCGCTGTACTTGTCGACCATCTTCGATTTGGACTACGCGGACAACTTCGCCCGCGGCGATCTGGCTTTTTATGTGTTCGACTCGCTGGGCCAATTGATTTACGTCGGCCGTGACAGCAACATTGCCGACGACCTGCCCGGTGCGGCGAACACCAACGACACCACCGATCTCAGCCGCGGGCAGTGCCGGCAGCGAGGATCCCTACATTGGTGCTGCCGAATTGGGTGAGGGCACGTACTTCGTGGCGATTTCCAACCAGTCGCGCGTCCCCTTGCCGTTGGATCAATTCTTTAATCCAGGCAGTGCCAATCCTCTGCTGCGGCTGGAGCCGATTGATTCGGTCCAACGGATCGCGGAGGACCGCATCGGCAGTTCGGGCGGCGGCACCGCCAGTGACCCCGAGATTCCGCTGCTGTTTGATGATGAATCGATTGTTCAGTACACGTTTGACGATGTGCTGCTGTACGTGAACACGGTCAGCGGCTTGCAGTTGGTCAATCCGTTTACCGGCGAGAATTACGGAACGGTCGGTAACTTCGGCGATGAGATTCGCGACATCGCGTTCCGCGCCAATGGTGAATTGTTCGCCTACAGTGGATTCAATGGCCGGCCCATCGGTGACGACAACTGGTTCTACTATCGCATCAGCACCGAGGATGCGTCGCTGGGCACGCCGATCAGCGTGGGCGGCGAATATCGACACGCGACACTGGAGTGGAACCTTCCCGCTGCTCACGCCGCCATTCCTGGACATCAATAGTGACGACGGGTTGATTGTGGAAGGGATCACGATTCGTGAATTCCTCGGACAAGAATCGGGCTACTTGATCGGCAGTCGTCCGATCGACCGCCTGGGCCTGCAGTATTACCAAAATATGCTTTACGACCTTTAATGACGCGACCGGCCGATCACCGGGCCGCCGGTCAACTTCTTGCCGGTAGCTTCCTCAGGTGCCGGTACCACGCGTCGTGAAGTTGGACAGATCAACACGGTCGCGCCGCCAACAGCAGCGCCTCGACAATTGGGAATCAGCGGGGCAACCGAAGTCGGGCCGGGCGGAATTGCCGTTCCCCAGTTCGCCGACGGTGATACCTTCACCCTGTCCGACGGCATCGACACGCTGACCTTCGAGCTTGATCAGTCGTTCACCTTCATCGCAAACGGACAGCCGGTTCGCGACGGCGACGCCATCGAAGTTGACGGAACCGTGTTTGAGTTCGATACCGGCCAGCGGATCGAGTTGGACGATGTTTCTCCGGTCGGCAACCTGACCGAGGGTGCGCTTGATCGATATCGTGGGTGACTTCGGTCAGGCAGCGAGATTCGAGTTCGTTCGTTTGGCGCAGCCGGAACCCGGCAATATTCCGATCCCCACGGTGATGCGCTCGGGCAACCGCTTGCCGCTACCGGGGATCGCCGCCGATCTGGCCAATCAAATCAACATCAACATCATTGGTTGAATGCGGTCGCGGTAGGCAACGAAATCTTCTTCACCGGAACACCGCCGACGACGCTGATCTCCAATGGACTGGGTGTCAACATCGTTGGTCGACGAAGGCATGTTGATCGCCGGGCGCCATCGGCATCACCGTCAACGAAACGATTGCTCCCGATGCCTTGGTCGACGTGACCGCCGATGCGATGCGTAATGCCGGCTTGGCAACTCCGACGCGGGAACGCAATTCGCGCTGCCGACCGCAGGCTCGGCGCCTGATTCTTCAGGGCGATGCCTTCACCGTGCAGGGAACGCCAGGGGTCGGTGTGGATAACGCCCCGATTCTGATCCTGCCTACCGACTCGGCGGACGTCCTGGGCCAGAGAATTGAAACCGCGTCGCCGATGCGGTCGCCCGCGGTGATCTGGATACGCTCATCTCGGCGATCCGGCAAGGCCGTTCGGTTCAGATTCATGGCACCAACATCATTGACGTCACGGGCGGAGCTTTTCGCCGGCGGTGTGCCGACCGGTGGATTGATTCAGGGCGTCGAGTTGGTCAACGACAGCTTTACGGGATTGATCAACTCGGTGGTCTGTTCGTCGTCAGCACCGCGGAATTGAATTCCACTATGGCAACCGCACCATTGGTCGTACGTGGCCCGCGCGACCGACCTGCGCGAAATTGGTCGGTCCGGCGAGACGTTCACCGGTCTGCGTGCTGGTCCGGCCAGTGTCCAGAATGCGGAACTGCGAAACATCCTGTTTGGCATCACCGGCCAGGGTAACATCTACGCATTCAACACCTTTGGTGAATTACAACCCGTTTTCGCCGGCGGCCGCTCGATGATCTCCACCGGTGTCGGCGGCGCACTTGGCCTGGACTTCAGCACGCTGGACTACAACCTGTGGCACGCGACCGACACGCGCGGTGACGTTAACAACCCCGGCCACGGCATCAACGCGATCGACAACAACAACGATCCAACGGATGATTATCGCGCTGCAGTTCCTGACTACGCCACCGACGTCAGGTTTTGAACACAGCCTGGCGTTCAACTACGAAGGCATTTGCTCACAACGGCAACTACGCATCGTGGTGCCGAAACGCCGGTTCGACGCCGCAGACCTCGGCGGGATGGAACGCCGGTCAACTCGACGTTACAACTTCCCCGGCGGCGCCAAGGGCGTTCTCGAAAGCAACGAGTTTGACCTCGAGGGCTATTCGGCGGACGACCAGCCGACGCTGTACTTCAATTACTTCCTGGAGAACGATGCCAGCGCCGATCGCCTGCGTTTCTACGTGGTCACCGAGCAGGGCGTCGAACATCTGGTTTCATCCAACAACACCGCTCGCGGTCCACAAGGCGGACCCGATGAAGACCTGCGTGTAGTCGATGATGAATTCGATGACCCGTTCCCGTCTGGTGTTTATGACGGACGACATCGATGTCGACGTCCAGCAGTTGTTCGACAACACCGGTAGTTGGCGACAGGCACGCATTCCGCTGAATGAATTCGCCGGCTTGAAGAACCTGACATTCGAGTTGAGTTCTCCACATGCGGGCACCACCGACACTGGGTCGACTGGCATTCGAGCTGTCTCCGGTGAGTTGTTGGCGGAAGGTGACACACTGGTCATCAACAACGAACCGTTCGTGATCGACCTGTCACCCGCCGTGTCAACACCGTCAGGTCTCCAACTGGCGAGCTTGTATGGCGACCCCAATGCGATCGCCGTGCTGACCATCGATGGCCAACAATATGTCTTGAATGACGGCACCCGCACCGTCGGCGCGGGACAGATCTCGATCGACCTACTCGCCCTGTCGGGACCCGGCACGACGCTTGCCGATCTGTCGGCCGCCGAAGTCGCCGAAGCGGTTGCTGAAGGCGTTCGCGTTTCCCCGCCGTCGAACACGTTGATTACCGGATTTGACTTCTCAGACCCCGAAGACGATCCGTTGATTGGCAGCGGCCGAAACGACCTGATCTACGAGGCTACCCAGCTGCCGTACACGCAGCGGAAACTTGACGATTCAAGGCAGCGGTCGATTCGGTACCGATCCGGCGCTGGGCTCGGTCTCGCACATTGACGATGTGGAATTGATGCGACTGGATGTGTTGGCTGGATCAACCATCAGTGTCGATGTGGACCTGGATTTCAACACCGCACTTGACGCCGTCGTGCGTTTCTTTGATGCCAATGGCGACGAAGTCTTTGGCACATTCAACACCGTTACCGAAGCGATCCAGTACACGCCTGACGTAGACGGAACCGTCTTCATTGGGATTAGCGGATTGGGCAACAACACGTACGACCCAAGATTGGCGGGCAGTACGTCCAATGGCCAAGTCGACTCGTATACGGCATCGATTAGCATCAATGGACCGTTGGCGATTTTGACGGACGACAACTTGATCGAGTTCAACGGTCTATCAACGCTTTCAACGTCCCCGACGGAGCTGTTCACGACAACGGGAACTGCAGTATTGGACGACGGCTTGTCTATCAATGTCAGTCGGTTCATGTCTGCCGATGACGTTGCCGAGCAAGTTCAAAGGGCCGTTGCCGGCCGGTTTTCCGGCGGCGATCTGGATGACATCCCGACCGCGGGCCCGATCATTCGCTTCCCGGGTCTGACGGTCAATGACCCTGGCCCCTTCGCCAGTGAAGGCGACCGCTACGGCGACCAGTACGCGACCGGACAACTGCCGAGCGGTCAACCGTCGGGGGCTGTCGACAACGCTCACGAAGGCGTCTACCTGGATGACTTCATCATTGGGTTCGCCGAACGCGGTGAGATCGCCACCGGATCGAACATCGTGAGTGCACCGTTCGTGATCGATGGCAGCCCCAATTTCCCCGTCCCAGCTGACCCGACGAGCAACCTGCTGACGGGCTCGTACCAGGCGGAGATTCGCGATGCAACCGAATACGTTGCCTCAGCAGAGATTGCTCCGTTCCAAACCATTGACACCAATGACCGCTTGACCGAAGCGCGATCGATCGTCGCCCGCGGTGCCGTTCCAACTACAAGACGGATTAACGTTCTCGATCTTTGATGGGCGTTCCACGGTCGAGTTTGAATTCGACTTGGTTGAATCGAACACCGGCGTGACTCCCGGACGCGTGCAGATTCCGTACACGCTACAGTATGAAGTTCCCGGCACCGAGGACATCAACCCGGTGACCGGCTTGCCGATTCCCGGCACCGGCACCGTTCGCCCGGAAACTGCACCGGAAGTTGCCTTTAGCATCATCGACGCGATCAACCGCAGCGATGTTCAGTCGGTCATCAATGTCCGTGCCTTGCCGGGCGGTGGCGTCGACGCGGTTACCGATCCGACGATCAACCTGTTTGGTGATGTGGTTGTCATTGACGAAAACGGAGCGTTGGAGTCGGTCGACTTGGGGATTCGCCGCGGCGATACCAATCGCGACCGCGATAGCCAAGGCGTGATCCTGGTCGAGAATAGCCGCTTCCTGTATCAACCAAGACTATGGCGTCGACATCTCGCACGACGTCATGATCAACATCGATGGAACGGATGTGCCATCGGCGGTTCGATATCCGCGGAACCTGGTCGAACTGAACAGCGAAAGCTTGAAGCCTGGCGTGGTTGTCCAAAGCAGCGTGTTTGCCTTTAACGGCACCGGCGGCTTGCAGATCACCGGCATCGATCCGAGCGGCAATCGAGTCCAACAGCGATCCCGTGCCGTTTGAGCGAATCGTCAACAACACGATCATCGGCGGCACCATTCGACCGGGCCTCGAATCACCCGCCGGTATCTTTGAAGGCATCCTCTTCCCGGCAGGTGCCATTTCCTTTGCCGATGCGGTGGTCGACTACGACCCGACGGCCGGTGGCGGCCCGCCAACCGCGATCCATCAAACGCCCAACAGCGCCTTGGGTGCTCCCGATAACGGCGGTCGCGGTACCGAACCGGTCGATGGCACGACCGCGGTATCGCTAGGACGAGGCGGCTCGATCACCTTGCAGTTCACCAACAATCTGCTGACCGGCAGTGGAACCTCGCAGGTTGATTTGGTTGTCTTCGAGACCGGCGAGGTGGAATCGGTTCGAGTTGAGATTAGCCGTGACGGCATCGACTTCTTTGACGTCGGCATCATCGGTGGCTTGTCCAACGGTATTGACATCGACGCCGCCGGTTTCGGCACGCAAGATCGCTTCGCGTTCGTCCGGCTGACCGACCTGTTCCAGGGCGACACCGGACGTCACATCGCTGGGAGCCGATATCGACGCGGTCGGCGCGATCAGCACCGTGCCGGTCGAACTCTTCTCGCCGCAAGGCACCGGCATCAATATCGTTGGCAATGCGGCCCCAGCCCTGCTGAACAACGTGATCGCCAACTCAGATGACGCGTTGCTGGTCGATCCAACCAACAGCGGTATTGTGCTCGGTGGCAATTCGTTCTTCCGAAATGTCAACAACGTGCCGCAAGGCGTCAGCTTGGGTGAATTCCCCCAACTGCTGACGGATGCGGAAGTCGTCTTCGTCGGTGCGACCGACCTGATCTTCGCCCCAGGCAGCCGGTTCCAGCATCATCGATAGTTCGATCGATTCGCTGGAAGACCGGGCGAGTTTGACAACGGTTCGCAATCCGCTTGGTATTCCGCCATCTCCGATCTTGGCTCCACGATTCGACGTCAACGGGCAACTCCGCGTCGACGATCCGAACGTGGAAACGCCGAGCGGCCTTGGCGAACGAGTCTTTAAAGACCGCGGAGCTTCGGATCGCGGCGATTTGGCTGGACCGCGCGTGTTCCTGCTGACACCCTCGGCCCCCGAAATCGGAACGGGCGCCGGCGTGGTGACGGTCTTTGGAGACGCACCGCAGGCATTCGAGATCCAAATGGTCGACGGCTTGCCGCCCGCCGATGTGGTTCCCGGAACCGGCGTGGATGATCGAAGCGGTCAACAGTCTTGCCATGCTGGTCCTCAAAGACAACGTCGCCCTGGTCGAAGGCATCGACTATCGCTTTGGCTACAACCCCAGCACCAACATCATTCGGATCACGCCGATCGCCGGTGTCTGGGAGCAAGACTCCACCTATGTGGTGCGGATGATCGACGCTTCCGATGCGATCGTGGCGGCCACGGACGGTGTCAATTACGTCGACGGAGATCGACTCAACGTGCTGGACCTGGAAGGCGGCATCACCAGCTTTGAGTACGAGGCTGGAATCACGATATCCTTGAGCCAAACGTTGACGGGGGCATTCGCCGACGGTGTGACGTTCGATGTATTTGACGGCACGAATCTGCTGAACTTCGAGTTGGACAACAACCAAATCTTCGATACGGACAGAATTCCGATCGCTATTCCGGCCGCCGGGACCTCGGATCAAGTCGCGGCTCGGCCGTTGCCAACGCCATCAACGCGTCGCCAGCACTGTCGTTCACCGCTCAGTTGTCCGGCAGCGTCGTCCAACTGCTCGGCGGTACGCCACTCTCGACTGCCGTCTCCAACAGCTTGTTTGTGTCGATCACTGGCAGCATTGGCACCTCGATCGGATTTGGAATTCAGATTCCCAGCTGTTGGTGCCGCTCCAAGTGATACGATTGCCGACGGACAAACATTCATCGTTCGCCGTGGTGCGATTCAGGAGGTTGTCTTCGAGCTGGATGATAACGGTTCGATCGATACGCCGAACGCGACGGGTGTAGCGATTCCGCTCAACCCGAGTTTGGATCAGATCGCCGATGCCATTGTCCGTGCCGTTGGCGGCGCCGGTTTGGGACTGAGCCCTGAAAACGCCGGCTTTGGCCGCGTGTTCCTGGGAGGCGACATCGAACTACTCCGTCGACCTCACCAATTCGACGCTGCTACAACTCGGCGTCGCCGGGCGAGGTGCCTACGATTCCGATCGTCGTGGCCGTTGATCAACCTGCCAACGAAATCGCGCAGACAATTCAGGCGGTGATCGATGCCCAAGGCTTGGACAACATCAGCACTTCGATCGTTGATGTTCGCGTTCTGATCGAAGGCACCGGCGGTGTCAACGGCACGGGCGCCGTTGACTTGATCACCATTCAAGACGAAGTTGGCAACCAACTACAAAGCAATCAAGCGAACGGTAGAACCGAGCTGACGATCTTTATCGGCAGCGGATTCGACTACGGTGACGCGCCGCACCGTACCTATCACTGGACGTCGAAGGCGGACCTCGACATGCCGTCGATCCAACCTTCTCGTTGGGACCGATGGTTTCGGCCGACTCCGACGGCAAGATGCCCAATGCGGATGATGACGACGGAGTGACGATCCCGACCGATCCTGCAAGCCGGTTTCTCGTCCAACCTCCAAATCAACATCAACAACGACAACGATCGCACGTTCTACGTCGATGCCTGGTTCGACTGGGACGGCGATGGGCAATTCGAGAGCAACGAAGCCTTGCGATTTGGCTCGGTCGGCACCGGCCGCTCCGTGCTGGGCGTGGGTACCAACACGATCTCGGTGGCTGTTCCCGCCTTTGCTCAGCTTGGGGAAATCTATGCTCGATTCCGCTTGAGCGAAGAACCGACCACCGGTCCCGTCGGCGACGCGACCAGCGGCGAAGTCGAAGATTATCGCCTGTTGGTCTCCAACAATCCGTTCCAAAATCCGTCGCTGCAGCATGATGTCAACCTCAGCGGTGCAGTGACTCCACTCGATGCTTTGCAGATCATCAATGCTTTGATGCGGGCCGGAACCTCAGCGATCGATTTGAGCGATCCGCCGCTGCCGGACGATTTACCAACCTTCCCAGACGTCGACGGCAATGGCTTGGTGACCTCCTTGGATGCTCTATTGGTCATCAACGAACTGAATCGGCTGTCCGACGTGGGCGAGTTCGAGTTGGCCGCCGAAGGCGAATCGGCCAACAGCTTTGTTGCCGTTGCCGGTGGCGTGTTCGCTTCGACTGCGACGGCCGTGGGCGACACCCTGATCGCAGAAGCTATCCGCTGTGTCAACGATCCAAGCGACGGCCAAAGCCAAAATCAGTGTCTTTGACGATCCTGCGGTAGTTCAACTCGATTCGGTCGTCGATTCCCTTGCCGAAGACACGGCGAGTGCGAAAGATTCCGGCAGCCCAACGGAGAGTCTCGATCGACTGTTCGCGGAACTGTGAGAGGGTGGCATCGACGGCCAGGGAGCGACCTAGACTTGTCTGAAAGGGGAAATACCCGTTTTCGGGCATGGGTTTTGCTTCAATTCAAGATTCTCGACCGGGGGGACCCGTCGAGCCTATTAACTTGATCCAATCGATCGGGCCGGTTGTGGGGATTGGCGAAAGTCTCCCAATCGCCTGCAACTATTATCGTTGTGATGCGTCCAACAAATGAGGCCGCTTTTCAGTCCGATGAATGTATAGTCGCCCGTATCTGAGGTTTCATGCTCCGACGTCGTTCCCACCGAGGACCACACCGCCCCGCTCGATCGCGATCGATCCAACTGGAATTGTTGGAATCGAGGCGATTGATGGCGGTCGATTCGCTGCCCATTGGCATGACTCCGCTCAACACCGGAGATGTGCTGTTGGGATCGGTGGCTGTGACACCTGTGCTATTTGAGAGTGACGGGTCGATCTATCCAGAATCCCAGAACTGGACCCCCCAGGAGATCCAGGACACGCTGGCCAAAGTGGACGAAGGCGTGAACTGGTGGTCTCGAGCGTTGGACAAGCTGAACACCCGCCACACGCTTGAATTCGTGATCGACGACACGTTCGCGGTCGATCCGGTCGAAACGGGCTACGAGCCGATTGATCACAGCAGCGAAATCTTCGAAGAATATGTCTGGAACTTTCTAGCCGTCCAGGGATTCGGCGACGCGCCGACGATTGAACACGCAGTCCATCTCTTTAACGACCAGCAGCGAATCGAACTGGGAACCGATTGGGCATTCACGATCTTCATCATGGACGCCTCGGATGATCCTGATGGCTTATTTGACTCCGGTGGTCAATTCGCCGCTGCCTTCGCCTATCCGGGTGGGCTGTTCATGGTCACGCCATCGACTCGGCCCGCTTCCACGATCGCTCACGAGATGGGGCATATTTTCTGGGCCCGCGATGAATATGCCGGGGCTTCCTCTTACACCGACCAACGTGGCTATTACAACGCTCCGGTGCTGAATGCGGCGAACAACCCTGACGCCGATTTCGTCCATCAGGAATCGATCATGCGAGGCGGTGTCCCGCTGACGGCAGCGTATTTATCGGAAACGTCGCCTGCATCGACGCTCGCTCTGGTTGGTTGGCGAGACAGCGATTCCGATGGCGTGTTTGACTTTGCAGACGTCCCACTGCACCTGGATGCCATGGGGCATTTCGATGCGGACGCGTCCCAATACCTGGTCAGTGGCGTCGCTTCGGCGGTTCCCCTCAAAAATGAAAATTCGTCCGGCATTCAGAGTGATATCACGCTGAACCGGGTCAGCGAATTGCAGTACCGTCTGGACGCAGGCCCCTGGCTGGCCGCATCCCACCCGGACCAGCAAGTGGTCGAATTCGATCTGGCGATTCCGATCTCCAGCGACTTCTCGACGATCGAATTTCGGGCGATCGATCAGAGCATCGGCATCTCCAGCGAGATCATCTCGGGCAGCAAAACGGCACCCGCTCTGTCTCAGGCCGCCACCTCGGGATATGCCTTTGTCGATGACAACGCGAACGGCATTCGAGATCCGGGCGAAGCATTGATGAGCGACGCGCAAGTGGTCGTTCGGCAGAGCGATGGCAACCCACTGTTTGGTGGCAGCCTCGCAGCGAAGGACGTTTTGCTTGGCGAGATCCAGGGCACGGTGGGCGTGCAGCTATCAGCTGATGGACTGTTCATGGCTTCGCGGCTGGGATCGTTCGATTCGGTCGACGCCGGGAACAAACGAGTCTTCCAAGGCTTCAATACGAACACCGATCAATGGCTGGACCGCTGGTCCGATCAAGCTGCTTTGGTCGCCGAATTTGACCAAAACGTCGGCGAAGTCGAGTTGTCGGTCACGGGGCTGGATGGCGGCAGCTATGCCAGGATCGAAGCGTACGATGCCAGCGGCCAATTGATCACACGGGCAACTAGCGAACGGATTTCCGGCGGCAACACTCAGCTGGTCTCCATCAATGATCCCCGAGGCCGAATCGCCAGCATTCACGCCTTTGGCCACGCCGAAACTGACATTGCGATCGATGACATTCGATTCGGCTACTCCGATTCGATAGTCACCGATCAATCGGGTGCTTGGAAAATCGCCAACCTGCCCGATGGTGAGTACCGCGTCGATTTGGTTTCTGACAAGCTGATTCATCAGTTCAACAGCACCAGCGTTCAGGTCACGGTTGCCGATGGCCAGAGCGAAGTGCTTGTGGCAGCAGCCAACCGCGTCAACAGCCCCCGGCATCACGCCGGGATGCCTGAAGACGTCAGCGGCGAAGGCGAAACCACTTCACGGGACGCGCTGTTGGTCATCAACGACATGCACCGATTCGGAGCGCGAGTCCTGGGCCCCAACGAAACCGGAGGCGACTGGATCGACGTCAACAACGATGGGGCGGTCACCGCGCTGGACGCTTTGATGGTGATCAATACGCTGCGTCAACAACAAGACCCGGAGCCCGAACAAAGCTCCGCCGGAGCCCAGACAGACGCCAAGGACGCCGTTCTGACAACCTGGACCGACCAACCGGTTGCGTCTCTCGGGTTGTTGGCCTCCCAGAGGTCAATGTTCAAGTCTGCCGGTCGCACCACTGAGGACGAAAGTGCAGGGGCATTGGGGACCGATAATGACAGCGTCGACGAGG
This sequence comes from Pirellulaceae bacterium, assembly GCA_963714715.1. Classification (GTDB taxonomy): domain Bacteria; phylum Planctomycetota; class Planctomycetia; order Pirellulales; family Pirellulaceae; genus JBFJVZ01. The sequence continues at coordinate 66,603 of CAVQPV010000035.1, read as the reverse complement.
GCAGCCAGCCGATCGATTTGGCCCCCGAAACCACCCGATCAGCGGAAATCACCTCAAAATCCAAGAAAACAAGTCAGAATCAGGCGAATGACGAGACTTCGCTCGCTCTAACGATCGACCAAGAAATTGCGCCGGAAATACTGGAACCTTTACTACAAACCGAGGTCTAACGACCTGAGGTGCAGGCCCTCCTGATTCATCGCCATGTGAAAGTTGATAAAACAGGCGAACGAGATAAGATAGAGCCACTAATCAGATTGGCGGGGAAATCCCCCTGGAGCCAGTCTCGGGATTCTGGCCAACCTGCCAAAAAATCCGCGTCCCAGCAAAACTCACGTCCAACTTTGTCTTTCCGAGATAACAGATGAAAAATCTGCGTCAAATGCTCCATCGCGCCAGTTGGTTGAACTCCAGAAAACGGAAGGCCCGGCCGCAATCTGAATCAAAGCCCCGTCGGCTCAGCAGCCAGACTCTTGAGAAACGAGAGTTGCTGGCCGGTGATGTCGGCATCGCTCACAACGGGTGGAATGCCTTCGACGTCAATGATGACAGGCAAATCACATCCTTGGATGCCTTGATTGGCATCAACCGTTTAGCGCAATTCGCCGAATCCGAGCGATTGGAAGCGGACGGCATGTTCCTGGATGTGAACAACGATGGCGAGTTGACCGCCAGCGACCCCTTGCGCGTGATCAATGCCCTCTCTCGTGGCGAAGAACTCGGCGAGTTGGTTGAACTACTGCTGACCGCTCGCGATTTGAACGATAATGAAATCCAGCCCGATGCCAATGGCTTCATCAACCTCGGCGTCAACGAGGAGTTCAACATTGAACTTAGCTATGACGACCTGCGTCGCGGTGACAATGAAATCGGGGCCTTCCAACTGTTTGTCGACCTGGAAACCAGCACGGGTGGCGTTCTCAAGCCGGTGTTGAACGAAACCCAACAGATCAGGTTTGATGATGCGATTGACACGCCATTCATTCAGATTGAAAACACCCTGCCGACAGGGAAATTCGGGATTGCGGCGGAGGTCATCAACAGAACGATCGTGGACAATACGCAGACCAGTGAGTCGATGGAGACACTGGTTAAGTTCTTCGAGTTCATTGAGTCGGGCTCACCTGCCGACCCCGACGACATTGGCATCCTGACGCGCAATGCCTCGAACCAACCGCTGTCACCAGAAGAGATCGCGATCGAAGTGGCTAGCCAGATCAATGCCGTTTTTGTCGACACGACGACAGTTGACGGCGTTCCAAGTGTTGTTCCTGTGTTGGACGCCAATTTCGTTGGCAATACCGTCTTCATCGAAAATCAAGACCGGTTCCTGGACCTTGAGAATCAAGCAGACGACGAGCCCGCAAACGCGTCGGGCCACACTTCCCTACTGAGCGGCAACCTAACGTTTATTCAGGAGACAAGTGGAAATACCTACGTATCCCAGGCAGCCGATTTTGATGCTTCCGCGAGCGATGAGATTGCCAATGCACTGACAGAATTCGGCTACACACCGGATCAGTATCAGATCAAGCGGCTTCCCCAGGGCGATGGATACGAGATTCTATTTACCGATCTTGATGAGCTAGGTAACGAGAACCTGCTCAATTTTTCGGTTACCGATAATTTGAACATCGCTGTTCCGACTCAGTTCACTGAGATTGCCCCGTTCAATCTTGATGGCACCGTCAACAGTAGTGCGGTTCGATTCAACCTCGATACTCACAGCCGCACCTTCAACAACAACAGCGAATTCTTCAACTCGCTGAATCAGGGCAGCTTCGACGATGCGACTGGCTTCGGTGAAATTGGCGGCACGGGCCAAGTTCCACCCAATGGTCTTGGCGTTCCGGAACTCTCCGATGACGGGCTGCTGACGGAACCATTCGACGTCTTCAGCATTCGTGTCTTCTTTGATTCGGCGGTCAGTAACTTTACAGTCAGTGCGAACCCTGGCGAAACGAGAGAGTCGACGTTGCTGTACGGTCGCAACACCGAAGTTCCGCAAGACTTGGTGCTGATCGATAGTGACGCCGTGTTGACGTTTAACGTCGGCGACGGAGCGAACAATCTGCCCGTCGGCATACCCACGATCTCTGGAACCGCTCAGGAAGACGAAACGCTCACCGCCAATACCTCGGGGATCAGCGATGCCGATGGCCTGGGCACGTTCAGCTACCAGTGGTTGCGCGGCGGCGTAGCCATTAGTGGCGCGACCAGCAGCACCTATGCCCTCGGTGACGCTGATGTAGGCCAGGCAATGAGCGTCCAGGTCAGCTACACCGACGGCCTGGGGACGCCCGAGGGACCACTGACCAGTGCACAGACCGCTCCGGTCGCCAATATCAACGACGCGCCCAGTGGCGTCCCGACGATCACGGGAGCCGTTCAGGCAGAGGCCACGCTCACTGCGAATACCTCGGGGATCAGCGATGCCGACGGCTTGGGCACGTTCAGCTTCCAATGGTTGCGCGGCAGCACCCCGATCACCGGTGCAACCAGCAGCACCTATCTCCTCGGTGATGCCGACATTGGCCAATTGATCAGCGTCCAGGTCAGCTACACCGACGGCCAGGGAACGCCCGAAGGACCGTTAACCAGCGCACAGGTTGGACCGGTGGCCAATGCCAACAACAACTTGCCCAGTGGCGTCCCCACGATCACAGGAACCGCTCAGGAAGACGAAACGCTCACGGCGAATACCTCCGGAATCAGCGATGCTGACGGCTTGGGCACGTTCAGCTACCAATGGTTGCGCGGCAGCACCAATATCAGTGGTGCGACCAGCAGCACCTATGTCCTCGGTGACGCCGATGTTGGCCAGACGATCAGCGTCCAGGTCCGCTACACCGATGGTCTGGGAACGGCCGAAGGACCACTGACCAGTGCACCGACCGCCCAGGTGGCCAACGTCAACGACGCGCCAACCGGCGTACCCACGATCTCGGGGACCGCTCAGGAAGACGAAACGCTCACCGCTGTTACATCCGGAATCAGCGATGCTGACGGCTTGGGCACGTTCAGCTACCAATGGTTGCGCGGCGGCGTTGCGATCAGTGGTGCGACCAGCAGCACCTATGTGCTTGGTGATGCCGATGTTGGCCAGGCGATCAGCGTCCAGGTCCGCTACACCGACGGCCAGGGAACCGCCGAAGGACCACTGACCAGTGCACCGACCGCCCAGGTGGCCAACGTCAACGACGCGCCCAGTGGCGTTCCCACGATCTCGGGACTGATTCAAAAAGACGAAACGCTGACCGCTGTTACTTCCGGAATCAGCGATGCCGACGGCTTGGGCGCGTTCAGCTACCAATGGTTGCGCGGCAGCGTGGCGATCAGTGGTGCGACCAGCAGCAGCTATCTCCTCGGTGACGCCGACGTTGGCCAGCGGATCAGCGTCCAGGTCAGTTACACCGACGGCCAGGGAACACCCGAATCACTGACCAGCGCACAGACCGCTCCGGTGGGCAGCGTCAACAGTCCGCCGGTTGGCACACCCACGATCACAGGAACGGTTCAGGAAGACCAAAGGCTGACCGCGAATACATCCGGAATCAGCGATGCCGACGGCTTGGGCGCGTTCAGCTACCAGTGGTTGCGCGGCGGCGTAGCGATCGGTGGTGCGACCAGCAGCACCTATCTCCTCGGTGATGCCGATGTTGGCCAACGAATCAGCGTCCAAGTCAGCTACACCGACGGCCAGGGAACGGACGAAGGACCACTGACCAGTGCACAGACCGTGCCGGTGGTCAACGTCAACGACGCTCCCCAGGTCAGCGACTCGATTAGCCGAACATTCAATGAATTCGATCCCGCTACTTCGTTCAGCTTGCTTCAGTTCGCCACGGATGTCGACGGAGACACACTCAACGTCAGTAACCCGTCTGTGACCTCAGGCAACGGCATCGGTGTGATGGTCGTTGGGAACTTTTTGGAGGTCGACCCCGGTGCATACGCTGACCTGTTGGACGTCGGCGACACCGAGGTAATCGTGGTCAGTTTCGACATCATCGACGGTAACGGCGGCTCAGTTTCGCAAACCGCCACCGTGACGATCGAAGCAGTGCCGCCCACGATGGTCACGGGGCTTGTCTACATCGACGAATTGGACGTTAACAATTTCCGTAACGGAGGTCGGGATGCGGACGAATATGGAATCGGCGGTGTGACCGTTCGCATGCGAGCAGTTGGCAGCAGCACGGTAAGAACGACGTTGACCGACGCCCATGGTGATTACATCTTCGCGGGTGTCGCGCCTGGAACTTACGAAGTTGAATACGTGCTACCGAACAACGCCGTCATCATCGGTAGCAGTGTCTCGACGGTGGTGGTTGGTGCAACTTCGCCGGCACCAGACGTCTTACCGGTGCTCGGTTTCACGGGCTCGCTCGGCAACATCGACATCCTCGCCTCCACCTACCTGTCGGGTTCATCCCTGGTTTCAAGTGGTGGTCGCATGGAAGGCGGAAAATTTGGCTTGGGCTCCGGGGGCACCCAGGAAATGTTCGTCCTCTTAGAAGGCTTCGAGGGAATTGAGTTTGCCGAGTTCGTGCTGAACGCTGACCATGACGCTGCCTTGCTGAGTCTCGTTGATGGTGACGGTACGGTCCAAACGGCACTGGTGGGTGAGGATGCTTTCGTGCTCAGCCCCGATGGACGTGCCGCTGCACTGATCGGTGCAAAATCCAATTTCGATTTTCAGCAGTCCGTCGATGACGTTCTGGGGCAAGAATTCCCGGGGTTTGGGGACTCTGTGCAGGACTACCTGGCGACTGAATAGGTCCCGATTGGTTGCCAATACTTCCAACAATGGCCCTGCCCCACGATGATGAGGCGGGGCTTTTTCTTTTCCGTCAGCAGCAGCCTCATGCATACGATTCGACTTCGGCGACCTTGGCAACGAACTCGCGATCGGCGAAGCGGAGTCGTTGCGAGTGGATGTGCCCGACGTCGACGAATCCGCCAAGCACGATCGCGCCCCAAGCTCGGTCACCTATGCTCGCAGCTTCAACCGTCCAACGGGCCTGGAGGACAACTCCCGTGTCCACCTGCGAATCGAATCGTGGACGGGATCACTGCAAGCCGTTTTGTTCAACGTTGAGCCCTTGGAGATCAGTGACCCACCATTGGAAGTCGATATCAGCGAGCGGATTCAGCCGCACAACCAAATTCGCATCTGTCTTGAAGACAACGCAGAAACGGCCAGACTAAGTGGTGCGGTCGACTTGCTGATCGAGTGAAAACAGCGAACTCTCCCTACGGGCACTGGTCTCTACACAAATCGTGTGTGTGATATTTCGACTTCTTGCCACCATCGCTTGGCGTCTTCTTGCGTCCACGGATCGATCGACTCACAGTCCTTCAACTCGTTGATCAGGCATTGTGCACTGGGGACACGCTGCTCAACATCTTTCGCCAGGCAGCGGAGAATGATCGACTCCAAATCGGCCGGTATCGCAGCATTGATCGTCGCCAGCGGCGTGATCTGATCGTTCAGGTGAGCCAACAAGACCTCCAGGGGTGTGTCGGCGACAAAGGGCGGCCTGCCGGTCAACAAGAAGTACGCCACCGCACCAAGAGAATAGATGTCACTTCGCGCGTCCAGGTCTCGGGGAGCGGTAATCTGTTCGGGCGACATGTAGTCGGGCGTACCGGCGATCAGATTTCGATTCGATTCGGCTCGACGTACGTCAAGGTTGTTGGCTTGAACGAGGCCAAAGTCCAACAGTTTCGTATAGTCGTGTATGCCGCCCCGCTGCGACGCAAAGATGTTCGCCGGCTTGATGTCCCGATGAATCAAACCGGCCCGGTGCGCTTCCTGGAGTGCTCCGCAGGCTTGCACCAGAAAATGAACCGCTCGTGCCGGCGACAACGGGCCCGACGCGAGCACGAGATCGCCCAGATTCAGGCCGGGCAACAATTCCATTGCATAAAAGAAGACACCGTCTCTGGTCTGTCCATAATCAAAGATCTCAATCGTGTGCGGATGCGTCAGGTGTGCGGTGGCACGCACTTCTCGTTCAAATCGCTGGAACGAATCTGAATCGCTCATTCGCTCCGGCTGGATGATCTTGATTGCGCAGGACCGTTTCATCATCAAATGTTCGGCCTCGTAGACTTGGCCCATGCTGCCCTGTCCAATCAAGCGAATCAGGCGGTATTGAGCGAGTCGGCGGGCATGAAATGCCGACAAGCGGGCACCGTGAATCAAATGGGCCGCATAAATCGCGATGCACGCGGACAGCAATGGTGCCGGGATGGGGATGCCGTAGTCATCTTGTTGCAACAAAACGGTGACTTGCGGATCAAGCCAGGCTGCAAAGCCGGTGATCAAATGCGGCATCAGAGCCAAGGGCAGCGTGATCGCGGCAGCCCGCTGCCAACTGTTTGGCATGAAGACTCCGTAGACGGTAATGATGATCGACCAGACGAAGTAACCCCAATTATGGACGCTGATCAACGTTGGCACGTCGGGCTCGGCAGCCAACGCGAGCAGCAAGCGGACTTCGATCACGGCAACCAGCATCCCGATCAGCAGCAACACGAGAAACTCGATTGCCCGCAAACCTTTGATCGACATTTCGTGATTGCGATACAGAGCGACCCCACATCCGATGATGCCCAGCAGCACCAAGATTCGACCGCCATAGCCCCAGCCAAGATAACTGTAGGTAAACAACCGCACGAGTGAGCAAGCGACCAGGATCCCCATCACCACGGTGATCACCAGTAGCCGTCGTCGCAGGATCTGGCGGTTCTCCTCCCAAACATCCTTCATCACCAAGTTGGGATCCAATTCAAGGGGCGACGGCTGCGCGCCGACGAATTCGGGCTCTTGATGGTCGGCTTCCGGCTGTTGCTGAGCAGTCTGGAGAATCGTATCGTCGGTGTGATGAGAGAGGAGCGAGAGAACCTCCTCGACGATCGTATCGTCCTGATCACTTGCCTGCCGTACGAACGCCTCGCGACTGGGTTCAGGTTGCCGGATCGCGTTTGCGAAAATCTCTTTGACCTTGGCGAACTCTTGCGGGGTCACGCGGGGCCCTCGCCCGAAAGTTCGCGGCGAAGCCAGGCTCGCGCCATCGTCCAGTCTGATTCGACCGTCCGTTTGGAAACTTGAAGAACTTCAGCGACTTCTTCCACCGTCAATCCGCCAAAGAACCGCAGCTCGATGATTTTTGATTGACGGGGATCCAACGTCGCAAGTTTGGTCAACGCATCTTCGACCGCCAACACATCTTCATCGTTACGACTACTGACTCTGAGATCGTCCTCCAAAGAAATTCGCCGCATCCCGCCGCCACGTTTCTGCCGTTTGCGTCCGCGCGCATGATCGACCAAGATCCGCCGCATCACTTTCGCGCCGATCGCAAAGAAATGCGTCTTGCCTTTCCAACTGACTCGATTCTGGTCGGCCAGTTTCAGATACGCCTCGTTGACCAGCGCGGTGGGCTGCAACGTATGCCCAGGAATTTCCTGATTCAGCATCGAACCGGCTAAGGCCCGCATCTGATCATAAACCAGCGGCATCAACCGTTCCGCCTCCGATTCACGGCCATTGGCCATCTGGTTCAGCGATTCAGCGACGTCGATTTCTTCAGGTTTCATCAACAAGTTCCTCCAGTTCGCATCCATTTTGGTGAAAACGCTGCGGACTGGTCCTGAAAGCGCCGCGTATCCGGATACCAAAGGCAACCGAGACCACGATCCTAATGCACCGGGGGGATGCAATGCAAACTGCGACATACATGACCGACGAAAATACAGTTGTTTCCGACAATGATCTGATTGATCAAGCGAAAGCGGGCGATCAACGGGGGTTTGAGCAGCTGATCCAGCGATACCAGGACCGGCTGTTTCGAGCCATTCTGAACGACGTCGGTTGCAGCCACGCGGCCGAAGACATCGTCCAAGATGCGTTTGTCAAAGCCTTCCTGCGACTCGATTCATTTCAACAGCAGAGCAGGTTTTACACTTGGCTCTACCGCATCGCGATCAACCTGCGGATCTCGCACTACCGAAAAAACTCTCGCCCGGTTTATTCGCTTGAATCGGTTGATGAATCACGGCTCACGCATCGGGTCGACCCCGATGGTTCACCGGATGAGATTGCCTTGCGTTTGGAAGCACGTCAGCAGGTACGCGATGCTTTAACGCAGCTCGCTGAAAAGCACCGTCGGATTCTGGTGCTTCGCGACTACGAACAGTTCGACTACCAAACGATCAGTGAAGTCCTGAACGTGCGACTGGGAACGGTCCGCAGTCGGTTGCATCGAGCAAGATGTGCGTTGAAAAATGAACTCAAACGCAACCAACGACAAGCTCCCGTCGGCCCCAAACCAGCTCGATCGAATGATCGACGGCACCGCGGCGGTGCCCCAAGCCGACTGTCCGGCCAACGGAATACGATCCTTCGATCGGAACGCCCAGTGCTCGCGGCTGTGTGATCTTCATGGGTCAAGTCGTCGAACGGGCCGCTGCCTCGACAGCATCGGTGTCTACACAAGTCATTGCTCGAGCAAGCCACCAAGTCTGTTTACGGCGAAGCTGTTATCCATCAAAGCCCGGCGCGAACCAAACGAGCGACAGCGCCGTGCGGAAGAATTCGAGCGACATGCCGAAGGACTCTCGGCGCGTCACTCGTTCTCCTCAACCGTGTGAACGACGACGACATTGTGGGCCTTCTTCATGACGCCGCTGCCGGTCACAAAGACGACTTGATCACCCGTTCGTAGATGACCGTGTGCTTTTCCCCAGCGGCAAATTTCACCGATGAACTTGGGCGTGTCTGCCAATTGAGATGCCTTAATCGGCCGAATTCCCCATAGCAAATTCATGCGTCTCAGTGTCGCCACATCGTCGCTGGCCCCGAGCGTGGCAATCAGGCTACGGCTCTTGCTCTTCACCCAGGCCGTAGCACCACTGCGAGTGGCGATGACGATCAACTTGGCACGAATCGACTCGGCAATGTTGATCGCCGAATTGGTAACCGCAGACGTGATCGGATGCACTCGACTACTGCTCAACCGCTCGGACAGGTTGTGTGTTAGTTCCGACTCGGTGCAAAGCATGATCCGATTCATCATCTCGACCGCTTTGACCGGGTGGTCGCCGATGGCCGTTTCGCCACTGAGCATGCAGGCGTCGGCACCGTCCAAGATTGCATTGGCCACGTCGCTCGCCTCCGCCCGCGTGGGACGCGTGCTGTGGTGCATCGATTCCAGCATTTGAGTCGCCACGATCACCGGTTTCATTTTCTCCTTGCAAACCCGAATGATTCGCTTTTGGGCGATCGGTGTTTCCGCGACGTCGATCTCGACACCCAAATCGCCCCGCGCAACCATCACCCCGTCGGTCGCATCGACGATCGCGTCCAAGTTGCTTGAGTGCCTCCGGCTTTTCGATTTTGGCGATCACCAGAGCGTTCGACTGGTGGCTCTCCAACAGACTCTCGAAGCGTCCGGACGTCATCAGCACTGCGCACAAAGGAGAGACTGATGAAATCGATTTCGTTCTCGGCACCCCAAATCGCGTTGTCGATATCGCGCTGGCAGCATCGCCGCCACGGAAAGTTTGACGCCGGGCAAATTGATGCCTTGTCGACTGCGAATCTCGCCGCCGGCGATCACGATACACTCGACGCGGTCATCGGCAACCGACTGAACTCGCAGGCCAACTTTGCCGTCAGCCAGCATGACTCGGTTGCCCGGCTCCAGTTCATCGACCAGCCGCTCGTAGCTGCTGGTCAATTCGGTCTGGGTCTGACGGAAGCATCGCCGCGAATAAAGCTGACTTGCATCCCCACTTCGCACTGAAACGGATCGACCGCCAGCTGCCCCAAACGAATCTTGGGGCCGGCAAGATCAAGCAGAACACCGGCCGCGAAACCCGTTTTCTGTGAGGCCGCTCGAATATTGGCCAACGTTCGTTCGTGTTCCTGGCGGTTGCCGTGCGCCGTATTGATGCGAAAGACATCCGCACCCGCCTCGATCAATTCGACAAGCTTGTCGGTCTCCCAGCAGGCTGGTCCCACGGTGGCGATAATTTTCGTACAGGCTGCATCCAGCGAAGGTCTCGACATGGTACGTTCGTCGGTGCGAATTGGCGGATCGGGCTTGTTCAATGGCCCGTCGCAGGTGATGAATTTAAGGCTCTGCCGTGTAAGATGCGAGGGTATTGGATTTCGCCCCTTTCCACAGCCGCATTCCTGAACAACAACTCTCGGCCAATGGAATCTGACCCGCATCCTGTTGCTCTGATCACCGGCGGTTCCGCGGGGCTGGGGTGGGTTGTCGCCCACACATTCTTGGACGCGGGCTACCGGGTGATGATTGCTGGGCGAAATCAGGATCGGCTCGAACCGGCGATCGAGCGGTTCGCGGCGCCCGCTGATCGCTCGGCACGCGACCACCTGCGATTTGACGAAGAGAGACGATGTTGAGGCTCTTGATCGATCACGTCGCGAGCAATTTGGACGGCTCGACGCTCTGGTCAATTGTGTCGGGGCGAGCGATCGTGGCTTGGCTGAGAAGCTTGCAGCCCGAAAGACTGAAGCATTTGATCCAGCAAAACGTCTTCACTGCCCTGCTCTGCTCGCAAGCGGCGCTACCGATGTTGGAAGAATCGCGCGGCGTGATCGTCAACATTGGATCGCTGGCTGCCAAAGTCGGCGCACGTTACATCGGTGGCTACGCGGCCGCCAAACATGCCCTCGCCGGGATGACCCAGCAAATGAGGCTGGAATTGCGGCCACGAGGCATTCATGTCGCCTTGGTCAATCCAGGTCCCATTCGCCGCGACGACGAGGGAACGCGATACCAAGAACAAATCGACGAGTCCGTTCCCGAGCAAGCGTCCAAGCCGGGCGGAGGAACCCGAGTGAAAGGGTTGCCGCCGGAGAAAGTTGCCCAAGCGGTCTTGAAGTGCGTCCAGCGACGGCGCGTCGACGTGATTTTGCCAGGTTATATGCGACTGCTGATCGCGATCGGCCACGCCTTTCCGAGATTCGGTGATTGGTTGTTGCTAAAGTTCACGTCGGTCAAGGAATCGCCCAAAAACAAAGCTTAATCATCGATCGCGGCGACTTTCAAGCGATAGGATTTCGGCTGTTGAAGTGCCTCGTCAACACCAGGAATCTTTGGCGTGCTGAGTACGGCCAAGGTGTTGGAGATGCGGTAGTCATAGGGTTTACCAGTCAGCGGATCATGGGGCGCGTAAAGCGTCAGTTCGCCCAGATTCTTGGGCAGGTGGCCGGTCCGCGCAACATGGTCACGGATGGCTTCCACCACTTGCAGTTGCTTGACCAGCTACTTCCCAAACCGATAACGCGTCGGGCATCGCCTCCATCATGTAATCCAAGAAGTCGTCAGCGATCTTGCTCCAGCGTTCATCACCTACCGGCGGATACTCCTGGCCCAACGATGGCAAAGAACGGATCATATAAAATCGCCTGCAAGGGCACAACAATATAGCCCACGGTCTGGCTGGCGAGCTTTAGGCGAGCCAAACCGCCGCCCTGGGTTTCCGTTTAAAACCACACTAGCATCGGGCAGTTCAACCAGGGGTGGCACTCCACTCGCTGTCGCTCGTTTCGTTTACCCTAGGCTTTGTTGTGAAACGGCTTCGCCGTAAAGAAATGTGCGACATCGCCGAACTTGTTTCCGACCGATTTCTAAATGACGAATCGATTTCCGAACGACTCCTAACTAAAGTACCGTTCCCCGTATTCTCCTACCTGGGTTCCGCCATGCTATCTCGATCTTTTGCTTGTCTGCTTGTCGTTTGTTCATTGCTTGGCAAGACCGTGCTCAGGCAGATGCGGCTACCAAACCCAACTTCGTGATCATCTTTTGTGATGATCTTGGCTGGGGCGATTTGACTTGCTACGGCCATCCGACCATCGCGACTCCCCATCTGGACCGCATGGCGGGCGAAGGAACTCGGATGACGCAGTTCTACGTCGCCTCCAGCGTTTGCACGCCCAGCCGGGCAGCCTTGATGACCGGCCGCTATCCGGCGCGGACGGGCATGTGCGGCAACCGCCGCGTGTTGTTTCCCGATTCGGTCGGTGGCTTGCAAGATAGCGAGTTGACGATCGCGGAAATGCTGAAACCACTCGGATACGCGACCGGCATGGTTGGCAAATGGCATCTCGGACACCTGCCGCAATACTTGCCGACCGTGCACGGCTTCGATAGCTACTTTGGGATTCCCTACAGCAACGACATGGATAACGTTGCGCCGAAAGAGATACGAAAGAACCGCGGCTCGTTCAACGATCCGAAGATTGAGTACTTCAACGTGCCGCTGCTGAGTGGAACCACAGCCGCTGGCGTCGAACAAATTGAACGGCCCGCCGATCAAAACACGATCACCAAACGTTATGCAGAGAAAGCAGTCGAGTTCATCCGCGAATCGAGCGGCAAGCCGTTCTTTCTTTATCTGGCGCACTCGCTGCCCCACGTGCCGCTGTTTCGTCATCAATCGTTCGCCGGTCACTCGCGCGCGGGGCTGTACGGCGACGTGATTGAAGAGATCGACTGGAGTGTCGGTCAGGTACTCAACACGCTGCGTGAATTGGAGCTGGACAAGAAAACGATGGTGGTCTTTACCAGCGACAACGGCCCTTGGCTCGTTTTTGGCGACCAAGGCGGTTCGGCTGGACCGCTGCGCAATGGGAAAGGAACCACGTTCGAGGGCGGCATGCGAGTCCCCGGTGTTTTTTGGATGCCGGGCTCGATCCCCGCGGGAGTGACGACCACGGAACTGGGCAGCACTTTGGATCTGTTGCCAACGATCGCCTCGATGGCTGGGGCGACCTTGCCCGACGATCATCAGTTGGACGGGTATGACTTGTCGGCCATGCTGACGGGGCATCAACCGTCGCCGCGCAAGTCGATGTTTTTCTATCGTGACTATCGGCTGATGGCAGTGCGGCACGGGCGCTACAAGGCTCATTACATCACGCAGGACAGCTACGTGCCGGGATCCAACCAAGCGACGGATCACGACCCACCGTTGGTTTACGACCTGCACATCGACATTGGCGAAAAGCGAAACATTGCGGGCCAGCGACCGGACGTGGTCGCGGCGATCGCCAAGGTGACCAAGGAGCATCAAGCCGACATGCAGTTCACCGATAGCCAGCTGGATCGAAAAGAGTAGCGGTGCCACCGCTTGCTTGCGGGCCTGTGGGCCGGGATATTGTTGGTTTCGACCACCCGACCATTCTCGAGGCCACTGCAGCATGAGCGCTTTCCCCGACATCCCAACCATAGCGTACGAAGGCCCCGATAGCGACAATCCTCTCGCATTTCGCTGGTACAACCCGGACGAGACGGTGGAAGGCAAATCGATGAAGGATCATTTTCGATTCTCCATCGTCTACTGGCACACCTTCCGCGGCACCGGTTCGGATCCTTTCGGCGTGGGAACCGCGGTGCGTCCTTGGGATGACGGCAGCGAGTCGGTCGAAAATGCTCAGAATCGCGCCCGTGCAGCCTTTGAGTTGTTTGAGAAACTGCAAGCACCCTACTACGCGTTTCATGATCGCGACGTCGCGCCCGAAGGCGGCTCGCTGGCGGAATCGAACAGCAACTTGGACGCGGTCGCCGATGTCCTGGAAGAGGAACAACAGCGGAGCGGTGTCAAGCTGCTGTGGGGCACGGCCAACATGTTCAGCAATCCGCGATTCATGCACGGCGCGGCAACCAGTTGCAACGCCGATGTGTTTGCCTATGCCGGTGCTCAAGTCAAAAAGGCGTTGGAAGTCACGCATCGACTTGGTGGCGAGAACTATGTGTTCTGGGGCGGCCGCGAAGGCTACCAGAATCTGTACAACACCGACATGAAACGCGAACTCGATCATCTGGGCGCAGTTCTTTCACATGGCGGTCGACTACGCCAAAGAGATCGGCTTCACGGGTCAGTTCTTGATCGAGCCCAAACCGAAAGAGCCGACCAAGCATCAGTACGACAGCGATGCGGCGGCGTGCCTGAATTTCCTTCGCGCCTACGATCTGCTCGACCATTTCAAGCTGAATATCGAAACCAATCACGCCACGCTGGCCGGTCACGAGATGATGCACGAACTGGATTATGCCGGCAGCCAAGGAGCCTTGGGCAGCATCGATGCCAACACCGGCGACATGTTGCTGGGCTGGGACACCGACCAATTCGCAACCGATTATTACCTGACCACGCAAACGATGTACTACATTCTCAAGTACGGCGGCTTGGGCAGCGGCGGCGTGAACTTCGACGCCAAGGTGCGTCGCGAGTCATTCGAGCCAATCGACTTGTTCCACGCCCACATCGGCAGCATGGATGCGTTCGCAAAGGGGCTGAAGATCGCCGCTGCGATTCGTGCCGACCGAGCGTTGGATGGATTCATCAGCACGCGATACAGCAGTTGGGACGAAGGAATCGGTGCCAGAGTCGAGGCGGGCGGGGTTGGGCTCGCCGACCTGGAGGCCTACATGCTGGCGAAAGGTGACGTGACGCCCAACGTCAGCGGCCGCCAAGAAATGCTGGAAAACCTGGTCAACAAGTACATCGACCGGGTGTAGTTGGCAGACGTCGGCCGCGCTCGGCGCAGGTCTCCCGACCTCGTCGTTCCCCGTGACCGACAGGTCTCCCGGCGATCGTTGGCCGGTCGGGACAGATGCCGGGAACCCGCGCACAGCGGGAGTGTCGAGGAGAGGCATTGCTGCTATCGAGCTCGGAGAGCTCGGCGACTATGACTTTGTCAGCGTGCGCTTTGCCCAGGCTGCCGCTCCCATCACGCTGGCGTCATCGGCTAGCTTCGCCGCAACCACTTCAAAGCGATCTTTGTAGACGGGCATCACGCTTTTGCGTGCGATCTTGCTGACGGTGCTGATGAAAATGTTTTCCAGCGCTTCGATCATCCCGCCACCCAAGACAATCTTGTCGGGCGCGAGAACATGGACAATGTTGACGACGGCCATGCCGATCGCCTCGGCGGATTCTTCCACCAAACGCCGAACGACAACATCGCCGTTCGCGACCGAATCTGCGAGGGCTCCGCTGCGGATGTCGGCTAGATCCGTTCCCACTTCTTTGGCCAACCATGGCGCGTCTCCGCGAAAGGCTGCCTTGGCCGCTTCGGCAGCAATCGTCAATCGGCTCGCCTCTGCTTCCAAGGTACCTGGCAATTCCAGTCCACTCGCACGGATGCTGCTGCTGATCCGTGTGTGACCGATCTCCATGCAGCTGATCCCGGCGCCGTGCAAGATTTTTCCTTCGTACACACAACCGCCGCCGACGCCGGTGCCCGGAAAGATACCGACCGCGCAATGCGCTCCCTTGGCTGCGCCGAATTCGTATTCTCCGTACACGCCTGCATCGACATCGTTCATCACCACGGCGGGACAAGCAAAACGCTTTTGCAAGAATGCCTGCAAGTCAACATCGTCCCAACCAAGGTTGGGCGTCATCAAGATGCGCCCGTTGTCCAAATCGATGGGACCTGGGCATCCGATCCCGATTCCGGCAATTTGTTCTGGCTTGAAGTCATTCTCATCAAGCAGACGTTCGATCGTGGAAGCGATCCGTTCGACGCCGGAATCAGATCCATCGCGTCCGCGTGTCTTACGGCGTCGACGGGCCAGCACCTTCCATTTGTCGTCGTAGGCGATTGCCAACATTTTGGTACCGCCCAGATCGAAGCCGACCCAGAGGTTTTTTTCATTCGATGCCATCGATTTCCCGTCCGAAGGATGATGCCGAGGCGGTACTCCGATATCGTTTCTGGAGAACGATCGGAGCGCCCGGCAATTTCGAGCCCCCGCGTGCTACGCGTTGCCTGCGGAATCAGACCCCAACAATCCTGCCCATTCAACCCACCGTCCGCGCCGCCCCCACCAAACTAGGGGTGCTGGTGACACACAACGAGGGAATCTCGCCCTTTGTTGGGCGAATGACCAAAAAAATTGGCGCCTCGCCCGAAATAATCGCCATGATCGGCGCATCTACTGTTCAACGACTCAGGAATGAGCGAAATCCCACCCAATTCGCCGACCGACGACGAACTCGCCGATCAATGGCGAGAAGTCTTTCGGGCTTGCGAATCGGGATTGCGAGCGTTTTTGAGTGGTCGGCTGAGTCAGCCGGTCGACGTGGAGGATTGCCTTCAGGTGGTTTACGTCAAGATGGTCGAAAGCGGTCGGGACGTTGCTCCGGTCGCCCGTCGGGCTTGGCTGTTCCGAGTGGCCGCCAACGAGGCGGCTCGAATGTGGCGTGCCAAAGCGACGACGGACCGGGTTTTGGAAAAACAGACCCGACAGATAACCATTGAGGATGACGCGACCGAAAAAGTCATCCGAACTGAGACGACCGAAAAACTTCGCCAAGCCGTGCTGGGGCTGCCCGAGTCTTGGCAACAGGTTGTCCGCTTGCGGATGCATGAGAGCCTGACCTTTCAACAGATCGCAGATCAACTACAGATTCCGCTGGGAACGGCCCTGACTCGAATGCGTCGAGCCCTGCAACAACTTCGCAGCGAAATCGAATCCGACGAAAAACCATGAGATCACAAGCGAAAGAAGCTGGGAACGCAAATCCACATGCGGTAGGCGAAGACATCCATGAGCGATGTTCGCTCTATCTGCTGGGGGAAATGGATGACGGGCAGGCAGCGGTATTCGAAGCGGAACTGCGTGACTCAGACCCTTTACAAAGCGAATTGATCTCACAATCAGAAATCGTCGTGGGTCTCTCACGGGTCAAGCCGTCGGTCTGCGTGGCTCCCGCAGGATCTTCGCACTCTTCACTGCGAGTCGTGATAACGGCGGTGGCCATCGCAACCTGCGTGATGATTGCCTTTCTAAGTCGGCCCACCGAGCAAGTCCGCGACAAAACAGTCGTTGCTGAAAGCATGCCGGAATCATTGTTGATCGCCCATGCTTGGGCCGAGGGATCGGTGGCCGCCACCGACATCAGCGATCTAAATGGCAATTCAGAACCTGATTTTGATGCTGAGCTAGGAGAACCATTTACGGTTGACGACCAACCCTGGGAAGACGAATCGACGCTCTCATGGATCGTTACCGCGGTTGAGGCAGGAGCAATTTCAGATGGCTGAGCGATTATTTTTTGGTTCGATGCTAACGGTGATCTTGACTCTCGCCGTCCCCAACGCGTGGGCGGTGGAGGCGCGCGCGACGAATCAGCGGTCAGTCGCCGACAACAACGCACAGCCAAAGAAACCGTCGAAACCAACCGCACGTTCGACAAAAACAGATCACCACGCAGAACTCGCGGCCACACAATTGGTCGAGTCCCATTTACCGGAACTGAAATCGGTCTTGGAGCATCTGCGATCGGACGATCCACGACAGTACAACTTGGCGATTCGCGACCTTGCCAAATCGGCCCGTCGCTTGGAAGCATCCAAGAACCGTGATCACGAGCTTTACGACATTGAAGTTGAATTGCTGCAAGCTCAATCAAGCGTCCGCTTGCTAACTGCCAAGTTAAAAGTACGTGACGATCAAGCAGACAGAGTGCGTCTGCGCGAAGCTGCGGGCCGATTGCATCAGGCCGAGTTGAACCGTGCCAAGTACGAGCTGCGGGTTTTGCAAGAACGAATCGATCGAACACAGAAGTCGCTTGATGCGGCCAAGCAACGCATGTCCGCCAAACAGGACAACTACCGAGAACAGCTGGAAACAAGTTACCTAGGTTTCTTACGCAAGGCCGGTCGTCTACCGGACGCTCCGTCCGGCGAGAAAGAATGACCTGCCGGTTCAGTTCACAATTCAAAACGATTCCCACCTTCAATCTCTATCCCCACCGCATAGTGATCCCCATGAAACAGCTGACATCCTGCCTCGCGGTTAGCCTGGTCGGTTTTGCAATCGCACCCTCTGCGTTTGCCGAGCCGAAGAACGCTAACATCACAGCCGAGTCAAAAGCGACCGCGACTGCACCGCTAAGCGAACGATTTGCGAAATCAGACGTCGATGAGGTTCCTGACTTCCAGCGTCATGTCGTGCCGCTGCTCGGTCGTCTGGGCTGTAACGGACGCGCCTGCCACGGTTCGTTTCAAGGCCGTGGCGGTTTCCAGCTGTCGTTGTTCGGCTACGACTTCAAGGGAGATCACGAAGCTCTGCTGGATGAACAAACCGGCCGCGTGGATGTGGACGACGTCGACGAGAGCCTGATTCTGGCCAAACCACTGGACGCCGACCTGCACGAAGGCGGCAAACGATTTCAAAAGGGGAGTTGGCAGCATCACGTCCTGAGCCGCTGGATTTCAGCTGGCGCGGCTTACAGCGATCAAGCGCCGCAAACCCTGAAACGGTTGGAAGTGGTTCCCAGCGAAATCCAATTTCAGAAAGCGGGCCAGCAAGTTGAACTGAAAGCGTACGCTCATTGGGACAGCGGCACCATTGAAGACGTGACGGAATTATGCCGTTTCAGTTCCAACGATGACGCGATTGCTGCGATCGACGAACACGGCCACCTCCAGTCAGGCGAGCGAGGCGACACGCACGTCGTCATCTACTACGACAACGCGGTCGTTCCGATTCCCGTCTTGCGCCCCCTTGGTACGCTGCCGGAGAAACCGAGCAAGCTGAGCAAACCGATCGATCAATTAGTGCAGACAAAACTGGATAAGCTGGGAATCATCCCCGCCGGATCATGCACCGACGCCGAGTTCATTCGCCGCGCTTCGCTGGACATCACCGGTATTTTGCCGGAGACGGATCGTGTCCGTGAGTTTCTCGCTGACAAGTCGCCCGATAAACGCGAACGATTGATCGACGAATTGCTTGACTCACCCGGTTATGGTGCCTGGTGGGCGACCAGGTTTTCGGACTGGACCGGCAATAGCGAAGAGCAACTCACCAATGCCTTGCCCGTGCGGGGTGCAGGAACGCGAATCTGGCACGAGTGGCTGCGCGTGCGACTGGCCGACAACGTGCCTTACGACGAAATCGTCGAGGGGATTGTGGAAGCCAAGAATCGCGACGAAGGCGAAAGTTACATCGAATACTGCAAGTCGATGACGGAAGCATGCAAGCCGGGCAACGAACAAATTTTCGCCGACCGAGAAGGAATGCCTCTGTATTGGGCGCGGCGCAATTTCGCCAAGCCGGAAGACCGTGCCATCGGATTCGCATACGCATTTCTGGGCGTTCGTATCGAGTGCGCCCAATGCCACAAGCATCCATTTGATCAATGGTCAAAGAACGACTTTGACGAATTTGCGAAGCTGTTTGGCGTGATGCGTTACAATCAAAACCAGGTTGCCAGTGATGCCAAAGCAGACCGCGACAAGCTGTTGGACAGGATCACCGGCGGCAAGAAGCTCAAGGGCGGCGACCTTCGCAAGGCTGTCTCTTCTGCCAGCAAGAACGGCGACATTGTGCCGTTTGGTGAATTGCTCGTGAATACGCGAGCGATTTCCGACAAAGTCAAAAAGGCCCGCGCTGCTGCCGAAAAGAAAGGCCGCAAGGTGCCGCCGCTGAATATCCCAACGGGAAAAATCCTGGGCCAAGCCGAACCGGTTCAGTTGGACAAGGACCCGCGGCCGGCCTTGATGGATTGGTTACGCAACGAAGACAACCCGTACTTTGCCAAGGCGATTGTGAATCGAATTTGGAGCAACTACTTCGGTACCGGGATCGTCGATCCAACCGACGACATGAACTTGGCCAATCCGCCCAGCAACGCTCCACTGCTTGACTATTTGGCCAGCGAATTGATTGCCCACGACTTCGACTTGCAGTGGCTGCATCGCGAAATTTGCAACAGCGAAACATACCAACGTAGCGCTGAGACGAATGAAACCAACAAGATGGACCGCATCAACTTCTCGCATCACGTGCCGCGCCGATTGCCAGCCGAAGTGATTTATGACGCCGTCAATTTGGCGACCGGTTCGGACAACAAGACGTCGAAGATGCGAGGCCAGGTCGATGCCATGGCGATCGCCGAAGGTATGCCGCGGCAACGCAATCAGGCAGTCTTTGCCTTGGAGGTTTTCGGACAATCCAACCGTGAGTCAAATTGCGATTGCGACCGCAGTGATTCGCCCAGTTTGCTTCAATCGATCTACTTGCGCAACGATGCGGAAATGCACCAGCGTCTGTCCGACAAAGACGGCTGGGTGGCGCAAGCGTGCCAGGCGATCGGCGTACCGGGACCGAAGAGTGCTGTCAGCAATCCAAAGCAGGCTCAAATCGAGCGAGCGGCAATGGGATTCAAGCGTCAATTCGTCGGTCGTGTCAAGCAATTCCAAAAGACTCCGGAGGCTCGACAAGAAAAGCTTCGTTCCCAGCTCGCAAAAGAACACAAGCGGATCTCCGGCAAGTTCCAGCAGTACGGCTTTGCTGTGCCGCCGCTGAATGAGATCCTGGCCGATCCGCAGGCTTGGCTGACCGCTGACTTGGAGCCTTCTGCGAAGAGCGCGAAAACGGCAACCGCGTCGGTTCAGGCGATTGTTCAGGACGCGTACTTGCGGACGCTTAGTCGATTTCCCGCTGACGATGAAATGCACACCGCTGTATCGTTCATCAACGAGTCTGAAAGAACGGCTGACGGTGTTCAGTCGCTGTTGTGGGCGTTAGTGAACACGAAAGAGTTCATCATCACTCACTAGTACGTTCGTTTCGCCGGACGGGTCAATGATTCGTCTGTTCAACCCTACCGTCCGTTACAACCAAACAAGAGAATCTTAACTATGGAATTTCATCGTACATGTGATGGCGTTCGCCGCCGCGACATGCTGAAAGCAGGTGCCTTGACCGTTGGAGGCCTGACGCTCAGTCAGTACATGCAATTGGCCCACGCCGGTGAATTGAAATCAGGTCGAGCCGACCGGGCAATCTTTATCGAACTCAATGGCGGCCCGTCACACATGGACACGTTTGACTTGAAACCGGACGCTCCCGATGAGGTTCGTGGGCAGTTCAAGCCGATCGCCACCAATGTGCCCGGAATTCAGATTTCCGAGCATCTGCCAAAACTGGCCGGTTGTGCCGACAAATTCGCGATCCTCCGAGGTGTCAGCCATACGTTGGCCGCGCATCGTTTGGGACGCGAATACGTCAACACCGGCAGCAAGCCGATCCCAGCGTTGGAATATCCCAGCTACGGCGCAGTCCTCGCCAAGGAACGCCCCAGCGATCCTGACATCCCCACGCAAGTTGCCGTGCCGCGTGCCGGCCATGGAGCAGGATTCCTGGGCATTCGCTACGCTGCCTTGGAAACGAATTCCTCACCAAGTTTCGGCCAGCCGTACTCGGTTCGCGGCATCTCGCTGCCCGGTGGCATCGGAGTGGACGAAGTTAAACGCCGGCAAGGCTTGCTTCAAAAGTTGGATCGTCGCTTTGCCGAACTTGAAAAAAATGATCAGTTGCTGGACGGTTTGGATCGCTTCGGCGATCAGGCCTATTCGATGATCACATCGTCTCGAGCCCGCCAGGCGTTTGATATCAGCCAGGAGCCGGAGAGTTTTGCCCGACAATTTGGCGAAGACTCCTTCGGCCAAAGCTGCCTACTGGCGTTGCGATTGGTCGAATCGGGCGTGCGTCTGGTCAGCCTGCAATTGGGTGGCTGGGACACGCATCAAGACAACTGGACGAAACTCAAGGACACCAACCTGCCGAAGCTGGACGCGGGTCTGAGCGGCCTGCTGATCGGTCTGGAGCAGCGCGGCTTGCTGGGGTCGACCGCGATTTTCGTGACGGGCGAATTTGGCCGCACGCCAAAGATCAACACCCGCAGTGCCGAAGGCGGCCGTGACCACTACCCCCGCTGTATGTTCATGCTGATGGCCGGAGGGGCAGTTCGTGGTGGTCAGGTGGTTGGAGAAAGCGACGACACCGCGTCGGGTCCCCGACACGAAGGGATCTCGCCCGACGATGTTGCTGCCAGCTTCTACTACAATCTGGGCATCGATCCGACGCTGGAATACAAATCCAGCACGGGTCGTCCGATCACGCTGGTACGCGATGGCAACGTCGTCCAACAATTGTTCTCGTAGTTCGACCGGCAACCCAAAACGACGACAGCCGCCAAGTTTGCAACTTCGGCGGCTGTTTCTTTCATGGTCGCTGAATTCTCGGAATTCGATCTGCAGAAATTTTTGGCCTTCGCCCGAAACCTTGGTGACCAATGAGAGAAGGGCCATGGTGAAGCCCTCCCTGCCTCACCATGGCCCTGTCAGTGCTGGAACGATGGCACCGATCGTTCCACCCTCCCAATCCATGGTAATAGTCGTATCGGCACAACCGACCGACTACCTGCAACAGAATCGTTGCAGCGAATCATTTTTTGTCATTGAATCCGTGCGATCCACGAAACGCCGTGTTTTCGGCTGTTGCCAGTGGTGTTGTGCAGCCGTTGCTAGCCGTCGCAACCGGGGCTGTCGCACCCAACGGGGGCCGCACAGGTTGCTTCACCCGCACAGTCGTCTTGAGTCCAGCATGCTGGCAAGTCGTGGCATCCGCTGGTATTGCACGTGCCTGAGCCAGCAGGGCAGACGCCGCGGCCAAGAGGATGACAGCCCAGTCCGCTCAAGCAACTCTTTTTTCGGGGCGCAAAGCAGTCGCATTCTCCCCGTGAGTGCTTGGACCCCCAAATGCAACGGTTCTGATAGCCGTCCCAGACTCGACAGTTACAAGCATTCGACTTGAAGTACTCGTAAAACGACGAAGTGGGCAAGTTCGGTGGTGTGTGAGGCACGCAAGTGGCACAGTTCCCCATGCCACATTGGCCGCCACACCGTCGATTTCCCCCACAGCCTGAGACGCACGAATCACAGGCGGGAACTTTAACGAGAGTTGCCGGTTCTGACACGACACTTTGCTCTACCGTGACATCCCCTTCGGCTGCCGCGTCCGGCACCGGTTCCGGCATGACGATGGCGTCTGGCTCGGGGGTGGGAACGGGGTCGGTGACCGGGGCTTGAGCGGAAACCTGCTGTGCAGGAGCGGGAGCCAAGTTGTCCGCAGCGATGTTGTCGAGAGTGAGTGCTTGGGCAGCTGGATTCGGTGAACCACCAAAAGTTAACTCACCCAAAAGAGCATCAAAGTCGTTCTTAGCCGACGCGGTGTTAGCTGCCAGAATGGCCAGGGCGGTACAAATTGCGATCTTTCGCATAGCAAAACATCCATGTAATTGGAGAAACGGAGGAGGACCATGGGTCCGGGTTGGCTTGTTCTCATTCGCTTTCCGTAACCGAAGTCGCTGGAGTACCAGCGGACCTTCTCCGAGTGAGAACAAACACTATGTCAAGTTAAGTGTTCCCGCGCGGCGCGATAGATGCAAATAAAACCAGGCAAAACTTTTTCGCTTTCTGCGCCGGCACGCCGCACAATCGCTGTTGCGGTGAGCGCTTCGCTAAGGGATGCAAAAGCTAGCAGCCGCAAGGTTTACCAAACGATTAAAGCCGGCGCTGCTACTGCTCAGTCGACACGGAAGGTTGTGTCGGCCCCGCGTCGGCAACTGCGAACAGCAATTCCCTGATCTGAGCTTGCCGCCCAAGATCACGAATCTGCTGTCCGTTCTCCTCTGACACGTAAAACACATCAGCGGTCTGATCCAGATGCGTATCGATCTTGGCAAAGTGAAGCACGATTCGCATGCTGGCGAGTGCCGCAGCCGTGCGATAGAGCAATCCAACTTGGTCATAAGTGAAAAGCGACAGAATCGTGTACCGGTCCACGGTCTCGTTGTCGAAGACCACATTTGTCGGCAAAACATTGACGCTCGCCGGCTCACGATTTCTCTGCGAAGCCCAGGTCTGGCGCAGCGGGGGAAGTGGAGCGT
Source organism: Pirellulaceae bacterium (assembly GCA_963714715.1). Lineage (GTDB taxonomy): Bacteria > Planctomycetota > Planctomycetia > Pirellulales > Pirellulaceae > JBFJVZ01. The sequence continues at coordinate 42,804 of CAVQPV010000035.1, read as the reverse complement.
CAGGTGAATCGAGCAACTCACAGACGCGCTGGCAAACCTCGTTGATTCGGCCTTGAGGCGGCTCGTTGGGGAAATCAGGGTCATGCACCCAAAAACAATCCCAAACCAAATCGTCGTCGATTGTCTCGATTCTGGCTCGCAAAATGGTCTGCCCGCAAGTCGTCAACGCGCCGGTGACTCGGCTAAATGTACCGATTCGCTGGTCCCCCTCGCGTCGGATCACGGTGTATCGCATCGCCGACACTTGCGGGTCGAACTCGCCCAAACACAACGAACCGGCGCCGGCGCCGCTAACAAGTTTGCTGGCCTGATGTAATTGCTCGGCCAGTTTCGTGGGGGGCTCACCGTTGAGCAGCGACATGGGCAGCTCAGTTAGCAAGCGGTCGCAGCCCGCGGGTGCATGCTGCTGCACGAGGGCCGTTCGCACTTCCTCGCGTTTCGCTTCAAGCTCCTCGTCATTTTCGCCAGGCAGATATCCAGTCTCGAAGTACCGCCGCGTGCGGAGATAAAGGTCTTCGATCAAGTTCATCTTCCAATCGGTGATCACCTCGGGGCCAACAGCTTCCAGGTCGGCGACCGCATGCACAATCAGCAATTCCAGCCTGCGTATCGAGCCAACTTCTTTGGCAAACGACAGCACAATTTCGGGGTCGTTCAAATCGTGACGGAAGGCGGCCACGTTGACGTCCAAGTGTTTCAACACCAACCACTCAAGAATCTCACTGGAGGCCGGATCAAGCTCCAGGCGTTGGGCCGTTTTACGAGCGATCCTCGCTCCCACAATGCAATGGTCTTCTTCGTATCCTTTGCCAACATCGTGGATCAACAACGCCAGATGCAATAGCGTTTTGTCCTTCAGTCGCCGATAACGTCGTCCCATCGGTGACGGATCGTCTTGCAAATTGGTTGCTGCTTCGACGGCACGAATGCTGTGTGCGTCAACGGTGTACTTGTGGTAGGCGTTGAATTGCAACAGACCTCTGGTCCGCTTGAACTCGGGGATCAACTGTTCAATGACGCGCAACTCATGCAATCTCCTCAGCAAGGAAGGCAGCCGGCCAGGGCGACTCATCAGTCCCAGGAATGATCCGATCGACTTTGGATCAGGAGACCTTGGCTCACGCTCTTGCATGGCAGTACGAATCGCCTGCCAAGTGCGATGCGAAATTCGCCGTCGATGATGGTTCGCCAGATGCATCAGTCGAAGCACTTCTGGCAAACTGCAAGCGAACTGTTCCAAATCCTCGTCGTTAACCCAGATGTGGGTCGGACCCATGTGAATGCATTCGTCGATTCGCTTTGAAAAGACATGCTCGAAGATTTTCGCGAACAACGGCCGGCTCTTTGCATCATCAGCAAAAAAGGCAGCGGCGTATCTGACGTTTCGCGTGTTGTCAAAGTAATCCTGCATGAATTCTTCGACGGGCAGAACTCCTTCACTACCCTTGTAACCCCAATCCTCCGCGATCTTCATCTGGGTCGGACGGTCCAGGATGTCTTGCGCTCGATGCTCACGAAAGTGCAATTCGTTTCGCAGTCGCAGCATGAATTCATAGGCATCTCGCAATTGCCGATAATCGTCATCCGGCAACGCGCCGAGCCCAGCCAACTGGTCCAGGTCGGCTTCGCCATAACGCGCAAAACCGATCCAGCGAATCAATTGAATATCACGCAATGCGCCGCGCGAGCGTTTAACGTTGGGACGAAGCAAGAAGTTCGTTTCGCCCCACTTACCTCTTTCTTCCCGCCGGGCAGCCACCACTTCTTCAATCAAATTTTTGCTACGTCTCATCGCACCGCGTCGCAGAGACTCAAAGAACCGGCTGTAAACTTGTAGGCTGCCGGCCAACAGTCGAGATTCGGTCAATGAAGAAAAAATGACCGCGTCTGTCCAAGACAAGCGACACGCTTCATCGGGCATGCGAATCGAAAAGCCGACATCCAACCCGGCATCGACCAGATCCCGCGTTAGTTGGCCCGACAATTTTTCCGCCAGCGGGGCCGATGAGCTGTTGGTCAACAGCATCAAGTCCGCATCGGAATAGGGAGCTAGATCGCGGCGACCAAATCCTCCGTGAGCGACCAACGCGATGCCCGACGCTGACGGGTCGTCCGCGTGATCACCAACGGCCTCGCTCCACACCTCCAACACGATGTCGTCGTACAAATCGGCGAGACGAGTCGAGACCTGGACACCACGTGAACCGGAAGCGTGCTGAAGTCGACACTTCTCGCGGCCAACCTTCAAACGCTCACGACAGCGAATGACAACCGGACGAAGTGTTACTGCCGACATCGCGCGCTTGCCTTAGAGCGCGTCCTCACCTCGCTCGCCTGTGCGAATGCGAATGGAGTCTTCCAAATTGGTGACGAAAATCTTGCCGTCGCCGATCTGCCCGGTTTGAGCGGTTTGCAAGACCGTGTCGATTACCATCTGAAGATTCTCATCGGTGCAAATGACTTCGATCTTCACTTTCGGCACGAAGTCAATCGCGTACTCAGTCCCACGGTAAATCTCAGTGTGACCTTTCTGACGGCCAAATCCGCGGACCTCACTGACGGTCATCCCGTGAACGCCACGGTCCGTCAACGCGTTCTTGACATCTTCGAGCTTGAAGTGACGTACGATGGCTTCAACTTTCTTCACGACCTTACCTCGAATCTAGTAAAACTCAGCTGCCTCGAGTTGATAGTCAACTCGATCGCCAGGTCGGCAACCGCCTACTGCTTCCCTGTTCAATCCCACCGGACACTATTGTACACGTGCCGAGTCGCCCATCTAGCGGGCAGACGTTTTCGTGCACCACTGAGGAAAAACTTCAACAAACGGCGCGGCTCCTAACCGCAAAGACCTGTTAATGGCTGGATGCCGGACGTACCCAGGTGACTTCGGGCACTTTGGCCTCCCGATTCACGACGCGGCTGAGGACGAAAAGGTAATCGCTGAGGCGATTGAGGTAGATGATCAGCGTGTCAGAAATCTCAACCCCGCAGGCAAGCGACACAACGCGACGCTCGGCTCGCCGACAAATGGCGCGAGCCAGATGCAGCCTGGCCGCCGCTTCGCAACCGCCCGGCAATATAAAATTTTTTAATTCAGCCAGCCCCAACTCATGCTGATCGATCAGCGACTCCAATTGCGCAACATGGGCCGCACCAATGACGCGGAGGTCGTGATCATCGGGGTCAGGAGACGCTAATTCCGCGCCGATCGAAAACAGCTCATGCTGAATTCGATCCAACTGGCCATCGACTTGCTGAGAAACGCCGGTCGTCCGAGCCAAGCCGATCGCCGCATTCAATTCGTCCACCGTTCCATAGGCTTCGATGCGTTCGTGGTCCTTTTGAACGCGAGGTCCACCGAACAGTCCCGTGCTGCCCGCATCTCCCGTGCGAGTGTAGATTTTCATTGCTAGACACGGCCTCTGCGTTTACCAAGAAGTTTTCATCATCAACAATCGCATCGCCCTTTTGTAGATGAACTCGCGGCAGCGACAAGTATCGGAGACAAAAAGGATGAAGAGAAAACCTGAAGGCATCGTCCGCGCGGGGGGCATCCTGCTGACGACACGAAGCTCACCGCCGCAGTTTTTGCTGATGCGTCACGCCAATCGATGGGATTTGCCCAAAGGTCACTGTGAACCGGGTGAATCGTTCGTGGAAGCAGCGCTACGCGAGACACACGAGGAAACAGGCATTGAATCATCACAGATCGATCTCGATCCCGACTTTTTCTTCGATCTGACCTACCCCGTCCAGTACAAACGCTGGGGCAACGAGGTGTTTACAAAGAAAGTCCGTTACTTTTTGGGTCGTTTGCATGAGCGTCCCACATTGGCCTTGACCGAACACGATTCGGCCGAATGGTTCGATTGGAATCCGCCTCACCAAATTCAAATGCAAACAATTGATCCTCTGCTGGCCGCCGTTGCCAAACATCTTCAATCACAGCCTTCGGAAGCCAGGCACGACTGACGGCGATCAGTATTCGGCGTCTTGAATCTCTATTTCGATCTGACCCAGCGAGGCCAGGATCGGCATCAGCACGCTGTACTCGTTTCCATTGCTCATGTTTGACGTCGCCAACGTGATGCGATCGGCGGGCGCGATGGAACCGAGAACTGGGTCCAGAGAAATCCATTTCCCTTCAATGTAAGCCAAATTCCACACCTGGAAGGACATCGACGCCGTTTCGCCCGGCGTATAGACGAACCCGAAAGCAAGCCGCGACGGTATCTGTCGCGCACGTAGCATGGCCGCCAAGAAGATGGAATACTCAAGGCTCCCACCCTCGGGTGTACTGGCGATTTCCGAGGCTTTCATCAAGCCTCTTGAAGTGTTCCGGTATGTCATCAAGTCGCGCACCGTCGCCGCCAAATCGAAGGCGAGTTGTCGCTCGCCGCGGTTGGATTTCCCGACTGCGGTCGCGAGCTGTCTGATCAGCCTTGCCTGAGAGTCGATCACTGCGTTAGCTGTCCGGTCCTCATTTGTGGGTTCCGAAACGGCCGCTTGATATCCATCCGGAACTTCAGCATCACTTCGGCTGACCAGAATTTGGAACGTACCATCGCCCATTTCCCGCACATATTGATCGGGCTGGGCTGCGATTCGAATCGGTTCTCCCTGGCGTTTCATGGCCGCGGTCGGCTGAACCAACATCTTGACACGGGTGGCCTCGCCCGGTCGATCCAGCGTGCTCTTGATGTCGATTTTCGTCGCTTCCAGCAATTCCTCTGCCGAGGTTGCACCGGCAAGCGCGGTGTCCTTGTCGGTGCGGTAAGACGTCAAGCCATCTCCCTGCCGCAGTGTTTTCTGGATTTCGCCTTTCTCGTCCGTCCAAATCGTCTGATCAACAACCATGTCCGGACCAGCGACATACTGCGTCGCGATCTCGACTAGTTTCTTGTACTTGCCGTCGATCATTGGCACAGCGGCCTCGCCGCTGCAATACAACTCGACCGAAACCATTTCATATTGAATCGGAGCGAGTGCTTTCAGCTTCCGACTTTCTCCCGCGATCATCGGCTTGCGACGGAGCGACTGCTGCACCGCTGCCAAACCCCGATAAGCTGGCTGCCAATCGAGCTCGCGACTTGAACGCTGACTTCCCTGGACGGTTTCAATGTTCAAATGCTCGCCGTCGACGACTCCTTTGAAATGCTTGACGATCGGACCTATTTGCAGCGTGCTCTCGAAGTCCAGCAACACTCCTACTGGCGTCTCGATGCTGACTTGATTGAGATACTGGACAAAGGTCGCGTTACCGCGGCGAAATCTGACTTGGTCTTCAACGGTGTATTGAACGTTCGCCTCTGACACTTTGCGAATCGCCTCGCTGAACAATGATTCGGCCAACAAGTGGCTATACCCGACCTGTTTTCCTTTCAAAAAGTAGGCGTCCCAGGCCTCCCAATCTTGTTCGAACTGAGTTTCCGGCGGCTCAACCATCTCGGTGCGGGGCTGATCAGAAAGATCATTTTGGACCACACGCTCGACCCGCTTGGGTGCGTTGATTGGCGGTCGATCTGGAAAGTCACAGCCCATGGCAACCAGCATGCCCAGGACGGCTAGGGCCGAAAGGGATGCCCAGAAATCGTTACCGGAAATGTGCTTCGATCTCATCGCTGATTTTGATTCTCGTTCATCGAATGTTGATTCCTGCAACCACGGGAAGCAAGCGGACCCGCGGTGCCATGTTTCCACAGTATACAGACTGTTGCGACCGGTTTCCTCTTCTACTTTATCCCTCACCTTGGTGCGGTCGCCAAGGGTCGGACTGTGACGATCGTGCCGGGCATACTCCTTTTTCAATTTGCGCCGCCGCCGTTTCATCTCGATTGCTAACTCGGAAACGCGATTATTTCTGACCACTGCTTGGATGTGACCTAGCGTTGGGTGTGCACCGTTCTGCTCGGGCCAGCCCGCAGACGGACGGCATTCACTTTTGATCACACCAACATTGATGGCATCGGGAATCCTCACATGGGTTTTCTAAAACGAATCCTACGCAGCGGTAGCAGTGACGAAGTCAGACAAGTCGTTTCTGAGGGCAGTTTCGATACATTGACCGATGAAGAACTGCAAGTTCACATGGGCATCAACACCTATGGTGCGTTTGATTTGACGGATGCCGTCCGGCCCTCATACGACCTACAGATCGTGCCGTGTCAAGGTTTCCGCCACGACGAATATGTAGACGAATCCGGCGGTTCGCGGACTCCCGTGATCATGGCGTCGGCGACTCGGCACCAGATCATGGACTTGTTTCTAGATCTGCTAGACCCGTTGGGGAACGTCGTGGACGTCGTCCTGGAAACAAGCCACCAGTGCGCCGGCTCCCATCAAGACCTGTATCGTGAACACATCGACATGCCAGTGCTCAAAAGTACGCTGCTGGATCACGAAGATCTCTTGTTGAATGATGGTTGCACAGGAATCGCCGTGATCAACCCGCGTAAACGTCAGGAAGTTCAGCTAGATGAGCACAAGCTTTTGATCATGTACGGCAGTCCGCTTGACCAATTCGAGGGATTGCTGATCGAAGCTGATGTGTACCCCCAGAAAGGGATGCGGTTCATCACCGAAGCAGAGCATGTGCACAGCAGCAGCGAGCGATTCTTCGACGACTTCAACATTTTGAAGAACCGCCTGGGAATGGATGGCGACGACTACGCGGGTGCCTGCTGAAGCATCCGTCTTTGCGAATCAGTCGATCCTATCCTTCCTAAATCTTTTTCGATCGCATACGGTTTTGTCTGCGGCTTATGATTTGGTCGCCTTATCCGATTATGTGACCGAGTAAAAATGTTCTTAGTGATCAGCACCAGCCTGCATCCCAGCAGCCGAAGTCGAATTTTGGCCCGCGCCTGTCATGATCAGCTAAAGTCCTCCGGCCGATCCGTTCAGTGGTTTGATTTGGCAGATGATCCGTTACCTCTGTGCGACGGAGCGACCGCCTACGCCCACGAAAACGTCCGCAGACTGACTGAGCTGATCGAGTCAGCCAATGCCATCTTCTTGGCGGCTCCCGTCTACAACTACGACGTCAACGCGGCCGCCAAGAATGTCGTCGAATTGACCGGTAAGGCTTGGACGGGCAAGATTGTCAGCATGATGTTGGCTGCCGGCGGCCAGGGCAGTTACATGTCAGCAATGGGTTTGGCGAATAGCTTGATGTTAGATTTTCGCTGCCTAATCGTGCCCCGGTTTATTTACACGACCGGAGACTCTTTCGCGGGCGACCAATTGGCCGAGGAGACGATCCACGATCGCGTACAACAGTTGGTAAAAGACACGACATGTCTGACGGATGCGTTGAATCAATAGTATCGTTCGCCATTTTTTTTCACTGATGCGGCCGTTCATCCGCGCGAGCCGGCACTAACAACGTGATTCAAAAAGGGGTCTGACCCTCTCTTGAACCGATCTCGATAAACGAAAAAAGTCTCCGGTACCGAGTTTCGCTTGCAGTAACCTCTCGCCCACAAAGGTCAGACCCGGGTCAGACCCCTTTTTAAAACACGTTCTAAGAACTCGCATGGTTCGCTGATCGGTACAGCGATTGAGCCTCGATGAACGCCTCAACTGCACGCGGCACGCGAAAGCGAATGCTCTTGCCCGTGGCCACCCGATCGCGCAGTTCACTGCTGGATAATTCAATCACCGGCATTTCGATCACGTGCCGGCGAAACAGCTCGATGCGATCGCCGGCAACCAGTCCGTCCAACACCGAAAGATCGACGGCTGTGCGCCCGCCTCGCTGCACAACGGCTGGAATCACCATGTCCAGCAACCGCTCCGGTTGATGCCACTGAGGTAACAGATGCCAACGAGTCACTGCCGATTACCATCACGATTTCAGCTTCTGGCACACTCTTGCTGAATCTCCGCCACCGTATCAACCGTATAGCTCACTTCGCCGCGACGAAGCTCACGATCATCGATCACATGCTGCGGACATCCGCTGACGGCCAATCGAATCATCTGCAGCCGGTCCTCATTGGATGCGATCGTACCGGCAGGCTTCAACGGCGATGTCGCTGCTGGGATCCAACGAATCTCCGATAGTCCGAGAGACTCCAAAGCGGCCTCGGCAACCCACAAATGTCCGATATGAATCGGATCAAACGATCCGCCATAGATTCCCAAACGCATTGATCCTCCCCCGTAAAGACGCCACCCGTCGCCAGCGATGACCTTACGTGTCCCGGGCGGGAGGACAATCCAAGTTGATCTTCAATCGGTGTTTTGTGAGCAGTATTTCCTCCACCCTTTCTCGACCAGCCGGATCATCCACTATGTTGACGGATAACACTTTGGTCACCCATCCACCCAACCAATCCTCCGCTGAAGCGTCGATGCCACTCCCTGAACTCCCAGCCGATCCCGAGCGCGGTCGAAACCCCGCCAACTGTGGGCGGAGTCAGTCCGGGCGGCGGTCAGCAAGGTGAATTGTTCGAGACCGAGCCACCACCCTGGGAGTTGGCCGTAGACGACGATGTCGCAGTTGCCTCGGTCGTGTTTAGTGAAGCGCCGCACGGCCCGTACGATTATCGGATCCCCGATCAAATTCGTGGTGACCTGCAGCCGGGAATGCGAGTCCTGGTGCCGTTGGGAAGACGACGTCGACCGATCGCAGGATGGTGCACCGAGACCAAACTTGGCTCATCGTCCCAACGCACCTTGCGCGAAGTAGCCGAAGTCTTGGACGACATGCCGCTGTGCGACCCTCCGCTGGTTCGCCTGGTGATGTGGATGAGTCACTATTACCAAGCGCCGGCCGGACAAGTCTTCGACACACTGATCCCATCCAGCGTGCGGGCCAACGCCGGCACGCGCGAGCGAACGTACTTTACGCCAGCCGCCTCAGCCGACGACGAGGCGGTACTGAAAGCATTGCCAAAAAAACAGCAATCCGCGCTGCGTTTCCTGATCGCCGCCGGTCGTCCGATGACCGCATCGCAACTAATGGTTCAGGCCGAGTGCACTCAGGGTCCGATTCGTCAGCTTCGCAAAAGAGGGCTGCTAAGTGAATCGGTGCGGCGGGAGATGACAACCGGACTGCCGATGCGCTGGCAATTGGATGATGGCGAAGTGACGGAGAAACACGAGTTGACCAAGGATCAGGCCGATGCGCTGGAGAAAATTGTTTCCGCGCTCGACTCGGCCAAATCGAATACCCTGGTTCTGCACGGGGTCACGGGCAGCGGCAAGACCGAAGTTTATATCCAAGCGATCGAACACGTTGTCCGGTTTGGTCGCGGAGCGATCGTGTTGGTCCCCGAAATCAGCCTGACCCCGCAAACGAGAGGTCGATTCGAGAGACGATTTCAATCGGTGGCCGTTCTGCACAGCCAAATGACGCCGGCCGAACGGCACTTTCAGTGGCAGCGGATTCGGCGAGGCGAAGTCCAAGTGGTGGTGGGACCTCGCAGTGCTGTATTCGCTCCCCTGCCCCGACTTGGCTTGATCGTGATCGACGAAGAACACGACGCCTCGTTCAAACAAGATACGCAACCACGCTATCACGCACGACGAGTCGCACTGGCGCGGGCAATGTCTTTGGACATTCCACTGGTGTTGGGGTCCGCAACACCGTCCTTGGAATCTTGGTACGCAACCACGACGGGACACGCTGAATTAATCACGATGCCAACGCGGGTAAGCAATCGCCCGATGCCCGATGTGCAATTGGTCGACTTGCGAATCCGAGATGACCGCAGCAGCGGGGCCATCAGCCGTCCCCTGCACACGGCGATCCAGGAAACGCTGAACGAAAAAGGCCAAGTCATCTTGCTGCTGAATCGACGCGGCTTCGCCACCACGATTCAGTGCCCAGCTTGTGGACATGTCGTCGCCTGCCCGGATTGTGACATGCCACTGACCCACCACCGCGATGGCGGCAAGGCCGTCTGCCACTACTGCGACTACACAATCGCCACGCCTCCATGGTGCCCGTCGTGTCGTTTCGATGGCATCAGGTACGGAGGTCTCGGCACGCAACGATTGGAAGTCGAAATCAAAGCCCGATTTCCCGACGCGCGTGTTGCTCGCATGGACAGCGACACGATGCGCCGCCCCGGCAGCCACCAAAAAGTGCTTTCAGCATTCCGCAGCGGCGAAGTCGACGTGTTGCTGGGAACGCAAATGATCGCCAAGGGCCTGGACTTTCCCAACGTGCTGTTGGTGGGAGTCGTCAACGCGGACGCCGCCCTGCACTTCCCCGACTTTCGCGCCGCCGAGCGCACCTTTCAACTCGTCACGCAAGTCGCCGGTCGCACCGGTCGTGGTGATCGTGGCGGACGCGTCATTGTGCAAACGTATTCGCCCGAGCACCCGGCAATTCAAGCCGCCTCGCGGCACGATTACGAACAATTCGCGAAAGCTGAATTGGCCAACCGTGTCAAATTCAACTACCCGCCGCTGGGCAGCGTCGGACGCATCATCATTCGTGGGCCGGTCGAAGAAATCACCGAAGCGGTGGCCGATTCGCTGCGCGGCCAACTGGAAGCGGCACGTGAAGCAGTGGGCGGCGAAGTGCGTATCCTGGGTCCAGCACCACCGCCGATTTCAAAGCTGCGCGGCAAGTATCGTTTTCACATCCTGCTGCAATCCGTCGATTCAACCCAATTGGGTGAAACGATCCGCCGAGCAACGGATACCTTCAAGATCGCCGACGATGAAGTTCAATACGTCGTCGACATCGATCCGATGGACATGCTGTAGCCTGGCCCATGATCCCTTCGACGCTTCCGTAAGGCACCGGGCAATGACGTATGCCCGGCCGTCTACGCGTCGCGGCTCACTAAATCAACAGGCCGCTAGGGACTCAGCCGCACGATGTCCCAACCGTCGTCGTGGGCATGATAGACAATTCGGTCATGCAACCGACTTGGCCGTCCCTGCCAGAATTCGACTTGTGTCGGTGTTACCGCGTAGCCCCCCCAGTTTTTCGGGCAGGGCACGGCGTTGTCGCCATACTGTCGTTTCAATTCGGCCATCTGCTGCTCCAGCACGGCACGGCTTTCGATCTCCGCCGACTGGCAACTGACATGGGCACCCAGTTGACTGTCGCGAGGACGCGTTTGGAAATACTGATCCGATCGCTCGCGCGATGTCTTGGACACTTGGCCTTCGACTCGAACCTGCCGTTGCATGTGCGGCCAATAGAAGCACAGCGAGACATTCGGACACACGCTCAGTTGTCGCCCCTTGGTCGAATCGTAGTTCGTAAAAAACACAAACTGACCTTCGTCGATGCCCCTTAACAGAACAATTCGCGATGTCACGTGGCCCTCGGCGTCGGTGGTCGACAGACTCATCGCGTTCACCTCCAGCCACTCGGGCAACTCACCTTGTTGAGCTTCCTGAAACCATTTCTGAAACTGAACCCCTGGGTCAGGATCAACGTCCATAATATCAAGGGTACCTCGGGCGTAATTAAGACGCATTTCTTCGATCGGCATGCTAGCTCCTGACGTAGAACAGGTTTCGAGTCTATTTTTTACAGATTTATCGCAGCATTCTGAGGCTCAGTCGCGGTGTTTTCCCGTTTTGGCGCGCCGCTTGCCCTTATTTTTTGACCGTATATCACTCTCTGTCGATCTGGCAGCGTCTCCTTTTTCGAGTTTTTCATGTCTAACTCCTTGATGGGTAATTTGCTGGTCGCTTCGAGCATGGTGGATGAACCAGTGTTCTCGCGAGCGGTCTGCTTGATCGTGCATCACGATGAAAGCAACGCCATCGGTGTCATGCTGAATCGCCCGATGCAACCGCTGCCTGATGAGCTGTTAAAGATGTTGGCAGAGAAGGCATCGGTGGGACGTAACCGTTTGACGGGCGAAAGGGAACCCTCGTCCGAGGAAACTCTGGCAGGTGCGACCAATTCTATGGGAACGGTCCACTTTGGAGGCCCCCTTTCCGGTCCCGTTGTGGCGATCCACGGTTCGAGCCAACACGCGGAAGCGGAAACAGGTGCCGGTATCTATGTTGCGGCCCAGAAACGGCACTTGGAAGCATTGGTGCGCAACAAACCGAGCCCCTATCGTCTGATCGTGGGCCACGTTGGCTGGGAAAACCAGCAACTTGCCGCAGAGTTGGCCCAAGGGACTTGGCATGTCGTCCCCGCGACCACCGATGCGGTGTTTGCAAGCGACCAGGATATGTGGCCAGGACTGGTACGGCGAGCCACGGCGCGGTCGGTCGCCAATTGGATTGGAACACCTGACGTTCCCAACGCCAGCAGTCTAAACTAGGCGGCGTCTCGGGGCGAAGTTCCTGTGAGCGGATGTTCGCCGGCCCAGCGGTCCTACACTACGGCGTTGAAGAACCATAGGGCTGTCGCCATGACGCTGAAAAACCCTTAACGGCGTTGAGCCTCGTCCCTCCCAGCCATTTAAACTGAAACCTCTGTGTCCAAGTCTCAATCATCTGACGATGACGAACCCAAGAAACGTTTTCGCATCCAGCGACTGCGGTTGGGGACGGTCAAATTCATCAACGAGAAAGGCGAATTTGGGTTCATCGAAGCAGAAGACTTTCGCGAGGATGTGTTCTTTCACCGCACGGTCTGGGATGGCCCCACTGGCAACGAACCGGTGAACAGAAGGGACGATCGCGTGACAGATCGTCGTGCGAACGCTGAGCGACCGTCAACCACCAAGCAGCGACGGCTTGGCGGAGACTTTAGTCGATACGTGGGTCGAATTTGAGATCGACGACGACCACTTCGCCAACGAACAGAAGCTGCGTGCGACGGTGGTTCGCCCCACCGATCGACCGCAGGGAAAAAAGCTATCCGGCCGCGACGCGACGTTTAAGATCATCACACATCATCCCAAGGCACGGCGAAAGCGTCCGACTTGGCGCGACGAGTGAGAGGTTCCGAGCACGCGAAATACGGGAACGTGCACTCTTCGCTGGTGCACTTTTCCGCGGCCGCTTCCTGAGCAGCATCGGTTGTCACATCGTTGGCGGTCGGATCGTCTTCATCCGCCTTTTCGTCAGGACGACTTAGCTTGCCGCCATTCTTTTTGGCGAGCAAGAAATCCTCTTCCAAGATACGAAGATCACGCGGGTTGATCAGCTTGCTGAGCGTCTCGCGAGTGATTTTGAACATATCATCGACTTTCCGCCGCTGATTCGCGTTACGCGTGCCGATGGCTTTCAGATACATCGTTTGCTTCTTGCCCATATCATTGGCCAGCTTTTCGTTGGAGGGCTGTTCGCGGAGCAGGTTGAGCAACTCTTCGGCTTTTTCCATCTCGCCCTTGTAAAGCCACAGACGCACACGAGCGGCCAACAACTTGCGAATTGCGACCAGGTCGACGATCGCGTTCTCAACACCTCGTATGTATGCCTCGGCCTCCAATCGCATATCGTCTCCAGCCAGATCCGCTTTCTCCAAGGGAGTGAACCCCGGAACAACAGGGAGTCTGGCGAGTACGGCGCCGCCATTCTTGACGTACAGCAATCGCAGCGGGTCTTTCGGTCCGCTCAACGCGCAAGCGTCCGTTCCAGTCGGTCCGCCCGATGAATGTCATTTTCGTTGACTTCAGCTCTTTCTGGTAGAACTCGTAGCCGATCAGTGGTGCATCCTCATCCCCTTTGGCATGCAAGCGAATCAGCGTGGAATCTCCAGCAGGTGTGACCTTCAGCGCGATGCGAAACGTGCGCTTATTTTGTCGCCCCTGCAGTCCTCCGGTCCGACCGGCATAGAATCCCATTTCCACCCGTGGGCCTTCGACTTTTTCCGTGACCAGGAACGCCCAATCCATCGGCCCAATCATGATCGGTTTACCGTTGCGATCATCCTTGCGCACCATGGGCTGCAAGACATCATCCACGGAAACAGCCGCCGGCGAATTCGGCTTCAGAATCAACCCACCAGCTCGCAGCAACCCGGCGGCGGTGCGTTGACCGGCATCATCAATTCGCACGACGGGTGAGAACGCACGCGTCAGACCCCGGCCGACGGCAGCCGGCAAGTCTTCACGGCCAACATATTGCTCGCTGACAGCCGCGCCGACGAAACGCATCAACGTTTCCACTTCAATCACCGAAACGGCATGCGGGAAGACGGTCTGATCAATCCGGACAACAAAAATCTTGTCGTACTGGTCGATTGCGTCAGAGATTCGCCCGCTGATCGGCGGTGCGATGATCTTCGCTTCTGGCTCCGTCAAGGTCATCGCCATCCCGTGCGAGACCAGCACCGCCTCGGTGGTTTCTTCCGCCCACTTGTCGCGCACGATCAGGGCGTCGCCTTCGACCGCTTCGAATTTCTCCGCCACACCGGCGACCGATTCATCGCCAGCCTCCGCTCCACGACGTTTCGTTTCCTCGATCAATCCGTGAGTGCTGTAAACCTTGCTGCAGAACTCAGCAACGTCTGAGGCGAAGCGGATGCGGATGGCATCTTCGTGGTTTCGCTTGACTGCCAGGACCGGATCCGAGGCAACCATGCTGTCGTAGCTCAGCGACCCGATATCTCGCGTCGCGCCGGTATGGACAGCGGTGGGAGCATCGGCGATGGTGACGCGCCAAATCGAAGCGAAATCACGATCCAAAAATGCCTGCAACGGTCGCTCAAGCGTCAAGGCATTGACATGGGCGTCATCCGAGACGACCCAGATCAAGACGCGATAAGCTGAATAGTCCCACGGTTCGATCTTCTCTTCCTCAAGCGGAGCGGTATCGTCGTAGGGCTCGGGTGACGCTGAGATTGATGGCGTCGAGACTTCCGAATCGGCTGCCAGCAATACGCCGCCAAGCAACAAACAGGCCAAAGCGGCCAGCAGGGGGATGCGAATGGCTTCGTGCAGCTTGTCCTTCACTCGAATCTCCAATTCTCAGCGTTTTGGTACAGCGAAACGATGCCGCGGCCGACTCCCAATAACTCACGACGGTAAGCGTAGGAATCAACCAACTGCCAAAGCGGAATGACCGGCAATTCATGATGTGCGATCGAGTGTAACGTGAGCAATCTGTCGCGCACTTCTTTCCAATTCTTTGCTTCCTCCAACCTTCTGAGCCCCAAGCCAACCAATTGATCAGCGCTGCCAGCCAGACCCTCGGGACCAAGTAGTCGCCGGGCGTCGATGACCGGTTCCCAGACCGCGGCGGCGACATACACGATGTCGGCAGTGCCTTCATCCGGATAAGTACGACCGACCGGTAATTCAACCAACTCAACTTCCAATCCCAGCAGCATCCACTGACTGCGGATTGCTTCGCAGGCGACTCGCGACAAGTTGTCGGCAGGGAACGCCAATCGCAGGGGCGTCATCTTGGGCGGCTCCTCTTTCTTGCGTTCCGCCGCCGCCTTCATTTGGTTTGCGTTCATCGTGAGCAACAATTTCGCCAGACTTGGCTCGAAGGGTCGCGGTTCGATCGATTGATCGTACGCGTAACCGAGCGGATCATTGATTTCGATGCCGGCGGGAAACGGTCCTGAGATGACGCGGCAGCCGGGCAAGTCCATGCTCTCCAACAACTCTCCCGTCAAAATGTCATTACGGTTGATGCCATACAACAAACCGCGACGAAACGTACGCTCAGCCACATAGGGATGCTCCGAGCATGGCACCAGCATGTGGACACTCGGGAGCGGATAGTTCGAGACGCGGACTGATCGGTTGTCTTGCAGGCGAATCGCATCGGCGGGGAACAACTGGTCCAACACATCCACTTCGCCTTGCAGTAATTTGCCAACCGCGTCTGATGCCGACGCGCAGCGAATTTCGACGATCTCGCGTGGTTTCGTTGCGGTCTCCGGCTTGCCGAAAAGAACGTATCGCACCAAATCGTCTTCCTTCACGTCAATCCGATAAGCACCTGTTGGCGAATCCGGTTCACCTCCCAGCCAGCTGCCGTCAACCTTGATCTGCAACAGAGCGCTAGGCATCACATGAGGTCGACGCAAGATACATTGAACGTGTGTTGGGCCATCAAGACCGATCGCCTGGACGGCCGCGGCCCAAGGGGCGAAATAGAATTCAGTATCCTCACGTGCCCGATCCGCCATCATGTCCGCCAAAAAAAAACCGTTGATGCGGTCAAGCGGCGGCAAGAGTTTCTCGGGCTCCAAGAGCAGATCGTAGGTCATTCGGTCCGGGCTGATTTCGGTTTCACCGAAGATAAAGTCGTACTCACCACCCTCGGGCCCCGCACCTTTCATTTCAAACAACGTGCGATACAGCAAGCGACCAGCGCGGCGCGAGGCCCAATTGTCGATCCGCGTCGGATCCATGACCGATGCCGACTGCAACACGCCAACATTCACCAACGGATAGATCGTGTCGATCTCTTTGATCAACGCTTTGCCGCCCGGTAGATCGGGCTTTAGATAAACGCTTTCACGGGCCAATTGTCGCGCCTGTCGATATTCCTTGGCATCACGAGCGGCAATCGCTTCGTTGCGTTTGGCCGTCGCCATCTTCAGAAACTCTTGGTTCCACCTGGTGACCGACTGAATTCGCTCACCTTGGTAATCGCTTTCCACCCTGGCAAGCAGTCGTTGTGCCAACCCCAGCTGGCCATCGGCAACCATCGTTTCCAGCAACTGATTGAAGGTCGCGTCGATGGCACGAAGCACCTGTAACCGGTTGTACTCAGGTGCATAACGTCGCAGTTCCTCCAACATCGCCAAGGTGGCGTTGCGTTGTCCCTTCTTGGCGTAATCAATCGCGTTGTTCCAAATAAAGTCACTGCGGATCTGCCGTAAGCCCGGGCGATTGGGAAAGTCTCGAATCAGCACCGACAAGAATGGATAGGCACCGGCAAAATCACTTTTCGCGATCCGCTCCTTGGTCTCTCGTTCCAGCCGTTCTTCCCAAAGATCGATGCGTTCAATGTCACTCCATTTGGCCGCGAACTCCCTACCTTCGATGTCGACAATTGCGAACTTCAGAGTGCCCGTCGGCTTAGCTGGGATCTTACGTTGTGGAAACGGCAGCAAGTGAACTTTGACCCAACCACCGCCCGCCGACTCCTTGAAGAAGATGATGTCGTGCTCTTCCTCTTGCAGTAGCTCCAAACCAGCTTCGGGAGGCTGCCCTTGCTCCGCATAATTAACAATGATCTGAGCTGATGCCGTTGGAATCAGCAGGCAACCAAGTCCATCAGCGCGCCAGGATCGCGCCGACGCATCGATATCCGACCGGGCGGATAACATTCGGATTGCAACTGTTATGTTCAACGAAACGCGTCTCATAGGGCATTCACACTCACTGATCTATCCGCTCAGGAACTGGTGTGATGTAGACGACTCCTTCAGTGCCGGGCACCAACAACTGACTGCCGACCGCCAAGGGAGTCGCCGAGATTGGCTGCCCCAAATCCGTTTGGCCAACGATGTCACCGGATGCTTGGTCAATCATCAGAATCCAACCGGTCCGTCCCGCCAGCATGATTTTGTCGCCGACAATTTCTGGGCTTCCAATCGGCGTTCCGGCTGGCAACTTCAGCCGAGAACCGCTGCTTCGCCGGCATCATCGTAAGCGCGAAGAACCGAATCATCCGTCTGCACCAAGACAGTCTCACCGATCGACACCGGTCCCCAAGCCACGCGTCCATCCAATAGTTCTTGAATTTCTGATCCAAGCTAACCAAGTCGTGCCCAACGATGTAATCAGCGGCCGGACCTGCGGTCGTACCGATCATCGTCTGCTTCACCGCGGCGAGGCGACCGAGAAACGGCACTTTTCAATTGCGTCTTCGCCAACGTCGACGAATCTGTTCGCCAACGCGCAACCGATACAGATTCTTGCGACTATCAGCGACGACAATCTGGTCAGGATCGTCCGGCAAGCGAACCCGTTGGTCCACTGCACCGACCGGTTGGATCACTGGCTGGTTGAAATGGGCTGCCCAAGGGAGCACCGGTTTCGATAGTCGCATCAACACGGCGCGACCGCTGTAAGCAGCAAGAACAACCCACCTCCTGAAATCAAGCCTCCGCCAGACGACACGACCGTCCGGCAGACTCAGCGTCACCAATCGTAACTTCTCGACGAGTACGTGACGGATCGTAAACCAAGATCTGTCCATTGACTTCTTGATTCAAAAGCACTCGCCGTGTTTCATCAACCTCGACCGGATTCTCGAAATCGCATCGACGACGCCGTCGCCTCCCGGATTCTCGATCGGCCCCTGCGTGGAACCGGAAGTCAAGGATTCGCGGTCGAGTTCAAAAAGGGCACCTTGCGTGGTCACGGCATGGAAACTGTTGCCGCCCGGGGCACGCATCAGCATCGCGACCGGCACGCCGACATCGTTTCGCCACAACTCTTCGCCGGTGACCGGTTCGGCCGCGGTCACACGAATTGCGGTGGTGCCGCGGAGGATGCGGGCGTGCACCAAGGCCTCATCCGTGGCGAACGGTTTATCGATGAACAAGTCACCTTCGTGCTGGAACCAATCGGGGATCACCCGCCCCATGCTGATTTGCAATTTATAGCGACCAATGCGTGTTCCCGTGATCCACATTTGGCTGGCTCCAACAGCCATCTGCGTCGCCGTGGGCTGATCGTAAGACGCGACTTGCTCCGCCAGCACCGTGACTTGTTGGTTTTCGGTCATCGATTCGACGTCAAGAACCGAAACCTGACCACGATCGGTCAAAACGATCACGCGGCGCTTATCAACGATCGTGGGCGCGACCCTGACATTCCCCGTCATCCGCACCGGATCCTGAGCGCGCTGGAGATTCTGCCCCGATTCATCGGCCTTCAGAATGTGAACATTGCAATAGTCGCTGCCGCGGTTCTCAACCACGAAGACATATCCCAGCAGCGGGATCGGTGGAACCGCAATAGTGCCCTCGGCGTGACCGATGTAGTAGCTTTGCAGACAAGAGCCATCCTTGGCATTCAAGACGTACAGATTGCTGTGGTCACCGGGCAGGTAGGCACGACCCAGACGACTGTCGACACCGGGGCTGACTTCCAGGGGTTGAGGAATCTGGGTGGCCCACTTGGCCTCACCCGATTCGACGTCCAAGGCAAAGCAGGTCCCTGAAATTGTCGCTGCATAGATCTCATCATCAATAGCAATCGGTTCGCTGAAGGGTTCGTCGATTTGCGAACGCCAGCGCACCGCCCCATCACTACCTTTACAACGCTGGATCTCGAGCCTTGCCGAATCACTGAGCAGAACTCCTTCGCCGCCCTCCAGCCGCACCGGTTCGTGTTGTTGCTCGTCACCGACGAATCGTCGCCACAACAAGTTGCCCGTCTCGCCCTCGAGTGCAATCACGGACCCCGCCGCCCTGAGATAAAGGATCTCGTTGCGAAGCCCCATTGCCTTGCCGCCCTGCAAGCTTGTCAGCACAATCGACTTTCCTGTTTGCGTGTCGGGCCCTCCGGGGACAACATCGGGTTTCTTGGCCGCAGTGGTGACCAGTTGTTGTTGAATCTCACTCGCTTTCAAAATCAGCTCGGTCAACCGCGGATTATCGTCCAGCTCGGGAAAACGCCGCAGCAACGCGAAACGCGTGTCATACGCTTCTTTGGTTTTCTTTTCGTCCAGCAGCCCCGACATTGTTTCCACGGCTAAGTCAAGACTCTTATTGCGATCAATATCGCGTTCGACACGCGCCCTTGCTTCCTCCACCGCTTTCAACCGCCCGGCCAAGGTGCTACGCATCGAAGCCGTCATGTACAGCGGATTCTCCGTCAGTGCCAACTGTTCTTCCAGCTTGGTGAGCAGCTGTTCCTTTTCGCCCGTTTCGGTTGATTTGCCGGCGGCGGCGGCAATGTTGTCAGCAATATCAACCAACAGGGCGGCCAGGTTTCCGCGTTCTTGATCCAACCCCTCTTCTTCTTCGATTTGCGGGAGCCTCTCTTTGGCCAAATCGAGGGCACGTGTCGGATCGCTCATCCCTTCGGCACGATACAACTCCGTCATCACGATGATGGTTCTCGCTCGCGAGGAGTACTGATCGTGCTCGCCAAAAAGGTCAAGAAAATCGATAGCGCGCTCTTGGGCACCGACGTAGTTCTGCTGGTTGTAGAGATCATTGACCATCTTGATCACGTCGTCAGCGTTATCCCGATTGAGAATGAAGTACAGAGCGCCGCCGGCGAGGAGCAAAAAGGCAATGATTCCCAAATACCCGTAGATTTTGAATGAATCCCAAACCGACTTCTCCGGCTCGGGTTTGACACGGCGTCTTGCGGGCCGCTCGGGTGGAACTTCGCCAACCCCCGTCATGACATCAGCGGGCGTTGCTTCCACGGGCATCGCCTCAACCGCCACCGCTTCGGCGACCGGCTGGGCATCAAAAACATCCGCGACTGGTTCGGCTTCGGCGACCACCTCCACCACTTCGGCCTCGGCACCCTCTTCGGGCAAGATTCCCAATTCGTCAACCTCAGCCACCACGGCGACTTCGGTATCATCGTCGTCATACTGACCTGACCGCAATTCACCGATCAATTTGGTCGCCTGAAACCGAGTCAGCTGGCCATTGTCGACCAACAACTTGGCGACCGCCTCCGGTGTGACTCGAGTGCCGCCTTGTTCGAGCTGTTCGCGGAGTGCTTCGATGATCTCTTGGTCCAGCAACCCCAGTCGCTCCAGTCGATCAATCAATTCGTTTGCAAGCATGTTTATCTGTATAAGATCTGTCGGTCAGTACTAGGAAAAATGGTAACGGGGCAGCCGCGCAACATTGTCGTCAGCGTCACTTCGATTAATCGAAATCCTCGACCTGCGTGACTTGGATCTCGGAATACCCGGCGATCGTGCCCGCATCCATGCCGTCGACCAATGCTTGCAGGATCGCCTCTTCGTGAACTTTGATGATCAGCTTGGCAGCATCGGCAACTTTCGCCTCACGGAGCTTGGAGATCAGGTTTTGCTTGCCCGGCGTTTCCGCCTCCCAGTCGGCGGCCAGGACCAAGAAGCCACCGAATTCGTCAATTTGCAGTTCGACCTGATCTAATTCTTCGGGATCTTCCTCGATCGCTTGCGTGCTGGGCGCGTCGGTTTGCTGCTGCGGCATCTCGATCGATTTCTGCAAACTGAATGATGCGGTGACCATAAAAAAGATCAACAACAAAAAGGTCACATCGACCATCGGAGTCATGTCGAGTTCGTCTTGTTCGCGTTGGGGACGGGCGAAGAGATTCTCGTCCTCTTCGTCGTCTTCCATTGCACTCCCCGACGCGATGGAACCGTCACGTTCGGTCACCGCGGCCGTGGCTGCCTGAAACGCGTCGGCCGCAACCGCCTCGACTTCCAGCGGTTCGGCGACCGCATCGATCGGCTCAGCTTCGGCGGCGACCGCTTCGACCTCCACTGGCTCCGCCGTGGCTTCGATCTCGGGAACGTGGATGGCTGTCTCGCACTCGGGACAGCGCACTCGCCGACCAGCCAACCGGTCGTTGACCTGATGACTCGCTCCGCACTGAACACATTGAACCTGAATCGACATCTTTTTGCTTACCTATGCTCCCGCCTGGGCTTCGCCATTGATTTGCCTGATGGTCAACTTGGCAAAACCGGCAATCGTCCCGGCGTCGATGGCATCGACCATCGACTGCAGTCGAGCATCGGTGTCCACCGCGATCTCCGAAGCAAGCGAAGGCAACGATTGACCGGTTGTGACATTGCTGAAAAGCTTCTCCGCTGTTCTCTATTCCTCCTTCACCGCGATGTACGTGGACTCGATATCCTCGAACGCGTCGCCGATGATTTTTTGAACCGCGTGACCTCGCCTACCTTGACCTCGGCTGCCCCCATGATCATGACCTGGTTCTTGTTACGGTTGATTGACTTTTCAAGTTCTTTGCTGATGTACTCCACGATCTCCGACGACTGAATCGCTTCGTCGGTGCTGAATTCCGATCCATCCAAGCGTGTCAGCTTCACTTTGTCCTTGCCGGCCGGCTCGATAAAAATCACCGCCGAGTCTTTGGCCGATACCGCGACTCCATTGTCGGCATCGGGAATCATGCCGGTCTGCGTCGGGTCCATTTTGGAACAGACGACGAAAAAGATGAGCAGCAGAAACGTGATGTCGATCATCGGCGTGATGTCCATCTCGTCTTCATCACGTTTTCGTCGCGGCAACAGCAGTCTCGTCATCGTCGTCCATCGGTTCGTCTTTCGAGTGGATCTCGTGGTTCCTAGCAATAAGTTCGGTTGGCCCCTACATTGCCATCATCGACGCCGATTCCGTTGGTGCCGCTGTCCGCCGCCGTTGTTTGCCATCCCCGTTCTTGAAGACCTCGAGGAAGCGTGTCATTCCAGCGCCGACCAGATCTTCCATCTTGGCGATCCGGATGTTGACATTGGCGACCAAGATCATCAGCGGGATGGCAATCGCCAAACCACTGGCCGTCGTGATCAGCGCGAGCTGAATGTCACCGGCCAAGAGCGGCCGGTTCGACCGTTTCGGCCGTGGCAAGTGTTTGGAATGCCCCCATCATTCCGAACACCGTTCCAAACAGACCGATCATCGGAGCGCTCTTGATCACCGTGCCAACCCAACTGAGTCGGTACTCCAGATCCGACATCACGTCACGCTGGTAGCGGTCCATCATGACCTGACGGGCTGCGCTTGTATCCGAGCTCACGATGCGTCGACGGCCAACTCAATCATTTGCGGAATCGCAGCGAGGGTCACCATCGCAGTATTCCAACACGCCGTCAAAATCACCAGCGTTCAACATCTGTTCGACGTCATCCAAAAAGGCGTCCTGTTCCGCCTCGTTTTTGAATCGTTTTTGTGCCACCCGCGTCCAAACGACCACGATGCAGTACAACCCCCAAAGTGCTACCGCCGCGAGGGCGAAGTAGGTCGCATTGGCGATGATGTCGAACAATGACATTTCCGCTAGAAACATCTAATTTTCAGTGCTTAAATCGAACGAGGAATCTGAGTGAATACAGGGTGTTGGCGCCACGACGTCCGGCTAATTTACCAAGCCAGGTCGCTCTGGGGCTCGAATCACACCAGCTGATCTGTGACAAGTTAGTTATTTGACGCCCCGATGACCACCGACGACGAGCCGCGTTTGTACCTTTGGTTGACCACAACGAACCGACACTCGGCCCCATCGCCCTCGCTGCGGAAAACAGTTCTAGCAATCGCCTCGGGTGAGGAAACGCCCTGCGTCTGAGCATATTCAAGTTCAATCTGGGCGAGACGGATTTCCAGCTCGCGGGGAACAAATTTCAGGATTTGTCGGCCTGCAGTGGCGATTCCCGCACGCGTTAGTAACTGCCGCTCGTGACTAGCCAGGGGACTGGGCCGGACCCACGAGAAGTAAAGCCGCTGCTCGGCCCTGGCATCCTCCGTATGCCGAGCCGTCGGCCCGGTAGCCAAATGCGAAGCGTAGTCGATGCCCGAGAAGCCGCCACCAAGAGCACCAATTTCAATGCCGTGAAAGTCCAGTTGCCGGGCGTACACCTGCTGACTGGAGGCCAAAAAAGTCAGCTCCCAGCGTTGGCTTTCCGGCACCATGCCCTGCCCCTGCTCCTCGGGTCCCGGCATCAATCCGTCACCGCGTTCGCGGCTGACAACGATTCCTGACCGAATCCCGGACGCCACTTGCTGGCTGGCCGATTCGACCTCCGCGACAAGATTCGCCAAAGTCGGCGATACCAGATCGGTCACTTCCGCGGCCGCAGGCACGTCGAAGTCTTCCTGTAGGCCAGCAGACGCACTACTGGACGCCATCATCGCTGGGGGGACACGACCAGAAAATCCCGGATCATTTCCAGACAAGACCCAAATCGTCAGCAGCATCAACACCAAGCTGCCAAGCATGACCATGGCGGCCAACAGAAACGAACTGACCAAATCAAAACCGCTGGGACGCATCACGAATCGATCGGGTGAGGCTCTCGCCCCCAGTCCCTGACCGTATCGTTCTTCATAGCGAATGACTGGCGTCATGATCCCATCCTCAAGACAAAGTATGAACTGCTCGTTAAGAATGGCGATCATCCGCGCCAATCGCGAACGCATCGTTTACTTGCCCTTTCGGTAACGCTGACTGGTGACCTCGAACGAATACCCGCTCCCGGACGATTTGCTCTCGAAAACGGTTTTGGCGAGCTGGGTCACCGACTGGTAGCCCTTGCTCTTGGCGTACTCCATCTCGAGATGAGCCAGCTGGTTCTCAAGGTCCGGAGGAATCAACCTCACCACATTTCGGCCAGCAGGAAGCTGGACCCCCGCCCGCTGTAAAAACGTACGCTCATACGCGATGAAGGGAGTCGCGGTCTTCCAGGAGAAATAGATTCGCTTCTCCGCGTCCGGCGTATCGGTGTGAGCTTTCTTGGGAGCAGCCGCTAGATTGGATGCATAATCCAATCCTGGTAAACCGCCCCCAAAGGCACCCAATTCAATCTTGTAGAAGTCCAATTGTTGGCCGTAGGCGCGTTGATTGCTCGCTTTGAAGTTCAACTCCCAACGCTCCCAACGCGGGATAATGTCCTCACCTTCACCCTCTGGCCCCGGAGGACGACTGTCGCCTTTTCCCGTTCCGCTGGTGGTCGCCGCTGCGCTGGTATCAGCCGTTGTCAGCGATGCGGCAACGGTGCTGACCGCGTCGGTGACCGCTTCGATGGTGTCCGCTAACGTCGGCTCCTGTAGCTCTTCGACTTCTTCGGCACCGGGTGGTTCAAAGTCGCGTTCGAAGCCCTCGGCATTATCGCCCCGACCGGCGGGATTCTCGATCATCGGTGCCAGCGGCCTCGGTTTGGGTTTGCCGCTCAACACCCAAACGATGAACAACATCAGCACAAATGTTCCGATGAACAAGATCAAAGCCATGAACAGCGAAGTGATGATGTCGAATCGGCTGATCCGCATCATATTGCGTTCTTGTTCGCGTTTATCGCGCAGTTCATCATGGACGACAACGTCGACCGAAGATTCACTTTCTGCTGGGATGACCGAAGCCATGGGGTTTCCGAAGGATAAGATCAGGCGTCGCTAAACAACAACAAGTCTACTTGCCGGCCAATTGCTCTTCCGGGCAATTGCTCTTCCGTCAGTTTACCTGCTCGCACTTTTTCCTGCTTGCAAGTTTACACGCTTGCCAGGGCCAAGGCAGGTGGTCAAGGCACCCGCCGCGCGGTCACTGGTCCAAAAACACGTAGCCAGGACGCACGCTCAGGTACCAAGCCCGCCAATTCTTTTGGGCTTCGTGAATCTGAGCCGGGCTCGGTTTGTCGGGCATTGCGTAGCCCTCGAACTTTCGACTGATGAAACGTAACCCGTCGCGGGCGAAGCGTTTGACGGATTCATCGGGGTCACTGAGCGCATAAATCAATGCCGGGACGACTCGCATCTCGTCACTCTTGCCCAACAAACGGGCGGCCACGCGGCGGGCCTGCCACGATTTACTGCCGCGCACCAGACGCTCGAAGCGATCAAGCTGCGCCGCTCTCTCTGCACCCCCTTCGGCCAGCTGCAAATCATCCGGTAGCGACTTATCAGCCAGACTGTCGGCGTCGTCCTCTTCCAAGATTTTCAGTAAATCGGTCACGGCGGTGGCAATCGGCTCCGTCTTCACGCTGCCACCGACCAACTTCGCATTGCGAACGTCTTTCCCGAAGCCCTTGCCGCCACGAGCCGTCCCTTCGCCCATCGTCGCGATCGCTATCTGCGTGCTGCGAATCAGAAACAGAATTGCGAACGCGGTGTTCACCGGCGGCTGCGATTCATCTTTTTCGGTCCAGCCACCATCGGCACTTTGGGCCCTGCGCAGCTCATCCACCCCCTTGTTGTACCAGGCCGGGCTCTTGTCCTCAGGATCACCGTAGGCGATCTCGATGAAGCTTTCGTAACGTTCCAGGGTGTACATCTGATAGTAGAAATGATGGTTTGGCATACGCTTGTAGGGCGTACTCGCTCGCCATTTCTCCATTCGCTCACAAGCGGCGAGAATCGGTGCTGAAGAGATCGTCGCCCGATTGCGTCGCTCCACGTTCTCGTCTCCCCGATAGACCTTGACTGCTTTCGGCAAACCAGCGATCCCGGTGTCGTTTTCACCAATATCGCCCCAAAGTCGAAGTGCATCGCCGGCGATCAACACGCTACTGCCACCGGCCAATGCCATGGAGTATGTGGGCTTTTCTTGAGGTACAAGCCCGCCACGTCCGGGATCGGTGCCCCGATACGGCCAAGCACCCGAGGGGTCCTGAACGCGTAGCAGCCACTGAGCAGCGGCTGCAACCTTGCGATAGTCCAGCGGAAAACCAACCCGATCCAGTGTCCAAATCGCTAGCAAGGCATATTGCGTTTGAGATACATCACCCTGCTCTTGTCTGCGATACGTCCAGGGGCCGTTGGCACGCTGTTCACTGAACAGGAATTGCTGCAGCACCCTCAAGTCCGCGTCATAGGCTTTGGGGTCCACCGAGGCCAACAACAATACCGACACCGCCGCTTCGTAGTTGAAGTGCTTGTTAGGTTGATCGGACGTCGCCATTTTGACAAATTTCTTTGCTTCAGCGATCCCTTCCTGAACAAGCGGATGATTGGGGTTGTGTTTGACCTTGAAGTGGGCGTAGGCCACCATGATTACCTGGCCTTCCCGATGCAAACCGAACTTATCC
The DNA here is from genome assembly GCA_963714715.1 of Pirellulaceae bacterium. Taxonomy (GTDB): domain Bacteria; phylum Planctomycetota; class Planctomycetia; order Pirellulales; family Pirellulaceae; genus JBFJVZ01. Next base: position 16,227 of record CAVQPV010000035.1, on the reverse strand, counting down.
CACTCGACTTTTTCCAGGTAAGCCAAGCCGCGATTGATCATGGATTGGACGATTGGGTCTTCCGGTGTGTAGCTCCAGGCCCGATTGCTCATCATCACTGATAATCCGGCAAGGAGAATCAGCGGCATCGCGATACGGCTTGGGCCATGGACCCCACGATTGCAATCAAACGTCATCATGGATCTCACTTTTGGTTGTGATAGAACCGGTCGTCGGGTCGGAAACCGAACCGATTGACGGATTTAAGCATCATACCCTAGGATCGCCGCCCGTCGAATTGATCCCCGCACGTGCTTTTGCTAGTTTTATCAGTGCTCACCGCAATTGTTGGGGCGATGCGAATTTGGTCAGGTAGCTCAGTTGGTAGAGCACGGCCCTGAAAAGGCCGGTGTCGGCGGTTCGAGCCCGCCCCTGACCACTTTCTTGCTGGCTGCTCTTTCGGCCCACGCTCTGATCACGGCCAGACGCGATTCGGATTGTTTCCCCCGCGTGCTGGATCTCGGCACTAAGGGAATTCGGCGACAGTCACATCACCGCTGAACGGCCGCGAAGAGGATATTCTCGTTTTTTCCGGCCAGAGCGCGAATCCTCCCGGCGTCGATCTCACCGCCTTGTGACGTCACGTTAGACTGTGCCCCAGGATTCATCGGCCCACCAATCGTTTCCAAGTGAAGGACCTCCTCCATGCCGGGTGACGCGACCGAAACCAGCCGCTCTGAACCAGCACACTCGCACGGTCACGGCCATGGCAGCAAGGAACAGTGGGGCACGCGAATCGGCGTGATCTTGGCGGTCGCCGGTTCGGCCGTGGGCCTGGGAAATTTTTTGCGATTCCCCGGTCAGGCAGCGCAAAACGGCGGCGGCGCCTTCCTGCTGCCTTACTTCATCTCCCTGCTGATCCTGGGAATTCCTCTTTGCTGGGCGGAATGGACGATGGGCAGGTACGCCGGGCAACGCGGCTTTAACTCCGCGCCGGGTGTGTTTTGTGTCATTTGCCGAACGCCGAATGGCGCGCTACCTGAGCGTCTTCGCGATGCTGATTCCACTGGTCATCTACATGTACTACGTGGTCATCGAGGCTTGGTGCTTGGGATACGCCTATCACTATTTGACCGGCAGTTTGATGAAAGGTGACGATGCCGGTGCTTACTCCAAGTTCTTCAACGATTTCGTCGGCACGCAGTCCAATGGCTGGGTGTTTGCCAACGGCCGCGGTTTGTTGGTCTTCATCGGCATCACCTTTGTCCTGAACTTCATCTTGATTTATCGCGGCGTCTCCAGAGGAATCGAGACGTTCTGTCAATTTGCCATACCGCTGATGGTCGTCTGCGCGGTGTGTGTGCTGGTCCGCGTCCTGACACTGCCAAGCGATCAAGTGCTCGCCGGTCTCGGATTCATGTGGAATCCAAGAATGGATGCACTCGCCGACCCGAAAACATGGCTCGCCGCATCCGGCCAGATCTTCTTCAGTCTCTCGGTCGGCTTCGGCATCATCATCAACTACGCCAGTTACCTGAAGAAGGATGACGACCTGGCACTCAGTGGCCTGACCGCCTCAAGCATGAACGAGTTCTTTGAAGTCTGCCTGGGTGGTTTGATCACACTGCCGGCAGCGTTCATCTTTTTGGGGGCAGCGGCTGGGACATTCGGTACGTTTGGGCTGGGATTTAATGCATTGCCGAATGTGTTTGCCCAGATGCCGGCTGGACAGTTTTTCGGGTTTTTGTGGTTCTTCATGCTGTTTTTGGCTGCCATCACCAGCAGCCTGTCGATGCTCCAGCCGGTGATCGCATTCCTCGAAGAGGGCTTTGGACTGCGGCGCCATGCGTCCGCTTCGCTGCTGGGAATCATCGCGCTGATGGGCTGCTGCTTTGTCGTCTACTTCTCCAAAGACCTCAAGGCTTTGGACACGATGGATTTCTGGGTCGGCACGTTCTTGATCTTTGTGCTGGCGATGATCCAAGCGGTCATCTACGGCTGGGTGTTTGGGATCGAGCGTGGCGAAAAAGAAGTCCATGTCGGCGCGCACATTCGTGTCCCCCATCTCGTTCAACTACTGCTCAAGTATGTTGTGCCCGTCTACCTGGTCGTGATCTTTGTGGCCTTCGTCTGGATGAACGTGCTTAGCCACACCGATCCGGAAACGGGGGAACGCACGCCTGGCTATGCCGAAAAAATCTTCAACGACTTCGAGAACGACAGCGGCGTCGCTCTGATGTCGTTGATCTTCATCATCGGCACCACCTGTTTCTTGCTGCTTTTGATTCATATCGCGGGGAACCGCTGGATTGAGCAAGGACGTCTTGAGGGGTTCGAGGACGACGCTTGATCATTTGACACATACCGTGACTTCAGGGAGAAACAACGAATGGAACCAGGTGGCTGGATCGTCATGATTGCTTCGGTAGGCTCCGTGGTCTGCCTGCTGTCATTCTGCTTGTACAAAGTCTTCACGCTACCGCCGGTCGGCGACGACGATTGAGGCTTTGACGATTGAATCGAGTCTGCATCATCAATGTTGTCGGATTGACGCCCAGTCTGCTGCAGCATGCACCCAGGCTTGCTGCGCTGGGCCGGGCCCAACCATGGCAGAGCCCGATCCCCGCGGTGACCTGCACATCTCAGGCAACGATGCTGACGGGACTTCCACCACGCGACCACGGTATCGTTGGCAACGGCTGGTACTATCGCGACACGCAAGAAATTCGCTTCTGGCAGCAAGCGAATTCGCTGATCGAAGGTGAAAAGCTTTACGAGGGTATCGAAACCGCCAAAATGTTCTGGTGGTTCAACCAGTCTGCGGGCGTTCGCTACAGCGCGACGCCAAAACCGCATTACGGCTGCGACGGCTCGAAAGTCTTCGACATCATCGACCAGACCCAATGCGATCTGACGCGACGACTCGGGCCTTTCCCCTTCTTCACCTTCTGGGGTCCCGGTGCGGGACTGGCCTGTTCGCAGTGGATTGCCGACGCGACCGCGGTCGTGCTGCGAGAAAAGAAACCGCAACTGACGCTGGCCTACTTGCCTCACTTGGACTACGACTTCCAACGTTTTTCCGATCACGATCCCGGTCGCGTGCAAGAAGTCGACGAGTGCGCCGGGCGGATCATCGACGCGGCGGGCGACGTTGCTGCGCAGGTGATCGTCGTCTCGGAGTACGGTCTGACACCGGTAGATCGGCCCGTCCACATCAATCGGGTTCTCAGGCAGTCGGGCTGGCTGACCGTCCGCGATGGTCCCTTCGGCGAAATGCTGTTGCCCGGTGAATCGGACGCCTTCGCCGTTGCCGATCATCAGGTCGCCCACGTCTACGTCCGCGATCCCGAAATGATCGAAGACGTCCGCGCGAGGCTGCAGGTCGGTCGCGGGAATCGAGCGAGTCGTTGATGCGGCGGACTTGGAACTTGATCACCCGCGCAGTGGCGAACTGATTGCGTTGGCGAATTCCGATGCCTGGTTCACGTACTACTATTGGATCGATGACGCTCGGGCGCCGGACTTCGCGAGAACCGTCGATATTCACCGCAAGCCTGGCTACGACCCGTGTGAACTATTCATCACGAGCAAGGCACGGGCGTTGGCTCGAGTCGCGCAGAAGAAACTCGGTTTTCGTTACAAAATGGATGTGATTCCGCTGGACGCGACGCTGGTTCGCGGCAGCCATGGCTTGATTGGTGAGCCGAATGATGGGCCGTTGATCATCGGTCCCGGAGAAACGCCCCCTGATATGCGAGGACTGAAGGACTACGTGCGTAACATGCTTGGTCGATGACAATGACAACCACCAATGCCAGGAGTCGCACGCTGCCGGGCGAGCATCAAAAGACAGAAGCGTTCGCCCGCGAGCGTGCGAATACGCACTACGAAGAAGCCGCGGTTGCCCGTCGTTCAGTGGTGGGGAAATAACTCTTCGACCACGCGATAAAACTCATCCGGCGTCGCCACATTGGCGACGTGGCGAACGAAAGTGTCGGGCGCCGTGTTTGCCCTGGGCATAGCAACAAGCGTACTTGCGCATCAACACAGTGCCCTTCTCTGCCCCGAATCGATCGACCACCAACCGGTAGTGATGCAGCATGCAGTCGCGCTGCTGCTGGAGCGTCGGATCGGGCGGAATCGGTTGCCCACGCAACGCCGCCGCCGCCTGCGCGAACAACCAGGGCCGGCCGAGACAGGCCCGGGCAATCATCACACCATCAACGTCGTAACGTTTGAACGCCGCCACGACCTTTTCCGCCGAATCCAAATCGCCGTTGCCGATCAACGGAATGTTTTTCAGGTGTGATTTGATTTCGCTGATCGTTTCCCAATCAGCGTTTCCGCGAAACATATCTTGAGCGGTTCGGCCGTGAACCGTCAGTGCCGCCGCTCCTGCTTCTTCGACCACGCGTGCGATTTCATTGCAGTTGACATTGTCAGGTGTGCAGCCCAGCCGAATCTTGGCCGTCACCGGTGTCGGACTGCAAACGTCGAACCAGTTTGCTGATGATCTGAAACATCCGCTGCGGCTCTCGCAACAAGTAACTGCCGCTGTGGGCTTTCTGGGTGACTTGTCGGACCGGACAGCCGAAGTTGATGTCGACGACGCTGACTTGGTACTCGTTGGCCAGCCGCTTGCCGACTTTCGCCATCGTGTCGGGGTCGTTGTCCCAAATCTGCACGGCCAACGGTCGCGCCTCTTCGGCCACGCCCCACAATCGATCGGGATGCTCGGCTTCATTTTCGTCCAGCCAGACAAAACCGCGGGCGTTGACCATCTCGGTCGCCAGCAAGCCGGCACCGCCATACTCGCGGACGATCTGCCGAAACGCCGCATTGGTAAACCCCGCCATCGGCGCCTGCAAGATCGGCGGGTCGACAACGATGTCGCCAATGCGAAGCGGAGGTGGCGGAAATGGTCGGTTCATGTTGCCAGGGCAAACGAGGGCATTGCGGTCGCTTAGACATTGTCAGTGCTTTAGCGGTTCGGTCCAGAGCAAAGTGCGTCGGCCAGGAGTACATGGCCAGGACCTGTCCTGCATTCTTTAAACCGCCAGGACAGCGAGAGCGTCCGGCTTAGAAAGACGCTTGCTTTCGTCTCAAACAACCACGAAGTGGTTCAAGAAATTTGCCGGGGGTAAGCTGGTGAGCCTCCGGCGAGCCAGACGCCACCCCCGGGAATTGGAGCGTTTTCCCGCGTCATTCGCCTTCGGTCGGCGGCTACGCCGCCGACCGAAGGCGAATGAACGGTACTTGAAGAACGCATCCGGGGGTGTCACGAACTTCGCTTGAGGCTCGTTTGTTCTACCCCCGGCTAATATCTGTGACCACTTCGTGGTCAATCGTTCGTAATACCTACACACGTAAGCCGGACGCTCTCCAGGTCCTGGTCGACGCTACTTCCACTGACAACCCTAAAAATCACCACTCAGTTCCAGCCAACGCTCCTCGGCTTGCTTGCAGTTCTTCCGCGATGCGGGACTGCTCTTCGGTGCAAGCGGACGGCTTCATCCGGATCGGTTTCGTTGAGCATTTTTCGTTGACTCGCATTTTTCTCGTCATCAAGCCGGGCGATCTTCCGCTCCAGATTCTTGATCTCTTTTTCGACCCTTCGCTGGGCCCGCTGCGTTTCCCGATAGTCGGTCGTTTTTGACTTGGGAGCGATCGCAGCTTGTCTTTTGGCAGTGTCGTTGGCATTGCCCTTCACCGCGGCACGTTCGACGTTCGCCTTCGTCGATCTCGCTTTCGATCGACTGGCAGGTAATTGTCGTAGTCGCCAAAGTAGTTCTTGACGCTGCCGTCGCGGACTTCGATGACGTTGGTCGCAACGCGTCGCATGAAATGCCGGTCGTGACTGGTGAAGATCACGGTGCCTTGATACTGCAGCAATGCTTCCGCGAGCGCCTCGACCGTCTCGACATCCAGGTGGTTGCCCGGCTCGTCCAAGACCAGCACGTTATCGGATCCCAAGCAGCAAACCGGCCAGACAAAGCTCGCACGTTCGCCGCCGCTCAGGACTTTGATCTTCTTGAGAATATGTTCGTCGCGAAACAACAACGCTCCCGCCATCGCCAACAAGTCCTGCCGTGTCGTTTCGGAATCGGAGGTGTACTCCAGATGCTCGATCACCGTCATCCGTTCATCCAGTGACGTATACACATGCTGGGCGTAGGTGCCGATGCTAACACCATGTCCCCATTTGACCGTCCCGGCCAGCGGATCGAGCGAATAAACCAGTGACCGCAGCATCGTTGTCTTGCCTTGCCCGTTGTCACCGACAATCGCGACGCGGTGTCCATGCTCGATTTCCAGTTGGATATTGTCGGCAACCACATGATCGGGGTAGCCGATCGACAGATCTTCACAGCGGACGGCCGTTCCCTGACGAGGCTCGACGCGAGGGGCTCGAATGTGAACGGTCGGCTCGTCGACTTCCAGTTCCACCGTTTGTAGCTTTTCGAGTTGCTTTGCTTTGCTACGAGCCTGACTGGCGGTCGACGCGTTGGCACGATTCCTGTCGATGAATCGCTGCAGCTGTTTTTGTTTGGCGATCACGGTCGCGTTGACGCGCCGATCGTGTTCGCGGCGTTCCTCGCGATATTCCAGGAAGGCATCGATCTTTCCGGGAAACATCGTCAATCTTGCCCCGCGACAGTTCGAGCGTTTGCGAGCAGGTCGCTTTCAGGAACGCGCGATCGTGGCTGACGATCAAAGCCGCTTTGTTGAAGTCCCGCAGGAAATGTTCGAGCAGAATCTGAGTCCGCAAATCCAGAAAGTTCGTCGGCTCGTCCAACATCAACAAATTCGGGTCGTGAAGCAGCAGGGCCGCCAATTTGACCCGAGTTTGCCAGCCGCCGGACAGTTCCCTGACGGGGCCTTCCAGGTATGTCCCTTTCAGCTCGAACTGGCCGGCAACTTCACCGCATCGCCATTCCGGTTGGCCGCTGTCGCGGATCAGGAAATCGAGGGCAGATTCACCGGCCTGGAATGGATCATGTTGGCGGAGGTAGCCGATTCGCAGCGAGGGGTGGTGAATGACCTCGCCCCGCTCCAGGTCTTCGTCGCCCAGCAAGACCCGCAGCAACGTCGACTTTCCAGCACCATTTCGCCCGATGAAACCGACTTTCACGTCGTCCACCAGTGATAGTTCGGCTCCGTCCAAGAGGACTTGGTCCCCATATCGCTTGTGGGCTTCGCGGACTTGGATCAAAACGGCCATGAATCGATAACTGCGGCGGTCAAAAAGGATATCAAACCGGCAAACTTAACATCTCCACGGGGATGCCCCAATCAGTGTCGTTCTTGCCTTGATTTGCCCCCAGTCGACGTCCGCTTCACCGTCGATTCCGAAACAAGTCAAATTACGAGGGTATCAAGATGCTTTCTGATTATCTAAAGTTGATCGGGATGCGTGTCCGTCACATGATTCACGCGTCTTTACGATGGAAGTGACCTACTTCCCTGCCCTGCCCTCTCGTGTCTGAACGGCCTGCTCCTGCCGCCATGAATAGCTACAGCTTGGACTACATCGACGATCTGTATGTCCAATTCGTTCAAGATCCCGACAGCGTTTCGGAAACGTGGCGCAAGTATTTCGAGCAATTCCTGATCGGGGCCGGCGTCAGGGGAAATCGGATAAAAACCGATTCGCACAAGGGGCCATCGGGTAACGGTCGCGATTCTGCCACCAACGATGCCGCGATGGATCGCCGCGGGTCCAGTGGCGACGAATTGACCGATCAAGCGTTGTGGATGTCGCGAATCCAGGATCGCGTCAACCAGCTGGTCCGCGAGTACCGCGTGCGTGGCCACTTGGTCGCCAATCTGGATCCCCTGGGACTGTTTCGCACCGACAGCCCCGAATTGAGTCCGACGCTGTACGGCATCAGCGACGATGATCTTCGCCGACCGCTGGACAGCAGCTCGCTGGCCAATGTCAGCGGCGGCACGCTGGACGTCATCCTGCAAGAAACTGCAAAACACCTACTGTCGCAACATCGGTGCCCAGTTCATGCACATCGACAATCGCAACATCCGCGATTGGCTGCAGCGACGAATGGAGACGACCGAAAATCGCTTGGATCTTTCGCACGATGTCCAGCGACGTATCTACGCTCGATTGGCCGACGCATCGATCTTCGAGGAATTCGTACGGCGCAAGTTTGTTGGTGCCAAGACCTTCTCGCTCGAAGGTGCCGAAAGCCTGATTCCAATGCTTGACTTGGCCTTGGAGAAAGCGGGCCAGCACAAAGTCAAAGCAGTCGTGATGGGCATGGCGCATCGCGGTCGACTGAACGTGATGGCCAACATCCTGAAAAAACGGGCGATGAACATCTTTTGGTCGTTCGATGATCCCGACCCGGAGATGAGCCGCGGTGGAGGCGATGTCCGATACCACTTGGGCTACAGCAGCGATTGGAAGACCGCGTCCGGCGATAAGATTCACATTTCGCTTTGCTTCAATCCCAGCCACTTGGAATTCGTCAACCCGGTCGCCTTGGGCCGAACCCGCTGCAAACAAGATCTTGCCGGCGACAGCGTGCGGCAAGAAGTGCTGACGATTCTGGTGCACGGTGACGCTGCGTTTGCCGGTGAAGGCGTGGTGCAGGAGACGCTGAACCTGAGCGAGTTGGAAGGCTACCGCACCGGCGGCACGCTGCACATCGTCATCAACAACCAAGTTGGCTTCACGACCGAACCGAAGCAGGGACGCAGTTCGACGTACGCGACCGACGTGGCCAAAATGCTGCAAATTCCGATCTTTCACGTCAACGGCGAAGATCCCGAGGCGGTCGCTCAAGTTGTTTCGCTGGCGATGGATTTCCGCAAAGAATTCCACCGCGACGTCGTGATCGACTTGTACGCCTATCGTCGCTGGGGCCACAACGAAGGCGACGAACCGCGATTCACGCAACCGCTGATGTACGCCGAAATCGACTCGCGGCCAACCGTTCGCGAACGATACCTGCAAGGGCTGATGGAACTTGGCAAGATCGCTCCCGAGGAAGCGGAAGCAGATCACCAAGAGCCGGACCGAAAAACTGGAACGTGAATTTGCTGCCAGCAAGAACGAAAAATTTGTGCCCGACACGCAGACATTGGCGGCCAATTGGAGCGAATACTTTGGCGGGCCGGAACCGACCGATCCGACAGACACGACGTTCGATCGCGAACGACTGGCCGAGATTGGTTGATTCCTTGACGCGGCTGCCGACAGGCTTCTCGTCGCACAAAAAACTTGCGCCGCCCGATGGCACAACGCCGCGAAATGGCAACCGGCGAGCGACCGTTCGATTGGGCCGCCGCCGAAGCAGCCGCCTTGGCCACCTTGCTGGACTCCGGCCATCCCATCCGCATGACAGGACAAGATTGCCAGCGCGGCACGTTCAGTCACCGCCATGCGGTGCTGCACGACACCAAGAACGGCGAAACCTACACGCCGCTGGCAAATCTTGGCGAGAAACAGGCCCCGATCGAATTGCACAACAGCCCGCTATGCGAAGCTGGCGTGCTGGGTTTCGAATACGGATACTCGCTGGACTCGCCTCACGGCTTGACCGTTTGGGAAGCCCAATTTGGCGATTTCTGGAACTGTGCCCAAGTGATCGTCGACCAGTTCATCGCCAGTGCCGAAGACAAATGGAACCGGCTCAGCGGGCTGGTGATGCTGTTACCGCACGGCTTCGAAGGACAAGGTCCCGAACACTGCAGTGCCCGCGTGGAACGCTTCTTGGCGATGGCAGCCGAAGACAACATCCAAGTCGTCCAACCAACCACGCCGGCGCAGTATCTTTCACCTCCTGCGGCGACAAGTGATCCGCAAATGGAGAAAGCCGCTGGTCTGCCTGACCCCCAAGAGTCTGCTGCGGCATCCACGCGTGTTCAGCGATATCGACGAGATCGCCGGCGGTAGTTTTCAAAAGATTCTTGCCGACCATGCCGGTCTCCGTCGAACAATGCCAGCGTCTGTTGCTCTGTACCGGCAAGGTCTACTACGACTTGTTGGAAGCCCGCGAAGAACGTGGCATCGAAGATGTTGCGATCATGCGGATCGAACAACTGTACCCGCTCAGCAGCGATGAATTGTTCGCGTCGCTGTTGGGCTTGCCGGAGGGATCGCGAGATCGTCTGGGTTCAGGAAGAACCAACCAACATGGGCGCGTGGCCCTACATCAAGTTGAAATTCGGCGACGAATTGAGCCGAACGATTCTCCTTGCAGACGGGTCACGCGAGCCGAATCGGCCAGTCCCAGCACCGGCAGCATGGCCACTCACAAGCTCGAACAGGCCGAGTTGATCGATGACGCGTTCGCCGGTCTGTAAACTCCACCTCTACGCAAACCGTTTGACAAGGTCGCCGGGAATCACTGTCGCTACGGCGAAGCCGTTCAACAACGGAGCCCAGGGCAATCGAAACGAGCGTTAGCGAGTTGAGAGCCGCCCTGGGTAAACGCCGACCGTATCGAACTTCGCATCGAGGCTGATTCCGGCGGCGTAGCCGCCGGAATCAGCCTCGATGCGAAGAGAATGGTTCCATCGTCAACCCAGGGTGGCGGCTTGCTCGCAGAAGTTCGCAAGCCTGACCCTGGGCTATGATCTGTAACCCTCTCAGGGTCATTTCACGGCAAACCTCTCGGAACCACATCATTCGATTTTGTGTAGAGACCAATGCCCGGAGGGAGAGTGGTGACTACGAAGAAACCGGTCATCAAAAACGCTGCCCCACCGCGCCGCGATTCGCGTTAGGAACTTCCCTTACTGGCCGTCGCGGAGTTTGTCGAAGTAGTCCTGCGTGTGTTCGCGTTCGGCTCGCGGCAGTTGCTGGTTCTCCAGCGGATCGCTTTCTTCGGAAAGTGAACTTTGGATCGCGTGTTTCAGATCTTCACGCGGAGACGCCTTTGCGGTTGGGACCGTCCGCGAATCCCGCGATGATGGCTCGGCCGTTCTTGGGCTTTCCACGCACCTGCGTTTCGTAGGTGTTGGTCTCGTTTTCGTTTTCCGGTCGGTCTCCGAAACCGGCTCCTTTGCCCAGTCCGTTGCCATCGCCCTTGACCTTGCCCCATCCCGAAGTTTCTCCCCAAACCCTTGGCACTGCTGGCAGCCGTTGCCGCCACAGTTCTTGCATCGCATTTGGTCCTTCGATTGGGACAACTGATCGAGCGCCGATTCCAAGTCCTCCAGTTCCGCCATCTCTTGAGCCATTTCACTCAACTGATCGGACAACTGATCGAGTGCATCGGCGGCTTTTGACGAATTCCCTTGCTGCATCGCCTGGGAAGCCTGATTCAAGGCCTCCGCCATTTGTCTGCATTTGCTGCATCTGGCCATCTTTTTGCATCATTTGATTCAGCTGCTGCTGCATCTTGGCCGCATCCTGCCCGCGGCCCTCACGGCGTGCCTGTTCGATCTGTCGCTGCAAATCTTTCTTTTGTTGTTCGTGTTTTTGGGCAGCTTTCTGCATCTGCTGCTTCAACTGCTCGATCTGCTTTTTCAGCTGCTGCTTTTGCTGTTCAGACAACTTTCCATCTCGCATTTGCTTGGCAAGTTGTTTGACCATTTCCTGGGCTTGACCAAAGTTACCCTTCTCGATCGACTTGGCGACTTTGTCGGCCGGGCCGGCTTCCAAGCCTTTCATGGCGACCATCATCTTCCGCATCTGATCGGCAGAACCGAGTTGCCCGCGTCGCTCTTCCAGTTCCTTCTTCAGATCGTTCATCGCGATCATCGCTTCCTTGCGATCCATGCCTTTCTTATTGGTCAACTTGTCCAAATCGGCTTCCATTTTCTCGAATAGCTCTTTGGCCTCTTTCAGACCTTCCGCGTCCGCCTTGCGTTTCTGCTGCTGGATCCGCCGCTTCAATTGCTCAGCGACCTTCTTGACTTGTTTGACTTCTTCGATATCGGCTCTTGCTGGTGCTGCTGGCGTTCGACTCGCGGGCCGGTTCGACCAACAGCAACACAATCGCCAAAACGGGCACCAGCGAAATCGGCAACCACCCCAAACGAGACGGTTTCAGCGCAAACCGGTCGGCAACCTCAAGTTGAGCGGCTCGCTTTTCCGCATCGGCCAACAGCGCCAAACCAAAGTCCGATTCGCGATCTCGCTCACTCAGCGTGAGCGAACTGCTGAGCCTTTCGCGAAGACCAAATCGACGATCGACCTCGGTAGCAACTTCGGTCTGTGACGGCGCGGTTGCAAACGCGTAAGCCACGGAAGCCAGAAGTGCGGCCACGATCGAGCCGCCAATCCAGGTGTATGCCCAAGTGTTGAAATCGACTTCCATCACCCAAATGGCCGGCGCGGCCACAGCGATGGTGGCAACGATCAATGCCGCGAACAGCGTCACGCACAAGGCGCTGTCCAAAGCGTCCCAAAATCAGACGACGTCTTGCAGCTCGGACTTGGTACTCAATTCGATTCATGGCTGGTGCCCTGTTCGGGGTGTCGTCGTAGAATTCAGAACGTCAACGAAGCAATCGTCGGTTTCTTGGGCCAATTCCTGCCGGTTAAATCCTCGGCATCGGTGCTAGACCGTATGCTTAAGTATAGAGGGCCCGAGGGGTCCCGAATGAAGTCGAATTTCCCGTTTTGAGACGTTTTGGCATGCTCCGCCGACCAGATCTTACCGATCCCGACCAGAAAACCAGCACGGATGTCGTGATTTTCGATGGTGAGTGCAATTTCTGCCGCTCTCAGGTCGGTCATCTCAGCCGGCTGGACTGCTTTGGGAATCGGCTTTCCTTCATCTCGCTGCACGATCCCCGGGTGGCCGAGCGATATCCGGACCTGACGCGTGATCAGCTGATGGAGCAGATGTACGTGATCGACCAGAGAGGTCGCCGGCACGGCGGGGGTGATGCGGTTCGCTATCTTTCACGCCGATTACCGTTGCTGTGGATCTTCGTCCCGATTCTTCATCTGCCGGGGACCGCGAATCTGTGGCGTTGGTTGTACGGCCAAGTCGCGAAACGCCGCTACAAACTCGCCGGCAAGTCGTGTGAAAACGACTCCTGTGACATTCACTTGGATTGAACCGGGCCTATGCACCGCTGCGAGGGTCTCCTGACCCCGCACCTCATGGACCGAAGGTCTCCCGCTGTGCGAGGGTCTCCTGACCCCGCACCTCATGGACCTCCGCTGTGCGAGGGTCTCCTGACCCCGCACCTCCCCGCTGTGCGAGGGTCTCCGACCCCGCACCTCATGGACCGAAGGACTCCCGATCAACATTCACGGTGGCCATATCGCGCTGCTCAAACTTCTCGAGGATCGAATGCTGGAGACCTGCGGTCGGGATCACGGCGAGGTCGGAGACCTCCGCCGAGCGGGGGCGAGATTGAACCGGACCCTACGCGAACCAATCGACCGCGTTCTTGAACATGGCAAATCCGTCGCCATATTCGGGCTGCTCATGGCGACGCGTCCAAAACGGATGATGCGTCGGATCGATGTGTCTTTCGGGATGCGGCATCAAACCGAAAACTCGGCCAGTCGCGTCGCAAACACCCGCAACGTTGGCGTCGGCTCCGTTCGGATTGGCAGGAAACGGCAAGACATCCTCCTGCACTTTGCCGTCGTCGCCGTCGGTGTAGCGAATCGCCAGACGGCCTGACCCGCGTAGTTGAGTTAAGACGGATTCACTCTCGGCAACGAATTTTCCCTCCGCATGCGCCATCGGCAAATACAGGTGCGCGATGTCTTTCAAAAAGACACAGGGAGTCTGATCGACCGCCAGATGGACCCAGCGATCTTCAAAGCGGCCGTGATTGTTCCAGGTCAACGTCGCCGGTGCTCTGCCATTTTCGCCCACGCCTTCGGTCAACACACCCAGACGCATCAAGACTTGCATCCCATTACAAATCCCCAGCACCAGCCGATCGCCTTTGCCGTGCACAAAGCTGTCGACCATGTCGGCAAGATGCCGTCGCAGCCGTGTTGCCAAGATCCGGCCCGCCGCGATGTCATCACCGTAACTGAATCCACCCGGCACACAGAGAATCTGGTATCGATCATGCAGCGCCGGATTTTCGATCAAGCGATTGACATGTATTCGCTCGGCCTGGGCGCCGGCAAGCTGGAATGCGAAGGCGGTTTCTTCGTCACAGTTGGTGCCAGGGGCACGCAGTATCAATACGCGGGGCGAGAGCATGGATCCAATTCGCAGTCAGGCGGAGACCAGGACCCGTCCTGGCATTCTTTGCATCACCAGGAAAGGTCCTGGCCTACAACAGCTGGGAGTTTAGGCGTGCGGGGCAACTTTGAGAACCATCGACAAAAACTCAGCCTGCCGGGCGTTCCAACTTGACCTGCAATCGGCGGTGCTGGTGGTCCCAGCCCACGATCGTCCCCCGACCGCTCCAGCGATCACGCCCCACCTGCTCGAACTCATCGGCCAACTCGTGGGGTACGTAAAAAACCATCGGCAAGGGAGGCTCGGTGTGATGGGCCCAAACCGCGTAGCCGTCCTCGTACAAATGGGGGTCCTCCTCGCCGCTGTACAACAAGCGTCGTTCAACAAACGCCTCAATTTGAAAAGTCAACCCGGAAACAGCCTCGACCAGCGTTTCGACCTGTTCCACATCATTGCGAACCGACCAAATGTGCTGTGCTGTTTCCGCGAACGTAATCCCGTCGCCGATCGGTTCGGGAGCAGCCGTTGTCGCCGGCGATGAAATCTGCGGTTGCGCGCTTGGTCTCCGCTTCCCCCGACGGGGCAACCACGATCTTCAAGTCCTTGGTCCAATCAGGCCATTTGGGGATGTCGACACGGACTTTCGCCTGCCAAATCAAATCGTTGTCGCTCAAGTCGACCGAATAAGGTGCGTCATTTGGCAACGTCACATCTAACGGGAAGCGATGTTCGGTACCCGCCTGCAATACCGTGGCTGCTTGTAACGTTTGTTCCTTTTCCAAGAAGACATTGCGATGGGTGGTCTTATTGCTGCCGCTGCCGCTGACAACTTCCTCGCGTGCTTCGAGCTTCATCGTGATGCCGTTAATCGACACATTCTTTTTCGGCCGAATCACCAGGGCACCGTTGATCTGTGTCCCGCGCGACAGTTTCTTGCTCAAATTCGCAGGACACCTCCCCCAGTGCAAACTTGGGCAGAAAGAATTTGATGAACCAGATGGCACCGCCGATCAGGCCGATCGGCACGATGAATAGCATGAAGAAACCGACGGCGGCCAGCATCGCAATCCCAAAGCCCACGAAGGCGGCCATGACCACCGCACCAATGATGCAGCCAATCGGGCCACTGATTTCTGTGGCTTGGTGGGAGATTTTTGCTTCGTCGGCTCCACACGTCGGTCGCATCAGAAACGGTTCGGAAGCCTTGGGGTCAAAACCCCAGGGGATTTTGGCGCGGGCGTCGACGTAATGATCGATACTCAGGTAGTGCCCGTGATAACTCGGCGGCCAGTGACCGATGTTCAACTCAAAGCGATACTCGACTTCTTCACCGGCTCGCCATTCGCCGGAAAAAACGGTTTGACTATCAACCGTCCCGGTGGCGACGTTTCCGCGGCCGTGCGTTTTCCAAACGGAACTCACCTCCAATCCCTTGCAATTCACGTCCTTGTCTGCGCAACGCGAACGACACCGGAAATCTTTCCGCCGCCGGGATAGACTGTTTTTGGATCATCCAACTGGATCGATAAATCGCATTTCGCCATGGCTGAAAACTTGGGTTTGAACCACTTCGTACAAGTAACTTTCGATCGCTCGAATGTCGCTTCCGAACCGATTGACCAGTACGGAAGCCTCCTCGGGCGTTAGCTGGGGAAGCTCACCATCGGAGTTCAATCGCGACGCCTCAATCCGCTTGTTCAGCAGTTCACAGACCAGCGCCGCGTCATTCGTTTGCCCAATGTAATGGGTCTGGACCTGGTAGCCGGCACGTTCCAGCGAGCGGCGTAGACAACGATGGGTCGCCAACACCAGTGGGAGTCCCGAGGCAAACACTTGGCGACGAACCGCTCGCGGCAGCCGCTGAGCCTCGTCGATCAGCAACGGTGCGCCGGCGGGAATCGCCGGACACGGTTCGTCTTCGGGCAGGTACACGTACGCCGAGTCATCGATTGCCTCAGCCAACACCAACATGCGAGTCGTCTTGCCGCGACCGCAATCACCAATCAGTTGGACTGCTGTGTGCGGCTGCTGAACATGAGAGGCGATCGCACCGACATCAACGACCGCGACCTGGACGCGTTCTTCGCGTAGCAGTTCCCCAAAGGGATTGCGGCGC